>JAEUJQ010000013.1 GCA_016793095.1 Myxococcaceae bacterium | reverse complement strand
CGCGGGTGGCGCGGCGGGTGGCGAGGCGGGAGGAACGGGTGGTGGTTCAGCGGGTGGCGCGGCTGGTGGCGGTGTCTCAGGCGGCGCGGCCGGAGGGACGGCTGGTGGGGTCGCGGGCGGCGAGGCAGGCGGAACGGCGGGTGGCGTCGCGGGTGGAGTCGCCGGTGGCGCTGTCTCAGGCGGACTCGCCGGTGGCGTGGCGGGTGGCCACGCAGGAGGAACGGGTGGTGGTGCAGCGGGTGGCGCGGCCGGAGGAACGGCTGGTGGGGGCGCGGGCGGCGAGGCCGGCGGAACGGCCGGTGGCGCGGCCGGAGGCGAGGCAGGAGGCGCGTCTGGCGGCGTTGCGGGCGGAGCTTCGGGAGGTACCGCGGGCGGCGCGGCCGGAGGGACGGCTGGCGGCTTCGCGGGCGGAGCTTCGGGAGGTACTGCGGGCGGAGTAGCCGGCGGCACGGCGGGAGCCACGGCTGGTGGGGCAGCCGGCAGTGCAGCAGGCGGAACGAGCGGCGGCCTTGCGGGCGGTGCCGCAGGGGGCGGCGTCCCCTCGAGCCTGGCGGTCTTCATCGACCTGCCCGTCGGCGGCACCCTCACGAGCGACCCGATGGTGTCAGTCTCAGGACGCGTGCTCGGTGGCGTTGGCCCGTGGGCGCTCACCATCAACGGCACGCCAGTTGCGGTCGTTCTCGGCGAGTACTCGGGTCAGGTTGCGGCGCCTGAAGGGGACTTCCTGGTGTCCGTGTCGGTGACGGACTCGGCGGGCGCGACGGCTCAGGCGCAGCGCACCATCTCCGTCGACCGCACCGCGCCCACCATCACGCTCGTCCGGCCAGCCAGCAACCCCGCGACTGCCACCTCGGCTCTCGTCACCATCGAAGGTACCGCCGCGGACCTCCATCTCGCCGAGGTGCGCGTAGACGGGCTTGCGGTGGCGACCCTCGCCGGCCGCTTCGTCACCGACGTCACGCTCTCGACCGGCCGGACCTCCATCGTCGTCGAGGCGGCCGACCAGGTGGGGAACCGTTCCTTCTTCACCCAGCGCTTCGACGCCTCAGGCCTGCCGCCCACCGTCACCATTCTCGCGCCGGCCGACGGCGCCAACGTCGACGAGCCGGTGGTGCACGTGCGCGCTCGGGTCAACGCCGCCATGCAGTTGAGCCGCGTCGATATCGGCACCTCCCAGGCGTTCCCAAACGCAGCCGGAGACTACGAGGCAACGGTGCCGTTGGCGCTCGGCAACACCACCATCCTCGTCCGGGCGGTGGACGTCGCCGGACAGGAAGGACGCGCGACCGTCGTCGTGCGTTACCGCGACCCCTCGACCGAGCCGCTCGCTGTGACCGGCATCGACCCAGCCTCCGGGGCGACTGACATCGAGACCGACCGCCGCGTCACCATCGCCTTCAACAAGGCCATTCAGCCCGCCGACTTCTCCACGCAGTTCGTCGTGAAGGCCAACGGCGTGGTGCTGCCCGGCGGGTACTACCTGGTGCCCGGCGACCAGACCTTGTCCTTTGCGGCGCAGGCTGCGCTGCCAGAGGGACAGCGCATCACTGTCGAGGTCGCGAACGTGTCGCCACAGGTAGGGCCGGGGCTGTCGGCTCCGTTTCGTTCTTCCTTCTCGGTGCGGAAGCCCCTCACTGAGCTGCACGGTGTCGTCCTGGATGAGAACGCGCTGCCGCTGCCCGGCGTCGCCGTTCGCATTGACGCCCTCAACCTGTCGACCCGTACGACGGAGCAGGGGAATTGGAGTCTCTTCGTTCCGGGAACCGGGCGTTGGGAAGTGACTTTCGAGGGTGGCCAACTGGCCGACGGGAGGTTGATGCCGTCGGTGAAGCGCTTCCTTCTCTCGAGGGACGGCGAGCGTACGCTCGAGGCGACGGTCTTCCTGAACCCCGTCGACGTGGCCGGAGCCGCGACCGTCAGCAGCGGAGGTGGAGCCGTTCGGGCCGGGAGCGTCACGCTGGACCTTCCGGCCCAGGCCATCGTCTTCTCAGACGGCCGGCTCGCAGGCCCTGTGACGCTCACCGAGGTGCCGGTCTACCTTCGGGGCCCCAGGTTCTCGGACACGCTCGGCCCGGTGCACCTCTGGCAAATGACGCCGGCGGGCACGCGGTTGCTCGCGCCGGTAACGGTGTCGGTGCCGAATGCCGAGAACGCTCCACCGGGACGGCTGGCGCTCTTCTATGGGTACTCGCCAACCGAGGCCACCATCGCTCGAGCTGGCTTCGGGCGGGTGACGGCAGATGGCGCGCGCATTGAGACGCTCGCGCCCTTCCAGCCGGCGAGCCTCGAGTGGTTTGGCTACCGCATGCTGGCCGACGAAGAGGCTGCGGTGGTGGAGCCGCTCCTCAACCCCGTTGGGCCCACGGGAGGCGCGCCTGATGGAAGCCTGGGCTGGCTGCACCTGATGCCGGAGTCCTTCGATGACGTCGTGGACTGGGTGTTGCCACGAGCGCACGCCGACTTCCTCGGGCAGCCCTACTCAGCGCACATCTCGGCCCTCGACGAGATCCTCAACAACTCTCTCCCCTACGTCGTCCGGGGCACCGTCCGCGCCTCGACGTCGCGGACGCGGTTTACCGCCTCGACGCCGCCCGGTCTGGTGGTGACGCGCGCTGCGACTGGCACTCAGAATCCCCCGAGCCCCGAAGCGTTGGCGGCCATCAGTCCTGGGCCGCAGGGCGGGTTCCTGATCGGCTTCAAGGCCGTCGCTCTTCAGCAAGGAGCGCCGACCCCGCTGTCGATTCTCGTCACGGCACGACGAGGTGACGGCACCAACGTTCTGCCTACCGTCAGTGACAAGCAGGGCCAGGCGCAAGTGGAGCTGGCGTCGACCGTCGAGTTGGCCCCCGGCGTCACGTTCCTCACGTTCCGCCTCATTGAAGACGCGCAGGCACACGTCATCGAGCATCGGCTGGACTTCTCGCTGGGGGCTGACGGGGGACCCGGGTCCCTCGCGGTCACCGAGGTGGCGAACTCGACCGGCGATTCGCTCGATTCGCTCGTGCGGTTTCCCGGCGTGGCGGTGCAGTTCACCGGGTCGATGACGGCCGGTGGGCGCACCGGGCCGACCGGGCAGTTCGGGCTGCCTGTGCTGACCTGGGGCCCATCGGTCGGCATCGCTTGCGCGACGATTCCCGTGGGCTTCCGACTCGACGCGTTCTCGAAAGGCCCGGGGAAACAGCCAACGTTCCAGTACGTCAGCTCGACCTATGACTTCTGTTCGCCGCAGCTCGGGGTGGGGTCCGGGTTCATGGGCCGCGCTGACATCAACGTCGATGCCCGCCTCTTCTACGGCCATCTCGTCTTCCGAAACCGGCGCGGGGAACCGATTCCCCTCGATTGCAGCTCGCCCGACGCACCAGGGGTGGCGTGGACTGGGGATGACGCCGAGCTCACGTCCGTTTCTGCGCTCGACATCGCGAGCACCGAGGTGTCCATCTTCCGAGCCGAAGACCTCACGCAGCCCATCATCACCACCGTGCCTGGCCGTGCGCTCGAAAGCGACGCAGGAACCCTGTGCGCTGCGCCGTTCGCCGCGTACTCCGTGCTGCGGCTGGGGCCCACGTCCATCATCCGCTCCAACCAGTTTGAGCGGTGTCGCGACATCGACGCTCTCGGCGGACCGACGCCGGCTGATGCTCCGTTCTATGACCGCAACTGCGCCAACGACCAATACAACTCGACCTTGAGTCCGGGCGACCCGCTCGTCCTCGTCGCGGTCAACTACCGCACCGGCTACGCGGGCTTCGTCCGCACCCGTGTGCCCACCATCAACCGCTTCCGCGGCGTCTCCCCCTTCTTGCCCGACGGCGGCCTCATCCCTGGTGCGCCACTGCCTGACGGGGGGTGCACGACTCCCGGCTTCCCGCTCTTTGACAACCCAGTCGGAGGAGTGACGGGACAGGTGCCGTCATGCACCGTTCAGGACATCGGCATTCCCACCAGCTTCTCGCTGTATCCACCCGAGCTCGAGCTGCGCGTCGCGCGGTCGAGAAGGCCGCAGGGACTGAACAGCAACTCGGGGGCCAACTCGAGCGAGACCCTCGTTCGCCATGGAGGCCTCGCCACGACGGGCGACGACTTCATCTCAGTGAGGACCAGGTGGGGAGTCCGGTCGGAGCCGCGCGCGTACCGCGCCTGTGTCGAGCGGGAAGGGCAGTTGGCGGGCGTGTGCGAGCCCCTCGCGCTCGAGCTGGGCAGCTCCGAGCAGCGGGACGCGGGCTCCTATGCGATCCGCTTCCGCGACGCTGGCGCGCTCGTGGACATCGGCTCCCGCGGCCTGCCGCTCGAGGTGCCATGCGCGGACCTGCCGTCGGGTGCGCCTGACGCGGCCTGGAATGTCTGCCTGTCTGGGGAATATCGCATCATCGACATGCCGGCCGGCGTTGCGCCCCTGTCGGGCCAGCTGGCGCGGTGGACCGGGTCTGCCATCGAACAGCCCGTCGTGCCGACCTTCCCCATCGCCCCGGGAGGGGCCACCACGCTCGTCGAGGTGAGCCAGGTGGTTCAGGTTGGCGGCGCGCTCCAGCAGCTGTCGAGCCTGCCGACGGCGATCTACTACGTCCACGTCGTCGGGCATTCTCAGTTCGGTGAGCTGCTCAGTGGTATGCCTGTCAACCGCACCACGCCGCCCGGGCCAGTGCCTCCCCCGTTCTTCACCCAGCGCCTCGATGGTGGCTCCATTCCCTTGAGGGCCATCGCGCTCAAAGGCGTGTACCGCTCGTTTGAGCCCGTTCGGCCAGGGGCGTCAGGGGAAGATGGGGGCAGCGGCTCGCCGCTCGTCGAGCGGTACGACGCGGTGAGAGAGCACGAGTTCCGCGTCATCGATCTCGACGCCGGCGCGTGGGCACGCACGTTCCAGCCCGACGCAGGGGAGGTCGTCGTTCGCAGTCTCACCGCGCCCACGCCCGACCCACAGGCTCAGCCGGGCGACCTCTCGTACGAGTTCGCTGCGGCGCTGCTCGGCCCGGTGACGCAGACGCGCGTCCAGCGTCCTCTGGGCAACTTCCGCCTGCGCATCGGCAGCGACCGCTTCGGCCGGGAGTGCGACCTGCACTTCAACCCTGGCGCCCTGACGCTGAGGGGGCAGTGTGACGCCGACGCCGTCGAGGACGTGCTCGAGGCCAACGACATCGTCTACCTCGAACTCTTCCTCGCCGGAAACGCCGAGAACGTGCTGTGGCGTACCAACTTCTACGGGTTGACGAGACGCACGGACTTCGTCGCGTCCAACAGCGCCTACACCCGGAACGAAGCGAAGAACAAGGCGGCGCGCACTGCGAACAGCCGCCAGACGACGCAGCGACCGAGGGCGACCTTCACGATCAGCCAGGCCGAGGTGCCGACGGGTACCCGCGCCACCGTCGAGTTGTGCTCGGACGGCACCTGCAGCGAAGTGCTGGTGAGGACGTACGTGCGGCGGCAGGCCCAGTCCTGGGCCGTCGTCTCAGGGCCCAACGAGGTGGGTGGTACGGTCGGTTTGGTGGAGGCGGGCGCCGATGGGACGGCAACCTTCCTCGCGTTGCTGCCTGAGGACTACGCCGAGCTCGAGCGCCACGATGGCATCCAGGAGGCGAAGAAGCCCGTTATCCGCATCGTGAAGGACCTTCCGGGCGTGCCCTGGTCGGTCGTTGAGCTTGGCTCCCCTCGAGGGCGCTTCGAGTCATTCGACTCCCGGGTCTGGGCACAGCCCGCTATCGGTCCGGTGTCGGTCAACACCGGGCGACTGACGTTCGAACATACCGATCTGGCAGTGCCCTTTGCCCCAACCATGATGGCCTTCACCCGCAGCTACAACAACCAGAACAACGTGGTGGGTGCCCTCGGCGTCGGTTGGCGGCACAACTTCGAAGGCCAGCTCGTCGAGGAGAGCGCGGACCGTCTTGTGCTCCTCATGGGAGCTGAGGCAACGCAGTTCGTCCGCTGCACATTTGCCGGCATGGGCTCCGCGTTTGACTGCGACAACGACGGCAGCCATGGTGCCACCATTCGGCGGGTCCTCCAGACGGTGAACGGGGCGCCCCGAGCCGCTTTCATCGTCACTGAGGCGTCTGGCCGCCGGCTGCTCTTCAGGCACCAGGTCGAGCCTTCGCCTGCCGCGGCGGGCGACCAGCAGGCGTCGTTGCCGGACGGGGGCCGAGAGGCCTTGCAGAAGCGCTGGTTCCTCACCGGCATCGACGAAGGCCCTGGGGCTGATCCCTCCACGTGGTTCGACGCCGACCTGCCCGCCAACTGGCTCCAGCTTCACTACTCCTCCGGTACGTCGCGGGTCGAACGGGTCGCCCGACAAGGCGTCACCGGCGGGCGGGAGTTTCAATTCGCCTACGACCCCGTCGCCCAGGACGCGCCCAACGAACTCAAGGTGGCGGCCAGACGTTGGGGGTTGTTGCCGCTGAAGTCCGTCAAGTTGATGAACGTCGCCGATGTGGCGGTCGTGACATTCACCCAATCGAAGGAGACGTTCGCGCTGGAGGGCGCCGTGCGCTCGACGGCCGGTGCTGACGAGCAGGAGTGGCGCTACGAGTACCAGACCGCTGCCGCTTCGGGCATCAAGGGCATCGAAGGCTCGAACGAGGTGTCGCGCGCGAAGCTGCTCCTTGCGCCTCCGGACGGGGGCACACGGCTGGTGCAATGGCTGGGCGAGTACGGGCGCTCGTCGCTCGAGGCCCCTTTGCCCGACATGCCACAGGTGTCGGGCCAGGAGTTCGTCGCGACCATTCGGGAGCCGGGCCAGCAGGGCGTGTCCCACGACTTGAGCGGAGGCATCGGGAGGACACTGAAGCTCGCCACGGGCGAGGTCGTGTCATTCGGCATGGCGGCGTACGGCGCCGCGAACTCCACGACGTTGGGGACGTCATCGACGGCAACGGTGTGGACGAGCCAGAAAGACAGTGTCGCGCCGGTGAAGCCCGGGCCGATGGTGGACTCGACGGCCTTCGCCCAGCACCCAGGACTGGATGCCCGCCTGCGCTCCGGTGGCACCACGGTGACGAGCGCCTACTCGGCGGCCGACCCCTCGCTCGGCACCGCGACTGGCCCGCGGGCATTCGTCGAGTACACCAGCGACCGGTTCCCGGCAGGGCAGACGGTGACCCAACCCGTGCAAGGCACCCGGCCCGCGGTCGTGACGACGACGACGGTGGACCCCGCGCATGGAGGCATCACTGAGGAGAAGGTGGTGGGCGAGGGAGGCACCTTCGTTCCCTTCTCCGGCGCTATCTACGATGACGAGCGCCGGCTCACTCAGTGGACGGACGAGGAAGGGCGGGTCGTGGTGGCGAGCGACTTCGACCCGCATTCCGGCCTGCCCCGACAACTGGTGCTGACGAAGCCCGGCGCCTCGCCCTCGACGGCCCTGGCGTCGCTGACGCGGAAGCTCGAGTACGACACGTACGGGCGGGTGACGCAAACGAGGGACGTGGAGACGGGGGCCGAGACGCTGGTGGAGTACGATGCCGTTGGCAGGGAGCTGCGCCGGACCACGAGGGGGACTGGGCCAGGCAACCCTGATGACGTCGTCGAGACGGAGTACACCCTCGCAGACAATGCCCTGACCGTGACGCAGCGGTACCCGAACGTTTCGGGCTACCAGCGGACGACGACGACGGTGGACGGGCTCGTCACCGCGACGTCGTGGCGGTACGGCGCGAACAACGCCTCGACGGCCACCGAAGAGAACCTCTACGACGCCGGTCGGCTGACGCGCAGGCGCGACGCACGCAACTCGTGGCACTCGTACAGCTACGACACGCAGGGGCTGCTCGTGTCCGAGTCCGTCGAGGCGGGCGATGGCGGCAGCATTCTCGTGCGGGAGGTGGCGAGGGACACCGAGGGGCGAGTGTTGCGCGAAACGGACGTGCTGGGTGCGGAGGTCAAGGTGCCGCGCGACCAGCAGGCCCGGGCGTCCGGCACGGTCGCGACCCAGACGACGCTCGATGGCGGAGCGCCGGTGTCGAAGACTTCCCTCGACACGAGCGGCTTCGTCCGTGCGGCACAGGTGGGCTCGAAGACGTACCAGGTGAAGGCGAGCGCGCTCGGGCCTCCGGCAGAGATAGCGCTGGGCAGCGACGTGACGGTGCAGCAGGCGTGGGACGCCGCGGGGCGGCTGGTGAGTCGGACGGAACTCGTCTCTGGCGTCACCGAGACCTGGGAGTACCAGGACGTGCTGGGCCGGCTGACGAAGTACCAGCGCAGCTACCCCTCCGGTGGGTCGACGAAGCAGGTGGTCGAGACGCGGACGTACCAGGACGCCGCGAGCCGCACCTCGACAGTGACGGTGACGCGCGAGGTGGACGGCGTGAGGACAGAGAAGGAAGTCCTCGTCGTGGACACGCGGGGGCGCCTGCTGTCGAGGACGGAAGACGTCACCACGTCGGCAGGGGCGACGACGCCGAAGACGACGTTCTACGACTACGACGGGCTGGGGCGGGTGAGGGCGCAGCGCCACCCTGACGCCGCGGAGCGCACGTGGGAGTACGACGGCCCGGGCGCACTCGTGAAGGAGGTGGACGAGGCGGGCCTCGAGACGACGTACCAGCGCGACGCGCTGGGCCTCGACACGACGGTGACAGGTCCACTCGGGTTCCTGGTGACGACCGCGCACGACGAGGCCGGGCGACTGGTACGACGGGAAGAGGGCAACCTCGCTCCGCGGCCGCCGTCGGTCTGGACGTACAGCTACGAGGGCGAGGGCTGGGTGACGGAGACGGCGCCCGCGCCGGTGCTGGAGGCCGCGAGGAAGACGAGGCGGCGCTTCGACGGGCGGGGGCAGGTGGTGGAGGTGCAGCAGCACGCGGGCGGGACACAACGGGTGACGAAGACGGCGTACGACGGCACCCGGCCGACGAAGGTGGAGGTGACGGACGGCACCTGGACGCAGACGGTGACGAGGACGTGGGACGGGCGAGGGCGGCCGGTGCAGGCGAGGGACGAGTGGGCGAAGGGGTTGGCCTCGTACAGCTACGAGGCGGTGACGACGTGGGCGGGCCGCAGTTGCACGGTGACGCACACCTGGAGTCACGGGACGGCGCCGACGGAGGCGTGGGAGTACGACGGGCTGGGGCAGGCGACGAAGCACACCGTGGGGCAGGTGATGGACGAGTGGGTGCACGACGGGCTTGGGCGGAAGGAGACGGAGACTTCCGCGGACGCGCCGACGAGGCACTTCAGGTACGGGCCCGACGGGCGGTTGGTGGAGGAGGCCTTCGGGAGTCCCGCGGAGGTGACGAGGTACACGTACAACGGGCGAGGGCTGCCGGCATCGGTAGAGACGCCCGACGGGCGCACGACGACGCGCGGGTACGAATTCGAGACGGCGCTAGCCCCCACTTCGCCTCCGGGGACGGCGAAGCGAAGCCTGCCGACGCGGGAGACGGTGAGTCGGGGCGCCGAGTCGACGACGACAGAGACGGACTGGGACGACCTGGGCCGCGCGGAGAAGGTGCGGACGGGCGCGGGCACCTCGGACGTGAGGGAGACGCAGCGCGCCTTCGGCCCGCGGGGCGAGCTGCGCAGCGTGACGCTGCCCGGCGGGGCGACGTGGCAGTACGAGTACGACGACCTCAACCGGCTGACGGCGGTGGCGCCTCCAGCCGGCAGCAGCACGCCCGTGCAGACGTGGGCGTACGAGGACGGGCTGGGGCGGGTGACGCGCCATGAGGTGGGGCCGACGACGACGTGGACGACGACGTACGCGGACGGGGTGGCGACGACACAGACGCCCAACGGCGAGACGGTAGAGACGCTCCTCGACGGGCGTGGCCGGGTGGCGGCGGTGCAGTACCTGCCGTCGGCCAGCAACGGGCCCGGGGTGACGGGCAAGCAGCTGCGCTACGACGGCTTCGACGCGCTGGTGCAGGTGACGGAGACGCGCAGCGCTGGCAGTCCCGTCCTTCAGGCCTTCCAGTACGACACCTCCCACCGGCTGACGTCGGTGGTGCGCGGCCTGGCGCGGGTCGACTACGGCTACGTGACGGGCACGCGCCAGGTGCAGACGAAGCAACTGGGCCCCGGCCCGGTGCCACCGACGGTGACGTCGACGTACGACGGGTACGGGCGGCTCGCGAGTCAGACGGCGCCGTGGGGGACGACGCTGGTGGCGTGGGAGCCAGGCGGCCAGCGCCTCACGCGGCTGGGAGCGGAGGCCTTCGGGTACGACGGGCGTGGCTGGCTTTCGACGGTGACGACGCCCACGCGAGTCACCACGTACAGCGTTGACGGGCGGGGCAACCGGACGCGCGAGGTGGTGACGGGGGCGAGCGCGTTGGCCGGGGAGCGGCGCTTTGCGTACGACGAGGCGGACCGGCTGGTGGCGGCGCAGGAGTGGGACGGGCACGTCGAGGCGTGGCGGCTGCGCGCGGACGGGACGAGGGACGAGGCGAAGACGTGGGCGGCGGGGACTCCGTGGCCCGTCGCGTTCAGCACTGCCAACCCGACGAAGCACCAGCGGTACGAGTACCGGACTGGGGACGGGGTGCTGGAGGCGGTGAGGGACGTCGTCAGCACCGTGGTGGACGTGGGCCTCACGCACGACAGCCAGGGGCAGGTGACGAGCCGGACGGAGGGAGGCGTCACCACGACGTACGGGTGGGACGCCGACGGGCGGCTGGTGAGTGCGAGTCGGCCGCAGGTGGGCGGGGCGCCCGGGGTTTCGGCGGCGTACGAGTACGACGCGCTGGGGATGAGGAGGCGGGCGACGGTGACGGTGACGCCGGCGACGGGGCCTCCGGGGGCGGCGCAGACGAGGACGTGGACGTGGGGCGGCGTGGACGGCGAAGAGGAGGCGGGAGAGGACTCCAGCGTCACGGGCGCGGTGGCTGGGTTCCGGGTGGGAGACGGCGTCAATGCCTTCACCCATGACGCCCTCGGCAGCGTCCTCTCCCAGACGAACGCGTCCGGTACGAATGAGGCGCAGTACGACGCCTGGGGCACACGCACTCCTCTCGCCTCCAACTTCGGCCCGCTGGCCTCGAGTGCTGGCTTCACTGGACACCGCGCAGAATCAGCTCTCGAACTCATCTACGCCAAGCAGCGCTGGCAGGACCCGAGAACGGGGACGTGGCTCAGCAGTGACCCTGTCGGCGCCGCCTCGTACCTCCAGTCGCCCAACGAGCTGAACGCCTACGGCTATGCAGCTGCCAACCCTACTCGCTTCACCGACCCGAGTGGGCGTGAGGTGGATTGTCAGATGCTCGCCCGAGGCAATCCGCAGTTTGACGTCGGCCTGTGCATGAGGGGGCGGCTCAAGAACCAGCCCAACATCCGCCAGCCGGCGACTCCGGCCTTCGATGTGAAGGGGCCAAGTGCGGTGCCGGTCGCGGCTGGGGTGAAGCTGGCGACGGAGTTCGAGAACGCAGGTGATGCCATCGCCGCGAACCCCGGCGGCGCGCTGCTTGGTACGTACAAGATGACACCGATGTACCAGATGTCGCCATGGGGAGCGCGTGACCTCGTGAAGGGCACCCAGGAGAGTTTCGTTCGTGCAGGAACGAACCTAGGTGGCTTCGGCGCCTGTTGGGAGGGTGACTGGTGGACGTGCGGAGAGACGGCGCCGTTCGGTGTCGTTGAAGGGGCCTTCATCATCGAGGGGGGCCGCGGAGCCGCCGGTGGACTGGCGAAGTCTCCAGCTCTCCGTAACTCGTGGTTGTCGAACTCCGTGAGTGACCCACTGGGATTCGGCCGACTCTTCGAGCAGAGCCTCGGTGGAGTTGCGGGCTTGTCTGATGCCGAGCTGTTGTTCATGAAGAAGCCGCCGACGGCCAAGATCGGCATCCCGGATGACGCGTTTCTCCAGTTGTCGACGACGAAACAAGTGGATGCGGCTTTCGAGGAGATCGCGCAGGCGTTCGGTGAGGACTACGCGAAGCAGATCCGAACAGTCTTCGAGGAGACGAATCAAACCTTCATCAGTTCAAGCGATGATCTCGGGATTTTTTACGCCAAGCCGCAGGGCACGCGCTCGACGATCGTTCTGAACAACAGTCTCGGGAACGCCAAGATTCTTGCGAACACGATTCTTCACGAGGTGCGGCACTTTCGGCACTTCAAGAAGTTCCTGAGCGGTGGTGGGACATATCAAGAGTGGAAGGCGCTCGATAGTGCGGTGCAGGAGCGGTTCGCGACCTCAACCAACATCTGGCAAGGCAGGTGGCTTGGTCTCGGAGCAGACGACCTTGAGCTGTTCCGCACCTACTACGAGTTCTATCGAGGCCCAGCCCCGTGAGTCCCTTTTCTGCGGAGGTTTGTTTTTTGGAGGGCCAAAGGCCGAAAGCAGGGACGCGCACCTTCCCAATCGTGCTGAAGGTGTGCGCGCATCAGCCCATTCTCGTCTCCCAGAACGCTGTCTTGGCCGCCGCGGTCCTCTCGCAGCTGCCACTCAAGCCAGGGACACTCGAGTACGGCTTCGTCAGAGAGGCCCCATGGGGCGCAGGCAGCGACGTTCGTGAAATGACGCCCGACCGTCCACTCTACTTTTTTCACGACGTGTTGGAGCCTCAAGATCCGCCACTCGAGCCCGGTCGCTACGAGCTCTCTGCAAGCGCCTACATCTTTACGACTGGCGCCAAGAAAGAAGGCTACGTGCTGAAGGATTTTCGATTGCTGGAGGTGAAGGCGTCTCGAGAGCTGAACATCCGATAGCAGGCCTACGCGGCCCTGCCCGGCCCGCCGCGCGCGGCGACGAGGGCGTCGATGGTGCGAGCGACGGTTTCCTTGTCGCGCCTGGGGAGGGTGTTGAGAAGGGCGAAGCGACGAGCGAGGCCCTTGTCGATGACGGGAGCGAGGGCAGCAGGGCCGCGCGCCTTGGTGTGAATGCCAAGCAACTCGTCGGATGAGACGCGGAGGATGCCGACGAGGGTGGCGATGAGCTCTCCATGAAGGAGGAGGTCGCCTCTTTCGTAGCGCGAGATGACGGCCTGAGAGACGTCGAGGCGCTCGGCCAGCTCCACCTGGGTGATGCCTCGCGCTTTGCGGAACTCGGAGAGGCGGCGGCCGATGGCGGCTGCACCTTCGATGGTGGTGACGACTCTCTTCTTCGCCATGACGGACTCCTCCTTGCCGACGTCGATGGCCGGCAGGGTACGTCCAGTTTCAAGGCGAGCCGCACTACGTCTTGTCGTAAATGCCATGGTGACATATTACACCAACCGGACGCGACAAGCTGAAAACGGCCCCGTCGCGCTTGACACGTTTCCGGGAGGCACCGCGTGGCGCGCGTTTCGGACGTCGAACTCGAGAAGCTGAAGCGGGACGTCTCGCTGGTGAGGCTGTGCGAGGCGAAGGGCGTGGCGCTTGCGCGCCAGGGCCCGGACAACCTCGTCGGCCTGTGCCCCTTCCACGAGGAGACGACGGGCAGCTTCGTCGTCAGCCCGAAGAAGAATGTCTTCCACTGCCTGGGCTGCCGCGCCGGCGGCAGCGTCATCGACTTCGTCATGAAGGCCGAGGGCGTCAGCTTCCGGCACGCTGTCGAGCTCCTGCGCAACGACGTGGCGCTGACGCCGAAGCCGGTGGGCCCCAAGGTGCGGCGACTGCCGTCACCCGTCGAGGCGGACGCGGACGACGCGGCGCTGCTGAGTCAGGTGGCCAGCTACTACCAGCAGCAGCTGGCGGCCTCCGACGAGGCGAAGGCGTACGTCGCCAAGCGCGGCCTCGACGACGCAGCCGTGAAGCGCTTCCGCCTGGGTTTCTCCGACAGAACGCTGGGCCTGCATCTCCCCATGGCCGACAGAGTCCAGGGCGCCAAGCTGCGCGGCCGGCTGCAGGCCCTGGGCGTCTACCGCGAGTCCGGGCACGAGCACCTCGCCGGCAGCCTCGTGGTGCCGCTCCTCGACGAGGCCGGCACCGTCGTCGGCCTGTACGGACGAAAAGTGGGCACCCACCTCCGCGCCGGCACCCCCAACCACCTCTACCTGCCAGGCCCCCACCGCTGCGCCTTCAACTCAGCTGGCCTCGCTGAGGGCGACGGCGCCGCCATCATCTGCGAGGCCATCCTCGACGCGCTGGCCTTCTGGTGCGCCGGCTTCCGCCACGTCACCGCGGCGTACGGCACCGCCGGCTTCACGCCGCACCATCTCGAGGCGCTGCGGCGCCACCAGGTGCGCGACGTCTTCATCGCCTACGACAGGGACGACGCCGGCGACGCCGCTGCCGAGACGCTGGCGGCGCAGCTGCAGCAGCACGGCTTCGACTGCTACCGCGTGGAGTTTCCCCGCGGCATGGACGCCAACGAGTACGCCCTCAAAGTGCAGCCGGCCTCCAAGTCCCTCGGCGTTGCCCTCCGGCACGCCCGCCCAATGGGCCACATGGGAAACAGCGCGCCTCGAAAAACGAAGCCAGCCCAGCTGCCTCCCTTAGTCGCTTCGCCGGACGACTCGGCCGCCCGGGCGTCAACCGGCTCCGTGCTGTCTGCCCAAGGGGAGAAAAGGGCCGCCGTCACCACCTCCGCCAAGACGGCCACGGCCCAGGTGTCGGCCACCACCGAGGCCGGGCCTGGCGCGGCTCCCGCTGCGCACCGTCCCGTGCCCAGCACCGGCGGTCAGGGAGATCCGCCGAAATCCGAACCCTCGCCGCCCAGCGCCACCACCGGCCGGAGCGGCCCCGTAGCCGGAGGCACAGCGGGGCTCGCAGCGGAGGCCACCAACACAGACGAGGGCGTCTTCACCTTCGGCCCGAGGCGCTACCGGCTCCGCGGCCTGGCGAAGCCGCACCCGCCGGACTCCTTGCGCCTCAACGTCCTCCTGGGCGTCGGCGACGCCTTCCACGTCGACACCTTCGACTTGTACTCAGCGAAGGCGCGGGCGGCCTTCGTGCAGCAGGCCAGCCTCGAGTGCAGCCAGGACGCCGACACGGTGAAGCGCGACGTCGGCCAGCTGCTGCTGCAGGTGGAGGCGCTCCTCGACAAGCGGCGCGAGGAGGCCAAGGGCCCGAAGGTGCCCACCCTCACCGAGGAGGAACGCACCGCCGCGCTGGAGCTGCTGCGCACGCCCGACTTGCTGACGCGCATCCTCGACGACTTCGGCCGCTGCGGCGTCGTCGGCGAAGAAACCAACAAGCTGGTGGGCTACCTCGCCGCCGTCAGCCGCAAGCTGGACGAGCCGCTCGCCGTCCTCATCCAGTCGTCGTCCGCCGCCGGCAAGTCGTCCCTCATGGAGGCCGTGCTGGCCTTCGTGCCCGACGAGGAGAAGACGAAATTCTCCGCCATGACGGGGCAGTCCCTCTTCTACATGGGCGACGTCTCGCTGAGTCACAAGGTGCTGGCCGTCGTCGAGGAAGAGGGTGCCTCCCGCGCGGCGTACGCGCTCAAGCTGCTGCAGTCGGAGGGAGAACTCACCATCGCCAGCACCGGGAAGGACCCGCACACCGGGCGACTCGTCACCCACGAGTACCGCGTCGAGGGCCCCACGCAGCTGTTTCTGACGACGACGGCGACGGAGCTCGACGAGGAGCTCCTCAACCGCTGCCTGGTGCTGACGGTGGACGAAGACAGGGCGCAGACGAAGGCCATCCACCACCAGCAGCGCGAGAAGCAAACCCTGGAAGGCCTCTTGGCGAAGCGCGCGAAGGACGCGGTGCTGACGCTGCACCAGAATGCCCAGCGGCTGTTGCGGCCGCTGGCCGTCACCAACCCCTTCGCCCACCAACTCACCTTCCTCGACGACAGGACGCGCGCGAGGCGGGACTTCCCGAAGTACCTCACCCTCATCCGCGCCATCGCCCTGCTGCACCAGCACCAGCGCGAGGTGAAGACGGCGACGCACGCGGGCGGCGTCGTCGAGTACGTCGAGGTGCAGCCAAGCGACATCGAGACGGCCAACCGCCTCGCGGCCGCCGTGCTGGGCCGCACCTTGGACGAATTGCCACCGCAGACGCGACGCTTGCTGACGCAGCTCGAAGGCTACGTGGCGGCGCGGGCGGCGGACGAGGGCTGCCCGAGGGCCGAGGTGCACTTCACCAGGCGGCAGCTGAGAGAGGCGCTGAAGGCGGGCGACACGCAGCTACACCTGCACCTCACCCGACTCGAGCGCCTCGAGTACGTGGCCAGCCAACGCGGCGCACGCGGTGGCCTCGCCTACCAACTCCTGCCGGCACACCACGCGACGCCCTCGGCTGGCCTCATCGAAGCGTCAGCGCTGCGTGGGACTACGACTCAGGATTCGGGGCAGCCCGCCAGGATTCGGGGCGAGTCGGGCAGGATTCGGGGTGCATTCGGGCCCACCCCCGACGCCTCAACCCCGCAAGAGGTAAAGCCGAATTGGCCAGGATTCGGCTTGGCGACGAAGCCACATTCGGGGCCCGCGCTGGCCGTCGCCGTCGCAGTCGGAGTCGGGAGTGACGTCCCATGAGTGGGCGCCCGCCGACGCGGGTGGGCCAGGGCCGCTTCGACGCGAGAATGGTGAGGCAGCGGCGGCCGAAGAAGACACCGCGCGACTGGCTGGGCCACGAGGGCATGACGCCCGACTCCCTGCGGGCCACCATGCTGGGCTACCTCGAGTCCCTGCAGGTGCGGCACTACAGCGCCGCGACGGTGGACTCGCGGGCCAGGGACTTCCGGCTGTTTGTCGCCTGGTGCGAAGAGAGGGCCTTGGCCAGGCCCGCCGAGGTGACGAAGCGGATTCTCGAGAGGTACCAGCGCCACCTCTTCTACTTCCGCAAGCCCAACGGCCAGCCTCTCTCGGTGGAACGTCAGCACGTCCTCCTCGTCCAGCTGCGCATGTACTTCCGCTGGCTGTGCCGGGAGAATTTCCTGCCCGCCAACCCGGCCTCCGAGTTGGAGCTCCCACGCCAGCCCCTCCGCCTGCCTCGAGACACCCTGACGGTGCCTCAGGTGGAGAAGCTGCTGGCCGTGCCCAATGTCGAGACGCTGGTGGGCCTTCGCGACAGGGCGCTGTTGGAGTTGCTGTGGGCGACGGGCCTGCGGCGCGCCGAGGCGTGCAACGTCTCGCTGTACGACGTGAGTTTCGAGAAGGGCACCGTCTTCGTGCGCGAGGGCAAGTGGAAGAAGGACAGAGTCGTCCCCTTGCCGCAGCGCGCCGCTGACTGGCTGGCCCGCTACCTGCGCGACGTCCGCCCGCGCCTGGCCTCCTTCGAAGACGACGGCGCCTTCTTCCTCTCCGAGGCCGGCGGCCGCATGTCGACGGGCACCCTCACTCAGTCCGTCAGGGCCTACCTGCGCCAGTCGGGCTTCAAGGGCCGCGGCAGCAGCCACCTCTTGAGGCACGCCTGCGCCACCGCCCTGCTGGAGGGCGGCGCCGACGTCCGCTTCGTCCAGGAGCTGTTGGGCCACGCCAGCCTCGAGACGACGCAGGTGTACACCCGCGTCAGCATTGTGAAGCTGAAGGAAGTCTACGAGGCCTGTCACCCTGCTGCCCGCCCGTCACCGACTGCAGCGCCAACACCCGCCACCACCACCGCCGACGACGTGCTGGCGCAACTCGAGCTGGAGGACGAAGACGAGGGCGAGGATGCGGATGAAGAGATGGGGTGAAGGGGAAGGGCGGGGAGGCACAGTGAAGTGATGCAGGGGCACCGGCCCGAAAGGCTTGCAGACAGCAACAGCAAGTCGTGCACGAGCAAGCCGTCGGGCCTGTGAATGGTGACGGCCGGCGCCGCGGTGCATGCGTCGCCTGTGACATCGACAGTGACGGCCGGCGCTGCGGCGTCTCTTCGCTTCGCGCGTCTCTTCACGGCGTCCGCGTCCCGTGGGCCCCCCCACGGGTCCGCGTCGCAGACAGTGACGGCCGCGGGCTTGAGCGCCCGCTCGGCCCCCGCCCTCCCGGACAGAAACTGACACGTCGGCCGGGCAAGAAGCACAGGGACGTGCCGCTCGCCCCCCGCCTTGGTTTCCCCCCTTGGAACCCCCCTTCCGAGGCGCCCCCCGAAACAAGGAAGCCCCAAGGGGGGCAACCCATCCCCCCATGCTGCTCTCCGCGCCGATGAAGCCCGGCGCTGCAGCACGGGGCCCCTGGGGGGCTTCGCGCGGGCCAAGGACCCCGGCCCGGCCCTCCGGGCGCACGCCCTGTGCTTTCGAATTCGCGAACGTCGAAGTCACTCAGGGCCGGCCTCGACAAGTCCCGTCCGCCCCCGCTGGGGGCTCCCCAGGGCGCCGCGCGTGGGCGCGTCGCCACGCCCGGCCGCTTGCGCGCGGCCTCTGACGCAGAACGCTCGGCTGCGCGCGTGCCGCGCTCGCCTCGCTCCATGCGGGGAGCTCGATGCCGTGCCTCCTTCCCCTCGCCCCCATCCTGTGAAGACACGTCAACGTGAAAGCGACTGGCGCCACGAAGCGTGAAACCAAGGGGTGCCGAGGTGCCGGCCACGTGGAGAACGTCGCGCCACGGGCCAGCCAGGGCCGTCGTTTCGGTCGACGACGCGCTGAAGTCGGTGCTGATCGCCGAACCGGCGCCGCTCGCGAACGTCCGCGCCAACATCGACGAGCTCGTGCTCGAGCTGGTGTGCGTGGAGCTCGACGCCGGCGCGGTGACGAGCTCGGATGATGAGAGCCCGTGTCGCGCACGACGTCGGACAGCTCGAGGGCGACGCCGGCGAGCTGCACGCCCTCGCAGCTCGAGCTGCTCTGCCCCAGGGCCCACAGCGCGGAGCTCGCGAGGAAGAGAGGCCGTCGAGTCCGGCGCGGCGCTGACGTAGAGTCACCGCCGTGAAGCGCGCCGCCACACTCGTGCTGCTGATGCTGGCCACCGCGGCTACGGCCGCCGTCGTCGACGTCGACAGCGTGCGCGCTGACGCGCGCTCGTCTTCACTCGTGCCCGAGGGCCGAAAAACGCAGTGGGCCCCAACCAGAAATTTTTCGGCGCTGAACGCCCGTGCCGTTTTCGCGAGCGAGAGTCGAAGGGCGGCGAGTCCTTACGCGGGCGAGAGGCCTGCAACCGCAGCTGGTGAAAAAGACTGGCTGTACGCCGCTGGCAACCCGGCTCGCTTCACCGACCCGAGCGGCCGCTGTGCGATCATTCCCGGTAGCGGTGACATGAGCTGCTTGAGCGCGGACACCTGGTCGCTGGCGCTTCAGGACCGAACGAGGATGGGGTTCGTCTTCACGGGCTACCTCCAGCGGAAGATGGCGAGGGAGGGCAATCAGAACCTCGCGATGCTCGCAGGCATGACGCACATGTCCGCCTCGGTGGCGGTCACTGCGTGGGGCGACGAGCGCACGTTCGACCATGCGGATCGGCTTGAGGCGTTTCACACCACGAACATGCTGAACCCGGCGTACTCGGCGCTCGTTCACGGCAAGACGATGCTCGACATCGATGCCCGTCGCATCGCTGAGGGTGGCTACAACCGGAAGACTGCCGGCGCGATGGCGGAGAACTCGGTCTACTTCGCGCTCGACGTCACTGGGCTCTACGGGATGTCGCGAGGCGGAGCCGCTTGGGGCCAGCAACGACTCGGCCCCATTTTCGAGACGCCTCAGGTGAGCCATCTCGCGGCGAGCGAAGAGTCACTTGTGTTGGGTCCGCTGCGCGCAGAGGCGTCGTGGTGGTCGGGGCTCTTCGAGTGGGACCATGCGCAGGTGAGCATGTTTGCGCCGCCGCTTCGGCTGCGTCGGAATCTGCTCTACGACAAGAACGGGGACCTCATTACCCGGCCGACGTCGAGCGAGGCGCCTCCTTCTGAAGCTTTCGAGTACGACGGCGTGGGCGTGCCTAAGCTGGCCGGAGGCGCGCGGAATCCGAACTCAGTCAACTACGGCGTTTTCTACGAGGCACAGTTACCTCGAGGAGTGGGTACCACCCGCGGCGCTCACTTCGCCGAAGCAAACCGGCAGCTCTTCGAAGCAATGCAGGCCGACCCGGCCTTCGCGGCACAGCTTGAGGCTCAGCTTCCTGGCATCAGCCAGGGCGTTGCGCCGGGTCCGCGCGGTGCATTCAAGCAGGGCCCACCCATCAACTCCGTAACCTGGCACCACGTCCCACTCACGCAACCGCCGCCATCGATTCCGTTTGCGCCGCAGCCAGGCCGCCTCCAGTTGATGCTGCTCTCGGAGCACACGGCCCCAGGCCCTATTCAAACATCGTCGCTGCACATTGGCGGTGTTGGTGGCATGGAGCAGTGGGGAGGCTGGTGGTGAGCACACTCGGCGAACTTCTCCGTGCGATCGACGGATTCCATTGGGAGTCCTCGCTGTACTTGGAGCCGGACGTGAAGCTCACGGCCGCCGTGAAAGCCCAGGTCGTGAGGACTGATCCTTACTCGCTTGAACCGCTTGAGGACGTTCCGCCTCAGTATCGTCGCCTGCTCTCTGTGCAAGATGTGCAGGGCATCGTGTCGAACGCTCGCCAGCAACTGGGAAAGCCGACGACGGCGCAACTCGTCGAGGCGTTGCAGTACTACGTGACCAAGGACGCCTACCTCGAGTTTCCGCAGCCGAAGCGCGGCGGTGAGACTGCCGCTGTGCGGCGCTCACGCAGCTGAGTTGGCGGAAGCGAGTTGGTGGTGTGAACGATCACCGAGAACCGCGTGAATCTGGACGGTCGGCGAGGACGTTCACGTTCACATCGCCGTCGTAGCCCCGGGCAAGCAGTGCGGTGGCGACGAGCAGAGCGACGGGGTCTGGTCTGTCGAGGAGGGGTCCGG
>JAEUJQ010000080.1 GCA_016793095.1 Myxococcaceae bacterium | reverse complement strand
CCTGATGGACGTGGCGTTGAAGTCGACCAGCGTGCAGCCCGCCACCCTCGTCGTCGAGCGCGCCTACGGCATGCTCGAGCTCCACTCGGACGACAAGGGCGAGGTGCGCAGCGCCGGTGAAGCGGTGCTCAAGCACATGGGCGTCGCCGAGAGCGATCGCCTGAAGCCGCGCATCGTGTCGAACACCATCATCCGCGCCATCGAGCCGATGCACGCGATGATCCTCGACAAGATCCGCTTCGGGTCGATGATCGAGCCTGGCCAGTCCCTCTTCATCCTCGAGTGCGAGCCGGCCGCGTACGCAGCCTTCGCCGCCAACGAGGCCGAGAAGGCCGCCAACGTGAAGCTCATCGACGTGATGACGTTCGGCGCCTTCGGCCGGCTGTACCTGGCCGGCAGCGAGTCCGAGATCGACTCCGCCGCGCAGGCCGCCATCGCGGCCATCCAGTCCATCACGGGCAAGGAACCGCCCGCCTTCAAGGACAAGTGAGTCGTCCGCTTCATCACTTCACTGCCGCACCTCGCTTCAAGGAGTTGAACGCACATGGCTGACGCACTGGGAATGATCGAGACCAAGGGCTTCGTGGGCATGGTGGAGGCCGCGGACGCCGCGGTGAAGGCCGCCAAGGTCGAGCTCGTGGGCTACGAGAAGATCGGCGGCGGGTACGTGACGATGGTGGTCCGTGGCGACGTCGCCGCGGTCAAGGCCGCCATCGAGGCCGGCGCGCGTGGCGCCGAGCGCGTGGGTGAGCTCGTCTCGACGCACGTCATCCCCCGCCCGCACGTCAACATCGATCTCGTCCTCCCCCTCGGCCGCCTCGAGCAGGCGAAGGCCGAGTCGGGCCAGAAGTAACGAGAGGCGAAGCCCATGCTGCTCGGCAAGGTGGTGGGCACGGTGGTGTCCACCCGCAAGGAGCCCACGCTCGACGGGTCGAAGTTCCTCTTGGTGCGGGGGCTCGACACCGAAGGCAAGCCCACCTCGACGCTGGTGGTGGCGGTCGACGCGGTCGGCGCTGGCGTCGGCGAGGTCGTGCTGTACGCCTCGGGTTCGTCTGCGCGGCAGACCGAGATGACGAAGGACCGCCCGGTGGACGCCGTCATCATGGCGATCGTCGATCAGCTCGAGGTCGGCGGCACCCTCACCTACGTCAAGTGACGACCCGGGCGCCCAACGAGTCGCTCCGCCCCGTCCGTGCGCTCGAGCTGCGGGCCCGGGAGGCGGTGGAGCGCGCCATCAGCCGCGAGGGCTGTGAGCGCGTGCTGGTGGTGTATGAGAAGGCCGACCCGCGCTCTCCCGGTGCTCCGCGTGCGCGCGTGTACGGCGAAGACGACAGCGGTCCCCGCAAGCTCGAGGTGCTGTGATGAACGAGGCCCAGCTGAACGCAATCGTCGAGCAGGTGGTGCGCAGGCTCTCCGGCGAGCTGGGCAAGGCGCCCGCGCCAGCCCGTGCCGTGGCCCCGGCCGTTCTGACGAAGCGCCCAGGCATCTTCGACGACTTCGACGCCGCTGGCGCCGCCGCGACGAAGGCCCAGGAGCAGTGGGTGCGCACGTCCGTCGAGGTGCGCGAGCGGGTGATCGAGGCGATCCGCGAGGTGTCGCGCCGCCTCACCGAGGAGATCTCCCGCATGGCCGTGGAAGAGACCGGCCTCGGGAACGTGAAGGACAAGATCCAGAAGAACCTGCTGGTCGCCAACAAGACGCCCGGCATGGAGATCCTCAAGCCGTACGCCGTGTCGGGTGACCACGGCCTCATGCTGATGGAGCGCGCGCCCTTCGGCGTCATCGGCGCCATCACCCCGTCCACCAACGCGACCGAGACGATCATCAACAACGGCATCGGCATGGTGGCCGGCGGCAACGCCGTCGTCTTCAACCTGCACCCCTCGGCGAAGGGCGTCGGCTGCCACCTGATCTCGAAGATGAACGAGGCGATCGTCGCGGCCGGCGGCCCGGCGAACCTGATCGTCACCATCGGCAGCCCGAGCATCGAGACCGCGCAGGCGCTGATGAAGCACAAGTCGATCCGGCTGATCGTCGTCACCGGCGGGCCGGCCGTGGTGAAGGCCGCGATGAACTCGGGCAAGCGGGCGATCGCGGCGGGCCCGGGCAACCCCCCCGCCGTGGTGGACGAGACCGCCGATCTCGAGCGCGCGGCGAAGGACCTCGTCGACGGGGCCTCGCTCGACAACAACATCGTCTGCATCGTGGAGAAGGAGATCTTCGCGGTCGCCTCCATCGCCGACGAGCTCAAGAAGAACATGGCGAAGTACGGCGGGTTCGAGGTGCCCTCGTCGGCCATCAACCGCCTCGAGAAGCTGGTGGTGCATGACGGCCACGCGCACCGTGACTGGGTGGGCAAGGACGCGACGAAGATCGCCGAGGCTGCCGGCTTCCGGGCGCCGAGCGGTACGCGGCTGCTCTTCGCCGAGGTGGACCCGATGCACCCTTTCGTGCAGGCCGAGCTGCTGATGCCGGTGGTTGGCTTCTGCCGCCTCAAGACGGTCGAGGACTGCATCGCGGCGGCGCTCCAGGCCGAGCATGGGTTCGGCCACACGGCGACGATGCACTCGACGAACATCGAGAACCTCTCGGCGATGGCGAAGCTGGTGAACACGTCGATCTTCGTGAAGAACGGGCCGTCGTTCGCGGGCCTGGGGCTCACCGGAGAGGGCTACACGTCGTTCACCATCGCGTCGCCGACGGGCGAGGGCCTCACCACGGCCAGGACGTTCACGCGCGAGCGCCGCTGCACGCTCAAAGACTCCTTCCGCATCATCTGACGCGTGGCGATCGATCTCCCCGGCCCAGCGCTCGGCCTCCTGGAGCTGGAGTCCCTCGCGAGGGGCCCGGTGGTGGCCGACGCCGTCGTCAAGCGGGCGCGGGTGCGCATCGCGATCGCCGAGGCGGTGTCTCCGGGAAAGTACCTGCTCGTCTTCTCCGGCGAGGTCGGCGAGGTCGAAGAGTCCTTCAAGGCGGGCGTCGAGGCGGCGGGGCCCAGGCTGCTCGATCGGCTGCTGCTGCCGCACCTCGCTGAGGGCGTGGTGCAGGCGCTCGACGGGCGCCTCGGCGTGGTGGGCCGCGAGGACTCCGTGGGCCTCGTCGAGCTGCACACCGTGTCAGCGACCCTCCGCGCGGCTGACGCAGCGCTCAAGAAGGCGAAGGTGCACCTCACCGCCTTTCACCTCGCGAAGGGCATCGGCGGCAAGGGCTGGTTCTCGCTCGCAGGAGAGCAGCACGACGTCGAGGCGGCGCTCGAAGGCGCGGCCGCCGCGGTGGAGCCAACCCTGCTCGTCGCCACCGAGCTCATCCAGCGCCCGCACGCCGAGCTGCGCGGACGGGTGGTGTAATCGGCGCGGTTGCCGGTACCATCGGCGACTCGCGAGATGCCAGAACCCGTCGTCTGCCCCAGCTGCGCACGCGTCTTCCCGACGACGCTGGACACCTGCCCGGGCTGCGGGTGGCAGACGGCCCTGAGCGCGAACCACCGGCGCACCAGGGTGATGTCGGAGCCCGGCTCGACCCGCTTCGCGAAGATCGAGCTCGAGAAGCAGGCCGTGCGCACCGACACGCCGCTCGAGCTGCCTCCCGAAGACGACGAGCCGGTCGGCGGGCTCACCCGGCAGGAGCGCGCCTTTCCCGCCTCGACGACGCCGCCGCGCCTCGACGCAGACGCCTTGCCGACGGGCCCCCACCTCGTCCCGGGGGAGCCCCGAACGGCGCCCGAGGCGTCAGCCGTCCCCGCGAGGCCGCGACCGGCAGAGCCTCCGGCCGTACGCACCGAGCCCTCGACGCCGGCCACGCCATCACCGCAGGGAGCGCTCGAGCTGCCGCCCGACGCCAGCGAGCTCCCGACGCTGCCTGAGACCCGTCCGGTGGCGCGCGCCTCGAGCCCGCGACCGGCCAGCGCGAGCGTGGAGCTCAGCCTCGGGCCCTCGTTCGCGCCGTTCCTCACGGAGCCGCTGGAGCGCTGGGCCCTGGGCGCGCTCGTCGTCATGGTGCCCATGGGGGTGCTGGTCGCGGTCGACGCGCTCTTCGCGAGCCGCCCAGAGGTCCCCGCTGCGACGGGCTGGCTCGTGGTCGCGTGCCTCGCCGGCGGCAGCGTGGCGCTGACCAGGGTGTCGCGCCTCTCACTCGTGCTGGGGGGCCTCGCGGGCGTCGTGCTCGCGCTGGGCAGCCTGCGCGCAGAGACGGTCACGGTCGCGTTGTCGGTGGCGTGGGCGGTGTCCGTCTGCGTGAGTCAGGTGCTGAGCCGGCTGCAGGGGCTCACCCTGGGCCTGGGCCTGACGGCGATTCTGGCGCTGGCCCCCGCGATGCTCGATGGCGCCTTGACGACGCCGCTCGTCGGGACGCCGCGGGCCCGGCTGGCCGGGCGATCGGGACCGCCGGCGCGGGGACCGTGGATCGATCAGCAGACCGGACTGCAGCTCACCGCGACGACCCCGGCGCTGGTGGTGCGCTCGGCGGGCGCGACGACACGCCTCGAGGATCCGGCGCTGGGCCTCGAGGTCGCCCAGGCGTCGCTGCCGCCCGGCCTCGACCTCGCGAGCGCCACCCTCACCGCACGCGACTGGCTGGAGTCGCTCGGGCTCGAGCACGTCACGCTCGCCGAGGCCCGGACGACGCAAGGCCGCTTCGACGCGTCCACCACACAGGCGTTCACCGCCCAACTGGGGCGCGCCGCCCTGCGCGGACAGCTGCGAGTGGGCATTCTCGGCGCAGACACCTTCGCGATCGCCACCTGGGCCAGGGCGCATCGGGAGGCGAAGCTGCGTGAGGCGTTCGGGGCCATTCTCGAGGGCGCGGTCTATCAACCGCCCGCGAGGCCCCGGCTGGCAGACGAGCGGCGCAGCCAGCTCACCCACGCCCTGGTGACGAACTCCTCACGCGAGGTCACCGGAGTTCGCGTCACCGCCGCAGGGAAGGTGCTGCTGCTGCTCCCCGCCTCCGCGACGGGCACGATGCAGCTGTCCTCGGATCAGGGCAGCTTCCCGGTCGATCTCGGGTCCTCGGTGGTCGCCTCCGGGGTGCGCCTGCTGGTCCTCGGGGGCGGAGCGGCCCTGCCGTTGCGTCGGCTCGCCGGGGCGCCGCGCCAGACGCGGGTGATCCTCGCGGCCGAGGGCGTCATCGGCGGCTGGCTCACCGATGAGCCGGGGTCGCCGACCCGTCGGGCGGAGCTGCTGCAGGGCCGCCCCGGGCCGGTCGTCGATCTCGAAGGCAACGTGGTGGGCTTCGCGGTGCGCGAAGGCAGTGAGCTGGTCGTCACCACCGTCGACGCGCTGGACGCCGCGCTCGGGCGGATCACCGGTGGGCCCGTCCAGCTCGCGCCGGCGACGTCGGAGGCGCCCGCGCCGCTCTTCACGCCGGCGAACGCCGAGGGCGAAGTCGCCGGGCCGAGCGCGGACGTCAGCGGCAGCGTGCTGATCGTGAGGACGCCCGCGGGCCTCGCCGGAGCGGCCGTCATCGGCGCGACCGAGCGGGCGTGGGCGCTGGTCGTCGAGGCCGCGATCATCCCTCCCGGGGCCACCACGGTGTCGGTCCGCCTGCCGCAAGCCGAGGTGCGCCCTGCCGACGTCGTCAAGGTCGCGCACCGCGTCGCGCTGCTCCGGCTCCCCCGGGACGACGGAGACGGGTTGCAGGTGCTCCCGCTCGTCGAGGCGAACCCCGGCGCGAGCGCGCGGCGCGAGACCTGGGGCTTCCGCGAGGATCCCACCACGGGCGCGCCAGCCCTGAAGCGCGCCGCAGGGCTCCTCTCCGCAGAGGGCTTCGAGCTCGAGCCAGGGCCGGTCCTGTCGTCAGGCCCGGTGCTGAGCGCCGATGGGCGGGCCGCCGCGTACCGGTTTGGCTCGGGACAGGCGATCGTCGCCGCGCCGCTGCTTCAAGAGCTGAGCGCCCCCGCCGTGCGCGACGTCTTCTGGCGCATCGCTGGCGAGGCCTCCGGCACCTGCCAGCTCGCGGCCACCATCGAGCTCGATGATCCGTTCGGAGAGGCGACGCTCGTCCGGCTTCGGGTGCTGGCCGACCAGCCGACGCTGCCCACACGGCTGACCGCGCCGGCGATGACGGACGCGACGCCGAAAGGGGGCAAGGCGTCGATGCTCAACCGGTTCCGCTGCTTCACCGCGCCGCAGCTGTTCCAGTTCGAGGTGCAGGGGCCCTCGGGCGCGAGGGCGAGCCGGATCCAGCGCGTGCCGCCGCTGAGCGTTCTGCCCGGGATCGTGCGCGGGCGGGCCGGGCCGTCGGAGGGCGCGAGCCGGGCTCCAGCAGCGCTGCTCACCGAGCTCTGGGAGATCCCCGCGCCGCTCACCCTCGTGCACCCGTGCCGCACGGCGCCCGAGCAATGCGAGCGCGCCTGCTACGTGGACGAGGTCGATGCCTGCACGCTCGACGGCCGCTTCGCGCTGGCGACGAAGGACGTGGGCCGGGCCATCGCGCGGCTCGACGCCCGGTGCGCCGACGACGATCTCGAGGCGTGCACGCTGCTGCTCTGGGCTCTCGCAGAGAAGCGCAGCGCCCGAGCGCCCACCTCGAAGCCCGACGCGATGCTGGCGCCCTTCTGTCGGGGGGGCCTGAAGCGCGCCTGCGCGGCGCTCGGACCAGCCGAGTGGAAGAAGGAGCTCGCCGCGCGGACCGCGACCTGCGGCCGTGCGAAGCGCGACTGCGACGAGCTCGGGCGACATCTGCTCCTCGGTCCGCGCCTCGACGTGGACATCACCCGCGCGCTCAAGGCCTTCCGTGACGCGTGCGGGGCGGGCAACGACCGGGCCTGCGCAGACAGCGCCCTCGAGTCGCTCCGCTACGGTCGCGAGGAGCCCCTGGCCGTGCTCGAGCGGGCGGCCCGCGCGTGCGAGGCCGGGTTCGTCGACGCCTGCCTGCTGGGAGCGATGAACGCAGCGCTGGGGATCACGGTGCCGCGTACCCCTCAGGCCGCCGAGAAGCAGCTCGAGGAGAGCTGCGCGCGGGGCTCCGTCGAGGCCTGCCTGATGTCGCTCTGAGTCGCGACGCGTCCGCGGCCGGGACTCAGATGTGAATCGCGTGGCCCAGCGTGGCCTCAGCCGCTTCCTTCATGATCTCGGAGAGCGTCGGGTGCGCGTGCATGGTGTGCGCGAGCTCCTCGGTGGTCGTCTCGAGCTTCAGCGCCACGCACGCCTCCGCGAGCAGCTCGGTCGCGTGAGGGCCGATCAGGTGCACGCCCAGCACCTCGTCGTACTTCTTGTCCGAGACGATCTTCACGAGGCCGATCGCCTCGTCGCTGATCGACGCCTTGGTGATCGCGCTGAAGGGGAAAGTGCCGACCTTCACGTCGTAGCCCTTCTCCTTCGCCTTCTTCTCCGTGAGGCCCACCGACGCCACCTCCGGGTAGCAGTAGGTCGCGTTGGGCACGCGGTCGTAGTTGACCGGGTGCGGGTTCTTCCCGGCGATGTGCTCGACCGCGACCAGCCCCTGCGCCGACGCGCAGTGCGCGAGCCACGGGTACGGGGTGATGTCACCGATGGCGTACACGTTGGGCTCCGAGGTGCGCATCATCGCGTCCACCTGGATGGTGCCCTTCGGCATCAGCTGGATGTTGGTCTTCTCGAGGCCGATGCCCTTCGTCACGGGCCCGCGGCCCACCGCCGAGAGGAAGTACTCGGCCTCGAGCGACTTCTTCGAGCCGTCAGGCAGGGTCACCGTGACCTTCACGCCGGTCGGGGTCGTCTCGATCGCCTCGAACTTCGTCGACGTCATCACCTCGATCTTCCGGCGCTTGAAGAACTTCTCGAGCTCCTTCGAGATGTCCTGATCCTCGATGGGGAGCAGGTTGGGCATGTACTCGATGATCGTCACCTGGCTGCCGACGTGGGCGAAGATCGACGCGAACTCGGTGCCGACGGCGCCGGCGCCCAGGACGATCAGGCTCTTCGGCACGCGATCGAGGGTGAGGATCGAGTCGCTCGAGAGCACGCGCTGGTCGTCGATCTTGATCGACGGGAGCGTGGTGACGACCGATCCGGTGGCGAGCACGATGTTCTTCGTGTCGAGCACCTGGGTGGCGCCGCCGTCGTTCAGCTTGACCTCGACCTTCCCCTTCCCGGCGATGCTGCCCACGCCCTTGAAGACGGTGACCTTGTTCTTCTTCATCAGGTAGTCGATGCCGGCGGCGCCCTTGTCCACGACCTTCTGCTTGTGCTTCTGGGCCTGCGCCCAATCGACGATCGGGTTGGCGACGTTGATGCCGAACTCGGCCGCGTGCTGGATGTGCGCGAACAGCTCCGCCGTCCACAGCAGCGACTTGGTGGGAATGCAGCCGCGGTGCAGGCAGGTGCCGCCCAGCTTCTTGTCCTTCTCGACCAGCGCCGTCTTGAGGCCCAGCTGGCCAGCGCGAATCGCCGCCACGTACCCGCCCGGACCGGAACCGATGATCACCACGTCGAACTGGTCAGCCACGTCACCCTCCACGAGAGAAAGAAGTTCGTCGGGTGAGTAGGCGCACGGGTGATCGTTCGCAAGCCTGTCGTGCAGCCTCCGGCGCAGCTGCCCGGCCCATGAACGCTTCTGCTGGCAACCGGGGCCCGCGCGCGTGAGAAGAGGCGGTTCGTGCAGCGCTTCCCGACCAGGACGATCGTGCTGATGGTGCTCACCCTGCTCTCCTTCGGGTGGTTCTGGTGGCAGACGCAGCACCGACAAAGACACGCGCTCACGCTCACGCCGGTGGTGCTGCTGGACGGAGGTGCTCCATGAAGGTGGTGATCGTCGGCGGCGGCGTGATGGGGACGGCGATCGCGTGCGAGCTGGTCGCCGCGGGCCTCGAGGTGACGGTGCTCGAGCGGTCGATCCCCGGGGCCGAGGCGTCCACGGCGGCCGCGGGCATGCTCGCGCCACAGCTCGAGGCGCAGGCGCCGGGCCCGATGCTCGATCTCTCCCTCCGCAGCCGGGGGCTCTACCCCGCCTGGGTCAAGGCGCTCACCGCGGAGTCCGGCGTCGAGACCGGCTACCTCGAGTCCGGGGCGCTGCAGCTGGCCTTCACCGAGGCGCAGGCCCACGAGCTCGAGGCGACGGTGGCGTGGCAGCAGGCGGCGGGCCTCCGCGCGGCGCTGCTCTCTGGAGGCGAGGTGCGGGCGCTCGAGCCCAACGTCTCACCGGAGGTCGTGGCGGCGGCGCACTTCCCGGACGATCACCAGGTCGATCCCCGCAAGCTGATGCAGGCGCTGACCGCGACCGCGCTGAGGCGAGGGGTACGGTTCACCTCGGTCGGCGTCGCGGGGCTGCTCGACGAACAGGGCACCGTCGCCGGCATTCGCCACGACAGCGGCGAGCTGCGCGCCGAGCTGACCATCGTGGCGGCGGGCGCGTGGACCTCGCTGCTCCCCGGCGTCGGCGTCGACGAGCGCCACCTCAAGCCTGCGCGGGGCCAGCTGGTCGAGCTCGCCCTCGGCGCGTCGCCGCTGAAGCACGTGCTCAAGTCCGGCCTCGGCTACGTCGTGCCTCGCGCGGACGGGCACGTCGTCTGCGGCACCACCGTGGAGCTGGTGGGCTTCGACAAGCGGGTGACGGCCGCTGGCCTCGCGTCGGTGCTGACCCAGGCGACCCGTGCGTGTCCTCGCCTCGAGGGCGCCTCGGTCGCGGGCTTCTGGGCAGGGCTGCGGCCGTGGACCGAGGACGGGCTGCCGCTGCTGGGCACCGGCCATCGCCCTGGCCTGCTGATCGCCAGCGGCCACTATCGCAACGGGATTCTGCTCGCGCCCATCACCGCGAGGCTGATCGGCCAGCTCGTGCGCGGGGACCGCCCCGCTATGGATCTTCGGCCCTTCCGTCCAGCACGGTTTTCAGGCGGTTGACGGCGCCGCTGCGTCGCGCTGGATTTCAGGCCCCCGTTTCGACAGATTTCCCCATCGTGGAAGCACTCCCGCCCCCTCCCGCCCGGATCCTCATCGTCGATGATGACGAGTCCGTTCGAGACGTCATCTCGGTCCTGCTGAGGGAGGAGGGCTACCACTGCGACACCGCGTCGGGCGCCGAGATGGCCCTCGACATGGCCGAGCGCGACGACACGCCCCTCGTCATCTCCGACATGAAGATGCCGGGGAAGGACGGGTTGTGGTTGCTCGAGGCCTTCCGCGAGAAGCACCCCGACACGTCCATCATCATGCTGACGGGCTACGGAGACACCGAGTCGGCCGTCGATTGCCTGCGCCGCGGCGCGGTGGACTACCTGCTCAAGCCGCCGAAGCTGACCGATCTGATCCGCTCGATCGAGCGCGCGCTCGCGAAGCGCCGCATCGAGCTGGCGCGCAAGAAGTACCAGAAGAAGCTCGAGCGGAAAGTGCGCGACCGCACCACCGAGCTGCGCAAGGCCCTCAAGGACATCAGCGTCACCTACGAGAACACGCTGATGGCGCTGGTCTCGGCCCTCGACGCCCGCGAGCACGAGACGAGCGATCACTCGGTGCGCGTCGTCGAGTACACCGTCGCCATCGCCACCCAGCTCGGCATCAAGGGCGCTGAGCTCGAGGAGATCGGCCGCGGCGCGCTGCTGCACGACATCGGGAAGATCGGCGTGCCAGACGCGGTGCTGCTCAAGCCCGGCGCGCTGACGCCCGACGAGTGGGTCGAGATGCGCAAGCACCCCGACATCGGCTTCAACATGATCCAGCCGATCCCCTTCCTCTCAGTGCCCGCGAGCATCGTGCTCTCGCACCAGGAGCGCTTCGACGGTCGCGGTTACCCACGCAACCTGAAGGCCAACGAGATCCACATCGGCGCGCGCGTCTTCGCGGTCGCCGACACGCTCGACGCGATGACGAGCGATCGCCCGTACCGACGCGGCACGACGTTCGCCAACGCGGTCGCCGAGATCACCCGATGCTCTGGCTCGCAGTTCGATCCCGAGGTGGTGAAGGCGTTCAACGCGATCGGCGAGCAGGGGCTCATCCGCATCAAGGAAGACATGACGGCGCGGCGCCGCGCCCGTGAGGCCTCTCAGATGACGCCCTCCCACGGCCTCCCGGCGGCGTCGATGAACCCTCCCGAAGGCGAGCCGGGTCCAACCCACCACTGACGTGAACGGCGCGCGAGACACCTTCGGGAGACCGCTGCGCAGCCTGCGCCTGTCCGTCACCGATCGCTGCAACCTGCGCTGCAAGTACTGCATGCCCGAGGAGAACTACCGGTGGCTGCCGAGCGATCACCTGCTGTCCTTCGAGGAGACCTCGGAGCTGGTCGAGGCGTTCGCGGCCGCGGGCGTCGAGGCGCTGCGGGTGACGGGCGGAGAGCCGCTGGTCCGGCGAGAGCTGCCGGTGCTGATCGGCCTGCTGGCGCAGAAGCCCTGGCTTCGTGATCTGTCACTCACCACCAACGGCGTGCTGTTGGGGCCGCTCGCGGCGGCCTTGCGGCAGGCGGGGCTTCACCGGCTGACCGTCTCGCTCGACACGCTCGAGGCAACCCGCTTCCGCCAGCTCACGGGACGGGACACTCACCAGGCCGTGCTCGACGGACTCGCCGAGGCCGCTCGGGTGGGCTTCCCGCTCAAGCTGGACACGGTGGTGATGCGGGGCGTCAACGACGACGAGCTGGTGCCGCTGCTCGACTTCGCGGCTCGCCTGGGCGCCGAGCTTCGCTTCATCGAGTACATGGACGTGGGCGGCGCCACCCGCTGGCGGCAGGAAGACGTGGTCTCGCGCGCCGAGCTGCTGCAGCGGCTGGCGACCCAGCTCGGTGAGCTCGAGCCGCTCGCGGGTCGAGGCTCGGCGCCTGCTGAGCGCTTCCGGCTGCGCGACGGCCGCGCGTTCGGGATCATCGCCTCGACGACGCAGCCCTTCTGTGGGGCGTGCGACCGGGCCCGCCTCACCGCCGATGGCACCCTCTTCACCTGTCTGTACGCGACCGCGGGGCTCGATCTGAAGACGCCCCTGCGGCGCGGCGACGGGCCGGCGCTGGAGGCCCTCGTTCGTGAGCGCTGGCTCGGGCGAGGTGATCGTGGCGCGGAGCAGCGGCTCGCCCTTCTCGATCGGGGCCCCCTGGCGCCCGCGGCCGTGCTGCGCGAAGAGCCCCGCCTCGAGATGCACACCCGCGGAGGGTGACCGGGGGGCCGATGCCGAAGTGGTTGAAGGTCGTGCTGGTGGTGCTGCTCGCCCTCGCGGGGCTGTGCGGCCTGGGCGTCGGCGGGATCGCGTGGTGGTTCGGCGCCAACAAGGACCAGCTGCGTGCGGACGGCCAGCGCATCATGGCCGAGGCGAAGGCGTTCGGCGCCACCACCGACGCCGACGGCTGCGTGACGAAGTCGCTCGAGCGCCTCGAGGCGGCCGACGGCTTCATCGCGCAGGCCGAGCAGAAGGTGTTCCTGCGCACCTGCCTCGAGAACACGCTCGCGCGGCCTGACTTCTGCGAGCACGTGCCGGCGATGAGTGAGCTGATGGCCGCCGCCACGTGGAGCGTCGCCAACTGCAACGAGCGGCACGCCCGGGATCCCCAGGCGTGCGGGCGGCTGCTGCAGGCGGTGATGGAGTTCTGCGAGAAGGACCGTCGCCGCGAGCAGGTGCGGTGATGCAGCGGGTGGACGCGCGGGTGTTCAGCGGCACCGGCAACTCGCTGCGCGCGGCCCGATGGTTCGCGGGCGACGACGGCGACGTGCGCATGCTGGAAGATCCTGCGGCCGCGACCCTGCGCGCCGACGCGCTGCTGCTGATCGCGTCTCCCACTCACGGCTTCACGGCGCCGTGGGAGGTGGTGCGCTTCGTGTCGGCGCTTCCCCGTGGAGGCGGGCGTCGTGCGGCCGTGCTGTGCACACGCGCAGGCATTCCGCTCGGCCGGTGGCACCCGCCGGGGCTCGCCGGCACGGCGCCGTTCTTGATCGCGCTGGCCCTGGCCGTACGCGGCTACCGGGTGAGGGGCGCGCGGTCGGTCAACATGCCGTCCAACTGGATGAGCCTTCACCCGGGGCTCTCCCCTCGCGCGGTGAAGGCGGTGCTCGAGCACAGCGAGCCGCAGGTGCAGCGCTTCAGCGCGGTGGTCCGAGCGGGAGGCCGGCGCTGGCTCACCCTCAACCTGGCGTGGGAGCTGATCGGCGGGCTCGCGCTCGCGCCGGTGTCGCTGCTCTACCTGCTGATCGCGTCGCGGCTCCTGGGTCTGTACTTCTTCTCCACGAAGGCGTGCTCGAGCTGCGGGCAGTGCGCCCTCGCCTGCCCCGTCGGCGCGATCACGATGCAGGGCCAGCCGGCGCGGCCGGAGTGGTCCACCGCGTGTACGAGCTGCATGCGGTGCATGGCCTTCTGCCCCCAGCGCGCCATCGAGGCGAGCTGGTCCTGGGGGCTGGTCACCACGCTGCTGTCCCTGGTCCCCTTCGCGGCAGTGCCGTGGCTGGGGGCCGCGTCGCCGCTCGCGTGGGTCGGGGCCTCGGTGGCGTCGCTCGTGCTCTCGGTCGTCGGACTGCCGCCGCTCACGCGAGCATGGTGGGCCTGGCTCGGGGCGCCGCGGGTGAACAGGTTCTTCGCGCTGACGACGCCGACGCGCTGGTACCGGCGGTTCAGGGAGCCCTCGGCGCGGCTGCGCGTGCTCGCGCCACGCATGCGGAAGCGGGGCTGAAGCGCTTCGGACCTGCAGCGTTCGGCTGCGCGGTTCGCTCCGGTGCAGGAGAGCCGTCGCCTGCCCCGCCGTGCACGTCAACCCAGCACCGACCCTCGCCTGCGCTCTCCGTCATGCGCCAGCGACGGCAGGGCCGCGAGCGCCGACGCCTCGCACACCTCTGCCGACGGAGGACGCGCGCTTCTCGCTCGACGGCGCGGTGAAGAAGGGCCCGCGTACTTGCGCAGCGCCGCTTGCGCTTTGACGACGACGGCGCCACGTCAGCCCAGGGCGCCAGCGACCTCGTCGTGGAGCGCCTTCGCAGCAGCCAGTCGATCCTTCGCCTGGGTGATCGGCCTTCCCACGACGAGCAGGCTCGCGCCGGCCGAGATGGCCGCCGAAGGGGTCTCGACGCGCGCCTGGTCGTTGCTCGCCGTGCCCTTCGGGCGGATCCCCGGAGTGCAGAGCGTGAGCGACGGGCCCACCACTCGGCGCACCTCTGCGACCTCTCGCGCCGAACAGACCAGCCCGCCCGCGCCAGCCTTCGCCGCGAGCGCCGCGAGCCGCTCGACCTGCAGCAGCGGTGGATCTTCGACGCCCACGGACTGGAGCGTCGGATCGTCCATCGACGTCAGCACCGTCACCGCGAGGACCACCGGTGCGGTCACGCCGGCCGTCCTCGCGCCAGCCTTCGCTCCCTCGACCGCCGCCCGCACCATGTGCTCGCCCCCGCTCGCGTGCACGGTCAGGTACGAGACGCCCAGCGATCCCGCCGCCTTCGCGGCGAGCTCCACCGTGTTGGGGATGTCGTGGAGCTTCAGATCGAGGAAGACCCGAGCGCCCTTCGACGTGAAGGCCTTCACCGCGGCGGGCCCGTGCTCGACGAAGAGCGACAGGCCCACCTTCACCACTCCGACGTGCGCGCGGACCTCGTCGTACAGCGGCACGGCCTCAGCCAGCGACAGATCGGCCGCCAGCGCCAGCGCGTCACGGGCTGCAGGACCAGTCACGTCAGCGCGTGAGCTCGCCGTCGATGATCTCCTTGAACTTCTCGTACGGCTGCGCGCCGGAGATCAGGATGCCGTTGATGAAGAACGCCGGCGTGCCGTTCACCCCTGCGGCGCGGCCCGCGGCCATGTCGGCGTCCACCAGCGCCTTCTTGCCCCCGCCGTCGAGGCAGGCGTCGAACTTCGCCGCGTCGAGGCCCACCGTCTTCGCGTGCGTCTTGAGATCGGCCACGTCGAGGGCGCCCTGGTTCGCGAAGAGCACCTTGTGGAACTCCCAGAACTTGCCCTGGTCGTCAGCGCAGGCGGCGGCCTCGGCAGCCTTCCCGGCCTTCTCGTGGAAGTCGAGGGGGAAGTGGCGGAACACCACCTTCACCTTGTCCGAGTAGTTCTTCATCACCTCGTCCACGCTCGGCTCGGCCTTGCTGCAGAACGGGCACTGGTAGTCCGAGAACTCGACGATGGTGACCTTCGCCGCCGCGGCGCCCTTCGAGGGGCCCTTCGCCTCGACCGTGACGCGGGGCTCCGAGAGCAGCACCTGCACCTGGGCCTTGGCGCGCAGATCACCGAACAGCTTCATCGCCACGTCGCGCTTCTGGTTCTGCTGGAGGAAGCCGATGATCTGCGGGCGCATCGACTCGATCGTCGAGCCCGGCGGCATCTGCGCCTTGTTCTCCTCGAACACCTTCTGGATCTCGGCGTCGGCCGGGGCGGGCAGCTTCTCGTCGATGTTCGCCTTGAGGAACTGCTCCTCGGTCTTCCCTTCCTTCGCGGCCGCCTCGCGCACGAGCGTCTGGACGATGAGCTGCTCGAGCCCCTGCTTGCGGGCCTCGAACTTCTTCTTGTCGAGATCCTTGATCTGCGCGCCGACCACCTCGTCGACGTCCTTGAGCTTGATGTCCTTGCCGTTCAGCTTCGCGAGGACCACGTCCGGGTTCTCGCTCGAGACCAGCTGCACTCCGCCGCCGCCACCGGCGGGCGCCTTGGTGGCGTTGTTGGGGCAGGCGAACAGGCTGGCGCTGAGGGCCGCGAAGAGGACGACACGCAGGGGATTGATCATGGTGGGGGGCGCATAGGCCACCACGTCGCCCATCGCAACCGGCGTGACCGCCCATTCGAGAGCGCGCTCGCTACACCTGCTCGGCGCGGTGTGGTCTCTTGCGCCCGTGCGCCGCGCGTGGATCCTGGTCGTCAGTGTGGCCGCGGCGACCTGCCGGCCGACGACGGTCAACCCGGTCGAGGCCAGCCTCCGCGTCTCACCCCGCGCCATCGACCTCGGCCGCACCTGGACGCAGACGACCGTCCGCACCGCGCTCACCGTCACCAACGACTCCCGCGCCGGGGTGGAGATCGCCGTCGCGGTGACCGGCGCGGTCTTCTCGGCCCCCTCCGCCCTCAGCCTGGCGCCCGGCGACAACGAGCTGCTGGTGAGCGCGACCTCTGGCGAGCCCGGGCCGTTCGAGGGGCAGCTCTCGCTGTTGCTCGGCGAGCAGGTGGTGACGTCCGTCCCGCTCTCGGTGGAGTTCCGCGAGCCACCGGACTGCGGCCAGGCGAGCGAGTGCGCGACGCTGCGCTTCGATCGCGCCACCAGCCAGTGTCTCATCGAACCCCGCGCCGATGGGCTGGCGTGCGGAGGCGCCGACCGCTGCCTGCGAGACGGGCGCTGCATGAACGGCGAGTGCCTGGGCCAACCGGTGGCCTGCGACGACGGCGACCAGTGCACCATCGACGTCTGCGAGACCGTCCGCGGCTGCGTGGCGCTCCCTCGACAGTGCCCCGCGCCGTCGCCCTGTCTCGTGGGGGTCTGCGTGCCCGACGCGGGCTGCGCGGGCGCACCGGTGCCCGATGGCACGCGCTGCGGCGATCTGGGGAGCGTCTCGTGCACGTCCGTGCAGATCTGCCTCAACGGCCAGTGCGTCGAGCGCGATCCACCCGATGGGTACCTCTGCGCGCCCGCGAGCCCGTGTCGTGGCCCCGGCCGGTGTGAGGACGACGCCTGCGTCCTGCCGCTCCCCGCGCCGCTCGAGGTCCGCTGGAGCCTGGGGGAGCCGCCGCAGGACGGCGGCGTTGGAGATCAATGGAGCGACGTCTTCCTCGACGACGACGGCGGTGTGGTGCTGTCGAGCTACTTCGGCACGGCCCCGATGGTCCAGGCGCCGACGGGTCAACGCCTGCCCGCGCCCTCGCGTCGCTGCATCTCGTGGAACGACCTCGTGGTGTGCGCCGACACGCCGCCGCAGGGTGTGACCGCGTCGAGCGCCCGCAACGGACTACCAGCGTGGGTCTACTCGCAGGTGCTGGTCGATCTGCCCGCCCTCGCCCTGCCCGACTGGGAGACGTTCCTCGCGCGGCTCGTGGGCCTGGGGCCGACGCGGCTCGGGGTGCTCTTCGAGTCGCGCCGCATCGAGGAGCGCCGGGAGACCAACTGCCGCCGCTTCTCCTTCGTCGTGCTGGACCAGAACGGCCAGCGGGTGGTGGCGCGCATCATCGACGATCCGATCTTCCTGGTCTGCAACCACCCCCACTCGTACGGCGTCGCGGCCGATCCCCAGGGGAACATCTTCTTCGCCTTCACGCCGAGCGCGAACGTGTCGCCGGCGCTGCCTGATCCGAACGCGGCGGGCACGGTGATCGTCTCGTACTCGCCGGCAGGCGTGCGGCGGTGGCGCCACTTCGTGCCCAACATGCCGGGCGGGGAGATCGCGACCGGCCGCGGCCTCATCACCGTCGAGGCGGGGCGCAGCATCTACGACGCGGCCCGCGGGGTGGCCATCGACGACTTCTCGATCCCCTTTGGAGAGGGCCTCATCGCCCAGGACTGGGTGGTCGCTGGCCCCAAGGGACTGCAGGTCGAGCTCAGGCAGCCGGGGCTCGACGCGGGCGTGCAGCTCGTCTCGCAGGCCCGGGAGGGCTCCCGCAGCGGCCTGCGTGGAGCGGGCTGGAGCGGCGCGCAGGTAGCGCTCCGGCTCGTCGCGGAGCAGGGCAACGCGGCGCTCGAGGCGTTCCCGCTGTCACGGTTCCTCTCCGGTCGGGTTCAGCCCCTGTGGCGCTGCGAGATCCCCGACGGCGGCTCGCCGGTCTCCTTCGAGATCAAGCCGGACGGGCTGGTGCTGATGACGGACACCCTGCCGGGCGGCGCCGGCCTGTGTGAGAACTGCGACCCGCCCTGGGCGCTGACGCGAAGCCGGTTCCTCGAGGTGAAGGTGCCGGGCCTGATTCCGCCAGAGATGCCGTGGCCCGGGCCGTGGGGTGGGCCGCACCACGATCACCGCGAAGACTGACCGCTGCTCCGGAGCTCAGGCCGCGTGGGGGGCCAGCACGCCGGAGAGGTCGTTCACCTCGAGGCGGGCGTTCGAGAGATCGCGCCCGCGCGCCCGCACGACCTCGTAGTTCGCCGGATCACTGAGGACCTTCGCGACGAGCCTGTGGTTGAGGGCATGACCGGTCTTGAAGGCCGTCAGCGCGCCGATCACCGGGCGGCCGAGCAGCGCCACGTCGCCCAACGCGTCGAGCAGCTTGTGGCGCACGAACTCGTCGGGGAAACGCAGACCCTCGGGGTTGAGGATCGAGAAGTCGTCCACCACCACGGCGTTCTCGAGCGAGCCGCCGCGGGCGAGGCCCATCTGCCGGAGCCGATCGACGTCGCGGAGGAAGCCGAAGGTGCGCGCGCGCGCGACCTCCCGCACGAACGAGTGATCGCTGAACTCGAGCGTGAACTGCTGGTCCGAGATGAGCGGGTGCTTGAAGTCGATGGTGCAGTCGATGCGGAAGCGGCGCGCCGGAGAGAAGGTGGCGTGCTTGTCGCCGTCCACCACCGTCACCGAGCGCTTGATCACCAGGAACTCCTTCGGCTCCTCCTGGGTGCGAATGCCGGTCTCGGCGATGAGGCGCGCGAACGGCTCAGCGGAACCGTCGACGATGGGCACCTCGGGACCGTCGAGCTCCATTCGCAGGTTGTCGATGCCAAGACCGCTCAGCGCCGCCAGCAGGTGCTCGACGGTGGCGACGCGGACCTTGCCGATGCCGAGGGTCGTTGCGAGCGCGGTGTCGACGACGGCGTCGGCGCGAACCGGAATGGCCGGCTTCTCGGGCAGGTCCGTGCGGACGAAGACGAGGCCGTGATCAGCCGGCGCTGGAATGAGGCGGAGCGTGACGCGTTGCCCCGAATGAAGCCCGACACCTTCGATCGACGCTGCGCGTTGGAGCGTGCGCTGCTGAAAACTGTCACCGGCCATGACGTGCGTGCGCCTCCCTCTTGCTGCGGCGCGTAACAAGGCAACCCATATGCCACGAAAGTGGCGCCTCCTCGCACAAAAGCCTGCGGAATTTCAAGCTGGATGACGCATGCACCACCTTGAAAAAGCGGCGCTGCGACAGCAATGGCAGAAATCCGCGAGGTTGCCGCTCTGACAGGCGTGTCGCGAACCCTCGCCCGCAATCCAGTGAGACTGTACGGATTCCGTCTAGAACAGGTCGCTCTGCGCCTCCCGGCGTGGGGCGACCTTGCCGAAATACTCGTAGGCGCGGGCGGTGGCCATTCGGCCGCGTGGGGTGCGATGCAGGAAGCCCTCCTGGAGGAGGTAGGGCTCGTAGACGTCCTCGATGGTGTCGCGCTCTTCGCCCACGGCGGCGGCGATCGTCTCGACGCCCACTGGTCCGCCGCCGAACTTCTCCATGATCGTCTGCAGGATCCGCCGGTCCATCTGATCGAGGCCGCTGGGATCGATGTCGAGGCGGGCGAGCGCCGAGTCCGCCAGCGCCCGGGTGATGGTGCCGTCGCCTTCCACCTCGGCGAAGTCGCGTAGCCGGCGCAGCAGCCGGTTCGCGATGCGGGGCGTGCCGCGGGAGCGCTTCGCCACCTCCTTCGCGCCTTCGCTCGCCAGCTCGATGTCGAGGATCTTCGAGGAGCGCGCGAGGATCTTCTCGAGCTGCGCGGCGTCGTAGTACTCGAGCCGCTCCTGGATCTGGAACCGGTCGCGCAGCGGCGAGGTGAGCAGGCCGGTGCGGGTGGTGGCGCCGATGAGCGTGAACGGTGGCAGCTCGAGCTTCATGGCGCGCGCCGCCGGCCCGGTGTCGATGGTGATGTCGAGGCGGAAGTCCTCCATCGCCGGGTACAGGTACTCCTCGACCACCGCCGAGAGCCGGTGGATCTCGTCGATGAAGAGCACGTCGCGGGGCGCGAGGTTGGTCAGGAGGCCGGCGAGATCGCCCTTCTTCTCGAGCGCGGGGCCGCTGGTGACGTGCAGGCCCACGCCCAGCTCGGTCGCGATGATGTGGGCGAGCGACGTCTTCCCGAGGCCGGGCGGGCCGGAGAAGAGGCAGTGATCGAGCGCCTCACCGCGGGCCTTCGCGGCCTTCACGTAGACCTTGAGCTTCTCCACCACGCGGCTCTGCCCGACGTACTCCGAGAAGCCGCGGGGCCGCAGGGACGCCTCGAGGCGCACCTCGTCGCTCGCCACACCCGGCTCCAGGTCGTCAGTGCCCCGCCGCTTGCCGGGTTGCTGCTCGGCGTTCTCCAAATTGCGCGCCATGGGTGCGCGCGGTTGTAGCATGCGCGGCCATGCGCTCTGGCTTCTCGTTGGTGCTCCTCGGCGGCCTGGTGGTCGGCTGCGTCACGCCCCGCTCGATGACGCTCGGCATGATGGCCGCGCCGGTCGGCCGCGGCGGGACCGAGGTCGGCGTCTTCTCGGGCGTCGGCTACGCCGTCCAGACGGGGCCGATCGTCACCACCACCAACCCGGCGACGATGGAGCAGACGAACACGCAGACCCAGAACCGGCTCTTCACCATCCCCGCGTTCGAGGCGAACGTGCAGAAGGGCTTCAACGATCACGTCGCGCTGAACGTGCACGTCTCGCCGGCGGGCGTGCAGCCGGGCCTCAAGTGGACGGTGAACCGCTCGCGCGTCGCGCACTTCGCGATCCTCCCCGCGATCGCCTTCGGCTACGGCTCGGTGGGTACGTCCGACTTCGTGGCCCAGTCCACCGGCGCGCAGACCGAGGTCAGCCCGCGCGCGACGACGAGCTTCACCTTCCTGGGCGGCCTCAAGCTGCTGGTGAGCCACGAGTCTGGCTTCTACGCGGGCGCCGGCTACGACTTCGTCTTCAACCGCTCGAACTCGAGCTCGGCGCCGAGCACCACGGCGGATCGCGCCGAGACGATCACCCAGACCGCGACGCACCAGATCATGGCGGCGTTGGGCTTCTCCATTCGCCTCGGCCTCGTCTCGCTGCGGCCCGAGATCGCCTTCGCCGTGAACCCGGCGCTCTCGCAGACCATCAGCTCGCGGCTGGGGGCGAACAGCACCGGCGAGCAGCAGCTCAACGGCGGCTTCGCGTGGGCGATCCTGCCGGGCTTCTCGATCGCGGTCGGCACGCCGGTGGCGAAGGGCGGAGACGATGAGGAGGAAGGCGGCGACGAGCGCAAGACGGAGGACGAGGAGGACGAGGAGAAGCCGTCACGGCCGGTGAAGAAGGGCCACGGGAAGAAGCCCGTGGATGACGACGACGACGACGGGCCGCGGCGGAAACGCGGTGAGGACTCGGAGGACTGATGTTCGCCCCGCTCCCTGGCGGCCTCCCCGAGGCGTGGACCGAGCCGCACCCGGCCGAGCGGCTGAGACGGCTGAGGCGCGCTGCCGAGCAGACCCGGGAGCGCCTCGTGGCCGCCGGCCCCGTGTCGTCGTGCTCGACGCACAAGCTCATCACCTTCCCCTACCCGACCACCTACGCCTTCTCAGGCGGCGCGCTGTCGCCAGCCCCGTTCGTGATGATGACGAACCGTATGCAGATCGTGCAGTTCGAGCACGAGGGCCGGCGAAAGACGCTGCTCTTCAACCCCAGCGACCTCGAGGGCAACCGCGCCGCGACCTTCTACGCCGATCTCGCCGCGCGCTTCGGCGAGCTCCTCTCGCGCAAGCTGATCCCCACGTACTTCGGTGACGTCGAGGCGCACCTGCGCGCGGTGGGGCTGACGCCGGCCGACGTGGACTTCATCGCCTACGATCATCTCCACGTGCAGGAGCTGCGACGGTGGCTGGGCCCGGCGGCGCTGTTCCCGAACGCGAAGCTGCTGGTGATGCGCCAGGAGTGGCTGACCGTTCAGGACCTGCACCCGATGAACGCCGTCTGGTACGTGCCGCACGGCTGCGAGATCGCCGCCGACCGTGTGGTGCTGCTCGACGGAGACGTGCAGCTCGGCGCCGGCGTGGCGCTGCTGTTCACGCCGGGCCACACGCGCGGCAACATGTCGCTCGTGGTGGTGACGCCAAAGGGGCCCTTCGTGACGAGCGAGAACGGCGTCTCGGCCGAGAGCTACGCGCCGCTGCAGTCGCGCGTTCCCGGCGTCGCCGACTACGCCGACCGCATGGGCTTCGAGGTGATCCTCAACGGCAACACCCGCGAGGACTCACTCGATCAGTACTCGTCGATGATCGTCGAGAAGCTCGTCGCCGGGCCTGCGCCCACCGATCCCACCTTCCCCGCGTTCGCCGCGTCCTCCGAGCTGACGGCGTCGCTGCTGGCGCCCGGCCTCGCGCCGACCTTCACCTTCACCCCGATGGACGTGGGCACCCATACGCCCACGGCGAAACGCTGAACCCACCCTGGAGCTGCCATGCGTCTGGACGTCTCGGTCGACATCCCGTTCTCCCGCGAGAAGGTCTTCAAGGCCTACCGCGACGATCTGCCGAAGCTGGTGCCGTACCTCGAGAACGTGCGGGCGATCACCGTGACGTCACGCACCGAAGAGGGCCCGGTGGTGAAGCTCGTCAACCGGTGGAAGGGCGGCGGCGAGATTCCCTCGGTGGTGCGCAAGGTGGTGAGCGAGGACCTCATGGAGTGGGACGATCTCGCGACCTGGAACGAGGCGGAGTTCACCTGCCAGTGGAAGACGATCGTCCCCGCGTTCCGCGAAGCGCTCGACGCGCAGGGCACCAACACCTTCGTGTCCACCGGAGAGAACTCGATGCGCTTCACCATTCGGGGCGACCTGAAGGTGGACGCGTCGAAGATCAAGGCGGTGCCGCGGCTGCTGGCGGGCACCATCGGGCCGGCGGTCGAGTCGTTCCTGGTGGGCCGCATTCAGCCCAACTTCCTCACCGTCGCGAAGGGCGTCGAGCGCTGGCTGCGCGAGGGCGGCGGCAAGGCGCCATGAGGATTCGACGAGAGATGTCGAGTCTTCATGGTCGCCGAGTCGGCGCTACTGCACGGCGAAGGTGAAGCGGCCGAAGCCCGTCGGCGCGACGTCGTCGAAGGCATCGACGACGAAGAAGACGGGCTGCCCGGCGACGGCGGTGAAGGTGATCGCCTCGGCCCCGCCGGGCCCCGCGGTGTCGGACGCGCGCGCGCACTGCGCCGGTGAGCAACTGCCCGAGAGCTGCAGCAGCGCTGGATCGAGCTGGCCCTGCGGCGTCACGGTCGCGGTGAAGGTCCCCGTCGTCGCTGGCGTGAAGGTGTAGACGACGTCGCGGCCGGCGTAGAACGAGAGCCCGCAGGCGCTCGCGTACCGGGGGTTCGAGCTGATCGAGTAGTCGTCACGCGCGCCCGTGGTGTCGCCGGTCACTCCCGTCGCGCCCAGCGGCACCGTCACCGCGCCGGCGCAGGTGTCGTTGGCTGGCGGGAGCGTCGGGGGAAGCTGCCGCACCTGCAGCGTGAAGACGCCGGTGTCATACGAGTTCGAGTCCACGAAGAGCGGGTACGTGCCGGGAGCCTGGTTCGGCAGGTACACCATCGCGACGCCGGGGCCGGTGGAGGCGCCACACGCCAGCTCGTTGCCGGCGAAGCCCAGCGCGCATTGGTTCTGGCCACGGACGTACACGACGGGCGCATGGAGGCTGCCGCTGCCGCTGGTGACGCGCACCTCGACGTCCTTCGCGCTCCCGAGCGTGTAGGTGTAGGCGAGATCGCGGCCCCACCGCCGCGGAATGAAGTCGGCGCCACAGGCGGGCGCGTTGTCGCTCGCGACGTTGGAGTTGCTGGCGCCGAACGTGGTGCCCACCACCGTCGCGAGGTCGTTGGTGAAGGCGAGCGGCGAGGCGCCCGCGCACTCGTCGTTCGGCGGCGGGCTGGTGGGCGGCGCGCGCGTGACGGTGAGCTCGAACGCACCCGACGAGCCCCCGGCCCCGTCCACGAAGAGCCAGAAGGTCCCCGCCGCCAGGTTCGTCAGCACCGTGCGCACCGGCCCCACGTTCTCGAGGCAGACCAGCTCATCGCCCAGCAACTGTGAGGTGCACGAGCTCTTGCGCACGTACGCGACGGGCCGCAGCAGCGAGCCAACGGCCGGCCGCAGATCGATCGTCACGTCCTGGGGCGCGGCGAGGGTGAAGGAGTACACGACGTCACGGCCGTTCTGGCGCGCCGTCGCGGAGCAGGTCGGCGACACGTCGAAGGCGAAGTTGTCGTTGGCGGCCTGGAGCGTCGAGGAGCTGACCGTCGCCACGTTGCCGGTGAAGACGAGCGGCTGCGCCGTGGCGCAGGTGTCGTTCGCGGGCGGCGGCGTCGGCGGCGCGGTGACGACCTCGAGCTGGAACGGGCCCGCGGTCTGCGCGGCGGAGTCCACCCACACCACGTACGTGCCGGCGGGCTGGTTCACGAGGGTCGCGCGCGCCTGAACCGAGGCGTTGGGGCTCACGCAGGCGACCTCTCCCGCGGTGGTGACGTTCGCGCACGCGCTCCGCACCGACAGCACCGGCCAGAAGGTGGGGCTCATGCCCGTTGGCGTCACGCTCACCGTCACGTCGCGCGGCTGCGTCAGCGTGTACGAGAACACGACGTCGCCGCCCGTCGAGCGCGCCGAGGTCGAGCAGGAAGGCGTCGCGTCGCCGGCCTGGCTGTCGTTGAGCGCGTAGCTCGTGTCGCCGGTCGCGGTCGCGACGCTGCCCTGGAACGTCATGGCCTGAACGGCGCCGCACGACTCGTTCGGGACGATCGGCGTCCGCGTCACCTCGAGCTGGAAGGCGCCGCTGGTGCCGTTCGCCGAGTCCACCATCACCGAGAAGCGCCCCGGCGGGTGATTGGGCAGGGAGATCGTGCGTGACTCCTGCGGGGCCGACGCAGCGCTGCAGCCAAGCTCGTTCATCGCGCTCACACACGCCGGCCTCACCGACACCACGGGCACCAGCGGAGAGCCGCCCAGGGGCCGCACGGTGACGCTCACGTTGGCGCCGCCATCGACCTCGTAGGTGTACGCGAGATCGTTGCCGGTCGCGGTGGCGGTCGGGCTGCAGCTCGGGCCGACGCCGTCGTTGGAGCCGAGCACCGTCGAGCCCACCGTCACGGCGCGCGTGCCGAAGAAGGCCAGCGGCTCGGCCCCGGCGCAGGTGTCGTTCCCGGCCATCGTCGGCTGGGGCACGGCCGTCACCGCGAGCTCGACCCGCCCGCCCGTGCCCGGGGGCGTCTCGAGCACCACGAAGTACGAGCCCGCCGCCACGTTGCTCAGGGCGAGCGAGGCGGCCGAGCCCCCGTCCCGCACGCGATCGCACGCCAGCTCGGCGCCGGACGCGCAGGGAGCGCTCCGCAGGGCCACCGCCGGTACCGCCGTGCCCGCCCCTGCCAACCTCGCCGTGACGCTGACGTCACGCACGGCGGGCAGCTCGAGCGCATAGACGAGATCGGGCCCCGAGCCGCAGGACGTCGTCAGATCGTCCACCGCCGTCGATGGATCCACCGTCACGAAGGCGGTGCCGCCCGCATCGGCGATGGCCAGGCGCTGCGGCGCTGCGCAGGAGTCTGGCAGCACCAGGCAGTCGCCGAAGCGCAGCTCGCAGGTCCGCCCCGGCCCGCACTCCGTCAGGGCGAGGCAGTCGTCGCAGACGCGGTTGCGACACGTCGGCTGGGGGTTCGCGCAATCGACGTTCGACAGGCACTCGACGCACTCGTTGCGAACGACGTCGCACTTCGGGATCGCGGAGGGACAGTGGCTGTCGTCGAGGCACTCCACGCACCGGCCGCGCGTCGGGTCGCAGCGGTTGCGCACGCCGATGCAGTCGAAGTTGTCGAGGCACTCTGGCGTTCCGGCGTCCAGCCCTCCGCCGCCATCCAGCCCCGCGTCGACGCCTGCGTCACCTGGCCCCCCGTCCGGGCGCCCCGCATCGGCGCCGCCGTCCAGAGGTCCAGCGCCTGCGTCGCCGGCGTCGGGAACTCCAGCGTCAGGCCCGGCATCGCGCGCGCCAGCGTCGGCCCCGCCATCGGACGGACGGGGTCGGCACGCGCCGGTGTCGGGATCGCACACGTCGGTGCCGCTGCACCGCACCCCTTCGCACCTTCCCGCGGGTGGATTGGTAGGCTCCGTGCACGCGAAGGCGAAGAGCAGAAAGACCGATCCACGACGGAGCATTCACGCATCGTAGCTTCCATGGCCTGGTACCGCGACCTCGAGCCCTGCACCTACTTCGGCGTCACCCGCGTGCCCCTGCTGGCGGTGGGCTGGCTGGAGGCGGGCCACGAGATCCCTCAGGGGCCGATCCCGCCCGTCGACGTGCTGCGGAAGCTCGCCCGCATGCTCGACGTGGACGTGTCGCACGGCTTCCTCGGCTGGCACGACTGCGAGTTCTGCCGCCTCTCGGTGGGCCCCAGGGAGCTCCAGTTCATGATGGGCGAGATGGACGCGTCGCAGCACGTGAGCATGGGCATTCGGAACCTCTTCGTGCCCGCCGGGCCGGTCGCCTACGTCGCGCCCTCGCTCGTCTTCCACTACCTCGACTCGCACGGCTACGGGCTGCCGCAGGTCTTCGTCGACGCGGTGCAGGCGTGCCCTGATCCCTCGACGCCGGCGTACCGCGCCGCCGTGCTGGCCAGCCTCAGTCGCGACGCCACTCCTTGAACGGCGGCGCCTCGAACGCGTCCAGCGCGTCCTGCAGTTGCGCCACCGCTGCGTCACGCTGACCGGTCAGATCCGACACGAGGGTCTGGGACACGCCCAGGCCGCAGTGCGCCGGCGCGCCGGGCTCGAAGAAGACGCCGTCGTCTCCATTCGCGAGCAGCCACGCGTCGTACGCGATGACGCCGGGCGCGGACTCGATGCGCAGGTGATGCCAGCCGAGCAGCTCCTTGCGCGACCAGCGGATGACGTCGTCGAGCGTGGCCGCGCCCACGGTCTCGCTCCCCGCCGAGGCCAGCTGCGCCTTCTCGACCGGGCTCAGCGCCTCGACGTCGGCGCGGCAGAGGACTTCCTTCACCAGGATCGCGTTCATGCCCGTGATGATGTACGGCGCCCGGCTGTTGGATCACGCGAAAGGGCTCGTGGAACGGCGGGAGCAGCTTTTCGGCGGGCTGATGGTGGCCGTCTCGGGCCTGTCCTTCGGCACCCTGTCCGTCTTCAACCGCGCCCTCGCCGAGGCGGGTGTGCCGGTCGCGCAGATGTCGTTCCTGCGCTTCCTCGGGGGTGCGGCGGTGCTGTGGGCGATCGCGCTCTCGCGGAACGAGCCAGCCCCCCTGCCCCGCGGGAAGCTGGCGGGCTTGTTCGCGCTGGGGGTCCTCTTCGTCGGCGAGGCCTGGCTGTACTTCGAGTCGTCGCGGCGCATTCCCATCGCGGTGACGGCGGTGCTGCTCTACCTGTTCCCGGCCCTGGTGGCCCTCGTCTCGCGCGTCATCTTCGGCGAACGTCTCGGCGTCGTGGGCCTGGTCGCGCTCGCCCTCTCGCTGAGCGGCACGGCGCTGGTGGTGGGGGCTCCGGCGGGCGCGCTCGAGGTGCTCGGCGTGCTGCTCGGCGTGGGGAGCGCGGTGGCCTACTCGGGCTACGTCCTCGTGGGCTCGCGCGTTCAGCCGGGAGTCCCGCCCACCTTCGCGAGCGCCGTCATCAGCACGAGCGCCGCGGCGGTGTTCGCGATCGGCGCGATCGTGCAGGGCGAGACCTCGTTCTCGGGTGCCGCCTCCGCCTGGCCGTCGGTGGTGGGGCTGGTGCTGCTGGGCTCGGTGGTGCCCGTTCCGCTGCTGCTGTTCGGCATGGCGCGCATCGGCGCCAACCGGGCCTCGGTCATCAGCACGCTGGAGCCCGTCAGCGCGGCGATCTGCGGCCTCCTCTTCCTCGGGGAGACGATGACGGCCCTGCAGTGGCTCGGCGCGGCCGCCGTGGTGAGCGCCGCCCTCGTCGCCAGCCGCCGCTGACGCACTGTGTCTTCGATCGCCTTCACACCCGCGGAGCGCCGGGGGTTTTCCTGCCGTGCGTCGAGCGGTCTTCCAGGTGCTGATGGCGGTGCTGGCGGGCGAGGCCCTGGCCGATCCGCCTGCGAAGAAGGTGGACGCGGCCATGACCCGCCGCGGGAGCCCGATCGCCCAGCCGCTGGTGCACCCCGACGCCTGGGAGACCGACCTGCAGGCCTGCGCGCTCGAGTTCAAGGCGCGGCCCCGGTGCCTGACGGAGCTGCTGCTCCGGGTGCCTCCCCGCCAGCTGCCCCTGTTCGAGAGCGAGGCCGAGAAGCTGACGGCCGAGCTCACCCGGTGGATCGGCAAGGACGATCTCGCCACTGTCTACCGCGTGAAGCAGCTCACCCTCGGCGAGTGGATGATCGTGCGCCACTACGTGCTGGAGGACTCCCAGGGCAACGTGAAGGTGGTGAAGGTGAGCTTCCGCCGGGTGCTGGGCGAGTGGTGGCTGCACGCCTTCAAGCTGATCGATCGGGACGACGTCGAGAAAGAGCTCGGCATCGACTGAGGCTTCAGAAACGACGAAGGGCCCCGGTCTCCCGGAGCCCCGCGTCTGCCCAGAAGAGCGCTTCGCCTTACCAGCGGTAGTGCGAGAAGGCCTTGTTCGCCTCGGCCATCTTGTGGGTGTCTTCCTTCTTCTTCACGGCGTTGCCGCGGTTGTTGGCCGCGTCCATGATCTCGCCGGCGAGCTTCTCCATCATGGTCTTCTCGCCACGATCGGAGCCGTACTCGATGATCCACCGCATCGCGAGGGCCACGCGGCGATCCTGGCGGACCTCGACGGGCACCTGGTAGGTGGCGCCACCGACGCGGCGGCTCTTCACCTCGAGCACGGGCTTGACGTTGTCGAGCGCGCGCTTGAAGACCTTGAGGGGCTCTTCCTTGGCCCGCTCCTCGACGACGGCGAAGGCGCCGTAGGCGATGTGCTCAGCGGTGGACTTCTTGCCCTTCCGCATGAGGTCGTTGATGAACTTGGCGACCAGGCGATCCTGGAACTTCGGGTCCGGCAGGATCTTGCGCTTCGGGGGGAGGCGACGACGAGGCATTGCGAATTCTCCTGATTACTGGGGCCGCTTGGCGCCGTACTTGGAGCGGCTCTGCTTGCGCCCCTGCACCCCGACGGAGTCGAGCGTGCCGCGGATGATGTGGTAGCGAACGCCGGGGAGGTCCTTCACGCGGCCGCCGCGGATGAGCACCACCGAGTGCTCCTGCAGGTTGTGGCCGACGCCCGGAATGTACGAGGTGACCTCGATGCCGTTGGTGAGGCGAACACGCGCGACCTTGCGCAGCGCCGAGTTCGGCTTCTTCGGCGTGGTGGTGTACACGCGCGTGCAGACGCCGCGCTTCTGCGGGCTCTGCTTGAGGGCGGGGCTCTTGCTCTTGTAGCGGAGCTTCTCGCGGCCCTTGCGGATGAGCTGACTGATCGTTGGCATGAAAAACGGTTCCTTCAGGGAAAGGGCGGCCCGACTACATGGGCGCGTCGTGGGTGTCAAGGCAGTCGGACTCACAAGTCCATGATCATCACGGCGGCGTCTTCCTGGTTGTCGGCGTAGTAGCGCGGCCGCATGCCAACCGTGCGGAATCCCAACTGCGTGTAGAGGGCGATGGCGGCGGCGTTGCTGCGCCGCACCTCGAGGGTGGCGAGGGTGCAGCTGCGCGCGCGGCCCATCGCGAGCACCTCGTCCATCAACCTTCGGCCGTAGCCTTTGCGTCGGCTGGCCACGTGGGTGGCCACGTTCAGCACGTGCACCTCGCCGGCGACGAGCCAGAAGATCCCGAAGCCGCGCAGCTCCCAGCCCCAGGGCGTGGACTCCTCGAGCAGCAGCACCACGGACCAGTCCTGGGTGAGCTCCTTCTTCACCATCTCGACGGACCAGGGGTTGGTGAAGGCCTCCTTCTCGATCTCCATCACGCCGGGCAGATCGGCGATCGTCATGCGGCGGGTGCGCAGCACGGGCGCGAGCTGCCTCATTGCGTGCCGCCGTCGGGCAGGAAGGAGGCGAGCAGGCGCACGTCGTTCGCTTTGCGGATCTGGGCGAGCTCCTGCTGGACGAGCTTGTCGAAGCGCTCCTTCGTGAGGAGCTGGCGCACCGTCTCGATGGGCAGCGCTCGCCACGCCACCACGTCGGCCTTCGCGCGGCGGGCCTCGGCCTCGGAGGCGCTGGCCTTGAGCCGCAGCCGCCCCTCGAGGGCGCGCCCCGCCCGGATGCTGCGCCGCAAGACGAGCCCGACGTCGGTCAGATCGGCGTCCTGGGCGTCGAGGAACTGCTGCAGGCGAAGCTCACCGCCGATGCGATCGCGGAAGCTGGCGACGGCCTGCTCGAGCTCACCCGGCTCGAGCTGCCACGCGTCGAAGCGATCGGCCTCGAGGGTGGCGAGGCGCTGGGCGATGGCCAGCTCGAGCCCGCTCGTGAGATCGTCGCGGTCGAGCCGGGCGAAGGCCGCCTCGATCCCTCCCCGATTGACGAGCTGCACGCGGGTCTCGAACTCGAGCTGGGTGAGGGTGATCACCTTCCCGTCCACCGACGCCACCGCGCGATCGACGACCCGCCCCTGAACGAGCGCGCCTCCGCCCGGGGGATCCGCCGCCGCAACCGTCGAAAACACCAGCAGAACGAGGCACTGGCATCGTCGGTGGTGCTGGTTACTGTGGCCCGCGGGTGAAGCCATTGGTGAAGGACTACTACCAGCGACTCGGGGTGTCTCGGCAAGCGTCGGACGACGAGATCAAGAAGGCGTACCGCAAGCTCGCGCGCCAGTACCACCCTGACGTGAACCCCGGCGACAAGGCCGCGGAAGAGAAGTTCAAGCAGGTGACCGAGGCGTTCGAGATTTTGTCGGAGCCTGCGAAGCGGAAGCTGTACGACGAGTTCGGCGACGACGCGGCGAAGCTGGGCTGGGACGAGAAGAAGGCCGCGCAGTACCGGGCGTACAAGAACGGCAGCTTCGGCGGAGACGGCGGGTTCGCGGGCGGCGTGCCAGGCGGGTTCAACTTCGACTTCCAGCAGGGCGGTGGGCCGGTCGACTTCGAGAGCATCTTCGGCGAGATGTTCGGGGGTGGTGGCGGGCGGCGTGGGCGGCGGAGCGGGCCGCGGGCGGGCGGCGATCTGGTGACGTCGATGACGATCACGCTCGAGGACGCGGTGCTGGGCGTGACGAAGACGATCTCGCTCAACGGCAAGCGGCTCGAGGTGCGGATCCCCGCGGGGGTGGACACAGGTTCGCGGGTGCGCCTCGCAGGCCAGGGTGAGCCGGGCGATCGGGGTGGGCCTCCGGGCGATCTGTTCGTCGATCTGCAGGTGGCCGAGCACCCGCTCGTGCGGCGTGACGACCGCGATCTGTTCGTCGATCTGCCGGTGACGTTGAAGGAAGCGATGTACGGCGCGGAGATCAAGGTGCCCATCTTCGGCGGCTCGGGCACGGTGACGCTGAAGCCCGGGACCAACTCGGGCACCAGGCTGCGGCTGCGGGGCAAAGGCGTGCCGGGCCTTCACGGTGAGCCGCCCGGCGATCTCTTCCTCGTGGTGCAGGTGAAGCTGCCCGACGGTCAGGGGGCGGCGCTCAAGCACGCGGTGGACGCGGTCGAGAGCCACTACACCGCGCCCGTGCGCTCGTCCCTGAAGTTGTGAGTTTCCTTTCAGTCGCGGGTATGCGAGGCCGCGCGCGTCATGGGTCTGTTCGACATCTTCAAGAGCAGTTCGCCCGCCGAGAAGGCGCAGAAGCTGAAGAAGAAGATCACCGAGAAGTACGGTGAGGCGCAGGCCCGCCAGAAGGCCATCGACGAGCTGGTGCAGACCGGGTCCGCCGAGGTCGTGCCGGTGCTGATGCTGCGCTTCACCATGCTGGTGGAGCCCCAGACGACCGACGCCGACGAGAAGCGCATGGTGTTCGACGCCATCGTCGCGCAGGGCGAGCAGGCGGTGCCGCCGGTGAAGGACTTCCTCAAGAAGAACGAGGCGGCCTCGAGCTGGGCGGTGAAGATCCTCGCGGCGATCCTCCCGCAGGAGAAGGTCGTGGAGATCGTCATCGACGAGCTGAAGCGCCTGGGCGTCGAGTACACGCGCGACCCCGAGAAGAAGGAGGTGCTGCTGCACTTCCTCGACGGAAAGCACGGCCCGGGCATCACCGAGGCCGCGCTCGCGATGCTGAAGGACATGTCTGACGACGTGAAGATGACTGCGCTGCGCACGCTGGGCACGCTGAAGGACGCCTCGACCCGCGAGCCGATCCTCGAGCTGCTGGTGCACGACGACACCGCGAAGCGGGTGCAGACCCGGTGCGTCGAGGTGCTGCACGAGACGGGGCTCGAGGTGCAGGGCTACCGCGAGAAGGTCGAGAAGCGCGTCAGCGACCCGTACTTCGTCGACAAGGCCGGGCTCGTGAAGAAGCGCGGCTGAGCTCAGCAACCCGAGTCGGCGGTGATGACCGTCCACTCGAAGGACACCTGCCCGCCCTCGACCTGCCCCAGTTGTCCGAAGTCGCGTGGCGCCGCGCCCCCGTCCTCGAGGAACGTGGTGTCGGTGATGCGCACCAGGAGCCGGTGGACGCCGCCATCGCCCAGCTCTCCGGCCAACAACCGGAGCTGGACCTCACCAGGCTTGAAGACCGTGGGCTGCGTCGAGCGGAAGTGCTTGCCATCGAGGAGCCACCAGGGCCGGAGGATCTGATCACGGGCGTCGGGGTCCGAGACGGTAACGGCGAAGACTGCGCCACAGCCTCCGTCGAGCGTGAAGGTGAAGGGGCTCTCGGGCCGCCACGAACCCTGGATGAGGAAAGGCGGTTCGTTCGAGGGCAGCGGCGGAGGCGGGTCGACGGGGCAGCCGAAGATGGCGAGGATCAACCCGAGCAGGGACCGCCGAACGCGTTTCACGACAGGCATTGTCCGACATCCCGGGTCCGACCAGCCAACAATCGCAGTGGTGCCCCCGGGCCCGACGGCGGTTCGAGTCATGAGGAGCGCAGGAAAAGCGCGTTCCGTGGCGGGCCTTTGGGCGGTAGGTTCTCGTCCGTGCTCCGCCCTGCCCTCGCCGTCCTCGCGGCCGGCCTCCTCGGCTGTCCTCCGCCGATGATGATGACTCCCGACTCGGGCATGGTCGAGGACGCGGGCGTGGTGACGAGCCCCGCCGAGGCCTGCGAGCGGCTGACGGCGGCGAAGTGCGCCCTCAAGAAGCGCTGCTACGTCGCCTTCCAGCGCGAAGACGACGCCTCGTGCACGCAGAACGAGCGCGCGCGCTGCCTCGCCGAGTACGGCCTCTTGCAGCAGTCGTTCGATCGCGAGCTCGTGCGCGTCGATCCGTCGAAGGTGTCGGCCTGCGAGAGGCGCATGGCGTCGAGCGCGTGCCCGCCCACCTTCCCGCCCGACTACCCGGGCTCCGTCGCGCGCCCCTTCGCCGACTGCACGTTCCGCACGGGCCTGCTGATCGGCAACGTGCCCGCGGGCGAGACGTGCGTGAACGCGCAGGAGTGCGTCGCCGGCACCGTCTGCATCAAGCCCAACGGCGTGTGCCGCGGCGTGTGCTCCTCGTCGCCGAAGGTGGGCGAGCCGTGCGCCTTCGGCTGCGCGCCGGGCCTCGTCTGCGGCATGGACGGCAAGTGCGCGCCGCTCAAGCCCCTCGACACCCCGTGCGACTCGAGCACCGAGTGCGAGAGCGATCTCATCTGCCTCGGCACCTGCCGGCCGCGCCGCAAGCTGGGCGACAGCTGCCAGTTCGATCGCGCGGTGCCGTCCACCTGTGAGCCCGGGCTCGCCTGTGACGTGGTGCCGTACGTCGACGGCGCGACGGGAACCTGCGTGCGCCCGAAGGCCGAGAACGCGCCCTGCCAGTTCCACTGGAGCTGCCAGCCGGGGCTGCTCTGCTCCGACATCAACTGGAACGGCTTCCCGGCCCGCGCGCCGACCGCCGGCACGTGCCGACCGCCCGACGATCTCGACACGGCGTGCCGCGGCTCCATCTACTCCGTCTTCGTGGGGGAGCAGTGCAAGGCCGGCGCGAGCTGCGATCTGATGCTGCAGATCTGCAAGGCGGCGCCGGCGCGCGGGCAGGTGTGCAAGCCGTCCCGCAACGACTGCACCGGGGTGGACACGTACTGCAAGCCCTCGGGCAGCGGCGACACCGGCACCTGCACGGGCCCGGCGGCGCTCAACGAGCCGTGCGCCTTCCGCATCGATGCCGACACCACCGTCAGCATCCCCTGCGCGACGGGCTGGTGCGACACCACCAACACCTTCACCTGCCGGCCGGCGTCACGGCCCATCGGCACCGTCTGCACCCAGGACGCGGAGTGTCTGTCGGGGCGGTGCGCCGTGCAGCAGGATCGAACCCTGAAGTGCACGGAAGCCTGCTGAACCACTCGTCGGCGCGCTCGTTTCTCGAGGTCGTGTCATCAACCAGCGAGTCAGCGCGTTGAGTGTGTCGTGAGCCACGATCCGGAGGGATCATGAACGTCGGGAGCGAGCTGGAGACGATCACCATCTACCGGGAGGGCGCGGTCTGTACACGGCGCGCGAAGCTCGACCGGGTGGACAGGGAGGTGCGGGTCGTCGGCCTGCCCCTGAGCCTCGTGCCCGGCTCCGTTCGCGGGCGGGTGCTGACGGGTCCGGTGGGCCTGCGGGTGCTCGACGTGCGGCCGGGCTTCGACGTGGAGTTCGGCGACGCGGTGGACGAGTCGGCCGAGACGAAGGCGCGCGACGCCGCGAAGCTCGAGGTGACGCGCCTCGAGGCCCGCTTCAACCGCCTCGACGCCGAGCTGCGCGAGCTGCAGAACCTGAAGCCGCTGCCCTTCGAGCGGGAAGAGGGGGCTCCGCCGAGGCCGGCGCCCGTGGAGGCCACCCTCGCCCTCACCGCCTTCGTGGACGAGAAGATGAAGCAGCTGCTCTCGGACAAGCGCGCCGTCGAGAAGGAGCTCAAGGACGCGCGCGAGGAGGCGCAGCTCCGGGAGCGTCGGCTGGCCGAGGCGTCGGCCGAGAAGCGCTCGCAGAAGGCGAAGGTGACGCGGGCGATCGTGCTGGCGATGTCGATGGAGGCCGCGGGGCCGGTCGAGATCGAGGTCGAGTACCAGGTGCCGGGCGTGCGCTGGGTGCCGAACTACACGCTCCGCCTCGAGAAGGGCTTCCAGGGCGGAGCGCTGCGCCTGCGCGCCTCCGTGGCGCAGGACACCGGCGAGGACTGGAAGGGCGTGAAGCTCGCGCTCTCGACGGCCACGCTGCTGCGCCGCACAGACGTGCCCGAGCTGAAGAGCCTGCGCATCGGGCGCACCCAGCCGCAGCCGCCGAAGCCGGGGTTCCGCGCGCCGCCGCCTGGGCTGGACGAGCTCTTCGATGGCTACGACACGGCCTCGCGCCCCATCCCGCCGGCGTTGCCCACGTCGGTGTCGGTGCCCACGGGCTTCGCGGCGCCGCCGCCTCCCCCTGCGCCACCGATGAAGCCGCAGCCGCGTCAGGCCGAGAAGGAGAAGAAGCGAGCCGTCTCGTACGAGGCGCCGACCACCGAGATCGCTGCCGCCATGCCGGCGGACGAGGACGCCATGCCTGCGCGCGGGCGCTCGACGGGCGCGATGAAGCCGATGGCGCCGGGAGCTCCGCCGCCGCGCAGCGCACCCATGGCGTCCATGCCCGCTCCCGCGGCGATGCGTCGGCCGCAGGCGAAGGGCGGCGGCGTGTTCGGCACGGTGGCCGACGCGATCGGCGGCGCGATGCGCGACGAGGCCGACGACTTTGCCTCTCTTCCCGAGGAGGAGGCCGAGGGCGGCTGGGGTGGCGACGCGCCGACGGGCAGCGGGTTCTCTCCCGTCATCCCCACGTACACGCCGGCCGAGGGGCTGCTCGACTACGACCGCCTGCGCATGCCGGGCCCCGAGGTGGCAGGCGCGCGCGGCAAGCTGTCGCACGTGTCGGACTTCGAGGCGGTGTTCGCGGTCGGCGTCTCGGTGCAGGTGGACGTGGTGATGATGCTGCTGTCGACGTGGCAGCAGCGGGCGATGAAGGTGGCGTCGCTGCCGGTGCCTCCCCGCTGCACGCTGGTGGCGTCGTTCGATCAGTTCGACTTCCGCTACGACTGCGTCGCCCCGGTGGACGTGCCGTCGACGGGCATGTGGAGCACGGTGCCCGTGATGGCGTGCCAGGTGGGGCTGACGCCGCAGTACGTCTGCGTGCCCGCGGTGGAGCCGAAGGTGTTCCGCACGCTGGCGATCTCGAACGCCACCACGGCGGCGCTGCTCGCGGGGCCGGTCGAGGTGTCGGTGGGCGACGAGTTCCTGATGACGACGACGATGCCGGCGATCCCTCCGGGCGCGAACACCGAGCGGCTGGGCCTGGGCGTCGAGGAGGCGATCAAGGTCGCGCGGAAGACGAACTTCGCCGAGACGACGGGCGGCTTCCTGGGCGGCTCCACGGTGCTCAAGCACGACGTGGAGATCGAGGTGAACAACCGGCTTGGCTCGCCGGCGGCCATCGAGGTGCGCGAGCGGGTGCCGGTGGTGCCGCAGTCCGAGAAGGACATCAAGGTGGAGGAGGCCGAGGTGAAGCCGGGCTGGGAGAAGACGGACGGCCCCGTGGACGGGGTGGTGACGGCGGGGCTGCGGCGGTGGCGGGTGACGGTGGCTCCGGGTGGGCGCTCGACGCTGACGGCGTCGGTGCTGGTGCGGATCCCGGCGGACAAGATGCTGGTCGGCGGCAACCGGAGGAGCTGAGCGATGAAGATCTCGCACGTGATCGTGATGGAGGACCGCGCGCAGGTGGAGCGGCGCGGCGCGGTGCAGGTCTCGGGTGGCGTGACGACGGTGGAGCTGCCCGGCTTCCCGCTGGTGGCGGTGGATCGCTCGCTGTCGGTGGAGGTGACGGGGGCGACGCTGCACGAGGCGCGGCTGGTGCGCCGGTGGAAGAAGAAGGACAAGGGCGGGCTGCCGGCCGACGCGAGCGAGCTGCGCAAGCGCGTCGAGGCGCTGGTGGACACGCAGTACGCGCACGAGTCCGAGGTGTACCGGCTGGGCACGCGGAAGGACGCGCTGGCGACGGCGCGGCAGGCGCTGCTGCAGTCGATGGGCGAGCGGGTGGGCTACGGCGAGGCGGACGTGACGGCGTGGCAGCAGCAGCTCGAGGCGTTGTCGGCGCAGCAGGTCGAGAACGACGAGGCGGCGCGGGCGGCGCAGGCGAAGGTGGACGCGGTGAAGAAGGAGCTCGCGTCGACGCGGCAGGCGCTCGCGCTGGCGGAGGAGCGGGTGGAGGATCTCGAGTGCCTGCTGGCGCTGACGCTCGAGGGGAGCGGCGAGGCGCAGGTGCGGGTGAGCTACCTGGTGCCGTGCGCGGTGTGGCGGCCGGCGTACCGGGCGACGCTGTCGGGCGAGGGCGTGCTGTTCGAGTCCGAGGCGGTGGTGTGGCAGCGCACGGGCGAGGCGTGGACGGACGTGCAGCTCGAGTTCTCGACGGCGCGGCCGACGCTGGGCACGACGCCGCCGGCGCTGGTGGACGACTGGCTGTCGCTGCGGCCGAAGACGGCGGTGGAGAAGAAGGTCGTCGACGTGACGGTGCGTGAAGAGGTGATTCAGACGGCGGGCGAGGTGTCGACGACGGTGCCCGAGCTGCCGGGGCTGGATGATGGCGGCGAGGCGCGGCTGATTGCGGCGCCGGGGCGGTCGACGGTGCCGAGCGACGGGCAGCCGCACCGGGTGCCGCTGGGCAGCTTCGAGGCGAAGGCGACGCTCGAGCTGGTGTGTCCGCCCGAGTTCTCACCCCTGGCGTTCACGGTGGCGCGGTTCCCGAACGCGGGGGCGAGCGTGCTGTTGGCGGGGCCGGTGGATCTCATCCGCTCGGCGGGCTTCGTGGGGCGCAGCCAGGTGTCGTTCACGGCGCCGGGCGAGACGCTGAAGCTGTCGTTCGGGAGCGAGGACGGCGTGCGGGTGACGCGCACGGTGGAGGAGAAGGTCGAGGAGGGGCGGCTCACCGGGCGCAGGACGACGAAGAAGACGGTGACGCTGCACGTGTCGAACGCCGGGAAGGAGCCGAAGCGGCTGTTCCTCGAGGAGCGGATCTACGTGTCGGAGGTGAAGGAGGTCGAGGTGCAGGTGCTCCAGAAGGAGTGCGACCCGGCGCCCGGCGGGGTCTCGAAGGACGGCATCGCGCGCGTGGAGCTGGCGCTCGGGCCCAACGCGACGAAGAAGGTGAAGTTCGTCTGGGAGACGAGCGCCGCCGGCAAGGTCGCAGGGCTGTGATCACTCGTAGTCCGCGGAACCAAGGGGCGAGCGTATTACCCGCAGCTCGTTGCCCAGCATTCCCTCCATCAGGGAGGCAGGAGCGGGAAACGTCACAGGGGGCCAAGAGAACAGCCACGAGGCACGCACGTGTTTCGCATTCGCGAGCATCGCGGAGCGCACCGGGGAACTCGAATCATCAACTTTATCAACAATCAGCGCCCGCGACTTCGCCCTCAGGAACCACCTTGAGAACAAGAGAGCGCGTCGAACCTGCAGTGGAAGCCCAGAACGACCGGCGAGCTCAACCAGACGTTCGGCATCAACAGCCCGACCATGACGCGCAACCACAACGACTGCGGCCGATGCAAGCGAAGGATCCGAGGTCAGCTCCATTACAGACGCCGCAGTAGACACCGCGCCACCAACAACAACCGGACTCGTGGCCAACAGATTGAGCAACCAGAAGCGGACCCAAGCCCCCTGAAATCCACCATCAGACTCGAGCGCCCGCAGAACCCGCGCAGCCACATCCTCATTCATGCAGGACTGCAGGACACGAAACCAGTAGTCAGAGAACTGTGGCAACTCCTCAAAACCGCGCAACCCAACGCGGACCAACACGTCATCCATCAACGACCAACCGCCTTCAGAACGAATCGCGAATAGGCGGGCGCCGATTGCCTTCACTCTGGCGCCAGCTCCTTTTGCGGCAGCCTCCTCAAACGACAGAAGCAAACGCCTGACCAACCCCTCAGCAACAGCGCCAGTCGACAGCATCGAGTCGATCTCAGACAACTGCTCGTCCCCCGCGAGATCAACCTGCCGCAGCCACTCATCCGATTCCGGAGCCACCAGTTGCGTCTTCGAACTATTCAGGAATAGCCGCCGCTCACGCAACAACTCCTGAACCCGTCGACAGGCAGCGATCGCGAGCAACCTACTGGGCGCAACGATTCTGATGTCGTCTTGATACCGAAAATATTGAACCTCCTCGTACGAACCGAGCGCACGATCGATCTCAGCCAGATAGACCGAGGCAAGAAAGGAGGAGGCTTCGTTGTTCTGCGGGATGCCCGCGTGCGAGACCTGCTCCAGCACAGCCAACACATTGCGGAGCCAGGGAGTCACTCGACCGCGCACATCGCGGGGCAACATGCCCGCAATACGACTGACGACATTCGCCGGAACAAGGTGCTCAAAGTATGACGCCACATCGGCACACACAGACCACCCATGCGACCGAGCAAGGGCGGCCTTATAGTCGCGCTGAAAGCGCAACCAGTCGCTCACCACGTGCGGAAACGGCGGGACGACTCCCTCCTCAACACGGTATGAGTAACAGCGGTCGTTCTGGATGTGCGACAACTCTGCAAGCAGAGGGAGCACGGCCGTCAGGTAGCGCAGCCGCGTCGTCGGCGGAAGCCAGACAGCCGCACGTGCAAACAGTGGGTTCTTTGGCACCTCGAACGGAAGTTCCTTCTCACTCGCAGACCGCCTCCAAGGCCCTTCGTGCATCGCAATATCTCTGTAGCGCAAATAGTCTGGCAAGAAATCGTCACGAGCATCTGCGGCGAGCCAACGCAGCACTCGGCTATCGTATTCGGGGATACTCATCAGGCGCGCCCCAAGCCAGCGTGCGTACCACTCAATCGCTGATAGAGAGCCAGAGCGAAGCCGTCCGTCATGCCGGACAGGTAGTCGATAATCAAATGGACCCGGCCGTACTGCTCGACCGAGTCATGCTGAATCTCGGGATACTGCCGAGCAATCGCGCGAGTCGTCTCGCCATAGGCCAGCACATGTTTCTCTGGCAGCAACCTGGCGAGTCGTTGCTCGAGTGCCGAGCGCTTCGCGTGGTTCTCTGTGCGCTTATCCGGATTCTCGGGCTCGTTGGCATTCTGTCGCGGTGGCGCATCGAGCCTCAGATCATCTATCTTGAAACGCCCACCATTGAGCGCTTGGAAGACAGCCGGGGCAAGCTCAAGCAAGGGATTCATGGCATCAAGAATCCCGCGAATAGCTGCGGCGCCGGCAAGCTCCATCTGCTCTGCCTCGGGAGAGCAAAAGAGGTACTCCCTTGCGAATGCCTTCAAGCCTTCAAGCACCGCGTGCGCCACCGGGTTCGACTCCAGGATTGGCGCCTCCATGTCCTGAGCAACTATCTTGTCATAGTGCACAACAAACCCTTCCGCGGCGCTTTCCACCAACACGCGCGTGAGCCACACCTTGAACTTGAAGAACGGCGCGGAGACGGGGTGGGGATCCCTGCTGTCCAGAAGACTGAGAACATCCACGAGCCGGTCCTTCGCCAGACGAGCTTCCGTCAGTTTGATTGAGGCCTTTCCAAGCTCACGCTCCAGAAGTCGCTTGAAGTTCCTCCGAAAGAGCCGGACATCATAGACGCCCTTCTCAAACCCATCTTCAATATCAGACAAGCAGTACGCAATGTCATCCGCAGACTCCATAACAAACACTGCGGGGTGTCGACGCATTTCGCGAACTCCACAGGCAACTCGTGCCGCCGAAGCAATCGTATCTTCGGAAAAGAACCAGCCCGGCTTCTTCAGAAGCGGCGCCCGCGATGCTACCTTGTCCGGAGTCCCGCAGTACTTCTGCGCGGCACACAGGGTTGCATGGGTGAGGTTCATTCCGTGCTTGTCTCTCGCCCACGCAAGCCGCGTCAAGATACGGAATCCTTGCGGGTTGCCATCGAACCCAGAGAAGTCTTGACCGAGACGCTTCATCACTAGGCTGTCCGTTGGCTTGCACTTGCCCACTACCTTTTCCCAATGCTTCGAGCACCACTTCCTGATCTCGTTCTCCCCGAAGTGCCCGAACGGAGGATTGCCAATATCGTGCACCAAGCATGACGTCTCAACGAGCGTTACGAAGGCTGAGGCACCCGCCGGGCTGAGTGTGCGGGCGCCCCGCAAACCACTCACGATCTTCTGCGCAATCGTTCGGCCCAGATAGGCGACTTCAAGCGAATGCGTCAGCCGACTCCGGACTGCGGCGTTGTCTTCAAGTGGAAATACTTGCGCCTTCTGCTGGAGTCTGCGAATTGACGAGGAGAAGATCGCGCGCCCGTAGTCGCTTGTTACTTCTACATCGACCTTGCCCTGCCTGTTCTTCACGGAGGTTTCCTGCTCCCGAGTGCTGACCAGGAACTTCTCAAGCTCTGTTGCCGAACGCGGCTTCTTCCTCGGTACTCTTCGCGATTTCACGCTCCCTCCACACAAACGCTTGAGTGGTCTGAAACGTCACCAGTCCACAGCCTACGCGCAGCGGTGGTCGTTTCTTGAACCCACCCGCGGACCTGGACCTTTCCGCTGATGGTCTTCGCCAGGTCCTCGGTCGCGAGGACGTGGTCGAGGTCCGACTCGCCGTAGGTGGCGCTCCAGTAGGTCGCCGGATGCGACTTCGGCAGGAGCACCAGCCCTTCCTTCCTGGCGAGCTCGGCGAGGCCGGCGATCTCCTCGGCCTCCTTGACTCGCTCGTGCGCCTTCAGCGACCTCGGGTACGACAGGCCCATGGTGTTGAAATCGCCAAGGACGAGCAGCCGCGGGTCCCCATTCGGAGCCTTGCGCGCCAGCGCCTTCGTCAGATTCCAGACCTTCCGGAAGCTGTCGAAGCGGTTGCCAAACGCGCCGGCGTCGTCGCCTGAATCGGTGTGGAGGAACAGCAGATTCGTCCAGACCGTCCCCTGACGCACCGACAGCAGCGCGCCCGGCCGGAGCTTGTCATTCCCCTCCTGGTACTCCCGCTTCTGCACGAAGAGCTTCTGGTCGAACAAGCCGCGACGACAGCCAACCAGAATCTCCTGCAACTGCGGTCCATCGGTGAGGAAGAAGTCGTAGTCGTCGAAGGACTTCTCCATCAGCGCGCGGATGTTCGCGTGCTCCACCTCGAGGATCCCGAAGATATCGGGGTCCTGATCCTTGATGTGCTTCACGACACGCTTCTGGCGCTCCGCCGAGGTCTTCTTGTTTCCGAAATGCTCAACGTTCCACGACAGCACTGAGAAGCCCATCGAACCCCCTCTCGAACGAGCGGAGTAGACGCAGACCCCCGCGGCCGGTCAAGGCCTGCGTTCCGCCGGGCAACGAGCCAGCGCCCGCGGGTCACCAACCGGAGGTGGCGGGCAACGACCCGTGGGCGTCGCGCAGCCACATGGACATGACGCGCTGCCGTACCGCGGTGGCGACCAGCGACCTCGATCTCGCGGGCAACGTTTCGGCAGTCGCAGGTGGGAAGTTGGAGTCTGCGGGTGAGACTCCGAGGGTTGCGGGCAGCGACGATGCACTGGCGGTGAGGCAGCCGGAGAACGCGGGTAATGAGCCGGACGAGCCGGGGCGGGTTCCGGATCCTGAGGGCAAGGACTCGGAGGCCGCGGGATGTGTTGCGGATGCGGCGGGACACCTACAGAAACGCACTCGTCTTCGCAGTGCGACTGGAAATCCTGTGTTGCGAAGAGCGTGTTTCGGGTATCTTGCGAGCGCTGTTCGACTCGTTGTGGGGAGGGAACGTTCGATGGCGACCCGATGGAAGGCGGATGTTGCGGTGCGTGTCGCGGAGCAGGCGCTCGAGCTTGCGAAGCCGCACACCTCGAAGCTGGAGCAGCGCCTCGCGGCCGGCTTCTTCGACAGCTTGAAGACGGACGCGGCGATCGCGCGTGCGAATGGCGATGTGCAGGCGAGCCGGGCGAGCAAGCGTGCAGCGACGGTCTCGCAGGATGAGGCGGTGCGCGGCGGCTCGGAGTTGGTGAACGCCCTCCGCGGTGTGATCCGGAGCGGTGCTCCGAACGACAAAGCGCTGTGGAAGGCCTTCGGTGTCGGCACGCTGGTGAAGCCGTCTGTGCGCTCGGTCTCGGAGTCGCTGAGCACGGTCCTCGCTGGAGCGAACAAGTACCCGAGCGAGACGGCAGCGGTGGGCATCCTGGCCGACGACATCGCTCGCGCTCGGAACCTTCTGGATTCCATCGCCGACGTGGATGCCGACCAGGAGGCGAAGAAGGTCACCTCGAAGCAGGCGACCGCGCAGCTCTACGCAGCGATCGATCGGCTGTCGAACAACGTGACGCACCTGGCGCGCATTGCCCGCGTCGCCCTCCCCTCCGACGTCGCCGCCGAGTTCGCCGAGATCCTGCCCAGCTCGCCGAAGAAGAAGACGCAGGGCCCGAGCTGACTTTGGGAGGCAGTTCCGGGCCTTTCGGAGCAACGAGATGCCAGACATTTCAGAAGAGACCTACGCACGCAGCCTGCTTGATGCTGCCGTCCAAGCGAACGAGCGAACTCGCAGGGTGATGCTCATCTCGCAACTGGTAGGCGCAGCAGTTCTGATCGTTGCATTCACCACATTTGGCACCGATTGGATTTCGACGAGAAGAGAGGTCGCGCGGACGGCTCAGTTGCTCCTCCAGTGCGCGAGCAAGACACCCAACACCTACAACCATCTGATAGGCGTCGAGAGACAACGTGTATTCGTAACTAGCTCGACGGGGGACCGACGCGCAGAAGAACTTGCAAGAGCTTGTGACGGCTCTGTGGCCCTCTCCAAAGACGAAGCACTTCGGGCTGCACGATTCGTGCTGAAACGCCGAGCAGGAACTGACGAACTGCGCGCCTACGTCACATTGATGGATGGTCTTGAGCGGGACTATGGATTCGCATTTCCATTCCCGCTCCTCAACGCGAGAGTTGATGTGAATGATTTTGGCCTGATGGCGGGCCTGTTTCACATTTTCGTTCTTCTCTGGCTCAATCTCGCAATCCGAAGAGAGCGTGAGACTACGCATCTACTGGCACGAGAAACCGAACAGCTCACGACCGTTGACCGGCTTGGACCAGTTTTCGAGCCGCCTCGAATATCTCGCGCAGGTCGGGCGTTGCGAGCACGCAACTTCTTCTCTGAAGTAGGTGTCTCACTACCAACAGTGGGGGCCAGCTACCGCACCGCTGCCAGCTTGGGAGGTGGGAGTCTTCTTCTTCTCTTTCTGGTTGCGATTTACGAACCAGACAAGAGCACTCTCTACCTTTCTGTCCCCGCAGTCGTTGGGCTCTTCTCTGCAATATCGATCTGGTTGTACAGAAGACAGACGAACGTCCCGCTCGAGTCTGCGATTCTGTCCGCATCCACCGTAATTGTGCCTGTCTTTGCTTTCTTGCTGCTTGCATGTCTCGATCTACTGGTCCGAGACTCGCTCGAGCGACAGTACGGGGCATTGCTATCACGGGTGGTGGTCGGAGAAGCCATCCTGTGCGTCGTCAACAATGCCCTGAGTGGTTTCGTCCTTGAGCGGCTATGGGGCATGCGGCCTCGAGCGTGAAGAGACTGCACTTGAGCTCCAGCTCACATGACTCACGCATTCCTTCACCCGACGAGCTGGTCCAAGCACTCTACGAGGAACCTCCGGCGGGCCGGTCGAGCTTCCGGCCGGCGAGGCGGGCCTCCTGCTCTCGTTGCTCGACGCTGACGCTGGGCTCGCGCGCCTCCGCCAGGGGCTCAGATCAGAGGTCCCGATCGCGAGGTCCGAATCGGCGGGGGCCCTCACGCTGCTCGGCGTGAGTGGCGCGCTCGAGGTCCTGCGCGCCGCGAGCGCCGACGAGGCGTCGACTGCGCTGGACCTGGCCGGGCGTGAGCTGGCCGGGCGTGAGCTGGCCGGCAACGCCCATCACGAGTCACCCGCGGGCGAAGCCGATCGGGATCTCGATGAGCTCGACATCCACGGACTCCATGGGCGATACGCCGAGCTCGTTCGGCGGTGGCTCGCCCACTGACTGCCGCACCGCGGGGTGACGCTCCAATCACTCCAATCACCGACATGACCTGCCTGGTCACGCGACGGACCGGTCGCGCGGCTCGGCCGGCACCGCGCGCAGGTGCTCCGCGACCACCTCACGCAGCACACTGAGCGCGACGGGCTTGAACACGCACCCGTTCATTCCACACGCGAGGCACTCCCCCTCGACGGTCGGCCCCGCGCTCGCGGTCATCGCGATGATCGGCGTGCAGTCGCCACGCTCCCGGAGCTTCCGCGCCGCGGTCTGTCCATCCATCACCGGCATCTCCAGATCGAGGATGATCACGTCGAACTGCGACTCGCCAGCCGCCTCGAGCGCCTCGAGACCGTCTGCCACGTCGATCACCGAGGCGCCGAGGCGCTCCAACAACACCCGCGCGACCCGCCGGTTGACCGCGTTGTCGTCGGCCACCAGCGCCCGGAAAGGCCGCAGCGGTCGCTCGGCCGGCTGGGGCGTCGGAGCCGCCGCCGCCTCGAGCTCCAACGCGAGGACGAACCGCGCGCCCCCTTCCCTGCGATTGGCCGCGGTGAGCGTGCCTCCGAGCGCGCGCGTGACCTCGCGGGCGATCGCGAGCCCGAGGCCCGTCCCCTCGCCGGCCCGGTGCGGGTGGAACTGGGTGAACGGCTCGAACGCCCGCTCGAGCGCGTCCGCCGTCAGCCCCGGCCCGGTGTCCTCCACCCGCGCCTTCATGGCCACCACCGCGCCGCTGACGACGAGCTGCGCGTCGAGCCGCACCTCGCCAGCCTCCGTGAACTTCACCGCGTTCGACACCAGGTTCCCGAGGACCTGGCGGAGCCGCCCCCCATCCGAGGTGACCCAACACGCCTCGTCGGGCGTCACCGTCGCCGTGAGCCGCAGGCCCTTCGCCGACGCTCTCGCTGAGAACAGCTCGGCGACCTCGAACACCAACCGCCGCAGGTCCACCAGCTCCTTCCTGAACTGCAGCTGCCCCGCCTCGGCCCGCGCGATGTCCAGCAGCTCGTTCAGCAGCCCGAGCAGCCCGTGCCCGCTGCCGCGGATCGTCTCGAGGTCGGCCAATACGTCGGCGGGCAGCGGCCGCCTCGAGAGGTCCTCCGCCAGCCCGAGGACCCCGTTGAGCGGCGTGCGGATCTCGTGGCTCACCTTCGCGAGGAGCACGTTCTTCGCCTCGCTCGCGCTCACCGCCTTCGCTCGCGCCCGCTCGAGCTGCTTGTCGTGCGCGTGCCTCGACGCCTCGAGGAGCAGGCCCGCTCCGGCCAGCGTCGGTGCGATCGCCACGACGCGGAGCAGCTCGCCGACCGTGTGGCCGGTCGTGGCGTGAAGGTACCAGGCCGTGGCAGCGACGATCGCCGTCGTCGCGAGGCTCCAGCCGATGCCGAACCGCAGGCCGCCGATGAGGAAGGCCAGCAGCGGGACCATCGTCAACCACGCGAGCTCGGCCACCTCCTCGAGCGCGAGGGTGCCGGCGACGAAGGCGACGAAGAGCACCACGAACGCCGCGGTGAGCGCGCGCAGCGGGGCCCGGGTCAGCCGCCACGTCAGCCAGCCAGCGACAGTCGCGACGGCACAGCCCGCCGACACCATCGAATCGATCGGCGCGCCAACGGCGTGAAACACGATCGCCCAGAAGACCGAGTTGAGCGACGTGATCGCTACCAGGCCGCCGGCCACCATGGCCCGGTGCCGTTCCGTCGCGTCCTGGCTCGTGACACGACCGCCGCCGATCCACGCCAGCAGCTCTCTCACCCGGGCTCTCGGCTCGGCGTCAGCCATCGATCGAAGAATAGCGGTCAGCCATCACCCTTCGCACGGACAGCGCGCCGGGTCGGCCGTGACTCGGAGCAGCTGGTTCACCCTGTCGGGCGGTGTGCGAGGGACTCGACGAGCCCGGCGCGGGTGCCAGCGCAGGCTGGCATCCGACCATCGTCTGACCTACGCCGTCGCTCCGCATGGCTGAGACCTGGATGATGCGGTTACGCCGTGAAGCCCGCGAGATGCACGCGCTCGTCGACGCGCTGCTCGCCCAACAGCCCACCGGCCCAGCCCTTCGCGCCGCCGTCGAGGCCGCCGCCCAGAAGCCCTGGTTCAACGAGACCTCGTACCGGTGGGGTCCCTGGCTGTGGCGCACGCTGCAGCAGGACTCGTCCCAGCGCGCCGCCCTGCGTCCCTTCCTCCTCGCCCACCTCAGCGGCCAGGCCCTCACGCCCGACTCGAACTGGACGGGCGCGTGGAGAGCGGCCGGCCGGCAGCTCGAGCCCTGGCTCGCCGAGGTCGACGCCGCCGATGACGTCGAGGTCTACCGCGAGCTCATCCAGTGGAAGCTGAACGACGCGTGGACCACCCGCGCGAAGGAGTGGCGCAGGCTCCTGCTCGCCCGCCTCGCCGCCGCCCGGTCGCCCGCCGAGAAGCAGCGCGCGCTTCAGCGCTTCGACTTCTGGGGCCAGCTCGACGAGCCCACCGCCCTCGCGATCTTCGAGGCGTGCGGCCCCGCGGCCGGCAAGTTCATCCTCGGGCACCTGCCCTGGAACGAGAAGCTCTGGGCGACGCTGCACGCGACCGCGCTGCGACGGCACGACGACGAGCTCGCCTGGCAGCTCTACCGGCGGCAGGTCGAGCTCCCGCGATGGCAGGCCGACGTGCGCCACCTCGTCACCACCGTCCAGGACGGCGAGACGCTGGTCGCCGAGCTCGAGAAGCGCCACCCCAGCCGCGTGACTGACGCCGGCCCCGTCTTCCTCGAGCTCGCGAAGGCCCGCGGCCACCACGCGCTGCCCTACCTGCAGCGCCACGTGCACGCCGTCTTCCCCCGCTGGGGCTGGTTCGGCCCGAAGGAAGGCCACGCGCTGCCCGAGCTCGTCGCGCTCGCCGACCGCAACTCGTGGACGCACCTGTGGACCCGGCTGCTCCAGTCCTCCGCGACCGCCGAGCTGTGGAACGCCGAGGTCAAGCGGCTGCTCGAGCGCGACGTGTCCACCGGCACCGTGCACGATCGGCTGCTGCTGCTCGCCGGCGCCGGCGGCGAGTGGAACCTGTCGGGCTTCGGCTTCGCCCAGGTGCAGCCCCTGTCCGACGCCGTGGCCTGCCTCATGTACGAGCGCACGCCCGCCCTCCTCCGCGGCGCCTTCCGCCTGCACCTCCCGCTCAGCGCCAGCAACCGCTACCCGAAGCTGCTCGGCCGGCTGCTCGACGCGAACGACGAGGAGCTGCTCGACTTCTTCGCCAGCCGCGCCGCCATGGACGCCTGGCACCCCGAGGAGAGCGCCGGCCGGCTGGCGGCCCACTTCGAGGCGCTCAGCACCACCGACGGCACCTTCGCCCGCCGCGCCGCCCACGCGCTGTCGATGATGCCGGCGTTCGCCATCTGGAGCTACGACGCGCTCCTCGAGAAGAACCGCCTCGCGCGGCTCCTCTTCGAGCGCAGCACGCCGCTCTACCTCGCCGACGGCACGCTCGTGCGGGAGCTGCTCGAGTCGCCGCAGATCCACGTCCAGGCCCTCGCCTTCCGCGTGCTCGGCTCTCGCGACCCACGCGCCGGCCCCATCGCCGCCCGCTGCGCCGACGTGCTCGCGCCCACGCTGCTGCGCCCCCTTCACCGCCGCACCCGGCTGATGGCCTTCGCCGCCCTCGAGGCCGCCTGCCGCGCCGACGAGGCGATCGCGCGCACGCTCGTCTCGAAGATGAAAGACGCCCTCGCCCTGCCCGACCGGAAGTACCCGAAGGAGGAGCTCGTCGGGCTCCTCGGCCGCGTGCTCGCCCGCTGGCCCGCGCTGCGCTCCGACGCCGAGCGCCCCCGCGTCTACCGGAGGGAGGTCGCGTGATCCCCTTCACCTTCACCTACGCGACGCCCAGCACCTTCGAGTCCACCCGCACGCGCGCCCTCTTCGACCTCCAGGTCGATCTCGCCCGGCCGGTGCGCTTCCACGCGAAGGTGAGCCAGCACGTGCTGCCGCTGCGCTTCGCCCTCCAGGCGCTCGGGCAGCTCATCTGGCACTCGGACGAGTGGACGACCGACTTCTGGACGCTCGACCCCATCGTCACGGTGCACCCCGACCGCGTCTTCTTCGAGGCCTTCAGCGCCGATCAGTCCAGCTACGGGCTCGTCATCGCCGACCGCGCCCTCTTCTCGCCCGAGGGCGACGTCGCCTGCGGCACCACCAACGTCGACTTCACCGCCTGGCTGTGGGCCGCGCTGGCCGAGATGCGCACCACCCGCGACACGTTCTTCCGCGTCGGCCCCGAGGGCTTCGAGGTGCGCACCAGCGGCGCCGGCGGCCGCTTCGAGCAGAAGGTCGAGGTGCCCGAGGCGTGGGTGCGCGGCTTCCTTCAGCTGCAGGGCGCCATGGCGATGCCCGGCACCCGGCTCTCGCTGCGCCCCGTCGATCTGCTCGCGGCCGTCCGCACGCTCTCGCACATGAAGGCGAAGATGAGCCCGCGCGCGCTGCGCTACGAGCTCGAGCCGGGGCGCGACGCCGAGCTGGTGCTCGAGCCCTGGGAGACGCGCGTCCCCCTGCGCGGCGCGAGCCACAGCTTCGGCGAGCGGCGCGTCATCCGCACCTGGGGCCGGCGGCGCCTGCGCCTGCTCGAGCCGCTCCTGCCCTGGGCCGAGCGCGTCGACGTGTACCTCAAGGGCCGGGCGCTCCCGTCGTTCTACGATGTGCACCTGCCGGGCGTGCGCTTCGTCCTCGGTCTCTCGGGCTGGTCCGCCAACCGCTGGACCGACTCCGCCAGCTTCGATCTCCTCGTCAACCCGTCGAGCGGCGACGCGGCGCTGGCGGAGCGCGTGGTGCAGTGGCTCGCCGCCCATCACGTCGCCACCACCGAGGCGATCGCCGGGGCGTGCGGCGTCGGCGCTCCCGAGGCGACCCGGGCGCTCGCCTCCCTCTGCGCGGCGGGGCGCGTGATGTTCGACGTCGAGGCGCGGGCCTGGCGCTACCGCGAGCTCTTCCAGTCGCCGCCTGACCTCGCGAAGCTCTACCCGCCCGATCCGCGGCGCGAGGAAGCGGCGGGGTACGTCGCCCGCGGCGAGGTGGCGCTGACCTCGACCTCGACGCGCGAGACGACGAAGCACAAGCGCTTCAAGACGCCCGACGGCGAGCTCTTCAAGGAGGTCGTCTACCGCGACTGGGTGGTGCTCGGCCGGGTGGGTCCGCAGGCAGAGGTCGAGCTGGTGCTCAACGACGAAGACCGGCTGATCTTCGGGCGGTGCCGCTGCGCCTTCTTCGACGAGAACCTGATGAACCGGGGGCCGTGCGCGCACCTGCTGGCCCTGCTCCAGGTGGCGCAGCCGCAGCGCAGGGATCTGCAGAGCGCGCGCGAGTCGAGCGCCGAGGCGGTCGCGGGCGCTCCACCGGCTGAGCCCGCGCGGCCACGCACGGAGGACGAGGGCCCGGCCAGAGACGAGGACGACGACGAAGACGCCGACGACGTTGACAGCGCCGAGGAGACCGATGAGAAGCCGTGACGCTTCCGGGTGGGGACGGTGGGTGCAGCCGAGCCAGTTGAACCACGGTGCTTCGCCGTGGTGGCGCCTTGCCTTCATCACCACGCCAGGGTCCCCACGTACGCAACGCGGGGAGCCCAGGGTCCAGAGCCTCGCAGGTCGACCCCTGCCGGCCTCACCCGGGAGCGCTCCGTGAGCCTGTTCGATCGCCTGTGGGGCTTCTTCAAGGGGCTCACCTCGAAGCCCGTCGAGCGTGACGTCACGCGCCTGCCCTCCCACGACGCGAAGGACGGCCGCGCCGCCGACCTGACGAAGGAGGTCGTGCGCACCTCCGGAGAGCTCAAGCCCCACCACCGCCGCCTCATCACGCGCGACCAGCGCCTGCTGCCCGACCCTTCGCGGAAAGCCCACTGGGGCCCGCTCGGCTACACGGCCCGGAAGAAGGTGTTCGACGCGAGCGTGGCGGGCCGCCTCTTCGCCGGCACGCTTCGGACGCGCAACCGGGAGCTCCGCACGCTGGCCACCGATCCCGCGCAGCTCGAGCGCTACGGCCTGCCCCGCTGGGAAGACGAGGCGACGCTCGCGGCCGCCCTCGGGCTCTCCGTGAACCAACTGCGCCACCTGTCCACCCACCGGCTCCGCGAGCGGGTGCCCCACTACGTCGCCTTCGCCATCGCCAAGCGCAGCGGCGGCGAGCGCGTCATCCACGCGCCGAAGAAGCGCCTCAAGGCGGTGCTGCGCGCCGTGCACGCGCAGCTCGTCTCGAAGCTGCCCGTCCACCCCGCCGCGCACGGCTTCGTGAAGGGCCGCAGCGTGAAGACGAACGCCGAGGGCCACGTGGGCCGGGCTGTGGTGGTGAAGCTCGACCTCGAGGACTTCTTCCCGACGGTGACGTACCAGCGGGTGCGGGGGCTGCTCGTCTCGCTGGGCTACGGCTATCCGGTGGCGGCGACGCTGGCGGCGCTGATGACCGAGAGCGAGCGGCAGCCGGTCGAGCTCGACGGCGAGGTCGTGCATGTGCCGGTTGGCCCGCGCGTCTGCGTGCAGGGTGCGCCGACGAGCCCGGGGCTGTGCAACGCGGTCGTCCGGCGCATGGACGCGCGGCTGAGCGGGCTCGCGAAGAAGCTCGGCTTCACCTACTCGCGGTACGCCGACGATCTCGCCTTCTCTGGCGACGACCCGAAGCAGGTGGACGTGCTGATCCACCGCGCGACGCGCGTCATCGCGACCGAGGGCTTCCGGGTGAACGGGAAGAAGACCCGCGTGATGCGCCGGGGCGCCGCGCAGCGCATTGCCGGGGTGACGGTGAACGCCACGCTGGGGCTGTCGCGCAAGGAGCGGCGCCTGCTGCGGGCCGCGGCCCACCGCGAGAAGACGAGCACCGTCGACGCGAAGGAGCAGGCGGTGCTCACCGGGCAGCTCGCGTGGGTGCAGATGCTGAACCCGTCGCAGGCTGAAGCGCTGCGGCGCCGACGTGCTCGGGCCATCGGTCCGCCTGCGTGACGACCAGGACGGGCGCTCCCCCCGCGTCCATCGACGTGCTCGCTGGGCCGCCGGGTGCGTGCGCGTGCGACCGCTCGCCGAGCCGTTGCTGCCCTGAGTGGGACAACACGAACCTCTGGGCCGCGCCGCTGCAGTCATCGCCGACGGCGCACCCGGCCGATCAGGACCAGCACCACGAACGTGGCGAGGGCTGCGATCAGCGCGAGCGCGTCCGGCGTGAGTCCAAACACCGGCGGCGCCCACCTCGCGGCCAGCAACGCCAGCAGGCCAGCCCACAGCGCGCTCACCACGACGTCAGGCACCGCGAGCCGGGTGTGGAGCACGGACTTCTTCCTCACGGCGATCGACGTCAGACCCCGCGCTGAGAGCTGCGCCTGGACCGCGGCGGCGTCTTCCGCCTCGAGCTCGCCGCGGTGGACGGCGCCATCAGGGGTTCGCGCCATCCAGAGGTAGCCGGGCATACGCTCGACGTTACTCCCCGGCCCGTCGTCGCCGCGAACCGTCACGAGCCGACTGCGCCCATCGCGGCAGCACGGCTCGAGTGTTCAGCGCGAGTGCACCGCATCGGGCACGCGCTGCACACCCCTCACCGCCCTGTGCAACCGCTTGCACGCCGCGACCTTGCAGCCCCGCGAAACGTCACTGGAGCGGCCATTGCTCCAGTGTCCGGCATGGTCGCCCTCCTCCTCGCCGCTACCCTCGCCTCCACCCCCGCCGGCTCGCCGAAGCGAGTGACCCTGGGTGACGTGCTCCTCGTCGCTGGCGAAGCGGGCCTCGCCACGGGCGGCAGCCGGCCGTGGCTCGGGCGGTTCTCCTCCGTCGTCGACGTGCCGGTGCTGGGGCCCGCCGGCGTCATGTTCTTCGAGGCGCAGGAGCGGCGCGAGGGCTGGCAGACCCGCTTCGCCGTGAGCGCCGCGAGCCTGTCGCTCCAGAGCCTCGGCGCCGCGCTGCTGGCGCTCGACGTGGTCTCACCCGCCGAGGACGAGGGCGCCGTCACCACGCTGCGGCCTACACGCATCGGGTTCCGGATCCTGGAGGGCCATCAGGGCGGCATCGTCACCCTCTCGGGCGTCACCTTCTGACGCAGTGCCCGTGGTCAGCGGTGGTGCGCTCCCGGGCGCGGACCTATATCGGTCTCCATGGCATCGACGGAGAGATCGGGTATCGCCGCGACCTGGCTCCTTCGTCTCGTCGCCCAGGCGGCCATCGTGGGCTGCCAGTGCTTCCAGCCGGTCGATGAGTGCGCGCTCACCACGTGTGACGCGGGGAGTGCTGGGGGTGCCGCGGGCGGACGGGTGATCGGGGGAGGCTCCGGCGGCGGCTCAGGTGGCAGCGCTGGCGGTGCGTCCGGTGGTTCGACGACAGGCGGCGGCAGCGGCGGAGGCGTGAGCACCCGCGACGCCGGCACCTGCCCCGTCTGGGACGGCGGGGGCGTGGGCCTCTGCGCCGCCATCACCGGCTACGTCTTCCGTGGCACCGACTGCTGGGGCGAGTGCGTCTTGAAGCCCATCACCACGCCCGGCGTCTTCGAGGACCTCGCCTCGTGCGTGCAGTGCGGCTGCGACACCTCGAAGTTCGCCAACGTGCCTCCCCTCGGAACACCGCTCCACCCCGGGAGCTTCTGCGACGAGGTCCTGGCCGTCACCTCGATCCCCCGGCTGCTCGAGACCGCCTTCCCCGGCTACGACATCGACGCGGGCTGCCGGCCCGGCGCAGGCTTCGACTCGCACTGCGTCCTCTTGCGTGGGTCGGTCGACGAGGCTGGCTACGCCCGCGCTTGCGCCGCGACGCTGGTGCCGCGCGTGAGCCAGGTGCGCTGCGTCGTGTTCCTGCCCTGACTGCACCGCAAGGCCGATGACGTCGCTCGGCAGTTGCCGCGAGGCATGCTGCGTGGGCGGCGGCGGCTCGCACAGCCCAGGCACGAGGGCCGCACGGCCGGGGCCAGGGCCAACGCCGTCGTCGCACCCCGGCTCGGCTTTGTGCGAGCATTCGAGTCGTGTTCTTTCTGCTGCCGTTGGGGGTCGGTGAAGGTCGCGTGCGGATCCCCGTCGTGGCGGCGGCGATCGCCCTCACCTGCCTCGGCGCCTTCCTGGTCACCTGGGTGTTCGCCGACGATCCGCTCAACCGCGAACAGCTCGGCCACGCCGTGCGCTACTGGGGCGAGCACCCGTGGCTGGAGCTGGACCGGGACTTCGTGCGGAGGACGCTGGGGAAGCCCGCCGCCGAGAAGCTCGACCAGCTCCGGCGCGAGCATGAGGCCGAGCTCAAGCGCGCGGCGCCGCCCAGCGACGTCCTGGAGAGCCAGCAGGCGCAGCTCGATCGGCTGGTGGCCGGAGCAATGGCGCGCGAGACCCCGTTGCGCCGGTTCTCCCTCGTGCCCGAGCGCCGCTTCGCCCAGCCCGGCTGGTTGACGGCCATGTTCCTGCACTTCGGCTGGCTCCACCTGCTGGGGAACCTCTTCTTCCTCTGGCTCGCCGCCCCGCTGCTCGAAGACGCCTGGGGCCGGGGGATCTTCGCCGGCGTCTTCCTCGCGTCGGGCCTCACCGCGTCCCTCGCGCACTACGCCATCGATCCCTCGTCCACGATCCCCATGGCCGGCGCGTCGGGAGCGATCGCCGGCCTCATGGGCGCCTTCGCCGTGCGCTTCCCTACCCGGCGCATCGCCGTCGCGTACTTCTTCTGGATCTTCGTCGCGGTTCGGCGCGGCATCTGGCACTGGCCCGCGTGGTTCGCCGCGACCTTGTGGTTCGCCGATCAAGCCTGGGACTACCTCCGCGGTGAGACGGGTGGCGTCGCCGTGGGTGCCCACCTCGGCGGCTTCGCCTTCGGCGCGGTGGTGTCGCTCGTCATGAAGGTCGCCGGCCTCGACCGCGCGTTCGTCACCACCGACGAGGGTGAGACGGACCTGCGGCAGCGTCACGTCTCGAAGGACGTCGAGGCAGCGCGGGCGCTCCTGGAGCAACGCGACTTCGAGAAGGCCCGGACGCTGCTCGAGGCCGCCGTCACCGCTCACCCCACGGACAGCGACGCGCGCATGATGCTGGCGGGGCTCGAGCTGGCCACGCCAGGCCGGACCGAGAGCGCGAACAAACACTTCGTCCGCGCGCTCGTGGAGGCGTGCACGGCGTCGCCCATCCACGGCGCCGAGCTCTGGCACGAGCACGGCCTGCGCTTCGGGACCCAGGTGCTGACGCCGCAGCAGGCGCAGAAGCTCGCCGCCGTCGTCGCCCAGGCGCCCGAGCCCGCCGTCGCCCAGAGTGCGCTCAAGCTGTACGAGCGGGCCGCGGACGCTCCAGGGCTGCCGGGACAGAAGGCCGGCCTCGAAGCGGCGCGGCGGCTCCTCCACGAGGCGAACGATCCGAACGGAGCGCGGAGGATGCTCCAGCGCCTGCTCGACCAGCCGACCCTGCCCGAGGTGCTCGCCGCCGAGGCGCGCGCGATGATCGAGCAGCTCCCCGCCCCGGTCGTCTCGGGCCTCGAGGTGTCGGACTGGCGGGGCGCCTCGGATTACCCGGCTGCGGCGCCCGAGTCGGAAGAAGACGATCCTCCCGCGCAGGTCGTCGAGGTGCGCGGCCTGACCGCCGCCGAGCTGCTGCTCGCGTCCACCACCTCCGAGGTGGAGCTGCCCCTCGCGGCCATCGAGGCCGTGGCGGTGGGGGTCGTGCCCATGGGTACCGCGAAGGCGCTCCTCGTCGAGCTCTTCAGTCCGCTCGCGCCCCCGCTGCGCCTCGTGAGCACCACCGCCAACCTGCAGGCCTTCCGCAAGGCTGACAGTCCGAAGGCGCTGTACCGCGACTTCCTGCTCGAGCTGCTCAGCCACGGCGCCACGCCGCTGTTCGATCGCGCCGCGCTCGAGGCCGGCCAGTTCCCCGCCTGGCCGAGCCTCGAGGCGTTCGAGGCGGCCCGCGTCAGGGAGCGGCGGCGGACGAGGGTGCGGCTCTGACTCCATCGACCCCCGCGGCTGGCGACCACAGGCTGTGCGCCAGGCGCCTCATGCCCGCGCTGCTGCTCGTCGCCGCCTGCCGCACCACGGCGCCTGCCCCTGCGGAGCTGGCCCCGGCCGAGCCCGCGGTGAACCAGGCCTGCCTCGACCGCGCCCGCGCCGGCACGCTGCTCAACGCGTTGCCGCCCGCGTTCCGCAGGTTCGAGATCGCCACCGCGCCTCCGCGAACGATCATCCTCCACCGCGCCGGCCGGCCGATGACCCGGAGCGAAGGCGTCGAGCTCTGGCGCCTGCTGGGCGACGAAGCCCCGCTCGTGGAGCTCACCATGGGGAACTCGGGCCTCTTCAGCGGGCACAAGTGCCCCGGCGTCGCTGACGGAGCCTGCCTGGCGTTCTCCGTCAACCTCTGCGCGGGCTCTCTCGAGTCCATCGCGGTGCAGCTCGAGCTCGCCGCTGCGAAGGTCGGCGCCGGCGACGCCGAGCTGCACGTCACGATCACCGTGAACGAGGCTGACGGGCCCTTCTGCAAGGACGGTCCCCGCTGCGTCCCCACGCCCCACTACTCGACGAAAGACGCCGTCTACCGCCCCACCCGCTTCCGCGTGCGCGTCGAGAAGTGGAGCCTCGGCGCCTGCCGCGACGACGGCGACTGCGAGGGGCCAGGCAACTCCTGCCATGCCTGGTACCGCCGCGGCGGCGTGGATCTGCTCGTCTACGTGCAGCACGACGCCCCCACCTTCTGCGGCTGCGTCAACCGGCGGTGCACCTGGTTCACCCAGGAGTAGCGAGGCAGGACAGGCCCGGTTGAGCCGCGTCAACGGGTGCGGTTGCCCCCTTGCACGCACACGCCCACATGTCCCTTGATCGAGAGGTGCTTCGACCTTTCGCCGTCCTCCTCCTCGCGTCGTCCGGGGTCGGGTGGGCCCAGGTTTCAACCACCCGCCACAACCTCGGCCAGACCGGGTTGTTCCCCGTCCGGACCCAGCAGACGGCTGAGATCTGCACGTTCTGCCACAGCCCGCACGACACCTTCATGAGCCGGCCGTTGTGGAACCACCAGGCCTCCGTGGCCCCGTGGACCCCGTACTCGAGCACGACGCTGCAGTGCACGCCGCCCCCGACGCCTGGAGGTACCACTCCCTTGTGCCTCTCGTGCCACGACGGCACCGTGCACCTCGGCAGGCTCGACAACCTCGACGGGGGGCCCGTCAACCTCACCATGGACGGCACGTCGGGCACGAACCTCATGCCAGCGGGCCCGCGGCTCCTCGGCACGGATCTGAGGAACGATCACCCCGTCGGCTTCACCTACGACGCGGGGCCCGATCGTGAGCTCACCGATCCAACCATCGCCGGCAACCTGCTGCGCTCCGGCACCGGCACCGGCCGCGGCGACGCCGTGCAGTGCACCTCCTGTCACGACCCTCACACCACCGCGAACCCGAAGTTCGTCCGTGTCTCCACGACGAACGGCACGCTCTGCCTGCGCTGCCATGACAAGCCCGGCTGGACCGGCAGCAGCCACCAGACGTCCACGAAGGTCGCGCCCGGCGACACCCGCACCGTGGCCAACCTCTCGTGCCTCAACTGCCATGCCCCGCACAACGCACCCGCTGGCAGCCCGCGGCTGCTGCGCGAAGGGGCGCTCGCCGGCCTGCCGACCCTCGAGCGCACCTGCTACCGCTGCCACACCGCCGCAGCGTCGGGGGGCATCGCCGCCAACATCGAGGCCGAGTTCGCCAAGGCGTACCGCCACCCGGTCGCTGGCCAGGCCGCGCACGAGCCCGTCTTCCCGCTCGCCGGCGCCGCCGAGCCGGTGCTGAACACCACCGCGCACGTCGAGTGCGCCGACTGCCATAACCCCCACCGCGCCACCGCAGCCAATCGCCTGAAGGGCATGCGCGGAGTCGGCATCGACGCCGGCCTCGTCGACGACGTGGCGGGCCAGGGTCAGATCGCGATGCACGAGGTGTGCTTCCGCTGTCACAGCAGCACCGTCACCAGCGTCATCCCCGGCGTGACGCAGAGCGGGCTGACGCCGTCGGACAAGCGCCGTGAGTTCGACCCGGGCAACTCCGCCTTCCATCCCGTGGCGGCGCCCGGGCGGAACAAGTCAGCCAACCTCGCCGCGCAGCTCTCCTCTGCCGGGCTGACGCCGAACGACACCATCACGTGCGCCGATTGCCACGCCAGCAACGCCACGGCTGGCACCCGCGGGCGCGTCACTCCCGCGGCCGGCATCTCGGGCCCCCACGGCTCCACCAACCGCGCGCTGCTCCGGGCGAACTTCATCGGCACCTGGTTGCAGAACGACAACCCGTCGTCCTTCAACGCCAACAACTACGCCCTCTGCTTCCTCTGCCACGATCAGACCCGGCTCATGAGCCGCCGCTGGGCCGACGGCGCACGCACGAACTTCTACGAGGACTTCTTCCAGGGCCGCGAGAACCTCCACTGGTACCACCTCGACGACAAGGCCTCGAAGGGGCGGGCGTCGTGCAAGAACTGCCACTTCAACGTGCACTCGAACGTCGCGGCGCCGAACACGATCTACCGCATCAGCTACCCCACCGGCGTGACGCTGGAGTTCGAGCGCCCACCAGACGACGTGAACACGCACCTCGTCAGCTTCTCGCCCGATCTGCTGCCCTTCGGCGGCGGCATCAAGCCGGTCTGGGCCTTCGACGTCACCTCGAAGCAGCGGGCCTGCTACGTGGTGTGCCACGGCAACGCGATGGGCGGCTGGCCGTATGAGCCCCCCTCGGGAGATGACCCATGAGCGGCGCGCTCCCGAGACTGCTCCTCGCCCTCACGCTCGCCTTCCTGGCGGCCTGTACGCCCGTGACTGACGTGGAGCCGGCGCCCGCTGCGCCCGCGGCCCGCGCGATGGGCCACATCGACGACGACGGCACCGCGGCCTTCCCACCCCCCGACACGTCGTTCGTCTCGACCCCGCCGGCGTCCTCGAACCTCAACCCCAACACCTTCGCGTTCACCAGCGATGACCCCAGCGCCACCTTCGAGTGCAGCCTCGACTCCGCCCCGTTCACCGCCTGCACCTCGCCCCTGGCGCTCGCCAACCTGAGCGACGCTCCGCACGTGCTCAGCGTGCGCGCCGTGGACTCGGCGACCACCCCCGACCCGACGCCGGCGCTCTTCGCGTGGACGGTGGATCGCACCGCGCCGAACGGCACGCTGGCCACCGGACCGTCGCCGATCACCTCCTCGCCGACCGCCCTCTTCGTCCAGGCCGCGACGGAGTTCGTGACCTGGCACTGCGCCCTCGACGGCGCCGCGCTCGCGCCCTGCCCCGCCGACGTCGTCTACACGGGCCTGCTCGAGGGCCCGCACAGCTTCACCTCACGCGCGACCGATCTGGCCGGCAACGCCGATCTCTCGCCGACGGTCTTCACCTGGACGGTCGATCTCACCGCGCCGGACACGGGCTTCCTCGCCTCGCCGCCCGCGGCCACCACCGCCACCACCGCCTCCTTCAGCCTGTGGTCCAACGACGCCCCCGCGACCTTCGAGTGCCGGTTCGACGGGGCCCCGTTCACGGCCTGCACCTCGCCGGTGAACCTCACGGGGTTGAGCGACGGGCCGCACACCTTCGAAGCGCGCGCGCGCGACGCCGCCGGCAACCTCGACCCCACGCCCGCGACACACACCTGGCGCGTGGACACGACCGGGCCCGCGGTCTCGTTCACCACGGCGCCCGCCGCCTTCATCAGGGTCACCAGCGCCGACTTCTTCTTCGACGCGAGCGAGGCCCCGGTCACCTTCGAGTGCAGCCTCGATGGCGCCGCCTTCGCCGGCTGCACACCGCTCGTCACGCGCACCGGCCTCGCGGCGGGCAGCCACACCTTCTCCGTGCGCGCGCGGGACGCCCTGGGCAACCTGACGTCGCCTCCCGCGTCGCGGCTCTTCACGGTCGATCTCACCGCGCCCAACACCACCTTCACCTCGACCCCGCCCAACGGCAGCCCCGGCAACGTCACCTTCAGCTTCACCGCGACCGAGGCCAGCACCTTCGAGTGCAGCCTCGACGGCGCAGAGTTCGGCACCCCGGCGGTCTTCGTGCCCTGCGACTCGCCCCGGCCGATCTCGGGGCTGACGCCGGGCTCCCACGTGTTCCGGGTGCGCGCGAAGGATCTCGCCGGCAACCCCGACGCCACCGAGGCGACCCATACGTGGACCGTGGGCGCGGCCTCAGGCGCCGGCGCCTGGCTGCTCCGCACCGCGCAGGGGTTCGCGTACCACCCGGCCGCATGGGACGGCACCCGGAACAGAGTGGCGGCCTTCGGTGGAGGCACGCCCAACGCGCTCTGGCACTGGGACGGCGCGTCGCTCGACAAGTCCCTCGCTGCGTCGCCGCCGAACCGGCAGAACGGCGCCATGGTGTGGGACGCGACCCGCTCCCGCCTCGTGCTCTTCGGAGGCTTCGGCACCACTGCGCTCGGCGACACGTGGGAGTGGAACGGCACGGCCTGGGCGCAGCGGGCTCCGGCCACCTCACCGTCCGCGCGGACCATGCACGCGATGGCCTTCGATCCTGTGCGCAACCGTGTCGTGCTCTTCGGTGGCTACGCCAGCGGCGTCGACGTGGCAGACACCTGGGAGTGGGACGGGACGGTCTGGGTGCAGCGGGTCGTGGCCGGGCCGCAGGCGCGACACAACCACGCGATGGCGTGGGATCCCGTTCGGCAGCGGGTGGTGCTCTTCGCTGGCGAGAGCTTCACCACCGGCATCCTCCGGGACACCTGGGAGTGGGACGGCACCACGTGGACCCTGCGACACAGCACCGGCCCGACGCGCTTCGCCCACGCCATGGCCTGGGACGGCACGAGCAACCGCCTCATCCTCCACGGCGGGTTCAACTCGGGGAACCAGCAGGACACCTGGGCCTGGAACGGCACCACCTGGACTGATCTGGGGATCTCAGGCCCCACCTTCCGGCGCGAGGCCGCGATGGCGTTCGACCCGGTTCGCTCGCGGCTGGTGCTGATCGGCGGCTACTCGAGCTTCGAGCTCGAGGACGTCTGGGAGTTCGACGGCGCAGCCTGGGCACGACGCACCTCCACCGGAGCGCCGACGCGACGGTACGATCATGCGCTCGCCTATGACTCGGCGCGGAGCCGCACGGTGCTGTTCGGAGGCTCAGCCCAGCAGGGCAACGACCCGCTCGGCGACACCTGGGAATGGAACGGCGGGGGGTGGACTCAGCGCGCCATCGCCGGGCCGTCGCTGCGGCAACACCACGCGATGGCCTTCGACGCCACGAGGGGCGTCACGGTGCTGTTCGGCGGCCTCGAGGACTGGCCGTACCTCGCGCGCTACAAAGGCGACACCTGGACCTACGACGGCGCCGCGTGGACGCAGCGGGCGGCGGCGGGGCCCTCACCGCGTCACAGCCACGCGCTCGTCTGGGACTCGGCGCGGGAGCGGGTGGTGCTGTTCGGCGGCCGCGACGGCTACGGCATCTTCGACGAGACCTGGGAGTGGGACGGCACGACGTGGACGAAGCGCACGGTGACGTCCGCCCCCGCGGCGCGCTTCAGTCACCAGCTGGCGTACGACCCCGCGCGCGGAAGGGTGGTGCTGTACGGGGGCATCGGTTACCGAGGCATCGTCTTCTCGGACACGTGGGAGTACGACGGCGTCACCTGGACCCGGGCCGCTGCTGATGGTCCGGCGCCGCTCTTCGACGCGGCGATGGCCTGGGACGGCGCGCGCGGTCAGGTGGTGCTGATGGGCGGCCAGACGCCCCGCACCGACTACGAGACCCTGTGGACGTGGAACGGCACGACGTGGGCCGCGTCGACCGCCTCTGGCCCCGGCACCCGGATCGGCCACGCGCTCGTGTGGGACTCGGCGCGGGGGCGCGTGGTGCTGTTCGGGTACGACGTGCTGGGAGTGGTCGCTCAGACGTGGGAGTACTTCTGACGACGGCACGTTGGAGACCGGCCGCCGTCCTCCTGGTACTCGCGGCGTGCAGTCCGCCCGGAGGTGCCGATGGCGGCTCGGCGGGTGGGACCGCTGGTGGCGCGATGGCAGGTGGCTCCGCGGGTGGAACGGCGGGCGGTGCGACGGCAGGTGGCTCGGCGGGTGGGACCGCGGGCGGGACGGCAGGTGGCGCGGCGGGTGGGACCGCAGGCGGCGCGACAGCGGGTGGCTCGGCGGCAGGGACCGCAGGCGGCGCGACGGCGGGTGGCTCGGCGGCAGGGACCGCAGGCGGCGCGACGGCAGGTGGCTCGGCGGGTGGAAGTGCGGGCGGTGCGACGGCAGGTGGAGCCGCTGGCGGCGCGACGGCAGGTGGCTCGGCGGCAGGGACCGCAGGCGGCGCGACGGCGGGTGGCTCGGCGGGTGGAATTGCGGGCGGTACGGCGGCCGGTGGCTCGGCGGGTGGAACTGCGGGCGGTACGACGGCCGGTGGCTCCGCTGGCGGCGCGACGGCAGGTGGCTCCGCGGGTGGAACTGCGGGTGGTGCGACGGCAGGTGGCTCGGCGGGTGGCTCCGCGGGCGGCGCGACGGCAGGTGGAGCCGCTGGCGGCGCGGCAGGTGGCTCCGCTGGCGGCGCGACGGCAGGTGGCTCGTCAGGTGGCGCACCTGGCGGCGGATCTGCGGCCGGTGGCTCGGCGGGTGGAGCCGCTGGCGGAGCGGGAGGTGGCTCCGCGGGCGGCGCGACGGCAGGTGGCTCGTCAGGCGGCGCACCCGGCGGCGGATCTGCTGGCGGTCCGGCGGCCGGTGGCTTCGCTGGCGGCGCGACGTCAGGTGGCGCACCCGGCGGCGGATCTGCTGGCGGTACGGCGGCCGGTGGTTCGGCTGGTGGCGCGGCGGCGGGTGGCTCCGCTGGCGGCGCGACGGCGGGTGGCTCTGCGGGTGGTGCAACAGGCGGTGGCGAGGTCGGAGACGTCTGCGTCACCGCGCCGATCCTCTCGCTGCCAGCGCAGGTGCCTGGTCAGACGCTGGCGGGCGTCGCGGACGACTACCAGTGGAGCGGACAGCCCGGCTGCGCCTCCGACGGAACCTGGGGGCCGGACCGCGCCTACCAGGTCGTCGTGCCACCGGGCATGCGGCTCCGGGCGACAGCGAGCCCGCAGGGCGCCTGGGACCCCTCGCTTCAACTGACGGAGCAGTGCCTCCCGGGCCTCGCCACGACACAGACCTGCCTTGCGGGCGCCAACCGCAGCGGCCCCGCGCAGGACGAGACCCTCACCTCCCCCAACGATGGGCCGGCGCCGCGCGCAGCCTGGCTCGTCGTCGACACCGCGTCGCCACCCGGCGCCCTTCAGACCTTCGACCTCGACCTCGACGCCATCCCCATCGTGCCCGGAGATCTCTGCGCCGCCGCCGAGCTCCTCGACGCGGGGGGCTCACTGCAGTCCATGGCAGGCTTCTACGACGACTTCGGCACCGGGCCGGGCTGCGCGCTCGCGGCCGGGCCGGATCGGGCATTCACGGTGGTCGTCCCGGCGGGGCACCGGCTCTCGGCGACGGTGAGCGCCTTCCTCGCCGATGGCGGCACGGCGTTCGAGCCTGCCCTCGCCGTCGTCACCAGCTCACCCTGCAGCGCCTCGAGCCCCTGCGCCGTCGCGGCTGCGGGCCTGCCTGGCAACGGCAGCGCGTCCATTCTCTACGACAACACCTCCACGACCCCCGAGCCGGCCACGCTCGTGGTGGACAGCTTCTCTCCGACCAGCGCCTCCTTCGCGCTCACGCTCAGCCTCGCACCGACCGTGCTCGCAGCGGGAGATACCTGCTCGGCCGTCGTGTCCACCGTCGCGACGAGCAGCACGCTGCCCGGCGAGTCCTTCGAAGGCTTCGTCGATCACTACCGACCCGCGCAGCAGGGAACCACGTGCGCGTTCGAAGACGGTGCAGACCGTGTCTACCGTGTGTCCGTCCCGCCCCTGTCGCGGCTCGATGTTCACACCACTGCGCCGTTCCGACACTCGGTGAGCCTCATCGAGGCGCCAGCCTCTGCCTGTGCGGCCACGCCAGCGGTGTGCCTCGCGAGCCGCTCGGCCTTCCTGGGCGGCGCGTCGGTGCTGACCTGGGAGAACACCTCGTCCCTGGCTCGAGACGTCTTCCTCATCGTCGATCGCCAACGCCAGGTGACCCCCGGCCCGACGGAGCTCGACCTCGGCATCGACCTCGTGCCGCTGCCACTCCACGAGACCTGCAGCACCGCCGGCCCGCCGATCACCGCCGCGATCACGCGACCAGGCGAGACGCTCGCCGGAGCGGTCAACGACTACGACTGGCACCCTTCCTTGAACGCGCGATGTGTCCAGGCCACGAGCTCGCCGGACCTCGTCTATGCCATCACGGTGCCGCCGCTCTCCACGGTGAGCGCGACCGTGACCGCCTCCACCTTCGATGCGGTCCTCAACCTCGTGAGCGCGCCCGGCTGCACGAACGACACCCGCCAGGCCTGCCTCGCCGGAGCGGACACCCAGTCGGGCACCCTCGAGACGCTGTCCTGGACCAACCCGGCCACCACCGCACGCGACGTCTTCCTGGTGGTCGAGCGCAGAACCGGCAGCCCCGGTCCGTTCGAGCTCGGCGTCGCCTTCTCGGCAGGGCCCACGCCTCCGTACCGGGTGACGCCGGTTCCTTCGGCCTGCCTCCAGCTCTCCGGGTCAGCCCAGAGCCTGACGGACGCCCTCGGCGATGACGTGGCGACGGCCTGGGCGCCGCTGCCGTTCGCCTTCAGCTTCTTCGGCGCTCCGGTCACCACCTGCTCCGTCACCTCGAACGGGCTCCTGGGGCTCGGGAGTCTCTCGTCGGGAGCCCTGGCCGCCGCGCCAGTGAACGAGCCCATTCCCTCGGCGGCGGTCCCTGACGGGTTCGTGGCCGCGTTCTGGGATGACCTGCAGGCTGCGCCTGGCGCGGTCGTTCGCACCGAGAGCGTGGGCACGCCAGGAGCGCGGCGCTTCGTCGTCGAGTGGGCGGGCTTCACCCTCTACCCGTCGGCCGGCGAACGGCTCACCTTCCAGGTGCAGCTGATCGAGGCGACCGGCGTCATCGAGGTGCACCTGTGTCAGCTGGCGGCGAACGGCGGCAACGCGTTCCGCACGGCTGGCGGCAGCGCCACCCTCGGGCTCGAGGCGCCGTCGGGCGTCAGCGGGGTGGAAGCGTCGTTCCAGAGTCCCCGGCTCGCCACGGGAGAGGCCGTTCGCTTCACGCCGTGATCGACTGACGTGCTCAGCGAAACGTGACGCAGACTCCGTTGCCGTTCTCGAACGCGAAGCCCTGAGTCAGCATCGCGGTGCCGTCGGCCGCGCAGACCGCCACCTGCAGGACCGTGTTGGCCCCGCCGTTCGAGGGCGTCGAGCTCAGCTGATCCGCGCGCACCTCAGTCAGGGTCGCGTTCTCACGGTAGAGGAAGAGGCGCGGCACGCCTCCGTCCGGCAGGAAGCGGGACATGAAGTCGTAGGCTGAGAGCTCCGCCACGCCGCGCTTGAGGGAGCCGGTCGGACAACCGGCGTCCACCAGGCCGAAGCTCACCAGACGTGCGCCCGTGAACACGGGGCCGAACTGGACCGCTGGATTCCACCGGAACGTGGCCGGGAAGTTGGAGCACATCGGCCGCGGCACGTCCGCGCACGTGCCGATCACGCAGAAGTGGCCCGCGCCACAGCCCGCCGGCTGGGGCTGCATGACGTCGCACGGTCCGGGGGGCTCGCACTGCCCCGAGACGAGGTTGCACACCGAGGCGCCGCACTGGCCCACGGAGCACCCGGCGTCGCTCCCCGTCATCGTGCCGCCGTCAGAGCCCCCGTCCGCCGCGCCTCCGACACAGACGCTGCGAACACACGCACCGCTACAGGCCGAGCACATGTCGCCCCGGCGCCCGCACGCCGCGGCCTCGGTCCCCGCGAGGCACTCGCCACGGGCATCACAGCACCCGGCGCACGAGTCTGCGGTGCACGGCTCGCGACACGAAGCGAGGCCGACGACGAGGCCCGCGAAGAGGCCGACTGCGAGCGCGAGGTGCTTCGACATATGGGCGCACCAAAGCACAGCCGTCCGTGACGAGGGTGGACGAGTGCGACCCGGGCGGGGAAGCTGTCCGCTCGCCGCTCGATGCAGGAACGACGAAGCCCGGCCCCCTCTCGGGGTGACCGGGCCTCGAACACGTCGAGCGGGTTCAGCTCAGCTCAGTCCTTCTTCTCCTCACCCTCGGCGGGAGCCTTCTCCCACGCCTTCTGCGGGCGATCGACGAGCTCCAGCACCGCGATGTCGGCCGCGTCGCCGCGACGGAAGCCGCCCTTCAGGATGCGGGTGTAGCCGCCGGCCCGCTTCGAGTAGCGCTCCTTGAGCTCACCGAAGACCTTCTGCAGCACCGCGCGGCTCTTCACGTCGCGCTGCGCCAGGCGGACGTTGTGCACGCCCCCCTTCTTGCCCAGCGTGATGATCCGCTCGGCCATGCGGCGGGCCTCCTTCGCGCGGGGCAGCGTCGTCTCGATGCGCTCGTGCTCGAGCAGCGAGGTGACCATGTTGCGCAGCATCGCGATGCGGTGCGACGTGGTGCGCTGCAGCTTCCGATATCCAACCCTGTGTTCCATGACGTCCTTCTCTTTCGAACCCCGCCGGCCGTGCCAGGTACCGGGAGGAGGTAATCGCGGCCGTTACCGCGGTTTTGGTGAAGGCGCCGCCCAGCGCAGCGCCTCCAGTGCCGGGCTCGTGACCCGGCGGCTTCTTCTCACATGCGCGGGCCGGTCGACGGCGCCGGCATCGTCTTCGGAGGCCAGTTCTCGAGCTTCATGCCGAGCGAGAGGCCCATCTCCGCGAGGATTTCCTTGATCTCCTTCAGCGACTTGCGGCCGAAGTTCTTGGTCTTGAGCATCTCGGCCTCGGTCTTCTGCACGAGATCGCCGATGGTGCGGATGTTGGCCTGCTGCAGGCAGTTCGCCGAGCGCACCGACAGCTCGAGCTCATCGACCGAGCGGAACAGGTTCTCGTTCAGCTTCGCCTCTTCGCGCGGCGCCTCGACGGCCACCGGCTCCTCGGTCTCCTCGAAGTTGATGAAGACCGACAGCTGCTCCTTGAGGATCTTCGCCGCGTAGGCCACCGCGTCCTGCGGGGTGACCGAGCCGTCGGTCCACACCTCGAGGGCGAGCTTGTCGTAGTCGGTCTGCTGCCCGACGCGCGCGTTGGTGACCTGGTAGTTCACCTTCACGATCGGCGAGAACAGCGAGTCGATGGCGATGCTGCCGATGGGCGAGCCCGCCACCTTGTTGTTCTGGGCCGAGACGTAGCCGCGGCCGCGCCGGGTCGTCATCTCGATGCGGATCTTCCCGCCCTCGGCGAGCGTGCAGACGTGGTGGCCCGGGTTGAGGATCTCGACCTGGTCGTCGGCGATGATGTCGCCCGCCTTCACTTCCTTCGGGCCCTCGGCCTCGATGCGGATCGACTTGGGCTCGTTGGTGTGCATGCGGAGGCGGACCTCCTTGAGGTTCAGGACGATGTCCGTCACGTCCTCGCTCACCTCAGGCACCGCGGCGAACTCGTGCTCCACCATGCCGCCGTTGCCCTCGATCTTCACCGTGGTGATCGCCGCGCCCTGCAGCGACGACAGCAGCACCCGCCGCAGCGAGTTGCCCAGGGTCGTGCCGAAGCCGCGCTCGAGGGGCTCGGCGACGAACTTGCCGTAGGTGCCCGTCAGGGTCTCGGCGTCGACGTCGAGGCGACGCGGCTTGATGAGATCACGCCAGTTCTTGTTGATCAGCTGGTGCTCGGCCATGGGACTGCTCCTTCTGGTGTCGAAAGGGCCACCAACGTACCCGCGATGGCGGGAGGACCCTTCCGGTGGTGCGGCGCCCTCTCGAGCGCCGGTGAAGCTTGAGAACGCGCGACGGCTGGGGAGCGCCTGGGGCAGCTCACCAGCCGCGGGCGCCGTCGCCGGATTACTTCGAGTACAACTCGACGATCAGCTGCTCCTGGATCGGCATGGTGAGATCCTCGCGGTTCGGCGGGGTCTTCACGGTGCCCTTGAGCGCCTTCTTGTCCACGTCGAGCCACTGGGGAATGCCGCGGCGATCGACCGTCTCGATGGCCTCCTGAATGCGGAGGATCTTCTTCGACTTGTCGTGCACCTCGACCACCGAGCCCGGCTTCACGGCGAACGCAGGCATGTTCACCCGCTTGCCGTTGACGGTGAAGTGACCGTGGCGCACCAGCTGACGCGCCTCGGCGCGGGTGTCGGCGAAGCCCATGCGGAAGACGACGTTGTCGAGGCGCAGCTCGAGCAGCTGGAGCAGCATCTCGCCCGTCTTGCCCTTCGAGGACGAGGCGCGCGCGAAGTAGCCGCGGAACTGGCTCTCGAGCAGGCCGTACATGCGCTTGACCTTCTGCTTCTCGCGCAGCTGCACGCCGTAGTTCGAGAACTTCACGCGCCCCTGGCCGTGCTGGCCCGGCGGGTACGGACGGCGCTCGATGGCGCACTTGTCCGTGTAGCAACGGTCGCCCTTCAGGTACATCTTCAGGTTCTCGCGTCGGCAGATTCGGCAGACGCTGGCGGTGTAACGAGCCATGGAAGTCGGTGTCCTTGCTTGAAGAGAGTGAGGGTCAGACGCGGCGGCGCTTGGCCTGGCGGCAGCCGTTGTGCGGGATCGGCGTCACGTCGCGGATGAGGGAGATCTTCAGACCGGCGGCCGCGATCGCCCGCAGCGCCGACTCACGGCCCGCGCCGGGGCCCTTCACGAGCACCTGCACGTTCTTCAGCCCGTGCTCCATCGCCTTCGCGGCGGCATCACCTGCGGCCACCTGCGCAGCGAACGGGGTCGACTTGCGCGAACCCTTGAAGCCGCGCGCGCCCGCCGTCGACCACGAGATCACGTTCCCCGACACGTCGGTGATGGTGATCATCGTGTTGTTGAAGGTCGACTGGATGTGAACGACCCCGTTGAGGATGTTCTTCTTGCCCTTCTTCGCCTTCGCCGTCTTCTTCTCGCCCTCCGCCGCGGGGGGAGCTGCTGCGGCGGCCGGTGCCTGAGTCTCTTCAGCCATGGTGTTCTTGCCTTCGGTAGGTGATCAGCTCCGCGTCGGTGACCCGCGGCGCCAGGGGTTGATTACTTCGCAGGAGCCGGAGCCGCGGCCTTCACGCGCTGCACGCCACGCTTCGGTCCCTTGCGGGTGCGCGCGTTGGTGTGGGTGCGCTGGCCACGAACGGGCAGGCCCTTGCGGTGACGAAGGCCACGGTAGCAGCCGAGGTCCATCAGCCGCTTGATGTTCATCGTGACCTCACGCCGCAGGTCGCCCTCGACGTTGTAGTCGTTCTCGATGATCTCGCGGATCTTCCGGGCCTGCTCTTCCGAGAGGTCCTTCGTCCGGGTGGCCATGTCGATGCCGGCCTTTGTGACGATGTCGGCCGCCGACTTCTTGCCGATGCCGTAGATGTACTGGAGCGAGATGACGACGCGCTTTGCGACCGGGAGGTCGACGCCTGCGATACGAGCCATGGTGGTTCTTCTTCCTTCGGGAGGTGATCAGCTGCTGACTGCTCAGCCCTGACGCTGCTTATGACGGGGGTTGGCCGGGCAGATGATGCGGACGACGCCCGCACGGCGAACCACCTTGCACTTGTCGCAAATCTTCTTCACTGACGGACGGACCTTCATGACAACCCTCGTGCTTTCTGAGAACTACTTGGCGCGGTAGGTGATGCGACCGCGCGTCAAATCGTACGGAGAGAGCTCGACCTTCACCTTGTCGCCAGGAAGGATCCGGATGAAGTGCATGCGCATCTTCCCCGAGATGTGCGCGAGCACCTCATGACCGTTCTCGAGCTGCACCTTGAACATCGCGTTCGGGAGCGGCTCCTTCACGGTTCCTTCCACTTCGATCGAGTCTTCCTTCGCCAAACGCCACAACCTCTCTTCAAAATGAGCCGCGTTGCTCGCGGGAGCCGCGGCCCGTACCACTTCTGCGCACCCGGTGCAAGCGGACCCCGATGGGCGGCCGCGAGCCCGTGAGTTCAACGACTTGAATCAGCTCAGCTTCAGCGCCCGCTTGATGCTGGCGTAGATGTCCTCCAGCGAACCGACCCCATCGATGGTCCGCAGGAGCCCCAGCTTCTCGTAGTAGGCCTTGAGCGGCGCGGTCAGCTTGCGGAACTCGTCGAGGCGCTTCTGCACGGTCTCGGGGGAGTCGTCGGCGCGACCGCGGCCCTTCATGCGCTCGTGGATGACGCTGTCGGGCACCTCGAGCGAGACCACGTGCTCGATGCGCTTGCCCGTCTTCGCCAGCACCGCCTGCAGCGACTCGGCCTGGGGAATGGTGCGGGGAAAGCCGTCGAGGAGGAAGCCCTTCTGGCAGTCCTTCTCCTCGAGGCGCTCCTCGACGATGCCGATCACCAGCTCGTCTGGCACCAGCTTGCCGGCCGCCATGAGCGGCCCCGCCTGCTTGCCCAGCGGGGTCCCATTCGCGACCGCGGCGCGCAGGATCTCACCGGTCGAGATCTGGGGAATGCTGAAGTCGGCGACGATGCGCTGGGCCTGCGTTCCCTTCCCTGCGCCGGGAGGTCCGAAGAAGACGAGGTTCATGGTTCGACTCCGTCAGGCCGTGTCGCCCAGGCGGACGCGGCCGCGAATGCGCGGACCACGGGGACCGGCGAAGCCCTCGTAGTTCCGGCTGATGAGGTGCTGCTCGATCTGCTGCACGGTGTCGAGCGCGACGCCCACGACGATGAGCAGACCGGTGCCGCCGAACGCGAACGGCACCTTGAGCTCCTGCGCGAAGACGGTGGGGATCACGCAGATGAACGACAGGTAGAGCGCGCCGCCGAAGGTGAGCCGGTGGAGCACGCGCTCGATGAACTCGGCCGTCTGGCGGCCTGGACGAATGCCTGGAATGTAGCCGCCCTGCTTCTTGATGTTGTCGGCCACGTCGTCCGCGCGGAAGGTGAGCGAGGTGTAGAAGTACGCGAAGAAGATGATCAGCAGCACGAACAGCCCGTTGTAGACCCAGGCGCTGTTCTGCAGAGCGCGCTGCACGTCGCCCAGCGCGGGGATCCAGTTGGCGGCGGTGGCCGGGAACGAGAGGAGCGCCCCAGCGAAGATCGGGGGAATGACGCCTGACGCGTTCACCTTGAGGGGGAAGTAGGTCGCCTGGCCCGCGAACATCTGCCGGCCCTGCATGCGTTTCGCGTACTGCACGGGGATGCGTCGCATGCCGCGCTCGATGAACACGACCGCGCCGACGATCAGCACCATCACCACGAGGAGCGCGAGCACGGCCGCCGGGTTCAGCGCGTCCTGCCCGTACTTCTCCGCGTCCATCTGCTGCCACAGGCGCTGCGCCGCCGGCGGGATGCCGGCCACGATGCCGCCGAAGATGATGAGCGAGATGCCGTTGCCGATGCCGTTCTCGGTGATGCGCTCACCCAGCCACATGATGAACGCGGTGCCGGCCGTGAGGGTCACCACCGTCATGAAGGTGAACCACACCGGGTCCACGCTGTCGGGCACGACGACCTGATCGAAGGCCTGGTTGTTCTGCCCACCGGTGCGGCCCAGGGAGTAGATGAAGCGGGCGATCGAGATGCCCTGCACGATCGACAGCAGGATCGTGCCGTAGCGCGTGTACTGGTTGATCTTCTGCCGACCCGCCGCGCCTTCCTTCTGCAGGCGCTCGAGCGAAGGCACCACCGCCGCGAGCAGCTGCATGATGATGCTCGACGACACGTACGGCATGATGCCGAGGCCGAAGATCGACATCTGGTCGAGCGCGCCGCCCGAGAAGAGGTTGAAGAGGTTCAGCAGACCGCCCTCTTTGCGCTGGCGATCCATGAAGGCGTTCATCACCACGCGGTCCACGCCGGGGGTGTTGATGAAGATGCCGAGCCGGTACACCGCGAGCAGCGCGATGGTGTACAGGAGCCGGCTGCGCAGCTCGGCGATCCGGAAGATGTTGGAGATGGCGTTCAGAGCCAAGGTGAGTTCCTCACGAGAAAAAACCAGACGCCCCGCGGGCCTTTATGCGGTCCGAGGGGCGCGGTTCAACACCTGATTGACCAGGACTTCACGCCGGCTTGACGCCCTTGCCAGCGTGGGCCTTCGCGGCGGACTCCGGCTTGTGGACCATCAGCGGCAGCTCTTCCACCGAGCCCCCCGCCTTCGTGATGGCCTCCTTCGCCGACCCCGAGAACTTGTGGGCCTTCACGGTGAGCTTCTTCTTCAGCTCGCCCTGGCCCAGCACCTTGATCCCGTCGAAGCGGCCCTTCACGAGGCCCGCCTTCGAGAGCGCCTTCTGATCGACCGACGCGCCGCTCTCGAACTGCTCGAGGTCGCCGACGTTGACGATCGCCCAGGCCAGGCGGTTGGGCGCGTTGAAGCCGAACTTCGGCAGCCGGCGCTGGAGCGGGCTCTGACCGCCCTCGAAGCCTTCGAAGCGCATGTTGCCGGTGCGGGCCTTCTGGCCCTTGCCACCACGGCCGGCCGTCTTGCCGAGACCAGAGCCCTGGCCACGACCCACGCGCTTCTTGCGGTGGGTGGAACGGTGCGGCGCCTTCAGGGAGTGCAGCGTCGTCATGGTGTCCTCACTTCGCCTGAGCGGCGGCCTTCTTCTTGGCCGCGTCACGCACGCGGACCGAGCGCGGCTTCACGCGCGCGCGCACCTTCGGCTCGTCCTTCACGATCTCGTGCGAGACGAGGTGCCGAACCTTGTTGATCATGCCCCGGATGGCCGGGGTGTCCTTGAGCAGCTTCTCGGAGCCGAACTTCTTCAGCCCCAGGCCGACGATGGTGGCGACCTGACGCTCGGAGGCTCCGGAGTGGCTCTTCACCAGCTTGACCTTGATGCCCATGTCAGGCCTGCGCCTTCTTCCCGAAGTGAATCTCCTTGCCGCGCAGGCGGGACACCTGCTCGGGAGACTTGAGCTGCTTGAGCCCGTCGACCACGGCCTTGAGCACGTTGTGCGGGTTCCGGCTGCCCTGGCTCTTGGTGAGGATGTTCTTGATGCCCGCGGCCTCGAGGACCGCGCGAACCGCGCCGCCCGCGATGACGCCGGTGCCTTCGCTCGCGGGCCGCAGGAAGACGCGGCCGGCGCCGAAGTGCCCCAGCGCCTCGTGCGGAATGGTGCTGCCCATCAGCGGCACGCGGAACAGGTTCTTCTTGGCGTTCTCGCCGCCCTTGCGAATGGCCTCGGGCACCTCGTTCGCCTTGCCCAGGCCGACGCCGACGTGGCCGTTGCCATCGCCGACGACGACGAGCGCCGCGAAGCTGAACCGCCGGCCGCCCTTCACCACCTTGGCCACGCGGTTGATGCTGACGACCCGGTCGTTGAGATCGAGGTCGTTCGGGTTGATCGGAGTGTTGCTCATGGTGTCCTCGATCCTCAGAACTGCAGCCCGGCCTCGCGCGCGCCGTCAGCCAGCGCCGCGATGCGGCCGTGGTAGGGGAAGCCGTTGCGGTCGAAGACCACCTTGTCGATCTTCGCGGCCTTGCAGCGCTCGGCGACCAGCGCGCCCACCTTCTTGGCGGCGCCCTTCTTGTCGTCCTCGTTCAGCTTGCCCTTGAGCTCCTTCGAGAGCGACGACGCCTCGGCCAGGGTGCGGCCGGTGGTGTCGTCGATCACCTGCGCGACGATGTGCTTGAGGGACTTGTAGACGGTCAGCCGCGGCCGCTCGGTGGTGCCGTTCACCTTCTTGCGGATGCGCTCTTTGCGGTTGAGGCGTGGGTTGTTCTTGCTGCTCATGGTTGGTTCCTTTCCTTCCGCCCGCGATCAGGCCGTCCGCGGGCGGATGAGGGGATGGCTTACGCCGTGCCCGTCTTGCCTTCCTTGCGACGCACCGTCTCGTCGTGGAGCTTGATGCCCTTGCCCTTGTACGGCTCAGGGGGGCGCAGGTTGCGGATGCGCACCGCCGTCTCACCCAGCAGCTGCCGGTCGGCGGCGCGGAGCGTGACGTCGATGGTGGGCAGCTGATCTTCCGTGCGCGGCGTCTTCGCCACCTCGGCGGTCACGCCCTCGGGCAGGTCGAACACCACCGGGTGCGAGAAGCCCAGCGAGAGGTGCAGCTGCTTGCCCTTGACCTCGGCCTTGTAGCCGACGCCGCGGATCGCGAGCGCCCGCTCCCAGCCCGTCGAGACGCCCTTCATCGCGTTCGCGAGGATCGCGCGGGTCAGCCCGTGCAGCGCGCGGTGCTTGCGGCTCTCGGAGGGGCGCGTCACCTTGACCAGCCCGTCCTTGACCTCGACCTTCACGTCCGGGTGCAGCGTGACCGAGAGCTTGCCCTTGGGGCCCTCGAGGTTCGCCTTGCCGTTCGCGAGGGCGACCTTCACCTTGTCGGCGACCTTGATCTCCAGCTTTCCAATGCGGCTCATGGTCGCTCCTCAGTACACCGTGCAGATGAGCTCGCCGCCCACGTTCTGCTTGCGGGCTTCGCCGTCGCTCATGACCCCACGCGAGGTGGAGAGAATGGAGATGCCGGTGCCGCCGCGCACGCGGGGCAGCTTGCCGACGCTGACATAGCGGCGCAGGCCGGGCTTGGACACCCGGCGAATGCCGGTGATGACGGGCTCGCGGTTGGGCCCGTACTTGAGCATCACCGTGACCTCGTTCTGGGGCTTCTTCTCGTGGACGACGAAGTCAGCCACGAAGCCTTCGTCCTTGAGGACCTTGATGACCTCGACCTTCAGCTTCGACGAAGGGAGCGTCATCTTGTCGTGCCGCGCGAGGGTCGCGTTGCGCAGCCGGGTGACGAGGTCACCCAGGGGATCATTGACTGCCATGGTTCACATCTTCCTGCAGGCCGGGTGTCCCCCGGCCACGGAGCCTCTGGCGCCTTCCGGGACCATCCCGGTGGTTCGTCAGAGACAGGGTCCGCTCTCCTGCGTCGGAGCGGGCGACCGCGCCTATCAGGCCCGGAACGGAACGCCAATGGCCTTAAGCAGCGCCAGGGCCCGCTCGTCGTTGCCAGCGGAGGTGACGATGCTGACGTTGAGGCCCTTCACCTTCTCGATCTGGTCGTAGTTGATCTCAGGGAAGATGATCTGCTCGCGCAGGCCCAGCGTGTAGTTGCCGCGCCCGTCGAAGGCCTTGGGCGAGATGCCCTTGAAGTCGCGCACGCGGGGGAGCGCGACGTTGATGAGCCGGTCGAGGAACTCGAACATGCGATCGCCGCGCAGCGTCACCATGGCGCCGATGGCCTGGTTCTCGCGCAGCTTGAAGTTCGCGATCGCCTTGCGCGACCGGGTGACGACCGGCTTCTGGCCGGTGATGGCGCCGAGCTGATCGACAGCCGACTCGAGGATCTTGTTGTTCGCCAGCGCCTCACCAAGGCCCATGTTGACGACGACCTTGTTGATCCGCGGAACCTCCATGGGGTTCTTGCAGGCGAGTTCCTTCATCAGCTGAGGCACCACCTCTTTGCGGTAGCGCAGCTTCAGCCGGGCAGGCTGCACCGTGAGGCCCTCTTCGATGTTCGCCGCGAAGCCGGCCTTCTTGGTGTCTTCCTTCTTCCGCTTCTGGGCCTTCTCCTTCTTGGGGGCTTCGGCCTTCTTCTCTTCGTCAGCCATCGTCGTGCTTCCTTCTGGGGCGGCGTGTTCTCCAGGTCCGCGGTCTTTCACCGCGCTCCGGAGGCCGGGTGGTTCACTTCAACGTCAACTTCAGATCGTCGCGTCGCACTGCTTGCAGAAACGCACCTTCTTGCCGTCGACCTCGCGCACGCCGACTCGCGTGGCCTTGTCGCACTTCGGGCACACCAGGGCGACGTTCGCGAGCGCGATCGAGCCTGGCTTCTCGAGGATGCCGCCATCTGGGTTCGCGCGATCGCGGCCCTTCTTCACGTGGCGCTTGACGACCCGCAGGCCCTCGACGCGCACGCGCAGCTTCTCGCGGTCGATCTCGATGATCTTGCCGCGGTTGGTGCTCGCCGAACGCTCGGCGCCCGACATCACCTGCACGGTGTCTCCGACTTTCAGCTTCTGCATCACAGCACCTCAGGCGCGAGCGAGATGATCTTCATGAACTTCTTGGCGCGCAGCTCACGCGCCACGGGCCCGAAGATGCGGGTCCCGATCGGCTCGAGCTCCTTGTTGATGAGCACCGCCGAGTTGACGTCGAACTTGATGTACGAGCCGTCGGGCCGGCGGATCTCCTTCGCCGTCCTCACGATCACGGCCTTGGCCACGTCGCCCTTCTTCACCTTGGCGCCCGGCAGGGCCTCGCGGATCGACACGGTCACCACGTCACCGATGGACCCGTAGAACCGCTTCGAGCCGCCGGCGATGTTGATGAGGAACACGCTCTTGGCGCCCGAGTTGTCGGCGACCTCGAACTGACTGGTCATCTGCAGCATGGCTTCTCCTTACTCCTCAGGTCGGCTCCGCTCGCGCGCCGCCGACGAAACCTGTCAGGCCTGGGTGGCCTTCTCGATCACCTTCACGACGCGCCAACGCTTGTCCTTCGAGAACGGGCGGGTCTCGGCGATCAGCACCTTGTCACCCTCGTTCACGGTGATCTTCTTCGGGTAGTCATGATCTTCGGCGTGCGCCTTGTACTTCTCGCGGCGCGTCTGGATCTTGCCGTAGGCCGCGTGGGCCGCGCGGCGGCGCACCGTGACGACCACGGTCTTCTGCATCTTGTTCGAGGTGACGACGCCGATGCGCGTCTTCGGGCGCCCGCGCGAGGAGTCAGCAGCCTGGGTGGTGGTGTCAGCCATGGTCGGTCCCTTACTTCTTCTTCTGCTTCTGGGTGATGACGGTCAGCACCCGCGCGAGATCGCGCTTGTGGGTGGTGCGCTCGGCCGGGTTGTCCAGCGCGCCCGTGCGCAGCTTGAGCTGGTCCTGGAACAGCGTCGCCTTGAGCTCCTCGGCGCGGCGCTTCAGATCGTCCAGTGACAGGTCGTTCAGTTCCTTTGCGGTAGCCATGACGATCTCCTCAGAGGCTCTGCTCGCTGCGATGCAGCACGCGGGTCATCACGGGCAGCTTGGCGGCAGCCAGCGCGAACGCCTCGATCGCGAGCTGCTTGTCCATGCCGTCCATCTCGTAGAGCACCCGGCCCGGCTTCACGACGGCGACGTAGTACTCGACGCCGCCCTTGCCGGTACCCTGGCGCGTCTCGGCGGGCTTCTTGGTGATGGGCTTGTCGGGGAAGATGCGGATCCAGATCTTGCCGCCGCGCTTGATCTTGCGGCTCATCGCGATACGCGCGGCCTCGATCTGGCGGGAGGTGAGCCACCCCGGCTGGAGCGACATGAGGCCGAACTCGCCGAACGCGAGCGTCGAGCCGCGGTACGCGCGACCCGGGGTACGGCCCTTGTGCATCTTGCGGTGCTTGGTGCGTGCAGGCTGAAGCATGACGTCCTCGTCCTCGTGTCTTTAGCGGTTCGCGTTGGCGTTCTCGCCGCGCGGGCCACCCCTGGTGGGCAGCACCTCGCCGCGGCAGACCCACACCTTGCACCCGATGGTGCCGTAGGTGGTGCGGCCGATGGCGTAGCCGTAGTCGATGTCGGCGCGGAGCGTGTGCAGGGGCACCCGGCCCTCGCGGTACCACTCGTAGCGCGCCATCTCAGCGCCGCCGAGCCGGCCGGAGCAGGACACGCGAATGCCCTTGGCGCCGAACTTCATCGCGGTCTGAATGGCCTTCTTCATCGCGCGGCGGAAGGCGATGCGGCGCTCGAGCTGGGTGGCGATGTTCTCGGCCACGAGCTGCGCGTCGATCTCGGCCTTGCGGACCTCGACGATGTTCAGGAACACCTCGTTCTTCGTGAAGCGCTGCAGCTCCTTCTTCACGGTCTCGATGCCCGCGCCGCGCTTGCCGATCACGATGCCGGGACGCGCGGTGTGCACGTTCACCTTCACCTTGTTCGCCGCGCGCTCGATCTCGACCTTCGAGACGCCCGCGTGGTTGAGCGACTTCTTCACGTGCTCGCGGATCTTGATGTCCTCGTGCAGCCACTGGGCGTAGTTCCGCTCCTCGAACCACTTCGAGTCCCAGGTGCGGATGACACCGAGCCGGAAACCAACTGGATGAACTTTCTGTCCCACGTTCCGTGTCTCCTTGCTCGGGTTACTTCTTCGCCTTCTTCACGGCCTCGTCGCTCAGCACGACGTGCACGTGGCTCGACTTCTTGTTCATGCGGGTCGCCCGGCCCATGGCGCGCGGCAGGTACCGGCGCTGGGTGGGGCCCTGATCGACGTTGATCGCCTTCACGTAGAGCTTGTCGATGTCGACCGCGCCCTTGGACTTGTCGGTCGCGTTGGCCATCGCGCTCTCGATGAGCTTCTTGACCGGCCGCGCCGCGGCGCGCTTGGTCCACGTGAGCGTGTGAATGGCCGCCTCGACAGGCATGCCGCGCACGAGGGCCGCGACGACGGAGATCTTCCGCGGGGCCATCCGGAAGTGACGGAGGTGAGCAGTGGCTTCCATGGTGCTTAGCCCTTCTTGCCCGGAGCAGGCGCGACCTTCTTCTCAGCCGAGTGGCCCGAGAAGGTGCGGGTAGGAGCGAACTCGCCGAGCTTGTGGCCGACCATGTTCTCGGTCACGTACACGGGGATGAACTTGCGCCCGTTGTGAACGGCGAACGTGTGACCGACCATGTCGGGGACGATCGTCGAGCGGCGCGACCAGGTCTTGATGACCGTCTTCTTGTTGGCCTTGTTCATGCCATCGACCTTCTTCTGAAGGCTGATGTCGATGAAGGGGCCCTTCCAGGTTGAACGAGCCATGGCTTACGTGCTCCTGACGCCCTGACGGCGCCCGCTGACGATGAACTTGGTCGTGCGCTTGTTGACGCGCGTGGTGAGGCCCTTGGTCTTCTTGCCCCAGGGCGAGACCGGGTGTGGGTTGCCCTGGCCGGACTTGCCTTCGCCACCGCCGTGCGGGTGGTCAACGGGGTTCATGGCGAGGCCGCGCACGGTCGGGCGAATGCCCAGCCAGCGGCTCTTGCCGGCCTTGCCGATGCGGATGATCTCGTGATCGATGTTGCCGAGCTGCCCGATGACGGCGCGGCAGTTGATCAGCACCTTGCGGACGGCGCCGGAGGGCATGCGCACCTGCGCGTAGTCGCCTTCCTTCGCCATCAGCTGGCCCCACGAGCCGGCCGACCGGATCATCTGCGCGCCGCGGCCGGGCTTGAGCTCGACGTTGTGGATGACGGTGCCGACGGGGATGTTCTGGAGTGGCAGGCTGTTGCCGGGGCGGATGTCGACGTTGGCGCCGGCGTACAGCGTGTCACCGACGTTCAAGCCGGTGGGGGCGAGGATGTAGCGCTTCTCGCCGTCCGCGTAGTGGAGCAGCGCGATGTTGGCGGTGCGGTTCGGGTCGTACTCGATCGAGAAGACCTTCGCCGGCACCCCGTCCTTGTCGCGGCGCACGAAGTCGATCACGCGGTAGCGGCGCTTGTGGCCGCCGCCCTGGTGCCGACGGGTGATGTGGCCATCGCCGTTGCGGCCGCCCGAGCGCTTCATCGCCTGGGTGAGGCTCTTCTCGGGACGGTTGCGGGTGATCTCCGCGAAGTCCGAGACGGTGGTGAGTCGGCGCGCGGCCGACGTCGGCTTGAATTTCTTGATACCCATTAGACCGCCCCTCCCTCGAAGAGCTCGATCTTGTCGCCCTCTTTCAGGGTGACGAACGCCTTCTTGAAGTTGGAGCGCTGGCCCATCGACATGCCAACGCGCTTGATCTTCCCGCGCATCACGAGCGTGCGGACGCCGGTCACGGTGACCTTGAACTGGCTGGTCACGGCGTTGGCGATGTCATGCTTCGTCGCCTTCTTGTCGACGACGAACGAGTACTGGCGGTGCTTCTCGCGAGCCAGGTCGAGCTTCTCGGTGATGATGGGACCCTTGATGACGTCGTTCGGCTTCATGATCAGGCCTCCGCCTTCGGGCCGCGGGCGCGAGAGAGCGCCTCGTTGATCGCCTTCGCCGCCGCGACGGTCAGCACCAGCGTCTTGCGACGCAGCACCGACTCGACGTTGACGCCCTCGGGGGCGATGACGTCGAACTTCTCGAGGTTGCGAACGGCGCGGTGGAGCTTCTCGTTCGACTTCGCCTCGACCACGAGGGCGTTGTCGAGCTTGAGGCCCTTGACGAGCTTGTCCGCCGCCGCCTTCGACTTCCCGTCGGACGGGAACTCGTTGACGATGACGAGGGCCTTCTCGCCGGCGCGCAGGCTGATCGCCGAGGCGACCGCGTTGCGGCGGACGGCGCGGGGCGGCCGGTAGCTGTAGTCACGGGCCTTGGGGCCCATGGCCTTGCCGCCGCCGACCCAGTGCGAGGCGCGGGTCGAACCCTGGCGCGCGCGGCCGGTGCCCTTCTGCTTCCAGGGCTTCTTGCCGCCGCCCGAGACGAGCGAGCTGTTCTTGACGCCGAGCGTGCCCCGCCGGCGGTTGATCTGCTGCATCTTCGCCGCCTCGTACAGGAGGTGGCTGTTGGGCTTGGCAGCGAAGATCTCGTCGGAGAGCTCAATCTCCGAGACCTTCTTCATCGACAAATCGACGACGTCGAACTTGGCCATGGCGTACCTCAGCTCTTGATCTCGACGTCGACACCGGCCGACAGATCGAGCTTCATGAGGGCGTCGAGCGTCTGCTGCGTGGGCTCGAGGATGTCGAGGAGCCGCTTGTGGGTGCGGATCTCGAACTGTTCACGGCTCTTCTTGTCCACGTGCGGCGAGCGCAGCACCGTGAAGCGGTTGATGCGCGTGGGAAGAGGGATCGGGCCGGACACGCGTGCGCCGGTCCGACGAGCCGTCTCGACGATCTCCGTGGCGCTCTGGTCAAGGAGCTTGGAGTCGTACGCCTTCAGTCGAATGCGAATTTTCTGTGTTGCCATTCTCGGTCAACCCCGTTTCGCGACTATCTGACCAACGCTGACGGATGAGACCGTCCCAGGGGAAAACCGAGGGCTGTCACAGAGCCGAACAACGAAGGGGCGGCGCGTATACCCGTGCCCACATCGCGGTGTCAAGCGGGAGGTTCTGACCCGACATTCTGCAGGAATCCCCCGTGCTTGCCGTGAGCTGGCGGATCGCAACGCTCGACGACGCAGAAACGTGGGCCTACAACCCGGCCACCCGCTCCACGGAGGCCACATGCCCGACGTCATCGAGGAGTCGAAGTCCAACCGCGCCACCTGCCGCACCTGCCGCCAGAAGATCGACAAGGGCGTGCTGCGCTTCGGCGAGGAGACCGTCAACACGTTCTCCTCCGATGGCGGCACCAGCTACTTCTGGCACCACCTCACCTGCGCCGCCGGCAAGGTGCCCGCGAAGGTGAAGACCGCGATGGCCAGCTTCACCGGCCCGATCCCCGACAAGGACAAGCTCGAGGCGATCCTGGCGGCGCCTCCGAAGGCCAGCGGCAAGGGCGGCCCGAAGGCGAAGTACCCGTACGCGGAGCGCGCCTCCACCGGGCGCTCGAAGTGCATGCAGTGCGACGAGGCGATCGAGAAGGACACCATGCGCGTGGCCGTCGAGCGCGAGGTGGACACCGGCACGTTCACCTCGACGGGGCCGGGCTACCTGCACCCTGCATGCGCCGCCGAGTACACCGGCGACGACTCGCTGCTCGAGAAGATCAAGGCGAACATGCCGGACCTCCCCGAGGAAGACATCGCCGCCCTCGGCGCCGAACTCTGACGCCTCCTCAGATCAGACGACGGCCGGCGGCAGGTCGCGGGGCTCGGGCAGCGGAGGCTCGCCGCGCAGGTCCCGCACCCCGTTCCGCACCTCGCGCGTCACGTCCACATAGCCGTCCGGCGGCGACTCTCCCGGGCCGACGACGACGTGGCTCTTCCCGTCGGCCGACACGTAGAAGCGGTTCTTCGGGTCGTCGAAGAAGCCCCCGCTGTACGCCTCGTCGATGAGGTGCGCGCGCGACTCGACGTTCAGATCGCTCCAGCGGCCCCCGTTGGCGAGCGTCGGGCCCCAGTCGTAGAAGCCCGCCCCGTGCTCGCCCTGGCCGGTGAGCGACTCGATGGCCACGTTGACGCCGGTCTGCCGGTACTGCAGCACGTGCGCCGCTTCATGGACGAGCAGCGCGTTGTTCTGACCGCTCGTCACCTTTGCGTACTCTGCCGCGGGGAGGATGATCATTTCGCCCACGGTGAAGGCCCGCGCCGGGCCACCGGTCAGCACCATCAACGCCTTCTCGAGGTCGGGCGGCATCTTCACCAGGCGCACGTTGGAGAAGTCGACGTCCTTCCCGAAGACGCCTTGCAGCAGCTGCTGCTGGGCCGGCGTCAACTGCGACACCTTCGTCTTCAAGGTGCCAGCGAGCAGCGCGTTGATGAACGGGTCGATCAGCTTCTTGAGCAGCTTCGGGTCGGGCGGCGTGCCGGTCGGGCCGGCGAACTTCTGCGGGAAGGAGGTGGCCCGCGCGCCGAAGCCGTCGGCCCTCGCCGCTGAGACGCTGGTGCTCCGGGCCGCGGCCACGGGGCGCGACCCAGCGCTGGCCTGGGCACGCGAGGGGGCTGACGGACGACCCTGGGTCTTCTTGTCGGGGATCCTCATGGCGCGTCATTCTCCCCTCACCCGGCGCCGAAGCCCAGCCCCGTTCCGTCAAGGCCACGCCCGATGAGCACGGCTCAACAGAGTGGCCGACCTGGAGAAGAGTGAGGCGCTCGGCGTGACGCACGGCGCCGAGGCCGCAGTGATGCGCTCGAGAGGGCGTGGGCCTTCTGCGGGCGACCAGGCGCGGTCTCTCGCGGCCTGCTCCGGTTGGCCGCTCCTCACTCCCGCGCCAGCAACCGCTTCATCCAGGCCAGGCTCATCCGCTCACGCGATGGCTCGACGAGGGCCGGGGTCAGCCACCCGCCGGGATCGAGGTGCACCCGGTGCTCGACCCGCACCCGCCCGCCGGGGAGCGCCTCGAACGCGAAGCTGCCGCGCAGGTGCTTGAGTCGAACCACCCCCTCTGGCGGTCGCCGACTGACGTCGTCGATCGACGAGAAGTCCACCCGGCAGGTCCCGCCCGATCGCGTCCGCACGCTCCGCACCACGTAGTCCCGGCGGCTCACCATCGGCGGCGCGATCACGTCCCACGACAGGCGCTCGTCGGGGCGCTCCTCGAGCACCGTGCGCGACACCAGGAACGGCTCGCCGGGAATGGGCTTGCCCGTACCGAACGCGCGCGCGCACAACGCGTCGGGCGCCTCACCCTGCGCGGTGGCCACGAACCGCAGCTCGCAGTAGCCCGAGCCGGGCACCCCGCGCCACGCGATCTCCACGCCGTCCTCCACGCCCTTCACCGTGAAGTCGCCTTGCGCGAGCAGGGTCAGCACCACCAGCGTCGCCATCTGAGCACCTCCAACACACCGGCCTTCGACGCGAGTATTTGCTCACGTTCGACTTGCGCGAAACACTCGCGTTCAGGCACAAGCGGGCATGGCCTCCAGGCGCCCCGTTTCCCCTCGGAAGACCCCCTCGCAGGCCCGAAGCCGGGAGCTGGTGGACGTGCTGCTGAAGGCCACGGCTCGCGTTCTGTTGAGGGAGGGCTACGAGGGGTGCACGACCAACCGCGTCGCCGAGGTCGCGGGCGTCTCCATCGGCAGCCTCTACCAGTACTTCCCCAACAAGGAGTCGCTGGTGGTGCGGGTGATGGAGCGGCACCAGGAGAAGCTGCGCGCGGTGATGGCGGCGCACCTCGAGGCGCTGCACGGGGCCACGCTGGCGGCCGCCGTCAAGGTGCTCGTGCAGGCGCTCCTCGAGGCCCTGCGGGTCGAGCCGAAGCTGCACCGGGTCTTCCGCGAGCAGGTGCCGCGCATCGGCGCGCTGAAGGCCCTGCACGATCAGAACGCGGCCTACGAGCCCCTCGTCACGGCCTGGCTCGAGGCCCATCAGGATCAGGTGAAGGTGGTCGATCGCGCCGCAGCGACGTGGGTGTTGATCGGCGCGGTGGACGGCGTCGTCGCGCGCGTCCTGGTGGATCGGCCGACCTGGCTCGAAGAGGCCCGCCTCGGGCTCGAGCTCGAGCGGCTGATCGTCAGCTACCTCACCGCCTGAAGATCCCCCTCGCGATGAAGAGGACGATGCTGGCGCCCACCACCGACACGAACAGGCTGTAGAGGTTGAAGCCGGTCACGCCGCGGCCTCCGGCGAGGTTGAAGACGAGCCCGCCCACCACTGCGCCCAGGACGCCGACGATCACGTTGGCGATCGCTCCCATGCGCGCGTTGGTGCCGGCGATCATGCTCGCGATCCACCCGGCGATGCCTCCCAGAACGATCGTCGCGCACAGTCCCATGTCGTCTCCTCCTCGCAGAGTCACTTCACGCTCGACGCACGGGATGATTGCCCGGTTCCCGCGAGTCTGGAAGCCGCGCGCGACCGCTCACCCCGCCGCGTGCACGGTCAGCTTCTCTCGAAGTACTGCTCGAGCGCCCAACCGCTGCAGCGCCTTCAGCTTCGGTATCGGGGCGGTGATGCTGCGCTCATCGCCCGCGCGGCCGTCCCGAGAAGAGCGTCTTCCCCGTTGGAGCGCTGCCTCCCCCGCCCCCTCCCCCGCCGGACCGCTGGCCACGCGCCGCGCGACGCTGCTGCCGGGGAGTCGCCTGCTGAGGACGGCCCTGGTGCTTGACCGCGTGGCCGGGCTGCGAGCGGAAGGCGTGCTCCCGCACCTGCGCGTCCTTGAAGGCCTGCGCCTCGCGGGGCACCGGCCGGCGAGGCACCGGGCCGCGAATGAGTCGCTCGATCTCCTTGAGCAGCGGCAGCTCTTCGGGAGCGCAGAACGCCGACGCGTGCCCCGACGCCGACGCGCGCGCCGTGCGGCCGACCCGGTGCACATAGTCCTCGGGCACGTGCGGCAGATCGAAGTTCACTACGTGACCGATCTCGGCGACGTCGATGCCGCGTGCGGCGATATCGGTCGCCACCAGCACGCGATAGCGGCCGGACTTGAAGCCGTCGAGCGCCTGTTGACGCTGGTTCTGGCTGCGGTTGGCGTGGATTCGTTCGACCGCGTAGCCGCTCCGCGCGATCGCCTTCGCGAGGACGTCGGCGCGCCGCTTCGTTCGCGTGAAGACCAGCGTGCTCTCCTCGCCTTCCGCCAGCAGCGCGAGCAACAGCAGCGCCTTCTCGTTCTGGCCCACCTCGTACACGCACTGGGTCGCGTTCTTCGCCGTGGTCCCGCTGCGAGACACCTCGACGCGCACCGGATCCTTCGAGTGCGCCTTCGCGAACTGCGCCACCTCCCCCGCCATCGTCGCCGAGAACAGCAGCGTCTGCCGCGCCCTCGGCAACCTCGCGAGGATCCGGTCGAGCTGCGGCTTGAAGCCCATGTCCAGCATGCGGTCGGCCTCGTCGAGCACCAGGATCTTCACGTGCGCGAGGGTGGCATTGCCTTCCTGCAGGTGATCGATCAGCCGGCCGGGCGTCGCGATGCACAGCGTGGCCGACTTGAGGGCCGCGATCTGCGCCCCCATGCCCACGCCACCGATCAGCGTCGCGATCTTGACGCCGTGCGGCCGGCCGAAGTCCTCGGCGTGCTCGGCGATCTGCAGCGCGAGCTCCCGCGTCGGGGCGAGCACGAGGCCTGTGATGCCGTGCGAGCCTCTCAGGCGCTCCACCATCGGCAGCATGAAGGCCGCCGTCTTGCCCGTGCCGGTGGCCGCGCAGCCGATCACGTCGCGGCCCGCGAGCCCCGGGGGGATCGTCTGCAGCTGAATGGGTGTCGGGGTCTGGTAGCCCTTGCGGTCGAGCGCCTCGAGGGAGGCGTGGGTCAGGCCGAGGGAGGAGAAGGCAGCGGGCGGAGGGGTCGGAGAGTGGCTCACCGGTGGCCCATACCCCGCCACCACGGAAAAGCGCAGCATCCAGAAGCACCCGGCGATCAGGGCTTCGACTCCGGCGGCGCAGGTGCGATCCTCCGGTGGTGCCCGAGCCCGAACCCGAATCGAAATGTGCGCTCCACCCTGAAGCGCAAGCGGCCGCGACCTGCGCGCGGTGTGGCCGCTTCGCGTGTCAGGAATGCCTCAGCGAAACGCCGGGCTGGTGCGTCACCTGCGACGTGACGGCGGGAGACCCGTTCGGGCTCAAGGCTGGCTCCTTCTCGGTGCGTGGCTCACTGCTCACGGGCGTCACGCTGGCGGCGCGGGACGCGGGGCCCATTCTCGGCGTCTGCCTCGCCTTCGCGATCCCCGCGGGCGCGCTCCAGGTGTTGGTGCCGGGCGACGATCTGCGGTCCATGGGCCAGTCGGCGCGCCTGTCGAACCTCTTCGAGGTGCTCGTCGGGATCATCGGGAGCCAGGCGCTGGTCGCGCGGCTGATCGCCAGAGCCGAGGGACGACGCCTGTCGCTGGGCCAGGCGTTCTCCGTGTCGCTTCGCACCTGGAGCCGCTGCTTCGGGGCGCGCTTCCGAGCGGGCCTCGCGATCCTCGCCTTCACCCTGCTGCTGATCGTCCCGGGCGTGTGGAAGTACGTGCAGCTCGTCTTCGTCACCACGGCGGTGCTCCGCTCCACTGGAGATCCGCTCGCGCTGTCGCAACACCTGGTGAGCGGGCGCTGGTGGCCTGTCTTCGGGCTGTCCCTGCTCATCGGCGTCGCGTGCTTCACCCCGGCCTTCGTTGGCGTCGCCCTCTTCGCCGTCGCCCTCGAGCTGGTGCACTCGCCGCCCGTGATCGGCGAGATCCTCGGAGAGTGGGTGTTCGGGGTCGCGCAGGTGATCGGCTCCAGCGTGACGCTGGTGGCCTTCTACGGTCTCCACCGGGACACGGGCACGCCGCTGGGCCCGCTGCCCTTTGCCGCAGGACACCGGACCGACGAGCTCGCCGGGACGTGAGCGCGGCGCGAGGGCACCATCACCGTGGACCGCGTCGCCGCCTCGACGGTCAGCAACCTCACCTGCGCAGCGCGCTTCGACGGCGCGCGAGGAGGGCCGCGAGCGCCATCACCCCCAGCGCGCCGCTGCCTTCGAGGCCCGTCGAGCAGTTGCAGCCCTGCGTCGCTCCGCCTCCGACGGTGAACTGAACCACCTCGCCCGGCCCATCGCCCGCGAAGCTCTGCGCGAACAGACAGCCGTAGTAGGTGCCGGGACGGACGTCCGCCGCCACCTGCGTGAAGGGCACCTCGGTGTGTCCCGGCGGGATGTCCACCGCGCTTACCGGCACCCGCGTTCCGAAGCCGAAGGAGCACGTCCCCGGATTGGCAGAGCCGTAGCGGAACGCGGCGCTCGTGGGCGAGCCGTTCGCGTTCACCGCGCCGGTGAAGACGACCGAGCCGTCAGCCTGCGGCTCGATGCTGATGGTCCGCGCGGTCGGAGGCGCCTGGGGCGTCTGGAACTCCTCCACCTGGCCGAAGGCCGCGCCGCCCATGTTGGAGGCGATCGCGCAGAAGAAGTACTTCGTGTTCGCGCGGAGGCCCTGCACCGAGAGCGTCATCGCGCGGGGCGTGCGACCTGCGCCCAACGGCAGCCCGTCCATCGCGGGCACCCGCGTGCCGAAGGAGTCGTCACAGGACGTGGGCCGCGTCGCGTCGTACCGGAACCAGCCCGTCGCCGCGGTACCGTTCGGGTTGGCCGAGCCGTTGAGCGTCACGCTGGAGCCCGCCAGATCCGTGGCGGCAGTCGTCGTCACGACCGGCGGCGGCGCGTACGCGTTGAACTGCAGGACCTGACCGAACACCTTCCCGTGGGCGTTCTCGGCGATGGCGCAGAAGAAGTACGTCGCGCCGGGGTCGAGGCCCGTCACCAGCTCGCTGAACGAGACCTGCGCGGTGCCCGGGGGAACGCTCGTCCCGCCTGACGCAGGCGCCCGGCGGCCGAAGGTGTCGTTGCACGCGCCGGGATCGGTCGTGCCGAGCCGGAACCAGGCGGTCGTCGCAGCGCCGGTCGGGTTGACGGTGCCGTTGAGGCGCGGCATCGGCGTGTCCGTGTTCTGAGCCGAGGACGTCACCACCACCGGCGCCCCCGGCGTGGTGAAGCTCTGCACCGCACCGAAGCTGGTGCCGACGACGTTCGTCGCGGCCGCGCAGAACCAGTAGCGGGTGCCGCCCTGCAGCCCGGCGATCGTCTGCGTCACCGCCTGGTTGGTGGCCGCCGCCGGCACCGCGACACCGCCAGTCGAGGGGGCCCGCGTGCCGAAGCTGTCGCTGCACGCGCCCGGGTCGGTGGTGCCGTAGCGGAAGTACGCGGTCGCCGCGTCGCCGTTGGCGCTCACGGTGGCCGCGAGCGAGGCCTGGGTGGCGGAGGTTGGCGTGCCGGCGCCCGTCGTGACGGACGGCGTGCGGGGCGTGGTGAAGCTCGAGACGGCCCCGAAGCCCGTGCCCGCCGCGCTCGTCGCTCCCGCGCAGTAGAAGTACGTGGTGCCCGGCATGAGCCCGCCGAGCGCCTCGGTGAAGCTCATGGCCGTCGAGCCAGAGCCCAGCGCTGAGCCGCCCGTCGCCGGCGCCCGCGTGCCGAAGGTGTCCGTGCAGGCGCCCGGGTTCGTCGCGCCGTAGCGGAAGAAGCCCGTCGCCGCCGAGCCATTGGGCGTGCCTGTGCCGTTGAGCGTCGCGCTCACGCCGGTGACGGCGGTGGCGGGCTGGGTGCTGGCGGTGGGTGACGCGGCGGGCGTGGTCAGCTGCTGCACCGAGCCGAACGCGGTCCCGATCGCGTTCTGGGCGATGGCGCAGAAGAAGTACGTCTGGCCCGGGGTCAGCCCCGTCACCGCCTGGGAGTAGCTCGCCGCGGTCCCTCCGTTGCCCAGCGCCGTTCCGCCCGTCGCTGGCGCACGGGTCCCGAAGGCGTCGTTGCAGGAGCCGGGGTTGGTGGTCGAGTAGCGGAAGAACCCCGTCGTCGCCGAGCCGAACGGGTTCGCCGAGCCGTTGAGCGTCGCGCCGGACGCCGTGACACTGGTGGCAGCGCCCGTGGTGACCGCTGGCGCGGCGAGCGTCGTGAAGGAGAGCACCGCGCCGACGCTGGTGCCGTAGCTGTTCTGGGCGAGGGCGCAGAAGAAGTACGTCGTGCCGCTCGCGAGCCCGGTGAGGTTCTGCGTGAAGGTCTGTGCCGTGGTGCCGCTGCCCAGGCTCGAGCCCCCGCTCGCGGGGAAGCGCGTGCCGAAGGTGTCGTCGCAGGTGCCGGGGCTGGTCGTCGCGTAGCGGATCCACGCGGACGTCGCCGCGCCGCCCGGGTTGACCGCGCCACCGACGAGCGCGCCTGTCGCGGTGACGTTCGACGCCGCGGTGCTGGTGACCGTCGGCGCGCCCGGCGTGAAGAACGTCTGCACCGTTCCGAAGCCGGTGCCGTTCGAGTTCTGCGCGATCACGCAGAAGTAGTACGTGGTGGACGGGGTGAGGCCGCTCAGCGTCGTGGACACGGGCGTCGAGGCAGTGCCGCTGCCGACCGCGATCGCCGCCAGGGGAGCGCGCGTGCCGAAGGTGTCGTTGCACGACGTGGGGTTGGTCGCGCTGAAGCGGAACCAGGCCGTCGTGGCATCGCCGAGGGGATTCACGGCGCCGTTGAGCACCGCGCCCGTGCTGGTGACCGACGTGGCGTTGCCCGTGCTGACCGTCGGGCCCGTGGGCGTGGTGAAGGACGACACCGTGCCGAACGACGTGCCGACCGCGTTGGTGGCGATCGCGCAGTAGTAATACGTCGTCGCGGGCGAGAGGCCCGACAGCCCGGCGCTGAACGGGGTCGTGGCGCTCGTGCCGGGCACGACGGTGCCTCCCGAGCCGGGCGCCCGGACGCCGAAGGTGCTGTTGCAGGTGCCCGGGTTGACGGTGCTGAAACGGAAGAAGCCCGTCGCGTCCGCTCCACGGGGATCCGCGGAGCCGTTGAGCGTCGCCACGCTGCTCGAGACGCCGGTGGCCGCCTGGGTGGTGACGACGGGCGCGCCCGGCGTGGTGAAGGACAGCACCGCGCCCACGCCGGTGCCGACCGCGTTCGAGGCGAGCGCGCAGAAGTAGTAGGTGGTGCCCGCCGTCAGGCCGGTGAGCGTCACGAGGTACGGCGTCGCGGTGGAGCTCGAGCCGAGCGCCGTGCCACCGCTGGTCGGCATCCGCACTCCGAAGGTGTCGCTGCACGTGCCCGGGTTGACGGTCGAGTAGCGGAACCAGCCCGTCGCGGACGAGCCGCTGGGGTTGCCCGAGCCGTTGAGCGTGGCGCCGCTGGCCGAGACGCTCGTCGCCGCCAGCGTGGTGACGACGGGCGCGGCGAGCGTCGTGAAGGACGACACCGCGCCGAACGAGGTGCCCTCGGCGTTCTGGGCGATCGCGCAGAAGTAGTACGTGGTGGACGACGCGAGGCCGGTGATCGCCTGCGCGAAGGCCTGACTCGTGGAGCCGCCGCCGAGGTTGGCGCCGCCAGCCGCGGGGGCCCGCGTACCGAAGGTGTCGTCACACGTCGTGGGGTTGGTCGTCGAGTAGCGGAACCAGCCGGTCGCCGCGGCCCGGTTCGGGTTCGCGCTGCCGTTCAGCGTCGCCGTCGACCCCAGCACGGCCGACGCCGCGCTCGTGGTGACGAGGGGCGCACCCGGCGTCGTGAAGCTCCCCAACGCCCCGAAGGCCGTGCCGATGGCGTTCGAGGCGATGGCGCAGAAGAAGTACGTCGTGCCGGGCGAAAGGCCGGTGATCGCCTCCGCGTACGCGACGCTCGTGGTGCCGCTGCCCAGCGGCGCGCCCGCCATCGACACCCGCGTCCCGAAGGTGTCGTTGCACGAGCCGGGGCTGGTGGCCGAGTAGCGGAACCAGCCCGTGCCTGCGGAGCCGCGCGGGTTCGCCGAGCCGTTCAGCGTCGCCGTCGTCCCCGTGACGAGGGTGGCGGCGCCGGTCGTGACCGCTGGCGCGGACGTGGTGGTGAAGGTCTGCACCGCTCCGAAGCGCGTGCCGGCCGAGTTCGAGGCGATCGCGCACACGTAGTACGTCGTCGCCGACAGCAGCCCGGTCACGTTCTCGGTGAAGGGCACGGGCGTGGTGCCGCTGCCCAGCGCAGTGCCGCCCATCGCCGGCACCCGCGTGCCGAAGGTGTCGTTGCAGGTGGAGAGGAAGCTGGTCGAGTAGCGGAACCAGCCGGTGGTGGCGCCGACGTTCGGGTTCGCCGTGCCCGCGAGCGTCGCCGTGGTGCTGCCGAAGGTGGTGACGGGCGAGGTGACGACGGACGGCGGCCCGGGCGTGACGAACGTCTCCACCGCCCCGAAGGACGTCCCCGCCGCGTTCGAGCCGATCGCGCAGACGTAGTACGTGGTGCCCGCCAGCAGCCCGGTGATGGCGCCGGAGTACGCGGTGGGCGTGCTCCCCGAGCCCAGCGGGTAGCCGCCGGACGACGGTTGCCGCGTGCCGAACACGTTGTCGCAGGTCCCGGGGTTGACGGTGCTGTAGCGGAACCAGCCGGTGGTGTTCGAGTTGTTCGGGTTGCCGGTCGCGTTGAGCGTCGCCCCCGTCGCCGTCACGCTGGTGGCCATGCCCGTCACCATCGTGGGCGCGTTGAGCGTGGTGAAGGACTGCACGGTGCCGTACGCCTTGCCCACCACGTTCTCGACGATCGCGCAGAAGTAGTACGTGGTGCCGGCGGCCAGCCCGGTGAGCGTCTCGGCGTACGAGACGGCGCTGGTGCCGTTGCCGAGCGGATCGCCGCCGGTCGCCGGAGCCCGCGTGCCGAAGACGTCGTCACAGGCGCCCGGGTTCGTCGTCGAGTAGCGGAACCAGCCGGTGGTGTCGGCCCTGTTCGGCGTGCCCGCGCCGTTCAGCACCGCTCCCGACGAGGTGATGGCCGTCGCGGCCGACGTCGTTCCCGTGGGCGCCCCGGGCGTCGTGAACGTCAGCACGGCGCCGAACTGGGTCCCCACCGAGTTCTGGGCGATCGCGCAGACGTAGTACGTGGTGCCCGTCGTCAGGCCCGTCACCGGCTCCGAGTACGTCACCGGCGAGTTGCCGAACGGCACCGCGGTTCCACCCGTCGCGGGCACCCGCGTCCCGAAGGCGTCGTTGCAGACGCCCGGGTTCGAGGTGGAGTAACGGAACCAGGCCGTCGAGGCTGCGCCGTTGGGGTTCACGCTGCCGTTGAAGGTGCCTGCCGTCGCGGTGAGCGCCGTCGGGAGCGAGGTCGTCGTCGTCGGCACCTGCGGAGGCGTCGTGAAGGACAGCACCGCGCCCAGCTGCGTGCCGATGGTGTTCTGGGCGATCGCGCAGAAGAAGTAGGTGTTCCCGGGCAGGAGGCTCGCGAGCGACTGCGCGTCCGTCACCGGCGTGGTGCCCGAGCCGATGAAGGTGCCGCCGCTCGCCGGGATCCGCGTGCCGAAGGTGTCGTTGCACGTGGTGGGGTTCGCGAGGGAGTAGCGGAACCACGCCGTCGTCGAGGTGCCATTCGGCGTGATGCTGGAGCGGATCGTCGCGGTGGTGGACGTCACCGGCGAGGCGGCCTGGGTGGTGACCGTCGGAAGCGCGACCGTCGTGAAGCTGACGATGGTGCCGAACGACGTGCCCACCGAGTTCTGCGCGAGGGCGCACCAGTAGTACGTGGTGGACGGCGAGAGGCCGCTCAGGAGCTGGGTCACCGCCTGCGCGCTGTTGCCCGAGCCTACGTCGGTGCCGCCGGTCGCGGGCGTGCGCGTGCCGAAGCTGTCGTTGCAGGCGCCCGGGTTCATCGTCGAGTAGCGGAACCAGGCGGTGGTGACGTCGCCGCGCGGCGTCACGCTCCCGTTCAAGGTGGCCGAGGTGTCCGTGATGAACGAGGTCGAGGCCGAGGTGACGAGCGGCGCCAGCGGCGGCGTCGTGAAGGACAACACCGCGCCGAACGACGTTCCCACCGCGTTCGAGGCGATCGCGCAGAAGAAGTACGTGGTGCCGGGCAGCAGCGCGGCGGGCGTCACCGAGAACGGCGTGGTGGACGAGCCCGAGCCCAGCGCGTTGCCGCCAGAGAGCGGCGCGCGCGTGCCGAACGTGTCACTGCACGCGCCCGGGTTCGTCGTCGAGTAGCGGAACCAGCCGGTCGCCGAGCTGCCGTTGGGAATGCCGGTCGCGTTGAGCGTCGCCGCCGTCGCCGAGACGCTGGTGGCCGCGAGCGTGGTGACGGTGGGCGCCGCGGGCGTCGCGAAGGTGACCGGCAAGCCGACCCCCGTCCCCACGGAGTTCGAGGCGAGCGCGCACACGAAGTAGGTGGTGCCAGGGCTCAACCCCGTGAGGCTCTGGCTGAACGGCGTGTTCGAAGAGCCGCTGCCCAGGCTGGTGCCCCCGGACGCCGGCGCGCGCGTGCCGTAGCTGTCGTTGCAGATGCCCGGGTCGGTGACGCCGTAGCGGAAGTAGCCCGTCGCCGACGCGCCTTGCGGGTTCGCGGAGCCGTTCAGCGTGGCCGTGGTGCCGCTGATGCCGCTCACGGCGCTGGTGGTGACGGTCGGGACGTTCGGCGTCGTGAAGGAGGACATCGTGCCGAAGCCCGTGCCCACCGCGTTCTGGGCGATCGCGCAGAAGTAGTACGTCGTGCCCGGCAGCAGCCCCGTGAGCGCCTCGGCGAAGGCGATGGCGGAGTTCCCGGCCCCGAGCGCGGAGCCTCCCGTCGCGGGCGCTCGCGTGCCGAAGGTGTCGTTGCAGGCCCCGGGGTTCGCCGTCGCGTACCGGAAGTAGCCGGTGCTGGCAGCGCCGCGCGGGGTCGCGCTGCCGTTGAGCGTCGCGGTGGTGCCCGTCACCAGCGTCGCGCTGCTCGTCGAGACGATGGGCGCGGTGGCCGGCGCGGTGAACGTCTCGAGCGACCCGAAGGACGTGCCCACGAGGTTGGACCCGATCGCGCAGTACCAATACTGGGTGCCCGGCGTGAGGCTGATGCTCTGCGCGAACGCCTGCGCCGTGGTGCCCGAGCCGAGGTTCGTCCCTCCCGAGAACGGGACGCGGAACCCGAACGTGTCCGAGCAGCTCACCGGGTTGCTCGAGTCGTAGCGGAACCAACCGCTCGTGCTCGCGTTGTTCGGCGTGCCGGTCCCGTTCAGCGTGACGGAGGTCGCGAGCAGCGACGTCGGCGTGTTGGTGACGATCGTCGGCGCGGCCGGCGTCGTGAACGAGAGCACCGCTCCGAACCCCGTGCCCTCCGCGTTCGTGGCGATCGCACAATAGAAGTACGTGGTCGCCGGCGTGAGCCCCGTCACCGACTGCGCGAACGACTGGGTGAAGGAGATGGTGGTGCCGCTCGACAGCGGGGCGCGGGTGCCGAAGGCGTCGTCACAGGTGCCGGGGTTGGTGGAGGAGTAGCGGAAGAAGCCCGTCGCCGTCGCGAGGTTCGGGTTCGCCGAGCCGTTCAGCGTCACCGACGTGCCAGTGAGGCTGGTGACGGACGAGGTGGTGACGGTGGGCGCGTTCGGAGTCGTCACGCTCAACACCGAGCCGAAGCCCGTGCCGGCGGAGTTCTGGGCGATCGCACAGAAGAAGTAGGTCGTGCCGCGCGCGAGGCCGGTGACGTTCTCCGTGAAGACCTGGGAGGTGTTCCCCGAGCCCAGGTTGGTCCCGCCCGTCGTCGGCACCCGCGTGCCGAAGGTGTCGTTGCAGGTGCCCGGGCTGGTCGTCGCGTAGCGGAAGTACCCGGTCGCCACGGCCCCCCGCGGCACCGCTGAGCCGTTCAACGTCAACGTCGTGCCGGTGACCGCCGTCGCCGACGCCGTCGAGACGGACGGGATGGCCGGCGGCGTGGTGAAGCTCCGGATCCCGCCGAAGCTGGTGCCGACCCCGTTCTGAGCGATCGCGCAGAAGTAATACGTCGTCCCTGGAAGGAGCCCGGCGATCGCCTGCAGCCAGGGCACTCCCGCGGCCCCGCTCCCCAGGCTGCTGCCGCCTGAGCTCGGCGCGCGCGTTCCGAAGACGTCGTCGCACACGCCGGGGTTCGTCGCGCTGTAGCGGAAGTAGCCGGTCGTCGAGCTGCCGTTGGGCGTGGCCGTGCCGTTGAGCGTCGCCGACGTCGCCGTCACCGACGTCTCTGGATCCGTCGTCACCACCGGCACGGCGGGCGTCGCGAACGTCAGCACGTTGCCGAAGGTGGTGCCCTCGGAGTTCTGGCCGATCGCGCAGTAGTAGTACGTGGTGCCCGGCGAGAGCCCCGACGCTGCCTGCGAGTAGAACTGGGCCGAGGTGCCCGAGCCCATCGCCGAGCCGCCTGACAGAGGCACCCGCGTGCCGAAGGCGTCGTTGCAGGTGCCGGGGTTGCTGGTGGACAGGCGGAACCAGCCGGTGCTGCTGGCGCCGTTGGGGTTGATGGTGCCCGACAGCGTCGCGCTGGTGGAGGTGATGCTGGTGGCTGACGAGGTCGCCGTGATCGGCGCCGCCACGAGGGTCGTGAGCGAGAGCGGCACGCCGATGCCGGTGCCCATCGAGTTGTCTGCGAAGGCGCAGAAGTAATACGTCGTACCGGGCAACAGGCCGGTGATCGTCTGCGCGTAGTTCTGCGACGAGTTCCCTGCCCCGAGCGCGGTCCCGCCCGTCGAAGGCACCCGCGTGCCGAAGAAGGTCGAACAGCTGCTGCCTGGCGACGAGCTCGAATAGCGGAAGAAGCCGGTGGTGCTGGCGCCGTTGGGCGTGGCCGAGCCGTTGAGCTGCGCCGAGCTGCTCGTCACCAGCGTCGCCGCCTGCGAGAACACCGTAGGCGCCAGGGCGGGCGTGGTGAACGAGAGGATCGAGCCGAACGCCGTGCCCGACAGGTTCTGGACGATCGCGCAGAAGTAGTAGGTGGTGCCGGGGAGCAGGCCCGTCGTCGTCACCGAGTAGGCGACGTTCATCGTGCCGCTGCCGACCGCGGTGCCGCCCGTCGCCGGCACGCGCGTGCCGAAGGTGTCGTCGCAGGTGCCGGGGCTCGTGGTGCTGTGCCGGAACCAGCCGGTGGTCGCCTCTCCGCCGGGGTTGGCGGTGCCGTTGAGCTGCGCCGACGACGCCGTGATCGCGTTCGCCGAGTTGGTGGTGACGGACGGCGCGGCGGCGAAGGCCGACGATGAGATGAGGGAAAGGGTCAGCAGGCTTCGGAACATGGGTGGACTCCTGTCGTCGCCGTAACCCCGGCGAGCGCGCAGGTGTGCAGAAATTCTCGGGTGTTCCACGCGCAGACTCCTCCGAAACGGCTGATTTCACGAGCCTCTCTGGCCGGCGTGATCGATTCTGGGCCCCGTCGATCACAGAAGCTCGACGCCATGGCGATGCCTGTGCCCACCAGTACGCCGCAGTCCCTCGCCGAGGCGGCGGCGCGTGGCGACACCGATGCGATGGCGAAGCTGCTCAAGGCGCTGGCCCCGGGGATGATCCGCGCGGCCCAGGCGCTCCTGAGCCGCGCGCACCCCGACGTGGACGACGTGGCCCAGCAGTCGATGATCGCGCTCGTGCAGGCGATGCCGTCGTTCCGCGGCGAGTGCAGCCCGGCGCACTTCGCCAACAGCATCGTCGCCCGCTACGCCCTGGCAGCGCGGCGGCGCCAGGCGACCCGGGAGACCCGCACCGACGACGCGGTCGAGGTCGACACCCTCTTCAGCGACGCGCAGTCGGCGGTCGATCACGTGCTGGCCGAGAAGCGGCGCGGCGCGATCCGCGAGCTGCTCTCGACGTTGCCCGAGAACCAGGCCGAGACGCTCGCCCTGCGCGTGGTGCTGGGCATGTCGCTGGCTGAGGTCGCCGCCGCCACCAACGTTCCCCTCAACACCGTGCGCAGCCGCGTCCGCCTCGCCCGGGAGGCCCTCATGGAGCGCATCGAAGCCAACCCTGCCCTGCTCGAGCTGCTGGAGCCGACGTCATGATCGGGCCCGATCTCCACCCCGACGAGCTCCTCGATCGCGCCGCCGCGGGCACGCTGACGCCCGAGGAGCAGGCCCGCCTCGACGCCCACCTCGCGGCCTGCCCCGCCTGCCGCTTCGAGCAGACCGCGCGCGCCGACTTCGCCGGCCTTCCGCTGCCCTCGATGCCGGTAGACGAGCTCGTCACCCGCGCGCTCGCCGGCATGCCGACGGCCTCGCTCGCGCACGCTTCCCGCCCTCGCCGCTTCTCGCCTGCCGCCGTCGCGGCCGTGGTGGTGCTCGTGGGCGCGGGGAGCTTCGCTGCCGTCGGCCTCGCCCGCCCCATCGCCGTGCTGCTCGGCATCGCGGCGCCGACGCCCGTCACGCTGGAGGCGCCCCGGCCTGCGCCCGCCGTGGAGCGCCGCGCGCCGCCACCGGCAGTCGAGGAGCAGCCTTCCCCGCAGCCACCTCCCCCGCCGATGGCCGAGGCGCCCGAGTCCACGCCCTCGCCGCCGCCCCCGCGCGTCAGCTCCGTGAAGCCTGCGCCGGCGCCTTCGATCGCCGAGCCCACGCCGACCGCCGCCGGGCTCTTCGAGCAGGCCACCCTCGCCCGCACCCGGGGCCGGCACGGCGACGCCGAGCAGCGCTACCGGGAGCTCACCAGCCGCTTCCCGGACTCCCCCGAGGCCGGCGTCGCGCACGCGGTGATGGGCCGGCTGCTGCTCGATCTCGAGCGCCCGGCGGAGGCCGTGCGCGAGCTCGAGGCCGCGCTCTCGACCGACGCGGCCCTGCGCGAAGACGCCCTGGCCAACCTCGCGGTGGCCTTCGAGCGCACCCATGACGCGGTCCGCGCGCGTTCCGCCTGGCGTCAGCTGCTCGACGAATTCCCCGCGTCGATTCATGCGAAGCGTGCGAGAGAGCGCCTGGAGGTGTTGAACACGCCGTGAGGCCCCACGCGCTGGCGCTGACTCCGCTGCTCCCGCTGAGCCTGGCGCTGGTGTCGTCGCTCGCGGCCGCGCAGGCGAGGCCGGTGGTGGTGCTCCGGGACGTGCGGCCCCAGCCGTCGCCCGCCCTCGAGTCGTCGCTGCGCGAGATGCTCGACCGCCTCGACGTGAACCTCGACGCCTCGTCCGGTGATGGCGGCGTGCCCGCGCTCGCGGTGGTCGACGTCGACTTCGGCGCGGCCACCATCGTCGTCGACAGCGCGGGCCGGGGCGTGACGGTGCGCCGCGCGTTGCCCGCCAACGCCACCGGTCAGGTCGCCACCGAGGCCGCCGCCACGTTGATCGCCTCGTCCGTCGACGTGCTCCTCCACACCGATCCACCGCGGCAGCCCTTCAAGCCCGCGCCCGAGGTGCCGGCCGTCGTCGAGGCGCCTGCGCCGAAGCCGAGGCTCCACCCCGTCGGGCTCGACCTCGGCGTCGGCATGGGAGCGCGCCTCTCCGGTGGCAGCAGCGTCGTCGACTTCGGCGCCTCGGTGCACGCGCTCGTCACGCTGCCGCTCGGCACCCAGCTCCCCGGCCTCTACGCGGCCGTCGCGTTCCAGCCCGGCTTCGACCTCACTGGCGAGACGGTGACGCTGAGGGGCAGCGCCGTCTCGGCCCGCCTGTTCGTGCAGCTCGAGGTGCTCCGGTGGCGCTTCGGCCGCCTCGAGGCCGGCGCGGGCGGAGGGTTCGATCGCTTCGCCTTCACCCCGCTCCAGCGGGAGGGCGCGCTCTTGCGGCCGATGGCCGGCCGGGTGGCGGTGGCGCCCATCGTCAGCGGGCTGGTGACGTACCGCTTCCCCGTCGGAGAGAGCGTGCACCTCTTCGCCTCCCTCACCGTGGACGGCGATCTCCGCCCACCGCAGCCCATGCGCGGCCCCGAGGCGATGGCCGCCGATCAGAACGACCCACGGCCCTGGACCGTGCGCCCGATGTTGCAGCTCGGCGTGTCCTTCGCGCCCCTTCGCGCCCGGGAGTGATCGCTCTTCGCGGGTGCCGAACACTTCACCGGCAGAGAGGGCCGCGCCTCTCGGAACCGAAAGAAAGGTGATGTGCATGCGTCGATTCTCAGCCGTTGACCTCGTTGGACTGGTGGCAGCGCTGCCGCTGTTGGGCGCCTGCGGGACGGACACCCTGGTGGACGTGGAGACCGAGAGCGCCTCGCTGGTGAGCGCGCAGTGCGACGCGCAGGCCTCGCGCGCGGCGGTGGACGCGTGCTTCGCCACCTTCGAGACCTGCCGGACGGCCGCTGGCGCGGTCGAGGCCGACTGCCGCGCTGCGCTCGACGCCTGCCTGCCCGAGGGCGTGCCGCACCGCGCGCGCCCACGTGGCCCCGGTCATGGCCCGGGCGACGGTGGCTGCCACGGTGGAGGCGGTGAAGGTGATGGTCCCCACGGCCCGCCGCCGGGTGGTCCCCCGCGCGGTGGCCCGGACGGCCTGCGTCCTCCCCCGCCGGACGGCGGCTTCGGCCCCGGACACCCGGGTGGGCGCGGGCGCGGGCACGGCCGTGGCCCCGGAGGACCCGGGCGTGGCGGCCGTGGACCGGTGCAGCTCGACGAGGCAGCGGCGGCGTCGTGCCGCACGGCGTCCCGGGCCTGCCTCGAGGCCGGCACCGACGAGGCGACGTGCCGCGATCAGGCGCGCCTCTGCCTGCACGACGCCTTCGAGGCGGCCTTCACCGCCCGCTGCGCCGAGCTCACCGCCGCGTGCGCGGCGAACCTGGGGATGAACTGCGACGAGCTGACCGCCCGGTGCGCCGAAGGGGTGCGGCCACCTCCCACGGCCGCCTGTGGAGCCGCCGTCGAGACGCCCTGATGCCTTGACGTGGTGCCCGGCGCCGCCTAAGCACCCTCGGCTTTCGTCCTCACCTGAAGGAGCAGCTCCATGGCTCGCGTCACCGTCGAAGATGCGCTTCCCCACGTCGACAACCGCTTCGCGCTCGTCCTCCTGGCCTCCAAGCGCGCCCGTCAGCTGATGGCCGGCGCTCGCCCGATGGTCGAGACCTCGAAGAACAAGTCGTGCGTGCTGTCGCTGCGCGAGGTCGCTACCGGCCGCGTGCGCTTCGATCGCGACGTGCGCCAGGCGCTCATGGGCCGCTACGACTCGCCCGCCGCGCGCGGCTGAGCTCACCAGCGCGCTTCGTCGAACCGACGCCTCCTCCGGTCACGCCGGCGGGGGCGTTGGTCTTTCCGGCGTCACTTCACGCGCTCACGGTCGGGCCGGGGGTGGGTCGGCTCGTCGAGATCCCACATCGACGCCCGCAGCTTGCCGCGCGTCGTCTGCTCGAGCTCCTCGGGCGGCAGGTTGCCCATCCACGCCTCGCCGTTCCACGCGCCGAGCAGCGCGATGCCGAAGCCGAGGCCGCCGCCGACCAGCACCTTCACGAGATCGAACCGGAAGAACCAGTTCGGCATGAAGAACGACATCAGGAAGACGACCAGCACCGAGATGAAGGCGCCGACGGCGGGCTCCATCAGCCGGCGCCCCGGGCTCACCACGCCCACGAACAGGCCGCCGAGGTACAGCGACAGCAGGTGCATGATCATCTGCAGCTGGTAGTGGAACATCGGCGAGACGTACTTGCCGACGACCACCGGGCCCAGCCAGGTGCCGATGAAGAGCTCGATGGCGAGGAAGAGGACCACGCTGACGATGGTCCAGGTGGTGGAAAACGGCCGCGCGTTCGGATCCGTCACGCGGTGGATGGTGGCACACGGCGCCGCGACGCGCGACTGCGGGAAATCAGAACGGGGCCGCGGCGTCACCGGCGCGGACCGGCTCGGTGCGAGGGTCGCCCGCGTGGAAGAACACCTCCACGGGCCGGTGCTACCGGTCAGGGGAGTGGAACGGTGAGCCCACCGGGCGCGGGAGCCAGGCCCGGCTCCGAGGGCGGGCGCAGATCGAGCAGGCCCCGGTTGTAGGTCGCGACCGCGCTCAGGAACTGGGTGCCCGCCGAGAGCGCCATCGGCAGCGCGATCACCACGGCGACGAGGCCGAGCAGATCGAGCACCAGCCCGGCGATCAGCAGCGGAATGAAGACGCCGCTCGCGCTGATGACGGGGGCGATCACGATGAGCGCCGAGCCGACGCCCACCGCCGAGAGTCCGACGATCTGGAAGATCGTCGACGCCCGAGCGTTCTCCTGCGCCTTCTGCGCGAGCGCCAGGGCCTCTGGCACGAGCTTGAAGGCGTCGATGAAGTCGTCATCTCTCGGGCTGAAGACGCGCTCGCGCTGGCGCAGCCTGAAGGACCCGGTGCTCGTGTCGGGATCGAGCGTGAGGAGGTGCCGATCCACGAACAGCGCGAAGGCCTTCACCTCGGCGGGCTCTGAGGCCGGCGCCTTCACCGCTTCGACGGTCGCAGGGCCGGGCTCGGGCGCAGGGGGTGGCGAGGGCGGCGCAGTGACGGCAGTCTGGGCGATGAGCACGGCGACGACGGCAGAGATCATGACGAGGCCTCTCGCAGGGGAGTCCGGAAAGCGCTCACGTGGACGGAGAAGGCCGGGGTTGCTTCACGCACGCTCGGCTCCTCCCGGCTGAGCGAGCGCGGCCCGGGCCCGCGCCGCCATGTCCCGCTCCCCCGGATAGGTGAGCTTCGTCAGCGCCTCGTCGAGGCCCAGCCAGAAGGCGCGATCGACCTCCTTGCGCATCTGCGCGGTGAGCACGTCGATCTCTCCGGCGCGGTAGCGGAAGAGGAAGAAGGCGACCTCCTTGAAGATCGTCGTCCCACGCCACCGGTAGACGTACTTCACGTCGCCCAGCTTCCGGTCGAGCGTCGCTTCGAGGCCCGTCTCTTCGTGCACCTCGCGGGTCGCGGCCTGCTCGGCGTTCTCGCCGGGATCGATGTGGCCCTTGGGGAGCGCGGTGACGGTCTTCCCGGCTGGGCGGATGACCGCGATCTCCACCACGCCCTCGCGCTCGCGAACGACGATGCCTCCGGCTGAGAACTCGCGCGTCGACGCCACTGGAGACACTTCTAACGGCCTGCAACCCCCGCGTCACCGGGCGAAGTAGGCGAGCTTCGCGTCGGCGCCGAGCCGATAGGCCTTTCGCAGCTCCGAGAGCAGGGCGTCGAGCCGGCCCGCGCGGATCGCCGGCAGGAGCCGCTCGGCATACCGTCGCGCGAGCCGGTTGGCCTCGGTGTAGCGCCAGCGCTCGGCGGCCGTGAGCGTGTCCTGATAGCGCACGCGCTCGAACAACGTGCCCACCAGCCGGTGCGCCCAGTGCGCCGCGTGCTGGCCCCACCGCAGGAGGGTACACAGGGCGAACTTGTCCACCTCTGCCTGCGCCTCGAGCTCGAGCATCGACACCCGGCGCTCGAGCGAGGCCGTCTGCGCGAGGTAGACGAAGTGGGAGACGCCCTCGGTGACCTCGCAGAAGCTGGGCAGCTCTTCCTCGAGCAGCGCGTCTGGCCTGTGCTCGAGCCGTGAGACCCGCTCCAGCATCGCGGGCTCGAGGTAGAGCGCGAGATCGAGCGACTCGCCGTCATCGGCGACCAGCAGCTCTTCCCGCGAGCGCCCCGTCCCTCCGAGCGCCCGGGCGGCCTCCGCGTTCACCAGGAAGTCGCGCGCCCGGTACTGGCACCTGATGCCGTACAGGCTCTCGAGCTGGGCCTGCAGCGCGTCCAGCATGTCAGTTCGCCAGCACCTTCTTCTTCGGGAGCAGCCCCGCGTCGATCAGCACGGACTCGAGGTGCTGATCACCGCTCTTCGCCCACGCCTCGAAGACCTGCATCTGGCCCGCCGGGCCCGACGCGACCTGCCCGCGCGCGGCGATCTCCTTGAGCACCTCGACGAGGGTGGTGAACTTCTGATCGAGCTCCATGTAGACGTGGCTAAACGCGCTCGACGGCGCGAGATCGACGATGGCCGCGTAGGCCTTCCGCCCCATCTGCATGTAGTAGTCGGGCCCCACCACGCGATCGGCCAGCGACTGCTGGAAGAAGCCCGCCGTGTACAGCGACTGATCGCCGAGCTGGCGCAGCGTGCGGATGCGCTGGTCCCGATCCTGCTGGAGCGCGCGGGTGTAGAGGAGCGCGAGCGGCTCGGCCTCCTTGCGCCCGTCGAGCTCCTGGGTGAACAGCTTCTCGGCGGCGGCGAACTCGGACAACAGGTTCACCACGTAGAACTCGGTCACCTCGGCGAGGCTTACCCGCTGCCGCTGAATCACCTCTTCCAGCAGCAGCTTGAAGAACTCCTTGAGCGATCCGGACAACACCAGCTGGGACATCGCCTGCTCTCCTTGTCTGGCCCCATGGTAGGCGATCGCTCCCCCGAACCTCAAAAACACCACTGGAATTCCGGGCGGTTGGCCTGGCAGTCGAGCGGCCGGAGCGCCAACCACGCCGATCCGACCGGTTGGCACTCACAGCCCCCGAGCGCCAGTTCTGGCCTTGACCGTCTGGGGTGGGTGGTTATATCGCGCCCGCCAGACGCTGGCACTCACCTCACCCGAGTGCCAAACCCGCAACACCGAACCAACCCAGCACCAAGGAGAACACCGTGAAGATTCGTCCCCTGCACGACCGGCTGATCGTCAAGCGGCTCACCGAAGAGAACAAGACCAAGGGCGGCATCATCATCCCCGACTCCGCCAAGGAGAAGCCGCTGGAGGCCAAGGTGGTTGCGGTCGGCAACGGCAAGATCCTCGAGGACGGCAAGGTTCGCCCGATGGACATCAAGGCCGGCGACACCATCCTCTTCAGCAAGTACGCGGGCACCGAGATCAAGATCGAGGGCGACGAGCACCTCATCCTCCGGGAGGAGGATGTCCTCGGCGTGATCGAGAAGTAACTCCACCTTCCCTTCGAACCACCAAAGGACACCACTCACATGGCAGCCAAAGACATCATCTTCGACACGAAGGCCCGCGACGCGATCCTCCGTGGCGTCAACACCCTCGCCGACGCGGTGAAGGTCACGCTGGGGCCCAAGGGCCGCAACGTCGTGATCGAGAAGTCGTTCGGTTCCCCCACGATCACCAAGGACGGCGTCACCGTCGCCAAGGAGATCGAGCTCGAGAACAAGTTCGAGAACATGGGCGCGCAGATGGTGAAGGAGGTC
>JAEUJQ010000057.1 GCA_016793095.1 Myxococcaceae bacterium | reverse complement strand
TGAGCACTCTGCCAGGCCACCGACGTCGTGACGCACCGCTGAAGTCTCCGGTGGGTCCACAGCGGAAGTGAGCGACGTCGGCAGCTGACGCAGACCAGAGAAGTGCTTCGGCCCGGCCAGTCCTCGTGACTCGCCGGGCCGAATGCTTTTTCGAAACGATGTGCCTCGTGACCGGGTGACGTACCATCGCCGCCGATGCCGCTGGTGACACGTCGGAACCTCATCGTGCTCGCTTCCGGAGCCGCGCTCTTCAGCGGCTTTCGTCTCGGCCACTCCCGGCTCGCCCGGTCGGCTGCTCCGTCGGGGCCGCTCTCGCCTGAAGCCCTCGAGCTGATCGCCCGCGCCTGGAAGGGGCTGGAGCCGGCGCGGGTCCTCGACGCCCATGTCCACGTCGTCGGCCTTGGTGTGGGCAACACCGGCTGCACGGTCGGGGCGCGCATGCAGTCGATGACGAACCCGACCGAGTACTTCAAGTTCAGCATCTACTTGAACGCATCGGGGGTGACGGACCTCGCCGAGGCGGATCAACAGTACGTTGACCGGCTGTCGAACCTGGTCGGCGCCCAGAAGCCTCACGGCAGGTTGCTGCTCCTCGCGTTCGATCGCGCTCACGACGACGCCGGCGCCCCGCTGCCTGACGACACCGAGTTCTTCACGCCGGTCGAGTACGTCGCGGCCCTCGCGAAGGAGCACCCCGACCTCTTCGTCCCCTGCGCGTCGATTCACCCGTCGCGGCCCGATGCGGTCGAGGCGCTCGAGAAGGCCGCTGAGCTGGGCTGTGTCGCGGTGAAGTGGCTGCCGAACGCGATGAACATCGACCCGGCGAGCCCGCGCTGCGACCGCTTCTACGAGGCGCTCGTACGGCTCCAGTTGCCCCTCATCACGCACGCCGGTGAAGAGAAGGCCGTGCACAGCGAGGAGCGTCAACGGCTCGGCAATCCGTTGCTCCTGCGACGCCCGCTCGAGCACGGCGTGAAGACCGTCGTCGCTCACTGCGCTTCGCTGGGGCAGAACCCGGACCTCGACGCGCCGGCCGGCGCACCGTGGGTGGACAACTTCGACCTCTTCCTCCGGTTGATGAACGAACCGAAGTGGAAGGGGCTGCTCTTTGGCGAGACGTCGGCCCTCACGCTGGTGAACCGCGTCGGGCGCCCGCTCGAGACGGTGCTGGGCGACGAGGCGCTCCAGGCGCGGCTCATCAACGGCTCGGACTACCCGCTGCCGGCCATCAACGCGCTCATGCAGACCGGCGCCATCGTGAAGGCCGGCTTCCTGACCGGGGACGAGCGCGCGCTGCTCAACGAGATTGACCGGCACGACCCCCTGCTGTTCGACTTCGTGATGAAGCGCACGCTGCGCCTCCGGAAGGACGGCAAGGAGCACCGGCTGGCCGACAGCGTCTTCATGCCTGACGCTGAGCTGTTTCCGAGGCTCCGCGCGCCCGTCTGAGCCGGCTGCCACCGCCTCGAGCGCTGCTGCGCGGGCCTGACCGCCGGGCCCCGAGGGGACATCTTCAACGGGCACCCGCACCCGGCCGAGTGCGAGACGTCGTCCCGAACGACTACGAGATGTCGTGCCTGGACCGGTGGACCATCAGCACGTGGAGGGCCCCTCGACTGTGCGCGGGCCCGACCGCCTGGCACGAGGGCACCCTCAACGGGCACCCGCATCGGACGAGCGAGACGCCTCGAGTGTGCGCGGGCCCGACCGCCAGGGGACATCCTCAACGGGCACCCCCATCGGACGAGCGAGACGCCTCGAGTGTGCGTGGGCCCGACCGCCTGGCACGAGCAGAAGACTCCCTCAACGGGCACCCGGACGGGCGAGACGTCGTGGCCGGGTGGAACGTCAGCAGCGCGTCGACGCCCCGGCTCGAGGCTGCGCAGGGTCGTCTGGCCCGCGGACGGGCTGGGAGCGAGGCAGGCCGCCTGGCACGAGGCCGTTCCTCAACGGGCACGCGCGCGTCGCGTCGGTTGCAGGGTTCAGGGCGCTGATGCGGACCAGCAGGGAGGACGTCGGAGCCCCGCTCGTCAGCCCTCGTCGCTCGTGTTGATGCCGAGCCGGCGCAGCATGCGGTGCACGGACTGTCGAGGCAGGCCGGCGCGCTGCGCGGCACGTGTCACCACGCCGTTCGCGGCCTTGAGGTGCTCGAGCAGGTACGTCTTCTCGAAGCTCTCGAGCACGCGGTCCTTGGCCTCATGGTACGGCAGGGAGAGCAGCTGCTGCGACATCTCGGCGCGCAGCCGACCGCCGCTGTTCTCCTCGCCGCTGCTGTCGAGGCTCTTGCCGAGCGCGCGCGCGATGGCTCCGGCGCCAAGGTCGGGGAAGGCCGCCAGTCGCTCGAGCACGCTGCGCAGCTCGCGGACGTTCCCCGGCCAGTCGTGGCGGGTCAGCATCTCGACCGTCTCGTCCGAGAGGGGCGTGCCGCTGCGCGCCTTCGACTCGAAGAGGCGCACCAACAGGGGAATGTCTTCGGGGCGCTCGCGCAGCGGCGGCACGCGGACGCGGAACACCGACAGCCGGAACGAGAGGTCCTCCCGGAAGCGCCCGGCCTTCACCTCGGCGTCCAGGTCCTTCTGCGTGGAGGCGATGACCCGCACGTCCACCTTCGCGAGCCCACCCTGCCCGGGCCGCTTGAACTCCTTCGCCTCGAGCGCGCGCAGCAGCCGCGCCTGGAGGGCGTTCGACAGCTCGGTTACCTCGTCGAGGAACAGCGTGCCCCCCTCGGCCTCCTCGAGCGCTCCGGGCCGCGCGATGGGCCGCGTGCTGGTGACGTCGTGGCCGAAGAGGTCGGACTCCATCAGGGCCTCATTCGAGGCGCCCAGGTCCACCACGACGAAAGGCCCCTCCTTGCGGGGGCTGCGCTCGTGAATCGAGCGCGCCAGCATCTCTTTGCCGGTGCCGGCTTCGCCTTCGAGCACGATGGGCGACTCGGTCGAGGCGGCCCGCTCGAGCAGGGCGAACACGCGGCGCATCACCAGGCTCTTGCCCTGCACTTCACCGAAGCGGTCATGCACCGAGAGCGGCCACTGCACCTCCGACCGCTCGGGCTCGAAGCGCAGCTCGTTGCGGCCGACCGTGAAGCGCGTCTTGTCGGTGAGGCGGGCGTCGAGTACCTGGACGCCCTCGATGAAGACGCCGTTGGTGCTGCGCAGGTCGCGCAGCCGGTAGCCTCCCGGGCCTCCCGAGAGCTCCACGTGACGGCGCGAGACCGAGGTGTCCGACAGGCGCAGCTGGCAGGTCTCGTCGCTGCCCACCACCACCGCCTGGCCTTCGAGCACCACCTCGACGCCCTTGTCAGGGCCCTTCACCACCGTCAGCTTCGCCCGCGGAAAGCGCGCGACCTCGGCGTGCAGCACTTCCGTCATCTGATCCAGTGGCGCCATGCGGCGAGGGTAGCCTCACGCCCCGGCCAATTGAACTGCGGAGCTACCAGCGCACGTCCTGGTCTTCGGCGACGCCGGGCACGTCCACCAGGCGGTGCTCGCGCCCCTCGTGGCGGAAGACGCCGGTCCAGCGGCCGAGCGGCTGCGAGAAGCGGCTCACGATGAGCTTGAGGTCCCGGTGCTCGCGGTGCACGGCGATGGGGCGGAACTCGAGCTCGAGCTTGCCGTCGAGCGTGTGCACGCTCCAGCGGTCGAGCGGGTCGGCGCGGTTCCAGGAGAAGCGGGCACGGCCAACGGGGATGAGCTCTCGGCCGAGCCATACGGCGTTCTCGTTCACGTCGTCGCGCGCCTCGTTGAAGCCCTCGACGAGGTTGAGGCCGAGCGCGGTGCCGTCGTCGAGGCGCCCGCACGCGAAGGCCCAGCGCCACGCGGTGCGGCGGGCCAGCAGGCCCCAGGTGCCGTCGAGACCGCCGACCCCGCCGTCGAGGCTGAACGACTTGCCGCCGGCGCGGAGCTTCCCGAAGCCCAGCAGGCCGGCCCACTTCTGGGTGACGTTGACGATGCCGCCCTCGACGGGCGCGATGACGGTGAGCGCGGGCGCGGCGCCGGCGGCCAGCAGGCTCCAGTCTGCTTCGAGGGCGCGGCCGGCGATGGGGCGCGGCAGGCCGACCCGGGTCGTGAACGAGAAGCGCTCGTCTCCGAAGGGGCGCTTCGCCTCGAAGAGGGCGCCCGGCCGCTTGAACGAGACCTCGAGGCCGGGGCCGGGGTGGTCAGACACCTTCGTGAAGGGGCGCGGCGGCCCGAGGAAGCTCGCGTCGGCGAGCACCTGGTTCGTCGTGAGGTCGACGGCCATCGCGAAGGCGTTCGACGAGTAGTTCACGTCGACGACGGCGAAGAAGGTGGCGACCTCATGAGTGGCGACGAAGCCATAGAGCCACTTCTTGTGGGTGGTGAGCCGGTCGAGCGGCCCCGGTGCGAAGGCGCCCTTCAGGTCGGCGAACCGGACGACCTCGAGGCCGCCCTCCCAGGTCCCGTAGCGTGGTGCGCCCCCGGCATCGGTGAGCGTCGCAGGACAGGGTGGGAGCGAGGACATGCGCTCATGGTACCCCGGTGATGGGCGCTGTCAGCCTCAGGGTGCAGAGGCAGGCAACGCTGGCGCGGCGCGGGCATGGCCCGACGCAGCTTCACGCGCGAAGAGCCGGAGGCTCAGGCGCGCGGCATCTCGGAGAGCGCCAGCCGCTTTTTCAGGCGCGTGCCATCTCAGCGAGCGCGAGCCGCATCTCCTCCCAGAGGGCGCCGAAGGCGAACGCCTCGGTCACCGGCAACAGCCGGCGCGCCTGCTCGCGGGACGGGTGCGTCGAGAGGTAGGTGAACGAGGCGACGACCTCGGCCGCGGCGTCGGGCACCAGCTCGGGCTCCTGTCGACGGTACCAGTCGAAGAACTGCTCTACGCGAAGACCCAGCTGGCGAAGCGTCATGGCGTCGTGCATTGGCTTCCTCCTGTGAATCGCTGCGGAGCCGAGATTTCGGCCTCGGCAGTGAATTCTGCGCGTGCGCGAGGTGAATTTCTCGCGACACGTACAGCCCGTTGCGTCACCGACATGTGGCCAGATGTGTCCGCCGGTAACATGTCATGTTTCTGCTGGTCACATCCATGTGTCCGGTGGTAACTTGCGCGCCCCGCGAGGCAGGCAGCTCGGTCCTCGAGGCCGTGAAGTTCGCGAATCGCCAGCGGCTCGCCTCCCGCGCCTCCCGCGCCTCCCGCGCCTCCCGCAGCTGCCCGAGGCACGCGCTGCTGCGATGTGGACTCACAGGAGACACGGCCGCCGCGACACGCGACGCGCCGGAGAGCCCCCGAGGAGTGCCCAGGACACGCGATGCGCGGGAGACATGCGACGTGCTCGGAGACGCGACGCGTCCGACACGCGATGATCGAGACACCGCCGCCGCGCCACGCGACGCGCGCCGGAGAGACGTGCCCAGGACACGCGACGCGCCGGAGACACGCGACGTGCTCGGATACGCGACGCGTCCGACACGCGATGATCGAGCCACCGCCGCCGCGACACGCGCCGCGCCCGACACGCACTGAGCGAGCCACCGCCGCCGCGACACGCGCCGCGCCGGAGACACGCGACGCGCCGGAGACACGCGACGTGCTCGGATACGCGACGCGTCCGACACGCGATGATCGAGCCACCGCCGCCGCGACACGCGCCGCGCCCGACACG
>JAEUJQ010000045.1 GCA_016793095.1 Myxococcaceae bacterium | reverse complement strand
CGAACCAGCCCTTGACAAGCCGGTTATCTGCCGCGAGCGAGTCCCGATGTTCAAGCCAGGGTCCTCATGCCGCACTCAAGTGATCGATCTTGCTGCGTTCTCGCACGCCATCGCGGTGCCAGATTGGGAACTGCACCCAAGCTCCGTTGCACGCCCCCGTCGTTGGCTGCATTGCAGTCCCTCACAACGCATGCACCAAGGGTCGTGGTGGCGCACAACGGAAACGAGCTGGGAACCTCCGTGAAGTACGCAAGGACCATGCCTGATTGATATGGCTGGCCGTTGATTGACAGGGTGGTTTGGGAAAGGGAAACGAGACCGATTCGCGTGGGGCTCGCTGAGCCGCCTGCCGATGCGGAGCCGCCTGCCGATGCTGAGCCGCCTGCCGATGCTGAGCCGCCTGCCGATGCTGAGCCGCCCCCTGTCGCCGACAGACCAGCGTCGCTGCCTCCGTCGGTCTGGCTACTCATGGGGCTACAGCCGACTGCGATCGCAGCGAGTGTGACGAGCCATTTCATGGTTCCCCCGAGGTCGATGATGCGAAAATGAGAGTAGGCGCGCGGCCAGACGGAGTCCAACGGGGACCCGAAGCTGCGCGAACGGACGCGATGAGTCGTCCTTCGTCTTGCGGACGGCGACGGAGACCCGGTCATCGTCTTCGTGCTCGCGGGGGTGAGCCAGTTGGTGAGCGTCGCGCTGTCGCTCCGTCACGGGCGAGGCCAATAGCACGCACCCGCGAGCCGGATATACGAACAGCCTACTGACGCAAGATCGGCTCCTCGTAGTCCAGCCAGCCCCGTGTTGAACGCTCACGAAGGTATTCCTGAACGCTGGCGAGCGGCACGGCTGACGGGACGTTCACAGCAACCAGTGAGTGCCGTTCGCTCCATTCAGTATCGCAGCCAAGACTCTTCAAGGCATCTCGGACTTGCTGAACCCGCCACTTTTCGAAGAAGACGATTCTGATGAGCGAGTTTCCAGACTTCTTGAGAACTCTCTCGAACCAAAGACCGCCCTCTCCCGCCGACGCGCTAACCCTGTCTCCGAAAGTGGCCTGCCGAGCGAAGAAGGGGACATTGTCGAGGACGTAGCCGCCATCAGCCGCAAGGTCAGCCCAGACACTCTCGACGCCCACTGGAGGATAGCCACCCGAGTCTTGGGCAATTCGAAAATGGACCTTCACGCGGTTTGAGTTGCTCATGTGCATCGTGCCGTTCAGTTGTCGCTTTTGGCCAGATTCCCCACGAGTCGTTCCGCATATGCAGCTGCGAACGCAGTCCTCGAACTGGTGTCCAGCTTGCGGAACTCGGTGGTCAGAACCTGCTCGCTGAGGATGTCCGCCGACGCGTCTGGCCTGGCTTGTTCAGTCAAAGTTGCCTCGACTCAAACAACGGGGCGCCTCATCCAATCAAGGTAGTTGAGTTCAGCGCGCTCGAATCGCTCTTCCAGGGCGTCCAGGCCGGCTGACTTCTTCAGGGCGACTTCGCTGGGCGTGATGGGAAGCAACCACGCACACGTCGCGTCACTCTCGGCCACGCGCTCGAGCGAGGGACCGTCAAGGTATGGCAACGAGATCAAACCATGCGTGCACGCTGACCCAGCGACCCAGGGTTCTCCGAAGTTGACGGAGTGCCCGATGCGAAGCGCAGCGCCAGTCCGGTGGTAGTGCGCCGTCACCGTGAGTAGCTCGACGATCCTGTCTGCCACCTCGTCGCTCGAGGTCCCTGCGATGACATGGAGCTCAAGCACCGAGTCCATTCCAGGCTCCGACATGGCCACCGTCGCGTACACGTCCGTGTCTGGCGATCTCCGAAATCGCGCGACCTCGAACTCCACCGGCATCGCAGCCAGAGACGAGTGCGGCGGTTCCTTCCATCGTCCGAGCCACACGGGACGAGACCAGAAGCGCTCGTAGTGGGCGAGGAGCTTGCCCTTGTAGGTGTTCACGCTCCGGCTGTCCTCCGGCGACGCCACGCGAAGGAGGCGAGCAGCAGGAGAGTGAGCAACGGCCCACCGCCCGACGCCCCGCAGCCGCAGCTCGTCGGTGCAAACACAACCATGCTGGCTCCACCATCCGCTCCGCCGTCAACGACTCCAGCGTCTTCGGCTCCGCCATCTACCGCCGTACCGCCATCACCCGCGGTCACGCCGGCATCAGCGCCAGTCCCGCCGTCAATGTTCGACCCGGCATCAGCGACCGACCCACCATCACCGCTCGACCCCGCATCCGTCGTCGTGCCCGCGTCCTGTGTGCCCGCGTCCGTGTTGGAGCCCCCGTCTGGCCCCGCGCCGCCGTCGCCCGCGCCTGCGTCCGGGACTCCGGCGTCACTGCTCACGGTGACGAGCTGCAGGCTCAGCCGCAGGCCCGCGTCGAGGCCGTCGTTCTCCCACGTCGTCCAGGCGAACGCTGCGGCGCCACCGTCCGGCGCCTCGGCCGCGACGAACTCGACGATCTCGCCCCGCTCGGTCCCGACGCGCAGCACCCGGCTCCCGAGCATCGGGTCCCAGCTCTGGATCACCACGCCCCCGCTCGAGGGGCGCAGCCCGAGCAACCACCGATCGTCCAGCCGCACCGGCCGACCTCCGAGGAACCGGGCCGTGAAGGCCGAGTAGCTCGAGTCGAACATCGGTGGCGCTGTCTGGAGCACGGCCATGAGGCCGGCGTCGGGGTCGTTCCACGCGTAGAGCAGCTCTGTCGGAGACGCCTGCGGAGCCGCGCCCACGGCGATCTCGCCCTCGACCGGCGTCATCGAGATCGGAGCGGTCGTGACGCCGGTCGGTATCCCGAAGCCGACGGCCTGTGGACCAGCCCGGGCGGGCAGCCAGAAGGTGTCTTCGGCGAACGCGCCCCGACTCGAGGCCGAGCTCACGACCCCCACGACCGCTGCGCCCCGGTACACCGCTGTGCCCATGGCGGAGGGCTGCCACCGGAAGAGCTCGGTCGGGCTCACCTCGAAGCCGCTGAGCGCGCCGATGTCGGGAACCACGGGCGTCACGCCCACCGAGAGCATCGAGGAGGTCAGCGTCAGCGGAACGATGGTGCTGCCCCCGTCTGTCAGGTCGAAGCTCGCGAGGAGCTGGCCGTTCGGCCGCCGCCTGACCGTCGGGCGCCGCCCGGGGACTCCCTGGACCGCGAGGGAAGCGATGTTCTGGCCATTCGTCAGGATGGCGCGAACCGTCGAGCGTGAGGCGATCCCTGAGAGCTGCGTGCCCGGCTCTTCCCAGACGACCAGCCAGCCCAGCGTCGTCCACACCACGTTCACGCTCTGCTGGTGCGAGGGCCTGGCGTTCACGAAGCCCTGCACACTTCCGAGCTGGCCCGCGCCGACGCTCAGCCCGCGCAACGCGAAGGCCGCGGGGGCCTCCCGGGTGACGAGGGTGCCCGGGGTCGCTCCGACCGGCGTCGAACCCGTACCGAGCTGGAACGAAGACACCGGAGGTGTCCTGATCACGGAGAGCTGCGTCTCGGGAGTGCCCCCGGCGAGCCACGAGATGACCGCCACCCCTGCATCCGTCGCGACGACCAGCGGCGTCGGCGGCGCGGCCGTCATCGATCCGACCATCCACGTTCGATTCAACGGCGGCAGGCGCGAGCCCGTCCTGAGCTCCGACGAGATCAGCTCCCAGCCATTGAGCGTGCGGCTCCAGCCGACGAGCAGCGGGCCGCTCTCGGCCAGCGTCGTCTTGAACGTTCCGTACGCAGCGGAGCCCGGCGCCGACGAGGGCGCGGAGCCTCCCATCGGCCCGGCCTGGAAGAACATGAGATCGCCCGGAGCGGTCTGCCGGAACGTGATGAGCGCCCCGCCGTCGACTGCGAGCCCGACCGGGGCCGCTGGCCTCACCGCTGACGAGACGTAGCTCGGCCCGAGCACACCCCCGCTCGACGTCACCCACCGCGCCCCCACCAGCAACGTCGAAGCCCCCTGGGTGAGGACGAGGAACGAGTCGTCGACGGCCGTGACGGAGATGCCGACCACCGGCTCGGACGTCAACGGGTCGCCGCAGGGCGGCGTGATCGGGCGGAGCGAAGAGTCCAACAGCACCATGCGCACTTCGGTCGCGCCCTGCATCACCACCAGCACGCGATCGGCGGTGGCCGCGAGCACGGCGCCGGTGAAGCCCTGGCCCGTCCCCTGACAGAGGAGCCGCGAGGTGACCGCGACGCCGTCCCACGTGGCGAGCCAGAGATCGCCGGTCGGCGCAGGCTTGCGCGTCGCCGCGGCTCGTTCGTCTGAGGTGAACGCGATCACCACCTTCCCGTTCAGCTCGGCCACGCTCCCCGGCACGACGTCGGCCCGGATCAGGAGCGGCTCGCCTGGTGGGATCGTCAGCGGCGCAGGGAGCGCGACGAACTGCGACAGCACCAGCGCGGTGAGGTTCAAGAATGTGGATCTTGCAGACAACCGCTCGTTTCGTCGATACGAACGCGCGCGCTTTCCACCGCCTCAGGAGTCGAAATGAAAATCCACGAGTACCAGGGCAAGCAGATCTTCAAGAAGTACGGCGTCCCCGTGCCGCGCGGCATCGTGGTGCGCACCGCCGATGACGCAGAGAAGGCCGCGAAGGAGCTCGGCACGAAGGTCGTCGTGGTGAAGGCCCAGATCCACGCCGGCGGCCGCGGCAAGGGCGGCGGCGTGAAGATCGCGAAGAGCCCCGCTGAGGCGAAGGACCTCGCCTCGAAGATGCTCGGCATGATGCTCAAGACGATTCAGACCGGCCCCGAGGGCCAGAAGGTGCAGACGCTGTACGTCGAGGAAGGCCTCGACATCGACAAGGAGTACTACCTCGGCGTCACCCTCGACCGCGCCACCAGCCGCATCACCTTCATGGCCTCGACCGAGGGCGGCGTCGAGATCGAGGAGGTCGCCCACAAGCACCCCGAGAAGATCCTCCGCGAGGGCGTGGACCCGGCCGTCGGCTTCCAGGCGTACCAGGGCCGCAAGCTCGCCTACGGCCTCGGGCTGTCGGGTGACTCGGTCAACGCGTTCGTGAAGTTCTGCGCGGCGCTCTACAAGGCCTACGTCGAGACCGACGCGGCGCTGGCCGAGATCAACCCGCTCGTGCGCCTGAAGGACGGCTCAATCCTCGCGCTCGATTCGAAGATGAACTTCGACGACAACGCGCTCTACCGCCAGAAGGACGTCGTCGAGATGCGCGACGTCGCCGAGGAGGACGAGCGCGAGGCGAAGGCGAAGGAGTTCGACCTCGCCTACATCGCGCTGCACGGCAACATCGGCTGCATGGTGAACGGCGCCGGCCTCGCGATGGCCACGATGGACACCATCAAGCTCGTCGGTGGAGAGCCCGCCAACTTCCTCGACGTCGGCGGCGGCGCCACGAAGGAGAAGGTGACGGCCGCGTTCAAGCTGATCCTCGCCGACCCCGCGGTGAAGGTGGTGCTGGTGAACATCTTCGGCGGGATCATGAAGTGCGACGTGATCGCCGAGGGCGTGATCGCCGCCGCGCGCGAGATGAAGCTCACCGTCCCCGTGGTGGTGCGCCTCGAGGGCACCAACGTCGAGCTCGGCAAGCAGCTGCTCGAGAAGTCGGGCCTCAAGCTGATCGCCGCCGACAACCTGCGCCAGGCCGCCGAGAAGGCCGTCGCCGCGCTCAAGGCCTGACCAAAGGAACCACGAACATGAGCATCCTCGTCAACGCAGATACGAAGGTCGTCGTTCAGGGCATCACCGGCTCGGCCGGCTCGTTCCACGCGAAGCAGTGCCTCGAGTACGGCACCAACATCGTCGCCGGCGTCACGCCGGGGAAGGGCGGCCAGAAGTTCGAGGGCAAGGTGCCCATCTTCGACACCGTCGAGCAGGCGGTGAAGGCGACGGGCGCGAACGCCTCGGTCGTCTTCGTGCCTCCGCCGTTCGCCGCCGACTCGATCATGGAGGCGGCCGACGCGAAGATCCCCCTCGTCATCACCATCACCGAGGGCATCCCGGTGAACGACATGGTGAAGGCCAAGCGCTTCCTGCAGGGCGGCGCGACGCGGCTCATCGGGCCGAACTGCCCCGGCGTCATCACCCCGGGCGGCAAGTGCAAGATCGGCATCATGCCCGGGCACATCCACCGGCCCGGCCGCATCGGCGTCGTCTCGCGCTCCGGCACGCTCACCTACGAGGCGGTGTTCCAGGTGACCGGCCTCGGCATGGGCCAGTCCACTGCGGTCGGCATCGGCGGCGACCCGGTGAACGGGACCAACTTCATCGACGTGCTCAAGCTCTTCAACGACGACCCCGAGACCGACGCGGTGATCATGATCGGCGAGATCGGCGGCAGCGCCGAGGAGGAGGCCGCCGCGTGGGTGAAGGCCAACTTCAAGAAGCCGATCGCGGGCTTCATCGCCGGCGCCAGCGCGCCTCCGGGCAAGCGCATGGGCCACGCGGGCGCGATCATCGCGGGCGGGAAGGGCACCGCCGCCGAGAAGGTGAAGGCCATGAGCGAGGCGGGCTACGTGATGGCGCAGTCGCCGTCCGAGCTCGGCACCACGCTCGTCGAGGCCATGAAGCGCAAGGGCCTGAAGGTCTGACGTCGCCCGCAGCGCGCTGAACCCGAGGCGCCGGTGCTCCCACGTGGAGGCCGGCGCTTCGTCGTTGAGGGCCCGGGGGCTTGCACATCGTGGCCGGCTGACGGGTCCTGCCCACATCATGATCACGGACTCCTCTGGCAGGTTGGACCACTTCCTCTCTGAAGGGACGTTCAGGCACGGAACCCGGGACGTCGCGACCGTCGTCTGGGCGGGCGGTTTGAGAACCACGAGCGGTCAGTTGAGCGTGGGAGGCAGAGACGCCGAGCCCCTCAGCATCGCGCTGCCGCCCGGCACGTACCGAGCCGTCGTCTCCGAGGTCGACCTCGCCGAGAAGGCGAAGCTCCCACGCAGGCTCTGCGGATTGGTCATCGACCTCACCGACCCGAAATGGAAGGTCACGAAACTCGGCCGGGCAAAGGAAGAGCCGGTCGTCGCGTGGTCGGATGCGGTGGGTGAGTTCTCGGCCCAGGAGTTGATCGTCGCCGACGCCAGGGTCTGGTCAAAGGCCGTTGCGCTCGAGGAGACCGATACGGTCTCGAAGGTCGACGCGAAGCACACAGGCACACGCTTCGTCCTCGACAAGAGCTGCCGCGCGAGGGTCTTCCTCGGACTTGGCAAGGCGAAGAAGCCAGTCGCGGTCTTCGTGGAGCTCAACACGCTTCAGAAGTGGTGACCGTCACAGCGACGCGTCAGGGGAAGCCGGCGGCGCGCCACGCCCTGAAGCGGCGCTCGAGCTCGTCACGCGCGGCGCGGAAGCGCTGGAGCATCGCGTCGCGATCGAGCGGATCGGTCGTCGTGGGATCAGGGATCGGCCAGTGGAGCCGCCGCGCCTTGCCGAGGAACACGGGGCAGACCTCCTCGGCACAGAGGGTGATCACCGTGTCGACAGAGTCGGCGGAGATCTCGTCCACCGACTTGCTCCGGTGCGCCGTGAGATCGACACCCACCTCGCGCATCACCTCGATCGCGTACGGGTTGACGCTGGACGGCCGGCTCCCCGCGCTCTGCACCGTCATGAGATCGCCGAGGAGCCTGCGGGCCCAGCCCTCGCCCATCTGGCTGCGGGCCGAGTTCGCGACACACAGGAGCAGCAGCTTCCGCGGAGGGCTCATGGTACGCGTTCTAGGCGACCCCATCGTGGAGTGACGGACGATGAAGAGGCTCTCGTTTCTCGATCGGTTCCTGACGCTGTGGATCTTCCTCGCCATGGGGCTCGGCGTGTTGCTGGCGATCGTCGCGCCGGGCTTCGCGAAGGGCCTCGACGCCTTGCGGGTCGGCACCTCCTCGATCCCCATCGCCATCGGTCTCATCGTGATGATGTACCCGCCGCTCGCGAAGGTCCGCTACGAGGAGCTGCCGCGCGTCTTCGCCAACAAGAAGGTGCTCGCGCTGTCGCTCGTGCAGAACTGGATCGTCGGGCCGCTGCTCATGTTCGGCCTCGCGGTGCTCTTCCTGCGCGACAAGCCCGACTACATGCTGGGCCTCGTGCTGATCGGCCTCGCGCGCTGCATCGCGATGGTGCTCGTGTGGAACGAGCTCGCGCGCGGCGACTCCGAGTACTGCGCCGGCCTCGTCGCCTTCAACTCGATCTTCCAGGTGCTCTTCTTCCCCGTGTACGCGTGGGTGCTCGGTGAGGCGCTGCCGAACGCGCTCGGGCTCCCCACGGCGACGGTGGATATCTCGATGCTCGAGATCGCGAAGACGGTGGCGCTCTACCTGGGCGTTCCCTTCGTCGCGGGTTTCCTCACCCGCAAGGTCCTCCGCGGCGCGAAGGGCGACGCGTGGTACACGACCGCGTTCCTGCCGAAGATCGGCCCCGTCACCCTGGTGGCGCTGCTCTTCACGATCGTCGTCATGTTCTCGCTCAAGGGGGAGCAGCTCGTGCAGCTGCCACTCGACGTGCTGCGCATCGCCGCGCCGCTGCTCGTCTACTTCGTCGTCATGTTCCTCGTGTCCTTCGTGATGTCGAAGCGGGTGGGCGCGACCTATCCGCAGACGGCCACGCTGTCGTTCACGGCCGCGTCGAACAACTTCGAGCTCGCGATCGCCGTCGCGGTGGCCACCTTCGGCATCGGCAGCGGGCAGGCGTTCGCGGCGGTCATCGGCCCGCTCGTCGAGGTGCCGGTGCTGATCTCGCTCGTGAAGGTGGCGGAGTGGCTCGAGCGCCGCCTCTTCACGCCTGCTCCCGGCCCTCGATCGCCGGCAGCGTCCTGAAGCCATCGCACGCCTTCTTGAGCCCGAGGAAGTAGGGCAGCGATCGCCACGTCATCTTGAGCCAGCCCCACCACGCCCGGAGCCGCGACGGCTGCGCCTTCCCCGCGACCGCGAAGGCCTTCTGGAGATCGACGACGTGCGTGTCGACCTCGCCGAGGCCCTCGAGGCGCTCCTTCGATGGCGTGGCGAGCTGCCTCGTGTCGTCGTCGAGGCGCTCGAAGACCGGCGTGCTCATCAGCACGTACTCGGGCACGGTGACGCTGTTCTTGAGGAGCCGGTGCACGGTGATCACGTCGACGCCCGCGAGCTCGGTGAAGCGCTTCACCTTCTGAAGCGCGACCTCTCCAAGGTGCGAGACGAACTTGAGCGTGAGCTGCCCCGCCTGCACGCAGCCGTCACAGCTGCACACGCGGTTGATCTCGAGCTCGGCGCGCCGGTCGAGGAACGCCGTGCGGATCGCGACGATGCGATCCCGGAACGACTCCAGCTCGCGGTCCTTCGGGGTGTCCGCCAGCTTCGCGTAGAAGAAGGCCGCGTCTCCCTCGAGCTTGGCGAGCTCGTACTTCGGCTCGGCCGCGTCGATGACGGCCTCGAGCAGCTGCGCCACCACGTACTGCGCGTGCGCCAGGTTGATGCGGTGCACCGTCATGAACTTCGTGTAGCCGCCGATGTCGGCGATGACGAGGAGCGCCCGCATGCGCCGCGAGTCTAGCCGCGCTCGTCGGTTTGACCATGGAACCACTGCGCCCCTCGCGCGACAGTAGGCGCCATGAAGATCCGATCTCCGACGAGCCAGCCGAAGTCGATCGTCGACGTCGCGAAGGTGCCCTCGCCGACCAGCCCCACCGGCTCCATTTCCGCGCCGGTCCCGAACCTGCCGTCCTCGACCTTCTCGCCTGCCAACGGCGTCGAGCGGCGCTTCTCGGTGCGCTTCCTCCAGGGCATCGAGGCGAGGCTGCAGCGCGCCGGCGCCAACGCAGACCTCGTGAAGGACCTGCTCCACCGCTTCAAGCACATGGATCGAACCGGCCTCGATCGCGAGGGCCGCATCGTCGATCGCCTGCTCGAGTCGGGCAGCCCCAAGGAGCACCTCGCGCTCTATGGACTCCTGGCGCAGCGCGGGAGCCTCGTCGCTCCCAACGGCGCGAGCGTCGCCGCGAACGATCAGGGCTCGTGGACCATCAGGCCGCCCGGCGGCGAACCCTTCGAGCTGCTCGCGAAGCCGGGCCTCACGGCCGACCTCGGCGGTGGCTTCTCCGCGGTGGTGAAGGACGAGGGCACGCTCGAAGCCGCTGGCCAGCAGCTTCAGCTCGAGAGCTCGGCGCGCGCTCAGGAGCGGGCCACGGAGTTCGCGCTGGCGCTGGGGCCTGCCTCGCAGGCGCTGGCCACCACCTTCAACCCCGCGCCGCTCCTGAGCGTCACCGCCTGGTACGGCGCCCAGACGATGGCCGATCAGCTGGGCGCATACGCGACGTACTTCGATCGCTGCGGTCTTCCCGAGGCTGCCTCCGTGTGCCGCGGTGGCGCCAGGGGCTCGCAGGTCGCCGCCGACATCTTCGCCGCGGGCACGGCCACCAACCCCACGGGCCGCCCCCTCGTCTCGAGCGCGGTCTCGCTGATGACGCTCGACGCGATGCCCCGCGCCGCGCACGACCAGGTGATGCGCCTGCTCGAGAAGGCCGGGCGCTCCGCCGCGCCGAGCAGCCGCTCGGATCCGCTGCTCGAGAAGGCCGCCATCCTCCGGCAGCTCGCGAAGGACCCGATGCCCTTCCTCGAGAACGACGTGCAGCGGCAGCAGCAGGCGCTCAACGCGCTCTCGAGCCTGGCCGCGAAGCTGCGCGGCGCCGCGCGCGACACCATCGTGAACCTGGCCTGACGCGCCCCGGCTGGAGGCCGATCGAAGCGCTTGCCCCGGCGGGCGTTTAAGGCGAAATCCGCGGCCATCATGGCCATCAGTCACGCCCACGCGCTCGACTTCGAGCGCCCCCTGCTCGAGCTCGAGAAGAAGATCGGCGACCTGCGCTCCATCTCGAAGTCGGGCCACGTCGACATGACGCAGGAGATCGGCCGGCTCGAGAAGAAGGCGAAGAAGCTGCAGGAGGAGATCTTCAACGATCTCTCGCGCTGGCAGATCGTGCAGCTCTCGCGGCACAACGCGCGCCCGTACTTCCTCGACTACGTGAACCACCTCTTCACCGACTACTGCGAGCTCGCGGGCGATCGGCTGTTCGGCGAAGACCCGTCGCTCGTCGGCGGCTTCGCGCGCTTCGACGGCGAGCCCGTCATGGTGATGGGCCACCAGAAGGGCCGCAGCACGAAGGAGAACATGCTGCGCAACTTCGGCATGCCGCGCCCCGAGGGCTACCGGAAGTCGCGGCGCCTCTTCGAGCTCGCCGCGCGCTTCAACCGGCCGATCTTCACCTTCGTCGACACGCCGGGCGCGTACCCGGGCATCGGCGCCGAGGAGCGCGGCCAGGCCGAGGCGATCGCGGTGAACCTCGAGGTCATGGCCGGCCTGCCGGTGCCGGTGATCAGCACGGTGATCGGCGAGGGCGGGTCGGGTGGGGCGCTCGCGGTGGGCGTCGGCAACCGCGTGCTGATGATGCAGTACTCGATCTACTCGGTGATCTCGCCCGAGGGCTGCGCGTCGATCCTCTTCCGCGACGCCACCCGCGCCGACAAGGCCGCCGAGGCGCTCAAGCTGGTGGCGGCCGATCTGAAGCAGCTCGGCGTGGTGGACGAGGTGATCCCCGAGCCTGCTGGCGGCGCGCACCGTGATCCGCCCGCGGCCGCGCACTCCCTGGGCAGCGCGCTCCGCCGGCACCTGCGCGAGCTGTCGAAGCTCAAGCCCGATCAGCTCATCGCGCAGCGGTACGAGAAGTTCCGCGCCATGGGCGTCTTCAGCGGGAAGTGAGCGGTGCCATGACGCGCCCGCTCATCGTCGCCATCGACGGCCCCGCTGGCGCGGGCAAGTCCACCGTCTCGAAGCTGCTGGCGCGTCGGCTCGACTTCACCCTGGTGGACACGGGGGCGATCTACCGCTGCGTCGCGCTCAAGGCCGGCCGGCAGGGCCTCGCGTACGACGACGACGCCCGACTCGAGAAGGTGCTCGACGGGTTGACCGTCTCGTTCCACGTCGAAGGCGACGTGAACCACGTCTTCCTCGAGGGTGAGGACGTGTCGGAGGCGATCCGCACGCCCGAGAACTCGCTCGCCGCGTCGCAGGTGTCGAGCCGGCCGATCGTTCGCGCGAGGTTGCTCGACCTGCAGCGCCGGCTCGCGCTGGCCGCGAAGCACGGGGCGATCCTCGAAGGTCGTGACATCGGCACCGTCGTGTTCCCTGACGCGGACGTGAAGGTGTTCCTCTTCGCGAACCCCGAGATCCGCGCACGGCGCCGCTTCGAAGAGCTCTTCCAGAAGGGCAGCGAGAAGCCCATCGGCCAGGTGTTGGCTGAGCAGAACCGGCGGGACAGGGAAGACAGCGAGCGCGAGGTCGCGCCGCTCAAGGCCGCCCCCGATGCCGTGCAGCTCGACTCCACCGAGCTGCCCTTGTCGGAGGTCGTGCAGCGCATCGAGGATCTCGTGCTGAGCCGCCGGCGTGCGTAGCGCAGCGCTGGCTGCGACCCTGGCCGCGGGTTCGGTGTTCGCGCACGGCCTGCCGCCGCAAGCCACCAGCGTGGCGCCGAGCCCGTGGAGCGACGGGGGCGTGCTGGCCTCGACGACGTTCGGGCTGCTCGTCACCTCGGATCAGTGCACGTGGAGGTGGCTGTGCCCGGATCACCTGGGGCTCGGAGCGCGGGAGGTGCCCGCCTGGTTCACCACGCCCTCGGGAGCGTTGTTCGCTGCCAGCTTCACCGGGCTGCTGCGCAGCGGCGATCGGGGCTGCAGCTTCGAGCGCGTCGCGTTCTTCGACCCCACCGGCGCGGCCGATCTCGCCGTGGATGGGCAGACGATCTTCGTCACCACGTCGAAGTTCGGCGTGACGAACGGGCTCGCGCGCTCGATCGATGACGGCCGGTCCTTCGAGTGGACCAGCCTGCGCGCGAACGACGTGTTCTTCAGCGCCGTGCGGCTGGCGCCCTCTCGGCCAGCGCGTGTCTACGTCTCCGCCTGGTACTTCACGCCGAAGCTCGCGCGCCTGTCGAAGAGCGATGACCGCGGCGTCACCTTCACCTCCGTCGAGCTGCCGCCGAGCGTCGCGCCCGGGAACCCCTTCTTCGTGCACGCCGTCGATCCGGTCGATCCGGACGTGCTGTTCGCGTCCTCCACGGACGACTCCGCGGCGCCTGAGCGCACCATCGTGCTCCGGAGCGATGACGGAGGTCAGACGTTCACGCGCGTGCTCGAGGCTGACGGCCGCGTGAAGGGGATGCTGCGATCCGCGGGCCGGTGGTGGGTAGCCGTGGGTGACCGTGTGTTCACGTCGGCGGAGGGGCGGGTGTTCGAGGCGGTGGCAGCGTCTCCTCAGCGCGCCTGCGTGGGCCAGGGTGCAGGCGAGGTGCTGGTCTGCGGTCGTTCCGTTGCCGACGGTTACTCGCTCGCCGCCTTCGACGCCGGCGTCGCGGAGCCGCGATTGAAGTGGCAGCAGATCGCCGGGCCGATCGACTGCCCTCCCCAGAGTCCTGCCGCCGTCGCCTGTGGGGCCGCGTGGCCTGTCGAGCGCGCGGAGCTGGGGCTTCAGTCCGATCATGTTGCGACGTGTGGCGCCGCGCCGCCGATCGCCGAGGCACGTCCTTGCGGGTGTCAGCAGGTCGAGGTGGGCCTGGTCGCCGCAGCGGTCGTGTTCTTCCGCCGGCGGACGAGCAGAGTAGAGTCTGGGCGGTACCGATGAGGCTCGTCCCTGACGAATTCACGGGCAGGCACTACGGGAAGTACGAGGTGCTCTGTCGGCTGGCCGTCGGCGGCATGGCCGAGATCTTCCTCGGCTTCGCCCGGTCGGGCCCGTTCGCCAATCGTCCGGTCGTGCTGAAGAACATCCTGCCCGAGCAACGCGAAGACCCGGTCGCGCTGCAGATGCTGCTCGACGAGGCGCGCGTGACCGCCACCTTGTCGCACGCGAACGTCGCGCAGGTCGTCGATCTCGAGCGCGCCGGCGAAGACGTGCTGATGGTGATCGAGTTCATTCAGGGCGCGAACGTCGAGGAGATCGTCGAGGCGTGGACGAAGCTGGGAGAGGCGGTGCCGCTCGGCTACGCGATCACCGCGATCCGCGAGGCGGCCCAGGGGCTGGCCCACGCCCACCTGCACAAGGACGCGAAGGGCCAGGCGCAGCCGATCGTCCACCGCGACGTGACGCCCCGGAACATCATGACGGGCTTCGAAGGCTCGACGAAGATGCTCGACTTCGGCATCGCGCGCGCGATGGGCGCCCAGCGGCGCACGGTCGCCGGCATGGTTCGCGGCACCACGGCGTACATGTCGCCCGAGCAGGCCGTCGGGAAGGATCTCGACCCGCGCAGCGACCTCTTCTCGCTCGGCATCATCTTCCACGAGCTGCTCACCGGGCAGCGCCTGTTCTACCGGGGCAACCCCGGCGCAGAGATGGCGGCGGTCTACGAGGCCGAGATCGTGCCGCCGTCGCGGGTCAACCGGCGGGTGCCCAGGCCGCTCGACGCGGTGGTGATGAAGGCGCTCGAGCGCAACCGTGACAAGCGGTACCAGTCTGCCGTCGATCTCATTCGCGAGCTCTCGCTCGCCGCCGGCTCGACCTCGTGGCCGAGGGAGCGCTGCGCCGAGATGGTGCGCGAGCGCTTCGCCGAGCGCCGCAGGGACATGGACAAGCTGCTCGAGCGGGTGCCCCGCGAGCCCGCCAGCGGCTCGACCGATCAGCACTCCCTGCTCCAGGAGCCCTCAGAGGGGCGAACGGTGATGGTGCAGCGGCCTGCCGCGCCCCCTCCAGCCGCGCTGAGTGACATCCCCGTTCGCACGCTCGTCGAGGGCGGCCCGGCGATCGCCGAGCTGCGGGAGCGCGCGCGACGCCTTCAGGAGCAGCGGGCGCAGGACAGCCGGGCAACGGGCGAGGAGCCCGAGACCGCCGAGCAGCTGCGCGTTCCGCCGATGCCCGTCGAGCCGAAGGCCTCGCGCATGTCGCTGCCGCAGGTGGGAGGCCGCCAGCAGGCCACGCCCGATCCCCTGCCGGCCCGCCCCAGCACGCCCCAGCCGCAGCCCGCCCGTCCGTCCACGCCGGCCCCTCAGCCCGCGAAGCCGGGCACGCCGCCACCGCAGGCGAGCTTGAGCGAGGAGTCCCTCTTCGGCGATCTCGACGAGTCGGGCGAGCGCACCAGGGTGATGCAGGGCGGGGCGCGCATGTCGCTGCGCAGCGTGCAGAACGTCCAGACCGATCCCGCGCGCAACGCAGTGGCCGCGCGGCCGGGCTCGTCCCGCGGTCCCCTCGTCATCGCCGTGGTGCTCGCGCTCGTGCTCGGCGCGGTGGGCGGTGGGTTCGCCTTCTCGCGCATGGCGAGGCAGCCAGCGGGCTTCGGTCGCCTGAGCCTCAAGAGCGATCGCCCCGTGACGGTGCTGCTCATGGGCAAGCCGATCGGCAAGACCCCGCTCGAGACGGTGGTCCCCGCAGGCGCCTTCTCGTTCGAGCTCAAGGAAGAGGACGGCACGGTGCGGGTGCTCACGCTCGAGGTCGGCTCGGACGCCCAGGTGGATCAGACGGTGGCGCTCGACAACCTGCCCACCGCGCCCTGAGTCGCGCTTCCCCGTGACTCGCGTTGGGGGCCCGACTATGCGGCCGCCCATGATCCACGCCCTCTCCCTGTCCTGCGCGCTGGTGGTCGGCAACATGCCCCCACCTGCGAACCGTCCCCCGCCGCCGGCTCCTGCGCCGGTCAAGAAGGACGATCGGAAGATCGACGAGAAGAAGGCCGCGGAGGCGAAGGCGTTCGCCGCGAGCCTCGACACGGATCTCAAGCGGCTGTGGGTGCGCAGCTCGACCGCCGAGTGGATCAAGGGCACCTACATCACCGACGACACCGAGCGGAACGCGGCGGCGATGAACGAAGACACGATGGCCTTCACCACCCAGGCCGTGAAGCGCTCGCTCCTCTACGGCGGCGTCAAGCTCGATCCTGAGACCGAGCGCCTGCTCCTCCTGCTCAGGGTCTCCCAGTCTCTCCCGGCGCCGTCCGAGGCCGACAAGCGCACCGAGCTGGCCACCACCGCCGCGAAGCTCGAGGGCCTGTACGGCAAGGGCAAGTGGTGCGGTGAGGGGCACGTGCCCGGCAAGGACGCCGAGGCCGACAAGAAGAAGTGCCGTGACCTCGGCCAGCTCTCGAAGGTGCTCGCCGCCGTCTCCGAGAAGAAGCCGCCGACCTGGGACGAGCAGCTCGAGGCCTGGCGCGGCTGGCACGAGACCTCGAAGGAGATGCGCCCGCTGTACACGCGCCTCGTCGAGCTCTCCAACGAGGGGGCGAAGGAGATCGGCGCCAGGGAGCTCGGCGAGCTGTGGCGCAGCGCCTACGACATGAGCCCGGCCGAGTTCGAGGCCGAGACCGATCGCCTCTGGACGCAGGTGAAGCCCCTCTACGATCAGCTCCACTGCTACGTGCGGGCGAAGCTCTCGAAGAAGTACGGCGCCGACAAGGTGTCCGCCGAGGGGCCGCTGCCCGCGCACCTGCTCGGGAACATGTGGGCGCAGGAGTGGACCAACGTCTACCCGCTCGTCGAGCCCTATGCCGGCCAGCCGAGCCTCGACGTCACCGCCGGGCTGCAGAAGCTCGCGAAGGCGAAGAAGCTCGACGAGAAGGGGCTCGTCCGGATCGGCGAGAAGTTCTTCACCTCGCTCGGCTTCGACCCGCTGCCGGCGTCGTTCTGGGAAAAGAGCCAGTTCATCAAGCCCCGCGACCGCGACGTCGTCTGCCACGCCAGCGCCTGGGACGTGACCTACTCGAACGATCTGCGCATCAAGATGTGCATCAAGCTCGACGAGGAGGATCTCATCACCGTCCACCACGAGCTGGGCCACAACTACTACTTCATGCAGTACTACCGGCTGCCCGTGCTCTTCCAGCAGGGCGCCAACGACGGCTTCCACGAGGCGATCGGTGACGCGCTCACGCTGTCGATCACGCCCCAGTACCTGAAGGAGCTGGGCCTGATCACCACCCTGCCGAAGGACGACAAGGGCCTCGTCAACGTACAGATGAAGGACGCGCTCGAGAAGGTCGCCTTCCTGCCGTTCGGCCGCATGATCGATCAGTGGCGGTGGGACGTGTTCAGCGGAAAGGTGCCGCCCTCGAAGTACAACGAGCACTGGTGGGCGCTGCGCCTCAAGTACCAGGGCATCGCCCCGGCGGGCGGGCCTCGCGACGAGGCCTTCTTCGATCCCGGCGCGAAGTACCACATCCCCGCGAACGTGCCGTACATGCGCTACTTCCTCGCCCGCATCCTCCAGTTCCAGTTCCACCGCGCGATGTGCCAGGCCGCCGGTCACCAGGGCCCCCTGCACACCTGCAGCATCTACGGGAACAAGGCCGCCGGCGCGAAGCTGAAGGCCATGCTGTCGATGGGCGCCTCGAAGCCCTGGCCCGATGCCCTCGAGGCCCTCACCGGCCAGCGCCAGATGGACGCGTCAGCCCTCGTCGAGTACTTCGCCCCCCTGCAGACCTGGCTCGCCGAGCAGAACAAGGGCCAGCGCTGCGGTTGGTGACACCCGTCAGAAGAACACGGAAAAGCGAGGGGAGGGCCCTAGACGCGGGCGCTGGGGTTTCTGTAGACCCGCGTCGTCCCACCGCAGTGGGGGGACTTTCACCGTACTGAAAGACGAGACGAACGATGGCGACTGGTACTGTCAAGTGGTTCAACGACGCGAAGGGCTTCGGCTTCATCACCCAGGACGGCGGTGGTGAAGACGTGTTCTGCCACCACACCGCAATCCAGATGGACGGATTCCGGACCCTCCAGGAGGGGCAGAAGGTGGAGTTCGAGGTGACCCGCGGGCCCAAGGGCCTGCAGGCGCAGAACGTTCGCGCGGCCTGAGTCTCGTCAGCGAGAAACAGGGGGAGAAGCCCGGTGGAGACACCGGGCTTTTTTCTTTCCGGCCTGTCCCCGTCGGGACTTGCTATCAGGGTCGCAGCGTTGGTGGCGCACAGGAGCGGTCCATGAAGATGGTCGACGTCGGGGCAAAGGCGAAGACGGAGCGGGTCGCCGTGGCGAAGGGGCGCGTGCGGATGTCCAGCGCGGCCCTGGCGGCGATCCGGGAGCGGACGGTCGAGAAGGGTGACGTGCTCGCCGCGGCCCGCGTCGCTGCCATCATGGGCGCCAAGCGAACCCCGGACCTCGTGCCCCTGTGTCACCCCATCGCTTTGTCGGGGGTCGAGGTCGATCTCTCGGCCGGCTCCGTTGGCGTCGACATCAAGGTCACCGTGAAGACGGTGGACCGCACCGGCGTCGAGATGGAGGCCCTCACCGCCGTCTCGGCCGCGGCCCTCACCGTGTACGACATGCTCAAGTCCATCGACCGCGGGATGATCATCGAGTCCGTTCAGCTCGAGCACAAGAGCGGCGGCCGCACCGGCGTGTGGACGCGCACGGAGGTCGGCCAGGCGAGGCTCAAGTCCCGGAGGAAGTCATGATGGTGCTGGTCGCCCTCGCCCTGAGCGCGCTCCCCGTCGAGCCCCTCGTCCCCGGCAGCCCCGCCGTCCTGCGTGGGCACACCGACGCCGTGATCTCGGTCGCCTTCAGCCCTGACGGCAAGACGCTCGCCTCTGGCAGCCGCGACAAGACGGTGAGGCTGTGGAGCCTCGACACCGGCGCGGTGATCGCCACCATCCCCGACGCGAAACAGCAGCCGTTCGCGCTCGCGTTCTCGGCCGACGGCAAGCGCCTCGCGATCGGTGACTCCTCGCTCGAGGTGCGGGTGGTCGAGCTCTCCTCCAACGCCGTGGTGTCCACCTGGCTGCACCCTGACTCGATCTCGCAGGTGGCCTTCGACGCCGCCGGCTCGCGACTCGCAGTGACGGGCTTCAACGGCAACGGCGCGATCTACGAGGTGAAGGGCGGCAAGAAGCTGGTCGAGCTCCGGGCCAACTCGATCGCCCTGCTCGCTGACGGCAAGGAGGCCCTCGTCGTCACCGACGATCACCACCTCAAGCTGCTCGACCTCAAGACAGGCAAGCCCAGGAAGGATCTCGCCACCGAGAACCGGCTTGGCTCGGTGATCGCCTCGCGCGACGGCTCGGTGGTGCTCTCCTGGAGCCCCAAGGATCCCGACGTGCTCGTCTGGGATCGCAAGGCCGGCAAGCCCACCGGCACCCTGGCTGGCCCCAGGCCCACCGCGACCGCGCCAGAGCTGCGGGTCTCCGCGGAGATCTTCCAGGCCGCCCTGAGCCCCGATGGCCGGTGGCTCGTGACGTCGTCGAACGACAAGGCCGTGCGCGTGTGGGACGTGGCGAAGGCCCAATTGATCGCGACCTTCCCTGTCCAGCAGCAGCCGGCGGTCGCCGTCAGCCCCGATGGGGTCTGGGTGGCCGCGACCGACGTGGGCACGGTGAAGCTCTTCCGCCGCCCCTGACGGCCCTCAGACGGCGCTCAGCTCACGGCCTTCGGCCCCAGGCTGTCGTAGAGCAGCGCCGCCAGCACAAGCGAGTGTGAGATCTGCCCGGAGCGCACCAGCCCGGGAAGCTCGCTCTTCGGCGCGAGCACGAGCTCGAGGTCTTCGCTGCCCTCGGGGTGGCCATCGTGCACCTTGCGGCAGTCGCGCGCGAGGTAGCTGTGCAGGCGGTTCGTCTGGATCGCGGGGTTCGGACGGGACACGCCCAGCAGCTCGAGGGTGCCGGGGACGAAGCCCGTCTCCTCCTCGAGCTCTCGCCGCGCAGTCATCGCCGGATCGGTCTCGTGTGGGTCAACGATGCCACCGGGGATCTCCAGGGTGTTCGACCAGGTGCCAAAGCGGAACTGACGCACCAGGATGACGCGCTGATCGGTGGTGACGGCCACCACATTGACCCAGTCCGGGCAGTTGAGGATCGTGCGGACATACTCCGTCCCCGTTCGGGGGTCGGTGACGTCGAGCGTGCGGGCGACGAAGATGCGAAAGTCTCGTTCAGCTCTGGTTCGCAGCAGGTTCCAGGGACGCGGTTCGGGCATGCTGCTGGTATCGCACGGGGCCGGCCGGTGCGTGGAGTGGGACATGGGTGAGCGCGTGAACGGGGTGGTTCGGTGATCCCGCTCGACTCAGCCTTGGCGATCGTGGTGCTCGAGCTCGAGCGGGCCTACGGCCTTGGCTTCGTCGGCCCGAACGGGCGCATCGTCACCAACTTCCACGTGGTCGCGAACGAGAAGTCGATCACTGCCCACCTGGCAGATGGGCGTCGCCTGCCGGTTCAGGCCGTCTGCGCGCTCGACATCAAGCGGGATCTCGCCGTGCTCGACGTGGGCCTGCTCGACGCCGCGCCCGTTCGCCCGGCTGGAGTCCGGCTCGCTGAAGACGGGCAGGGTGTCTTCCTCTTCGGGCTGGTGCCGCGTGAGGACCGGGTGCGGTGGGTCGAAGGCACCCTCGGCACGACCCAGCTCATCGCGCCGGGCGTCGCCGTCTACACGCTGCACGGCGAGATTCCCCCTGACGCCTCAGGCGGCCCCCTCGTCGCACGTGACGGCTCCGTGCTCGGCATCGTCACCATGGCCGAGAGCGACGAGGGCATCATCGCGCTGGGCATCCCGTGGAAGCACATCGAGCCGCTGATGCCGCTCAACCAGCAGCTCCCGTTGTCGGCCCTCACCCGCCGGCGGGGACCGGCGCGGCAGATCCCTCAGCACCCCCTCTCCCTGCTCGAGGGCTCGAACATGGCTGGCCTCGAGGCCACCACCCGCGCCATCGCCGGCGCGATTGAGCAGGGCGCCCCTGCCTACAACGAGGGCGACGCTGAGAAGTGCTTCAAGGTGTACCAGCAGGTCGCCCGCCAGTTGATCGACGCCCGCACCGACTGCCCCGGCGTGCAGACGGCCCTCCGAGACGGCCTGGCCCGAGCGAAGGGGCTCACGGATGCCGATCACCGCGCGTGGGCGCTCCGGGACGCCTTCGACGGGCTGCTCAGCGTGATCGAGAAGTACATGCGCACGCGCCTGGGCCTCGCGTCGGCGCCCAACGCCGGCAAGGGAACGCTCCTGAACTGACGGCGGCGCTCATGGCCAGACGACGGCCTCGGTGGCGCCCGTTGCCCGCTTCACTTCCAGCTCGGCGGGGGCTCCCTTGAACCGCACTCGCGCGAGGACGTGGGGCAGGGCGGGGAGCTGATCCACCTTGAGCACCACGTCTCCCGGCTGCAGCTTGCCGTCGCCCTCGAGCACGGCTGTCCCTGCGACGGCCCGGGCCAGCGTGGCGGCCTGAGCCTCGGTCGCGCCCGGGGCGAGCAGGCGAGCCTTGTTTTGCAGCTGGATCTCGCGCTGCAGCGCATCGCCCTCGGCGTCGCTCGCGCCCTGCGGAAACCACTCGGCGGTGGCGGGCGTCGGGGCGAAGAGCGCCGTCGTTCGCGGCGCGGAGGTGCGGTTCGCGGCGTGGGAGACGGCGTGCCGCGTCGCCTCGGTGACGATGCGCTCGATCAGCGCGGTGAGCTGAGGTGCGGGGTCCCACTCGGCCTCGGGCGGCGGCGTCGCGAAGGGATCGACGGTCACCTGCCCCGAGACCTCGATCAGCGTGGTGACGCTGGACGGGTGCAGCAGCTCGCCCCGCACCAGCCAGGTGGTCTCTTCGTTCGACGAGGCGCCTCTCGTCTGCCCCTTCGCAGACTCGGTCTGCGTTGACGAGCTCGCGATCCGGCGCTCCACCACCAGCCGCAGCGCCGCACCTTGATCAGGCCGCGAGCCCGACCCGACCAGCAGCGGGATCGCGTCGGTCGCGACCCACGCGCTGTCCACTTCGGGCTTGAGCACCTTGAACTCGGTGGGGCCGTAGAAGGCGAGCGTGTCGCCGCCCTCCTGCACGGCCCGATTGAGGGCGCGGACCGAGAGCTCGAACACCCGCGGCGGGCTGGGCGGCATGCCGTTGAGCGTGACGGGGTAGACGAACACCGTGGTGAGCTGGAGCGGCTGAGGGGGCGGCTTCACCGCGCGCGTCAGTCCAGAGCACCCGCACAGCAGCAGACCCGCCGTCAGCACCGCTCGCATCGCCGATCCCTCCCGACCGGAAAAACCGAGTGCCGGCCTGTTCGGCTTTCCTCTCTCGATCACGCCCTCGGGGCCTCGCGGCACCACGATTCTTGTGTCGGGAGGACGGCGAACGGGCCGGCACTCACAGACTGAGTAACATGGATGATCGGTGGGTCCACAAGGCTGCCTGTGTGACAACTGTGCGACGCCGAAACGCCTGTGCAATCAAGCGCTTGAGTTCGACCGTTCGGGCGGTGGGAACGAGGCCTACCCCTGGATCAGGGGCATCAGCTCGCCCTTCTGATGGAGGGCGATCAGGTCCGAATAGCCCCCGATCGGGGTGCCCCCGATGAAGATCTGGGGCACGGTCTTCCGCCCGCCGCTGAGCTCGACGAGCCTGGTGCGGAGCTCGTCTTTTCCGGTGACGTCGATGTTCTCGAACGGGAGCTGGTGCTCGGTGAAGAAGCGCTCGGCCTGGCGGCACCAGGGGCAATAGTCGGTGGTGTAGATGACGATGTCCTTCATGGCGCCGGTGTAACGCGGACAGGCGGCGGGCGCATCGGTCGCCGGGAACCGCTTGCCCTTCCGGTGGTTTTCGGTGACGAGCGGGTCGTGGACCGGTGGCTGGCACCTTCGAGGCTCGCGGTGGTGGCGGCGGTGGCGATGCTGGTCGCGCTGCTCGGCCCGTTCGTGGGCGACGTTGTGTCCTTCCGGCACCCGCAGATCGTGATCGCGGCGCTCCTCGCGGTGGCCTGGTGGCGGCGCGTGCCGGACTTCGGGCTGGGGCTCGACCCGCGGGCGTGGCGGCTGCTCCTCGTCGCGAGCCTGATCTGGCTCGAGGTGGTGGGGCTCACGTGGTTCTTCGCGTTCCGCGTGAACGGCGTCGACTTCAGCATCTTCGACTGGATGCTCGAGAGCACCCACCGCGGCAGGCTCGGCTACTCGCCCATCTACGACGTGAACCACTTCGGCGTGCACTCGAGCTTCATCCTGCTGCTCTGGGTGCCCCTGCACGAGCTCTGGCACTCGCCGCTGTGGCTCGCGCTCAGCGCCCCGCTCGTGGTGTGGATGGGGATCTTCCCGTTGCGCCGGCTGGTGCGGCTCGCCTGCCAGGGCTCGCACGGGGCCCTCGAGCTCGCCGCGGTGCTCTGGTGGGTCGGCAACCCCTGGATGGGCAGGACGCTGCACGGCGGCTTCCGGCCCGAGCTCCTCCTCCCGCTCCTGACGCTGTGGTTCCTCGTCGGGTGGATCGAGCGGAACCCCGAGATCGTCGGGTTGTCGCTCGTCGCGCTGCTCTGCACCAAAGAGGACGCGGTGCTCTTCGTGCTCGGCTTCGTCCTCGCGGCGACCGTCGTCGAGCGGTGGCGCTGGCGGCAGGCGCTCGCGGTCTCGGCGGTCTCTCTGCTCTGGCTGGCGCTGTACGTGGGGTTTCTGCAGGCGCGGCTGACGGGGCGGGTGCAGCCGGAGTACTGGCACTTCTGGAGTGACTTCGGCTCCACCCCACGGTCGGTGGTGATGGGCATGCTGACGCACCCGGGCCAGCTCTTCCTGAAGCTCGCCACCTCTCGCTGGTGGGCCTTCTTCCTGCCGCTCGCGTTGCTGCCGCTCCGGTCGATCCGCGCGGTGGGAGGCCTGCTGCCGACCGTGCTGCTCCTCGGCGCGGCGAACTACCCGATGATGCGCAACCTCGAGGGCTACTACCCGCTGCCGCTGCTGGCCTTCGCGATCTTCGGAGTGCTCGACGTGTGGGCGGTGTGGCGCTCGTCGGTGCACGCGCGCTGGCTCGAAGGGCTCGTCCTGGGGGCGCTGAGCGTCTTCCCGCTGGTGCACGGCGGCTACCCCCGCGCCGTTCCCGTCTCACTCGAGAGGCACCGGCAGCTCGAGGCCGCCTGGCAGGAGGCGAAGGTGGCGCCGATCGTCTGCGCGCAGACAGTCCTCTTCCCGCACCTCGGCTACTCGGCGCGCCTCCGCCCGCTGTCCGACCTCTCCTGCGCCCACCGGCCCGGCGCGATCACCCTCGTCCACCCCGGTCTGCAGCCCGAACCGCACGACCCGACGACGTTCGACGAGGCCGTGCGCGGGTGGCGGGCGCAGTACCCGTCGCGCGAGCTCGAGGGTGGGTTCGTGCTCATCGGCCCGGCGACGCCGCCGGATCGGTGAAGGGCACCGGCGTGCGGAGATCGACGGGCGGCTTCCCGAGCTCGACGCGCAGCCGCTCCACCAGCTCCTCCAGAGGGTCGAGCTTCGAGAGGATCGCGTTGGCGAGGTGCTCGTCGGCCACCGCCTCGAGCTCGTCGGGGCCGGCGCCCGAGAAGAGGAACATGCGCAGCCCCAGCTCGTTCCCCTGCTTGCGCACGCGACGGAGCAGCCCCCGCCCATCGAGGTTGGGCATGTGCAGATCGAGGATCACCAGGTCGATCTCGAACAGCAGGTCGGTGAGCTTCATCAGCCCCTCGTGGCCGTCAGCCGCGAGGATGACGTCGGCGTTGAGCGACTTGAGCACCTGCACGAGCGTGGACCGCCAGATCGGCTCGTCGTCCACCACGAGCACCCTCGGGCGGCGGGCCCCGTAGTGCGCCAGCAGCGCCTCGAGGGGCGCGAGGCCTCCAGCGCTGGCGTCGAAGCGCACGCCCACGCCGCGCCGATCGCCCGTCGTGACGCGGCGGACGACCTCGACGGGGACCTCCACCGTCTGGCCTGCTGGCAAGGTCAGCCGGACGGTCGTGTGGGCCTGCAGCGGGGGCTGGGGCTCGCAGGCGATGAAGAGCCCGCTGTTCGAGATGTCGGTGACGTAGCTCTCGACGAGGTGCGGCAGCTCCGAGAAGCGCACCTCGAGGGCGGTCTCGTAGCGGTCGGCGCCCCGTTCGACGCCCGTGGGGTGCGGCGCGCGGCGGCCCTCCCGACACTCGTGGCCGTGGCGCGAGATGCAGCTGCGGACGGCCGGCGACAGCAGCAGCTCGACCACCTGTCGCGAGTCGTCGAGCACCACCAGCTCCTGCGCGGGGAACCGGTCGTCTCCGATCATCACCACCGCCTCGCAGCGCGGCCCGAGGTGCCTGGGCAGCGGGACGTCGAGCCTGAGCGCGCCGTCGGTCACCGCGTGCGCCCAGAGGGTGGCGAAGGCCTCGACGTCGGCGAACCGCGCCACCGGCCGATCGCTCGTCAGCTCGAGGGGCAGCACCGCGCGCGGCAGCGTGGCCGTCGCCCGTGGCGGAGGGGACGGCTGAGAGAACCGGAACGTCGCGAGGTGTCGGGTGCCCACGAGTCAACGCTAACCACCGGTTCCAGCGCGCAAAATGAGTCGATTCTGCGCCGGGTCACCGGGCGCTGCCGGGGTCGTCCGCACCCACGCCGGAGTGCACGAGATGGGGCTCGAACCCATACGGTCCACCAAAGGACCTGCGGATTTTAAGTCCGCTGCGTCTACCAGTTTCGCCACTCGTGCCATGTGGGTATACCGCACGCCCCATGCTCGAGACCGTAACCAAAGGCTTCAAGGCAGCTCGCAACCGCCTGCTCGGCAAGGCCGAGTTGACCGCCGACGTCGTCGATGAGTCGTTGCGCGACATCCGCGTGGCGTTGCTCGAGGCCGACGTCGCCTTCGACGTGGTGAAGAAGTTCGTCGCCCGGGTGCGTGAGAAGGCCGTCGGCGAGACGGTGCAGACGACCGCGACCGACAAGGCGGGCCGCAAGGTGAAGGTGGCGCCCGGCGATCACTTCGTGAAGATCTGCCACGACGAGCTCGAAGCCCTGATGGGGCCGGTGGACACCTCGATCCCCATGAAGCCGAAGGGGCAGGGCGTCAGCGGGCTCATGATGGTGGGCCTGCAGGGGTCGGGCAAGACGACCACCACCGGCAAGATCGCCAACAAGCTCAAGAAGGACGGGCGCAAGGTGCTGCTGGTGGCCGCGGACATCTACCGCCCGGCTGCCGTCGATCAGCTGAAGGTGCTGGGCGCCCAGCTCGACGTGCCGGTCTTTCACGAGCCCGGGCTGACTCCACCCGAGCTGGCGAAGCGGGCGTACGAGAAGGCGAGGGCGGACAAGCTCGACACCGTCATCATCGACACCGCTGGTCGGCTCGCGATCGACGACGCGCTGATGGCCGAGCTCGAGGCGATCAAGGGCAACGTGGCGCCCGACTCCACGCTGCTCGTCTGCGACGCGATGATCGGTCAGGACTCGGTGCGCACCGCTGACGCCTTCAACAAGCGCATCGGCATCGACGGCTTCATCCTCACCAAGCTCGACGGTGACGCCCGCGGCGGCGCGGCGCTGTCGATCAAGGAGGTCACCGGCAAGCCGATCAAGTTCCTCGGCATGGGCGAAGGCCTCGACAAGCTCGAGGAGTTCCGCCCCGACGGCCTCGCGAGCCGCATCCTCGGGTTCGGCGACATCGTCGGCCTGATGAAGGACTTCGAGGGCGTCGTCGACGAGAAGAAGGCCGAAGAGGACGCGAAGAAGCTGCTCTCGGGCCGCTTCAACATGAAGGACTTCGTCGAGCAGATTCAGACCGTTCGGCGCATGGGGCCGCTGAAGGACCTGCTCGAGAAGTTCCCGCTCTTCGGTGACATGACCGAGCAGCTCAACCCCGACGAGAAGGAGCTCGACAAGATCGAGGCGCTCTACAACTCGATGACCGAGCAGGAGCGCAAGGATCCGTCGCTCATCAAGCAGTCGCGCCTCGAGCGCATCGCGAAGGGCTCCGGCCGCCAGCCGAAGGACGTGTCGGAGCTGCTCCAGAAGTTCTCGGTGATGCAGCAGATGATGGGCTCGATCGGCGAGAACCCCGGTCTGCTGGGCAACATCCCCGGCTTCAAGCAGCTCGCCCAGATGTCGAAGCTGAAGGACATGAACCTGGGCAGCCTCTTCGCGAAGGATCCCCTGATGGCGCAGGCGATGGGCATGGGTGGGCCGCAGATGCCGATGCAGATGCCTGCCGGGCTCCCCGCCGGCTACACGCCGCCGATGTCGAAGGCGCAGCTCGCGCAGGCGCGGCTGCAGGGCTACTCGACGGGGCCCGCCGCGAACAAACAGTCGGACGCCGAGCGGAAGGCGCTCAAGGAGCGGCGCAAGCGCGAGAAGGAAGCGCGGAAGAAGAACCGCCGTCGCTGAAGGAAGGGTCGCTCAGCCGGTGAGCGTCGGAGGCGGGCGGCTGCCGCACTGCTCGGTGGCCCACGCCACGAAGAGACCGAGGAGCTCCGGGTTGAAGCGGTGCGCCCAGGCCGTCTGCAGTTGCCCCAGCGCGGCGAGGTGCCCCAGCCGGGCCCCGAGGGCGAGCGCATCGAACGCCTCTGCGAGCGCGATGATGGTGGCGACGTGACCGGCGCCGCGCTGCCCCTGAGGTGGCGCGTCGAGGCCAGCGTCGATGGTCGCGACGGCCGAGGCGATCGCCCGGCGGCCCTTCTCCTGCGAAAGGAACAGCGTGGCCAGCCGCAGGCGCACGTCCTCGTGCATCGCGGCGCCTGGCGTCGCCTGCCGCTGCGGCGACAGGCCCGTCTCGGCGAGGGTCCAGAAGAGCGAGACCTCGGCGATCTCGCGCAGGGCGCCGAGCCCGAGCTGGAGATCGTTGGCGAAGGCCATGCCGATGCACGCCGTGTTGACGGCGTGGACAGCGAAGGCGTCGTCGCCCGCGGGATCGGCGATGACTGAGAGCAGCCGGGTGTCACTGGATGCCCAGGTGCGCGCCAGGTGGCGAAGCAGCTCGTCCGCCCCCAGCACGTCCGGCAGCACGCCCGCGAAGAACGCCCGGCGTTGCGCCACGAGGAAGTCGATGGCGGCCCGATAGAGCTCCGCGGCCTTCGCGCCCTGGTCGCCGCTGACGAGCTGGTTCGCGTGGGGCCCGACCGCCCTGCCCGAGAACGTGGTGCACCGGATGTGCGGCGCGGACTCCACCGTGCCGTCGGGATCGCACAGCTGCAGCAGGAAGGCGCGGAGCTCGGCGACCGGTACCGGCCCTTCGAGCGTCACGCTCTGCAGGTCACGCTCCGACAGCCAGCGAGTCACCTGAGGCGCGACGTTCATCGTGCCCAGCTGCAGCGGCACGCTCGCCCCGCCCAGCAGCAGGCCTTCGCCACCCACCACGAGCTCGAACCGACCGCTCTGGGCGACGAGCCGACGGAGCACGTCACGCAGCCGGCTCAGCGCGGGGTCGAGCTGGCCTCCGGTGAGATCGACCACGCTCGCCGCGCGCACGAGGCTGCACAGATCGAGGCAGGCCAGCCGCCGCAGCCACGCGTTCTCGTCGGCCACCGAGCGAAGGCCTGACGGGCGCCGCTCGAGCAGCGCCCGGGACGCGGCGTTGAGCACCTCGTCGGGTTGGCTGCGATCCTCCGCCGCGCGCACCAGGAGCGCCTGCGCCTCTTCGAGGGCCGAGCTCCGCAGGCCGTCGATGATCGCCAGCTTCTTCGCGATCGACTGCTTCCGCCCGAGCAGCGTCGTCTTCTCGCCCAGCACCTCGCTCAACCGGCTGAAGGTCTGCGGGTCGCGGATCTGCGCGAGGGCGCTCCACGTCGCCGCGCGCTCGTCGTCAGGCAGCTTCTCGAACGACGCGTCCTCGGTCCGATCGAAGAGCAAGCGCCCGCCGGCGGGGTTGTCGAGCTCGGCGATGAGCTTGAGCGCGTGGAGCCGGACCTCGGGCGTGCGATCGGCGAGGGCCGTCGCGAGCTGCCCGAGCGTCTCGGCGCTCTTCACCCGTGCGCGCCCGGACATCACCTGGACCGTGAGGCGGACGTCGCGCCGCGCGTAGATGCGGCTGAACAGCTTCGAGCGCTCGCTCGAGCCGGTGGCCTCGAGCACGAAGGCCATGGCCGCGGCGTTCCGGGCCGGGGTCTCGTCGAGGCGGCCCGCGACCAGCGAGGGGTCGCTCGAGACGAGCACGGCGAGGGCGCGGCACAGCACGTCCTGCGGCAGCCCGGGCTCCAGCGCGTCGATGACGGCGACCAGTTGGGGGATCGCGGCGGGGCCGAGGGCGCAGAGCCACCCGTGCAGGGACTCGGCGTCGGCAGGCGCTCCGAGCCGGAGCCGATCGGTGAGCGCGAGCATTCGCACGGGGCTCAACAGCTCGTCGCGGAGCCACCCGGCGAAGTGGCCGCTCTTCGTCCGCTCGATCAGCCGGAGGAGCAGCTGGTGCTCGTCGGCGAGCAACAGGGCGTCGAGCATCGCGCCGCCCAGGTGCTCGATGGGCGCCGTGAGCGCAGGATCCACCTCGATCAGCCGCGCGGCGATCAGCGGGAAGCGTCGCATCAGCTGGTGCGCGCGGTCTGCCGCGGCGGTGCCGCGCAGCGCGGCGAGCACGGCAGGCGGGAGGCCGCGGGCCGGCCGGTGGGCGAGCACCTGGGCGGCCTCGAAGCCTCGCACCGCCACCGGCGCCTGGGGGCGCAGGCCGGAAGGGGATGAGGCGCGCGGGCCAGGCGCGGAGGAGCGGGGTTCGGGGGGAGCCGCGGGGAACGCCCCCGAGGGTCGCTTCGCCGAGGGCGGAGGCGGCGTGAACAAGTCCGCGCCAGCGGGCGGGGCGACTGACGACGGGAGCGGCGAGGCGGCGGGGCGCGGCGACGACCGCGGCGGTGGGGCGAACAGCTCGGCCTCGGGTGCGCCGGGGCCCGTCGTCGTCTCGAGCGGAGGCGCCGGTGGGAAACCTCCCGTCGCGCGCTTCGGTGGCGGGGGTGGCGCGAAAAGCTCAGCCGCGGGCGCTGGTGGGAAGCCTCCGGTCGTGTGCTTCGGTGGCGGCGGTGGCGCGAAGAGCTCGGCCGTGGGTGCGCCGGGGCTCGGCGGCGGCTCGAGCGGTGCTGGTGGGAAGCCTCCGGTCGTGTGCTTCGGTGGCGGCGGTGGCGCGAAGAGCTCGGTCGTGGGTGCGCCGGGGCCCGGCGGCGGCTCGAGCGGTGCCGGTGGGAAGCCTCCGGTCTTGTGTCTCGGTGGCGGCGGTGGCGCGAAGAGCTCAGCCGCGGGTGCGCCGGGGCCCATCGTCGTCTCGAGCGGAGGCGCCGGTGGGAACCCTCCCGTCGCGCGCTTCGGTGGCGGTGGCGGCGCGAACAGGTCAGGCGCGGCGGCGTCGCCTCGCGGAGGCGGTGCCGCGAACAGCTCGGCGTCGGGCAGCGGCGCCGGCGGGGAACCTCCCGTCGCGTGCCTCGGTGGCGGTGGCGGCGCGAACAGCCCAGGCGCGGGGGCTTCCGGCCCGGCCGGCGGCGGCGCAAACGACGCATCCTGAGGTGGCGGCGGGCCACTGGTCGCGCCCTTCGGCGGTGATGGCGCGATCGCGAACGGCGCTGCCGCCGGGGCCGCCTGGAAGAAGTCGTCTGCCGCCGCGTCGGCAGATCGATCCGGGGGCGGCGCAAACAGGTGTGCGGTGGGCACCTTGAGCGTGTGGGCCGCATCTCCCGCGCCTGCCGTGAGCGCCTTCACCGCCGACATCCTCAGCGTCGCCGCCTCGCCAGCGCGCGCGTGCGGTCCACCGGGCGGCGCGGCGTCACCGGATCGGGTCGCAGCCGGCCGGTCCTGCTCGGTGACGACCTCGTCGTGTGGATCCGAAGCACGGGGTGGCGGCCGCCCCGGGCTCGGTCGCGGCGCGATCACCACGGTCGCCTGTTCCTGGAGCAGGTCTCGCGCGGGCCCCCACAGCGGGCTCGGCATGCGATTCGTCGTCGGCTCCGGCCCGAGATCGCCTCCGTCCTCTTCCGCCGCTTCCGCACGGAGGCGCGCGAGGAGGGCAGGTGACGGGGCGCCCGCGACGGTCCGGGCGAACTCCTTGAGGAGCGGCGTCATGACGCCAGGCGTGGTCACCGCGAGGTGCTGAGGTGACGGGCGCGAGGCTGGCTGGGGCGTCGCTTGCGCAACCACGCTCGGACCTGGCGGCTGCCCACTGCCGGCGCCAGCCGCGAGCGCGCGCGTGACGAAGACGCCGAGGGTGGTCGGGGTGATCGTCTCACCCGACTGGCTGATGAAGACCTCGAGGGCGGCCTGCAGCTCCCGGCAGCTCCGATGGCGCTCGTCGCGGGCTCTGCTGAGCGCGCGCATCACGATCTTCTCCAGCTCGATCGGCACGTCCGGCCGCAGGTCGCGCAGCGGCGACGGCGGCTCCTGGAGCACGGCTCTGATCAGGGCCAGCTCGGTCGTGCGTTCCCAGGGCCGCTCGCCGGCCAGCAACAGGTAGAGCACCACCCCGAGCGCGAAGACGTCGACGCGCAGGTCCAGCTCGTCCCCACGAAGCTGCTCGGGGGGCATGTACGCGACCTTGCCCTTCCGCTGATCGGCAGCCAGCTCGTCGCCTTCGACGCGCGCGATGCCGAAGTCGAGAACCTTCACCGCCCCGGTGCGGGACACCATGATGTTGTCCGCGCTGACGTCACGGTGGACCAGGTTGAGCGCCTGGCCTGTGTCCGGGTTGACGAACTCGTGCGCGTACGCGAGCCCCTCACAGGCCTGCGAGATGATGCGCGCCGCGACCGCGCACGACATGGGCGCAGTCGCCTTCGCCCAGCCAGCCAGCGTCCGCAGGTTGAGCCCGTCCACGTACTCCATCGCGATGAGGTGCGACCCGTCCTCTTCGCCGAAGTCGAAGATCTGCACGATGTTCGGGTGCGCGAGCTGCGCGGCGATCCGCGCCTCGGCGAAGAACATCTGCAGGAACTCGGGGCGCTCGGCCAGGTGCGGCAGAATGCGCTTCACGACGAGGCGCTTCTCGAACCCGCCTGGGCCCACGGTCTTCGCGAGGTGGATCTCGGCCATGCCGCCGGTCGCCAGCTTCCTGATGTACTGATAGCGGCCGCTCACGTGCGCCCCACACCCGCAGAGAGAAGCGGGAGATTAGCGCGCGGCGCCGTCACCCGCTCCATCCCATCGTCACCGATTCGCCGTGCGTTGTGCGCTTGTGCCCACACCTGTCGCCCGTTTGCGGTTGCTGCTGCTCGATGGATCACGGCTGAGCGCCGATCCACTCGACGAGGGGCAGCAGCTCAGGCGCAGGTGACGCGGGCACGAGGGCCCTTGCTTCGTCGAGCGCGCCCCGCCCGATGAGGAAGGCCAGCCGCGCGTAGAGCCGCTCGCTGTCCGTCTCGAGGCCGGAGACGATCACGTCGTTCGCGCGCAGCGCACCCAGCGAATCGACCAGCGCTTCCTGAAGCAGGGACTCGTCTGCGTTCGCGCGCGGGGTCGAGAACTCGAGGTACAGGTTGTCGTCCGACGAGATGAGCTGCTCCCGTGGGCGGCCCCAGGCCTTCGCCTCTTCGTCGACGAAGCGCTCGAGGCCGGCCTCGTCGAGGAGCACGTTCCCCGTCAGCACGAGGATCTCGTCGGCGGGCAGTCCGCGGGTGGCCGGCGTGCCCTTGAGCCTCGCGCTCCGCTGCGCGATCTCCTTCGCGTCGAAGGTGAAGGGCTCCAGCGACGCCAGCAGGAGCCCCTGGTTGCCGCGGAAGAAGAGCAGCGCGTGGGGGAACTCGGCCTTGAGGGTGGCGATGATCACCGCGAGATCGCGCCGCGTCATGTGATGCAGCTGCACCCACTGCTGCACGACCCCGCCGGGCGCGAGCCGTCGCTTGAGCAGCGCGTAGAAGTCGCGGTTGTAGAGATCGGCCGTGCCCGCGAACCAGATGCTCGAGAGCTGCAGCGTGATGAAGTCGTACTGGCGCTCCGAGAGCAGCAGGAAGTTGCGGCCGTCGGCGACGTGGACCGTCACCTTCGGGTGCCCCTCGAGCACTCCCTCGTTCACCGAGCCGAACCAGGTCTTCGCCGCCTGCAGGATGTCGTCGGACAGCTCGACCGCGTCGATCGACTTGAAGGGGTGCGCCGCCAGGGTGCCCAGCGAGCAGCCGGTGCCGACGCCGATCAGCAGCGCGCGATCGAAGTTCCGGATCGCGAGCAGCGGCACCTGGGCGTAGGCCCGCTGCGCCTGAACCTCGCCGCTCTCGTTGCCCTGGAACTTGCCGTTGGTGAGCAGCGTGACCTTCTGGGACTTCGGGTGCCGGACCACGCTGGTGATGCCCGAGCTCACCGACTCGCGCGCCCACTCCACCTTCGAGTGGTAGTACGGCGTCTCGGTGAAATAGACGTTCGCCCCCGACGCGAGCGAGGCCAGGTTCCAGGCAGGGAGGAGCAGCGCGATCCCCGCCGCCGCCGCCGCGAGCAGCTTCGCCCGTCGGTCGGCGAGCAGCACCGCGAGGCCGACGCAGCCGCCCACCACGACGAAGAGCGTGCCGCGCGAGCCGAGCGCCGGGAGCAGCACGTAGCCGGTGAGCAGCGAGCCCGAGATGGCGCCCGCCGTGTTGGCCGCCGCGAGCCCGCCGATGGCCTGCCCCACGCTGCCCGTGCGCGCGCCGAGCCGGAGCGTGAGCGGGTACACCGCGCCGAGGATGGCCGCTGGCACGACGATCAGCTGCGCCGCCACCAGCGCGCGGACCAGCTCGCGGCCCGCGAAGCTGGTGACGAAGTTGCCGGCCACCACGAAGAGCGCGCTCGACTTGTCCCAGAGCGGCAGCGTCAACACCATCGAGAGCGCGATCGCGGCCTGCACGGAGCCAAGCAGCGCTGGCTTCACCTTCTCTTCCGGTTGCCGCGCGACCCAGGCAGAGCCGACCGTCAGCGCCACCAGGAACAGCGCGAGCATCAAGCCGAAGGCGTAGGCGCTGGTGCCGATCACCGCGCCGAGCAGGTGGAACCACGTCACCTCCGCGACGAAGGTGGCGAGGCCGCTCCAGGCGCTGAGGCCGAGGAGCGTCCAGGGCGCGCGCGCAGCGCTCTTCTCGTCCAGCGGTCGTTCCGGCGGCGCTGGCACCCGACCGGCCAGCCAGAAGCCGAGCACGGCGGCTGCGACGTTGAAGACGGCGCCGAGCCACATCGACGCCGACAGGCCGATGCCCGGCAGGAAGACGTAGGAGCCCAGGCCCGCACCGATCGCCGCGCCCAGCACGTTCGCCGTGTACAGCCGGGCGATCTCCCCGTCGCCGTTCGCGAGCCCGCCCTTCGTAGCCAGCGCCCGCGCGACGGGAGGCAGGGTGCCGCCCATCAGGAGCGTGGGCGCCAGGGTGATCCCGAAGGCCATCACGAACAGCCCGACGCGCACGAGGGGATCGTCGAGCGTGCGGCCGCGCGCCAGCGACGCGAAGCCCTCGATCGCCATCGGCACGATGAAGGGCATCGCCGCCGCGCAGACGGCGATGCCGATCTCGAGGTACGCGTAGAGCTTGAGCGGCGAGGGCGTGCGATCGGCCAGCCGCCCGAACAGCAGCGCCCCCAGCGCGAGCCCGGCCATCCACGCGGCCAGCACCGTCGAGGTGGCGAGCGCCGAGACTCCAAAGGCGCGGGTCAACGAGCGCTGCAGCGCCACCTCGAAGACGAGCCCCGCCGCGCCCGAGAGGACGAACATGAAGAAGCCCAGGCGCCGCATGCGGCCGAGAGCGAACACCGTCTGGCGCGCGTCGTCGATGGAAACTCGTGTAGACCTGAGGGCAGTGCTCAAGGTCCTGCGGCCGATCGAGTGGGCGGTGCTCGCGTTCATCGCCTTCGTGCTGATCCGGGTCGGCCCTGAGGTGTTCCTCGAGTACCGGCAGCTCGCCGGCCTGCGCACCGTGTCGGTCTTCTTCGCGCTGGGGCTGGTAGCGGCGATCTCGCTCAGCCACGAGCTCCTGCGCCTGCCCTGGCCGCCCGGCGCCGAGCACGCCCAGCGCCTCCACCGGGCGTCGTCAGCGCTCGCCTTTCTTCCGCTCGTCGTCGCGGGCGTGGTGGTGCTCTCGGCGCCGAACGTCTGGGCGGAGCTGTCGAGGGCGCGGACCGCGCAGGTCATCCCGATGGTCGCCACCTTGTTCCTCCGCGTGGTGGGCATCGGCCTGCCCGGGGGCCTGCTGTGGCTCGCCGCCGGCCTCGAGCTCAAGCGCGAGGGCTCCTTCGGTTGGCGCCGGTTCCTGGCGCGGAACGTCGCCGATCTGCTGCACGCGCTGCGCGACTGGGCCCCGCTCTTGTTCATCCTCTCGGCCTACGCGTGGATGGACGCGGTCGTGGGCGGCAAGCTGGGCGACGACCGGGACGCCGCGATGGCCGCCGCCGACCGCGCGCTCTTCGGCGGGCATGACCCGCTCGAGCTGCTCGAGGTGCTGATCAACCGGCCGCTCTCCGAGTGGCTCGCCTTCACGTACTCGTTCTACGCCGTGCTGTTCCCGCTGGTCCTGGGAGGCGTGCTGATGGTCGCCGGCCGCGCAGCCCTGCGGGAGTCGTCCTTCGCCCTCGGCGCCGCGCTGCTCCTCGGCTACGTCTCGTACTCGCTGGTGCCGGTGAAGGGGCCGGTGCTGGCGCGCACCTTCGACGTCTCGCTCGAGCTCTACCTGCTCGCCTCGGTCAAGGAGGCGATGATGGACGCGACGCGCATCACGTACGACTGTTTCCCCAGCATGCACACGTGCTGCACCGTGCTGCTCGGGTGGATCGCCTGGCGCCACGTGCGGCGGCTGTTCTGGTGGGTGTCGCCGGTGGTCGTGTCGATGCCGTTCGCGTGCGTGTACCTGCGCTACCACTACGTCGTCGATGTCCTCGCTGGCCTCACGCTCGCGCTGGCGATGGTGAAGCTCGCGCCGCGGCTCTCTCACGACGCCGGCGCGCCGCCCGCTCGACTCGCGTGACTCAGAGCCCCTCGATCGACACGCACGCCGACTGGACGCCGGACTCCTGACCGCCGGGCCAGGTCTCCTTGAAGAAGACGACCTTGAACGAGGTGTCCCAGCACTCGATGCGGGTCGCCCCGCGGTAGTTGCCCTCGGCGACGGTCGCGATCGCGACGCCCGCGCCGGTCGTGCGCCACCTGCTGACGATGTCGAGCCGCGAGGTGTTCGGGTCGAGGGTCTTGAGCGAGAACCCCATCGCGCCCGAGCCGTCGTCCGCCTGTCGCGACGCGTAGCCCGCTGACGAGAAGCCGCCCGGGTTGCCCGCCGCGAAGGTGAACGTCATCGTGGACAGCTTCGGGTTCGCGTTGGTGACGTAGCCGATCACGATCGAGTCGAGCTGCGCGAAGGCGGGATCGATCTTGAGCTGATCGCGGAACTCCTTCACCGGCACCTCGATCTGCCCCATGCCCTTGCGCACCGTCTCCGCCGAGGCCTGGAAGGTGCCGCGCACGACGTCGAGCCACGCCTGCTCCCCCAGCTTGCGCGCCTGCAGCTTCCAGCCGAACGTCTCCTGCGGGTCGCTCGACACGAGCGCGATCGTCACCTGGAACTGGAAGCCGGGAGCGTCTTTCGCCGCGAACGGACCCCACGTGCGCGAGTCTCCCGAGCGGCTGGTCGGCGAGACCGACCGCACCGAGTCGACGACGCCGAGGAAGAAGTCGAGCAGCCCGTTGAAGTCCGTGACGGCCTTCTTCGTGTCGGCGTACGCCTGTGACGGGTCGCCCGCGTTGAGGCCGTCTCGGCGGGTGAGCGGCTGCGCGCTGCTCGCCGACGTCGGCAGCTTCGACGACAGCTCGGCGCGCGAGGGCAGGGCCGCGGCGAACTCGAGATCGCGGTTCGACCAGGTGCCGCCGCAGGCGGTGAAGAGGAGCACGCTGAGGAGGGTGGAGGATCTCATGGCTCAGTCCCTGAACTCGTAGCTCACGAGCAGTCCGACCTCGGCGAACCCGAGGTTCTTCGTCTCGTCCACGTTGTAGAGGAGGTAGTGAACGCGGCCGCGCGCGACGAGGCCGAAGCTCCGCCCGATGCGGTACTTGAGCCCCAGCACGACGCCGGGGCTCATGGTGGTGAAGCCCTGCCGTGGGAAGAGCGCGTCGTCGAACTCGCGGCTCATCAGGCTCAGGTTGAGGCGCGCGCCGGCGAACGGCACCCAGCTGCCCTCCTGGTTCCACTCGTAGAGGAGCGAAGTGCCGACGGTGATCAACGAGTAGCGGTAGGTGGCGGGCGTGCCGAGGCGCGCGCTCGCGACGGCGCCGGTGGACCAGCCGTACTGGCCGTCGAAGCTCCAGGCGAAGCCGCGGCCGAAGAAGTTGTGCACCGTCGCCTCGCCGCCGACGAGCGGCGCGGACGGGAAGATGCCTCCCCGCGTCGTCGGGGCGTCGAAGATCGCCTGGTACTGGCCGGTGGCCGAGATGCTCCAGTGACGCGCGTACACGGTGCTCAACCCCGTGCCCTTCACGGGGTCGTCCGAGAACCTGGCGTTCTTCAGCTGCGCCTCGTCGAGCGTCGAGAGCTGCCCGTCGACGATCTTCACCTCGCCGACGCGGAGGCGATCGGGGAGCCGACGCTTGACGGTGTACGTGCCCGGCGCGAGCGCGATCGTGCGCTCAGCCTCGCTCTTGGTGATCTCCGCCACGACGACGCCGCGTCGATCGATGAGGAAGTACGTGCCTGCGGGCGCCTCGACGGGGATCCGCAGGCCCTCCCGGCGCTGCACCACGTCGGTCAGCACGAGATCGCCGTTGCCCGCGAGATCGAAGCTGAACGTCGGGTGCTGCGGCCCGGCGGCGCTGTCGGCGGTGGCCGCGACGGTGCGCTCGTACGCATAGGCGTAGGCCTCGGCCAGGCTGACGCGCCCGTCGCCGCTCTGATCTGCGCTCCCGAGGAGGCCGCTGACGAGGTGGTACGAGAAGTAGCTCGCGCCGATCGCGTCCGACTCCTGCGAGTCTTCGTCCGACGCGCTCGACGTGAGGATCACGAGGCCCTTCGCGGCCCGCGTCGCGTCCGTCTCCACCTCGAAGGCCGGCGCCTTTCGTACGCCCTTGGTGCGCGTCAGCGCGCCAGAGCGGCAGGCGTCGAACACCGCGACGCGCATGTCGGCGGGCCCCTGGGCAAGCCTCGCCTTCACGGACTCCATCGGCAGCTTCGTCGAGCCCAGCCGCAGCGCGCCGTCCTTCGCGTGGCCCGAGTAGTAGAAGAAGAGCGTGGTGCGCTCCCCACGCTGACGTGCATCGCGGATCCGTCGCTCGACCTCGGCGAGCGCGGTCAGCACGTCGTCGGACGAGTCGTTGATCAGCAGCATCGCGTCGTCTGGCGTGGTGCCCCCGAGGCGGAGCAGCACCTCGTGCATCCGCCGCGCGTCGTCGGCGGCGTACAGGAGCGGGCGGGTGCCTTCGCCGCCCTGATCGTTGCCGATGATCAGCGCGAAGCGGCGCTGGGGGCCCGAAGGCGCGGGCGCCGTCTGTGCCTGAAGCGCGAACGTCGCGAGCCACGCCAGCGCGAGGCGGAGGCTCCACGACGCTGGCAGGGCGGGGCTCACGGCTTGAGGAAGGTGCGGTGAAACTGCTGGCCTGGCAACGGAAGACTTCCAAGCTTCAGCAGATCGCCGCGGGCGTCGTCGAAGGCCAGCCGCAGCGCGCTGGCGAGCTGGTCGAGGCTGAGCGGCGAAGACGACAGCACGATCACCACGTGCTCGAGGCCGGCGCCGGTGAACTCGAGGCTCTCGGGCAGCCAGACGGTGTCCTTCGAGGCGCCGACCGCGAGGCTGTGGCCGTTGTCCACGTAGATGGGGGTGATCTCGCCCGCGTCGTCGATGCTGACGACGATGGCGTACTTCCAGGGGTCGGGCGTGAGGCCGATGCGAACCCGCTCTCCGGCCGCCAGCGCCTCGGCGACGTGCGGCTTCTCCGAAGCGTCCCGCTGTGGTCCGCGCCCGGCCACCACCACCTGCACCGCAGCACCGCCCTTGAGCCGGTTGCCCGACCCGGGCTCGACTCGAGAGAGCACGAGCTGCGCGCCTGCGATCACCACGAGCCCGGCGGCGAGCGCGAGCATCGGCTGCAGCCAGCGTCGCTGCGGAGGAGGCCTCGACGCCTCGCGTGCTGCCCGCTCCACGCCTGCCGCGAACCGATCGAACGAGATCTGCTGCTCGAAGGCCTGCTGCTCCGACGAAAAGGACGCCAGGGTCGCGCTGCACGCCTCGCAGGCCGCGACGTGGAGCGTCACCTCGTCACCGACCGCCTCACCCGCGTGCAGGCGGCGCAGCGTCAACGAGCCGGGGTGTTTCAACGCGGTCGCGCTCACGGCAGGCCTCCATCGCCGTCGCGCATCGCCTGGCCAGTCGCCTCGGCGAAGGTGTTCAGGCGCTTGCGAATCGTCGGCACCGAGCGGCCCAGCAGGGCAGCCACCTCGTCCAGCGTCAGATCGTCCACCCAGTAGTGAATGACGGCCGACTGGGTCTCGAGGTCGAAGCGGCTGAGGGTTCGGCGCACGAGATCACGGGCCTCGAGGCTGCCAGGACCGCCGTGGGCCTCACCCTTCACCCGCTCCATCGACTCGTACTGGTCGTGCCACGCCGCGCGCTTCTCGCGCAGCAGGTTGAGGCAGTGATTGGTGGCGATCTTCGTCAACCACGTCAGCGGCGACGCCTCGCCGCGGAAGCTGCCCTCGTTCAACATCGCCCTGGCGAACACGTCCTGCATGGCGTCCTCGGCTGCCGTCGGGTCCTTGAGCAGGAAGCGGCACCGCTGGAACACGGCGCCGCCGTACGTCGAGTACAGCTGCTTGAGCCACGCCCGCCCGGCGCTCCTGCCACCGTCGATGACCTCGAGGGCCGGGCGGACCATGGGCCGATGTTACGGCGCGTACTCGGCCGTGGGGAACGCGCACACGCTCTCGGCGCCGTAGTTCCCCGTCTGGGGCGTGAGCCAGGAGGCGTTGAGGAAGCGCGAAGCGAACCCCGAGTCCCAGCACTCCGAGGCGGTGGCCGGCCCGGGCAGATCGCCGCCGGTGGCGCGCGCGTCGCTGCGTCCGGCGCCAGCCTGCTGCCAGCGGCTCTTCACGGTGAGCACCTCGACGCCGGGTCCAGGGATCCAGTTCTTGTTCATGCGGAACTCGAACGCCCCGCCGTTGCCGGGCTGCTCGCGGTACTTGTAGTTCACGTCCACGAGCTGGTTCGTCTCTTCGTCACGCACCTTCTGGAACAGCGCATCGACCGAGACGTCGGCGCCCGCCGTCTGGCGCGAGTAGGTGTACGACGCGGTGCCCACGTTCTTGTCGTGCTCAGGGAGCGTCTGCGCGCGATCCCAGTCCACGAGGAAGGTGCCGCTGCCCAGGTTCCTGCCCGTCGAGACGTGCGAACCCGAGAGGATGACGCGGAACGCCGAGTCAGCCTCCGTCTTCCCCTTCGCCTCGAGCAGGTAGTCGAACTGGTTCTCGGCCACCTTCGTCACGGTGAACTTGTAGGTGTTCGGCGAGAGCGCGTCGGTGTGCGGACCCCACACGGCGACGTTCTGGTTCACGCTGGTGGGCGGGTAGTCGGTGATCTTCTCGACCAGCAGGAGCACCGCGCCGCCCGCGCCATTCACGGTCGCCGTCACGCCGCGCGTCAGCTTGTAGAAGTCCGACGTCTGCCCCTCGAGCCCGTCGCGGCGCTGGCCCTCGCCGGTCAGGGCCGCCTTGTTCCCCGGCAGGTTGAGCTTCACGGTGTCGCTGTGGGGGAAGCCCTGGCGGAACGGCTCGCCCTTGTCCATGCCACAGCCCGTCATCGCCATCGCCACCGCCGCGACTGCCGCCACCATCACTCGCTTCATGATCGTCCTCTCAGGTTGTGTGTGCCCGGAGTGCCCGGGTTCGCAGGAATGGACACAGCCGACCCCGAAAACGGAAAGCGCCGGAAAGCCTCGTGACTTCGCCGACTTGTGTCGGCTTTTTGCGGGTGCGCCCGCTGGCGCCACCGACTATTCGGTGCGCGATCCATCCCTCCAGGAGACCGACCACCATGCGCCACCTCGTCCTTGCCGCCGCTGTGCTGTCCTTCACCGCCTGCTCGATGATGCAGCGCTCGCAGACGGAGCAGATCGTCGCCGCCACGCTGATCACCGATCAGCAGGAGACGGATCTCGGCTTCCAGGTGCACGAGGAGCTGAAGAAGGAGAACACGAAGTTCCTCGACGTGCCCGACGTGGGCTTCTACGTCAGCGGCCTGGTGCAGAAGCTGACGCCGCAGGCGGACAAGGATCGCCCTGGCGTGAAGTGGCAGTACTTCGTGATCGACGATCCGAAGACGGTCAACGCCTTCGCGACGCCCGGCGGGCGCATCTACATCTACACCGGGCTGCTGCTCGCGGCCGACACCGAGGCCGAGGTGGTGGGCGTGGTGGGGCATGAGCTCGCGCACGTCGTCGCGCGGCACTCGGCGCGGCAGCTCGTCGCGGCGAAGGGCCTCGAGACGGTGGCGGCGATGGCGCTGGGCAAGGATCCGAGCGACGTGGCGCTGCTCGCGGCGGGGCTGCTCGGCAAGGGCAGCATCATGGCCTACGGCCGTGACATGGAGCTCGAGGCCGACCAGTACGGCGCGAAGTACGCGAACGGGGCCGGCTACGATCCGCGCGGGCTCGCGACCTTCTTCGAGAAGCTGAAGGCCAAAGGCGAGCTGCCGCAGTTCCTCACCTTCCTCTCGACGCACCCGTCGAACACCGAGCGGATCGAGAAGATCACCGCGCTGATCGCCGCGAACGGCTACCAGAGCACGGAGCAGGGCGTCGCCTCGCTCAAGGCGATTCAGGCGAAGATCCCGAAGCAGTGATCAGGGCGTCCCGGCGTCCTGAGCCGGGAGCTCGAGCACGTCCTCGGGCGTCCACGGCAGCTCGTTGAAGCGTGAGCTGTCGATCTCGACGATCGCCTTGCGCGCGCCCACCGCGTACGAGCTCCCGGGTTTTCCCACGAGCTCCTTGCCGAGGGTGAGGGTCGCGAGCTCGGAGGCTTGGCCGAACAAGCGGATGACGCGGCCCTGCTTCGAGTCGAGGCTGTAGGTCTCGAGCACCTTCCCGTCGGGCTTCTCCACGACGACCGAGCCGGCCTTGATGGCCGAGAGCGTCCACAACATGGTGGCCACCTTATAGGCCTTCGCCGGGCCAGACCGGGGCGACGTCACGCGCCAGGCCTCGAGGCTGGCGTCAGGTGAGTCCCGCTCGACGGTGAGCTCGGGACTGCCAGGGACCTGGATGACGATCTTCGTGACGAGCTGCTTCGAGAAGGGGATGAGCGAGCGATCGCGCAGCTCGATGGCGTTGCGATCGAACGCCACCCGCGCCGACGGGTTCACCTGCGCCAGCACGCGGCCATCGGCGTCTTCCTTGAGCGCGTAGAGCGCGTCTCCGGCGTCGGGCGAGGGCGTCGCCAGCTTCACCTTCACGTCGCCGGTGTCGAAGGTGAAGACGGCCGTCGCCAGGGGATGGCCGAAGCCCAGCGCCGCGAGCCGCTCCTCGGTGGGCTCGAACGGGAAGCCCGTCGCCCGTTCACCGCGAATGCCGCCCAGCACGGCCGTGACGGTGACGGTGTCGGCGAGGGTGGCCTCCGGGCGGGTGAGGCGCCAGAGCTTGTCGTCGCCGCGCTCGAGCTCCCAGTCGTTGATCCTGGACTTGAGGGCGAACCGCCTCAGCTTCGTCTCGTCGAACGCGAGGATGTCCTTCTCGCGCAGATCGAAGGTCGTCTTGGCGAGCGACCAGCGCACGCCGCCCTCGGCCATGTGCACCTGCCGGCTGCCGTCGCGCCGCATGTAGATCGTCCCGTCGAACGGGTTCTCGATGCCGCCCTCGAGCTTCGTCTTTCGCAGCTCGCCTTCGACCTCCGCCTCGGCTTCGACGCTGAAGGCAGGAGCGTCGAGGCCGTACGTCCCGAGCTCGGCGTCCGTCGCCTCGCCTTCGAGCGTCGTCTTGAAGCGCGCGCTCTGGAGCTGGCTCACCAGGCCGTCGATGACGAGCGCGTCCACCTTCGCCTTCACCGGAGAGGTGATGCGCCACGCCGCGCCCGGCTCGCGCTCGAGCACCGTCGTCTCGCCCTTCGTGGTGACGACCAGGCGGCGGAACTCCACCGTCGCAGCGCCTGCGTCCTTCGCGCGGTCGCCGCTCGTGCCGGTGAGGAAGAGCCGCTCCTCGTCGGCCTTCTTGCGCGCGGCCTTCTCATCGGTCTCGTACACGCTCTTCCACGCATACAGCCCGACGCCGCCCGCGAGCACGAGCAGGCCGACCAGCGTCGCGAGCGTCTTCTGCATCTGGTTCATCGGACCCTCCCGGCCCTCAGCGCGAGCGCCGCGTCAGCCACACCGTGAGGCCGACGCCGATCAGCAGCATCGGCAGCACGTCCATCACCACCAGGCGGATGTTGCTCAGCATCGCGCCGTCCACCTGCAGCGACGAGATGTCGCGATCGGGCGGGCGAATGGTGAGCTTCTTCGGCTGGTTCGACAGCCAGCCCATCGCGTTCAGGACGAGGTTGCGATCGCCCTCGAGGGCGAACAGATCCAGCAGCACCTGCGAATCACCGAAGGCGACGATCCGCGTCTGCTCGGAGCGCTTGTTGGCAGCGGTGGAGTCGCGGGTCGAGACCGCGACGACGCCCAGCTGGCCGGCCTTCTCGCCCGGGTCGAGCTTCGGGTCTTCATCAGGCTTCGTCTCGAGCCAGGCCTCCGGCGTGGTGAGCACGGTGTTGAGCGCCGTGACGCCCTGGAGCGTGCCCTCGCGCAGCACGGTGATGGCCCGCGCCGAGAAGAAGAGGAGGTTGAGCTTGCCCGCCTTGAGCGGGGCCACCGTGACGTGATCGCCGTAGAAGGGAGCGACGATCAGGTACGGCTGGTCGGGATCGACGCGCGGGTCGGCGATGACGCCGTTGTCGATCTGCAGGCCGTACTTCGCGAGCACGGGATCGAGGCTGGGCTCGTAGCCGGCTTCGGCGAAGTAGAGGAAGCGGCCGCCCTCTTCGAGGAACTGCTCGATGAGGCGCTTCTCGCCCTCGGTGTAGGCGGACTTCGCGCCGGCGCTGACGAGCACCTTCGCGTCCTGGGGGATCGCGTTGTCCTTCGCGAGGTTGAGCGACTCGCAGACGTAACCCTCGTTCATGAACGCGGTCTTCACCTTCGCCAGAGACGGCTGAGGAGCCTGCGGCATCGCCCCCTCTTCGAGCTCGAGCGGGATCTCCCCGTGACCCTCGAGGAAGTAGACCTTCTGTTCGCCGACCGTCTGGAGGCGGATGAGGGCGTTGGTCAGCTCCTGCTCGCCTTCGGCGGCGTCGGCCAGCCTCGGCAGGTTGGCGGCGGTCGAGCTCTCGTCACTCTGGCCGGGCTTGCGCACGAGGATCGCCGCGAACTGCTGCTCGCGGATCTTGTACTTCGCGACCAGCGCCGGCGTCTTGCGCGGATCCTTGCGCTCCCAGGTCAGCTTCTCGGTCTCGGCCGCGAACCGCTTGAAGAGATCGTCGAGGCTCTCGGGGAGCTCTCCCGTCGAGAAGACGATGATGTTGATCGGCTCCTTGAGGTCCTTGAGCGTGTCGCGCGTCTGTTGGGACAGGGAGTAGAGCTTCTTGCTCGTCAGGTCCCACGTCTGGTTGCGGCGGGCGACGATGAAGTTGGCCGCGACCATGAGCGCGAGGAAGACCGCGCCGATCGCCGCCGACGAGCCGAAGAAGAAGACCGAGCGCGCCCAGAGCGAGATCTTGTCCGAGTTCGTCACCGCCCAGAGGGCGAGCAGCGCGACGCCGAGGCCCAGCTTCACCCCGAAGGCGATCATCGAGCCCGAGGTGACGAAGAGCGTGACGAAGGAGGTGAGGGTGAGGAGCAGGCCGACGCCGCCACCGACTTTTCCGAGGGTCTTCAGCATGGCGTCACACCCACCGCCGTGACTCGACCGACCGGTGCGTCAACACCAGGAAGGTCGCGATCACGCTCGAGAAGAAGACCAGCGGCTTCAGCTCGAAGACGCCTCGCATCGGGTTGCGCAGCTGCACGTCGAAGGCGAGGTGATCGAGCACGCTGCGCCACGGCTCGTCGGCGTTCGGCGCGACGATCTTCACGATCATCCACACCAGGCAGACGGCGAAGGTGATGAGGCCCGCGACGATGACGGACTCGGTCAGCGACGAGACGAAGCTGCCGATCGCCAGCACGGTGGCGCCGAAGAGCACCAGGGCCCCGAAGCCGAGCAACACCGTCACCCACTCCAGCGTTGCGGTCTTCTCTGACGTCGTGGCCGAGAACGAGGAGCCGAACATCGCCAGGACCAGCGGGTAGACGAGCGTCACGCTGACCGTCGCGCCGATGATGACGAGCCCGCCGAGGTACTTCCCGAGCACGATCTCGGTGCTGGTGACCGGCGCCGTCATCAAGAGCTCGAACGTCTTCTGGCGACGCTCCTCGGCGAACAGCCGCGCGGAGAGGAACGGCACCACGAAGAGCAGCACGACGAGCATCGTGGAGTAGAGCGGCATCACCACGCCGTCCGTGAGGTTGCGCAGGAACTGGGCCTCGGCCCCGACCTGTTCCCACCCTCCCTGCATGAGGCGGATCTGCTCGTGCGCCTGCTTGAACTGCACCAGCAGGCCGATGAAGAAGAACGACGAGACGAAGCTGACGAAGGTGAAGACGATCCACGCCCAGGGGGTGGTCAGGTAGACCGTCATCTCCTTCTTCGCGATCGCGAGGATGTTTCGCATGAGGAGTCCCGATCAGGTGGCGGTGAGCTGGATGAACTTCTCTTCGAGGCCGTTCTCTCTGCCGCCGGTGAGGTTGGCCATCGACTCGTCGGCCACGATCTTCCCGCGGTGGATGATGAGCACCTGCTCGCAGATGGTCTTCACCTCCGCGAGGATGTGCGTCGAGAGCACGACGGTGTGCTGGCCGGCGAGCCCCTTGATGAGCTGCAGCACCTCGGCGCGCTGACGCGGGTCGAGGCCTTCGGTCGGCTCGTCGAGGATGAGGAGCTTCGGGTTGCCGATGAGCGCCTGCGCGATGCCCACGCGCTGCCGGTAGCCCTTCGAGAGCGCGGAGTTCAGCCGATCGAGCTCGCTGGTGATGCCGGTGCCCTTCGCGACGCGGTCGATCTCGCTCTTCACCTGGCCGCGCGGCACGCCCTTCAATTCGGCGACGAACTTGAGGAAGCCCCTCACCGTCAACTCGGGGTACAGCGGCGGCGTCTCGGGCAGGTAGCCGATCTGCCGCTTCGCCTCGAGCGGCTTCTCGAACACGTCGAAGCCCGCCACCCGCGCCTTGCCCTCGGTCGCTGGCATGAAGCCCGTGAGGATCTTCATCGTCGTCGACTTGCCCGCGCCGTTCGGGCCCAGGAAGCCGACGATCTTCCCTTCCTGGATCTGGAACGTGAGCGCGTCGATCGCGACCCGCTCGCGGTACTTCTTCGTGAGGCGCTCGACCTCGATCATCGCCATGCGGAGGGACCTCCAGGGGCCTGCTTCAAAGCGCGCGCACTGTAGGGACGAGGCCCTCCAAGTCAATCGGAATAGTCGAGTGATTTTGAAAGGTTGGCGAGCCGCCAAAGACAGCGTCGAACAGCTTTGCGTCCGCTCGTATTCCCGTCGTGCGCGTTGGCGAGCCCGGTGCACTGCGGTACAGCGGTCGCGCCCTCGCGTGTCACGGAGGCCACATGGCCCGCATCGTCGTCCAGAAGTTCGGTGGTTCGTCGGTCAGCAGCGTCGAGAAGATCCGCAAGGTGGCCGAGCGGGTGAAGGCGCGCCGCGACGAGGGCTGGCAGCTGGTGGTGGTGGTGTCGGCGATGGGCGACACGACGGACGAGCTGCTCGCGCTGGCGAAGCAGATCAGCCCCGATCCGCCGCGGCGCGAGCTCGACATGCTGCTGACCTGCGGCGAGCGCATCTCGATGGCGCTCATGTCGATGGCGCTGCACGAGCTCGGCGTTCCGGCGATCAGCTTCACCGGCAGCCAGTCCGGCATCATCACGGACGACACGCACAGCCAGGCGCGCATCGTCGAGGTGAGGCCCGCGCGGCTCGAGGAGGCGCTGGGGCAGGGCAAGGTGGTGATCGTCGCCGGCTACCAGGGCGTCTCGCGCGGGAAGGAAGTGACGACGCTGGGCCGCGGCGGCTCCGACACCTCGGCCGTGGCGCTGGCGGCGGCGCTCCACGCCGACTGCGAGATCTACTCCGACGTCGACGGCGTGTTCTCGGCCGATCCCCGCGTGGTGCCGAGCGCGAAGAAGCTCGACGCGATCTCACCCGAAGAGATGCAGGAGCTCGCCACCGCCGGCGCGAAGGTGCTCAACGCGCAGGCCGTCGAGTTCGCGCGCGAGCACGGCATCGTCATTCACGCGAAGTCCACGCACGCCGCCGGCACCGGCACGCGCATTCAGCCCACGCCGGGAGAGAAGGGCCGCGTGCGCGGCGTCACCTGCGAGGCCGACGTGTGGGCGTTCTGCGTGCAGGGCCCACCCGACGCGCTGCTCGAGCTGCTCGACGCGAACCAGGTAAAGCCCCGCAGCGTGTCCTTCGACGCGAGCGGTCGCACGCTCGTGCTGGTGCCGCTCCAGGACGTGCACGGCCCCGAGGCGCTGCGCCAGAAGCTGCCCGCCGGCGTCACCGTGCTCGACGATCTCGGCACCGTCACCTGCGTCGGCACCGGCCTGCACGCCGACGCCCTCGTGCTGCGCAAGGCGCTGACGGTCGCGCATGCCCTGGCAGCGCCGGTCGTCGCGATGGCCAGCTCGGCCCTGCAGCTCACCGTCGTCACCTCGCGCGCACAGGCGAAGGCGCTGACGAAGGGCCTGCACGAGGCGCTCATCGGGCAGGCGGAGGCGTCAGGTTGAGCTGACACTGCTCGTTCGCTCCTGTGTGCGAGGCAGGGGCGGTGAAGTAAATCGGCTCCGCGCGGGCGCTCCTCGCCCCGCCTGGAGCTTCCATGAAGACGCGTCTGGTGTCCTTCGCCCTGGTCCTCACCGCGCCTGCGTTCGCCGCGCCGCCGGCCGACGCGGGTGCTCAGCTCGCGCCTCCAGCGACCGATGCCGGCGCTGCCCCTGCGGCTCCCGTCGACGCGGGCGTGCCGTTCGTGCTCAACGGCGATCCGAAGAAGGGGAAGAAGAAGTTCGACCAGCTGTGCGCGAGCTGCCACGGCCCGAAGGGCAAAGGAGACGGCACTGCCGCCGTCGCCGCGAAGCTCGATCCGCGCCCGACCAACTTCACCGACGCGAAGAACGCCGACCGGCTCACGCCCGAGTGGGTCTACCAGGTGATCCGTGACGGCGGTCCCACGCACGGCAAGTCGCCGCTGATGGTGTCGTGGGGCGGCACGCTCACCGACCCGGACGTGAGGGACCTCGCCAGCCACGTGTTGCGCTTCAAGCCAGCGCCAAAGCCAAAGCGGTGAGCATGACTTTCCACGTGGCAGAGGAGGGCGCGTGATGCGAATCAGCCGACGGATTGCGGTCGCGGTGGTGGGGCTCGCGGGAGCTTCGTTCGCCGAGTCTCCCAGCATGCACGAAGCGGCGATGATGATCTTCAAGCCGCTGCCCGCGAAGTACGAGTCGCCCGAGAACCCGGTGACGCAGGCGAAGGTCGAGCTGGGTCGCCTGCTGTTCTTCGAGCGCCGGCTCTCGAAGGGTCAGACCCTCTCGTGCGCCACCTGTCACGATCTGCAGCGCTTTGGCGTCGATGGGCTGCCGAAGAGCCCCGGGCACAAGGGGCAGCTGGGCCGACGAAATTCGCCCAGCGCCTACAACGCCGGCGCGCACGTCGGCCTCTTCTGGGACGGGCGCGCCGCCAGCCTCGAGGAGCAGGCGAAGGGGCCCATCCTCAATCCCGTGGAGATGGCGATGCCCGACGCGGCCGCGGTCGAGAAGGTGATCCGGTCGATCCCCGGCTACTCGCCGCTGTTCGCGAAGGCCTTCCCTGACGCGAAGGAGCCGATCACCTTCGAGACCATCACACTCGCGATCGCCGCCTTCGAGCGCACCCTCGTGACGCCGAGCCGCTTCGACGCCTACCTCAAGGGCAACGAGAAGGCGCTCAGTGAAGAGGAGCGCCAGGGCCTGCTCACCTTCATGAGCCTCGGCTGCATGGTGTGCCACAAGGGAGAGGGCGTCGGCGGCGGCATGTACCAGGCGCTCGGCTTCGCCGCGAAGGTGCCGCCCGAGTTCATGGCGGATCCGGGGCGCTTCGAGGTCACGAAGCGCGAGGACGACCGCAACCGCTTCCGTGTGCCGTCGCTGCGCAACGTCGAGAAGACCGCGCCGTACCTGCATGACGGCTCGCTGAAGACCCTCGACGAGGTCGTGCGCTTCATGGGCCGCTACCAGCTGGGGAAGGATCTGACCCCGGAGGAGGTCTCGTCGGTGATCACCTTCCTCAAGGCGCTGACCGGCGAGCTGCCGAAGAACGTCACCGCGCCCGACCCGTTGCCTTCGGGCAAGGACACGCCGAAGCCCGATCCAACCTGACGCGTCAGCTTCCCAGCGCGGCCCGCACCGCCCGGGGCCCCGGCACCGTGGGGGCTCCGCGCGCGAGCACCTTGAGCACGTCCCACCTCGTGAGCGCACCCGCGTAGAACCTGCCGATCAGCGCCTCGTCGTGGCGGTAGAACGACTCGAAGATCCGCACCCGCTGCTCGGGCTCGGCGCCCTTGAAGAGCATGCGATTGAGCAGCCGGAAGAAGCCCTGCCCCGACCAGTGGGCGTCGATCTCGCCCTGCAGCCAGGTCGTGAGCGCCGGCGCCTCGAACGAGCTGCGCGACGCGAGCGCGTCGGCCATCGAGGCCGCGAACGGCAACGAGTAGCCCGTCGTCGCGTGGAAGAGGCCCGCCGCCACGCCGATGGTCGGCGCCTCGAGCCGGGGCGCCTCGCCGCGCAGGGGGATCGGGAGCGCCGCGCTCTCTTCGCGCAGCACCGTCTTCACCACCAGCTTGCGCTCGGCGAGGTACTCGCGAATGCGCGCGCGCAGCACCGGCAGGTCGAGGCTCGCGTCGTCTGCGTACGAGGTGTCTTCGACCAGCACCCGGCGCTCGTCCCACGGCAGCAGGTAGAGGAACCGGAAGGCGCCGTGCTGATCGACTCGCCCGTCCATCAACAGCGGCACCTCGAGCCCGTGCGGTTCGGTGAGCTCGACGTCGAGCCCCAGGAACTTCTGGTAGCCGCACGGCCACGCTGGCGCGCTCGAGAAGCCGCGGCCGTCGATCACCGCCTTCGCCTCCAGCGTCTCGCCGGACGAGAGCGTCACGCTCGACGCCGTCTGGGCGACGACCTTCGTCTTCACCCGCAGCCGTTCGCCCAGCCGCTCCGCCAGCTTCCAGTGGAAGTCCTCGCTGCGGATCGAGTGATAGCCGCCGCCGATGCGGCGCGCGCCGGTGCCGAAGATCACGTCGTGCGAGGGCCATGACTTCGAGGCCAGCACCCACAGCCACTCGAGCTGGGCCTTCGTCACGTCGGTGCCGTGGAAGCTCCAGGTGTGGTTGCCGCCGATCGTCGGGCCAGCCTCGAGCAACACGAAGGCGAGATCTGGCCGGCGCTGGAGGAGCCTCCACGCCATCAGTCCGTTCGCGAGCCCGCCGCCCACCAGGATGAGGTCCAGCACGCGCCCCTCTGTAAGCAGCACGCCCGAGAATCTCCACGAGAAGTATCAGCCGCTTGAGAAGGCCCGCGTCAGGGAACAAGACCACCCTGCGACGGGTTGAAGAAGTGTGAAGCCTGCCGCGCGACGCGAAACCAAACCTGAGGGCCGGGCATTTCACCTGTCGAAGGTGACGGGTCGAGGGTCAGGAGCGGCGGCGGCGGCGGTCCTTGCCGATGAGGCAGGGTGCGTTACTCGTGGAGACATCATGCGCGGACTTCCTCCCCAGATCATGCCGTTGCGAGTCGTGGTTCAGGCCGACCACAGCCTCGTTGAGTCCCTGGCCGAACAGACCGATCGGTTCATCCTGAGTCCGGTCGAGAGCAACCTCGAGATCGCCGCGCGGGTGGCGCAGGCTGACGTTATTGTCGTCGACGTCACGCGCGATCCTCCGAAGGCGCTCGCCGAGATGAAGAACCTGCAGCTCAAGCGGCCGTTGCTCGCGCTCGCAGAGAAGGAGCACGTCGCCGACGCCCTCGCCGCAGGCGCGCAGGCCGTCATTCCCCGGAACTCGTCAGCCGCCAAGCTCGAGGTGGCCATCGCCGCCGTCCAGAAGGGCCTCACGGTCACCGAGCCGGGCTGGTTGAACGCCAGCACCGCCCAGTCCGCAGTCGAGCCGGGAGCGCGCTCCATCGACGACAACCTCACGCCTCGCGAGCACGAGGTGTTGGTGCTGCTGGCCGAGGGCCTGTCGAACAAGCAGATCGCCGCGAAGCTCTCCATCAGCGAGCACACGGCGAAGTTCCACGTGAACTCGATCCTCCAGAAGATGGACGCGCAGAAGCGGGTCGAGGCGGTGGTTCGCGCCGCGCGCCGCGGCCTCATCAATCTGTGAGGTCGTAAGTCCTCGCCGTTTGGCCTGTTTCTGACTGTTCGGCGGGTTTGCAGATCGGCGTTCATGCGTAGCTTCTCGGGAGCTGTCTCCCCCGCTGTTCCCGAGGAAACGAATGCCGGTTCCAGCAAACGAGCTGTCCGAAGCGCTGTCCTCCGTGGTTGAGGCCGTTGGTCGAAGCGTGGTGCGCGTCGAAGGAGGCCGCCGCCACCCGACCAGCGGCCTCGTCGTTTCATCCAACCGCGTCATCACCGTCGCGCGCGGCCTCTTCCGTGACGAGGTGATGGTCGGCCTCGAGGGCGTCGAGCACCGCGCGAAGGTGAAGGGCCGCGATCTGACGACTGATCTCGCCCTCCTCGAGACCGAGGCCGAGTTGCCCGCTGTGCAGTTGAGCGACACCTCGCAGCTCAAGGTCGGTCAGCTGGTGCTCAAGCTCGCGCGGCCCGGCCAGACGGTGCGCGCGACGAGCGGCATCCTGAGCGCGGTCGGGAGGAGCCCCTGGAAGACGATGAGCGGGGGAACCGTCGATCGCTACCTGGAGGCGGACGCTGCCCACCACCCGGGCTTCTCGGGCGGGCCGCTGGTGTCCGTGGACGGGCGCGTGCTGGGCCTCACGAGCACGGGTCTGCTCAAGGGCGCGAGCCTCACGGTCCCGAGCTCGACCGTGCAGCGGATCGTCGGGCAGCTCGAGCTGCACGGGCGCGTTCGCCGCAGCTACCTGGGCCTGCAGATGCAGCCCGTCCGCCTCCCCGAGGACGTGCACCAGTCCACCGGTGAAGAGGTTGGCCTCATCGTGATGCAGGTCGAGAAGGACGGCCCAGCCGACAAGGCCGGCATCCGCTATGGGGACACGCTGCTGCACCTCGGCGACGCGTCGGTGAAGACGCTCGACGATCTCACCTCGTACCTCCGCGCCGATCACGTGGGTGAGCAGGTGCCTGCCACGATCTGGCGACAGGGCAAGGTCGAGCAGATGCAGGTGACGCTCGGCGCGAGGCCCTGAACCATGAACCCACTCGAGTTGTTCTCGAGCGAGCTCGAGGCGCTCGTCACCCGGGCCGCGCCTGGCGTGGTTGCGCTCGAGCATCGACGCGGCAACGGCACCGGCCTGGGGCTGCGCGAAGACGGCTCCGTGCTCACGAACGAGCACGTGGTGCGGCTGTCGAACGGGCGTGTCCGGGTGCGGTTCTCCGACGGCGAGTGGAGCGAAGGCGAGGTGGTGGGCCGCGACGCGCCGACCGATCTCGCGGTGGTGAAGACCTCGCGCCAGCAGCTGCCCGTGCTGTCGCTCGCCGATGCGGCCGCCGTGAAGGTCGGGCAGGTGGTGATCGCGCTCGGACACCCGTTCGGGTTCGAGCGCAGCGTGTCGTTCGGGGTGGTGAGCGCGCTCGAGCGACGCCTGCCGGGGCGTGACGGCGCCTCGCTCGACGGCCTCATCCAGACCGACGCGGCGATCAACCCTGGCAACTCCGGCGGCCCGCTCCTCTCGGTGCGGGGGCAGGTCGTCGGCGTCAACACCGCGATGCTCCCGTTCGCGCAGGGCATCGGCTTCGCGGTGCCCTCGGCGACGGCGACCTGGGTCGCGGGCCTGCTGCTTCGACACGGCGAGGTGCGTCGGCGTTTCCTCGGCATCTCGGCGCGCAACGAGACGCTCAAGCCCGAGCTCGCCGAGCGTGTTGGCCAGGCGCGCGGCGTCCGGGTGGTCGAGACCGGGAGCAGCTCGCCGGCAGCCACCGCAGGCGTGGCGCCCGACGATCTCGTCGTCGCGCTCGGCGGGGCTCGCGTCAGCACGGTGGACGATCTGCAGCGCCTGCTCGCGCTCGAGCCTGCGTGGACGGTCGAGCTCACGGTCTGGAGGAAGGGGGAGCGTGTCACCCGGCAGGTGAGGCCGCTTCAGCGCGCGGCGGCCTAGCACCGAGCCCACGTGATTCGACGCCGTCGAGCCGCGGCGGGCGCAGTTGCTTGAATGCCGGTCGCGAGGCGACGGAGATCGAATCAGGTGGGCGGTGTGGCAGCGTCAACGTCGGCGCCGCTCGAGCCGCTCGAGCTCGGCCGGGTCCATCGTGACGCTGCCGAAGCGCCGATCAGGCGCGACCTTCAGCCCGTGGAAATCGCTGCCAGCCGTGGGGACGAGATCGAACTCCTTCGCCCAGGCGAGCAGCTGCTCCCGCTGACTCGGCGGGTGATCCGAGTGGTGCACCTCGATGCCGTCCAGCCCGCGTTGTTTGAGCTGCTCGAGCTCCCAGTGGTTGATCCGGGTCGGGCCGGGGTGCGCGAGGGTGGCGGTGCCGTGCGCGAGGTGGATGAGCTCGATCGCCTGGTCCGGAGTGACGTCGAAGCGCGCGACGGCCGCTGGCTTGCCGTCGCCGAGAAAGCGGGTGAAGGCCTCCTGCGTCGAGGTGCAGTACCCGTGCTCGACCAGCCACCGCGCGAGGTGCGGCCGCGCGAGGTGCGCGTTGCCGGCGAGCGCTTTCACGTCGGCGAGCGTCACCGGGAAGCCCAGCGATGCCAGCTTCTCCACCATCAACCCCATGCGCCTCTCGCGGAACGCCTTCAGCTCGACGTCGAACGAGCCCAGCTTCGGCACTGCGCGATCGACGAAGTGCCCGAGGATGTGCACCTCGCGTCCCCCGAAGTGCACCGAGATCTCGATGCCGGGCACGAGCCGCATGCCGTGCGCGCGGGCCGCCTCCTCACAGGCGTCCAGGCCGGAGACGGTGTCGTGATCGGTCACGGCGAGCACGCCAATACCTGCCTTTGCGGCCATCGCGATCTGCTCCGCCGGTGCGTGCTGTCCATCGCTCGCGGTCGTGTGCGAGTGCAGGTCGATGATCACGACTGGTGTTTAGCGGTGGTCGGACGCAGACACCACCCACACTGTGGTAGGGGACGTGCCGATGGCTCGCGCGTTCCAGATCTCGAGGAAGATGGAGTACGGGACCCGCGCGATGGTCTTCCTGGCCTCGTTGCCCGACGGCATGACGACGTCGTTCCGCGAGATCGGCCGGAAGATGGACATCCCCGGTGACTTCCTCGCCAAGATCCTCAAGACGCTCGTGAAGGCGAAGCTGGTGCGCTCGACCCGCGGCGCGCACGGCGGCTACGCGCTCGCACGAGCGGCTTCGACGATCACCTTCCTCGAGGTCATCGAAGCGCTCGAGGGCCCGGTCAACGTCAACGTCTGCACCGCGGCCGATCATGACGGGTGCGCCTTCACGGGGGCCTGCACCATGTATGGCGTGTGGCGCACCGGCCAGGAGCGCATGCTCGAGGTCTATCGCACGACCCGCCTCGATCGGCTCGCGATGCGCAGCCTGCGCCATGAGTCGCCGGTGCTGAAGGCGAAGCGGCCCCCCGGTAGCTGAGGCTTCTCGCGCGCTGAGAGCGGGACGACGTGGACGCTCCACTCCACCCGCGTGGACGCGCAACCGCCTGGGAATGTGCGCGGGCGGCCGCAGCATCGTTCGTGCTGTTGGCTCCCGCTGGAGGGAGGGGACATGACACGGCGGCGGCGGCGGAACGAAGTACCAGTCACACCATGACGGCCTGTTCCGGTCGGCCTTCGACCGGCCCGAGGCGCTCAAGGCCGAGGCCGAGGTGCTGCTCCCGCCGGCCATCGTCGCCTCGCTCGACTTCCAGCGCGTCGACATGCTCCACACCCGCTTCGTCGACGAGTCGCTTGCGGCCAGCGAGAGACGCCGCCTTCAGGGTCGCGCAGCACGGCCGCCCGGCGTTCCTCTACGTGCTGCTCGAGCACCAGCGCACGAGCGACCCGCTGATGCCGTGGCGGCTGCTGCGCTACATGACGAACCTCTGGCTCAGCGTGCTGGGCCACGAGCCCACGCGCACCCGCCTCCCCATGCTGCTGCCGATGGTGCTGTCGAACGTGCCCGGTGGTTGGCGTGGCCCCACCTCGTTCGCCGAGGTGCTCGAGCTCGACGCCGACCAGGCCGACGCGTTCGCCCCCTCACCCCCAGCTTTCCGTTCGTCATCGACGACCTCGCGACCGCGACCACCGACGCGCTGCAGGCGAGGCCCGGGCCTGACTTCACGCGCCTGCGCTCTGGTTGCTGGCGTCGTCTTCAGACCCGGCGCGGGTGATTGGCGAGGCGCCGCGGTGGTCCGAGGTGGTGTACCAGCTGCAGCACCGGGCTCCCCATGACCGCCGCAGGGCGATGATGTAGATGACCGAGGCGCAGCGGAAGAGGATCAAGAAGCTGTTCTGGATGGGCCCCGACCGACGCACCGTCACGGTCGAGGACATCGCGTTCGCCGGCCTCAAAGAGGAGCGCGCCGAGGCCCGCCGTGCAGGCCGCGAAGAAGGGCGAGCGGAGGGTCGGGAGAAAGGCCGGGACGAGGGCAGGCGGATCGGGAGGAAGGAAGGGCGTGAGGAGGGACGCGAGGAGGGGTACGAGGCGGCGCTCCGCGATCTGCTTCGCGCCCAGATCGTCGTCCGGTTCGGTCGCCTGCCTCGAGGGGCCGCGAGCAGGCTCAAGCGTGCGACTCCCGCGGAGCTCCGCCGCATCGGCGCGCGGCTGGTCGCAGCGAAGGCTCCGTCCGACGTGTTCGGTTGAGTCTGCTCGCGAGCGTCTCGCCCGCGAGCGCCTGAACGCCAGCCGCTCGACTACGGAACGACGTTGATGTTGAGCGACACCGGCTGGCCCTGCTGCCCACGGCTGTCCCAGACGGTCATGCTGACGCGGTAGAGGCCGGGGCCTGGGAGGGTCAGGACGGCCTTGTTCGCCATCCCACGCATGTTGGGGGCGATGCTCGAAGCGGTGGCTCCCTGCGGGAAGGGCGCGAGGAGCTGGAACCGGTACTCGGTCGGCTTACCCATCATCATGCCGTCGAAGTCGGTGCTGTCGAAGCCAGAGACCGTGAGCGTCTTCGGGGTCTGGGTGATCATCGAGAGCTGAACCGTCATCTGCGACTCCATGCCGAACTGGCAGTTGGGATCGTTGATGAGCTGCGCCGGGATGCACCCCTTCAAGATGCCCGTCGGAGGCGGATCGAAGGGCGCGGACGAGATGATGTTGATCTCCTTCGTGCCTGCTGGGGGACCGAAGAACGGGTCGTTCGACAGGATCTTCAGCTTGCCGACCTGCATGCCTCCCGACGGCGGCCGGTTGTACTGAATCGCCGTCTCGGCCGACGCGCCGGCCGCGATGCGGGTGTTCGGCGCGATCTTCGGGTCGATGATGGTGAAGAACTGGTTCTGCTCGATGCCGATCTGGTTGATGATCAGATCGCCGCACTGGGAGTTGTCCGTCCCGCCGTCCGCCAGCCTGCGCCGGTTGTGGATGAAGAACGACTGCGCCGACATCGGCGTCTGCGGGTTGTTGAAGTTCACCTCATCGACCGTGTCGAGGCACGGCTGACGACCGCCAAACAGCGCGAACGAGACGTCACCCGAGGGGATGTTGCCGTTCACGAACACGCTCTTCATCTGCAGCTCGTCGATCACGTAGAGCGGCTGATCCTGGTGAATGACCTCCACGACGATGGAGCCACCCGGCATGACCTCCTGGTTGAGGGGGCTCATCATGAGCGTGAAGCGCCCGTTCTGCCCCCCAGCTGCGTTGCCCGACGACTTGAACTTCACCTCGCTAATCCGCACGCGATCGTTCCCGTCGTTGCGTACGGTGAAGCGCGCGCGGTTCATGACCTTCGGGTTGTTGCCGCAGAGATCGGACGGGCGCGAGAAGTCACAGGCGCTGGGCGTCGCCGAGAGGGCAGGGCGCAGGCCCTCGCCGCGCAGGTTCAGCACCCCAGGCGCCGCGATGGGCGACATGTTCACCGGATCGTTCGAGTCGACGATCACGAAGCCGCTCTTCACCTCGTTGCCCGGGCCGGTGTCGGTGGGCTTGAACTCGACGATGGCCTCGAGGGTGTCGGTGCCGTCGGCCTTGTTGAGCGAGAGCGGCGCGGCCGCGGATGGCGAGGCTGGCGAGATGAGCCGGAAGTCGGGCGACTCGGTGCCCGCGGTGTCGATGCCCACCTTGATGGCAGTCACCTTCAAAGCCGGGCAGCCCTTGTTCTTGATGCGGATCTTCCGCGTCACCGTCGTCTCGAACTGGATCTTCGGGTAGCTCAGCTCGCAGTCGGTGAAGATCGCCCCCTGCTCGCAGACCGAGAAGCCGCCGTCTTCCTGCTCGACGCCCGTCTCAAGGGTCGGCTGCGAGGGCAGGTCGAGGCCCGAGCCGATCAGCGAGATCACCGGATCCATCGTCGTCTCTGCCACCTGGTCGTCAACGGTGAGCGTCGCGGAGTGCGCGCCCTTCTTCGTCGGAGAGAACGCGACCTCGAAGGCGATCTCCTCCTGCACGCCGATGTCGAGCTCGAAGGGCGTCTGCACGACCGTGAACGCACCGCCGTCCCCGCCGGCCACGCGCAGCTTGAACGCGTCGGCGTTCGCGCCGCCGAAGATGAACTTCGCCTTCGCCGAAGCCTTGCCGCCGTTGGTCAGCTTCACTGGCTCCACGTCAGGGAACACGTCGCGCACCGGCCGCGGCGGCATGTTCTCGTCGAGCGTGGGGCACGCCGTGAAGTCGAGCGCGGCGAGGGTCGCGCCGGCCGAGTCGATCGTGCGCAGGTCAGGACGGCTGATGGTCGTCATGTCCCCGGGGCACCGGCAGCCACCAACGCTGACGAGGGCGGTCACGACGAGGAGAGAGAGTCGGGTCATTCGCACGAAAAACTCCAATGAATCGGCCAGAGGGTTGTGTGTATACCCGCCGCGCCCATGGCTACCAAGACCCACCAGCACAAGCTTCGAAAAGCCTACGACGGGGCCCGCAAGGTGAACCCCCGTCCGATCACCGGCAAGGAGACCGCGCTCGACCTGCTCGACCACGCGTTCGGAGCCTATGTCGGCCGCCAGGAGCGCATCGCCTTCGAGCTGATGAAGCGGTCGCTCGAAGAGAACGCCGCGGTGTTCCTCACGCTCTCAGGCGCGATGACGCCGGCGGGCCTGCACCAGAGCTGTTTGATTCCGCTGGTCGAGGCGGGCGTCATCAGCGCGGTGACGACGACGGGCGCGAACCTGTACCACGACGCGCACCGCATCATCCGCCACCAGATCCGCGAGGTGAACCCGAACGCTGGCGATCTGCAGCTCCGCCTCGCGCGCATCATCCGCATCTACGATCTCGGCTTCTGGGAGGAGGCGCTGCTCGACACCGATCGGCTCTTCTCGGCGATCATGACGGGCCCCGACTTCCAGCGGAAGATGACGACGCCCGAGTTCCACTTCCTGCTCGGCAAGCACCTCAACGCCATCGAGCAGGAGCTGGGGGTCGATCAGCCGTCCTTCCTCTCCACCTGCTACCGGCGCGCGGTGCCGATCTGGTCCGGCGCGGTGCAGGACGGCTCGATCTTCCTGAACGTGGTGAAGCTCAAGAAGCTGCTGGGCGACCAGTTCCGCTTCGAGCTCGACATCAACGACGACGTCTACTCGATGGCCGCGATGCAGCACTACTGCCGGCACCACTTCGACCAGAAGCTCGCCATCTGGATCCTCGGCGGCGGCGTTCCGAAGAACTACACCCTGCAGGGCGAGCCGCTGCTCGATCAGATCCTCTCGGTGCCCACGCACGGCTTCGACATCGACGTGCAGTTCTGCGTGGATCCGGTGGACAACGGCGCGCTCTCGAGCTGCCCGGCAGGTGAGGGCCACACGTGGGGCAAGGTCTCGGTCGAGGCGGTGGAGACCGGCTCGATGTACTGCCACACCGACGTCACGGCGGTCTTCCCGTGGCTCACCCACGCGCTGTTCCAGCTCAAGGTGAGCAAGCGCAAGCCGTTCCGCCTCATGGACAAGCTGCCAGAAGCCATCGCCTTCCTCGACGCCGATGTGAAGAAGCGGGCGAAGGGCCTGATGAGCACCATCCGGTGGGACGTGTCCGAGGTGAAGTGATCGGAGCGGGTGTGCACGACAGGTTGCAGGCTTTCGCCTTGTCTGGCCGCACCCGCGCTTCTACAGTCGCAGGCCTTCTCTTCAGGGGACCCCCTTCGTGATCAGCACCGAAGCGCACGGCAAGACGGACGTCGGCCGAAAGCGTCAACACAACGAAGACGCGATGCTGGTGGACCCGGCGGGCGGGCTCTACATCGTCGCGGACGGCATGGGTGGCCACGCCGCCGGTGAAGTGGCCAGCGCGCGCTCTGTCGAGGTCGTCAGGCAGCACCTGGCCGCGAACAAGGGGATCCTGAAGGACCTCGCGCGCGATCCGACGCAGACGAGCCGGGCCGCAGCGGCGTCGCTGGTCGAGGTCGCCGTCCAGCGCGCCTGCGCCGACATCTACAAGACGGCCACCACCGACACCACGAAGCGCGGCATGGGCACGACCTTCGTGTGCCTGGTCGTCTCGGGCTCGAAGGGCGTCATCGGCCACGTCGGCGACAGCCGCGTCTACCTGGTGCGCAACGGCCAGTGTCACCGCCTCACCGAAGATCACACGCTGATCGCCGCGCAGCTCAAGGCCGGCACCATCACCAAGGATCAGGCGGCCACCAGCCAGTACCGCAACGTCATCACCCGCGCGGTCGGCATCCAGGAGTCGGTCCAGGTCGACACCCTCATCGTCGATCTGGTGCCCGGCGACACCTTCGTCCTCTGCTCCGACGGCCTGCATGGCTACCTGAGCGACGAAGAGGTGTCGGGCCTGGTCGCCGCGACGCCGCTCACCGAGCAACCCGAGCGCTTCGTCGCCCTAGCCAATGAGCGTGGCGGCAAGGACAACATCACCACGGTCGTGGTCGGGGTGAAGGGCGACGCCGAGAGCGCGCAGGAAGAGGTCGTCGAGGCGCAGTCGCGCATGGACGCGCTGAAGAAGATCCCCCTCTTCAGGCACCTCACCTACAAGGAGCAGACGGCGGTGCTGTCCATCGCGTCGACGCGCACGTTCCCCGGCGGGCGTGAGATCGTCACCGAGGGGCAGCCGGGCGAAGAGCTCTTCGTGGTGATCCGCGGGCGGGTCGGCGTGGAGAAGGGCGGGGTGGAGATCGCCGAGCTGCGCGCTGGTGGCCACTTCGGCGAGATGGGCCTCATCGACAACGCGCCGCGCTCGGCCACCGTGCGGGCCCACGAGCCGACGCGGGTGATGGTGATCTCCCGGCCCGATCTGATGGCGCTGATGAAGAAGGAGTCGATCCTCGCGGTGAAGCTCCTGTGGAGCTTCGTGCAGGTGCTGTCCGACCGGCTGCGCGAGACGAACTCCGAGCTGTCGGAGGCGCGGCAGGAGCTCGCCGCGGCCCAGGCGGTCAATCCGTTCGCCGAAGACTGAGAGGTCGCATGAGCCGGTCCGCGCGCGTCGCGCTGGTGGCGTGTGTCGTTTCGGCGTCTGCGCTCGCAGACGTGCTCCCGCTCTATGGCTACGGCCCGCGCGCGGCGGCGATGGGCGGCGCGATGACCGCCGAGGCCAACGACTTCACCGCGGTCTTCTACAACCCGGCGCTCCTCATCCGCCGGAAGGACCTCAACTTCGGCTTCTCCTTTCAGTTCCACCGCGTGATCCCGGAGATCAGCTCGAAGGATCTCGCCAAGCCGATCGACTGCTCGCAATGCCAGCCGCCTGACAACGTCGGCACCACGACCGGCTTCGTCTTCCCCATCGCCGGCAAGGTGAAGAACCGCCTGGCGATCGGGCTGGGGCTCTACCTGCCGACGAGCGCGTTCGTACGCGTGAACGCTCCAGACGCCACGCGCCCGTACTGGTACCGCTACAACGGCAACATCGAGCGCTTCGTCCTGCACGTGGGCGCCGGCATCAAGATCACCGACTGGCTCAGCGTCGGGCCTGGCGTGTCGGTGCTGGCGACCCTCCAGGGGCGGGTAGGCGGAGGCGGTGGCGCGCTGGCGAACGTCGATCTCTTCTCGCGGAACGTGAAGGTGAAGGAGCTCGACGCGGCGCTCACCACACGGCTGGCGCCCACCTTCGGCATCTCGGTCACGCCGCTCAAGCAGCTGCGCTTCGGCGCCACGTACCGCTGGGAGATCATGCTCCCGGTGACGATCCCGGCGATCGTCGAGCTCGAGGGCATCGGCAACCTCAACCTGTCCGTCAACGCCATCTCGCACTGGTCGCCGCACCAGGTCTCGTTCGGCGCCGCGTGGGACATCACCGAGCAGCTCACCGTCTCGCTCGACGGCGAGTACCAGCACTGGAGCAGCGCGCCGTCTCCGTATGTCTCCCTCAACGTCGATCTCGCCGGCCCCACCCTGGCCGCGCTGGGCATCGACAAGGCCCTCGATCTCAACTCACCGGCGACCCCTCCGGGCTTCGTCAACACGCTCGGCTTCAGGCTTGGTGGCGAGTACCGCGTCTCGGAGCGCTTCGCGGCGCGGCTGGGAGGGTCGTACCGGCCCACGCCGGTGCCGCTCCAGAACGTCACGGGCAGCAACCTGCTCGACGGGAACGCGATCGGCCTCGCGACCGGCATCGGCTTCAACTTCCCTGATCCGCTCGAGGTCTTCGAGCACCCGATCCAGATCGATGTCGCGGCTCAGATGGCCTTCATCCTCGGCCGCGAGGCCACCAAGCCGTCGTTCGACGTCCTGCCCTCGTACACCTACGCCGCGAAGATGTTCGGGGGCATGGCGATGATCCGCTACGACTTCTGACGCGGAACCACCGGAAGGGACAGGGTGTCTGCACGGTCCAGACGGTTAACGGATCCAGTGCAGTAGGCTCCTGTCTCCCCCATGCGCCGCGTCCTCATCGCATTCGCAGGGCTCGTGCTCGCGGCGGTCGCCGTGGCCCTGTGGGTGTCGCGCCCACCGCCCGCCGATGCGCCTGCGCTGGTGGAAGCCCGGCCGGTCACGCCCGCGCTGGAGTTCAAGCCCGTCGAGGTGAGGGCGTCGAACGATCAGGGCCTCACGCTCGGCGGGACGGTGCGCGGTCCAGACGGCGCGCCGATCGCGGGCGCAACGGTGATGCTGGCGTCGACCGAGCAGCAGAGCCTGACCTCGGTCCACTGCAGCCACTGCAATGAGCTGCTGTTGTCGTGCCGGTCGCAGGAGACCGCCACCACCGTGGGCCAGCTCGTGGACGCGCACCAGGGTGAGCTGCGCGCGGCGGCCACCACCACCACCGATGCGGAGGGCCGCTTCCGCTTCGAGCGGCTCGTGGGCATCTCGTTCACGGTCTGGGGGAAGGCGGCAGGGCATGGGCTCGGAGTGAAGGAGCGCGCCGCGCCGGGCGACCCCGTTCAGCTCTTCCTTCCGGCTCAGCGGAGCCTGTCGGGCCGGCTGCGCGACGAGGCCGGTCAGCCAATCACGGGCACGGTCCGGGCGATCTCACGCCGGTTGGCGGAGTTCGTCAGCACCCAGGCCGACGCCGAGGGCCGGTTCTCGTTCGACTCGCTCGGCGAAGGACCCTTCTACGTTCACGCAGCGGCCGAGGGGTTCCTGCCCGGCTTCCGCGCCGAGGTGCAAGCGGGGCCCGAGCCGGTCGTCCTCACGCTCGCGAAGCCGCGCACGCTCGAGGTCCGGCTGGTGACGTCCGACAAGAAGCCCATCGCCGGCGTGGTGCGGCTCACCGGCGATCACGTGACGAAGGAGCTCCCCGCGAAAGACGGCCTCGCGATCACCACGAGCCTCTCACCTGGAACGCTGATGGCGTCAGCGGTCGCGGGCGAGCTCTCGGCCGCGCCTCAGGCGGTGACGCTCACGACGGCGACCACGCAGATCACCCTGGTGCTCGAGAAGGGTGGACGACTCGCGATCACCGTCCTCGACGAGCAGGAACAGCCCGTGCCGGAGCCGAGCGTCGAGCTGCTCACCACGAACGGCGAGCCCATCACCAAGCGCAGGCTGCAGACAGGTGAGCTGGCCGTGCTGGGGCCGGTCGCGACCGGGGACTACCTGGTGCGGGCGCAGGCTGACGGCTTCACGCAGGCCACCGCCCCGGCGCGCGTGACGGCCGGCGAGTCGAAGCTCGACGTCACCCTGACGCGGGGCACGCTCATCGCGGGGAAGGTGATCGACGAATACGGGCGGGTGGCGCCGGGCGTGTCGGTGTTGATCTCGCCGCTGGGCGAGTCGGCGATCAGCGGCCCGGACGGCCGGTTCCGCGCCACCGTGCCGTCGCCCGGCCTCTACACGCTGCAGGCACACCACTCGGACTGGGGCGGCGGAGAGCTCAAGGTGAGCGCGCCGAGAGAAGACGTCGAGCTGCAGCTCGAGCCCCGCGCCGGCTGCGAGATCACCGTGATGCATGGCGGCCGGCGGATCGAGGGCGCCAGCGTGGTGATGTTCACCTCGGACGGCAACTTCCGCAGCGACCGGGTCTCAGGCGCCGACGGCGTCGTGCTGATGCGGGGCATGCCGCCCAACGCCTACACCGTGGTGGCGACGCACCCCGACTTCCTTCCCTCCGAGCGGCTGAGCGTGAAGGTGGACGACGGGCAGCTGCTGCGCGTGAACGCCGAGCTGAAGCCGGGCGCCAACGTCACGGGGCAGGTGGTGGACACGCTGGGGACGCCGGTCGCCGGAGTCTCCGTCGCCGTTCAGCCGCGCGGCACCGAGCCCGCCGTCACCGACGGCGCAGGGAACTTCTCGCTGGGTCCCCTTCGTCCGAACGCCGTGTACGGAGTGCGGGTCTCGCAGCGCGGCTTCGATCAGGTGGGCCGGGTGTCGGCGACCGCCGGAGGTCCGCCGGTGAAGGTGACGGTGGAGCGTCAGCTGCTCTTCCGAGGTCGCGTGCTGGGCGCGGGTGCGCCGCTCAAGCGGTTCCGCGTGGACGGGCACGAGATCTCGTCCAGCGACGGCACCTTCGAGCTGCCCCTTCCGTCCAGTGACGACCGGGTGATCCTCACCATCGAGTCGGCCGGCTTCGAGCCGCTCATCACCGATCGACCGCGCACGCCCGATCTGGGCGACTTCGATCTGAGGCGCACGGCGCAGGTCACCGGCGTGGTGCGCGACGACTCTGGCGGGCCGGTCGCCGACGCGGTCGTCTCGTGCGACACCTGTGAGCAGTCGGTGATGACGAACCCGGAAGGGCGCTTCAGCCTCTCGAAGCCGCCGTACCAGCACGAGTTTCATCTGGTGGCGAAGAAGGGCCGACGCACGGCGACGCGGGTGGTGGTGGGCGACGCGGTGCAGGGCCTCGAGCTCGTGCTCCGCAAGGGCGTGATGGTGAGCGGCACCGTGTGGCTGGCCGAGGGGATCCCCGCGCCTGGCGTCGAGCTCTCGGGCGTGCACTCGGATCGGAGCGAGCCGGTCTCGGTCGTGACTGACGCGGAGGGCCACTACTCGCTCGAGGTCGCGCCGGGCTCCTATCGCTTCGTCGTGGCCTCACCGCAGGCCCGCTCGGTGTCCACTGATCCGCCGGCGACGATCATCGACGTGAGCGGCCCCACGCGCCTCGACTTCGGCCCCGCGCCCGGGACCGGGAAGGTGACGGTGCGTGTCCGCCCCGAGCCGGGCACCGCGCTGTGGCTGGTGCGGGGGGAGCTCCGTGGGGTCGGCAACCCGCCCATGGAGCTCGTTCGCTCGAGCTGGGCGCAGCTCGTGTACCAGCCCCTCACCGAACGGGTCACGCTCACCGGGGTGCCGCCCGGCCGCTACACGCTGGTGTGGGCCAGCTTCCACGCGTCCACCGAAGGGGGGCCGGTGCTGCTCCCCATCGACGTGCCCGCGCAAGGGGAAGTGAGCCTGGTGCGATGAGGCGCGCGCTGCCATCGGTCGTCGCCGTGGTGCTGCTGATCGTCGCGATCGGCCTTGGCGTCTTCAAGGCGCTCACCCCGGGCGCTCCCACGGGCGAAGGGGACGACGCGACCCGAAGCGAGAGCGAGGGTCCCCGGAGGTCGAAGTGGTTCTGGCAGAGCGACGAGCCTGCCCCCGAGGAGCCGGTGCTCACCCCGCCACGCGCCCGGCTGCTGCGGATCGTGCTGGCGTCGACGGGCAAGCCCATGCCGGACGTGAAGGTCAGGGTGCTGCGCTCGGCGCTGCTGCAGGGAGGGAAGCCAGGATCCCACTCGCCGCTCGAGTGCGACGATCTGCGGCACCTGGCCGACACCGCCGCGCGTCTGCGCGAGGGACAGTTCGCTGCCGAGGTGGTCGCGGAGGGGGTCAGCAACGCCGAGGGGGTCGTCGAGTTCCCAGAGCGCGCATGGCCAACCTCGCCCGTCATGGTGCTCGAGCCTCCCGGCCGGCCGGCTGTCGCCTTCGTGGAGAGCTACGTCCGCGAAGAGATCGTCATCGAAGACGCGCCGATCGAGGCGGTTCGGCCAACCACGGCGAACGTCTTCGATCTGGCAGGCACTCCGATCTCCGGCGCGCGCGCGACGATCGTCGATGTCTCGACGGGCGTGGTGACGGTCGAGCGCTCAGGGTCGGCAGGTGAGCTGAGCCTCGGCGCGGGTGGCGCGCGCTGGGCCATCATCGAGGCCGAGGGGTTCTTCCCGGTGTCCGCGAACCTCGAGCAAGCAGGCCCCGACCTCCCGGTCATGATGTCGCGGCCCGGCACCGTCGAGGTGACAGCCGCCGCCTCACTGGGCGCGTTCGAGGTGAAGCTGGCGAAGGTCCACGAGCGCGTCGAGCGCCTGCGCGATGGCCGCGCGGTGTTCGAGGACGAGCGGGCTGGCTTCGTGTCGGTCAACGTCGTCGATCCTGGCTTCCTCGGCTCAGGTGACGGCAACCTGGAGGAGGGCCAGCGCCTGGTGATCGCGCTCCAGGTGAAGCGGGCCGCCCGGCTGCTCCTCACCGTCATCGACAAGGACGGGAACCCGGTGCCAGACGCCTCGGCCACCCTCTCCGCGCCAGCCGCGACCGTGAGCGCCTCGGCGATGGAGGAGGGCCAACGGCTCGAGCTTGGCCCGATCGGAGAAGGCCCGGCCGTGCTCCAGGTGCTCGCGCCCCGCTTCAAGACGCGCGCGCAGTCACTCGACGTCCGCCCGGGCGACACGGATCTCGAGGTGGTGCTCGCCGAGGCGCCGTCGCTGCGCGGGAAGGTGGTGGACGCGACGGGGCAGCCGGTCGCAGAGGTGTCCGTTCAGGTCCAGTCCGATCTGCCGAACGATCCCGGGGGCGCGGTCACGGGGCCCGACGGGACCTTCCAACTGCACGTCGACGACGAGGGCTCGTGGCGCGTCGAAGCGCTGGGCCTCGACGGCGAGGTGGCGCGCGCGGTGGCGCAGGTGCCGGGCCCCGACGTGGTGCTGAAGCTCGAGCCGCTCGGTCGAGCCGACGTGCTCGTCTATGCACCGGACGGCCGGCCCGCGGACGCTGCGCGGGTGATGCTGGCGAGCGCCGAGAGCCCCGAGCCCGACTTTGGCGAGACGACCCCGGAGGGCACGCTGCTCTTCGAGTCGCTGGTGCCGGGAGAGTACCGGGTCGAGGTGGACGACGGGATGAACGGCGAGCAGTTCCTCCGCTGGCAGGGTGAGCTGGTGGTTCGCAGCGGCGAGGTCGCCCGGCTGACCGTGAGGTTGCGCGCGGCCGGGAAGGTGGTGGGCACGCTGCGGGACCCCGATGGAGCGCCGCTGGCGTGGACGGTGATCAGCGTGAAGGGAGACGCCCAGCGACTCGCGGAGACTGGCGAAGACGGGCACTTCGAGCTGCAGGGGCTCGAGCCGGGCGCGACGGTCGAGCTCGCCCTCGAGAGCAGCGACTTCGTCGCGCTCTCCCCATCGGCCGTCAGGGTCGGCGGCCCGCCGATCACCGTCAAGGCGCTCAGGGGACAGCAGGTGTCGGGCAGGGTCGTGGACGAGGGCGGCGCACCCGTGACGACCTTCATGGTGAACGCGATCGACGTCGAGGCCAGCGACGGGCGCTTCGAGGCTCACGCCGACGCGCAGGGCGTGCTCCTGATCTCCTCCTTCACGGATCCCATCATCGAGGTGCGGGTGACCGTCGGTGGACGCAAGGACGTGGGCGACGTCGTGCTCAGGCGGTCGCCACCCTTCGTTGGCCAGGTGATCGACGAGACGCGGCAGCCGATGCCGTCGGTGCGGGTGACCTCGAGGGAGTTCGTGCTCGGCGAGGTGCTCACCGACGCCAGCGGCCGCTTCGAGGCCGAGCTGCTGAGCGGCGCCGCCGAGGTGACCATCGAGGCGAGGCATGGCGACCTCGGGGCTGTGGTGACGGTCCCGGCCGCGAAGGGGAGCGCAGAGGTGGTGCTGGTGTCGGCCACCCGCGTCAGCGGCGAGGTGCGAGGGAGCGGCGGGCGCCCGATCGTCACCTCCGTCGTCGTCCGCGGCCCGGGCGAGGAGGAGCTGCGGGTAGACACGGACGAGCAGGGGCGGTTCTCGCTCTCCCTGGCGCCGGGGAACTGGTTCTTCGGAACGCGAGCCTCACGCGCCTCGCTCGCGGTCGCCGTCAGCGGCAAGGAGCTGCGCGTCGATCTGGGCGTTCCCGACGACGCGTGCGAGCTCACCGTTCGGGGCGTACCGCTCCCGGGCAACGTCTACCTGGTGCCCGCCACGTCGTCGTGGGTGCCCGACGAGACGGTCCTGTTCGAGACCATCGGAACGCCACCGGGCACAGTGACGCTCGGGCTCGACGGGCCGGCCTTCGTCGGGCGTGGCTTGCCGTGCGGCAGCTACCAGGTGCACGCACTCTACGGGTCCGAGACCGTCAGCAGCCAGGTGACGCTCTCGCGGGGAACTCCCGGCGCACTCACGGTGCGTTCGCCGAGCCTGTCAGGGGTCGGTGACTCGGTCGGCATGCGCCACTCCGCCACGCTGCCCCGCGTCCCGGAGGCGATCGAGTCCGCGCGGCCGGTCGTCGAGCGCTACCTCCAGGTGCTGCACGAGAATGAGGTGAACCGCGAGATCGAAGAGTAGGCGTTTTCCGCGCTGGGCGGATGCAGTAGTCCCTCGGCCATGACGGAGCCCCTCCTCGGCCGGAACATCGCGGTCGCCATCGGCGGCGGCATCGCGGCCTACAAGGCGTGCGACCTCGTTCGCGAGCTGCAGCGCGCCGGCGCCGATGTCCGCGTCGCCATGACGAAGGGCGCCTGCGAGTTCGTCACGCCGCTCACGCTGCAGGCCCTGTCTGGCCACCCCGTCTTCACTGACACCTTCGACGCAGCGCAGGAGCACCACTACGGCCATCTGGAGCTCGCGAAGTGGGCCGACCTCTTCATCCTCGCGCCGGCGACCGCCGATCTGCTGGCTCGCGTGAAGGCGGGCCTGGGGAACGACGCGGTGACGACGGCGCTGCTCGCGTTCAGGGGCCCGGTGCTGCTCGCGCCCGCGATGAACACGGCGATGTGGGATCACGCCGAGACGCAGACAAACCTGGCTGCCCTGCTGGCCCAACCGAGGTACCGCGTCGTCGGCCCTGTCGCTGGCCTGCTCGCCGATGGTGACGTCGGCATGGGGCGGCTGGCCGAGCTGAAGGATCTCGTCGCGGCGGCGAGCTCCCTGGCCGTGAGCGGGCCGCTGGCGGGGCGCAGGGTGCTGGTGACGGCCGGGCCGACGCGGGAGTTCCTCGATCCCGTGCGGTTCCTCTCCAACCCGTCCACCGGGAAGATGGGCCTGGCCATGGCCGAGGTGGCCCGGGCCCTGGGCGCTGCGGTGACGGTGGTGCTCGGCCCGGTCGAGGGGCCCACCCCGCGGGGCCTCGAGCTCGTGCGGGTCGGCACGGCGGAGGAGCTGCTCGCGGCGGTGATGCCTCGCGTCGAGGCCGCGGACGTCTTCGTCGCCGCCGCCGCGGTCAGCGACTGGAAGGCCCAGCAGGTGAGCCCGGTGAAGACGAAGAAGGGCGACGGCCCGGAGACCATCACGCTGGTGCGCACGCCCGACGTGCTGGCCACCGCGTCGGCGAAGGTGCACGCGAACCCGAAGCGCCCGCTGCTGGTCGGCTTCGCCGCCGAGACCCACGACGTCGGCACCTACGCGAAGGAGAAGCTGGCGAAGAAGCGCCTCGATCTCATCGTCGCGAACGACGTGTCACAGCGGGGCGCCGGGTTCGGCGCCGACACGAATCAGGTCCTGGTGTTCGACGGCTCGGGCGAAGTGCTGCGCGCGGACGGCAGCAAGCGCGACGTCGCGAAGGCGATCTGGGGGCTGATCACCAGCCGCCTGGCGTGACCCTCGACCACGAGACGGAGACGTCGCCTCGACGCAGACGGTGAATAATTCGACCGGGCGTGAGATACGGTCGCACCGATGTCGGACGAGTTGAGAGAGCTGGCCCTCGAGCTGAGGCGACACCTGGCGTGGCAGGAGGCCGATGGGTCGCGCTCCATCCTCGCTGAGCGGGGCGCCCAGAAGCCGAGCGCGCCGGTCGGCAAGGCGCCGCCTCCAATCGCCGCCCCGAAGGCGCAGCCCCCCGAACCAGCGGTCGCCCGACCTCCTCCCGGGTCGGCCGTGGAGGTGATCGCCCGGCGCCCGCTCGACGAGATCCGACGCGAGCTCGGCGACTGCCAGCGGTGCAAGCTCTGCAAGGGGCGCAGCACGCTCGTCTTCGGCACCGGCAACCCGCGCGCCGAGCTGGTCTTCGTCGGGGAGGGCCCGGGCGAAGAAGAGGACAAGCAGGGCGTGCCTTTCGTCGGCAAGGCAGGGCAGCTCCTCACGAAGATGATCGAGGCGATGAAGTTCACCCGCGACGACGTGTACATCTGCAACGTCGTGAAGTGCCGCCCGCCGAACAACCGCAACCCCGAGCCCGATGAGATCGAGGCCTGCGAGCCGTTCCTCAAGGCGCAGCTCGCGTCGATTCAGCCGAAGGTGATCGTGGCGCTCGGCAAGTTCGCCGCGCAGACGCTGCTGCGCGATCAGACCGCGATCACGCGCCTGCGTGGCCAGTGGCGGCAGTACCAGGGCATTCCGTTGATGCCCACGTTCCACCCCGCGTACCTGCTGCGGCAGCCCGACGAGAAGCGCCTCGCCTGGCTCGACCTGCAGGAGGTGATGAAGCGCTTCGGGCGCACGCCCGACAGCAAGAAGGGACAGCAGTGATGAAGGGTTCGATTCAGCTCTTCCAGGTCTTCGCCGGCTCCCTCGAGGGCAACCCGCTCAACGATCCCTCGACGCGCACGATCCCCGTGTACCTGCCGCCGGGGTATGCCGAGAGCCCCGAGGCGCGCTACCCGGTCGTCTACTTCCTGCATGGCTTCACCGGCACGGGTGTGCAGTGGCTCAACACCTCGCCCTTCACGCGCACCGTGCCCGAGCGCCTCGACGCGCTGATCGCCCAGGGCGCGCCGCCCTGCATCGGCGTGTTCGTCGATGGGTGGACGTCGCTCGGCGGGAGCCAGTGGATCAACAGCGAGGGCATCGGCCGCTACCGCGACTACGTGGCGCGCGACCTCGTCACCTTCGTCGATCGCACCTTCCGCACGGTTCAGAGAGGCGCGGCGCGGGCGCTCGTCGGCAAGTCTTCGGGCGGCTACGGCGCCCTCGTGATCAGCCGCTTCCACCCCGACCTGTTCGCGCACATCGGCGTGCACTCGGGCGACGCGGGCTTCGAGTACTGCTACCTGCACGAGCTGCCGCAGGCCGCGGGGCCGTTGCTCAAGGCGGGTGGCGTCGAGAACTGGTACCGCGACTTCATCAACCGCTCGCTCGCCACCAAGATGAAGGGCGAGGATCACGTCGTCATCAACATGCTGTGCATGGCGGCCGCGTACTCGCCGAAGAAGGGCGAGCCGTTGGGCCTCGAGCTGCCGATCGATCTGCAGACGGGCCGGCTCCGCGTCGACGTGTGGAACCGGTGGCTCGTGCACGATCCCGTCCGGTTCACGCCCAAGCACCTCGACGTCTACAAGAAGCTCAAGACGATCTTCCTCGACTGTGGCACCCGCGATGAGTTCAACCTGCGGTGGGGCGCGCGCCTGCTGGCGGACGAGTTCCGCGCCGGCGGCGTCGAGCACGTGCACGAGGAGTTCGAGGACGGGCACATGGGCGTGAACTACCGCTTCGAGCGCTCGCTCGGGTACCTGCTGCCGCGACTGGACCGGGGCTGAGCCTTTACAGCGCGGGCTCGTGAGTCGCACAGTGCGGCGCGTGCGCCCCGCCCACGTCGCAGCGCTGCTCGTCCTCGGCTGTAGCGGCGTGGTGCGGCCGATCGCGCGGGTCGACCGGTTCAGCGCCTGGGACCGGCCACGTGGAACGCTCTGCCTGACGGGCCAACCGCTCGCGCATGAGCTCAGACAACCTCCAGGGTGTCGCCCTGGTGAGGAAGCCTGGGAGCAGCAGTTCCCGAACGGCAGTGTGCAGCGGGAATGCCGCTCCCGCGACGCCGTGACCGCCGTTCACGCCATCAGCCTCACGTCCACCGGCTGCGTCGAAGCCGTCGAGCGGTGGACCAGCGCCGACGGACGGATCGTCAGCGACGCGCTCAACTCGTACGCGGGCTGGGCCGAACACCTCGAGCTGCTCGCCTCATGTCCCCGGTCGCAGCCGTGCCTCGTCGGAGAGTACCGGCTTGGCCCCGGCCCGGACGCAGGGCCCCGGCTGACAGGCCGCTTCGACGACGCCGGACAGCTCGATGGCGTCTGGCGTTTCCGGGACGGGGCCGACCAGCACGAGACGGAGTTCGTCCACGGGCTCGGTCAGGTGCGGGAGTGGGGGGCGCTCGTGAAGCTCGACTGCGTCGATGGCCTGGTGGATCGCGAGCTCGTCGTGCGACGGACCCTGGCCGACGGTCGCGTCGCCGAGCTGCGCGCGATGATGGACCGCGGCCTGCGGCACGGGCAGTTCTTCGTCGGCGTCGGCGAGGACACCACGCTGATGGCGGGCCGCTACGAGCAGGGGGCGCCCGTCGGGCCGTGGACTCTCCCGACGTCCTGGTGCGCCGATCACCACGTCGGCAGCCAGTGTGGCTTTCCGACCTGCACCCGGCTGGGGCGCGGCACCACGCAGGCTGTCTGCGCCGGCGGCTGTGCGGTTCAACCACCGGGGCTTGCGAAGGGCGCCTCCGAGGTCGTTCTGCCCTCCAACCACCACGACCAGACAGTGCTGGCCAACCCGGGGGTGCGGCTGGCTCCGCTGACCTGCTTCGAGGTGCTGAGCACGCTCGTGCCTGCGCCCGGTCGAGTGACGACGCGCTTCAGCGCACACCGCCCGAGCGATGCGGCGCTCGAGCTCGCCGTTGCAGAGTGAGTCGCTGTCGCACCGGAGCGCACTGCGACGTCCACCCGGGCACTTTCCGGCCCTCAGTCGCCGGGCGTACAGTGGCACGAGAATGCCCATCGAGACGAGCGAGACGTTTACACAGTCAGGCCACGCCGTTCTTCGCGCGGTCTTCAAGGGTGAGGTGACGGTCGAGGAGGCGCGCCGCTATCACTCGAGCATCACCCCCGGGGGGCGCTACGAGTGGCATGGGCATCTGGTGCTGGGCAACGTGACGGGCGTCGGCGCAGACGTGAAGAAGGTGTTGGGCTCGGTGCGGCCGGATCCCGCGAACCCGGTGCCGGTGGCCCTGCTGATCGACTCCGCCCTCATGCGCATGACCGCGAACATGGTGATGCGGCTGTCGGGCAACGACAACAACGAGGCGTTCAAGGATGAGGGCCGCGCCCTCGAGTGGCTCGACGAGCGGTTGACCGTCTTCCATGCCAGGCGTCCAGCGCCGTTGAAGAAGGCAACCTAGCCAGCGCTACTTCAAGAGGAAGTCGGACACCGAGTCGAGGAACTGCTCGCGGCCCCTCCCGGTGCGGATGTCGAGGGTCGTCACGTCGAACGTCAGCACGTCGATGCCGTACTTGCCCTGCAGCACCATGGGGAACGTCGCGTAGTAGCCCGAGAGGCCGCGCAGGAACTGGCTCTGAATGCCCTTCTCCTCCTCGCGGCCGCGCTTCTTGATGCGATCGAGCAGCACCTGCACGTTGGGCACGTCGAAGCAGATCACCTTGTCGGGGTGGGCGATGGTCTTCGAGGTGCGCTGGAAGTACTCGAAGTACAGCTCGAGCTCGGCGTCGGTCATGAAGCCGAGGCCGTGCAGGTACTTCGCGAAGATCTCGGGGTCCTCGTACAGCGTGCGATCCTGGATGCAGCTCTTCGGCACGCGGTGGATCAGCTCGTGGTGCTCGACGCGGCGGATCAGGAACTCGAGCTGGAGCGTGAAGCTCCAGCGCTTCATGTCTGCGTAGTAGTCCTTGAGGAAGCGGTTGTCGATGACGGGCTCGTCGAAGAGCTCGAAGCCGAACTTCTGGCTCACCATCTTCGCGGCGGTCGTCTTGCCAGCGCCGATGTTGCCGGCCATGGCGACGAAGAGCTTCTTCGCGGTGCGCTTCGCCGGCTTCGGCGCCTTCTTCGTGGCGGCGGCCGAGGCGGCGGCGATCTCCGACGTCTCGACGGTTGACGGCGCGGGCACGGCCTGGAACTTCCGCTTCGCGCTCATCTCACTTCGTCCAGTCCAGCACGACCTTGCCGCTCTGGCCGGTGCGCATCACCTCGAAGGCCTGCTTGAAGTCGGCGATCGGGAAGCGGTGGGTGACGACCTGCGAGATGTCGAGCCCGCTCTGGATCATCGCGGTCATCTTGTACCAGGTCTCGAACATCTCCCGGCCGTAGATGCCCTTGAGATGCAGGCCCTTGAAGATGACCTGGCTCCAGTCGATGGCGATCTCGGTCGCGGGGATGCCGAGGATCGCCACGCGCCCGCCGTGGTTCATCGCCTTGAACATCTGCTTGAAGGCGGCGCCGTTGCCGCTCATCTCGAGGCCGACGTCGAAGCCCTCGGTCATGCCCAGCGACTTCATCACGTCGTCGAGCGACTCCTTCGCGACGTTCACCGCGCGGGTGGCGCCCAGCTTCTTCGCCAGCTCGAGGCGGTAGTCGTTCACGTCGGTGATCACCACGTGGCGCGCGCCGATGTGCTTCGCGATGGGCACGGCCATGACGCCGATGGGGCCGGCGCCGGTGATCAGCACGTCCTCTCCGACGAGCTCGAACGAGAGCGCGGTGTGCACAGCGTTGCCGAGCGGGTCGAAGAAGGCCGCGATGTGATCGGGGATCTCGTTGGGCAGCTTGAAGACGTTGAACGCCGGAATGGTGACGAACTCGGCGAACGAGCCCTGGCGGTTGACGCCGAGGCCGATGGTGTTGCGGCAGAGGTGGCGCTTGCCGGCGCGGCAGTTGCGGCAGTGCCCGCAGGTGATGTGCCCCTCGGCCGAGACGCGCTCGCCCACCTTGAAGCCCGTCACCTCGCTGCCGATCTCGGCGACCTCGCCCATGAACTCGTGGCCGATGCCCATGGGGACGGGGATCGTGCGCTGGCTCCACTCGTCCCAGTTGTAAATGTGAATGTCGGTGCCGCAGATGCCCGTCTGGCGCACCTTGATCAGCACGTCGTTGGGGCCGCACTTCGGCACAGGCAGCTCTTCGAGCCAGAGCCCGGGTTCCTTCTTCGCTTTGACGAGGGCCTTCATGAGATCACTCCGAGGTCCTTTCCGACCTTGATGAACGCGGCGATGGCGCGATCGAGCTGCGCGCGGGTGTGGGCGGCCGACATCTGCGTGCGGATGCGGGCGGCGCCTTTGGGAACGACGGGGAAGCTGAAGCCGATGACGTAGATGCCTTCCTTGAGCATCTCGTCGGCGAAGCGGGCGGCGAGGGCGGCGTCGCCGATCATCACGGGGATGATGGGGTGGCCTTCGCCGGCGAGCGTGAAGCCGGCCTTCGTCATCTCGGCGCGGAAGTGGGCGGCGTTCTCCTTGAGCTGCTTGCGGCGGCCGTCGCCCTGCTCGAGCAGCTCGAGGCACTTGATCGTCGCGTGGGCGATCGCCGGCATGAGGGTGTTCGAGAAGAGGTAGGGGCGGGCGCGCTGGCGGAGCAGCTGCACGATCTCCTTGCGGGCCGAGACGTAGCCGCCCGACGCGCCGCCCAGCGCCTTGCCGAGGGTGCCGGTGATGATGTCGACGCGGCCCATCACGCCGCGCAGCTCGTGCGAGCCCTTGCCCTTGTCGCCGGTGAAGCCGACCGCGTGGGAGTCGTCCACCATCACCGCGGCGCCGTAGCGCTCGGCGAGGTCGCAGAGGCCCTTCAGGTTGGCGATCACGCCGTCCATCGAGAAGACGCCGTCGGTGACGACGAGGGTGAAGCGGGCGTTGGCGGCCTTCGCTTCCTTGAGGCGCTCCTCCAGCTCGTTCAGATCGTTGTTCGCGTAGCGGTAGCGCTTCGCCTTGCAGAGGCGGATGCCGTCGATGATCGACGCGTGGTTCAAGGCGTCGGAGATCACCGCGTCCTCCTCGCCGAGGACGATCTCGAACACGCCGCCGTTCGCGTCCCAGCAGGAGGAGAAGAGGATGGTGTCTTCGGTGCCGAGGAAGGCGGTCAGCTTCGCCTCGAGCTCCTTGTGGACGCTCTGGGTGCCGCAGATGAAGCGCACCGAGGCCATGCCGAAGCCGTAGCGATCGAGGCCCTCCTTCGCGGCGGCGATCAGCTCGGGCGAGTCGGCGAGACCGAGGTAGTTGTTGGCGCAGAAGTTCAAGACCTCGGGGCCGCCCTGCACGGTGATGTTCGCGCGCTGGGGTGAGGTGATCACCCGTTCGGACTTGCAGAGGCCCTGCGCCTTGATGTCGTCGAGCTGGGCCTGGAGGTGGGCGGTGAAGGCGGGTGTCATGCGCGGCGCGGCGTAGCACCGGTTTCGCGCGTCTTGAACGACGGCGAGGTGACGGGTTGCGTCAGCCGATGGGCGTGGCTGATGCGAGGCATGCCGGGCGGCACGCAGAATCCTCGAGCGCGCCGGGAACGGGCTTGCTGGTATGGAGTGGATCCGCTCGCCGCTCAGCTCCCTGCTCTGCGCCCAGACGAACTTCAGAATGGAGACCTGCTCATGACGCGTCCGAAGAAGTCACAGACGACAGCCGCGCCGTCCATTCCGCGTATCGAGTACCTGCGGGTCGAGAACTTCAGGGCGCTTCGGCGCGTGGAACTGAGCGACATCACACCCCTCACCGTCCTGCTCGGTCCAAATGGAAGCGGCAAGTCGACCATCTTCGACGTCTTCAACTTCCTTTCCGAGTGCTTTCAAGTCGGCCTCCGCAAGGCATGGGACAAGCGGGGCCGGTTCACGGAGCTTCGTACGCGTGGAAGCAGTGGTCCGATCGTGATCGAGGTCCGATACAGGGAACAGGCCGCCGAGGAGCCGGCAACCTACCGGCTCGAGATTGACGAGGTCGATGGCCACCCGCGGGTGCGCAAGGAGACTCTGCAGTGGCGTCGCGTCCCGAAGAACCAACCGGGCGCTCCCTACAAGATTCTCAGCTTCGACAACGGGAAGGGCTGGGTGATCTCTGGACCCCAGCCAGGGCCGAAGGACCGAAAGACGCCCGAGGAGCTCAACTCGCCTGATGCGCTCGCAGTGAGCACACTCGGCCAGCTGGCCAAGCACCCCCGGGTAGCTGCACTTCGGCGTTTCATCGCTGACTGGTACGTCTCCTACCTTTCAGTCGAGGACACTCGCGACGTGCCGCTGGCAGGCGCACACGAGCGGTTGTCGAAGACCGGGGACAATCTCGCGAACGTCTTGCAGTTTCTTCAGGAGAATCACCCCGACCGGCTCAAGCAGATCTTCGCAGCGCTCGCCAAGCGAGTTCCACGGCTCGAGAAGGTCAGCTCGGAGCCGCTCCGAGACGGGCGTCTGCTGCTCAGGATCAAGGACGCCCCATTCGCGGAGCCAGTGCTGGCGCGGTTCGTCTCCGACGGTACCCTGAAGATGCTGGCGTACCTCGTCGTGCTTTTCGACCCGAAGCCGCCGCAGTTCATTGGTCTCGAGGAGCCCGAGAACTTCCTTCATCCGCGGCTCCTGACTGGCTTGGCTGAGGAATGCCGGGCCGCTGCTGAGCGGTCGCAGTTCCTTGTGACCACCCATTCTCCCTACTTCGTGAACGGGGTTCGTCCTGACGAACTTCGTGTGCTCTATCGCGACGAGCGTGGCCACACGAAGGTGGTTCGCGCTTCCGACCAGCGTGGAGTTGTCGACTTCGTGGACGAGGGAGCGGCGCTCGGTGATTTGTGGATGGAGGGGCACCTGGGCGGTGACCCGCTGGTTCGCGCTGGAGCCCCACGGACATGAGTGTCGACCAAGTGGAGGTCCTCGTCGAGGAGCCGAGCATGGCCGCGGCACTGACCGTCATTCTCCCGGGGCTTCTTGGCTCGACAACCTGGGCGGTGCACGAGCACACGAGCAAGCAGGATCTGCTCAAGAAGCTCCCCAATCGCCTACGCGGCTACTCGCGGTGGTTGCCGGCCACGTCGCGCATCGTGGTGATTGTCGACCGCGATGACGACTCATGTGCGGACCTGAAGGAAGAACTCGAGCAGATCGCCTTGACGGCTGGTCTGAAGACCAAGAGCAGCCCAGGCCGAGATGGGTACACGGTGGTCAACCGCATCGCGGTCGAGGAGCTGGAGGCCTGGTTCTTCGGCGACTGGTCTGCTGTCTGCACGGCCTATCCGAGGGTCGACCCGCATGTGCCTGCCCAGCGAGGCTTCCGCGACCCAGACGGCATTCTGGGCGGTACGTGGGAGGCGTTCGAGCGAGTGCTTCAGCGCGCGGGCTACTTCTCGACTGGGCTCAGGAAGGTCGAGGCAGCACGGGCGGTCGCTGAACATATGAAGCCTGCGCGCAATGTCTCACCGAGCTTTCGTGCCCTCCGGACGGTCCTTGAGTCCTTCGCGCAGTAACTTCAGCGGCACGCGCGCGGTGTGACACGCACGGCGCACAGTGCGCAGCACGCTTCGCATCACGACCACCCGGCGAGCACCGGACGCACGGCGCAGGCACGCGGAACGACGTGCGGGTCGACCTCGTGCCTTGCACTCCGTCAATGCACGAAGCGGTGGCGCGGTCTTCGCTTGTGTCACCGCGAACCGCCAACCCCGGAGCCGCCCATGCCTCGACGCGCACGCCTGCTTCCTCTCGTCGTGGTGGTCCTCGTCGCCTGTGCCGAAGAGCGCTCGACGCCCCGCAGCTCGGGCTCGCTCGCCATCAGCCAGGACGACGCGCTCCTCTTCGTGGCCGACGCGGACCACGACGCGGTGGTGGTGATCGACACCGCGACGCGGCGGGTGGTGCGGCAGACGGCGGTGGCGCGGCAGCCAGAGCGGGTGCTCGTCGCGCCCGACGGCGCGCTCTTCGTCACCAGCCGCGGCGCGCGCACCGTGTCGCGGCTCTCGGCCGAAGGCGAGGCGGTGCTGGCGACGGCCACCGTGGGCGCCGAGCCGGTGGGGCTGGCGCTCACGTCCGATGGGAAGCGCCTCCTCGTGGCGAACTCGCTGTCTGGCTCGGTGTCGGTGCTCGACGCGACCTCCCTCGCGCCAGTGCGGGAGCTCACGGTCGGTGGCCAGCCCTGGGCGCTCGCGCTCGGCGCCGGCGATCGCCAGCTCTACGTGACCGACTTCCTGTCGGGCAGCCTGCGCGTGGTCGATCTCGAGGGCCCGGCCAACCAGACGCTGACGCTCGAGCAGCCGCCTCAAGCGGAGTGCGTCTGGGGAACCGCGCCGTTGCGCGAGCCGGCGCAGGCGGCGGACGTGGTGCTCTCGCCCGACGGCGCTCGCGCCTTCGTCGCGCACGTGCAGAGCCGCACCGGGGTGGAGCGCCGGGTGAACGGCTCGCTGAGGCTCGCGGTCGCGCCCGCCCTCAGCACCATCGACACCGGCACGGCGCGGGTGCTGCGCGACAGCCTGACGAACGAGACCCGGTTCCGCGCCGACGACACCGAGCGCCGCGCCGACTTCCCGCCTGCGCTCCTGTCCACCAACCTCGACGAGAGCTGCCAGCTGGTGGGCGGCGGCAACGGCATGGACGCGCCCTCGTCGCTGGTGATCGATGGGCGCGGCGAGTGGATCTTCGTCGCCGATCACAACTCGAACGCGGTCGCGGTGGTGAGCGCCACGGGCGTGGTGAACTCGAGCTTCCGTGATCCGCAGCGGGGCATCGCCGACGTGGTGCGGGTGGGCGCGAAGCCGACGGGGCTCGCGGTGGCCGGCGACCTGAAGCACGCGTGGGTGCACAACGCGCTCGACTACACGGTGTCGCTCGTCCAGAGCCGTGATGGGCGCCTCACCGAGTCGGCCGTGGTGTCCTTCGCGCGGTCGCCCTTGCCGCCCGACGTCGAGCGGGGCCGCCGGCTCTTCTTCTCGGCGGTGGATCCGCGGGTCACCGAGCCGCAGTTCGGCGGCGTGTCGTGCTCCAGCTGTCACCCGGACGGGCGCGCGGACGGCCTGTCGTGGGTGTTGCCGCAGGCGAGGATCAGCACCGCGGCCCGGAACACCCCGACGTTGTGGGGCGTCACCGGCACCGCGCCGTACCACTGGGAGGGCGACCTGAAGGACCTGCCGGCCTTCTCCCAGACGATGGTGCGCCAGATGGGCGGGCTCGGGCTCGACCGCACCGACGTGGCCGATCTCTCCGCCTTCCTCGCTGTCATCCCGCTCCCTGACAACCCGGCGACGGGCCGGGTGGCCCCGGGCCTCCTCGCGCGCGGGGAGGCGCTCTTCGTCCAGCGCTGCGCGACCTGCCATGCGGGCGAGGCGCTCACCGACGGGCGGGCGCACCGGTCGACCCGCGCGAGCCTGCCGGCCATCGACACGCCGTCGCTCCGGGGCGTCTTCGCGAGCGCGCCGTACCTGCATGACGGCAGCGCCCGCACCGTGCGTGACGTGCTGGCCGATCGTCTGCCGACCATCGCCGAGCACGCCCAGGGCGGGCTGGCGCCGGCCGATCTCGACGCGCTCGACGCCTGGGTCCTGTCGCGCTGAGCGGCTCAGCGGGCCAGGAGCAGCGCCACCACCGCGGCGATGATCGCCAGCGTCGTCAGCGCCACCGCGGCCAGCCCCGCCAGCGGCCCGACGGGGTTGTCATCGCCCGGCGACCGCTTCACCCGCCACGACACGTACGCCGCGAGGCCGGAGAGCACCGCGAGCACGGCGCTCGTGCCGGCGGACACCAGCGCCAGCGGCGGCAGCTCAGCCAAGGCGGGGCAGGGGCGCCAGCATGCGGGTGATGAACGGCAGGTGCGGCGCCACCTGCGCACGCCCCCAGGTGATCGCGTCGAGCAGCTCGTCCACCCGCGGCACCACCGACAGCGGGTTGAGCGAGCGCTTGAAGTCGTGGGTGAGGTGCGCCCACGGCCGCGAGCGCGCCACGTTCAGCTCGGCGATGCGCTGCAGGGGGATCCACAACGGCGTCGCCAGCTTCGTCGCGAAGCCGTTGAGCGCGAGGATGAAGGTGTTGCGCGTGCTGATCTCCCCCTTGTGGACCGCGCGCCACGCCGCCTTCGACGGCACGTTGTCCACCAGCCCGCCGTCCACCAACCGGAAGATGCGCTTGTGGGCGAACAGCTCCTTCAGCATCGCGTGCATCCGCGCGTCGTCGCGCAGCACGTCGTAGTGGATGATGCCAGGCAGGGCGCTCGAGAACCCCGCCGCGTCCACCGAGTCGAAGGTGTCGGTGCCCTCGTCCTGCCCCAGCGTCACCCGCGTGAGGATCTCAGGGTGCGTCGCGAACTCCCACAGCGCCCCGAGCCACTTCGGCAGCACCAGCGGGTTGAGCAGCTGCTTCGGCGACGCGGCGATCAGCTTCTCGTAGAACTCGAGTGGGTGCGGCAGCTTGCCCGCCCTGATGCCCGACACAGTGATCAACGTCTTGATCGGCAGCTGCGCCAGCGTCAGCGCCTCGCCGCCACGCGTGTCCACCCCGAACCACCGCCCGATGCCCGAGCGCAGGAACAGCCGGAGCGCGGCCGGCAGCCCGTACTTGTTCTCCGTCGAGACGACCCGGAACAAGCGCCGCCACGACAGCGTGCGCACGATGTTCACCACCTCGTCCTGCTCGAACCGTCGCATGCGCGAGCGGAACAGGCTGAGGATCGCGCCGATCGACGTGCCCGACAGCAGCTTCGGCGTCAGCCCGTACTCGTCGAGCAGCGCCATCACCCCGAGGTAGACGTAGCCACTGCCGCCGCCGCCGCCGAGCACCAGCACGAGCGACTTGTGCCGCAGCTCGCGATCCACCGCGTCGAACGTCAACCGCCCCTTGAACCGCTGCAGCATCGAGTCGCGCGTCGCGAGCGTCGTCTCCTTGAGCTCCCGCAGCTGCGGCAACACCTGCGCCCGCTCGATGCGCCCGCTCTTCGGCAGGAGCACCGGCGTCAGCCGCCGCGCGAGATCCTCCCGGAACGGGCTGAGGCACGCGCCCACGCCGACCTCCCGCCCGTCCTGGTGCACCTTGTAGAGCCGCGCCAGTGACAGCGCCGTGCGCAGAATCGCCTCCTCGTGCGCCGTCACCAGTGAGGGGTTCTCGAGGGCGCCGCGCACGAGCGCCGACTCCAGCTCTTCGAGCGGGCGGATGATCTCGAACCGCTCCCGCAGCCGCATGGCGCTACCGCTTCGACTTGCCGAGCAGGCGCAGCTCGCGGAGCGCCTCGGTGCAGTCCGGGTTCGCCTGAATCGCCTTCTCGAACTGCTTCTCGGCCTTGTCCGGGCGGCCCGTCGCCTTGTGGATGTAGCCGAGGAACAGGTAGCTCTTGTCGAGCTTCGGGTTCAGGTTGATCGCCTTCTCGATCTCGGTGAGCGCCTCCTCAGCCTGCTCCGGCGCCGCCTGAAAGCGCGCCCAGCCGAGCCACGCGAAGAACTCGCCCTCCTCAGGGTAGAGCGCCACCGCCTCCTTGAACGCCCCCACCGCCTCGGCGAACTGTCGCTGGCGCATGAACTCCTCGCCCCGCTGGAACTTGCCCTCGGCCGCGAGGATCTTGCCCACGTCCTCGCCCATGTCGTGCTTCACGCCCTGCTCGAGATCCTTCACGTACCGCTCCCGCTCGGCCGGATCGGTGAGGGTGTCGTGGGCGCTCGAGATCAGATCGTAGATCTGCTGCGCCAGCTCGCGGATCTCGGCAGACTTCGACATCGCGTGCTTGTCGGGGTGGAACTCCTTCGCGAGGGCGAAGTACGAGCGCTTGATGTCCTCCCGCGAGGCATTGCGCTTGATGCCCAGCACCTCGAAGTAGTCCTGCTTGCGCATCGCAGCCACCCGCGCGGCGAGGCGCTCGCGGTGATCGCGCTCCTCGTTCGACAGGCGCGGCATGCTCACCACCTCGGACAGCTCGGGCAACAGCGAGCTCGACTTCGGCGGCGGCGGCGCGTCGTCCTTCCTGCCCTTCTTCCCTCTCCCTGGCGGCGTGGTGTCCGGCGGAGGCGGCGGGGGCACCGCGACCTGCGGCACCGCTGGCCTCGCGAGCTCGGCGCTGTCCCACGGCAGGTCGAGCAGCTCCTTCGGGGGCGCGGCGGGCGTCGCGCGCTGGGGCAGCGGCGGCGGGAGCGGGGGCGGCAGCGGGGGCGGCGCCGCGGCGGGGCTCGGCTTCGGCATCGGCGGCGGCTCCTGCGGGTGGAGATCCGCCGCGATCTTCGCGATCGACACCTTCGGCTTGCCTGCGGCCGGCGTCGGCTTGAGCGACAGCATCTGCGCGCACGTCAGGGCGAAGATCAGCTTGTCCGTCTCCAGCGGCGTCAGCACGTTGAGCGCCCGCAGCGTCGCGACCGTCTTGTGGCCGTCAGCCACGAGGGCGATCTCCTTCTCCTCGTCCGACAGCCCGGCGTCCTGCAGCGCGTAGAGCGGATCGTCGCTCGGGTGCACGTAGAGCTGCGACACCTCACCCAGCGCCCGCGCGACCCGCTTGTCGTCGTACGTCCGCCGCACGCCCTCGACGATCAGCTGCGCCGTCGTCATCCCCAGCGTGACCGGCTCGGGCGGCTGCTGCACGCCTGGCTTGAACTGGTACAGGCCGTCGTCCCATCGGAAGGCGTCGTACAGCTTCTCCTGCATCTGCTGCGTCAGCGCATACGAGAGGTTGTGCGGGCTGATGCACCCCATCTCGATCAGCACCGTGCCCTGCATGCGCCTCGTCGCCTTCATGCGCTTGAGCGACTCTTCGCACTCGGCCTCGGTGATCATCTTCTCGCGCACGAGGATCCGCCCGAGGGCCTCGACCAGCAGGTTCGACTTCACCAGCTCGGGCACGCCGTCCCGCAGGTAGATGATCTTCTTCACCCTGGCGCGGCCCGCGAGCAGCGCGCCCGTCGCCCGCCAGCGGTAGAGCTCGGCCAGCACCTTCGCGAACGGCGCCTGCGCGAAGTCGCCCTTGATCACCGGGCCTGACGGCTTGCTCGGCTGCTGCACGTGCTTCGCCTGCGCCTCGACGTGCAGGGCCTCCTCGCGCTGCAGATCGTCGGCGTAGAACTCGCCCGTCTTCTCGTCCTCTTCGAGCGGCGGCGGAGGCGGCTTCGGCGGCGCAGGCTCCGGGTACCGATCGCCCAGCGCGTCCCGCAAGACGCCGGTCAGCTTCTCGAGGTCGATCGGCTTCTCGAGGAAGGCGAAGGCGCCGTGCTTGCTCACCGCCTCGCGCTGGTGAATGGCGTTCTTGTACACCCCCGAGATCATGATGATGGGCGTGCGCTTGCCGCGGGGCACCGACCGCATCTTCTTCGCCACCTCGTAGCCGTTGAGCGCCGGCAACAGGATGTCGAGCAGCACCACGTCGAAGGGCTTCTTCTCGAAGGTCTTCACGGCCCACTCGCCGTCCCGCTCGACGGTGACGACGAAGCCGCGTTTCGTGAGGGCGTCGGCGAGGACTCGCTGGGTCGAGCGGTCGTCATCGACGATCAGGACGTTGACGGGTGCTGGAGGCAAAGTGGGCACACACTACCCAAAGGTGGGTGCGTTGGGAGCCTCGTTCGACGGTCCGAGAATTCCCTGCCCACCGGTGCGTCAGGCGCGTGCTAGGAGGCCCTCGAAGTCCTCAGTGAGGGAACGATCATGAAGAAGTTCGCGATGCTGGTAGCGCTGTCGTTGTCGTCCGTGGCCCTCGCCGACGAGGCCGCTCCTGCCGAGGCCCCCGAGCTCAAGGCCGCGAAGGATCTCGCCACGAAGTACCTGACCGCCGTGAAGGCGAAGAAGTGGGCCGACGCGAAGAAGCTGCTTCACCCGAAGACGCTCGAGTCCATCGCCGAGCGCAAGAAGCGCATGGGGAAGGAGGATCACCCCATGGCCCCCTGGTACCACGAGAAAGTCGACTACTACCTGAAGGACTTCAAGGTGGTCGGCGGCCGTCCGGGGCCCACCGAGTCGTCGTTCGTGATCGAGGCCAGCGAGGACAACTTCCAGGTCGAGGACAAGGGCATCGCCGAGGGCGAGAAGTCGACGTACCTCGTCGGGAAGAAGGACGGGAAGTGGTACCTCGTGGACAAGAAGCGCGGCGAGGACTTCACCAACGACTCCATCAAGCTCGGCTACAAGGGCTGGTTCGACAAGATCGAGAAGAAGGAAGAGGCCGCGCCGGCGGAGTAGTCGTCAGCGCGTCTTCACGATCCCGACCGCGGCGGTGCCCGCGATGATCGCTGAGCCCGCGAAGAGGTTGTCGGACTTCGGGCCGCCGGTCTTCGCCGACTGGAAGACGATGAGGTAGTTCTTGTCGCGATCCGGGAACGCGGTGCCGGGGATCGTCACGGACTGGGCGCGGTACTCGGTCTGCGCGCCGACCGCGTCGCCCACGAGCTTCAAGAAGTCGAGCGGCGTCTTCGGCACGTTGGTGTAGGTCGGCGTCGGCACCTGCTTCCCATTCGGATCGATCGGGAAGACGTTCACGAAGCCGAGGTTCAGGCGCTGGCCGGGCGCCGGCTCGGGCCGCACGAAGGTGAGCGGCTGGCCCGAGGGCTGATCGATGAAGCCGCGCGAGGACTCGAAGGCCTGGATCCGCTCCTCAGGCGGCACCTGCGCCACCTCGGCGACGTAGGTCTCGCCCGCCGACACGACGTTGAACTGGTACGTCGCGTTGGAGGTGTACTTGAAGCCGGCGTCGTCGCCCGCGAGCAGGTAGTTGCCGCCGCCCTGGTCGGCGAGCTGGAACGAGCCGCCACCCGCCTGCTGAAGGCTGACCGTCGCGCCGGCCACGCCCGCAGGTGGCGCGGTCAGCCCATCTCCCTGCCGCTGGCCGAAGAAGACGACGACGACGTTCTGCGCCGGAATCGGCAGGCCGGCGTCGCGGAAGTCGATCGGCAGGGCGCCAGCGTCGAAGGTGATGCCCGAGTCCGCCAGGAAGCCGGCGTCGATCTGCAGGAAGCTGGCGTCGAGCCCGGCGATCGCCTCGGGCTTGAGGGTCACCGGCGGGGTCGTGAGCACCGTCGCCACCACGACGCTGCGGGCGGTGATCTGGTTGGCGGTCTTGCCGAGATCACAGGCGACGCCGAGCGTCGTTGCGAGGGCGAGGACGGCGAGGCCACGGAGCATCTTGGGAGCGATCTTCATTCAGCCAGCATAGTCTCCCGCGGCCGTGTCGACGAACCCTCTTCAGTCTGCCGGGCGCCGCTTCGTCCAGAAGTTCGGCGTGGCCTTCTTCTGGGCGCTGGTGTTCGGGCTCGGCCTCGGGGCGGCCTCCTTCTTCCGCATCGAGCGGCAGGACCTCACCGGTGACACCCGCTGGCACGTGCAGCTCAGGCTCTGGCTCGAGCGCCTGGAGTGGATGACGTACGACTGGCGGTCGCGGGAGCTGGGCGCGGCGTCCGAGCGCAGCGACGAGGTGGTGATCGTCCGCGTGGATGAAGAGACGCTCGCCAACGCGCGCGAGACCGAGCACGTCGAGTGGGCGATGCGACCCTGGCCGAGGGAGCTCACCGGGCGCCTCGTCTCGCAGATCCTCGACGAGGGCGCGGCGCAGGTGATCGTCGATCAGTCGTTCCGCGACGTCTCGCCGCGCACCTGCTCGCCGTGCAAGGGAGAGCGCGCCCGCTCGGACGACGAGCGCTTCGCTGCGCAGCTCGAGCCGCACGACGGCAAAGTGGTGCTGACGTGGGGGTTCTCAGGTGAACGCACGCGATCGGGGGAGCGGCCGCTGACGCCGGTGATGGTGCGCCTGGGCGAGTTCGAGACGACACGGGAGGCGATCGGGGTCGCGCGCGGGGCGATGGCGCGGAAGGCTCCAGTCACCTGGCTCATCTCCGACGGGCGGCCCGTCATCTGGGCTGGCGCTTCGTCTGAAGCGAAGGCGAAGGACCTCGCCGCGAGCCTCGACGTGAAGACGCCGCAGGTCCGCCAGCGCGTGCCCTCCGACGACGAGCACACCATCGACGAGGTGTGGATCGCGCAGCGGCTCTCGGAGGTCGAGGTCGCGGGCGTCGATCCCCGGCACCTGGTGCGCGCGCGAACGATCGAGGCGCCGGTCGCTCCGCTGCTCCTCTGGGGCGCGCCGCCCGGGGCCGCGTCCTTCGTGCTCGATCCCGATGAGCGGCTGCGGGCGGTGCCGCTCCTCGTCGCCGGGGAGCTCGACGGCGCGCCCAGGCTGCTGGCCTCGGCGCCGCTCCTGGCGGTGATGGCGCTGGTGGGCTCGCGCTCGCTCGAGTACCGCGACGGGAAGCTGCGCCTCGGCGGGCGCTTCGAAGTGCCGATGGATCGAGACGGGTTCCTCGCGCTGCGCTGGGACGCCGAGGAGGCAGGCCGGGGTGGGCGAGGCACCGTGAAGCGCGCGGTGCCGGCCTGGCGGCTGCTGCAGAACGCCGAAGACGACGCAGCCTCGCGCGGCGTGCGGCACTACGACAACGATCTCGTCGGTCGCGTCGTCGTCCTCTCGGAGGAACGCGAGTCCGTGCCGACCTCGATCGGCGAGGTGGGGCACGCCGCCGTCCTCGCGCAGACGGTGGTCGGGCTGCTGCACTCGACCGGCATCGTGCGGGCGCGGCCGATGAGCGACTTCTGGCTGACGATGGCCTTCGCGCTCATGGGCGCCGTGCTCGCGGTCGTCTGGTCCACCCTGACCCGGAACCCGGGCTGGCTCGCGTGGGTGGCGACGCTCGCCGGAGTGTCGATGCTGCACGCGCTGGCGGCGCGGCAGCTCTTCGTCGCCGAGCAGCGCTGGGTGGCGATGGCGGCCCCCCTGCTGGCCTGCGGCCTGACGTTCCTCGCTGCCCAGGGCTACGCGCGCACGCTCGAGAAGGGCTTCCGTGACTTCATCGGCCGGGCGCTGGGCGGGGCAGTCAAGGCCGACGTCTTCGCGCGGGTCGAGCGCGATCTGGCGCTGATGCGCCCTGAGCGGCGGCCGCTCACCGTCTACTTCTCTGACATCGAGGGCTTCACCGCGGTGGCGCAGGAGAAGGACCCGGCCGAGGTCGTCACGGTGCTGCAGTCGTACCTGAACGAGATGACCGACGCCGTCATCGAGTCCGGTGGCCACGTCGACAAGTACCTGGGCGATGGGCTGATGGCGTTCTGGGGGGCGCCCGTCGCGCTCGAGGATCAGGTGGCGATCGCCTGCGAGGCAGCCCTCGTCATGCAGGAGCGCTTCGAGAAGCGCCGGCCCGAGCTCGAGAAGACCTGCGGGCGCTCGCTCGTCCTCCGCGCTGGCCTCGAGACGGGGCCGACGGTCGTGGGCGAGATGGGCACCCATCACCACGTCAACTACACCGTCATGGGTGAGCCGGTGGCGACGGCGTTCCGGCTCGAGGCGATCGCCAAGCGCTACGGCTCCCGGGTGCTCGTGGCGCGACCGGTCGTGGACGAGGCGGGCGACCGGTACCTCTTCCGGTCGGTCGATCGCCTGCGCGTGGGCCGCCTGGCCGAGCCGCTCGAGGTCTACGAGCTGATCGGACGCGCCTCGGAGCGGGATCGCCTGGGTGCTCGGCTCGAGCAGCACGAAGCCGCGATGAAGGCCTGGCGCGAGCGGAGGTTCTCCGACGCCCTCGAGGGCTTCAAGGCGCTCGCGGCCGAGGGCGATGATCCGCTGATCGATCGGTACGTGGCGCGGTGCGAGGTGTGCGTCGCGACGCCTCCGCCCGAGACCTGGGACGGCGTCTACGACCGCGACGACTGAGGCGAGGGCGCGCGGCAGAGCATCACCACGGCCCGTACTCGTCTTCGCGAAGAGCTCGGAGTTGCCGTCTTCGCCCTCGGGCGTGGGCGAGGCGTCCGGGAACCCAGCACCGGGGCGCGGGCTCGTTACCCGAGCGCGTACGAGCGATCCTGCACGATCTTCCCCGAGCCCGAGACGTACTGGAGCCGCGCCGTCACCGTCGCCGGGTCGAGATCGATCAGCACGTAGTTGTTCACGCCCGTCGCGAAGTCGAACTGCGGCGGAGAGGGGTAGGTGGGCGAGGTGTTCGCGCGCTGCCCGCCGGGCCCCACGAGCGCCTCGATGGCCTTCGAGCCCGGGCCCTGCCGCGACACGCGCCCCACGGTCCCCAGGTGGAAGTCGCCCGACACCCACAGCACCCCGGTGATGCCCTTCGAGTCGATGTGCTCGAGCAGCTCGGTGCGCTGCGCTGGGAAGCCCTCCCACCGATCGTGAAGCTGAAGACCGAAGAGCGGGCCGGGGAACTCGGTGATCGGCACCGAGTTGAGGATCAGCTTGAAGGCGCAGGGGCTCGTCGCCAGGCCCTGCTTCAGCCAGTCGAGCTGCTCACGTGACACGTACTCCCCCCGGCCAGGGCGACGCTCGCCCCGGCAGTCGAGCACGAAGATCTCGGCCGTCTTCCCCCAGCGCAGCGAGCGCCAGATGCGCCCGGGTGATGCAGCGCTCGGCCGGACCGGCTGGTACTCGAAGAACCGTTCCCGGCCTTCGTTGACCAGGGCCGAGACCGTCAGCTCGGCATCGAAGTTGTCCACCACCTCGTGATCGTCCCAGGCCGCGATGAGGCTCGTCTTCGCGCGCAGTCGCTGGTGCGGGTGCCGACCGAGCGCCTCGTCCCAGATCGCCCGGTACTCCTCGCTCGTCTCTGCTCCATCCGCGTAGAGGAAGTCGCCCAGCACGAGGAACGCGTCGAGATCGTCTCGCGCGGCGGCCTGCAGCAGCGTGTCGAGGGGGTACTTCTGGTGCGTACACGACACGGCGCCGAGGCGAAGGGGGGGAGCGACGTCTGGTGGGAACGCAGTGCGGAAGCGGCCAATCTCGGAGTGACCGACCTCCGAGCCATCCAGCACCTCGGTGAACTGGAAGCGGTGCCACGCACCCGCAGTGAGGCCCGTCACCGGGGCGTGCACGAAGCCATTGGCGTCCACCTCGACCGGCAGCGCGCGCGCCGTCGACGCCTCGGCGTCTTCGCGCCAGACCCGCAGCGTGAGCTGCGCGGCGCCGGTGTACCGGGTCCACACGATCGCCCCGTCAGACGTGGGCTCCCCGCTGGCGAGGCCCAGCGGGAAGACGGGCGAGACCGGCGGCGGCTCCGTGGACAGCCGGGGAGCGCAGGCAACCGTGCCGAACGCGGCGAGCATCGCGCGGCGACTGAGGCTCGTCTTGCGGCTCGTCATGGCACACACCTCCACTTCGGGGCTCGAAGGCTCACCCCGACAGTAAGGCACGTGAGGTCAGGGGCAAGCCACGCCGCTACCGGGCTGGACTTCCACTGGAGACGCGCGTGGGCTCCTTCACCGCGCGGCCCCAGAGCCACCAGACCGCTGCCGTGATCACCAGCACGACGCTCAAGCTCGCCATCACCACGCGGGGGCCCAGCCCAGAGACATCGAGCACGCGTCCGACGATCCAGCTCGACAGTCCGAGCGACAACATGTGCAGCATCGACTCCACCGCGAAGACGCGCCCGCGCAGGCGATCCTCCACCTGAAGCGCGAGCAGGGACGACGAGAACACCCACTGCGTGGACACCCCAAGGTGCGCGCAGGCGAGCATCACCGCCGCCAGCGGAAGGGCGGGCGCGAACGCGAACCCGACCCAGAACACCGCCGTGACGAGGAAGCTGACCCCGACCGCGCGCTCGAGGAAGGCCGGCGTGTCGCCCCCGAGACGCCGGGCCAGGAGAGGGCCGACGAACGCGCCCAGCCCGCGCATCGCCAGCAGCACGCCGATGCCAGCCTCCGCGCGGCCGTCGATGGCGAAGACCCTCTCTCCGAGGATCGCGTAGAGCACGAGCGCGCCACCGCCGGGGATCGCCCAGGCCGTCTTGACGAAGAGGGTGCGCTGCACCCGTGAGTCGCCGCGGACGCGAGCCCAGCCTTCACGCACGTCATCGACGCCCAGCATCGCGCTCCACGTCGCGGGGCGGGGGCGCGGTGAGAAGGGGACCCGCGCCCCGCGGATCGACACCGCCGAGGCGAGGTAGGTGAGGGCGTTGATCGCGAACGCCGCGTCACGGCCGACGAACGTCGCGGTGAGGCCGCCCGCGATCGCACCCAGCCCGAGCATCGCTGACCAGGTGACCCCCTGCAGGGTGTTGGCGGTGACGACCTCCTCGGGCTCGACCGTACTGGCGATGGCGGCCTGCTCGGTCGGATCGAAGAACGCAGCCGCCGTCATCTGCACGAACGTGAGGGCGTAGATCAGCCAGACGTCCTCCGCGGAGCGCACGAGCAGGTAGCCCAGCACCACCAGCGCGCGGGCGAGGTCGCAGGTGATCAACACGAGGCGCCGCGGGAACCGGTCGGCCACCATGCCTGCGAGCGGTCCCAGCACCGCGGCGGGCAGGAAGCGGACCAGCAGCAGCAGGCCCACGGCCTCGCCGCGCCCGGTGAACTGGTTGAGGAGCGAGTACAGCGCGATGAGCGTGAACCAGTCGCCGAGCAGGCTGATGACCGAGCCCAGCCAGATCCGCCGGTAGGCCGCCCGGCGCCTCAAGAGCTCGAGATAGCCAGGAGCGCTCACGCGGGCTCGCTCGACCGCCACTTCGTCTCAGTCACGCGCGCCCACGATCCAGCAGCGCTCTGACCCGGGCGCAGAGCTGGGCCGGGGAGAAGGGCTTGGGGAGCAGCTCGACACCCTGATCGATCGCGCCACGGTGCACGATCGCGTCCTCGGCGTAGCCGGAGATGAAGAGCACCGGCACCGCACCGCGCCCGGCCAGCACCTGGTCGGCGAACGCCTTGCCACTCATTCCCGGCATCATGACGTCAGTCACGAGCAGGTCGAAGGCGCCTTCGGGGCTCTGTGCCCAGCGCAGGGCCTCGTGCGGAGTCGGCTCGGCGTGCACCTGGTAGCCGCAGTCCTCGAGCGCGCGAACCGCCATGCGCCGCACCCCCGCGTCGTCCTCGACGAGCAGCACGCGCTCGTGGCCGGGTCTCGGGGCGAGGTCGCTCGACTCCGGTTGCTGCGCGGCGGTGTCCTTCGTCCGGGGGAAGAACATCGTGAAGGTCGTTCCCGCCCTCGGCGCGCTCTCGACGCCGATGTGGCCGCCGCTCTGCTTGACGATGCCGTAGACGGTCGCGAGCCCCAGGCCGGTACCGGCCCCCACCGGCTTGGTGGTGAAGAACGGCTCGAAGACGTGGGGGATCACGTCTGACGCGATCCCCGCGCCGGTGTCGCTCACCGTCACCGTCACGTACTCACCGGGAGGCACCCCTCGTTGGACAGGAGGCGCCTCCGCGAGCAGGGTGTTCCGTGCCTCGATGGTGAGCCGCCCGCCGGTTGGCATCGCGTCGCGCGCGTTCACCGCGAGGTTGAGGATGACCTGCTCCATCTGGGTCGGATCTGCCAGCACCGGCCACAGCCCGTCCGCGATGCGGAGCTCCAGCGTCGACTCCTCACCGATCACCCTGCGGAGGAACCGTGCCTGGTCGCGAATCGTCTGCCCGATGTCCATGCTGCGCGGCTTGATGACGCGTTTCCTCGCGAACGCGAGCAGCTGGTTCGTGAGCTGGCTGGCGCGCTCCGCCGCGCGTCCGATCTCCCGCAGATCGGTGCGCTGCTCGTCGTTCAGCGGGGCGTCCTCGAGGAACGTGACGCTGCTCAGGATCGTCGTGAGGATGTTGTTGAAGTCGTGCGCGATTCCGCCTGCGAGCCTGCCGATGCTCTCGAGGCGCTGCGATTGGGCGAGCTGATCGCCCAGCGCGCTGAGCGATCGCTCGGCTTCACGGCGCTCGCTGATGTCGTTGATGATCGCGAAGAACAGGCCGCCACCCTCGCGCCGCGCAAGCTGCAGACTCACCTCGACGGGGTAGGCGGTGCCGTCCTTCCGCTCGTGAATCGTCTCGAAGCGCAACCGATCGACGCGGCCTTCGACCAGCGGTGCGACGAGCGCCTGGAACGACGCGCGGGTGTGCTCGGGCTTGATGTCGAGGGGTGTCTTCCCACGCAGCTCCTCGAGGCTGAACCCGAGGTTCCGGGTTGCGCCCCGGTTCGCGTACTCGAAGCGCAGGTCGCGCTCGCGGAACAGGTAGATCTCGTTGAGGCTCTCATCGACGATGCGCCAGAGCCTGAGGCGCTCCTGCTCTCGCTCCCGCTCGGCGCCAACGTCAGTCACCACCGCGACCGCCCCCTCGTAGGTGCCATCGGAGGCGTGGAGCGGGTTGGTCACCATCGAGCTCCACAACGCGCGACCGTCCTTGCGGCGGAAGACGAAGTCGTGCGACTCCGAGATGCCCTCCTTGCGGCGCGCGACGTTCTGGGCGGCGATCCGCCGCCCCTCGTCGTCCATGAAATCGAACAGGGATCGGCCGATGATCTCCTCGCGCGTCCAGCCCAGCATGGTCGCCATCGCGGCGTTGACGAAGGTGGTGACGCTGGCCGCGTCGATCACCCAGACCCCCTGCAGGGTGGTCTCGACGATGCGGGCGTAGAGCGAGGCGAGCCGGGCCGGGTCCACGCCCGAGACCCTACGCGGTCGGGCGCCTCGTCTCTACCTCGAGCGTCTCGGGGTCGCGCCAGACCCGCCGGCGGCTCAGTGGCCGTCGGACTCGGGTTCGGCCGGGGCGACGCCCGCGTCCGCAGCCTCAGCGATGACGGGCGGGGGCGACGCAACAGGCTGCGGGACCGGCGCGGGAGCCACCACGGGCGGGGGCAGGCCCTGGACGGCGGCCCTCAGCGTGTCCGAGAGCGCCTTCACCTGCGGCTCGACGGCGAGCAGCATCTGCGTCGCGTCCTTCTTGTGGCGTGCGTCGGCGTCAGCGGCCAGCTTGAGCTGCTGCAGCGCCTCGTCGAGCTGCTTGCGCGCGTCGTCGATGCGCTGCTTCGCGAGGAAGTAGGCCACCTCGGCCTTGAGCGTCTTCAGGCTGGCGCGCTGCTGCTCCGACAGCCCCCGCAGGGCCTCGGCGCGCTTCACCAGCCCCACGCCCACGTCGAGATCGCGCTTGGTGTCTGACGCCACGCGCGGCTTCGCCAGCAGCTCGATCACCGAGAACAGCGCCCGGTCGAGCTCATCTCGATCCTCGTACCTGGTGCCCACCACGGCGAGGGCCGTGTTGCCGTTCAGCTCGAGGGGAGCGTAGGCCTCAGCGAGCAGCGGATCGGCCGGCTGGAAGGGCTCGGTGCCCGTCGGCAGCATCTTGCCCCTCGTGACGATCAACTGGCCGCCCTGGACCTCGAGGCTCCAGGTGCGCGCGTTGAGCAGCGAGGCGGCGTACAGCCCGCCCGTCGCCGCCGCGACCACCACCGCGAAGATGACCAGGTTGCGGAACGCGCGCCCCAGCCTGGAGAGGAACGACGGGCCTTTGAGGTCGGGGGCGGTGTCCATGGCGCGCGACAGGCTAATACGGGTTGAAACAGCCTCCATTGCCCTGGTGTTCCGTCTCTGCCGAACGGCGGGTGGTTTCCTTGGGGACCTCCTCAGGGAAGGTAGACTCCGGCGTGGCGTGTCGACTTCGTTCAAACGGCTGGGCCAGAGCGAGCTGCTCCCCCGGTACATCTTCGCCGAGAGCCTCTACGCAAGACGGCGTGTGCTCGAGATCGGCGCTGTCGCCTCGACGCTGGGGCAGTCGGCCCGTTTTCTCGAGACCCGGGGCGCGCGCGTGGTCGTCGCCGCCGACGCCGATCTGCAGGCGATTCAGGAAGCGCAAGCGAAGCTCGCCGGACCGAACCTGCGCTTCCGCCCGCCGGTCTTCGACGACTTCGAGGCGGGCAGCTTCGATCTCGTGATGGTGGCCGACCTCGCGCCGTACGTCCGCGCGCCCGAGCTGCTGAAGGATCTCGCGCGGCTGGTGGCGAAGAGCGGCTACCTCATGGGCGGGCTGCGGAACCCGGCCGGGCTCGCCCTCGCGAACGTCGTCGATCCCGAGGAGGCCGAGCCGCCTCCCACCTACGGGCAGCTGCTCGATGCGCTGTCGGTGCACTTCAAGTCCGTCGAAGTGGCGACGCAGTCTCCGGTGCTGGGCTACCAGCTCGCCTTCGAGCGGGGCGACGGCCTGCAGGTGGACGGCTCGCTCGCCGGCAGCAGCGAGGCGGCGTACTTCATCGTGATCGCCGGGCAGGAGCCGGCGCGCAGCTTCGATCCGACGTGGGTGCAGCTGCCGCCCGAGCCGCTGGCCTTCACCGGCGGCAAGCTCGAGGACTTCTCGACCCGCGCCCGTGACTGGCGCGACCGCGCCGAGCGCCTCAAGGACGCGCTGCAGAAGAAGACCGCCGAGCTCGAGACGCGCCAGGCCGATCTGAAGGAGACGAAGGACCAGCTCGAGGCCACGAAAGACGGGCTCGCCCGCCTGACCGCGCAGCTCGAGGCGCAGCGTGAGCGCCCCGAGTCGCTGCGCGATCGCGAAGAGCTCGCCCAGCGCGTGCGCCGCCTCGAGGCCGAGCTCACCGTGCTTCGTGAGCGCGCGATCGACGCAGAGGGCCGGGCGACCGCCGCGAAGGCGGAGCAGGAGGCGCTGCAGCGCGCGCAGAAGGACGCCGCGATCCAGGCGCTCGCCGCGCAGGAGCAGATCCGCCTCGAGCGGGCGCGTCGCGAAGAGGTGGCCACCCAGCTCGAAGACGCCCGCACCCGGCTCGCGCGCGCGTACGAGGAGCTCAAGAAGGCCCAGGAAGACGTCGTCACCGAGCGGCTCGAGCGCGAACGCGCCCTGGCCCAGGCCGACCGCGTGCGCGACGAGATGGCGTCGCGAGAGACCGAGCTGACCGCGGCACGACAGCGTGAGCTCGCCCTCGCTGACGCCCGCACCCAGTCCCTGCTCGCGATCGAAGGGCTCGAGCGCTCGCTCGCCGACGCTCGCCATCAGCTCGCGGCCCTGCGGGAAGAGGGCTCGAAGCGGGAAGCAGAGAAGCTGTCCCTCTCGCGCTCGTTCGAGGTCGAGTCGTCGCGTCGTCGCGAGCTCGAGCAGGAGCTGCAGCGCGCGAGCGCCACCGCCCGGCAGCTCGAAGAGGAGCTCGCCCAGCGTCAGACGGCGCTCGTCGGCCTCGAGACCGAACTCCAGGCGGCCAGCTCGGCGCACGCCAGGGCCCTGCGTGACATCGAGACCCTCGCCAGCTCCGAGCGCACCTGGCGTGAGACCGCCCAGCAGCTCGAGCAGCGCCTCGGTGAGACGAACGCGAACGTTCAGCAGTTGAGCGATCAGATCGCTCAGCTCAGCGCCGCAAAGGACGCGGAGATCGCGCGGGGCCGGCGCCTCGAGCGCGACCTCGAGACGGCGATCACCGCCGAGCGCACCTCGCGCGAACAGGGCGACGTGCTCTCGTCCGGGCTGCGCCGCCAGCTCGACGAGCTGACGCAGGACCGCGACCGCCTGATCGAGGAAAAGGACGACCTGCGCGGCGCCGTCGAGGACCTGCGGAAGGCTCGCCTGACCGAACAGACGCGCGTCTCGGCGCTCGAAGACGAGAAGGGCCTCCTGGCGGCGACCGTGAGCCGCCTCGAGGGCGAGGCCGCGCAGGCGCGCCGGGAACGAGACGACGCCCTCCAGGGGGCCCAGCACCAACAGCGGGCGCTCCAGGCCGCCATCTCCGAGCGGGACGCGCAGCTCGCCTCCGAGAAGGCGACCGCCGCGGGCCTGCGCGAGCAGCTCACCGGCCTCGACGCCGAGATCGCCCGCCTCGGCGGCTTGCTGCGTGACGGTCAGCGCACCCTGGACGAAACCCGCGCCTCCTTCGAGAGCCGGGGCCGCGATCTCGAGGCGCGCGATCGAGAGCTCGACGCCGCGCGGCAGGCGACCGCTGCGCTGAACGACCGCGTGGCTCAGCTCGAGGGGGCGCAGGGTGAGGCTCGCGCCGCCCTGGAGAGTCGAACGCGGGACGCCGAGGCCTGGCAGCTCGAGCTCGAGGGCGAGCGTCAGGCTGGGGCCGGGCTGCGCCAGCGGATCACGCTGCTCGAGGGGACCCTGGCGAACACCGCCCAGACGCTCGAGCAGACCACCTCGACGCTCGGGACGGTCCGCGCCGAGAAGGCCTCGCTCCAGCAACGCCTCGACGAGACGACGCTGCGCGCGTCCGGCATGTCGGAGCAGGTGCAGAACCTGCAGCGCATCACGCTCGCAGCCGACGAGGCCCTCGCGGCGGCGCGCTCGCAGAAGAACGCCATCGATCGCGAGCTGTCGGCCCTGCGCGCGCAGGTGGCCGAGGAGCGGCGCGCCGCCGATGAGAAGACCCAGGCGCTCAAGCAGGCCGCGGAGCTCTCGGCGAACCGCGCCGTCGAGCTCGAGGGCCGCGTGGCCGAGCTGAACCGCGCGCTGCGGGAGCAGGCCGAGGAGACCGCGCTCCAACGCGCCGAGGCCCAGGCCCGCGGCGAGCTGGTCGAGCGGCTCGAGGCCGAGGCCAGGCGCCAGGCCGACGTGATCGAGCGCCTCAGGACCGAAGGGCAGGCCCAGGGCGCCGAGCGCGAGGCCCTGGTCGCTGCGAAGTCGGCGGAGCTCGACGCGGCGCGGCTGCGGGTCGATGGCCTCTCGTCCGAGCTCGTGCAGGTGCGTGAAGCGCTCGACCGGCGCACTGCCAGCTTCGACGAGGCTCAAACGGCGCTGGGCAGGGCCAATGAGGCGCTCGCGGCGCTGGCTGCAGAGCGTGAGTCGCTGGCGACCACGGGTTCGTCCCAGCAGTCGCGCATCGAGGCGCTGTCGCAGGCGCTCGCTGCCCGCGAGGTCGAGCTCTCCCGCAGCCTCGAGTCCGTGGCCACCCTCGAGCGGCGCGTCGACGAGCTGTCGGCGGCGATCGGCGAGCGTGAACACCGCCTCGCCGATCTTCAAGCCTCGTCGGCGTCGTTGCAGGCGACCCTGGACGACAAGACGGCCGCCATCGAGCGCCTGCTCGCGGAGCACTCGCAGGCCGTCGCCGCGACGGGGCTCGAGCGCGAGCGGCTCGAGAGACAGCTGGCGGATGCGCAGCGCAGCGCCGCCGCGACGGCCGAGGAGCTCGAACACCTCAAGGCCGAGCTCGAGGAGTCGGTCTACGGCCGCGGAGAAGAGCAGAAGCTGCGCGAGGGCCTCGAAGCCGAGAAGGCGAGCCTCGCGAGCGCCCTGGAGGCGCGGACTGCCGAGCTCAGCCAGCTCTCCGCTGCGCGCCTGGAGGAGCAGCAGCGCCGCGAGACCCTCGAGGCAGAGAAGCAGGCGCTCAGCGTCGCCCTCGAGGCCCGCGCTGGCGACCTCGCCCAGCTCACGTCCGAGCGCTCCTCCCTCGACGGGCTCGCCGCCGAGCAACGCGCCGCCCTCGAGGAGGCCCGCGCCACGCTCGAGAAGCGGAGCGCCGAGTGGGACCAGGCCCGCGTCGCCCTCGTGGACACGCACCGGAGCGAGCTCGAGGCCACCACCCAGGCCGCCGCCCGGGCCCTCGAGAGCCGGCAGGCGGAGCTCGAGGCGAAGTTGACCGAGGCCCGCGCCGAGCACGAGCGCGCGCTCGAGCAACAGGCCGCCGCCTACCGTGCCAACCTCGAACAGCGATCGGTGGAGGCCGCGAAGGCCCTCGCGGCCCGCGAAGACGAGCTGCTGCAGCGCGCTGGCGCTGCTGAGGGCAAGTCCAATGAGCTCGAGCGCCAACGCGACGAGCTGAAGAAGGACGTCGAGAGCGCGCGCGAGGCCGCCTCGAAGGAGCGCAGCGACCTGCAGGCGAAGCTCGACTCGGTGCTCGCCGACCTCGCGAAGGTGCAGGCGGAGGTGGACAAGGCGCACTCCGAGGCGCGCGGTCATCAGGCCGGGAAACACGCGCTCCAGGGAGAGCTCGATCGTGCCCGCGTCGAGCTCGATCAGCTGCGCACCTCGCTCGCCCAGGCCGGTGGAGAGAGCCGCGCCATCGCCGAGGCGCGCACCCAGCTCGAGGCCGAGGTCGAGCGCCTGCGGCAGCGGGTGCCTGAGCTCGAGGGGCTGGTTCGGACGCTCCAGGGCGCCCAACCCGAGCTCGAGGCGCTCAGGGAGCGGCTGCCGCAGCTCGAGGCGACCCGCGCCGAGCTCGAGCAGCGCCTCGCGCTCGCCGAGGAGGGTCGCGCGCAGCTCGGGTCGTCTTCGGCAGCGATGGAGGCCGAGCTCGTCGAAGCCCGCGCCAGGGCCTCGACGCTCGAGACTTCCTCGATGGAGCTCGACGCGCGCGCGGGAGCGCTCCAGCAGCAGGTGCTCGAGGCCGAGACCCGCGCTGCGCAGCTCGCCGAGTCGTTGTCGCAGTATCAGGACGAGCGGCCTGCCCTCGACACCACCATCACCGAGCTGCGGCTCAAGGCGAACGTGCTCGAGAAGCGGCTCGCCGAGGCCGAGCGCGCGGCCCCCCGGTCCGACTCGGAGATCGAGGCCCTGCGGCGCCGCCTCCCTGAGCTCGAGGCCGAGCTCGAGCTCGCTCGCGTGAGCGCGAAGTCGGACGTGGACGCGGCCGTCGGGGCTCGTCGGCAAGCCGAGGAGCTGCTCCTCGCCCTGCGCGTCAAGTACGGCGATCTCCAGCACGAGCTCACCAGCCTCACCGAGGCGCTCGAACAGGCGAAGCAGGGCGGCAGCCCCGATCTCCGCGAACAGGTCGCCGAGCTGACGGCAGAGAACGAGCTGATCGAGTCCGAGCGACAGCGCCTCGCGGAGCTCGTGGACGGCCTCGAGCGCCGGGTGAAGGAGCAGGACCAGGCGAAGGAACGGGTGCTCCGCCTCGAGACCGACCTCGAGCTCACGCGCAAGCTGCTCGAGCAGGCGCGCCGCGACCTCGAGGAGGCGAGGAGAGCGCCGCCCCCGCCGCCCCCGCCGCGCTTCGGAGCGCCCGTCAAGGACACCGAAGGCTTCGAGCTGGACGTCGAGCCGATCACCGCAGTCAACCCGGTGCCCGACCTCGCGGCCCTCCTGAAACAGACCGCGCCGCCCAAGCCCCCACCCAGCTCGCCGCCGCCACCAACGTCCCCCGTCGACCCCGAGGTCTTCGAGCTCGACGTGGCTGATGACAACGGTGAAGCCGAGGAGATCGTCCTCCTCGACGAAGAGGTGGGCGGGAACGGGAAAACCGGAGGCGGAAAGAAGTAGAAGGGCCCTGTGTCGCGGCGGCTCCTTCTCTTGATCGTCACCGCAGGGCTGCTCTGTGGGATCGCTGCGCTCGTCCTCTCGAGCCCCGCCTCCACCGCCCCGGATCCTCAGCGCGCGCAGGAGGACGAGCCGGGAGAACGGAGCACGACCCGGCGTGCCGACGAACCGGCTCAGCGGCCCGGGGCCCTCAGCGGGCTGGTGCGCCTCGACGGGAAAGGCGTCGCGCGGGCCCGGGTCCTCGTGAAGGCCAGCACACCGCTCGCGGTCGACAGCCTCGACGATGGCGCCTTTCGCATCGACGGGCTCCCACCCGAGCCGGTCTTCGTCGCGGCCTCGACGGGCGCGATGGCCTCGGACGTGCTCGGGCCCTTCATCGTCGAGCCCGGGAAGACCATCGACGGGATCGTGCTCGAGCTGAAGCCGACCGTCACGGTCGATGGCGTGGTGCGCGACACGGTCACCCGGGCGCCGATCCCCCGCGCGATCGTGTCCTGGTCAGGCGGCACGACGCAGACGAACGATCAGGGCGCCTTCCAGCTGCCGGCGCCCAAGAGCCAGATCTGGCTCGACGTGATGGCGAAGGGCTTCCTCCCGCGAACGGAGTGGGTCTCGCTCGAGCTCGCGCGCGCTGGCGGCAGGCTCGATCTGTCGCTCTCGCCGGTGTCCGTCATCGAGGGGCAGGTGCTCGAGCAGGGCACGCCGCGGCCAGGCGTGTCGGTGTGGGCCGAGCTGACCGAGGGCCTCCGGCGCGGCGAGCGCAGCCCCATCAGCCTGACCAACGCGAAGGGCGAGTTTCGCCTCGAGTGCAGCGAGGGGCTGCGCCGCGTCGTCGTGGTGACGCCCGCTGGCGTGACGTTCCCCGGCCCCGAGGTGCGCCTCGCCGTCGGTGATCTTCAGAGAGGGGTGGTGGTGGAGCTGGGCGATCTCGGCGGGATCTCGGGGGTCGTTCGCCGTGACGGCGCCCCCCTCGGCGGCGCGAGCCTCACGCTGGTGAACGCGTTCACCGAGGATCCGGTCAGCACCGTCGGCGCGTTCCTCGACGGGCGCTTCGCCTTCAGCGCGGTGCCCGTCGGGCGCTACCTCGTCCAGGTTCGGCTGGGCGCGTTCAGCACCATCGCGGGCCCCTTCGATCACAGGGACGACGGCCAGCGCTGGACCATCGAGCTCACCTCGGGCCAGGTGCTGGCCGGGCGCGTCGAGCCGGCCTCCGAGGGCGTGAGGGTGCGGTGGCGGAGCGGGGACTGGTCGGGCCCGTCCTCCGAGGCGATCACCGCCGCCGACGGCACGTTCCGCTTCGAGGGAGTTCCGGCGGCGCAGGTGCTGCTCGACGCTGAAGGGCCGGCCGGCGCCGCGACCGCCACTGCGAAGCCCGGCGACACGGTGATCCTGCGCCTCGAGCGGGGCTCGGTGCTCGTGCGTGTCGTGGATGAGAGCGGCGCGGCTGTGGCCGATGCGGTCGTGCTCGCCCGCAGCGATGAGACCGGCGCGGTCCGCAAGTACGTGCTGATGGCGCCAGACGGCGTGTTCCAGATCGATCTGCCGAGAGGCCGGTGGCTGGTGCTCGCCGAGGTCAGCGGACGTGGCCGGACTGGAGGCAAGCTGGTGACGGTCGCAGGGGCGCCCGTCGATCTCACCCTGACGCTGACGGCGACGGACCCGGTGCGGGGTCGGGTGCTCGATCGGCTCTCCAGACTGCCACTGCAGAACGCGCGGGTTCGCGCCGAGTCAGCGATGGGCAAGGTGAGCGTCACCACCGACGCGCGCGGCGAGTTCACGCTGCCCCCTCAGCCGAAGCAGGTTCAGCTGCTGGTCGGACGCGAGGGCTACGAGCCGCAGGGCTTCTACCTGCCGTCGAGGCCTGACGCCGCCAACCTGACCGTCGAGCTGCAGCCTTCCCCGAACAAGCCCTTCCAGGACGAGGCGCCGCGGTTCGAGGGCGTCGGCATGACGCTGAGGCCCGAGAACAACCGCGTGGTCGTGCAGGTGGTGAACGAGGGGAGCCCCGCGGAGCGCGCAGGCGTGCGGGCAGGTGACGTGATCGTCAGCATCGAGGGCGCACCAGCCGGCGCCGATCTGCAGAACGTGGTGGGCCGCATTCGTGGACCGGCCGGCACGCCGGTGCGCATCGGGTTCGAGCGGGAGGGGCGGCCCGTCGAGCTGGTGCTGCGCCGCAAGTCGTTGCTGATCACCTCCTGGTGAACTTCACGCGCGCTGCTTCTTCTTCCGCTCACGTCTGCTCAGCTTCTGGTCGACCCGCACCACCTCGGGCGGGGCGATCGTGTCGGGCATGGGCGTGCCCGACTCGGGCAACGGCGTCTCGGGCGCTGGCTGCTCGGTGGCGAGCGCCGGGAGCCGAATCATGAAGGTGGTGCCTTCGCCCGGCCTGCTCTGGAGCGCGATGGAGCCGCCATGGCTCTTCACGATCCGCTGACAGATCGCGAGCCCGAGGCCGGTGCCCTTCTGCTTGGTGGTGAAGAAGGGCACGAAGATGTTGAGCTGCTGATCGGCGGGAATGCCTGGCCCGTTGTCAGAGACGTGGACCTCGACCTGGTCGGGCTGCCTGAAGTCGCCGAGCCGCTCCGGCTTGAACGTCTTGAGCACGATCTCGCCGGGCCGGTCGCCGAGGGCCTGGGCGGCGTTCTGCACGAGGTTGATCAGCACCTGCTTGAGCTGCTCGGCGTCTCCGTCCACTCTCGGCAGCTCGGGCGCGAGATCTTCGCGAAGCGTCACGGACTTCGGCAGATCGTTCTGGATGAGGCGCAGGGTGCGGGTGATCGCCTCGTTCACGTCGGTCGGTCCGAAGCTCTGCTTCATCGGCCGCGCGTAGTCGAGGAAGGCCGTCACCACGCCGTTGAGGCGGTTCACCTCTTCGACGATCACCTCGATGAACTCGCGATCGTCGGTCGGCACCATCTTCGGGTCGAGACACTGCGCCGCGCCCTTGATCGCGCCCAGCGGGTTGCGGATCTCGTGGGCGAGGCCAGCGGCCATCTCGCCGAGCGCCGCGAGGCGATCGCGCTCGCGCATGCGATCGTACAGCTTCGAGTTCTCGACGACGGTCGCGAACCGATCGGCCAGCTCGAGGATGAGGGCGATCTCGTCCGACGCGAAGGCCTCGGGCACGCGCTCGTCCCACAGGTTCAGGAACCCGAGCACGCGATCGTTCCCCATGAGCGGCACGGTGATGCCAGCGCGCATCTGCTCCATGGCCGAGCGCACGTCGTTGAGGCGCTTCACCTCTTCACGCGCCTTTCGCGCCTCGAGCGGCTGGGCTCGGAGCTCGGCGGAGCGACGGTTCACCGTCTCGAGGAGCTGTGCCCGCTCGGTGCGGCTGACGAGCGCCCGCGCGGTCCCGGCGTCGAGGAAGAGGGCTGGCTGCGGGCCCCGGGAGTCGAGCAGCCGGAAACCCGGCCGATCCTCGGCGAGGAGGTAGATCGACGCGTGGGTGACCCGGCGGGTCTCGTTGAGGCCGTCGAGCAGCATCGCGGCGAGCTGCGGGCCGTCGATCACGTTCGCCGTTCGCCGCAGCACCTGCCGAACGGACTCAAGGAAGGCAAAGCGCTGCCGGAAGAAGAGCGCGACCACCCGCTCGCCCACCCAGGTGGACAAGGGCTCGAGGAGGATCAGCATCACGAACGCGGCGACGGTGGTGTTGAAGAGATAGAGGCTGGTGTTGTCCTTCTGCACCCAGACGGTGAGCACGATGAAGACCAGCGCGAGGATCGCAGCCAGGATCGTCTGAGCCACGATCTTCCCGAGCAGCTCGTGCAGATCCATGAGGCGCAGGCGCAGCAGGGTCTGGCTCAGGAAGAACAGGTAGAGCGTCGAGATGATCGGCCCGAGCGTGGGGAAGGGGATGTCGAAGCGCGCGAGGAAGTCGAGGCCCGAGAAGAGGATCGACGCGGCGGCGCCGATCGCGAGGTACGTCAGCCGGAGCCGGTCGATGCGTGACTCGCTCGCCTGCATGCGCGACAGCAGCAGCGACACCGAGAACGTCAGGGCCAGCAGCACCCAGGCGCTCACGGCGACGCGCGCCCAGAGCTGATCGACGAGGGGCGTGGCGCCGACGGCCAGGCCGAGCAGCAACGAGAAGAACGAGGTCCGCCGCCCGTACCGCGCCGCGCGGGGGCTGAAGTTGAGGAACTCGAGGAAGAACGAGAGGGCGGTCGAGGGGACGAGGGCTCCGGCGACGATGGTGAGGCCCAGCATCACGCGCGCGACCATCGACGGCGTGTCGTCGACGACGGGGAAGAGCCCCTCGAGGAAGCGCGCGAAGTGGAAGGCGCCGACCGACAGCGCGAAGACGCCGAACAGCGTCACCACGCGCGCCCGCTGCTGCCGCAGCAGCATCGAGATGCCAAGCGCCAGGCCGATGATGCCAGCGAGCAGCGCGCTCTGAGTCCTGATGTCCATGAAGTCGAAGGCGCAGTGTAGCCCGTGTACGATGCCCGCGTGCGTCCCGGGTGGCTGGTCAGTCTGGTGGTGGGGGTGGGGTCGGTCGCGAGCGCGGAGCGGGGGACCGACGACGACCCCTTCAACGCCGAGGTGATCGCAGAGCCTCCACCGCGAGCCGTCGAGCTGCTGCAGAACCCGGCCTTCCCCTCGGAGGTCGCCGCGAGCGCCGCGGTGGTGGACGCGGGCGCACCGGCCGAGGTGCTGATGGAGCGCGCCGACCTCTCGCCGTACTTCCTCGAGGGGAAGCTCCGCGAGGCCCGGCAGGCGTTCGCCCAGGGGGCGTACACGCGCGCACGCGAGAAGCTCGACCCGGTCAACGACACGAACCCGGTGCGCTTCCTCCGCGCGCTGGCGGCGTTCCGCGCGCGCGACTTCGCGTTCGCCGGCCCCGAGTTCGAAGCGCTCGCCCAGACGTACGACGCCCTCGCCGACCGGTGTCTGGTGCACGCGGGGTGGTCGTTCGAGGGCCTCGAGGACTTCGAGAGCGCCGCACGGGTCTTCGAGCGGGTGAACCCGCGCTCACGCCTGTGGGTCGATGGGCAGCTCGGCCGCGCGCGCTCTCTCAGGCGGGTGGGGAAGTGGCCCGCGGCGATCGAGCTGCTCGCCAGCCTGGGCGAGCGCCCCGCGCCACCCTGGGGCCGCGACGTCGGCGCCGAGGCGCTCCTGGCGTTGGCCGATCTGCACCTGGCGCGCGGGGACGCGAAGGGCGAGCAGCGCGCCCTGGCGGCGCTGTGGTCGAAGCACCCGCTCTCCGCGCAGGCCCTCAAGAGCGAGCGGCGGCTGACCGAGGTCGAGAAGCTGCCCGTCGAGGTGACCATCACCCGCGCCGACCAGCTGGTGGACGCGCACCGGAACGCTCAGGGCCTCGCGCTCGTCGAGCCGATGCTCGAGACGCTCGAGCTGCCGGAGCCGGTCGCCTGCCGCGCGCACTTCGTCGCTGGCAAGGCGCAGCGGAAGCTGCGGCAGCACGTGAAGGCCGTCGCGCTGCTCGCCCCCATCGTGAAGAAGTGCCTCCAGGACGACGACCTGCGCGTGAAGGCGCTCTACACGCTGGGGTTCAGCCAGACGATCACCGCGCCTGCGCTCGCGATCGGGACCTGGGAAGCCCTCGCGCTCGACTACCCGGATCACCCCCTCGCGGACGACGCCCTGTTCTTCGCCGCGGAAGCCCGGCAGCGCTCCGGCGATCTCGAGGGCGCCGCTGACCGCCTCGCCGAGCTGGCCGATCGTTTCCCGGTCTCGGACATGGGCGCAGACGGGCTGTTCCGGCTGTTCTGGTTGCGCAAGTCAGCCGGCGATCGCGACGGCGCCGTCGCGGTGCTCGACGAGATCGTGGAGCGCTTCAGCGGGCTCGACGACTCCCACGATCTCGAGCGGGCGCAGTACTGGCGGGCGCGGCTCCTGGAAGAGTCGGGAGATCGAACGGGCGCGTTTCAGGCGCTGGCCGCCAATGCCGCAGCACACCCGGCCACCTTCTACGGGCTGCTCTCCCGGGAGCGCGCTGAGGCCCTGTCGCCCTCGAAGGCGAAGGCGCTGCAGAGGTCGGTCGCGGCGGCCACCCGGATCGATGACGTCTTCCCGTTGCCGGTGACCGCGATGGCGGCCGATCTGCAGTTCCGCGCGGCTGTCGAGCTGCTGCGCCTGGGGTTCGGCGAGCTGGTGCCGATGGAGATCCTCGGCATCGATCGCGCCGCGCTGCCGCCAGAGTCCCACCGGTTGCTGGTCGTCATGCTGGCCATGGCCGGCGAGGAGCGGCCGGCGCACGGCATGGCGAGGCTCTGGCTCCGGAAGGATCTCTCAGGCCCGATCACGCGCAAGACGCGGCTCGTCTGGGAGATCGCGTACCCGAAGGCGTTTCGCGAGCCCATCGAGGCCTCGAGCGCCGAGGCCGACGAGCTCGATCCAGATCTGCTCCAGGCGCTGATGCGCGAAGAGAGCGCGCTCGATCCGAAGGCGCTGTCCTGGGCCGGCGCGCTGGGGCTATGCCAGTTGATGCCGGCGACCGCTGCCCAGGTCGCTGCCCAGCTCAAGCTGCCTCGGCCCAGCACCGCGGCGCTGCTCGAGCCTGACCTCAACATCCGCCTCGGCGCGCGGTACCTGTCGGACCTGATGATCCGCTTCGAGGGCGTCAAGCCGTTCGCCGTCGCGAGCTACAACGCGGGGCCGAACGCGGTCGCGCGCTGGCGACGCGAGCTGCCGATCGACGATCTGCCGGCCTGGGTCGAGCAGATCCCCATCCAGGAGACCCGCAACTACGTGAAGCGGGTGCTGCGCAGCTACAACACCTACAAGCTGCTGTACTCGCCCGACGACGTCGCCCGCACGGTTGGTCAGCCCCCGGCCCCGAAGCCAGCGAAGGCGGACAAGAAGGTGTAGGCGTTCGGCTTCGTTCAGGAATCGTGAGCGCCGCCGTCCATTCGCGCATCGGCCCCGCAGCGTGGGTCCGCGAAAGGAGGCAAGCCATGGAGACTCTCGTTCTGAACCGCTCGTACCAGCCGGTCGCCCGCATTCCCTGGCAGCGCGCCATCACGCTGCTGTTCCTCGGCAAGGTCGAGCTCGTCGAGGCGTACGAGGACCAGACGATTCGCAGCGTGAGCTTCGAGTTCAAGGTCCCGTCCGTGGTTCGCTTCCTGCGCCTGCTCGCGCGCCGCAAGCCGGTCATCCGGTTCAGCCGCGAGAACGTGTACGCGCGTGACCACGGCCGTTGCCAGTACTGCCAGCGGCCGGTCCTCCGGGCCGACGCGACCTACGATCACGTGACGCCCCGCTCGCGCGGCGGCGCGACGAACTGGGAGAACATCGTGATCGCCTGCGTGCCCTGCAACCAGAAGAAGGGTGGCAGGACGCCGGAGCAGGCAGGCATGCCGCTGAAGGTGCGGCCGGTGAAGCCGGCGAAGCTGCCGGACACGCTCCGTCTCACCTTCGCCTTCCACAAGGGCATGCCCGCCTCGTGGCAGACGTGGCTGCGCGACCTGACCTACTGGCACGGCAGCCTCGAGGAAGATTGAGCCGGGCTCCGTGGTTCAAGTGCTGACGACATGAGGGCCGGTGCGGGCCGACTGCACCGCCTGAACGGGTAGACAGAGAGGCTCCGCGAGGAGCCGCTGGGTGCTGGTCCACGCTTCACAGGGCCCTGGCGCCCCCGTCAGACGGCGTAGACGCCGGTTCTCGTGGGTTCCGCGTCGATCGAGCTGGTCCCCTCTGGGAGTCACCTTCCAGAGGGGCCGTTCGATCGGCGCTGGAGCTGTTTCAGGGTACGATGGTGGCACCGACATGGGTGCGACTCCCACCGAGACCGGCCGTCGGCAGGCGTTACTCCGGGCGCTGCCCTCGATCGACGAGCTGCTGGTGCACGAACAGATCGCTGCGCTGGGGAGGACTGTCGCGCGCCCGCTGCTGGTCGAGGCGTGCCGCCGGGCCGTGGGCGCGGTGAGGGAGCAGATCCTGGCGGGCGCCGAGCTCGCCTTCGATCCGGTGCTGGTGTCACGGCAGATCGAGGTGCTGACCCGCCCCCACCTGCGCCCGGTGCTCAACGCGACCGGGGTGGTGCTCCACACGAACCTGGGACGGGCGCCGTTGTCGTCTCGGGCCGTCGAGCGCATCGCCTCCATCGCGCGGGGCTACTGCAACCTCGAGCTCGATCTCGACGAGGGCGAGCGCGGCAGCCGCTACGCGCACGTCGTCGAGCTGCTGTGCGCGCTGACTGGCGCCGAGGACGCGCTGGTCGTGAACAACTGCGCGGCTGCGACGCTGCTGACGCTGGGAGCCCTGGCGCAGGGCAGGGCCGTGATCGTCTCGCGGGGCGAGCTGGTGGAGATCGGCGGAGGGTTCCGCGTGCCCGACGTGATGCGCCAGTCTGGCTGCCAGCTGGTCGAGGTGGGCACGACCAATCGCACCCGCGTGGCCGACTACGAGGCCGCGCTGTCGCCAGAGACCGGCCTCCTGCTCAAGGTGCACCGCTCGAACTTCGCGGTGGTGGGCTTCACCGAGGAGGCGACGACGGCCGAGCTGGCGTCACTGGGGCGGGCGAAGGGCGTGCCGCTGTTCGAGGATCTCGGCAGCGGAGCGCTCGTGCCGCTGCACGGCGAAGGGCTGACCTCGGAGCCGACGGTGCGCTCGGTCATCGACGCCGGGGCCGACGTGGTGGCCTTCTCGGGCGACAAGCTGCTGGGCGGACCGCAGGCCGGCATCGTCGTGGGGCGCCGCGCTCTCATCGCGCTCCTCGCGAAGCACCCGCTCAACCGGGCGCTGCGCATCGACAAGCTCACCGTCGCTGCCCTCGAGGCGACGCTCGAGCACTACCGCGACGGAGCTGACTTCGAGATCCCCGCGCGGGCGCTGCTCAGCACTCCGCTCCCCGAGCTCGAGGCGAGGGCCCAGCGCCTGGCTCGCGCGCTCGCCGCCGGCAACGTGACGAGCCGGGTGGTCGCGACGACCTCGAGGGTCGGCGGAGGCTCGATGCCGTTGGCCTCGCCCCCTTCGTTTGCCGTCGCCGTGAAGGGCCCGGCGGTCGCCCTGCACGACGCCCTGCGAGCTGGAGATCCCGCCGTCGTCGCGCGCATCTGCGACGACGAGCTGTGGTTCGACGTCCGCTGTCTCACCGAGGCCGATTGCCACGCCGTCGCGACCCGGGTCGCCGACGTCATTCGAGGCGACCCATGCTGAACACCGCAGTCCTCGTCCTGAACCGCAACTTCCAGCCGATTCACGTGACGAGCGTGAAGCGCGCCATCTCGCTCTTGTACCAGGGCGTCGCGCGGGCGCTCGATGAGCAGTACCGCCAGTACGACTTCGCCGATTGGCAGCAGCTGGCCGCAGCGGCCGATCACGATCGGATCCACTCGGTGAACCGCACGATCCGGGTGCCGCGGGTGCTGGTGCTGACGGCGTTCGAGAAGCTGCCGCGAACGAGGGTGCGCTTCAGCCGCATCAACATCTACGCGCGCGACAACGACACCTGCCAGTACTGCGGCCGACAGCTCCGGCGCGCCGACCTCAACCTGGATCACGTCGTGCCGCGCTCGCAGGGGGGGCGTACCTGCTGGGAGAACGTCGTCTGCTCGTGCATCACGTGCAACCTGAGGAAGGGCGGCCGAACGCCCGCGCAGGCCGGGATTTCGCTGCTGCGAGAGCCGGTGCGCCCGAAGTGGACCCCCCTCTTCCGCAACGCGGCGAAGCCCCAGACGTACCGTGAATGGTTGCCCTTCCTCAACGTGGCCGACGCGTCGTATTGGAACGTCGAGCTGAAGGACGACTGAGTCGGAGCCCATGGCAGAGAGCGAAGCCCTCGATCAGGGCGCGATCATCGAGTTCCCCGGTGGCAAGCGAACAGCCGCGCGGCGGGGCCGTGCGCGACGCGTGGTCGCGATCGGGGGCGGGAAGGGCGGCATCGGCAAGTCGCTGGTGTCAGCGAACCTCGGGATCGCGCTGGCCGAGCGCGGCTCGAAGGTCGTGCTCGTCGACGCGGATCTCGGCGGGGCCAACCTGCACACCTGCCTCGGCGTGCCCCAGCCTCGGGTGACCCTCTCTGACTTCGTCGAGAAGCGCGCCGCGCGCCTCGAAGACGTCGTGGTGGCGACGGGCATCGATCGGCTCGAGCTGATCTCGGGCGCGATGGACGATCTGGACGCGGCGAACCCGAAGCACTCGCAGAAGGCGAAGCTCCTGCGGCACCTGAAGACGCTCGACGTGGACTACGTGCTGCTCGACCTCGGCGCCGGGACCAGCTTCAACGTGCTCGACTTCTTCCTGATCGCGGACACGGGCCTGGTGGTGATGTTGCCCGAGCCGACCTCGATCGAGAACGCGTACCGGTTCATCAAGGCCGCCTTCTTTCGCCGCCTGCAGACGCTCGCGCCGGACGACGACTTTGCGTCCCTGGTCGCTCGCGCCCTCGCTCCCCGCGACGGCCACGCAGCCATGACGCCGATGGACGTGGTCGTGGAGCTTCGCAAGACGAACGTCGAGGCGGCGGCGAGGCTCGAGCACGCCCTGGCAGGCTTCTCACCCTGGGTGCTGGTCAACCAGGCGCGCACGCGCGGTGACCACGACATCGGCCCGACGGTAGTGAGCGCCTGGAAGAAGTTCTTCGGGCTCGAGCTGGGGTACCTCGGCGCGGTCGCCCACGACGATGCCGTCTGGCAAGCGGTTCGGGCGCGGCAATCACTCATGCGCGCGTTCCCGCAGAGCCCGGCCGCCACGGGCTTGTTGCGAGTGGCCGAAAACCTGATTGCATTGGAGCGGTGAAGTCGTTCCAGGCCCAGACCTTCTATGAGCTGCTGGAGGTGTCGGTCGGCGCTTCCGACGGTGACATCCGCTCGGCCTACGAGCGGCTCTTGCGGCTGTATGCCGAGGATCAGGTCGCGCTCTACGGGTTGATCGACGAGACGCGGGCCCGTGCGCTTCGGGCACGACTCAAGGAGGCCGTGGACACGCTGCTCGATGAGCAGCGGCGCGCCTCGTATGACGTCTCCATCGGGCTGCCGCCACGTGAGCTGCCCAGGAAGGCGCCAGCCCCCAACAGCGCGCCGGCGGCGGCTCCGACGTCGTGGGCAGGCTCGTGGGCGTTCGTGACGACCGCTTCAGCGTCCCCTGCGGCTGCGGTCTACAGCTACACCGTCACCACTGGTTCCCCGGTCGCCCAGACCAGCGCGCCGCGACCTTCGCGTGCGGAGTCCGTTGCGGCCGAGGCGAAGCCCCTGCGAACCGAGGAGGGCTCCGCACCGCCTGATGCGCGCGCCGCGAACGCGACGATGATCGTCGCGGATCAGTCAGGCACGGTCAGACAGGCGCGGCCAGCAGAGCGGAAGCCGATCGAGGCGATCGAAGAGAAGGCGTCGGTCGGAGAGAAGGCGTCGGTCGGAGAGAAGGCGTCGGTCGGAGAGAAGGCGTCTGTCGAAGAGAAGGCGTCGGTCGAGACGAAGGGGTCCGTCGAGGAGAACGCGCCCGTCGGAGAGAAGGGGTCGGTCGAAGAGAAGGCGTCTGTCGAAGAGAAGGCGTCGGTCGAGACGAAGGGGTCCGTCGAGGAGAACGCGCTCGTCGGAGAGAAGGGGTCGGTCGAGGCGAAGGGGTCCGTCGAGGAGAACGCGCCCGTCGGAGAGAAGGGGTCGGTCGAAGAGAAGGCGTCTGTCGAAGAGAAGGCGTCTGTCGAAGAGAAGGCGTCTGTCGAAGAGAAGGCGTCTGTCGAAGAGAAGGCGTCTGTCGAAGAGAAGGCCTCTGTCGAAGAGAAGGCATCGGTCGAGGCGAAGGCGCCCGTCAAAGAGAAGGCGTCCGTCGAGGAGAAGAAGGCGTCCGCCGAAGAGAAGGCGTCGGTCGAGGCGAAGGCGCCCGTCAAAGAGAAGGCGTCCGTCGAGGAGAAGAAGGCGTCCGTCGAGGAGAAGAAGGCGTCCGCCGAAGAGAAGGCGTCCGTCGAAGAGAAGGCGTCCGTCGAAGAGAAGGCGTCCGCCGAAGAGAAGGGGTCGGTCGAAGAGAAGGCGTCGGTCGAAGAGAAGGCGTCGGTCGAGGCGAAGGCGTCGGTCGAAGAGAAGGCGTCGGTCGAAGAGAAGGCGTCCGCCGAAGAGACGGCGTCCGCCGAAGAGAAGGCCTCGGTCGAAGAGAAGGCGTCGGTCGAAGGGAAGGCGTCGGTCGAGGCGAAGGCGTCGGTCGAAGAGAAGGCGTCGGTCGAAGAGAAAGCGTCCGTCGAAGAGAAGGCGTCCGCCGAAGAGAAGGCGTCCGCCGAAGAGAAGGCGTCCGCCGAAGAGAAGGCGTCCGCCGAAGAGGAGAAGGCGTCCGCCGAAGAGAAGGCGTCCGCCGAAGAGAAGGCGTCCGTCGGAGAGAAGGCGTCCGTCGGAGAGAAGGCGTCGGTCGGAGAGAAGGCGTCCGTCGGAGAGAAGGCGCCCGTCGGAGAGAAGGCGCCCGTCGGAGAGAAGGCGCCCGTCGGGGAGGACTCGCCCATCGACGAGAAGGCGCGGGTCGGGGAGCGGCCCTCTCTGCCCCTGGATGGGCCGTCCGAGGCGCTCGACGGCGAGTCAGCCATCGTCCCTGCGCGTCCCTTCACCCCGCGGGAGTACCGCCCTCCCGAGCGGCCGCGACCCTATGAGGTTCCCGCGGGCGTCGAGTTCAACGGCGATCTCCTGCGCCAGGTGCGGATGGCGCGAGGGGTGTCGCTGCTCCAGCTCTCGGAGCGCACCCGAATCGGTGTCCGGCACCTCGAGAACCTCGAGGGGGATCGCTACGACCAGCTCCCGGCGATGGTGTACCTGCGCGGCATGCTGATGAGCGTGGCGCGCGAGCTGGGACTCGACGGTCTGCGCGTGTCGAAGAGCTACTTGACCTTCGTCGAGGCACACCAGGCGAAGGCGAAAGGTTGACCCGGGCGGGAATCCGCCAGAAAGATCGGCCCATGACTGACGAAGAACGGATGAAGGCGATGCGGCTGGCCCGGGCGATCGCCTCGGACATCTCCCTCTACAACGAGGCGAAGATCGTCCAGGGCATCGAGCAGGACACGCTGTTCGACGTTCTGAAGGACGAGATCGAAGAGGGGCGGGAGCTGTTCAAGACCCGTGTCAGCTCCGAGATCTTCACGCGCACGAACTTCTTCGACCGGGCGATCGTCGACGTCGTCATCAAGCCCAAGGGGCACGTGAAGTCGAAGATCTGGTGACGCGGACGCTGATCGAGGCGACCGAGGCTGACCGCGGTGAGCGCTACGATCGCTTCCTTGCGCGCCGACTGCCCGAGCTCAGCCGGTCTCGCATTCAGGCGCTGATCGACGATGGCCACGTCTCGGTCGCCGGCAAACCCGTTCGGTCATCGCACCGCGTCCTCGGCACGGAGCAGATCGTGCTCGAGATCCCCCAGCCCGTCGCCGCGACGCCTGCCGCCGAGGCGCTGCCGCTCACGGTGCTCTTCGAAGACCGCGACGTGCTCGTGGTGGACAAGTCCGCAGGCATGGTCGTGCACCCTGGCGCCGGCCACCAGACCGGCACGCTCGTGAACGCGCTGCTCCATCACGTCGAAGATCTCGGCGGGGTTGGCGGAGAGCTGCGGCCCGGCATCGTGCACCGTCTCGACAAGGACACCTCGGGCGTGATGGTGATCGCGAAGCACGAGCGCGCCCTCGTCACGCTCCAGGAAGCCTTCGCCAGCCGCACCGTCGAGAAGATCTACCTCGCGATCGTGGCCGGTCGTCCGCCCGATGCGGGCACCTTCGACACCCTGCACGGCCGTCACCCCGTCCACCGCCAGCGCTTCACCACGCGGATCAGCCGGGGCCGGCGCGCGGTGACGCACTACCGGGTGATCGAACGCCTCGCAGACGCGGCGCTCGTCGAGGTGCGGCTCGAGACGGGGCGGACCCACCAGATCCGCGTTCACTTCTCCGAGGCTGGGTTCCCGCTGCTCGCCGACGTGCTGTACGGCTCCAGAACCTCGTCGAAGCTCACCGCAGCGCCACGGCTCGCGCTGCACGCCCACCAGCTCTCGTTCCCTCACCCGTCGAAGAAGAAGAGGGTCTCGGTGACGTCGCCGCTGCCCGACGATCTCGAGGAGGCGCTGGCCGCGCTGCGCCGACCTCGTCGCTGACCGCGCTCGACCTCAGATCAAGCCGATCGAGAGCGACTGCTGCCGCTTCGTGAGGACCTTGATCGGCTGGATCGCCATCACCCGCATGTAGATGCGCAGCAGATCGGGGTCGAACTTGTTGCGCATCTCGGTCCACATCAGCATCAGCGCGACCTCAGGGCCGTACGCGTCGCGGAACGCGCGCTTCGACGTGAGCGCGTCGTAGGTCGCGCAGATCGAGATGATCTTCGCGTACAGGCCGAGGTTGGCCTTGGGGATGATCATCTGAATGTTGCCCTGGCCGTCTCGCACCGCGGTGCCGAACTCGACCTTGTGCTCGAAGGTGGTGACGAGGCGGAGCAGCGTCGAGCGGTTGATCGACTTCTCGCGAAGGATGTTTCGAACCGAGACGAGCGGCGCGCGCGCGATGATGGCCTTCTCGTCTGGGGTCAGGGCCCCCCGCTTGTTGAGCAGGTTGTCGGGCACCGTCCCCATGCCGGCATCGTGGAAGAGCGCGATGTAGCCCAGGTCGCGCAGCTGTGGCTTGGTCAGGCCCAGCTCGTTGCCGAACACGATCGCCATCAGGCACGTGTTCACCTGGTGGTACGCGAGGTACTCGCTGTCGGTCCTCGTGGTGGTGAGCCCCAGGAAGTGCGTGCGGTGATCCATCGAGATGTCGACGAAGTCCTGGAGGATGCGCAGCGACTTCGACGTGTTGAGCGGGTTGTTGTTGCGCAGCGACTCCATGTACTTGCGCGTGAAGAAGATCGCGCGCCCGTAGCAGGTGAGCGCGTACTTCTTGCGGTCGAGCTTGGCTTCGCTCTCGTCCTTCTCGTTCTCGAGCTTGTCCTTCAGCTTCGACCACTTCGCGAGCTTCATCGACACGAGCTTCTTGCTGCTCGTGCCGTCCTCGTTGGCCATGTCGGCCTGTTCCTTCGAGAAGATCCAGATGAAGTTCTTGAGCTCGGCGACCGAGGTCGTGCGCAGCATGGTGAAGCCGCCCACGTCCTTGCCGCGCATCTCTTCGAGCAGGAACTTCACGTTGTCCAACGAGGCCATGTCGACCTTCACGAGCATGCCGTTCAGGTAGAACGACTGCTTCACGCCCATGAGCTCGAGCTTGCCCTCCTTGCGGATGATGACGTTGATGGTGTCCTGCAGCTGAGAGAGCGGCTTGTCGAAGACCGCGTTGTCCGGGTCGTACATCTTGACCGAGCGGATCAGCATGTAGAGCGCCGAGACGAGCTGGCGCGCCATCGACTGCAGCTTCTCGCTGTGCTCGCGGCCGTAGGAGTCGAGCAGCTCACTGTCGCCGGTCGACGCCTTGGTGATCTGCAGGTTCTCGGCCATGACTCAGCCCTCCTTGTCCGCGCTGCCGAACAGGGCTTTGCGCACGCGGCCCAGGTGGAGCTTCGCGTGGTTGACGACCTCAGGTGGCTGGCTCTTGTCCTCGATGACCTCTTGCAGGAGCTTGGCCGTCTGGATGTTGCACGCGCCGCCGAGCCCTGCCACCGCGAGGATCTTGTCCTGCTTCACCTTGTCCTTGTTGAAGAGGCCGGCCTTCACCTGCAGCACCTGCGTGAAGTACTGAATCGCGCCGGTGACCCCGGTCGAGCCGATGGCCGCGTAGAAGGCCTCGTGCTCCTCTGGAGAGCGCTTCTCGAACTTCGGGTCCTTCACGAGCTTCATCAGATCGAGGAACGCCTTCTCGCGGTCGAACTCCGGCAACACGCGCGCCGCCTGGATGCGGACCGGCTGGTTGTCGTCTTCGAGCATCGCGGCGATCAGCTTGCGGGCCTCGCCCGTGCGCCCGCGCGCGATGATGCCCATGACCTCGAGCTTGACGGCCAGGTTCTTCGACCGCAGCACCGTCGAGAAGAACTTGAGCTTCTCGGGGTGGTTCGAGCGATCGAGCACGTAGATCATGTCGCGGACGATCTGCGGCTTGTCGCTCTGCAGCCGGTTCACGAAGGGGTCGGGGTGATCCTTGGCGAAGGGGATGAGCACGTCGCAGAGCAGCGTGCGGTTCTCGGGCAGCTCGACGACCTCGAGCGCGTCGAGCAACAACGGCACCGAGTCCGAGCCGAGGTTGGACAGGTAGCGCACGATGTCCTGAGGGTTCTTCAGGCGCGTGAAGCGGATGATCTCGGCCACGCGGTTGACGCGCTGCTCCTCGCCCATGCGCGCGAGGAAGTTGCGCAACAGCCGCCCGACCGCGCTGTCGGAGCCTGAGCGCTGCTCCATCGCCTTCAGCTTGAGCACGACCTGGTTGATGATCGTGAAGTCTTCCTGCAGCAGCATGGCGTCGAGCAGCTGGGTGAACATGTCGGTGAGCAGCTCGGCGTCGTCGACGCCGCTCTCGACGACCTGGAAGACGGCGCTGATGAGCTTGGGGAAGAGGCGCTGGTTCTCTTCGTCGTGCACGTCCTTCTGGACGCGCGCCTTGAAGCCAGCGTCTGCGGTGACGCCCGTGATGACGACGCCGCGCATCTGCTCGACGTTGTCCAGCTTCATCTCGAGATCTTCTTCGGTGACGCGGGCGAACCGCAGGAAGTCTTCGCTCGCCGTGCGCAGGCGCCGCTGCAGGTAGTCGACCACCTTGTCGACCTCCACCTGGATCTCCTCCTCGGAGAACTCGTCCATGCGGAAGCCTTCGACCATGATGTACTCGAAGTGCGGCATCTGGGCGCGCCAGAGCTGCGCGTTGAGGTCTTCCGCGCCGCGATCCGGGTCCGAGAGGGCGATGACCGTGAAGGTGGTGAGCTCCTCGACGGTGAAGCCCTGGCGGAAGATGAGCTGGCGGATCCCGTCCTTGAAGAACTTGTAGGGAAGCTGGCTGTCTTCCGCGAAGAGGTCCTGCTTGTGGAGCTGGAAGTTGGTGAGGTCGACCTTCAGCGTCAGCGGGCCGAACTCCTGGTGAAACTGCGCCAGCGCCGCGTGAGCCTTCTGCAGGTACTCGCCGTACTTCGACTCGTTGTGGCGGTACATGCCGATCATCTTGATGCCCTTGAGCAGGTGGTACGCGACGCCGCGGGCGAGCTCGACCTGCTTCTTGAGCGCCGGATCCGACATCGGATCGGCGGGCGCCTCGGGAGGCGGGTTCGAGAGCAGGTTCGAGCCGGGTGGGCGGGCAGACGGAAGGGGCATGCTCGCGCCAGTCTAGCGCCTGCCTTCTGGCGCGCCCCTTCCTCCGCCTGTTCAGCGAGACGGGGTGCGACCTGGGCCTACCTCGGGCTCAGCGGATCGCGTCGCGCAGCCGCCGCGTCAGCACCTTGATGATGCCCATCGCGATCTCGGGCTTCTCAGTCATGATCTCCTGGAAGTCCTCGCGGGTGATCTTGAGCAGCGAGGTGTCGTCGAGCGCCGTCACGGTGGCAGACCGCGGCGCCGCGTCGAGGATCGCCATCTCGCCGAAGCACTCGCGCTCGCCGAGCTCTGCGATCACCCGGTCCTGCTTGTGCACGCGCACCTTCCCGTCAATCACCAGGTAGAGCGCGTCGCCAGACTCACCCTCGGCGAAGATCTCGTCGCCCTGATCCCGCCGCTCTTCGCTCGAGATCAGCGCGACCGCCGCCAGGTCCTCCCCGGGGATCTGGGAGAACAGGTCGATGGACTTGAGGAAGAGCACCTTCTCGACGGTGGAGATCATGGCGCGGCGCGGGGAGCATAGCGCGCGGCCCGCCAAGTGCACCGTCGGCGTCGGACGTGCTCGACGCCTCTCACGATCCGCTCCAGGCTCTGGCCATGGACTGGAAACTGATCGCGACGACGTTCGTCTCGGTGTTCGTCGCCGAGCTGGGTGACAAGACGCAGCTCGCGACCCTCTCGTTCGCCAGCTCGGCTTCTTCGAAGCTGTCGGTCTTCATCGGATCCGCCGCGGCCCTGGTGGCGACGAGCGCGGTCGCGGTGCTGGTGGGTGAGGCGCTGGGCAGGGTCGTCGCACCGCTCGTGCTGCAGCGGCTCGCCGGCGTCGCCTTCGTGGCCATCGGCGCCTGGGTGCTGGTCTCGACCTTTCGCGCCTGAGCCTCAGGCCGCGGTGCTCGCCGCCCGCCGAATCGCCTCGAGCTGCTGGCGGACCAGCGGCGAGTCGTCGCCTTCGCGCGCCTCGGCTGCGGTTCGAGCACGATGAAGATCGACCGCGCGCAGGGTGGACAGCGCGATCTCCCGCACGATGGCGCTCCCGTCGGCCGTGCTGTCGGCCAGGGTCGAGGTGCGCACGTCTGAGGTGGCCGCGGCCTCTGCGCAGCACCACACCGCGCAGGCGCGCACCCACGCCACTTCGTCGCGGGTCAGCTCGAGCAACGCCGCCTTCTGATCGAGCTGCGGCTTCGGGTAGCGCTCGGCGACGACCTTCAGCTTCTCGGGCCGGGGGAGCTGATCGAGCAGCGGCAGGAAGCGCGCCTTGAGATCACGATCGAGCAGGTTGTCGAGCAGCTCGACTGCGTTGCCGCGGCGGCGGGCGGCGTCGGCGGCCAGCGCGTCGCGAATGCCGGCGGCGATCTGCTCCATGTCGGCGTCAGGGTAGAGGATGGCGAGCAGCAGGAAGAGGCGGCCTTCGATCTGCGCGACCTTCTCGATGATCGCCGAGCCGAGCAGGGCCCGGGCTGCCTGCTCGCCCTGGCGCGGCGTCGAGGCCCCGGGTCCACTCCCCAGCGCGAGGATCTCGGCGAGGTGCAGCGCCTTCCACGCGCGGTTCAGCTCGCGATCGAGCGCGGCCCGAACGGCGGCGAGGTCCTTGAGCACCAGCCGGCGGCCCTTCACCGTGCGGGCGAGGGCCTTGTAGAGGCGACCACGCAGCTCCTCGTCGGGCTCGTCGAGGTGCTGACTGATGACGTCGACCGCTTCGGGGGTGCCGACCCGCCCCAGCACCTTCGCCACCGCCCGGCGGATGTTGGGATCCTCCAGGTGGTTGCTCAGCACCTTGGCGAGCGTCGCGACGATGGCCGGCCCGAAGTTGGTGAGCGCGTCGGTGGCCTCGCGCGCGGTCTCGTGGCTTTGCGTGCGGTAGATGAGCGGGATCACGAACTCAGGGCTCTTCAAGTGACCAGCCGCGGTCACCGCCGAGCGCCGCACCCGCGCGTCCGCATCGCTCATCAACTGCAGCACGGGCTGGTAGAAGTTCTTCACCCCGATCGCTCCCAGCACCTTCGCGGCGTGCAGGCGCATCACCGGGTCCTGGTTGTCGATGAGGGCCTTGAGCGCCTCGGCGGCCACGAGCACGCCGTCGAGCCCGCCGTACCTGATCATGCCCGTCACCGCCGCGCTGCGGATGCGCGGGTCAGGATCGTGAAGGAAGGCGCGCACGCTGCGCACGGCTTTGTCGCGGCCGATGGCGCAGAACGCGTCGATCGCCGCGGCGCGCACCGCCGGGTCCTTGTCCTCGAAGCGGCGGAACACCGAGTTGGCGAAGCGCATCGTCTGCCGGTGGGCGTAGTACTCGAGCGCCTTCACGCGGATCTCGGGGTCCGCGTGCTCGAGCAGCGGCTCCACCTGAATGTCGAGCGACAGCTTCTCGAGGTGCGGCAAGAGCGCGAGGGCGTTGAGCACCTCGCGGGTGTCCTGGCTCGCGAGCGCGCGCTCGAGCACCCCGCTGGTGGAGCCGTCGACGACGTTGACGCGCGCGCCCACGAGATCGAGCCGGCGGTTCTTGAGGTTCTCCTGGAGCGTCTTGATGTACCGCTGACGAAGGCTGGCCACGACGGCGAGCCAGGCGCCGCCGAGCACCAGCGAGACCCACGCGAGCCGGTACGGATCCTTGCCGACCACCAGCCCCCAGAGCTTCAAGGTGACGCCAGCGAGGCCGATGGCCGTGGGCTTCACGACGCCATCGACGAAGGCCTTGGCGGCCACGCGCGCCTGCGAGGGCACCGGCAGGTAGAGGATCTGGGTCGTCGCGTCGTTCACCGAGTAGCGGAACAGGGTGTCGGCCCCCTTGGTGAGCGAGGCGGCCCACAGCGCCGGGAAGAGGGCGAGGGCGGCGTTCCCCAGCGTGAGCGAGAGGGGCAGCACTGCCAGCGAGCCGATGACGCCGGCGCGCGTGAGCAGGCGGCTGGTGCCGAAGAGCTGCAGGCCCAGGGCGAGGGCGCCGACGACCGCGCTGAAGTAGCCGAAGTACGCGGCCAGCTCGTCGGCGGCGATCTTGTCGGCCGCCACCACCTTGAACTCGAAGTCGACGAGGGTCGTCGTGAAGAACGTGACCGCCGCGAGCAGCGCGACCGTGCGCAGGTGCACGTCCGAGAGCACGCGCGAGGCGCCGCCGGTCCGCTTGGCGGCGCTCGGCTTGCCGCTCGCGGCGCGCGCGAAGATGCGCTGACGGCCGAGCCGGCCGGCGAAGAAGCTGGCGAGGGCGGTCGCGCCGAGCAGCGCGAAACACATCAGGAGCAACGCGCTGGTGCCGAAGGTCTTCGCGACGCGCGCCGAGAGCAGGCCGATGAGGATGTTGGCGAAGGTGCCGCCGGCGCCGATCAGCCCGTAGAGGCGCTTCGCTTCCTGGGCGTTGAACAGCTCGTTGGCGAGCGTCCAGAACTGGACGAGCACCAGCGCCCCCACCACCTCCACGTAGACGTAGATGAGCGAGTAGATCCACCAGGGTTGGCTGCGCTCGAGCACGAAGAGCACGACGAACAGCACCGCGAAGAGCGAGGCCGAGCCGAGCGCCATCAGGTCGCGCCGGACTCTCGTCGCGAGGCGGCCGTAGAGGAGCCCCGTCGCGGTCACCGCCACGGCCGAGAGCACGTACATCCACGCGAGCTGGTTGCGGTCGCCGTGGGCGAGGAAGAGCGCGTCGCGCACGCTGCGCCCCGTGAGGAACGAGCCGACCGCGAACAGGCTGTGCAGGAACAGCGCCCCGGTGAGCTGCCGTTCACCCCGTCGGACTGGGAGGACCGCCTCGAGGATGCGCAGCAGCACGGCGCCGCAGCGTAGCAAGCGCCGGGGTCAGCGGCGTGGCGTTTCGAGCCCCGCCAGCAGGGTCGAGCGCTCGGCTGGCGTCAAGGGCCGTCCGGCGAAGCGGGCCTCGAGGTAGCGGCGGCAGGCCTGGGCGAGGGGCTGGGACAGCGGGTGCTGCGCGAGGGAGAGCTGGTGCGAGAGCTCCTCGAGCGGCTGGGAGCGCACGTCGAGGCCCCTGGCTTCGAGCCGCCGCTCGATCTCGGCGAGGAAGTCGGCGGCCGGGTGCGACGCCTGGCGACGACGGCTGGCGAGCCACACGCCGACGCCCAGCATCGCGAGGCCGGTGGCGACCAGCACGGCTCGCGGTGCGCTGCCGTCGGGCAGGCTCAGCGTCGAGCTTTGGGTCTGCGCGATCGCGGGAGGTCTCGCCAGCGAGCGCACGAACGAGAGCTGATCCTGGAACGAGTAGTCGACGACGCGCGACCGCCACCAGTCCTCGAGCTGCTCCCAGCTCTGCGCGACGAGCGCGGCCCACCTCCCGCCCGAGGCCGCGCGCCCCTGGTCAGGGGTCGCGTCGAGACGCACCCAGGCGCCATCGACGTACGCCTCGGCCCAGGCATGCGCGTCGCCTGCGCGCACGACGTAGCGGGCCCCGGCCCGTTCGCCGCCGAAGAAGCCTGTCGTGAGGCGGCTGGGAATGCCCTTGAGCCGGAGCATGAGGGACAACGCGGTGGCGAAGTCCTCGCAGTGGCCGGCGCGGCGAACGAACAGGAAGTCGGCGAGCGGGTCGGCGACGTCGCCCGGCAGATCGAGGGTGTAGTCGTACCGCCGCTTCAGCTCCTGCTCGAGCTGCCGCGCGATGGCCAGTGGAGTGGTCGCGCCCCGGGCCAGCTCGTCAGCCAGAGGCGCCACCCGCGGGTCGAGTCCAGCAGGGAGACCGGACGCCGCAGGCGACGGCTCCGTCTGGTCGACGCCAGCCGCGCCGTCGCTGGTCGCCATGTAGGTCGTCGTGTTGGCCTCGTTGGCGCCGAACACCTGATCGCCCGGCACGTGGACGAGCGGCATCGGCTGGGTGCCCGCCACCGACACGCCGCGCCCCCTCGCGAAGAACGTCGGGGTGTCGATGGCGACGAGGGTGCGACTGCCGTAGGCGGGCGTCAGCTCGATGTCCTGGCTCAGTTGGCCGAGGCTCCGCCGGGACGCCCGATGCAGCACGACGGTGCCGGCGGGCGTCAGGGGCCGCTGCGACGAAGTCCACTCCGAGCCGTCGAAGGAGTCGAAGTGGCGCCCGACCCAGTACGCCCGCAGCTCGTCGACGCCGGGGTTGGGGGTGAGCTCTGCGCGAAACGCCACCCGAACGCTCGTCTTGATGTCGCCGCCTCCGCCGAGCTTCACCGTGTCCGACATGCCGGTGACGCCACCCAGGCCCGGCGAGCCGCGCCGGTTGGCGAGGTTCCACGACAGCCGCGGGAAGACGACGAAGAACCCGACGCCGAGGAGCAGCGTGGTCAGGCTGCCGACGACGAGCTGGCGCGAGACGGCCTGCCGCTCGCCACCCGCGAGGACCGCCTCGTCGCGCGCGAGCACGAGCCAGGCGAGCGACCAGGACGCCGTGAGGAAGAACGTCGTCAGGAGCAGCGCGAAGAGCGCCTCACCCGTGAGGGCCGCACCGCCGCTGACGAGGAGCAGGCCCGACAACAACACCTGGCGCGAGGCCTGAGGGGTGGGTTCGGCGAGCATGCGGTGCGACGTCACCAGCGTCGCGAAGGACACGGCCGCGATGACGAGATCGAGGGTGGACAGCGCGACCGCGGCGAAGAGGCCGACGCCGATCACCAACAGCACGATCACCGACACGGTGCGCCGCCCGGCGAGCGGCCTCACTCCCAGCAACGAGAGCACGAAGACGATCGGGAAGATGATCAGCACCGGCAGCGGCAGCACGCCCGAGAGCGCGACGGCGCCGAAGGCCGACAGGGCGGCGAGATCGCGCGAGAGGAGGCCGGGCGGCCGGCTGACGAGCCCTCTCACCGCTCGTCTCCGAACCCGACCAGGGCGAGGGCCGAGAGGATGCGCCGCTCGTGCGGTGCGCCGTGGCCAGGCCTCAGGTGCCGACGACCCACGTCCAGCCCGACGTCGTACCCGCGCGCCAGCAGCAGGGCCGTCTGCCCCGCCGCGTCCTCACACGCGCGGTCGAGCTCTTCCCCCGACAGGCCCGCGTCGACCGAGAGGGTGACCTGCCGACGCTCCTCGCGCTCGCGCTCGACGCCGATCAGCTTTCCGGTCGTCGCGGTCTTGCCCCAGTGAATGCGCCGCGCGTCCTCACCGACCGCGAGCTCACGCAGATCGGCGAGGTCGGCCGTGCCGTCCCGGTGGCGGCTGCTCCCGGAGTCGCCGCGCGGCGGGGTGCGATCGACCCCATCGGGATCGCAGGCGAAGCCCCGCCGCGGGTAGACCAGCAGGGTGTCGCTGACGCGCAGGGTGCGGATCTTCTCGAAGATGCCGAAGGGGAAGCTGGTCGCCACCTCGATGGCCTGGAGCGCCCAGGGGCCGCGGCGGGGCGCGGTGGCGGTGGTGCGCACGACCACCGGCTGTCCACCCACGACGACCGGCGCCCAGGCCCCCGGCGACGCGATGGAGCCCGACTCCTTGATGCTGAGCGCGAACGCCTGACCGCGTTTCCGGCGAACCTCGTATCGCAGGGGGAAGGGCTCGTCGGCGAAGACGCCGTCGGGCATCAGCCGTCGCACCTCGAGATCCCAGATGACCCGCTCGGACAAGATGCCTGACACGACGATGGTGCCCAGGAGCAGCCCCAGCACGAGGTACAGCAGGTTGTTTCCCGTGTTGAGCGCGCCCACGCCGATGCCGATGGTGAGCACCAGGTAGATGCGACCGACGGGAGTGATCCGCAGGATCCGCCCCGGGTTGAGCGCGCGCCTGAGCCTCGCGAGCAAACCCCGCATCACGTCACCTCGGCGCCGGCACCCGCCGCGCCAGCTCATCGACGAGGTGGCCTGCCTCTTCGCGGCTGAAGCCGCCCTGGAGCGACGACTTGAGCACGAGGCGGTGAGAGAGGGTGGCGCGCAGCACCGCGCGGACGTCTCCGGGAGAGACGAACGTGCGCTCGTCCCACAGCGCCCAGGCTCGCGCGGCCGACACGAGGGCGAGCACCGCTCGGGTCGAGACACCGCGCTCGATCTCCGAGTGGGTGCGCGTCTCCTGCGCGAGCCGCACGGCGTACTCAGCGACCTCCTTCGGCACCTGCACCCGATCGGCCGCGGCCTGCAGCTCCATGAGCTCGGCGCTCGAGGCGACGGGCTGCAGGGTGTGGAGCGGATCGCCGCGGCGGCTCACCAGCAGGTCGGCCTCGATGGCCGGGTCCAGGTGGCCGAGAGACAGGCGGATGAGGAAACGATCGAGCTGGGAGTCGGGCAACGGGTACGTGCCGGCGAGATCGAGGGGGTTCTGGGTCGCGATCACGACGAAGGGCGCCGGGAGCGGGCGGGTCACGCCGTCGAGGCTCACCTGGCCCTGCGCCATCGCCTCGAGCAGCGCAGACTGGGTGCGCGGCGGCGCGCGGTTCAGCTCATCGGCGAGCAGCAGTTGATGGAAGATCGGGCCGGCGCGGAACTCGAAGCTGCCTTGCTGTGGCAGGAACACCTGGGTCCCCAGCACGTCGCTTGGCAGCAGGTCGGCGGTGAACTGCACTCGCGCGAACGACAACGCGAAGGCGCGCGCGAGGCCCTCGGCCAGCGTCGTCTTGCCGACGCCCGGCACGTCCTCGAGCAGCAGATGGCCGCGGGCCGCGAGGCAGGTGAGGGCGAGCTTCGTCTGGTCCGGTTTCCCGAGCACCACCTGGCCGAGGTGGGCGTGGAGCTTCTTGAGCAGGTCTGCGGCGTTCACTGGAGGCGGGGCCCGAGAAAAGACGTTGCGCGACTGTAGCCAACGCGGTGGTGTGGTCGCTCGGAAATCGACTCCCGATGCCCAGGGTCCGCCGACTGCCCCCAGACCTGGTGAACCAGATCGCCGCTGGCGAGGTGGTGGAGCGCCCTGCGTCCGTGGTGAAGGAGCTGGCCGAGAACTCGGTGGACGCGGGAGCCACACGGGTGACGGTGAGGCTGCGAGCCGGCGGGTGCGCGAGCATCACGGTGATCGACGACGGGCACGGCATGTCGCGCGAAGACGCGCTCACGAGCCTCGAGCGGCACGCGACCAGCAAGCTCGTGGACAAGGAAGGGCTCTTCCACATCCTCACCAAGGGGTTTCGCGGCGAGGCGTTGCCGGCGATCGCGTCGGTGTCCCGCTTCAGCCTCGTGACCAGCGAGCCCGGCGCGCTCGAGGGCACGCAGCTCTCAGTCGAAGGTGGGGGCGAGCCGGTGGTGGGCGCCGCGGCGGCCGTCGGTGGCACCCGCATCGAGGTCGACGATCTCTTCTTCAACGTGCCTGCGCGCCGGAAGTTCCTCAAGCGCGAGGCAACCGAGCTCCTGCACTGCGAAGACGCAGTGACGAGGCTGGCCCTGGCGCACCCCGAGGTGGGCTTCACGCTCGAGCATGAGGGGAAGGAGGTGTGGTCGAGCCCGCCGAGCGCGACCGAGCCCCTCCAGCGCGCCGCCGCGGTGCTGGGGTCAGAGGCCGCCCCGCACCTGCTCGCGATCGACGAGCGCCGGCTCGGCCTCACCGTCACCGGCTTCGTCGCGGCCCCCGAGTTCACCCTCGCCAACGCGCGCGGGCTGATGACCTTCGTGAACCACCGCTACGTGCGCGACCGGGGCCTGACCGCCGCGGTTCAGCGCGCGTACCAGGACTCGCTGCCCCCCGGGCGCCAGCCCGTCGCCGTCGTCTTCATCGAGCTGGACCCGCGCGCCGTCGACGTCAACGTGCACCCGCAGAAGCTCGAGGTGCGCTTCGCAGACCCACGCTTCGTTCAAGAGGCGGTGGGCGCTGCGATCTCGAGGGCGCTGAGGGCGGCGCCGTGGAGGCAGGGCGACGACAGCGCGGAGCCGAAGGAGGTGCAAGCCCAGTACGCCCAGGCCATCGAGCGCTTCCTCGCGCGCGCGCAGCCGGCCCCCGCCTTCCTCGAGCCGGTGACGCCGCTCTCGCTCGAGCAGCCGCTCTCCAGGTCGTCCTTCGGTACCGCCCGGGTGACCCTCGACTCGGCGCCCCCACGCCGCTACTTCTCGGGCCTCTCGTTCCTCGGGACGCTGGCGAAGCGCTTCTGGCTGATGGAGTCGAGCGCGGGTTCGCTCGTCATCCTCGATCCCCGCGCGGTCGAGGAGCGGATCGTCTGGTCGGCGCTGGCGTCCCGCTTCCAGGCGGGGACTCTGGCGACTGCGCCCCGCACGCTCTTCTCGGCGCGGCTCGAGCTGGGCCCCACGGAGCGGCAGCGGGTGCTCGAGGCCGCAGCGGGGCTCGCGGAGGTGGGGGTCGAGGTCGAGGACTTCGGACAGGGATCGGTGCAGGTGCTGAAAGCGCCGGCGGAGCTCGAGGGGGTCGATGCCGCGGGCTGGTTGTTCGAGGTGGCCAGCGCCGCGGACGCCTCGGCGCGGATCGCCGTCCTGGCTCGGCGCGCCGGAGTGGTGGCGTCGGCGGTCGTGTCCCACGAGCAGGTTCGCGCGCGGCTGGCCGCGCTCGACGACGTGGAGCCGCAGATCCACGCCCGGGGGAGCCGGGTGATCGTCCGCGACCTGCCGCTGCTCGAACTCGAACGCTGAGTCCTGGCGCGCTCGCCCTGCCCCGACGGGCATGAGGCCGCCCGCGAGCCGCTTCGCCAGCGCGGAGTCCTGGCGCGCTCGCCCTGGCCCGACGGGCATGAGGCCGCCCGCGAGCCGCTTCGCCAGCGCGGAGTCCTGGCGCGCTCGCCCTGGCCCGACGGGCATGAGGCCGCGAGCCGCTTCGCCAGCGCGGAGTCCTGGCGCGCTCGCCCTGGCCCGACGGGCATGAGGCCGCCCGCGAGCCGCTTCGCCAGCGCGGAGTCCTCGCAGGTCGAAAAATTGCCGGCTCGATCGCGACTGCTACGGTGCGCTGCACACCTGTAGCGAGGAAGGAGCGCGCAGATGAACGGAGTCATCACCGGCAGAGAGGTGGCGACGAACTTCCGGCTCATCTGGCGGGAGTTTGGCTGGCGGTGCCTGCTCCGGTGCGCCGGCGCCGTCCTCTCGCGAAGGCGCCGCACCTTCCTCGAGATCGCCTGGGAGTCCCGACACTCATGAACCCGCTCGACCCGCTCATGCTCGCCGCCCCGTCACCGCTCCCAGTCCCTGCCTCATACGCCGAGAAGGCGATGGCGTCGCTCATGCAACTCCACGGCGAGCTGATGGACGAGAAGGAGCGGCGCGTGGAGCTGTACCGCAGGCTGATGGAGAAGGAGCAGGCCCTCGCCGAGCTCAAGCTCTACGTGAAGCTGCTCGAGGAGCGGGCCGGCGTGAAGGAGGTCCCACCGGCTCCCGAGCCGCGCGCCGGCGGGCAACGCCCCTTCACCGTCGTGCCACGCGAAGACGCGGTCGGCGCGTCGGGCCGCCCCGTGACGCCAGTCCCTCCTGTACCTCCCCGCGTGGGCCACCGCCCCGAGGGATGGAAGGTGTGGTGATGCGCGCAGTGACGCTGGGCGTCCTCGCGATCGCCATGAGCGCGCAGACCGCCCTCGCCGACACCCCGACGGACGGCGTGGGACGCATGAGCTTCGGCGGCGGGCTGCGGTGGACCCCGAACGACCACTTCAACGCGCGCGCGCGCGAGGCGGGCCGCCCGAACACGCAGGCCCAGGAGTTCGTCACGGCCCCGCTCGGGTTTCAGGGCGCAGCCAGCTTCGGGTACGGCGCCTTCGAGTGGCTCGAGCTGGCGATCGATCTCTTCGCTGGCTTCGAGTCGTTTCAGCTCGAAGGCTGGCTCCCGTTCTCGTCGGTCTCGTACGGCGCGCTCGTCGGGGTCCGGTTCACCCGCTATGACTTCCCCGTCAAGGGCCTCGTCCCGTACGTCGGGGCACAGACTGGCCCGGTGCTGGTGATCGTCACCTCGCCCAGCGCCGTAGGTCCCGAGCGCATCCTCCAGGGGTTCTCGGTGAACGGAGGCGCCGCCTGGCGGCTGACGGATCGCTTCGGCTTGTTCGTCGACGTGCGCTGGCTGATCGGGCGGGCGTACGTGGCCGACATCGCCGGCCGCAACGTGGGTGGGCTGTTCGCCTCGGCGGGCGTCTCGATCTTCTTCCCGCCCACCCCGAAGCGCGATCTCGACGTTCCGGGCTTCGGTCGCCCGTCGAGCTTCTGAAGTCCCGGCGCGCTCCGCGCCCAACGTGGTACAGGGAAGCGCCATGCCGCAGGAACCAAGCTCAGAGTCCAGCAAGCCGCTCGAGGAGATCCGCCGCGAGGTCGTCGAAGCGCGCAACATGACGATCAAGACGGACAACGCGCTCAAGTCCCTGCATGCCGAGCTCAAGGTCGTCAGCTCGCAGCAGGCCGACTTCCAGCGACGCACCTGGTTCGCCACCGGCGCGGCGTACCTCGGCTTCCTCGCGGTGTGCGTCGGCGGGGCGATCGCGGTCTCTGGCGCGCGCGCGTCCTCGGCGAACGAGCAGCGGCAGCGGCTCGAGCAGCAGGTCGCTGAGCTCACCGCGCAGCTCGACAAGCAGAAGAGCGAAGCGCAGGCGGTCGAGAAGGCGGAGCGCGCGGCGGCCGACGTCTACCGGCAGATGACGACGCTCGCGGGCGAGGAGCGGCTCAAGGGCGTCGAGGCCCTCGCGAAGCTCGACACCTCGAAGCTCACGCCGCTCACCCGCCAGGCCCTGCAGGATCGCGCCACGCTGCTGCGGAAGGAGGTCGGCGCGTCGGTGCTCGAGCGCGGAAAGACGGCGTTCCGACGCGGCGACTGGCCCGAGGCGGTCGAGCAGCTCACCCGCTTCCTCGCGATGAACCCGGTCGAAGAAGACGCGCTCGACGCCTCGTTCTTCCTCGGGAACTCCCTCTTCCAGTCGAGGAAATACGAAGAGGCGATCAAGCCGCTCACCCGCTTCGTCGAGGGGGACAAGAAGGCCCGCACCCGCGACTTCGCCCTCGTCATGCTGGTGCAGTCGCATGACGTGGTGGGCAACAAGGACAAGGCGATCGAGTACGCGAAGGAGGGGTGGCAGACGTACCCCGCGAGCGAGTTCCGCAACCAGTTCATCGGCCGGCTGCAGCGGTCCATGGCCACCCCGGCCGCTGCCCCGCCAGCGACCGCACCTGCCGCGCCTGCCCCGGCGGCGCCCCCGACACCACCTGCTCAGGGGCGGTGAGGTGATGACGGCGCCCGCTCCTGATCCGAGGCTGAGACCCTTCCGCGGCGCGGCGTGGGCGCTCTACCTCGTCGTCTCGGTCGGGTTCTCGAGCCTCGTGATCTTCAGCGTCACGAAGTCGGTGTTCGAGATGTCGCCCGGTCGCCCTGAGGCTGTCCCCGTTCAAACGCCCGCCGTCTGCGCCAGTCGGCTCACCGCGTTGTTCGAGGAGCTCGAGGCCGAGCGGCGCAACCTGAGCTCGATCGGGAAGGCCGCGGAGGCCGATCAGCGGTGGATGACGTTCCGCAATGGGTGGATGGTGCGCATGCGGGCGCTCGAGGCGGAGTGTGCTCTCGACGAGCCGCTCCGCAGCGAGCTCAAGATCGCCTTCACGCGGCTGCACCAGGTGATGGATCTCGCGACCGTGCAGGCGACCCAGGTAGCGGGGCAGCTCGGCCCCGCCCTCGACGCCTTTCGCGCGGCCCTGGCCGCCTTGCCCGCCTCGTGAAGGCTCCAACTACCGTGCGGAGACCGCCGAGCGTGCCCACGCCGCGGCCCTCCGCAGGAGCGTCGCGAAGTCCGACGAGGTGCGCGAGCGCTCACTGCGGTCGGGCGGACTCGCGAGTGGGCAGGATGACGGTGTACGAGCCGACGCCGTTCGTCACGCCCGCCCCAAGCAGCACCGACGCCGGCTTGCCCTCGATGGTGGTGACGCGGAAGAAGCGCACCTGCGCGTTCGGCAGCGGCACCGAACCGCGCCCAGACAGGTTCGAGGTCACCACGCCCGTGAGCCGACGGCCGCGGGGCAGGGTGATCGGGGCGAAGACCTGACCGGTCAGCATGCCGCCCATGGTCGCCGCCGCGGCGGACACCGTGACGAGCCGGCTGGTGGCGGGCAGCTCGCCGAGGGGCGTGAACTCGATGCGCCAGCTCCCGGGGTCGAGGAAGAGGGAGTACTTGCCGTCGACGTCGGTGAGCAGGTTCACGTCATCGAGCGGGAGCGGGCGCTCACCGGTGCTCGTCTCGACCGCGCGGACAGCGAGCATGGCCGCGGGGCTGCCATCGGGCAGCAGCACCCGACCGCTCACTGGAATGCGATCGACGCACTTCGCGCTGGGTGGATCGAGGGCCGGCGGCTGCCCGGGCGAGTTCTTCAGCTTCACGTTCACCTTCGTGAGCCCTGCGCGGAGCCCCGCCCTCGGGAAGACCGTGAGGGTGAAGGCGTCGTCGGGCGGGAGCAGATCGACCTTGAAGGCGCCGGTCGCGTCGGTGGTCGCGAGCTTCGAGCGGAACGTGCCTCCGCCGCCAACGGTGCCCTCGATGACGACGGTCGCGCCGTCGAGGGGCTGGCCATCGGAGCCGAGCACCTGACCCGGCACGTCCTTCACCGGCTCGCCGAAGTCTCCGAGCTCGAGGGTGAGGGCCGGAGGAAAAGGAGGGCTGAGCGAGAAGCGGCGGCTCGGAACGCCAGAGCCCACCTCGCGGGGCGTGGCGACCAGCTCGATGCGCGGGAGCGTCTTCGCCTTCGGAGAGACGACGAGGATGAAGTCTCCTCGTGAGCCAGGCCGACCAGTCGACGTCTCGATGCGCTGCGAGAGGGCCTCACCGGTCGCTGGGTCGACGGCCTGCAGATCCATCGCGGCCTGCGTGATGTAGAGCTCGGAGGGGGTGGGGGTGGTGATTCTCTTCTTGAGCAACCGGCCGGGCAGCGTCACGGCTCCGGCGACCGAGGCGAACGCGAAGTTGACGGTCGCCCCTGCATCGGGGCTCACCACGACGTTGGGGAACGTCTGAGGGGGCACCTCGAGGTTGGTGGGGAACGCGCTCACGGTGTACTTGCCCTGGCCCACGTTCATCGAGAAGGTCCCGCGGTCCGTCATGGCGAAGCGCTGCTGGTAGCTGCGCGCGATGCCAGGCAGCACCTGGCTCTCACCGGTCGCCCGGACGAGCACCTCGTCGGTGTAGATGTCCCGCTCGGTCGGATCGACGGAGGCCGTGCGCTCGCGCTGGAAGGAGCCGACGATCGACAGCGGCCCCTTGATCTCGAAGTCCTGCGTGGTGCCGAGCTGTGGCACCTCGAAGTCCTGCGGGAAGAGCCCCACGTTCGAGCCACCGAGGACCTCGACGGCGAGCCCCCGCGTCGGATCTCCGCAGCCATCGGGGAAGCAGACGAGCCCCTCTGCGCAGTCGAGATCCGTGAGGCACGGAGGCGGCCTGGCCGGTGCGCCCGCGCAGCCGGCGAGGGCCAGCGCGAGAAGCAGGCGGGGGGAGCGGATCAGGGACATGGCAGCGTGTCGACCTCCACGAGCCAGACGTACTCGTCGCGATAGGCCGCGACGGGGATCACCTCGCCGCTCGGCAGGCGCACGGCGGGGCGGACGATGTCGAGAAACGCCTGCGTGCCGCCTTGCGGATCGGGCCGCTCGCTCTCGATGAACTCGCCGTCCGTCACGACCACCTCGACGCGGTGTTTCCGCCCGTCGTTGAAGAGCTGCAGGGCGGCGTTGAACGTCGGCGGCGCCTGCACCAGCCTCACGCTCGAGCCTGCGCCAATCGGTGTCCCGGGGTTCCCGCGGATCAGCGGCTTGCCCGCGCCATCCTGCACGTAGCGCTCGTTCGGGTCGATGAACCAGTTCGCCCGGATCGTGTCCGTCAGGTTGGGATCATCGACCTGCACCGAGAACGCGGGCCGGTTGCAGTTGGCACCGAGCTGCGCGCGGTACTCGCGCGTCGGGGGCTCGGCGATGCCCGGCAGAATGCGCGGAGGCCGGTTCGCCGCCCCGGGCAGCTCGGTGATGATCTGGTCCTCCTGGGGCAGCACGCACGCCATCTGGCCTCCGGCAACACTCAGCCATAGCAACATCGTTGCCATGATCTGCGCGTCGCGTCGCTCGAGGAACTTCATGCGGTTCGAGCCTGTCAGGCCTCTTCGTACTCTGTCTCAGGTGGCAGAGGTTTGCCCTCGCTCTCGGCTTTGAGGGCCTCGAGGTGGCGGAAGATGGTGCGGGGATCGACGCCCAGGTCCTTCGCCGTCTTGGTGCGGTTGCCGTTGTTCCGCTCGAGCACCTCGTTGATGTAGCGCTTCTGGAACTCCTCCTTCGCGGCGGCGAGCGGGAGGATCGGCGGCAGGTTCTCCGGGCGCAGATCGAGATCCTCGGGGCCGAGCATCGGCTTGTCGGCGAGCACCGCGGCCTTCTTGATGCGGTTCTCGAGCTCACGAATGTTGCCGGGCCAGTGGTACTTCTTCATGGCGACCGTGCCGCCGGGCGCGAAGCCCCGGGCCTTCGACGCGAACTCTTTCGAGTACCGGTTCAGGAAGAAGCGCGACAGGGTGACGATGTCATCGCCGCGCTCGCGCAGCGGCGGCAGCTTGAGCGTCACGACGTTGATGCGGAAGTAGAGATCTTCGCGGAACGTGTTCTTGCGCACCTCCTCGTCGAGGTTCTTGTTGGTCGCCGCGACGATGCGGATGTCCACCGGCTCAGGGCGATTGTCGCCGACCTTGTAGACGACCTTCTCCTGCAGGGCGCGCAAGAGCTTCACCTGCAGCTGCAGCGGCATCTCGCCGATCTCGTCGAGGAACAGGGTGCCGCCGATGGCCGCCTGGAAGCGCCCGAGCTTCGTCGCCACCGCGCCGGTGAACGCGCCCTTCACGTGCCCGAACAGCTCGCTCTCGAGCAGGTTCTCGGGAATGGCGCCGCAGTTGATCGAGATGAACGGGCCCCTGGCCCTCACCGAGTGCCGGTGGATCTCGCGCGCGATCAGCTCCTTGCCGGTCCCTGTCTCGCCGATGATCAGCACCGAGATGTCGGTCGGCGCGATCTTGTCGATGCGCCGGTAGACGTCGCGCATGCCGGGGCACGCGCCGACGATGTCGCCGTAGGTGTACTCCTCGATGCGGTGCTTGAGCTCGAGGTTCTCGAGCTTCAGATCGTTCACCAGCATCGCGTTCTGCAGGAGCAGCGACGCCTGGGCCGCGAAGATGGTCAGCGTGTCGAGCGCCTTCTTGTCGAAGCGGTTCACCAGCCGATCGTTGCCGACGTAGATCACGCCGATCAGCTCGCCGCGCGCCACGAGCGGGGCGCACATCACGGACAGCAGCTTCAGGTTCACCACCGACTCCGAGGCGTTGAACTCGGGGTCGTCGAGGGCGTCGGCGATGATGATGGGCTTCTGCGACTTGACGACCCGCGCCACGATCGAGTCCGACACGCGCTCGATCGCGTCCTCGATCGTCTCGCGCTGCAGGTTGCGCGCGACCTTCACGCGCAGCTGGTTCGACTCCATCAAGATGAGGAAGCCCTTGTCCGCGCGGGTGACGTCGATCACCTCGTCCATCAGGCCTTCGAGGGTGCGGTCGATCTCGTAGGACGAGAGCAGGCGCTCCGAGAACGCGGTGAGGCGGCGCAGCGCGGCGAGCTCGCGGCCGGGAATGCCCGGCTGCTCCTGCGTCGAGGCGTCGGGGTTGCCCGAGTCCGAGCGGGTGAACTTCGTCGTCGAGAGCGCAGGCTGGGCCATGGGCGCGTTGCCCAGCGAGAACGCCAGCTCGGTCTCGCCCACCCTCACCACGTCGTTGGCGTTGAGCGAGCCCTCGTCGGTCTTCTTGCCGTTGATGAAGAAGGGCGCCTCGCCACCGGCCTTGTACCCGGTGCCGTCGAAGATGATCGCGAAGGCCGTCTCGGGCACGTTGGGATCGTCGAGCACGATGTCGTTGTCAGCGCTGCGCCCGATGCTGGTCACCCGCTTGAGCAGGTTCACCGATCGGCTGGTTCCCTGGGCGGTCTTGATGGTCAGGCTGGCCATGGCGGTCTTTCTCGTGTGCCGGTGCTTCAGAAGGTGACGCTGATTCCGGCGAAGACGCCACCGGGGATGGGGGTGAGGTTCAGGCGGGCCGAGGGCGGTCTGGGCTGGTCGCGGGTCTCTTTCACCTGATCGCCCGTGTGGTGCACGAGCGCGTCGACGACGCCGACCGCCCAGGCGAGGTAGAAGGCGCCGCCGGTGGTCCACTTCACGACGCGCCAGGTGTCGCGCGCCCCGGCCAGCGACGGCGGAATGCCGCGCACCTCGCGCTCGAAGACACCGGTCGGGGTGAGCGTGTCGGTGATCCGCTCCTTGAACGTGGTCTTCAGGCTCTCGATGGCCCAGTAGGCCACGATGCTGGTGATGGCCAGGACGCCTTCGGCGACCGCGAAGGTGACGCCCCAGGCGGTCCGGTCCTGCAGGAACTGCCCGGCGCCGAACGGCAGGAAGTTCATCCAGAGCGGGCGACGTTCGATGGTGACGAGGCGGCGCGTGGCGCGCTCGTCTTCCTGCTTCTTGCGCTCCTCGGCGGCCTTGCGCTCCTGCTCTGCGCGGACCTGCAGGACCTGCCGCACGAGGGCCAGCTCGTCGGCGTTGTCCTTTCGCACCTGCTCGAAGAGCCGGATGGCTGGCGGCGGGGCGATGAAGGGGTCGAGCACGTAGTCCGGGTTGAGCCGGAGCAGCGCCAGGAAGCTCTCCTTCGCGGCGGCGCTGTCGCCGAGGTTGAAGGACGCGAGGCCTGCCATCTTGAGCAGCTCGAGGCGCTGCGCGTCGGTGAAGTTCGTCGTCGAGGTCGCCTTGCGGACGAGGCCGACGGTCTCGGCGTACTTGCCCGCGTCGAAGAGCGCCTTGACGAGCTCGAGCTCGCGCTCCGGAGCTCCCTGCGCGGACGCGCGCCCGCCGAGCCCCACCAACAGCAGCGCGAGGGCCAACCGGAGGAGCCTCACGGCGCTCGCCTCACGACCAGCAGCTTGCCCGGCTGCACGCGCGCGACGTCCTGCGCCAGCGTCGCGCCCTGGAGCGTGACCGAGTACTTCACGTCGTGAAGCATGGCCCGGCGGCCCTCGGGCGGCGTGGTGATGCGGAAGGGCGAGCTCATCGATTCGGCGACGGTGCGGGTCTCCGCGCCCACCTGGACGATCGCCTCGGACGGGAAGCCGTCGAACGAGAGCAGGGACGGTTTGAGCGGCGCCACGAGGCTGATCGCCTCCTGGCCCGGGGCGATGGAGACGGTGCGCGTGATCCCGCTGGCCTCGCAGTCGTCACAGGTGACGGTGAAGCGGTGGTCTCCCGGGCTCAGCTTCAGCCGGTGCATCGCGAGCGCGTCGGCCGACCGGGGCTCTCCGTCGATCGCGAGGAAGCCGAAGGGCCGCACCATCACCTGCACCTCGATCGCCGCGGCCGGGGGCGTCACCTGGGGCTGATCGGGCCGCTTCTCGGGCGGCTTCACGATGACGGGCGTGCCGTTCCTGGGCTTCACCACGGCGAGCGCGGGACCGGCGTCGGCGGATCCCGCTGTACCTGCGTCGATGAGCTCGGCCACCCCCGCGTCGGGCTCGACGAGCGGCTCCACGCGCAGGGGGCTCCAGCGAACGCTGGTGAGCACCACGTCGTGCGGGCCGAAGGGCAGGACGATCGGCGGCTCGGGGGCCCGGGTGGCGATCTGGGCGCCCTTCAGCGCGGCCATGCCGATGATGAACGCCGTCCCGCCGGCGGCGGTGAGCCGGAGGAGGCGCTTCGTCCGCTGCTCGCGCAGCTTCTTCGCCTTCATCGCGTCGAGCAGCAGCGTCGCGCGCTCGTTGGTGGGATCGTGCGCGAGCACCTGGTTGAGACACGAGAGCGCGCGGGCGGAGCGCTTCTCGGCGATGAGCTTCTGCGCCCGCTCGAGCAGCGTGCCGATGATGCGTTGCTCCACGTCCTTCCGGTAGCCCTTCGGATCGAGGAAGAACTTCGGCAGCTCTTCGTGCGGCCTCGTGAGGCCCAGCTCGCTGAGGTAGCCCGCGAGCGCGTCGCGCAGCTTGCCGGCGGTCGCGTACCGCTCCCCCGGAGCCCGCTGGAGGCACCTGCCGATGATCTCCGTCAGCTCGTCAGAGCACGTTGGCGACGACTGCCGCGGATCTTCGTACACGCAGTCGAGGATCCGCTTGAGCGTTGCGGTCGTGTTGGGCGCCGTGAAGGGCAGCTTCCCCGTCACGAAGAGGTACAGCATCGTGCCCAGCGAGAAGACGTCGGCCTCGGCGCCCGACTCCTCGCCCTCGATGATCTCGGGGGCCATGTGCGCGGGGCTGCCCACCAGCGCGCCCGTCATCGTCATCTTCTCGTCGCGGTCGAGGATCTTGGCGATGCCGAAGTCGGTCAGCTTGATGACGCCGTCGTCGCGCACCATCACGTTCTCGGGCTTGAGATCCCGATGCAGCACCGATTGATCGTGGGCGTGGGCGAGCGCGCCGGCGATCTCGTGCATCACCATCGCCGCGATCTCGGGGGGCGAGAGCGGCTCGGCCGAGATGAACTCGCGCAGCGTCTTCCCACGGATGTACTCGGTGACGATGAAGGCCTCGGCCGAGTCCGCGCCCGAGAAGTCGTACACCTCGAGGATGTTCGGGTGGTGCAGGCGCGCCACGGCGCGTGCTTCGCGGTCGAGCCGCTTGCGACTCTCGGGCTTGGTGGACAGGTGCGGGTGGAGCACCTTCACGGCCACTTCGCGATCGAGCGCCGTGTCGAGGCCCTTGTAGACGACGCTCATCCCGCCCTGGCCGAGTTGCTCCAGGATCCGGTAGCGGCCGATCTGGCGCCCGACGAGCGACATCCCTGCTCAACCTCCCGGGCCGATCAACTGCGCACTCCCACCAGGTCGCACCAGGCCTCCACAGAGAAAGACCGCCATGAGCGTCAGACAGCGTCGGCAGCCTATGACATGTCCGTCGCACCTCGCCAGCGCGTCGTGACAAGGAGGTCAGAGGAGGGTGACAGGAGCGGCGCGGCGGTGGGTCAGGTCCGCCGTCTTGCCCCGATCCGGCTGAGGATCTCGCCGAGCACGGCTTCCCGGCGTGCCGTGGGAGCGGAAGGCCTCGGAGCCGCGGCCTGGGCCAGCACGTACAGCTCGTCGAGGCGCTCTTTCACCAGGTCGCTCTCGGGCTTCTGGGCCAGCAACCGGCGGTAGGCGGCGACCGCGCCGGCATAGTCACCATGCTCCGCGAGGCGCTCGGCCTGCTCCGTGGCGGTGCGCGGCGTCTGCTGCGGCTCGCTGCGGAAGTTGGCTTTGGCGCTCAACAGCTCGGCAGGCTGGAGCGATTGTTCCAGCTCCGCCACCCGATGGCGCAGGGGCTCGTCGTCGGGGAAGGCGGCGATGAGCTGCTTGAAGAGCGAGAAGGCCTCTGACAGCTCGCCGCGGCGCAGGCAACGTTCGGCGCGCTGCTCGAGGGCGTGTCGGGCGTCCGGCGTCATGACGACTGACGTTGTTCCCGATTCGCGGGGGGCGCAAGCCCGCGCCCGGCGTGTCGTCAGCGCTTCGGCGCAGGCGCCGGGGGCGGCGGCGCGGGTGGGGGTGGCTGGGGGCTGCGCGGGCGGTGCAGCGGGCAGGTCCCGGCGGAGCAGGTGCAGGCCGCCTCACAGTTCGGCTGTCCGCACGTGCACGGGCCAGGCTTCTTGTCTTCGGCGAGGGTCGTGACGGGCAGGAGGAGGGCGAGGAGGAGCCAGCGCATGGCGATGTGATGCCCGGCGACGCGAAATGGGTGCAGCGAGGGTGGCACGCCGACTGGAAACGCGCGAGATCAGCCCCTGTGACGTCAGCGCTGCTCTGGCTCGTAGTGGGCGCGGCGGACCTGCTCGGCCCGCCGATCCGTCAGGATGGGCTCTCGGTGCGCCCACCGAGGGAGTTCCGCCTGGCTCGCATGGATCTCTTCCATGGAACGCGGGTGATCGGGGTCGGCTCCAGAGACGACGCGGCCCGCTACCTGAGCGCAGCGCTGATGGACGGAGAGGGCGAAGACGCCGCCACGATGCTGATCTCGGTGATCGAGGCGCCGTTGAGGCCTGGACCGAACGCGCGCGACGACGCCGCGACCGCCGTGATGAAGCACCTGCGCGACGAGCTCGGCCTCGAGTTCACGCTCGAGCGGGCCGACGTGGTGACGGGCCCGGCGGCGCGGGTCGAGGTGCACGGCTCGGTGCGCGAAGGGGCGCAGCTGCGCAAGGTCGTGGTCGCGCAGTTCGCCGGCGACGCACGTCGCGCAGTGGTGCTCTTCAGCGTTCCCTCGGGCCGCTGGGACGGCCTCGCCCCGGCGTTGAGCGAGTCGCTGGACACCATGCGGGTGGATCAGGTCGCCGGGCCTTCGCGGTCGCTCGCGCTCGCCTTTGCCGTGCTGGTGGGCGCGGCGTTGCTGACGTCCGTAGGTCTGTGGAGGCGACGAACCGCGCGGGGACGCGAGTGATGGCGCTAGTATCGACGCCATGACCGTTGGGGGGCCAGCGGAGTCAGGCGACGGGCGCTTTCGCGCGATGTTCGAGCGCAGCGCCGACGCGATCCTGCTCCTCGACACGCGGTCGAACACCTTCGTCGAGTACAACGACACGACCCTCGACATGCTGCGCTGCACCCGGGCCGAGCTCGCGACCCTGCACCCCTCGGCGCTCTCTCCCGCGAGCCAGCCCGACGGGCGGGACTCGTTCGAGAAGGCCAACGAGATGATCGCGATCGCGGTGCACGAGGGCAGCCATCGCTTCGAGTGGGTCCACTGCAGCCCGCACCGCGCGCCGTTCCCGGTCGAGGTGCTGCTGACCCCTTTGTCCGACGAGGAGCGCCCGCTCGTGCTCGTCGTGTGGAGAGACATCACCGAGCGCAAGCAGGCCGAGCGGGCGCTGGTCGAGGCACAGAAGCTCGAGTCGCTGGGGGTGCTCGCGAGCGGCATCGCGCACGACTTCAACAACCTGCTGATGGCGGTCGTCGGCCACCTCGAGCTGACCCGCTTGTCCCTCTCGCCCGACTCGACCGTGGCGAAGGAGCACCTCGAGACGATCTTCCAGGCCGTGCATCGCGCCGCGGACCTGACGCGCCAGCTTCTGGCGTACAGCGGGCGGGGGCGCTTCCTCGTCGAGCCCGTCGATCTGGGCCGCGCGCTGGGCGATGCGGGAGAGCTGCTGCGGGTCTCGATCTCGAAGCGGGTTCGACTGGTGATGGAGCCCGGTCCGGAAGGGCTGATCATCGAGGCTGATCGGGGGCAGCTGCAGCAGGTGCTGATGAACCTGCTGTCGAACGCGAGCGAGGCGATCGAGGGCGAAGGCGTCGTCACCATCCGCACCCGGCGGGAGGTGCTCGACACGCACGCGCTCAGCGCCCGCTTCCCGGGCCAGGCGCTGGCGCCCGGCGACTACGTGGTGCTGGCAGTCTCGGACACGGGCAGGGGCATGAGCCCCGAGGTGCTGGCGCGCGTCTTCGATCCGTTCTTCTCGACGAAGGGGCGCGGCCGGGGGCTCGGGCTCTCGGCGGTGCGTGGCATCGTCGCGCAGCTGAGAGCGGGGCTGCGGGTGATGAGCGCCGTCGGGGGAGGCACCACCTTCGAGGTGGCGTTCCCGGCGAGCCAGCACCCCGCGCCTGCGAGGCCCGAGGCGCCGCCCGTGCAGCGCGCGACGAGCAGCGTGGTGTTGCTCGTTGACGACGACCCGAGCGTTCGGACCAGCATCGCGGCGCTGCTCAAGGCCCTCGGCTTCGCGGTCGTGGAGGCGAGCGACGGCCCATCAGCGATCGAGGCGTGGCGGCAGTCCAGCGACCGCATTTCGTGGGTGCTGATGGACCTCACCATGCCCGGCGCGGACGGGTACGAGACGTTCCTCCAGCTGCGCGAGCTCGACCCGCGCGTCAAGGTGGTGCTGAGCTCGGGGTGGGCCGAGGAAGACGTGAGCGCCCGGTTCGCAGAGCGCCCGCCAAGCGCCTTCCTCCCCAAGCCGTTCACCGTCGCGGACCTCGAGCGGGTGCTCGCGCGGATCGGGGCGTAGCTCAGTTCTCGACGGTGAAGCTGGCGGAGCCGAGCTCTTTGGACTCACCCTGGATCACCTTGATGGTCCACTTGCCCGCCTTGGGCGGGGTGTGCGCGCGCCAGGTGCGCGTGCGGGCGAGGCCCTGCACGGTGATGTCCGTCGTCTGCCGAACCTCGCTGCCCAGGAGCCACTGGATCTTGAGATCCTCGTACTTCCCGTCCTTCGGGCAGAAGAACTGAACCCAGGCGTTGACCGTCGAGCCCTTCTTCACGGGGCCGGTGATGGGCTCGATGCAGGTGAACTGCGTCGGGCTCCCCTTCGCCTGGTCGACCTTGTTGCACGGGATGATGTCGAGCAGCGCAGGGCCACGGTCCTTCCCGTTGTCCTGATAGTCCAGCACGCGCTTGATCTCGTCCGCCGACGGGGGCGGCTGGGCCGGGGCGGCGGGCGGTGCTTCCTGGGCCAGGGCAAGCGACGAGAGGACGAGGGCGGCGGACGTGGCGAGGTGCTGCAGGTTCATGAATCCCCCTTGGAACGAGAGGCCGCGAGTCTGCCTGACTTTGTCGCGCTGCGATCAAGGAAATGGCGCAGATCGTCCGGGCGGGTGGTGCGTTCATCTCGCGCGGCCCGAACGGGCACGAACCCACCAGAGGAGTCCCCATGTCCGCGATCCTCGCGCTCGCTGTCTCCACCATCGCTGCCCAGACCGTCACCCTCGACGCGACCCAGATCACCGTCACCACCAGCACCCAGCGTCGGATCGCGACCGACACCGACATCATCACGCTCGTGCTGTCCGCCTCGGACCCCCGCGAGTGGGAGGCGGCAGTCAGCACCGTCGAAGAGGCCGAGCGGCGTATTCGCAAGATCCTCGAGAAGGACGAGACGAAGGGGGTCGTCACGGTGATGACTTCGACCAGCACGGCGACGCCGCCGAACGGCGGCTCGGTGTCCCAGACGCTCGAGGTTCGCTTGCCCGCGCGCCCCCACACCCGGCTGATCGCCTCGCGGCTCGGGGCGATCCGGGGCGTCACCTCGCTCACGGTGACGCACGACGTCGCTGATCGCGTGAAGGCCCAGTCGGACGCCCGGCGCGAAGCGGTCGCGACTGCGAGGGCCAAGGCCGAGGACTACGCGACGGCGGCCGGGCGCAAGCTGGGCAAGGTGCAGTCGCTCGTCGAGATGAGCGAGTCGATTCAGCCGCCCTACCAGGCGACGTGGCTGCACCTGACGACCAGCCTCACCCTGAAGATCTCGCTGGAGTGAGCCGCGGCCCGCTGACGCCGGCCTCATTGGCAATCGCGCAGCCTCGATGCTACGGGCCCCGCTCACATGCCGTCCGAGAACGCCCACATTCGTAACTTCTGCATCATCGCGCACATCGATCATGGCAAGTCGACGCTCGCGGACCGCCTGCTGGAGAAGACCGGCACCGTGTCGAAGCGTGAGTCGCAGGCGCAGTTTCTCGACAACATGGACATCGAGCGCGAGCGCGGCATCACGATCAAGGCCCAGTCGGTGCGCATGAAGTACACCGCGCAGGACGGGAAGAACTACGTCCTCAACCTGATCGACACGCCCGGGCACGTGGACTTCGCCTACGAGGTGAGCCGCTCGCTCGCGGCCTGTGAGGGGGCGCTGCTCGTGGTGGACGCCACCCAGGGCGTCGAGGCCCAGACGCTCGCGAACGTCTACATGGCGCTCGAGCACGACCTCACGATCATCCCCGTCATCAACAAGATCGATCTGCCCTCGGCGGACGTCGAGCGCACCAAGGCCGAGATCGAGGACGTGATCGGCCTCGACGCGTCGGTCGCGGTGCCGGTCTCGGCGAAGGAAGGGCTCAACATCGATCAGCTGCTCGAGCGCATCGTCAACGTGGTGCCGCCGCCCTCGGGCAGCCAGGACGCCCCGCTCAAGGCGCTCGTCTTCGACAGCTGGTACGACAACTACCGTGGCGTGGTGATGCTCACCCGCGTGCTCGAGGGCTCGGTCGCGATCGGCCAGAAGATCCGCCTCTGGTCGAACAAGAAAGCGTTCGAGGTGCAGGAGCTCGGCGTCATCGCCCCGTTCGCGACGCCGGTGAAGAGCCTGATGGCCGGCGAGGTCGGGGTGCTGGTCGCGAACGTCAAGGAGCTCGCCGACGCCAAGGTCGGCGACACCATCACCGACGACGCGCGCCCGACCGACGCGCCGTTCCCCGGCTTCAAGGAAGTGAAGCCGATGGTGTTCTCGGGCGTGTTCCCGGTCGACGCCGCCGACTACGAGAACCTGCGCGACGCGCTGATCAAGCTGAGCCTCAACGACTCGGCGTTCACCTACGAGCCCGAGAGCTCGACGGCGCTCGGCTTCGGCTACCGCTGCGGCTACCTCGGCCTGCTCCACATGGAGATCGTCCAGGAGCGCCTCGAGCGCGAGTACAACCTGAACCTCATCTCGACGGCCCCGAGCGTCGTCTACAAGGTCTTCACCCACGGCGGCGGCGAGCCGCTCTTCGTCGACAACCCGGCCAAGCTGCCGCCCGTCCAGCAGATCGAGCACCTCGAGGAGCCCTTCCTCACCTGTCACATCCACGTGCCGAACGACTTCCTCGGCGCGATCCTCGGGCTGTGCCAGGAGCGGCGCGGCATTCAGAAGGCGATCGACTACCTGGGCAGCTCGGGCACCCGCGTGCGCGTCACCTACGACATGCCGCTGGCCGAGGTGGTGTTCGACTTCTTCGACAAGATGAAGAGCGTGAGCCGCGGCTACGCGTCGCTCGACTACGAGCTGGCCGGCTACCAGACGAGCGAGCTCGTGAAGCTCGACATCCTCATCAACGGCGAGGTGGTCGACGCGCTGTCGATCATCGTCCACCGCGAGCGCGCGTACCAGCGCGGGCGCGACGTCTGCGAGAAGCTGAAGGAGGTCATCCCGCGGCAGATGTTCGAGGTCGCGATTCAGGCCGCGATCGGCAGCAAGGTGATCGCCCGCGAGACGGTGTCGGCGATCCGCAAGAACGTGCTCGCCAAGTGCTACGGCGGTGACATCTCGCGAAAGCGCAAGCTCCTCGAGAAGCAGAAGGAGGGGAAGAAGCGCATGAAGCAGGTGGGCTCGGTCGAGCTGCCGCAAGAGGCGTTCCTCGCGGTGCTGAAGTCGGAGAACTGAGGTGGCCGGCGAGACGACTGCGCAGAAGGCTCCCGACGCGAAGTCCCTCGGTGACGCGGTCAAGGCGACGCTCACGCAGGACGACGTCCGGGCGCTGAAGAAGACGCGGTGGATCGAGCGGGCCAAGTCGCTCTGGGCGCCGGTCACGGTGCTGGCGCTCGTCTTCCTCGTCTACCTCTCGATCGTCGAGTCGTCGGTCTGCACGTACCTGTGGCTCCAGTTCCCGATGAAGGCGTTCGGCCTTGGGTGCGTGAGCTGGTGGGCGGTGCTGGTGGGCCTGCGCTACCTCGCGAAGCCGTGGGAGGCCTTGCGCATGGCCCGCCACGAGGCCGAGGAGCTGCTCTCGGAGGTCGAGACCGACGCGAACAAACACCGCGCGCTGCTCAAGCCGGCCGCCTGGTCCGAGCTGACCGAGCGCTCCTCGGCGCTGGTGAAGGCCTTGCCGGCCGCGAGCCCCGAGGCGCTCCGCGACACCTCGAAGAAGCTGCTCGACTCCCACGACAAGCACCTCGCGAAGCACAAGCGGGCAGGGTGGCTCGAGACCGGCTCAGGGCTCGTCAAGGCGCTGGCGATCGCCCTGCTGGTCCGCTCCGTCTTCCTCGAGCCCTTCAAGATCCCCTCGGGGTCGATGTTGCCCACCCTCGAGATTGGCGATCAGGTCTTCGTGAACAAGTTCATCTACGGCGTGCGCCTGCCCTTCACCAACACGGTGCCCTTCGTCATCGTTCGGCCGCCGAAGCGCGGCGACGTGATCGTCTTCAACAACCCGGTCTCGCCCGACAAGGACTACATCAAGCGCGTCGTCGGCGTGGGCGGCGACACCTTGAGCTTCTCCGGCCGCGAGCTGCGGGTGAACGGCCAGCGCGTCGAAGCCACACTCGAGACCCCGAAGCACACGTACTGGGATCAGCGCTACCAGCTCAGCCACCCGCGCATGTGGTTCACCGACGACTGGTTCCTCTCTGAGTCCACGCTGCTCAAGGAGAAGCTCGACACCGTCACCCACTGGATCCTCAACGACCCGATGAGGCCGCGGGATCGCGACGGCGAGGTGAAGGTGCCCGAGGGCGCCGTGTTCGTGATGGGCGACAACCGGGACAACTCCGAAGACAGCCGCTTCGGTCTCGGTGGAGGCACCGGCGACTTCGAGTTCGTGCCGTTCGGGCACATCAAGGGGAAGGCGACCGTGATCTGGCTCGCGCTCGGGCGCGGAGGTCTGCTGAGCGGCGTCTTCGGAGGCACCGGCTTCCGCACGGACCGGCTGTTCCAGCCAATGGAGCTGTGTGGCGCCGAGGGCGCTCCGCCAACCCCGCCCTGAGGTCGAATCAGGCCTTGCTTGACGGTCGGGTGAGGGGCTCGCTACAGCGCCTCCATGCGTACCTTCCTCGGATACGTGATGGTCGCCGCCCTCCTGGGGGCCATCTACTCCGCCATCACGTTTGGCCCCATCTACGTGGATCACATGGACGCCAAGGACCTGGTCAACAGCACCTTCAACCAGTTCAGGGATCTCGGGGCCGAGCAGCTCCAGCTCGAGCTGATGCGCAAGTTCCTGATGGTGCCGTGGGAGACCCACCCCGTGGAGAACGAGTTTGGCGAGGTCGTGCACGAGAAGGGACTGCTCCTCGAGCCGGAGCAGGTGCTCGTGGAGTACGACGAGCGCACCAAGGTGCTGCACGTGCGGGTCGCCTACGAGCGCCGGGTCCAGCTGAAACCCACCGACAAGGTGCGCGTGCTGAAGTTCGTCATCGAGCGCAAGGAGCGACCGCCCAATGTCTTCTGATGGTGTGCGCCCGAAGCGAGCCGTGCTGGCGTTGGCCGACGGGACGATCTTCGAAGGGCGAGGGTTCGCGAGCGAGGAGCCCTCGCTGGGCGAAGTCGTCTTCAACACCTCGATGACGGGCTACCAGGAGATCCTGACTGACCCCTCGTACGTCGGGCAGATCGTCACCTTCGCGAGTCCGCAGATCGGCAACGTCGGCGCCAACGCGTTCGACGAGGAGTCTGCGCGGCCGCACGCGACGGGGCTGGTGGTGCGAGAGCTGTCCGAGCCCTCGAACTTCCGCTCGCAGCAGCCGTTGCCGACCTGGCTCGCACGCTGGAAGGTCGGGGGCATCGAGGGCCTCGACACCCGGCGGCTGGTGAGGCACCTGCGCACGCACGGCTCACAGAACGGCGTCATCAGCACCGAGGCAGTCACCGCGAAGGCGCTGGTGGAGAAGGCCAGGCAGATCCCCTCGATGGAGGGGCTCGACCTCGCGAGCGGCGTGTCGACCCGTGAGCGCTACGAGTGGACGACCCCGACGCCCGCCGTGCTGGGCCCCCAGCCGCCGCCCGCGCCCGTGCGCTTCCACGTGGTGGCGATCGACTACGGCCTCAAGAAGGCCATGCTCCAGTTCCTCGTGGATCAGGGCTGCCGCGTGACGGTGGTGCCCGCGAAGACCTCGGCCGACGAGGTGCTCGCCCTCTCGCCCGACGGCATCTTCCTCACCAACGGCCCCGGCGACCCGGCGGCGGTGGCGGGCGCGGACAAGACGGTCGCCGCCCTGATCGGCAAGAAGCCGCTGTTCGGCATCTGCCTGGGCCATCAGATCCTCGCGCGCGCGCTGGGGGCACAGACCTACAAGCTCAAGTTCGGGCACCGCGGCGCCAACCAGCCGGTGCAGGACCTCGCGACCGGGCGGGTGGAGATCACCTCTCAGAACCACGGCTTCGCGGTGGACGCGAAGAGCCTGTCGGCGAAGGCCCGCGTCACGCACGTGAACCTCAACGACCAGACCGTCGAGGGCCTCGCGCTGCCCGAGGCGCGCTGCTTCAGCGTCCAGTACCACCCCGAGGCCTCGCCAGGCCCTCACGACGCGCGCTACCTGTTCAAGCGCTTCGCGGACCTGATGGCTGGCACGCCGTTGCCGGCATGAGCCAGTCCCACGCCACGTTCGATGCCCTCGTTCAGTGGGCCCGGATGCCCGAGCGCCAGGAGGACGTGGTGGCGGCGCGGGCCGAGTACTCGCACCTCGCTGGCGAGGTCTTCGAGGAGGATCGGCAGCTCGACCTGCGGCTGTCGGGCTTCCTCGAGTTCTACCTCTGCGATCGCGTCGCGCCATGGGCGGGCCAGACGCCGGCACGCGCGCGCTATCTCGAGGCCCTCCAGAGCGGCGACGCCGAGCAAGCCTCCAGGTGGCGAGCGTGGACCGAGACCTGGCACGGCCTGTTCGAGGTGACGGGCATGGATCGGGCGGGCGTCAGGCTCCGCTCGCTCAGCAGCCAGTCGGCGGTCGTCGTCTCGGAGCGCCGCACCCTGCACGGCCTGTCCGTGGGTGACGTGCTCGAGGCCCGCCTCATCCCGATGGGTGACTCGCTCGCCTTCTCGTCCGCGTGGGTGTGGCACCCCCATGCGGCGGCGCCGCTGATCATCGCCGAGGCCGAGCGCCGCCGACGGGCTGGGGAGCCAGAGCGCGAGCTGATGTTCGACTGTGCCCGGCGCTCACTGAAGGCGGATCGCTACCGCCAGATCGCCATCGAGAAGATCTACGACTTCGGCCAGCGCTGAACTCGCGCGCCTGGCTACCGCAGCTCGAGCAGCTCGAGGAAGTCGCGCAGCCGCTCCAGCTCGTCGTCGTGCAGCTCGAGGAACTCGACGCCATAGCCCCGAACCGCCACCGTCACGTGCTCGACGCGCGGGTCCTTGAGCTCTCGGCGCGAGGTGCCCAGCCGGCTGATGCGGAATCGACCCGACCAGGGGTCGCCTCCCGGCAGCGCGAGCGTCAGCGTCGCCTCGTCACCGACCTGGCGATCATCGAACCCCTCGGCCTCCTCGATGAACGCTCCCGACTCGGACATCTCGAGCACCCGTGCGCGCGAATCGCCCTCAGCCTCAGCGATGTTCGCGTAGAGCTCGCACCGGTACCGCACGGGTCTGGGCTGCGTCGCCATGACCCAAGGGTGCCCCGCGTCGCCATGAAAGCCAATGTGCGAGATGTGGCCACCCGGTCACTCCTTGACGTTGCTCAGCGGCGGTCCATACGATCGAGGCGGTTGGTGGGGGGAGAACGATGAAGAGGTCGTCGTTCGCGGAGGCGTGAGTCGTGGTGGAGAATCGCAGGTACAGCCGGGTGTCCTCGCGCCTGCGGTGCTGGTGCGAAGGCGAGAACATCACCGTGTACGCGCGCATCGGGAATCTGTCCGAGGGTGGGCTCTTTCTGCGTACCAGCACCCCGCTGACGGAAGGCAGCAGCGCCCTGCTGCGCTTCGGCAACGACAACGCGATCGAGGCGCAGGCCCGGGTGATCTGGGCGAGGCTGGAAGGGCAGGGCGGCCCGCCCGGTATGGGGCTGCAGTTCGTAGGCGTGGACGACGACCGGCTGGAGACGATACGACGGCTGGTTCAGGCCGAGTCCCACCAGCTGGTCCGGTGACGAGGCCCTTCGACGGAAGGCACTGCGTGCGCATCGCGATCATCTCCGACATTCACAGCAACATCGAGGCGCTGACCGAGGTCTTCAAGGTGATCGACGCCAGCCGGGTCGATCGCATCGTCTCCCTGGGAGACGTCGTCGGCTACGGCGCCTCGCCGAACCCCTGCTGCGAGCTGGTACGGAAGAACGCCGAGGTCACGCTGCTGGGGAACCACGACGCGGCCGTGGCCGGCCGAATGGACTACTCGTTCTACTACGACGCCGCCCGCCACGCCCTCGACTGGTCAGCCAACGTCATCAGCGAAGAGAACACCGCGTGGCTGCGCAGCCTGCCCTTCACCTATCGCATCGGCGAGGTGGGCTTCTGCCACGGCTCGCCCATCGAGCCCCGCGCGTACGAGTACATCTTCGCCCTGGAGCAGGCCCGCGAGCTGACGCCCTTCACGACCGATCTGCCCGAGGTGACCTTCATCGGCCACAGCCACCTGTGCAAAGCCTTCGCGCTGGGCTCGGGCGAGGTGAACGACGTGGTGGCTCAGAAGTTCGGTGTTCGGAAGGGCTACAAGTACATCATCTCCGTGGGCAGCGTCGGCCAGCCCCGCGACTACGACAACCGCGCGTGCTTCGTGATCTACGACACGGAGGCCCGCACGGTGGAGTACATGCGCGTCGAGTACGACATCGAAGGCTCGGCGCAGAAGATCTTCGACGCCGATCTCGCGTTGAACTTCGGCAAGCGGCTCTTCCTCGGAGTCTGACGCCGGTACGGTGAGCGAAGAAAACTTGCCGTCAGGCGTGAAAGGACGCGAAGTCTCCTCATGCGCACCACGGCCCTGATCCTCCTCGCCCTGCTGTCGGTCACTGCCCTCGGCGGCTGCAAGAAGAGCTCGAAGGAGTACTTCGAGGCCCAGCGTCGCTTCGACTCGTTGACCGCTCAGGAAGGGGACGACGCGTACCTGATGCCCGAGATGGAGCAGGTGAGCCAGACGCTCGCCGCGGTGCCGACGCGGGCCTTCGAATACGACCGCGCGCAGGCGCTGCTGGCGAAGATCTCGGCGGAGAAAGCCCGGGTCGCGCAGGAACGCGCGAGCGCTGTCGTCGTGAAGCCAGCGGACGAGCCCCAGGTGCCCGACTTCCGCCGGCCCGAGGCCGTCGCGATACCCAGCGCAGCGGCGGTCGATCCCTTCGACGGCGGTGTGCCCGAGCTGGTCCCGACCGGCGGAATGCCTGAGGCGCTCTTCAAGGAGCAGTTCGGCGACTGCGTGAGCGGGCCGCAGCCGATCAAGGTGGACGGACAGGGCGAGGTGCCCGCGTACCAGGTGAACGAGACTGCGCCGTGCTTCAAGAAGCTCAAGGTCGAAGGCCCGTCGCGGTTCTTCTTCGTCAACGGTGCGCTCGCTGGACGGCTGTCGTCTACGAGGACCGTCACCCGCACCATCCTCGACGGGGGGGCGGGCGGGACGGTCGAGCAACCGCCGACCCAGTTCCTGGTCGTGCCGGGTGCGCCCCTTCCGCCCGGCGCGGCCGCTCCGACAGCCCCTGCGCCCGGAACGCTGCCTGCGGGCTCGACGGGCGACGGGATGCAGCCGACGAAGGCCGAGGGCGATCTGGGCGCGCGGCCACAACCCTGAGGCCCTCGACGAGGTGGCTCAACAACCCCATCGGCTTCGTTGAGCGGCCGTCGCTTCGGCGCTACACGAGCGCCCGATGGATGACTCGACGTTCATGAAGATGATGCGCCTGGTGCCCAAGTCGGCGCTCTCCTCAGCGGTGGGCCTGGCCACGCGCGCGCCCGTGCCCGCCGCTCTCCACCAGGCGGCCGTGCGGTGGTTCGCGAAGCAGTACCGGGTCAACCTCGACGAGGCCGAGGGTCCCATCGAGCAGTACCCGACCTTCGGCCAGTTCTTCACGCGCCGCCTCAAGCCTGGCCTGCGGCCACAGGACGAGGCGCCGGAGGCGATCGTCAGCCCGTGTGACGGGGCGATCTCGCAGGTGGGGCAGATCGAGTCGGGCCGGTGCCTGCAGGCGAAGGGCATTCACTTCCCCGTGGACAAGCTGCTCGGCGACGCCAGGCGCGCGCTCGACTTCGAGGGCGGCAGCTTCGTCACCATCTACCTGTCGCCGCGCGACTACCACCGCTTCCACGCACCGCTGGAAGGCCGCGTCACCGGCTACTCGTACCTGCCGGGCAAGTTCTGGCCGGTGAACCAGGCGTCGGTGAACTCCGTCGACGCGCTGTTCGCGATCAACGAGCGCCTCGTCACCTGGCTCGACACCGCGCTGGGGCCCGTCGCCTACGTCGCGGTGGGCGCCACCTGTGTCTCACGCATCCACGCGGCCTACGACGCGGTGGTGACGCACACCGGCCAGGGCCAGCGGGTGCTGAACTACGATCGGCCGATCCCCATGCCGAAGGGCGGCGAGATCGGCATGTTCGAGATGGGCTCGACGGTGATCCTGCTCTTCCAGAAGGGCAAGCTGACGTGGGCTCCGGCGCTGGCGCCCGACGTGCCGGTCCGCCTCGGTCAGCGCATCGCCACCCGCACGTGAGAGACGAGCCATGAGTCAGAAGTTCGCCGCCCCGAAGGGCATGAACGATCTGCTGCCGCCGCAGATCGAGATCTGGCAGGTCCTCGAGCGCACAGCCCGCGAGCTCTTCGGTACCTGGGGCTACTCCGAGATCCGGACGCCGATCGTCGAAGACACCGCGCTGTTCGTTCGCAGCGTGGGCGAGGTGACCGACATCGTCTCGAAGGAGATGTACACCTTCGACGACAAAGGCGGCCGGTCGATCACGATGCGGCCCGAGAACACGGCGCCGGCCGTGCGGGCGTACATCGAGCACGGCTTCGCCCAGCAGCCGGTGACGCGCTGGTACTACCTGGGGCCGATGTTCCGGTACGAGCGCATGAAGACCGGGCGCTACCGCCAGTTCTACCAGCTGGGCGCGGAGGCCTACGGCTCGGCCGACGCCTCGCAGGACGTCGAGAACATCGCGCTGGCGTGGCACTACCTGAAGGCGATCGGCGTCCAGCACGTCAGCCTGCACCTCAACACCCTGGGCGACAGCAGCGATCGGCCGAAGTACCTCGAGGCCCTGAAGGCGCACTTCGCGCCCCACGTCGGCACCTTCAGCGAGATCGCGAAGGAGACGTTCGAGCGCAACACCATGCGGCTGCTCGACACGAAGGACGAGGCGCTCCGCTCGCTCGTGGAGTCGGCGCCCAGTCTCTCCGAGTTCGTGGGTGAGGCGGCGAAGAAGCACTTCGACGAGGTGAAGGCGCTGCTCACCGCCCTCGGCATTCCGTTCGTGATCGACCCGAAGCTCGTGCGCGGCCTCGACTACTACACGCGCACCACCTTCGAGTTCATCTACGAGCCGCCGGCCGGCGACAACGCGCTGGGGACCGCGGGCACGGTGTGCGGCGGCGGACGCTACGACAACCTCGTTCACGAGCTCGGCGGGCCCGAGAAGCCAGCGGTCGGCTTCGCGATGGGCCTCGATCGCCTGGTGTTGCTCATGGAAGCGCTGGGGAAGCGGCCCGAGCGGAGGCCGGTGCTCTTCGTCGCGACGATGGAGGGCGAGCTCAAGGTGCACGCGGTGAAGCTCGTCACCGACCTGCGCGCCCAGGGGCTGTCCGTCGACTTCGATCCGCGGGGCGGGAAGATCAAGCGCCAGGTCGAGCGCGCGGCGGCCGTCAAGGCCCGGCACTTCTTCGTCTACGGGCAGGCCGAGCACGAGGCGCGCGCCTTCAAGATCAAGAACATGGACCTCCCGGACGGTGATCCAGCGAAGGAGGTCACGGTTCCCCTCGACGCGCTGGCCGCGTGGCTCTTGAATGCCGCACAGGCCGCTCCCGTCACGCCCTGAGCCCGCAGATCGCCCGAGGACGCATGCACACCCGCTTCGCCATCGCTGCCATCATCAGCTTCGCCTCGACGTCGTTCGCCGACGAGGATCTCGCGACGGTGGACAGGCCCGCGCCGACGTTCCGCCTGCCCGTCTACAACGCGGCGGCGATGGGCGAGCAGGGCAACCCGATGATCGGCATCGATCGGTACGTCGGGCAGGAGCCCCAGGACAAGAAGACGAAGCTGCTCGTCGTGTCGTTCATGGCCAGCTTCTGCGGCCCCTGCAAGAAGGAGATGCCGTACCTGCAGTCGCTCCACGAGAAGTACCGCGAGCAGGGCCTGCGGGTGATGATGGTGGCGATCGATCGCGAGGAGGAGGGCCAGAAGAAGGTCGCCGAGCTCGTCGCGACGAACAAGATCACCTTCCCGGTGCTGAAGGATCGGTTCAACATCGTCGCGCGCCGGTGGCTGGGCAACCAGAGCCCGCTGCCGTCGCTCTTCATGCTTCGTCCGGACGGAACGGTGAAGACGGTGCACCGCGGCTACAGCGACGACGCCAGCGCGCTGCTCGAGAAGGAAGTCACGGCGGCCCTCGGGACGAAGTGACGCAGCCGCTGCTGGTGATCGCCGGGCCCACGGCGTCGGGGAAGACGCGGGTGGCGATCGAGCTCGCCGAGCAGGTCGGAGCCGAGATCGTCAACGCCGATTCGCAGCAGGTCTACCGGCACTTCGACATCGGCACCGCGAAGCCCACCGCCGCCGAGCTGGCGCGGGTGACACACCACCTCGTCTCGTGCGTGGACCCGTTGGAGGCCTTCAGCGCCGCGCGGTTTCAGCAGCTCGCCGATGCGGCCATCGCCGAGATCGCAGGGCGGGGGAGGCGGGTGGTGGTGGTGGGCGGCACGGGCCTCTACATCCGCGTGCTGCTGCACGGCGTGGTGCCGGCGCCGGGGAGTGACGAGGCGCTGCGGGCTCAGCTCGAGCAACTGGCTGACGGGGAACTCCACGCGAAGCTCGCGGCCGTGGACCCGATCACGGCGAAGCGGCTGCCCACGAGCGATCGGGTGCGCCTCATCCGCGCGCTCGAGATCCACTCGCTCACCGGCGAGCCCGCGTCGGCCCACCGCGAGCGGCACGCCTTCCAGGCCGATCGGTACCCGTTCAGGCTCTGGGTGCTCGACCCGCCGAGGGAGCCCCTCTACGCGGCCATCAACGCCCGCGCGAAGGCGATGTTCGACGCGGGCCTGGTGGAGGAGACCCGGGCCTTGATCGCGAAGGGCTACCGCGAGGCCGCACCGATGGGGGCGGTGGGCTACGCGCAGGCGCTCCAGGTGATCGACGGGGCGATGACGGTGGAGCAGGCGATCGCGGACGTCGCGCAGAAGACGCGGCACTACGCGAAGCGCCAGTGGACCTGGTTCAGGAAGGAGCGCGGCGCCGAGTTCGTGCCGCCGCCGTATCGACTCGCACCCTGAGACACGTCAGCGACTGCTGCTGGGAATCACGGAGACGGAGGCATCGCGAGAAGCTCGAGCCGGCAGCAGAACGCAGCCCGGGAAGACGGGAGGCGCGCGGCGCGGTTCTGGCAACGGACGGACGGACGGCTCAGCGGCGCATGAAGCGGCCTCGCCGGCCACCGCCGACGAACTGCGGCTGCTGCATCGGCGGCGTCTCGAGGCCGAACTGCCACCAGGCGGGCTCCCACGCCTTCATCTTGAGCTTCTTGTCGTTCTGCAGAGCGGTGAGCGCGTTCTTGAGCTTCTCGTCGCTGGGGTTCTCGGCCACCGACCGCGCGAGCACCTTCAAGGCGCCGTCGGTGTCCTTGTTCTGCTGCAGACACCAGGCGTAGGCGGCCCACACCATGCCGTCCTTCTTGCCGTGCTTCACGGCCTCCTCGAAGGCCTTGCGCATCTGCTCGAAGTCCTTCCGCTGGTAGTGGATGGCGGCCTGGATCGCGCGGGCGAGGTAGCTGCGCGGCGTGGTCTTCGCGAACGAGGCCATCGCGAGATCGGTGTTCTTGAACAGGTGGTGGATCATGCCGATCTGCGCGTGCAGCTCGCTCTCGATGAGGAACTGCTGCTTGCCGAGGGGCAGCGCCGCCTCGAGCATCTTGATCACCTTCTCGGCCTTGAGCTTGCGCTCCTTCTCGTTGGCCGGCATCGCCTCGAACTCCTTCTTCACCGCCTCCATGACCTGCTGCACCTTCACGAAGGTGCGGCGGGCGAGGACGACGTAGGCGCCGAGGAAGACGATGGTGCCGGGGATGATGCCGGCGATGAGGGAGAAGCCTGCCACCTTGACGATGACGGTGACGGCGAGTCCGGCCACGAGGGCGTACACCAGGTTCAGCATGGTGGCGGGCCTGTACCCGAGGGAGCGCCCGTCCGACAAGGTGCTTCGCCCGACAGGCCTGGTCAGAGCGCCTCGAACCAGTCCACGCAGATGGTTGGCAGGTTCTGTCCGAACGCGCCGCAGTGGGGCGAGGCCGGCCAGGCCTCGAGGGTGCAGGAGTGGGACGGGTCGCGGGCGAGCGCGGAGCAGAGGCCCACCTGCGGGGGTTCGGGGACGACGTCGCGGGTGCAGCGCTCGGGCGTGTTGGCGAAGGACGAACCCTCCGAGACGATCTTCCAGTGGGCCACCGCGAAGTCCGACGGACTGACGCCGGGCGCCAGCGCGGCCGGGGTCGCGATCGACTCGAAGGTGAGGCAGTCGCCCGTGCCGCAGCTGCCCGGCCAGAGCCTCGTCATGCGCGCCGGATCACACGCGCACTGCCCGCCGGGGCTCGCGGTGCAGGCGTGGCCGGGACGAGGAGCGGCCGTGGTGAACGCCTCGGCGATGCGCCGGTGCCGCGCGGCGCATGAGGTGCCGCCGTCGATCGCCCCGACGCCGGTGAAGTCGTCCTGTGCAGCGAGGTCGAACACGCCGTCGCTGAAGCACGCAGCGGTGCGCTCGGTGCCGAGCCAGCGCGTGTCGTCCATGGTGCGCGCGGCGACGACGGGGTAGCGGGTCGCCCCGGCGCTGCAGCCGGCCAGGAGCAGGCGCTTGCCAGTCCAGCCGGCGGCGCGAGCGGCAGCGAAGAGCGCGGTGAGCGTCGTGTCGTCGCGGGCCGGTGCGCCGAGCGTCGTGGGGAGCTGCTCACCGGGGTAGAGGGGCTGGGCGCAGGCTGCGAGCCAGCCGGCCTTGCCGCCGACGGCGCGGTCGAGCGTATCGGCGACGGTGGCGCCTTCGCACTCCATGGCCGCGAAGAGCAGGAAGAGGCTGTCACATGGCCGGCCCGCCCCGCAGCGCGTGCCGTCGGCGCGGATGCGGTACTGGCACTGCCCGCACTCGGGGCCTCCGTCGGCATCGCAGGCGTGGGGAAGGGCGGCGCAGGCGGGAAGAAAGGTGGTGACGTCGAGGAGGCCTCCATCTCCGCTCGCGCCGCCGCCCGCACCCCCCGGCTCCGCCGCCGGTCGCCCCGCCGCCCTGTGACGCCTGCCCTCCGGCGCTGCCGGCGCCTCCGTCGGTCGGGCCCGGTGGCTGAGTGCAGGCGGCCAGCGCTGTCGCGAGCACGGTGAGCAATCGCGAAGCGCAGGTCATCGTTGGTCCTCTTCCGGTGGTCTTCCGTCGGTGTCGGGTTCTGCTATGAGGCGCGTCAGTCTGTCGCAGCTGGCCCTCTGGCGGAATTGGTAGACGCAGCGGACTCAAAATCCGCCGCCCCCAAAAGGCGTCCCGGTTCGAGTCCGGGGAGGGCCATGGTGCTGGCCGTGCATGGCCTTGAACAGGGCTGCGCGGGACCGGTTCAGGTCGCGTCGAGGAACGCAAGGACGTGCCGGTTGAGCTCATCCGGTCTGGCCCACGTGAGATCGTGGCCCACTCCGGGGATGAGCAGCCGCTGAATGCCGGGGGCGACCCTGGCGAGGCGGTCGAGCGCCTCCTGAGCGGGATACATCACCTCGTGCTCGCCAATGACGAACAGAGTCGGCATCGTGAGCCGCAACCTCTCGTCCTCAGCCACCGTCGGTTCGAGCATCTGCGTCATCCGGCGCAGCCCGAAGCACTCGAAGGCCAGCGCCAGGTCGTCCGTCATCTCGTCGATCAGCTTCAGTCCGGACGCACCGGTCGCGACCAGGCCAGGCAGGCTCTCTCGGTACACCTTGCGAATGAAGACGCGCCGGGGCGGGAGCAGGATCTGCATCATCCGCAGGAGATATCCGGGGCGAATGGCGACGGCCCAGCCAGGAGGCGCCAGCAAGACCACCTTCGCGAGGCGCGACGGAAACCGATACGCGTAGTGGGCCGCGAGCCAGGCGCCGTGGGAGAGGCCCATGAGCCGGAGGCCTGGTCCCAACCGCAATGCCTCGAAGAGCTCCTCGAGCCAGGTGGTGAGATCATCGACCGTCTTGACGGGGTGCGTGTTCGCGCTCAGGCCGAGGTCCACGATGCTGTCGAGCGCGTAGGTGCGGTAGTGCGCTGAAAGCCCCCCGATGTTGGGTTGCCACATCAGCGAGCTGGTGCCTCCGCCAGGGAGCAACACCAGCGGCGGCGCATCGGCGGGCCCGCTGATGCGCATGAAGGTGCGCCCGCGGGCGGTCTCCACTGTCCTTCCTTCGAAGGGGATGGGCCAGGCTGCGGCGCGCTGCTGAAGGTGGGCGAGGTACCGCGCCTTCTTCGACTCTGAAGCAAAGGGGTAATGCGAGGGGTGGTTCATGGCGTGCTCCTGCACGAGCCGCTCCGCACGGAGTCGGCCGGAAGTGGTGAGAGGTTGGAGAAGGCAGTGCGCTGCTGCGTTGCCGCTCAGTTCAGCAACGCACGATGCAGCAGGAACCGAGGCGGGCCCGACGGGAGGGGCTCTCTCGGGGGCCAGACCTGAACGAAGCGCCACGCCACAGAGGAGCGCACGGCGGCGCTCGGCTCCAGGCGACGAACGACGCCTTCGGCGCGGGTGGTGGTCGGAACGGGCTTCTTGCCAGGCCCGCCATGCGCGACGCTCACCGTCCCGATGGGGCTGACGACCTGCGCAGGCTCACCATCGAGCCCACCGCCAGGCAGGTGGCCAGCAACTTCAGCCAGCGAGTGAGCGAGTGCAGGTCGCTGCGCATCTCAGCGTGCTCCTACCGCATGAACTCCCTCGACGCGACCTGACGGCCGCGGCGCGCACCGGCATCGCTGTCCCAGTATCGGCCTCGCGTGAGCAGGAATCACACGCCGCGTGAGCTTCGCTTCATTCGTCGAGTCGACTCGCGCGGGCACAGGTGCTTTGTCGTCGCCCCACTTTCTCCTGCCCGAGGCACACATGAGCCAGATCAAGAGCGTCGACACGTTGTTCCCGCTGCTCCTCAAGAAGTGGAAGCAGAGCTGGGTCGAGGCGACAAACTCGCCGGGCGAGCTCAAGTGCAAGGTCGAGCTCGCGTGGGGCGACGGCTACGACGACGGCGAGGCGCTCATCAAGGCGATGGACGCAGCGAACGTCGAGTGCGTGCTCGCGACCGATCTCCTCGCGTGGTCGTACCGGCGCCAGAAGCGCTTCGCCCTCGACCTCACCGAGGACATCACCGCGCTGTCGAAGAAGTACCCGGGCCGCGTGTACGGCCTCGCCGACTACGATCCGAACGACATCCGCGCCGGCCTCAAGAAGGTCGAGGAGGACGTCACGAAGAGAGGTTTCAAGGGCGTCTACCTCCACATCTACGGCTACGACATCCCGCTCGATCACCGGAAGATGTACCCGCTCTACGCGATGTGTGAGGGCCTCGGCGTGACGGTGTCGATGCAGGTCGGTCACGTGCTCGAGGCGATGCCCAGCGAGCACGGCCGCCCGATTCAGCTCGATCGCATCGCCTGCGACTTCCCGCAGCTCAAGCTCGTCGGCACGCACACCGGCTGGCCGTGGGTGGACGAGATGATCGCGGTGACGACGAAGTGGCCGAACGTCTTCGTGTCGCTGTCCGCGTGGCTGCCGAAGTACATCAGCCCCGCGCTGCTGCAGTACCTGAAGTCGCGCGCGGGCCGCGAGAAGGTGCTCTTCGGCTCGAACGGCCTCTCGTGGGAGCGCTACAACCAGCAGTTCGACGAGCTGGGCATGGACGAGGACACCGCGAAGAAGGTGCTGCGCGACAACGCGAAGCGCGTCTTCAACCTCGGTTGAAACGCGTTCCGTCCCGGCATGAGCGTGGTACAGGCGCGCGCCCATGCCCCCGCACGTCGTCCTGAACAACGGTCGCTCCTCTGCCGCGGGGAGGAGCTGACGCCATGGCCTTCACCGCACGTCACCTGGTGCGCTTCGCGGACATCGACTGGGCGCGCGTCGTCTACTTCGCGCGCTTCTTCGACTTCGCCCACCGCACCTTCGAGGACTTCTTCAACGACCACGCGAAGATCCCCTACGGAGAGGTGCTGGCGACGCGCCGGCTCGGCTTCCCCATCGTCCACAGCGAGGCGAACTTCTTCGCGCCGCTGCGCCTGGGCGACACCGCGCGCATCGTGATGGAGGTGCTGACGATCTCGAAGCGCTCCGTCACCTCGCGCTTCACCTTCTACCGGGGCGAGACCGACGAGCGCTGCGCCGTCATCGTGCTGAAGCAGGCGGGCATCGACACCTCGACGTTCACCGCGACGCAGTTCCCGGACGACCTGCACGCGCTGCTGGCCGCCCAGCTGGCGCAGGAGGCCGAGAAGTCGCCGCCACGCTGACCCGGCGCCGCGGGATCGCGCGCAGGCCCTCGTCTCGTGGGCAGCTCGTCACAGCGCTCGCCAGCCGCGGGCACCGCACGGAGGCGGAGTCGACCACGGCCTCGCGCGGGGCCCGAGACGGAGCTCGCGGCACAGGCGTCGCTCGCCGGCTGTGCGGGCGCCGCATGAGGCGGAGTCGACCACGGCCTGGCAACTGGACCGGCGCGATGGGCTCGACCTGGCCGCAGTTCGGGCCCGAGACGGAGCTGGCGGCACAGGCGTCGCTCGCCGGCCGCGCGGGCGCCGCATGAGGCGGAGTCGACCACGGCCTGGTAAGTGACCGGCGCGATGCGCTCGACCTGGCCGCAGTTCGGGCCCGAGACGGAGCCCGCGGCACAGGCGTCGCTCGTCCGCCGCGCTGGAGCCGCGCGCGGAGGCGGAGTTCGGGCCCCGAGACCGAGCTCGCAGCTCAGGCGTCGGTGTCGTCGCTCGCCGCGCCGTCCCGGGCGTAGAGGGCCGCGCCGAGGGCGCCGAGCGTCTGCGGCGACGGCGGCACCACCACCGGCACCTTGAGCTTCTCGCGGAAGAGGTCCACCAGCACCGGGTTGGTCGCGATCGCGCCGCCGGCGAGCACCGCCGTGTCGGTGATCGGCGCCATCTCGAGCACCCGCTTCACCACCGACTCGTAGACGCCGCGGAAGATCGCGTCGACGTCGTGGCCCTCGCGGATGTGGTGGATGATCTCGGTCGCCGAGAACACCGTGCAGTAGCTGCCGATGCTGACGACCTTCGTGGCCCGGCTCGCCCGCGCGTTCATCTCGGGCTGCGGCACCGCGAGCTTGAACGAGATCTCTTCGAGGAACGCGCCGGTGCCCGCCGCGCACTTGCGGTTCATCTTGAAGAAGTCCTGCTGGCCCTGCGCGGTCACGCGGATGATCTTGTTGTCCTGTCCGCCGATGTCGATCACCACGCACAGGCCGCGCTGGTGAAAGAAGACGCCCTTCGCGAAGCAGCCGATCTCGGGCTTCACCACGGTGGCGAACGCGCAGTTGCGCCGCCCCACGCCGGTCGCGCCCACGGCCTTCACCTGCGCCCGGGTGAGGCCGGCCTCGTTCAGCGCGCCGTCGAACACCTTGTCGGCGTTCGTCTCGAACGAGATGCCGGTGCGCTCGACGTGGCGGCCCACGACCTCGCCGTCGCCGGTGATCACCACGGCCTTGGTGAAGGCCGAGCCGAGGTCGATGCCCGCGAAGTGGGTCGCGTCCGCCATCGTCAGTTGCGCTCCTTGAGCTGCTCGACGAAGGCCTCGAGCGAGGTGGTGGTCTGCTCCTCGGAGAAGCAGCGCAGATCGCAGAGGTCGCCGTTCATCACCAGGTGGGGAATGCCGGTGGCCGCCGACAGGCGCTGGGGCATGCCGAAGCGCGAGTTCGAGTTGTGCGGGCACGTCTTGGCGTCGTGGTAGATGACGCCGTCGATCTCGAAGCGCTCGAGCATCGCCTTCATCAGCTCTTCCTTCTTGGCCTCGCTGCGGTTGATGAAGATCTCGGTGTACGCGCGCGCCATCGAGCGGAAGGGGTCCTTCGCGTCGAAGTCGTCGAACACCCACGAGTTGCAGTACGTCGAGGCGACCGCGTTCGCGCCCATGCCCCCGAGCGTCTCGGAGAAGTAGCGCAGCTTGCCCCACAGCGGCATGCCCTCCCAGTACAGGCGCACCGTCTCGCCCTTCACCGCGGCGTCGTTCCGCGCGACGTGGGCGCGCAGCTCGTCGTTGAGGAGCCGGTAGTAGTCCACGGCGGGCTTCGTGCCGCGCAGCACCACCGCGGGCGCCATCTGAATGCAGCCGTCGAAGAACGTCATCGGCGCGGGCTTGTGCCGGCCAAAGTCGAGGAACTCGCCCCACAGCACCGAGGTCTGTCGCGACAGCTCGACCACCTCGGCGAGCCGGTCGTGATCGAGCGTGGCGCCCGCGATCTTCCCCAGCGCGAAGGAGAGGTCCTTCAGCTGCGCCGCGCAGTAGTCGATCTGCGAGGGCTCGAGCTCGTTCACCATGTTCGGCGAGATGACGCCGAAGGCGGGCACCTTGAAGTGGCGCGCGTAGAACATGAACCAGTCCTGCACCTCGCGGCACTGGTTCGTGTTGTAGACGAGCACGTCGGGCTTCGGGACGCCGGGAATGCCGTAGGCCTTCGTGAGCGGCGTCTGGTGCTGCAGGAACGCGCCCACGTCGGCCGTGAGGTACGAGCAGATGTCGGGGGAGTAGCCGAGCGCGTTCGCCGCGCCCATGTACTCGTTCGCGAGCCGCGTGGCCCCGAGGAGCGCGCCGTGGTTCTCGGGGTAGTAGACCTTGAAGCCCATCGCGATCAGCAGCTCGGCCGGGCCGACGCTGGTGCACCAGGCCACCTTCGGCGCCGGGCCTTCCTTCGGGAAGAAGCCCTGGAAGGCGTCCTTCAAGATCCGCTTCAGCTCGTTCGTCGCTCGAATCTCGCCCACGCTGATCTCCTCGCTCGTTCGCGTCTTCGCCGCCTTCGTCACGCCCGTCAACGCGGCCCCACGACGCGCCCCGTCGCGACGAGGCACTTTACAGGAGCGGAGCCGCTGCGGTACTCCTCCCGAACGAACGTTCGGGTGGGAATTGAGCCAGGTCAATCGGAGAGATCGCATGAGCATCGAGGCCTCTGGGTGGTTCTTCACGCAGGTCGGCAAGCCCCTCGAGAGGCGCGCGTTCACCATCGCGCCGCCGCAGGGCGCTGACGCGGTGATCGAGATCGCGGGCTGTGGGCTCTGCCACACCGACCTCACCTTCTTCGAGGGCGTGCAGACGAAGAAGGGCGCGCCGCTGATCCTCGGGCACGAGGTGAGCGGCAAGGTGATCGCCGCCGGGCCCGCCTCGCAGCACCTCGTCGGCAAGCAGGTGATCGTGCCGGCGGTGCTGCCCTGCGGCGAGTGCGAGCTCTGCCGCGCCGGGCGCGAGAACATCTGCCAGCACCAGAAGATGCCGGGCAACGACTTCGATGGCGGCTTCGCGACGCACATCCTCGTGCCGGGCCGCTTCCTCTGCGTGCTGCCGGTTGAGCTGGGGCGCCACAAGGTGTCGGATCTCTCGGTCGTCGCCGACGCGATCACCACGCCGTACCAGTCGCTCAAGCGCAGCGGGCTCAAGGCGGGCGAGCTGGCCATCGTCGTGGGCGTCGGCGGCGTCGGCATCTACATGGTGCAGCACGCGAAGAACGTCGGCGCGACGGTGATCGCGCTCGACGTCGACGAGGGCCGCCTCGAGCTCGCGAAGGCCCAGGGCGCGCGCTTCACGCTCAACACGAAGGGGCTCGATCAGAAGGAGCTGAAGCAGAAGCTCCGCGCGCTCGTGAAGGACAACAAGCTGCCCGCGTACCAGTGGCGCGTGTTTGAGATGAGCGGCACGAAGGGCGGGCAGGAGACCGCGTACAACCTGCTCTCGTACGCCGGCACGCTCGCCATCGTCGGCTTCACGATGGACAAGCTCGACCTGCGGCTGTCGAACCTGATGGCCTTCGACGCCGAGTGCTTCGGCAACTGGGGCTGCCGCCCGCAGTACTACGACGACGTGGTGAAGGACGTGATCGCCGACCGCGTCGAGCTGCTCGCGAACGTCGAGTACCGGCCGCTGGCGACGATCAACGAGGTCTTCACGGCGGCGCAGCACCACAGCCTGAAGAAGCGCGTCATCTTCACGCCCTGAAGGAGCGAGCGATGGATCTCGAGCGAAACGAGCTGATGAACGGCCAGGTGATCGAGCTGCTGATCGCCACGCCTCCCGCGAACATCGTGTCGGAGCGGGTGATCGTCGCCCTCGACGCGGCGCTACGCGAGGCGGCCGCGCGCCCGGGCGTGAAGCTGATCATCCTGAGCGGGAAGGGCGATCACTTCTCCTACGGCGCGAGCGTCGAGGAGCACCAGGCGCCCGCGGTGAACGCGATGCTGCCGAAGTTCCACCAGCTGATCGGCACCATCCTCGAGCTGCCGGTGCCGACCCTCGCCCGCGTCTCGGGGCGCTGCTTCGGCGGCGGCTTCGAGGTGGCGATGGCCTGCTCGCTGGTGATGGTCGACGAGACCGTCTCGATGGGGGTGCCCGAGGTGAAGCTGGGCGTCTTCCCGCCGGTGGCGGCGGCGCTGCTGGGTGCGCTCATTCCCGGGGCGCGGGCGGCCGAGCTCGTGCTCACCGGGCGCGCCTGCGACGCGGCGGAGCTCTCGCGGCTGGGGCTCGCCAACGAGGTCGCTCCGAAGGGCAAGCTGGCCGAGGTCGTCGCCGGCTTCCTCGAGAAGCACATCCTCCCGCAGAGCGCGGCGGCCCTGCGGCAGGCGAACCGGGCGGCGCGGCTCGGCCTCGTGAAGCGCTACCGCGAGCTGATCGGCGAGCTCGAGCACCAGTACCTCGTCGAGCTGATGGCGACGAAGGACGCGAACGAGGGCATCAAGGCCTTCATCGAGAAGCGCCGGCCCACCTGGAGCAACGCGTGAGCCACGGCAACGGCAACGGCGCGGTCGTGCCCGGCAAGGAGGGGCTCGACGAGATCCTCCGCTACTCGGCGCGGCTGATGGCCCAGCGCGGGTACCACGGCACCAGCCTGCGCGACATCGCGAGCGAGACGGGCCGCAGCCTCTCGGGGCTGTACCACTACTTCCAAACGAAGGAGGACCTCGTCTACTGGATCAACGTGCGCGGCTTCTCGGCGCTCACGAAGAGCCTCGAGGCGATCCTCTCGCACCTGAGCGACCCCGAAGATCGGCTCTACGCGCTGATCTTCAACCACCTCGACTACTTCTCGCACCACCGCGACGAGATGAAGGTGCTGATGCTCGGCACGCACAACCTCACGCTCGAGCGCATCGCCGAGATCCGCCGCCTCAAGGACGGGTACACCGAGCAGTGCCGGCAGGTGGTGAGCGACTTCATCGCCCACCGGGGCGGCGAGCTGCCCGACGCGAAGGGGCTGACCCGCGCGACGTACCTGCTGTTCGGCATGATGAACTGGATCTTCGGCTGGTACTCGCCGCAGAAGCACGGCACCGGCCGCGATCTCACCGACGACATCTTCCACACCTTCGTCGACGGCGTCTGCGCGCGCCGGAAGATCGACGATCGCCGCGAGCGGGTGGGGAAGCTCGTCTCTGGCCTGCGCAAGGAGCACCATGACTGACCCGACCACCGAGATCGTCGAGCAGTGCCGCGTCCTCTACGAGGACCTGAGCTTCACCGCCGTGAAGCAGTGGAAGGAGCGCACTGGCGGCCGCGCCGTGGGCTTCATGCCGGTGTACGCGCCGCGCGAGCTGATCCACGCGGCGGGCATGCTGCCGGTGGGCATCATGGGCGGCGGCGAGAACCTCGAGATCATCAAGGGCGACGCGTACTTCCAGTCGTACATCTGTCACATCCCGCGCTCGACCATCGAGCTTGGCGTGACGGGCCGCCTCGACTGCCTCGACGGCATGCTGTTCCCCGCGATCTGCGACGTGATCCGCAACCTGAGCGGCATGTGGCAGATGCTCTTCAAGGACAAGCTGGTCCGCTACCTCGACTTCCCCCAGGAGTTCACCGCGGGCATCGGCGGCGCCTTCTACCGGCACGAGCTCGAGGGGCTCTTGCAGCAGCTCAGCGCGCTGTCGAAGGTGACGGTGACGCCCGAGCGGCTGCGGCAGTCGATCGCGCTCTACAACGAGAACCGGCGCGTCATCGCGAAGCTGTACGACACGCGCGCGAAGACGCCCGAGAAGGTGCCCACCTACGAGCTGTACCTCGTCATGCGCGCCTCGAACGTGCTGCCCGTCGAGGAGCACACCGCGCTCGTCGAGCGCTACCTCGCCGCGGCGGCGAAGCGTGACCGCAAGCCGCTCGACAACGCGCGCGTGGTGGTGACCGGCGCCTTCTGCGAGCAGCCGCCCATCGCCCTCATCCGCGCCCTCGAGGCGAGCGGCTGCTACGTGGTGGACGACGACTGGGTGCTGGGCGCGCGCTACCTGCTGGGCGACGTGAAGCTCGGCGACGATCCGCTCACCGAGCTCGCCAACGCCTACCTCGGCGACACCGTCGAGACGGCCTCGCGCTACGAGCCGCGGCGCAAGAAGGGCGCGTTCCTCATCGACAGCGTCAAGAAGTACGGCGCCGAGGGCGTCGTGTTCTGCGCGCCCAGCTTCTGCGACCCGGCGCTGCTCGAGCGGCCGATGCTCGTCGAGGCGCTCAACAAGGCCGGCGTGCCGCACACCTCGTTCAACTACGCCGAGAACACCAGCCAGTACCACGTCTTCAAGGAACAGACGGGCACCTTCGCCGACTCGATCAAGCTCTGGGGAGCCGCATGACCGCACGACCTGACGCGATCAAAGAAGACAGCATGCTGTTGCAGAAGAAGATGATCGCGGGCCACTTCGATCGGCTCGCGAACACGGCGAAGACGGGCGAGAAGGCCGTCTACACGTTCGTGCCCGGCAACCTGAACGAGCTGATCTGGGCGTTCGATCTGCTGCCGGTGCACCCCGAGATCAACGCGCTGCAGTCGGCCATGCGGAAGCAGAGCGGCGACTACGTGCTCGAGGCCGAGAAGGCGGGCCACTCCGAGGACGTGTGCACGTACGTGAAGAGCGACATCGGCATGATGCGCAAGGGCAACATCGGCCCCACCGGCCAGCGCCTGCCCGAGCCGTCGCTGCTGCTGCTCAGCTACACGGGCTGCTTCACCTTCATGAAGTGGTTCGAGCTGCTGAAGCAGGAATACAACTGCCCGGTGGTGATGCTGCACGTGCCCTACCAGGCCGACGGGCGCATCACGCCCGAGATGCGCAAGTACGTGGTGAAGCAGCTCAAGGAGGTCGTGATCCCGAAGCTCGAGGAGATCTCGGGCAAGAAGTACGACGAGGACAAGCTGCGCGCGATGCTCGCCTCGTCGGCGCGGTCCGAAGACGATCTCGTCGCCGTGTGGGACGCGGCGAAGCAGAAGCCGTCGCCGATCGACGCGTACTTCGGCGGCGTCTATTACATCGGCCCGATCTTCACGGCGTTCCGCGGCACGAAGGAGTGCGAGAGCTACTACCGCACGCTGCGCGCCGAGGTGGAGCAGCGCGCGAAGCAGGGCCTCGGGCCCGTCACGCCGGACGGCAAGGTGCACCAGGAGAAGTACCGGCTCGTCGTCGAGGGCCCGCCGAACTGGACGAGCTTCCGGGAGTTCTGGGAGATGTTCTACGCCGAGGGCGCGGTCTGCGTGAGCTCGACGTACACGCGCGTGGGGGGCCTCTACGAGCAGGGCTTCCGGCACGACCCCGAGCACCCGCTAGAGAGCCTCGCCGACTACTGCATGGGCTGTTACACGAACCGCAACCTGCCGAGCCGCGTCGACCTGATCGCGAAGCAGATCGAGGACTTTCAGGCCGACGGCTTCGTCGTCAACTCGATCAAGAGCTGCAACTCGTTCTCGGCCGGCCAGCTGCTGATGATGAAGGAGATCGAGAAGCGCACCGGGCGCGCCGGCGGCTTCATCGAGTCCGATCTCGTCGACCCGCGCTACTTCAGCGCCGCCAACATCAAGAACCGGCTCGAGTCGTACTTCCAGATGCTCGAGGCGAGGAGCTGAGCCATGGACGCGTACGTCGGCATCGATCTCGGATCGACCACCACGAAGGCCGTCTTCCTCGACGAGCACGAGAAGCTGCTCGGCTTCGGCATCACCAACTCTCGCAGCGACTACGACATCGCCTGTCAGATCGCCCGCGAGGAGGCCGAGATCAACTCGCGCTTCGCGATCCTCCGGCGTGAGCTGCGCTCGCAGGTGGCGGGCGACGGCCACGAGCAGCTGATCGCGTGGCTGTTCCAGAAGTACCGCCTGGCGCAGCACAGCCGGCAGCTCGAGGCGCTCGCGCAGGCGTGCCGGAAGGCCGTCGATCTGCTGCCCAACGCGGCGCACCGGCCGCCGACGCACGCGGTGCTCGATCAGATCCTCACGGAGATGGAGCGCGAGGCCGTGGGGCTCTTCACGCCCGGCGCGGTGGCGCGCAGCGACTTCTTCCGCGACGTGGCGGCGAGCTCGTTCCTGCACCTCGCCGAGAAGAAGGCCGGCGACGACGCGAAGCTGCTCGATCGGCTCATCGGCACCTACGACAAGTCGATCCTGCAGGTCGAGGCGAAGAGCTACACGAACGCGTTCGCCGACTACATTCGCTTCGCGGCCGACGCCGTGCGGCGCATGCCCGAGTTCGAGGCGCACGGCGAGGCGATCACGCGCGCGGTGGCGAACACGATCGCCATCGAGTTCCGGGTGCTGAACACCATCGGCACCGGCTACGGCCGCCAGCGCCTGCCGTTCCCGAAGGAGCAGATCCGCTCCGAGATCCTCTGCCACGGGCTGGGCGCCCACTTCATGTTCCCGAAGACGCGCACGGTGCTCGACATCGGCGGCCAGGACACGAAGGCGATCCAGGTCGACGAGAACGGCATCGTCACCAACTTCCAGATGAACGATCGCTGCGCCGCCGGGTGCGGCCGCTACCTCGGCTACATCGCCGACGAGATGAACGTGGGCCTGCACGAGCTGGGGCCGCTCGCGATGAAGTCGCGCAAGCAGGTGAAGATCAACTCGACCTGCACCGTGTTCGCCGGCGCCGAGCTGCGTGAGCGGCTGGCCCTCGGCGAGCGCCGGGAAGACATGCTGGCCGGCCTGCACCGCGCCATCATCTTGCGCGCGATGTCGCTGCTCGCCCGCAGCGGCGGCGTGGTGAGCGAGTTCACCTTCACCGGCGGTGTCGCGAAGAACCAGGCCGCCACCGACGCGCTCCGCAAGCTGATCGCCGAGAACTACGGCGAGATGACGATCAACATCAGCCCCGACAGCATCTTCACCGGCGCCATCGGGGCCGCCCTGTTCGCCAAGCGCGACCGCAAGGGCGATCTCATCGGCGTCGATCTCAAGGCGCTGCAGAAGCCGGTGAAGCCGACCGCCCAGGAGCAGCGATGAACTTCTACACGGCAGGCATCGACGCGGGGAACAGCTCGGTCAAGGTGGCGCTGCTCGAGTTCAGTGGGGACGTCTCGAAGCCGCGGCTCGTCGACACCGAGCTGTCGAAGCTGCGCAAGCGAGATCCGAAGGCGGTGATCGAGGGGGCCTGGGAGCGCGTGCTGGCCCGCAACAAGCTCGCGCCCGATCAGATCGCGTACGTGGCGACGACCGGCGACGGCGAGCTGGTCGAGTTCCGGCGTGGGCACTTCTACTCGATGACCTCGCACGCCCGCGGCGCCCTCTTCATCGACCCGGGCGCGCGCGCCGTGGTGGACGTGGGCGCGCTGCACGCGAAGGCGCTCATCATGGACGAGCGCTCGAAGGTGCTCGGCTACCGCATGACGTCGCAGTGCGCGTCGGGCTCGGGGCAGTTCATCGAGAACATCTCGCGCTACCTCGGCATCACCATCGAAGACGTCGGCAAGCTGTCGCTCGAGGCCGACGAGCCGACCGCCGTGTCGGGCATCTGCGCGGTGCTCGCCGAGACCGACGTGATCAACATGGTGAGCCGCGGCATCGCCACCCGGAACATCTTGAAGGGCATTCACGTGTCGATGGCCAAGCGGCTCGTCAACCTGCTGCGGCTGGTGAAGGCGCAGGGGCGCATCCTGGTGACGGGCGGGCTCGGGCTCGACGTGGGGCTGGTCGCGGCCATCAAGGAGAACATGACGGGCGGCAACGTCGAGGTGGTGAACCACGAGCTCTCGCCGATGGCGGGGGCGATCGGCTGCGGCATCTGGGGCGGCTACCGCCACGTGCGGCTGGCCAGGAACTGAACGACCGTGAGCGCGCGACTGCTCGAGGCCGAGGCCTCCCTGCCGGCGGTGACCGTGAACCTCGCGGCGATGCTGCGCGAGGCGAGCACCTTCGATCGCGCGGCGCCGGCGGTGTCCCAGCGCGGCGCGGGCGGGTCGTTCGAGCCCATGGCGTGGGGGCGCTTCGTCGGGCACGTGGGCGCTGCCGGGGCCTTCTTCGAGGCCCGGGGCATCGGACGGCAGGAGCGGGTGGCCGTGTGGTGCGGGAACTCGGCCGAGCGCCTCGTCGTCGAGCTGGGGATCATGGCGTCGGGCCGCACGAGCGTGCCGATCTTCCCCGGCTACCCGGCCGACTTCGTCGCGCAGCTGCTCACGTTCTCGAGGGTGAGCGCCCTGGTGGTCGACACGCCGGCGCGCCTCGCCAGCCTCCCCGAGGACGTGCGGCCGGCGTGCGTGGTGGTGCTGAACGGCCAGGCGCCCGGCGCGAGCACCTGGGCCGAGGTGATCGGCGACCGTGACGGCGACGCCGCGCTCGAGCGCTTCGCCACCGAGAGCCGCGCCGACGATCTCGCGGTGATCATGTTCACCTCGGGCACGACGAACTTCCCCAAGGGCGTGATGCTCACGCACGGGAACATCTTGTCGCAGCAGGCGGCGCTGCGGGCGCTGTGGAAGCCGACCGCGGGCATGCGGCTGCTCTCGTACCTGCCGTGGCACCACAGCTTCGGCGGCCTCTTCGAGCGCTTCTTCGCGCTGTCGACGGGCGGCTCGATCACCCTCGACGACTCCGGCGGGCGCAACATCGAGCTCATGCTCGAGAACGTGCGCGCGGTGCGGCCACACGTCTTCTTCAGCGTGCCGAAGATCTACGCCGAGCTGATGAGCCGCATCCTCAGCTCGCCTGAGCACGAGCAGGCCTTCTTCCACCCCGAGCTGCGCTTCGTCTTCACCGCGGCGGCGCCCCTGCCGCTCAACGTGTCGGACGTGTTCAAGGCGCGCGGCGTTCCGGTGCTCGAGGGGTGGGGGCTCACCGAGACCTCGCCGTGCTGCACGCTGACGTCGATGTCGCTCGAGCGGCAGCCGGGCGTGGTGGGCCAGCCGATCCCCGGGGTGACCGTGAAGATCGCCGACGACGGCGAGATCCTCGTGAAGGGCCCGAACATCATGCGCGGCTACTTCGACCGGCCAGATCTCACGGCGGCGGCGTTCGACGACGGCTGGTTCAAGACGGGCGACGTCGGCGAGGTGACGGCGGGCGGGCTCAAGATCGTCTCGCGCAAGGATCGCATCTTCAAGCTGGGCAACGGCGAGAAGGTCTTCCCCACGCCGATCGAAGACAGCCTCGCGGCGACGTGCCGGTACGTGAAGCACGCCTACATCTTCGGCAGCGGACAGGACGCGCCGCTGGCGCTGCTCTTCCCGAACAACGAGCTGCTCGGGTCCAGCACGGTGCGCGCCGAGGACGCGAACTGCGAGCGCCCGCGCTCGGTGGAGCACCTGCGCGCCTGCCTCACCGAGTGCATCGACTGCATGAACAAGCGCACCGGCACGAAGATCAACCGGGTCTCGCGCGCGCTGATCATCGATCGCGAGCTGTCCGTCGATCGGCAGGAGCTCACCCCGTCGTTCAAGGTCATTCCGCGCAGCATCGAGACGCGCTTCGGCGAGTACATGCGGCTGCTCGAGAAGGGCGAGACCGAGTTGCCCGACGACGCAGAGCTGATCGACCTGCGCGAGGGCGCGCCCGCGAAGGAGAAGAAATGAGCCTGCACTACGGCGTCATCGGCCTGGGGCCCGTCGGCACGACGTTCGCGGTGATGCTGGGCAAGGCGGGGCACCAGGTGTCGGTGCTCTGCCGCAACCCGACGCGGGCCGAGCACTTCAAGCGCAACGGGCTCAAGGTGAACGGGAAGCTGCAGGGCGAGTGGATGCCCACGTCGATCGTCACGCACCTCGACGAGTTCCTGCACGAGAAGCCCGACGTCATCCTCATCTGCGTGAAGGCCAGCCAGTCGCGCGATCTCGTGCGGCAGATGAAGGCGATGGGCGTGGCCGAGAACGCCGTCTTCGTGTGCTGCCAGAACGGCATCGACGTGGAAGACATCGTCGCCGACGTCTTCGGCCGCCGGCGCACGCTGCGCGCGGTGCTCAACCTCGGCTGCAACTTCGTGAAGGTGAACGAGGTGTGGGTCGAGTTCTGCTTCCATCACATCCTGTCCGAGAACCTCGAGGCCGGCGGGCTCGACAAGACGATCGCCGCCGAGTTCGTGGCGGCCGGCTTCGACTTCGAGGTGCGGCGCGAGTACCGCGAGGACGTCTACCGGAAGGCCATTCTCAACACCGCGCTGAGCACCGCCTGCGCGCTCACTCGCCTGACGATGCGGCAGGCCATGGCCGACCCCGAGATCGAGCGCATGGTGACCGAGATCGTGCGCGAGAGCCTGCTCGTCGCCGAGGCGCTCAAGTTCCCCACGCTCGATCGCTCGTACCAGGAGGCCGCGCTCGCGTACCTGCGCAAGGGCGGCGATCACAAGCCGTCGATGCTGGTGGACATCGAGGCCCAGCGGAACACCGAGAACGAGTTCCACGCGGGCGCGATCTTCAAGCTGGCGCAGCGCTTCAACATCGACGTGCCGGTGATCCAGACCCTCTATTACCTCACGAAGAACCTCGAGAAGGCCGTCGTGCTGAACCGCTACGTCGCCGACGGCATGCGGAGCAGCGACCCCTAGCAGCGCAGCCAGCACCACCCAGCCACACCCGGAGCGAACATGCCCAACGGCTCGTCAGTCAGCGGTTTCGTCAGCAGCGAACAGGGGACCGGCGCGGTCTTCGACGGCGTCTACGTGCTCGAGGGCAAGCGCACCCCGTTCGGCAAGTTCTGCGGGGCGCTCTCGTCGGTGTCGCCGACCGATCTGGGCATCTCGGCGTCGAAGGCGGTGCTCGAGGCGGTGAAGGCGAAGCCCACCGACGTCGATCAGGTGATCGTCTCGAACATCGGCCAGGCGAGCGCCGACTGCCTGTTCCTGCCGCGGCACATCGGGCTGTACTCGGGCGTGCCGCTGAACGTGCCCGCGCTCATGGTGCAGCGCATCTGTGGCTCTGGCATCGAGGTGATCGGCGTCGCGGCCGAGCAGATCGGCCTCGGCAAGGCGAACCTCGTGCTGGGCACCGGCACCGAGACGATGAGCCGCTTCCCGCTGGCCTCGTTCGGCGCGCGCCAGGGCTTCCCGCTGGGCAAGCCCGACTTCGTCGACATGCTGTGGGCCTCGCTCGACGACACCGCCGCGGTGCCCATGGGCGTCACCGCCGACAACCTCGCGGCCGAGGTCGGCGTGACGCGTGACGAGGTCGATCGCTTCGCGTTCCAGAGCCAGGAGCGGTACGCGAAGGCGCTCGAGGCCGGCTTCTTCGCGGGCGAGATCGTGCCCGTGTCCAACGGCATGCACGAGGCGCCCGAGCTGAAGGCGAGGCGCGTGAAGCTGCAGGGCGTCGACACGCTCGCCCAGGACGAGCACCCGCGGCGCACCACGCTCGAGAAGCTCGCGAAGCTGCCGTTCGTCTTCTCGAAGGACGGGCCCACGACGGCGGGCTCGGCCTCGGGCATCGTCGACGGCGCGTGCGCGGTGCTGATCGCCGGCGAGGGGTACGTGCAGAAGAGCGGGCAGAAGCCGCTGGGCAAGGTGAAGGCGATCGCCTCGGTCGGCTGCCAGCCGCGGATCATGGGCTTCGGCCCGGTGCCCGCCATCAGGAGCGTGCTCAAGGCCGCGAAGCTGTCGCTCAAGGACATCGATCTCTTCGAGATCAACGAGGCCTTCGGCGCGCAGGCGCTGTCGGTGGCGAAGACGCTCGAGCTCGATCAGGCGAAGCTGAACGTCCACGGCGGCGCGATCGCGATCGGCCACCCGCTGGGCGCGACGGGCACGCGGCTGGTGACGACGCTGCTCAAGGCGCTCAAGGCCCGCGGCGGGCGCTACGGCGTCGCGTCGGCGTGCATCGGCGGCGGCCAGGGCATCGCGATGGTGGTCGAGGCGCTCTGACGTGCCCGAGGCGCTGGTCACCCTGTCGTTGCGTGTCAACGGCGACGACGTGCGGGTCGCGGTGCGCCCGAGCCAGACGTTGCTCGAGGTGCTGCGGGTGGGCCTCGAGCTCACCGGCACCAAGCAGGGCTGCGACAAGGGGGACTGTGGCGCGTGCACGGTGCTGCTCGACGGCGAGCCCGTGCTCGCGTGCCTCACGCTCGCGGTGACGTGCGAGGGGCGCGTCGTGCAGACGGTGGAGTCGCTCACCCGCGAGGATCCTCTCGTCGACGCCTTCGACTGCCATGGCGCCGGCCAGTGCGGGTTCTGCACCCCAGGCATGCTGATGACCGCGAAGGGCCTGCTCGCGAAGCACGGCCGGCCGTCCAGGGAGACGATCAAGCAGGCCATCTCGGGCAACCTCTGCCGCTGCACCGGCTATGGGCCGATCGTCGAGGCGATCGCCGCGGCGGGTGAGGGCAGGCGCGGGAAGAAGGACGAGGAGCCGCTCCCGGCGCCGCTGCCGTCGTGGGAGGCGCCGAAGCCATGAGCGGGCTCATCGGCAAGGCCGGGCGTCGCGGCGACCTCGTGCAGCGCGCGCTCGGCAGCACCCGCTTCACCGACGATCTGCACCTGCCGCGCATGCTGCACGGCAAGACGCTGCGCTGCCCGCACCCGCACGCGCGCATCGCCCGCGTCGACGCCTCGAAGGCGCTCGCGATGCCGGGCGTCGCCGCGGTGATCACCGGGAAGGATCTGCCCGAGCGCTTCGGCATCATCCCCTGGACGCCCGACGAGCACCCGCTGGCCCTCGAGATCGCGCGCTTCGTCGGAGACGGCGTCGCGGCGGTGGCGGCGGCCGACGAGCGCACGGCGGCGAAGGCCTGCGAGGCGATCGAGGTCGTCTACGAGGTGCTGCCCTCGGCCGTCGAGCTCGACACGGCGATCACGAAGCCGGAGATCGGCCTCGGCGCGAAGCGGCAGGACAACGTGAGCAAGGCCGTCGACCTCGCGTTCGGTGACGTCGACGCCGAGCTCGCGGCGAGCGAGGTGGTGCTCGAGGGCGACTTCCACTTCGAGGGCACCGCGCACGTGCCCATCGAGCCGCACTGCGCGATCGCCCAGGTCGACGCGGCGGGCCTGCTCACCGTCTGGTCCACCACCCAGGTGCCGCACTACCTGCACCGCGAGCTGTCCCGCGTGCTGCGCCTGTCACCGGCCCGCATCCGGGTGATCCAGCCTCCGCTCGGCGGCGCGTTCGGCGGCAAGAGCGAGCCCTTCGGTCACGAGTTCACCGCGGCGAAGCTGGCGATGATCACCGGCCGCCCCGTGAAGTTCCTGATGACGCGGGAGGAGGAGTTCTACCTGCACCGCGGCCGCCACCCGATGCGCCTCTCGTTCAAGGTGGGCGCGAGGGCCGACGGCACGCTCACCGGCATCGACGCGCGCACGCAGATCGACGGCGGCGCCTATTCGTCCTTCGGCCTGGTGACGACGTACTACTCAGGGCAGCTGCTCACGCTGCCCACCACCGCGAAGTCGTACCGCTTCTCGTCGACGCGCTACTTCACCAACAAGCCCCCGTGCGGGCCCAAGCGCGGGCACGGCAGCGTGCAGCCCCGGTTCGCCTTCGAGGTGATGCTCGATCGCCTCGCCGAGCGGCTGAAGCTCGATCCCATCGAGCTGCGGCGCCGCAACGCCGTCGCCGCCGACTCGAAGACGATCAACGGCATGCGGGTGACGTCCAACGGCAACCTCGAGTGCCTCGCGAAGGTGGAGGCCGCGTCAGGGTGGAAGGAGCGCCGCGGGAAGCTCGGGTTCGGTCGTGGCCTCGGCGTCGCGTCGTCGGCCTACATCTCGGGCACGAACTACCCGATCTACCCGAACGAGATGGCGCAGAGCGCGGTGCAGCTCAAGGTGGACCGCTCGGGCGTGGTGACGGTCTTCAACGGCGCCAGCGAGCTGGGGCAGGGCACCGACATGCTGCTCGCGACGATCGTCGCCGACGAGCTGGGCCTGCCGCTCGACTGCGTGCGGGTCGTCTCGGCGGACACCGATCTCTGCCCCGTCGATCTCGGGGCGTACTCGTCACGCGGCACCTTCATGAACGGCAATGCGTGCCTCGCGGCGGCCCGGCAGGTGAAGGCGAAGCTGATCGCGGCGGTCGCGGCGAAGCTCGAGGTGCCCGAGGACGCCGTCTTCGTCACGCGCGGGGCGCTCTGCGTGAAGGGCCGCGAGGGCGACGCGGTGCCGGTGGACGAGGCGATCAAGCTCGCCGAGGCGCGCTTCGGAGCGCTGGGCGCCGTGGGCTCGTACAAGACGCCGCCGAAGCTGGGAGGGGAGTACCGCGGCGGCACCATCGGCGCGTCGCCCGCGTACTCGTTCTCGGCGCACGTGGCCGAGGTGCAGGTCGACGTCGAGACCGGCGTGGTGGACGTGGTGAACGTCTGGTGCGCCCACGACTGCGGCAAGGCGCTGCTGCCCACCCAGGTGATCGGCCAGCTGGACGGCAGCGTCTACATGGGCGTCGCCGAGGCGATCTTCGAGGAGCACCTGATCTCGCCGAGCGGCCTCCACCGCGGGCCGAACCTGCTCGACTACCGCATCCCCACGAGCCTCGACGTGCCAGCCATTCACTCGATGATCGTCGAGTCGATGGACCCCGAGGGGCCCCTGGGCGCGAAGGAGGCCGGCGAGGGGCCGCTGCACTCGAGCATCCCCGCGGTGGCGAACGCGATCTACGACGCCGTGGGCATCAGGCTGAGCAGGCTGCCGTTCTCGCCGGGGCGCGTGCTCGAGGCGCTCCAGCAGCGGGGGAGGGGCTGATGCTGCCGCTCCCCGAGTTCACCGTGCACACGCCAGCGTCGGTCGACGAGGCGGTCGCGCTGCTCGCGAAGCTGGGCCCGGGGGCCATGTTGCTCGCCGGCGGCACCGATCTGCTGCCGAACATGAAGCAGGGCCTGCACGCGCCCGCGCACGTCGTGTCCCTGCAGCGCCTGGGGGCCCTGCGCGGCGTCCGGAGGGAAGGTGACGCCCTCGTGATCGGCGCCATGACGACGCTCGACGCGGTCGCCGGCTCCGCCGAGGCGAAGACGCACGCCGCCGCGCTCGCCGAGGCCGCCGCCGTCGTCGGAGGGCCCCAGCACCGGCGCATGGGCACGCTCGGCGGCAACCTGTGCCTCGACACGCGCTGCCGGTACTACAACCAGACGGCCTTCTGGCGCGGCGCGCTCGGCTACTGCCTCAAGAAGGACGGAGACACCTGTCACGTCGTCGAGGGCGGCAGGAAGTGCGTCGCGGCGGCGTCGAATGACACGGCGGCCGCGGCCATCGCGCTCGAGGCGACCGTCGTGCTCACCGGGCCTGCGGGGATCCGCCGGCTGCCCGCGGCCGACTTCTTCGTCGCCGACGGCGCCAGGAACACCGCGCGGCGCGAGGGCGAGCTGCTGACGGCGCTCGAGGTGCCCGTGCGCGCGGGCCGGGTGAGCGTGTACGAGAAGCTGCGGCGGCGGGGCGCGATCGACTTCCCGCTCCTGTCGGTCGCCGTGCGGCTCGACCGGGAAGACGGCTCGGCGCGCGCGCTCGACGTCGTCATCTCGGCCCTCGCCGCGAAGCCCAGGCGGCTCGCCGCCGCGCAGAAGCTCGGCGCTGCGGACCTCGCCACGCTGCCCATCGACACGCTCGCCGACGCGGCGCTCCGTGAGTGCAACCCGCTGCCCAACATCGAAGGCGACGTCGTGTGGCGCAAGCAGATGGTGCGGGTGCTGGTGAAGCGGGCGCTCGGCCGCGCGACCTCCCTGGCCTGAGCCACCGCTCAGCCGCCCCGTCGTCGCCACACGGTGGAATCCCTGCGCGAAACCACGGTCGGCGCGGTACTGACGGCGCGATGGCTCAGGAGTCACAGGGACGAGCGGGGTGGTGGAGCGGGCGTCCCGCGCGGGGGCGACGGCGGCCATCGAGGCGCACCTCGCGGTGCTCAAGGGAAAGCCCCTGCGCGCGGCGATCGGCGAGGCGCTCGAGAAGCACCACAAGCTGGGTGGCAACGATCGCCGCTTCGTGGCCTTCGCGGTGCGCGAGCTGTCCCGTGACCAGCGGCCAGCGGCTGCTCGATCTCGCGGCGAAGGCCCGCGGCCGGGTGCCGTCGTCGCTCCAGCTCCCCGAGGATCAGGCGCTCTTCCGCTACGGCGCAGGCTGCTCAGCGGCGTGGGGGGGGCGCTGTCGAGCACCGTCGGGCGCTCCGCGACTGCGAGTCCTGCAATCTGTTGGTGGGAGCAACGACGCGCAGGGCTCGCGCGGGAACCTCGTCGTGGCGGGTGTGCGGAACCTGCAGGCTGGTGCCGAGTCGAGGTCGCTCGGGGCTCGTCACCGAGGTGGGCGACGACGCGACTCCTCGCCGCTGGCCAGGACCGAAGCCGGCGGCCCGAAGGCGCGGATTGGCGCCCGCCCGATGGAATTCCGGCGCGAAACCGCGGTGGGCGCGGTACTGACGGGGCGCGATGGCTGAGGAGCTGACGTTCGGCGCGAGCACGGTGGTGGGTCGGGCGTCCCGCGCGGGAGCCACCGCCGCGATCGAGGCGCACCTCGCGGTGCTCAAGGGCAAGCCGCTGCGGGCGGCGATCTCCGAGGCGCTCGCCAGGCACCACAAGCTCGGCGGCAACGATCGCCGCTTCGTCGCCTTCGCGGTCCGCGAGCTGTCCCGTCACCAGCGGCTGCTCGATCTCGCGGCGAAGGCGCGTGGCCGCGCCCCCTCGTCACTGCACCTTCCCGAGGATCAGGCGATCTTCCGCTACGCGCTCTGGCGACGGGTCGTCACTGGCGCGTCAGCGGAGCGGACGATGATCGAGGTCGCGCTCCCGGGGCCCGTGCGGCCGCGATCGCTGCCAGACGCGGTGTTGACCGAAGAGCTCTCGAAGGAGGTCCCGCTCGGGCTGCCCGATGATCCTCTCGAGCGGGCGGCGACGCTGCACTCCTTCCCGACGTGGCTGGCGACGGCGATCGCCGAGGTCGCGCCTCCCGGGGAGCTCGCCGACGTGCTGGCGGCGCTCAATCGGGAGCCGTTCCTCACGCTGAAGGTGCGCCCGAACGGCACGCGCGACGAGCTGCTGCCGCTCCTCACCGCGGGGGGCTTCCCGGTGAAGGCCTGTGACGAGTCTCCCGACGCCCTCCAGGTCACCGACGAGGGCCGCGCGATCTTCGAGTCCCGCTGGATGAAGGAGGGCCGGCTGCTGGTGATGGATCTCGGGAGCCAGCTGCTCGCCGGGCTCTGTCGCGTGACGCCGGGCCAGACCGTGGTGGACTTCTGCGCGGGCGCGGGCGGCAAGTCGATCTTCCTCGCTGACGCGGTGGGGCCGAGCGGCCGGGTGTACGCGCACGACACCTCGGCGAAGCGCCTGGCCGAGGCGAGGAGCCGCTGCGCCGAGCTCAAGCTGCGCCACGTCAGCTTCCCGAAGGAGCCCCGCCTCGATCTCGCCGACGTCGTGCTGGTGGACGCGCCGTGCAGCGGCTCGGGCACGCTCGCGCGCGAGCCCGACCAGAAGTGGAAACTGACGAAGCAGAAGATCGCCGAGCTCCAGACGACGCAGCTGGGCATCCTCGAGCAGGTTGTCGGGCCGCTGAAGCGGGGCGGGGTGATCGTCTACGGAACCTGCAGCGTGCTGAAGGACGAAGACGAGGCGGTGGTGGAGCGGTTCCTCGCGAAGCACCCCGAGTGCACGCTCGACGGGCCGCCGCTGCGGGTGTGGCCGCACCGGATCGCCGGCGGGGGCTTCTTCGGTGCCCGGCTCGTGAAGCGGTGATACCGTGCCGCGACCTTCTTCTTCGAGGAGCTCCACATGCCGCCGCCGACCGGAAACGAGGCAGTCATCAAGCAGATCCAGGCCGCGTGGGACGAGGCGCAGGCGCAGCTCCGCGCGTTGAGGGAGCAGGTCGAGCACCTGAACCAGATCGCCCAGGCGAAGGTCGCCTCGAACATGCTCGAGCGCGACATGGACCGCGCCTACCGCGATCTCGGCGAGGCCGTGTGGGCCGAGGTCTCCAAGGGCCGCCTCCAGCTCAGCAGCAACCTCTCGTCGGTCCGCAAGGCGCTCGAGGCGGTCACCAACAGGATCCAGGCCCAGAACGCCTCGATCAACGATCTGCTCGCCGAGGGCGCCGAGATCGCCAGGCGCCTTCAGGAAAAAATGAGCGCCGCGTCGAAGGGAGTAGCGCCGCAGACGAAAAGGCGGTAACTGACGCGCGCCTTCGGGCCCCAGCCCGAAGACTCAAGTGAATACGGGGCCATAGCTCAGCTGGGAGAGCGCCTGAATGGCATTCAGGAGGTCAGCGGTTCGATCCCGCTTGGCTCCACAAACGACAGGGCTCCGGTGGAAACGCCGGGGCCCTTCGTCTTTCTTCCCGCAAATGACGAAGGGCGTCCGCTCCGAGATGGAACGAACGCCCCACGTGCGGCTCGTCGGCTGACGCGCCTTACTTCGCCTTGATCTCGAGGAGCTCGACCTCGAAGACGAGCACCGAGTTGCCGGGAATCGACGGGGGCGCGCCGCGCTCGCCGTACGCGATGTCAGGCGGGCACACGAGCTTCGCCTTGCCGCCCGGCTTCATCATGCCGACGCCTTCCGTCCAGCACTTGATGACGCCGTTGAGGGGGAACTCCGTCGGCTGGTTGCGCGCGTAGGACGAGTCGAACTCCTTCCCGTCGAGCAGCGTGCCGCGGTAGTGCACCTTCACCGTGTCCTCCGGCTTCGGGGCGTTGCCCTTGCCGGCCTTCTGCTCGATGTACACGAGGCCAGACGCGGTCTTCTTCGCGCCCTTCTCCTTCGCGAACTTCGCGAGATCCTTCTCGGCCATCGCCTTGGCCTTCACGGCGCGCTCGGCGCCCTTGGCCTGGAGGAACTGATCGACCTTCGGACCGTACTCCTCCAGCTTGACCGCCAGCTCCTTGCCCTGGGCGGCGTCCGAGAGGCCCTTCATGACCTCGTTCAGCTCCGCCTCGGTCAGGTCCGTCGAGGCGAGGGGCGTGCGCTGTGCGACGAAGGTGCCGAGCACGTAGGCGACCTTGTTCACCTCGTCTGCCGTGAGCGGAGGCGGCGGCGGCGGCTTGGGCGGCTCGGTGGGGTTGACGGGAGGCACGACCGGGTTGTTGGCGACGGGCGTGGTGGTCGTGGTGCCACCTGAGCCACCGCCGCTGTCCTTGTTCGGGCAGCCGGTCAGCGCGAGGCCGGCGGCGACGAGGGACGACAAGATGCGGAGCTTCACTGGGCACCTCCCGGCGGCGGCGCGCCAGGCATCTGGGGCATCGGCGGCGGAGCCTTCTTCACCTCGAGCAGCTCCACCTCGAACGTCAGGGTGGCGTTGGGCGGAATCGACGGCCGGCCCATCTCGCCGTAGGCGATCTCGGGCGGGCAGATCAGCTTCGCCTTGCCGCCGGTCTTCATCTTCGCGACGCCCTCGGTCCAGCACTTGATCACGCCCTGGAGCGGGAACTCGGCCGGCTGGTTGCGCTTGTAGGAGCTGTCGAACTCGGTGCCGTCGAGGAGGGTGCCCTTGTAGTGCACCTTCACCGTGTCGGTCGCCGCGGGCTGGTCGCCCGAGCCCGCCGCGGTCTCGATGTAGACGAGGCCCGACGGCGTCTTCTGCGCGCCCTTCTCGGCGGCCATCTTCGCCTGGTACTCGGCGCCCTTCGTCTTCTCCTGCGCGCCGCGCTCCTCCTGGCGCTGCCGGAGGAACTGGCCCACCTTCGCGTCGAACTGCTGCGCGTCGACGGCGAGCGGCTTCTTCATCGCCGCGTCCAGCACGCCCTTCTTCAGCTCGGCGAGCTCGGCGTCGGTGAGGCCCGCCATCGCGACGGGGGTGTTCTTGGCGAGCAGCACGCCGAACGTGTACAGCACCTTGTTCAGCTCTTCGCCGGTGGGCAGGGCAGGGGGCTTCGGCGGTTCAGCCGCCTTGCCGGCCTGCGCCAGCGCCACGCTCGACGCGAGGCACAGCGACAGCACGAGGTTCTTCACTTGGCTCTCCATGAGCAGACTGCGTGGGACTGCGGGGGAATGCGATCAGGCCTTGTAGATGCTCATCACGTCCTTGAGCAGCTGCAGCGACTCGGCGCGGGGACGCTGGAACGCGTTGCGGCCCATGATGGCGCCCATGCCGCCGCCTTCGCGGATGCCGCGGATCTCTTCCAGCAGCGCGGGCGTGTCCTTCGTCTCGCCGCCGGAGAAGATGACGATGCGCTTGCCGTTGAAGGCGCTCTGCATGACGTGGCGGATGCGATCAGCCATCGTCTTCGTGGGGATCGCGTACTTCTCGAAGACCTTCTTGGCCTCGGCCTGCTCCACGAAGTCCTTCGGGGGCTTCACCTTGATGACGTGCGCCCCGAGCTGCGCCGAGATCTGCGCGGCGTAGGCGACGACGTCGACGGCCGTCTCACCGTCCTTCGACATGTTGCCGCGAGGGTACGCCCACAGCACCGTCGGCAGGCCCGCGTCCTTCGCCTCGGCGATGAGGTCGCGCAGGTCCTGGTACTGCTGGTTGCGCGCGCCGGAGCCCGGGTAGATCGTGTAGCCGATGGCGACGCAGCCGAGCCGCACCGCGTCTTTCACGGTGCCGGTGAGCGCCGACATCGGGTTCTCGACCTTCGCGAGCGTGTCGGAGTTGTTCAGCTTGAGGATGAGCGGGATCTCGCCCTTGAGCTTGCCGGCGACCGCCTCGAGGAACCCGAGCGGGGCCGCGTAGGCGTTGCACCCGGAGTCGATGGCGAGCTGCGCGTGGTAGTCGGGATCGTAGCCAGCCGGGTTCGGCTGGAAGCTGCGCGCGGGCCCATGCTCGAAGCCCTGATCCACCGGCAGGATCACCATGTTCCCCGTGCCCGCGAGCGTGCCCGTGTTGAGCATGCGCGCGAGGTTCGTCAGCACACCGGGGGTGTCGGACGGGTACCACGAGAGGATCTGCTTGACGCGATCGCTGTAGGCCATGAGGCGGTCTCCTTGAAGAGGACCGCGCCCCCATAGCCCACGGGCGGAGGACCGTCATTTCATTTGGGTGGTGCCGCCTCGACCTTCAGCGGGAACGTGCCGAGCGGGTTGCCGCCGAGCCTGACGAGCACCTGGAACTCCCCCGCCGCCCGAATGCCCGTCGGGTCCCAGTCCACCGTCCAGTCGGCCTCCTCGTTCTTGAACGGGAGGGAGCCGTTCGCGTCCATCACCGTGTCGCCCCGCGGGTCGAGCACCACCACCTCGATCGACGTCGTCTTCTTGTCCGGGGCTTTCACCCGCACCACGGTGGTGAACTTCTCGGTCATCAGCGGGCTGCCCGCGGCGGTCACGGCCGGGTAGGGCGCCGAGGGCTTCGAGCCGGTGGGCGTGCGGATGAAGCCCTTGCCGTGCTGCACGCTGACGATCGTGTAGGTCGCCTGGCCGGAGGTGGTCGTGGGCCGATCGGCGGCGGGCTTCTCTTCGACCTTCTTGAGCCCGTCGCCCGAGGGGATGCTGCCGAACGTCGGGAGGCCCAGGTCGATCTTCGGCGCCTGCTGCTTCATCGAGCCCTTCAGCTTCGGCTGAGCCTTCTTCTCCTCAGCCCGGGCGGGGAGGGCGCACAGCGCAGCGGCGATCACCACGATGGAAGAGGTGCGTGACATGCGACCACTGTACCGCGCCCGCAGCGCTTCAATTCAAACCGTCGGTGGGGTACGTGGCGCGCGTCCGTGCGAGCCCTGGTCGCCAGCCTGATTCTCGGCAGTTCCGTCGCTGCGCAGGGCGCTCCGCTGACGTTGGCCGACCTGATCGAGCGCGCGCGCAAGAACGATCTGCGCGTCAAGGAGAGCCAGGCGCAGCTGCAGTGGTTCCGCGCGAAGTACGACGAGGCGCGCTGGGCGTGGTTCCCGCGCGTCGAGTCCTACGTGGCGGTCGCCGGCCCGACGCCCGAGGCGCGCAACGACGGCCTCGGGGGTCCGCCGAGCACGAAGTCCACGCTCATGTACGATCTCGACTTCGGCCAGGTCGGCGTGCAGTTCCGCGCCGGGGCCGAGGCGCTGCTGCCCATCTACACCTTCGGGAAGCTCGACGCGCTCGAGGCCGCGGGGGCGAAGGGCGTCGAAGCGGGAGAAGCGCTCGCCGTTCGCGCCGCCGACGAGGCCGAGCTCCAGGTGTCACAGGCGTACTGGGGCCTCACCCTGGCGAGGGCGGGCTTCGCGGTGATCGACGACACGCTCAAGCGGCTCGACGACGCGAAGACGACGCTCGAGCGGCTGCGCAAGCTCGAGAGCGAGCAGGTCACCCAGATGGACGTCTACAAGCTCGACTTCTACCGCCAGCAGGCGGAGGTGCAGCGGCAGGCGGCGAAGCAGGGCGAGGCCTTCGCGCTCGCGGCCATCCGGCTGCTCATCGGCGCCCGCGCGGACGAGGTGCTCGAGATCGAGACCGCGGCGCTGCCCGAGCCGCGAGGGCAGCCCGAGGCCACCGAGACGCTGCTCGAGCAGGCGCTGACGCACCGCCCTGAGCTACGGGCCGTCGAGGCGGGGGTGGGCGCCCGCGAGCAGGAGGTGCTGATCCGCGAGCGCATGTACTACCCCGACTTCGGCATCGTCGGCTTCGCCCGCTGGGTGTGGACGACCAGCGCGACCCGGCAGCGCTCGCCCTTCGCGTACGATCCCTACAACGATCTCTCGGCGGGCATGGCGCTGGTCTCGCGCTACACGTGGGACTTCCCGCAGAAGAGCGCGCTGCTGGCCGCGGCGCGGGCCGAGCTCGACAAGATGAAGGCCCAGCGCGATCTGCTCAAGGCGGGCGTGCGGCTCGAGCTCGAGAAGGCCCATGGCGAGCTCCAGAGCGCGCTGGTGCGCGTCGAGAAGCAGACCCAGGCCGAGAAGTCCGCGCGGCGCTGGGCGACCGCCGCGTTCGCGGCCTTCGATCTCGGCACCGGAGACACGCGCGACCTCGTCGAGTCCTTCACCGCCCTGGCGAGCGCGTCGGCGCAGCGGGCCCAGGCGCTCCATGACGTGCAGCTCGGGCTCAAGAGCCTGTCGAGGGTCGTCGGTCAACCCGTGCTGCTCCAGGTTCCGTACGATCCGAGCCCAGTGACTCCGCCGGTTTCAGGGGCCCTCACGCCGAGGTGATCGTCTGCGCGGTGAATGGCACCTCGTCTGGTGAGTCGAAGGCGTGTTACACGCCTGTCCCGGAGGATCACTCGTGCTCTCGCTCGTCGCCGCCTCGCTCCTGGCTGTCGCCCCCGGTCCCCTGGCCGTCGTCAAGGCCGCCGACTCCGATGTCCAGAAGCTGCTCGAGAAAGAGGTGACGATCGAGAAGCTCGCGTCGGTCGCCGATGGGTACATCGACTGGGTCGAGCTGGCTCGGCGCGCGCTGGGGCAGAAGGAGTGGACGAAGCTCGACAAGAAGAAGCAGGACGACTTCAGCGCCACGATGAAGGGGCTGCTCCGGGCGAGCTACGCGCAGAAGGCGCTCGGCGACGGCAAGAACGGGGCGAAGTTCGAGTACGTGAGCGAGAAGATCGAGGGCGCCGAGGCCACGGTGCAGGCGACCCTCGTGATGAAGAGCGATCGGTTCCCGGTCACCTACAAGCTCTACCGCCCCGACGCGAAGACGAACTGGCGCATCTACGACGTGGTGACCGACGACGTCTCGCTCGTGGGCACCTACGCGGACCAGTTCCGGAAGATGATCGGCAGCAAGGGCTTCGACGGGCTGCTCAGCTCCCTCAAGGCGAAGCGGGACCAGCTCGAGCGGTCGCCGCCGGGCGAAGGCGGGAGCGCCGGCTCAGCCGGCAAGTGACGTCAGAAGGCGACGCCCGACGTCTTCGGCGTGGGCAGCGACAGCGACAGCCGCCACTCGCTGGCGCCGTAGAGCTGTCGGTAGATCACGTAATCGGCGAGCACCTGCTTCACGTAGCCGCGGGTCTCCTTGTAGGGGATCTCCTCCATCCACTCGTCGAGCGGCAGATGGCCCCGCTGCGTCATCCACTTCGCCACCGCTGACGGGCCGGCGTTGTACGAGGCCGCGCACAGCCCCGGGTGGCCCATGCGCTCGAGCAGCGCCGCCAGGTACCAGGTGCCGAAGCGCACGTTGACGTCCGGGGCGTAGAGATCGTCGGGCGCGGGGGTCGGCACCTTGAGCTCGGCGGCGATCGCCTTCGCCGTCGGCGGGATGATCTGCATGAGGCCGCGGGCGTCGGCGCTGCTCACGACCTCGGGACGGAAGCCGCTCTCTCTGCGCATGATGGCCCACGCGAGGAAGGGGTCGAGCCCCACCTCGTTCGCGCGAGCCTCGACGGCCGACCGCCAGGCGCGCGGGTACATCAGCATCAACGCCTCAGGGCGTCGGGCCGTGTACACCTGGCCCCACAGCCACCGGGCCGCGAGCCCGTGCGCCGGCCCGTACTCTCCGATCGTCTGCAGGGCGTGGCCCAGCTGCAGGGCCGCCTCGGCGCCGTCCACCGTTCCGATGATCCGGTTCACCTCTTCGGCGGCGTCGCGCAGGAGGCCGGTCTTCGCGAGCTCGATGGCGAGGCTGAGTGAGGCGGGCGGCTTGACCGCGAGGCCGACGGGCTCCTTCGTGAAGAGGCGGGGTGGGTCCTGCTGACGCTCGAGGAGGCGCTCGGCCGCTAGCGCGCCGTAGATCGTGCCGGGGAAGGCCTGCAGCAGCTCCCGGTACTCACGGTTGACGTCGATGGGCACACCGCCGTCCGCCGCGGCACGCCGCGTCTCCGCCACGCCGCCGTCGTCGAGCGCCTGCTTCGCCGTGACGGCCTTGAGACCGCCGAGCTGGGCGAAGCGCGTCGCCCAGTACCGGGCCTGGGGAACCAGCGACGACCTCGGGAATTCGTCGGCCAGCGCGTCGAGGCCGTTTCGGGCGTCGGCGTGCCGGCCAAGCCGGAAGAGGGCCCACGCGCGGAACCACTTCGCCTCGTCCCGTTTCCTCGCCTGCGGGTGGCGCCGCTCGAAGTCGTCGAAGTCGGCGATCGCCTGCTCGAACCGGCCGTCGCTCAGCGAGAGCCACGCGCCGAGGTAGCCGGCCTCCTCGGCGTTGCCGTTGTCGGGCGAGCGCTGATCGATCGCCAGCATGAGCGCGCGCGCCCCCTGATGATCCTCCGCCCGCATCAAGCGCCGCGCCTTCGTCATCATCGCCTCGGCGGCCGTGTTCGGCTTGCCGGAGCTGGCGGCGAGGTCGAGCTGGGCGAGCGCGTCGGCCTCCTGTCCCTTCGCGAGCAGCGCCTGCCCTTTGAGCAGGGCGATGCGGGCGAGCGCAGGCTGGCGGTCCCGCCCCTCGGGCGGTGGGGAGCCGTCAAGCTGCGCGATCGCCTCGGACGGTGCGCCCTGCGCGATGAGCGCCTGGGCGCGGGAGAGCTGCTCCTCGAAGCTGAACACCGGCGGGCCGTCGAGGGAGAGCAGCCGCATCGCCTCGGCGGCGTGCGGGTGGGTGGGGAAGCGGATGAGGATCGAGCGCAGATCCTTCAGCGCCTCGGGCCGCGCGCCGGTGGCGAGGCGGGCGTAGGCGCGCGAGAGCAGAAGCTCGGCGGTCGGGGTCTCTGAGGCGGCCGACTCGAGCACCGGGCGCGCCTTCGGGGCCTGGCCGAGATCGAGCTGCAGCTCGGCGATGCGCAGCTCGATGCGTCGGGAGAGCCAGGGTGGGGCGTTCGCCTTCGCCTTCGTGAGCGTCTTGACGGCCTGGGCGCGCTGCGCCGACCACGCCTGCGCCTCGCCGAGGTACCAGGCGTGGAAGGGCTCGAGGGGCCTGGGCGGTCTGTGCGCGCTGAGCTGGCTCGCCGCGCGGGCCGCGTCGCCCTCCGACAGCCACAGCACGCCCGTCAGCAGGGACAGGCGCGCGCGCTCGGCGCAGGGCTTCTTCGTCACGCCTCCGTCAGACGAGCCCTCGCAGGCGTCGAGCTCGGCCTGCGCTCGTTGGGCGAGCCCCGGCGCGTGAATGCGCACCCCCTCCAGCAGGCCGGGAGACTGCGCGAACGAGGGCGTCGCTCCGAGCAGGAGGGCGATGGCGGTCGCCGCGCCTGGCCAGAACGCCGACCCCGGTTTGACATTCGTCGGAAGGATGCCGTACACGCTGCTTCGCCGAACCGTAGTCGAAGTTCGAAGCAGGAAACGGAGTGAATCTCATAAGGATTCCGCGCTCACCGGGTTGACCGGGCTTCTGGACGGTCCATACGGTGCGCCGCTGTTCCGAGCAGAAGAGAAGTTGCAGCCGCAGGGCGGGGGGCGAAGCTCGGAGCTGACTCATTCAAAGGCAGTGAGCGTTTCTCATTCCACCGACGTCCGGGGGGAGTTTCAGGGAGGCCGAACCCACATGAAGCCGTGTCCGACCGAACTACCGCAGAGCATCAACCCTGAGGCCGGGCCCAAGCGCCTTGGTGTCGAGCAGCACCGCAATCTGAGCTGCTCGCACTACGACAACTGCCTCGACGAGGCCGTCCGTCGTGGTTGGCAGTCTTTCACCTGCATCAAGTGCCCGCTCTACGCCCTGCCGTCCGGGCCGCAGATGGGCATCGAGTCGTTCGCGACTCAGCGCCGCCTCGTCTGAGGCGTCGTCCTACAGCTCAATGAGTTCCGCCGCGCTCCGGAGTCCACGCCGGGCGCGGTTGTTTTTTGCGTGGGAGCCGGAGTGGTAGGCTCAACCCCATCGATGGGGCAGAAGACCGTCACGGCCGTCACCGCGATCTCGAAGATCCAGAAGCGCCCGTTCGCGCGCAGCTCGGCGCTGGTGGTGATCTACGGCCAGGAGCTCGGCCGGAAGTACGATCTCGAGGACGGCAAGACGATCATCGGCCGCTCGTCGAAGAGCGACATTCAGATCGATCACGACTCGGTCTCTCGCCAGCACGTGCGCGTGACGGTGGAGGACGGGCGCGTCGAGATCGAGGATCTGGGCTCGACCAACGGCACCTTCCTCAATGACGAGAGCCTGGCTGGGCGGGTCGCGCTGCGAACGAACGATCTCGTGAAGGTCGGCCGCACCGTCTTCAAGTTCATCGCCCACAACAACATCGAGGCGGCGTACCATGACGAGATCTACCGGCTCACCACGGTCGATGGGCTCACGCAGGTGCACAACCGGCGCTCGTTCGACGAGGTGATCGAGCGCGAGCTGTCTCGCTGCCGGCGGTACGGACGAACGCTCTCGCTGGTGCTGATCGACGTCGATCACTTCAAGAAGATCAACGACACCTTCGGCCACCTGGCAGGTGACGCGGTGCTCAAGGAGGTCGCCTCGGCGATCAAGAAGCGCATTCGCAAGGAGGATCACCTCTCGCGCTACGGCGGCGAGGAGTTCGCGGTGCTGACGCCGGAGATCGATCTGAAGGGCGCCAGGGCCATGGCCGAGAAGCTGCGGCGCATGATCGAGAAGCACGAGTTCAGCTTCGATGACGAGGTGATCCCGGTGACCATCTCGTGCGGCGTCGGCACCCTCGGAAAGAAGGGCGACACCTCGGCGGCCCTGGTGCAGCGGGCGGACGAGAAGCTCTACGAGGCCAAAGCCGCCGGCCGCAACCAGATCTGCTGACCCGATGAGCTCCTCTCCGAGACTCAAGACGAACGAAGAGCGGGTGGCGGGGCTCGAGCAGCGCCTCTCCTTCAGCTTCGACGACAAGGCGCTCGCCCTGCGCGCCATCACCCACAAGAGCTTCTGCAACGAGCACAAGGAGCTGCCCCTCGAGGACAACGAGCGCCTCGAGTACCTCGGCGACGCGGTGGTCGATCTCGCCATCGGGCACCGGCTCATGGAGCGCTTCCCGAAGGCCGACGAGGGCGAGCTGTCGAAGCTGCGCGCGCTGATCGTCAACGAAGAGTGCCTGGGCCGCATCGGTCGCGCGCTCGGCCTGGGCGAGGTGCTGTTGCTGGGGCGGGGAGAGGAGCTGACGGGCGGGCGCGACAAGACGTCGATCATCGCCGACGCGCTCGAGGCCGCGGTGGGCGCGCTGTACCTGTGCGCCGGCATGGGCGCGGTGATGCCCTTCGTCGATCGGGTCTTCGCCGAGGCGCTCGACGGCGTCGCCGAGGGCCGCCAGGGCCAGGACTACAAGTCGCTGCTGCAGGAGGAGGGGCAGAGCCTGTTCAAGACGTCTCCGCGGTACCGCGTCGTCGGCGAGACGGGCCCCGATCACGAGAAGATCTTCGAGGTCGAGGTCTCGATCGGCGCCGAGGTGTTCGCCCGATCGACCGGCCGATCGAAGAAAGAGGCCGAGCAGGCCGCCGCGCGCGACACCCTGCACCTGCTCGCCCAGCGAAACGGCCAGACGCCCACGCCCCAGCCCTGAAAAACCAGCTTGGAGCGGCCCACCTCGGGCGGTACCTTCCGCGCCATGCGAAACCTCACATGGCTGTTGATGCTGGTCCCCGCGCTGTCGTTCGCCCAGGGCAAGTTCATGAAGCTGGCGGAGGAGGGGAAGGACCTCTACGCCACCCTCACCACGACCCAGGGCGAGATCGTCATTCGCCTCTTCTCGAAGGACGCGCCGAAGACGGTGGCGAACTTCGTGGGCCTCGCCGCCGGTGAGAAGGAGTTCGTCGATCCGAAGACCGGCCAGCCGACGAAGCGGCCGTTCTACGACGGGCTCATCTTCCACCGCGTGATCCCCAACTTCATGATCCAGGGCGGCGACCCCGAGGGCTCTGGCCGTGGCGGCCCGGGCTACCGCTTCGCGGACGAGTTCCAGTCCGGGCGGGGCTTCGACAAGACCGGCCTGCTCGCGATGGCCAACGCGGGCCCCGGCACGAACGGCTCCCAGTTCTTCATCACCACCTCGACGCCCACGTACCTCAACAACAAGCACACGATCTTCGGCGAGGTGATCTCCGGCTACGAGAACGTGGTGAAGATCGGCGACGTGCAGAAGGGCCCGATGGATCGCCCGGTCGTCGAACAGAAGATGCTCAAGGTCGCGATCTCCGAGAAGGCCCCCACGGCCGCCGCGAAGAAGGAGCCGAAGAAGTGAAGTCGGCCTTCGTCGCTGCGATCGTGCTGACGCTCACCGCGTGCCCGAAAGACGCCGGGTCGACGGGCGGCGCCAGCGCGTCCACGTGGATGGGCAAGGCCGAGGCCGGCAAGCCGATCTACGCGGTCATGAAGACGAGCCTCGGCGACATCACGCTCAAGCTCTGGTCCGATCGCACCCCGAAGACCGTCGCGAACTTCGTCGGCCTGGCCGCGGGCGAGAAGGACTGGAAGAACCCGGCCACCGGCGAGCGCAAGAAGGGCGCGCCGTTCTACGACGGGCTGACGTTCCACCGCGTGATCCAGGACTTCATGATCCAGGGCGGCTGCCCGCTCGGCACCGGCACCGGCGATCCCGGGTACTCCTTCGAAGACGAGTGCCAGAAGGGCTGCGCCTTCGACAAGCCGGGCCTGCTCGCGATGGCGAACGCCGGGCCCAACACGAACGGTTCTCAGTTCTTCATCACCACCTCGACGCCGCAGTACCTGAACAACAAGCACACGATCTTCGGCGAGGTCGTGAAGGGCTACGAGATCGTGCAGGCGATCTCGAAGGCGCCGAAGTCTCCGATGGACAAGCCGCTCGAGGCCATCAACATCACGAGCATCACGTTGTCAGACACGCAGCCGTAACCGGGAGAGGGAGCAAGCCAGATGGGAATGATGGACGAGGCCCGCGCCGGCCATGATCTGTACGCGACGTTCGACACCACCCAGGGCACCATCGTCGTGCGGCTGTTCCCGAAGGACGCGCCGAAGACGGTCGAGAACTTCGTCGGCCTGGCGACGGGAGAGAAGCCCTGGACGCACCCCGCGACCGGTGAGGCGATGAAGAACACGCCGCTCTACGACGGCACGATCCTCCACCGCTGCATCCCGAACTTCATGGTGCAGGGGGGCGATCCCGCCGGCACCGGCCGCGGCAACCCGGGCTTCAAGTTCGAAGACGAGTTCCAGTCGGGGCGCCGCTTCGATCGGCCGGGCCTGCTCGCGATGGCCAACTCGGGGCCCAACAGCAACGGCTGTCAGTTCTTCATCACCGTCACCAGCACCGCGTGGCTCAACAACAAGCACACGATCTTCGGCGAGGTGATGTCCGGCCAGGACATCATCGATCGCATCGCCAACGTGGTGCCGAAGGGCCCGGGCGATCGCCCGAAGACCGACATCGTCATCAAGAAGCTCACCATCTCGAAGACGGCCTGAACGACCGCGCTCGAGCTCCGAGGACACCGCCGTGCCCACCCGCAGTGGCTTCGCCGCCCTCATAGGCCGGCCCAACGTGGGCAAGTCGACGCTCCTCAACGCGTTGGCGGGCGAGCGGCTGGCGATCGTCTCGCCGAAGCCGCAGACGACCCGCACGCGGATCCTCGGCGTGGTGACGAAGGAAGCAGGGCAGGTGGCCTTCGTGGACACACCGGGCGTGCACCAGGCGAAGGGCGCCCTCAACACGTACATGGTGGACGTGGCGCTCAACGCCGCCAGCGAGTGCGACGTCGTGTTGTTCCTGGTCGAGGCCGAGGGGCTCGAGGAGGGGCGGGCGCCGGAGATCGGGCCGGGCAACCGCTTCGTGATGGAGCGCCTCGCGGCCATCGGCAAGCCCACGGTGCTGGTGGTCACGAAGATCGACCTGGTGAAGAAGCACCTGCTGCTGCCGCTCATCGATCTGTACCGGAAGCACTTCTCGTTCGCAGAGGTGATCCCCGTGTCGGCGCGCTCCGGTGACGGCCTGCCGCTGCTCTACGAGCGGGTGGTGGCGGCGATGCCCGAGGGGCCGAACCTGTTCCCCGACGACATGCTCACCGATCAGGCCGAGCGGGTGCTGGTCGCCGAGTACGTTCGCGAGCAGCTGCTGCGGCACTGCCGGCAGGAGGTGCCGTACTCGACCGCCGTCGTCGTCGAGCTGTTCGACGAGAGCGAGCGCTTCACGCCGCCGCCGCCGCGCGCGCCGAAGAAGGGCAAGAAGGCCCCGCCGCCGAAGCCTGGCCCCCGGCTCACGGGGCTCGTGCGCATCCACGCCAACATCTACGTCGAGCGCGACAGCCAGAAGGCGATCGTGATCGGCAAGCGCGGGCAGATGCTCAAGACCATCGGCACCGACGCGCGCCAGTCGATCCAGCGACTGCTCGGCACCAACGTCTTCCTGTCGCTGCAGGTGAAGGTGGAAGAGCGCTGGAGCGAGCGCCACGACATGCTGCGCCGCATGGGCTACTCCATGGTCCGGGAGTGACTCATGGCCCGCGGCCCCAGGCGAACCCTCATCGCGATCGTCGGTCGGCCGAACGTCGGCAAGTCGACGCTCTTCAACCGCCTCATCCGAAGGCGGCGCGCGATCGTCGAGGACACGCCCGGCGTCACGCGTGATCGGCACTTCGCCGACGTCGATTACCTCGAGCGGCCCGTCACCTTCATCGACACCGGCGGGTTCGTGCCCGAAGGGAAGGAAGACCAGCTCGAGCGGCTGGTGCGCCAGCAGGCCCAGGCGGCGGTCGAGGCGTGCGAGCTCGTGCTGCTGGTGGTCGACGGCCGCGCGGGCGTGACGGCGGGGGACGAAGAGGTGGCGCGCTACCTGCGCAAGCAGGATCGGCCCATCGTCGTGCTGGTGAACAAGTGCGACGGCCTGAAGGACGCCGACACCATGGTGGCCGAGTTCCACCGGCTGGGCCTCGGCGAGCCGATCGCGGTCGCGGCCGAGCACGGCGAGGGCATGCACACCCTGGCCGATCGGCTCGAGCCCATGCTGCCGCCGCCGGTCGCGCCCCCTGAGGCAGACGCGCTCGCCGAGCAGGACACCGACGCGCCGATTCGCGTCGCCATCGTCGGCCGCCCCAACGTCGGCAAGTCGTCGCTGGTGAACGCGATCCTCGGCGAGGAGCGGGTCGTCGCGAGCCCCATCGCCGGCACCACGCGAGATCCCATCGACTCGGCCTTCACGTGGAAGGGGCGCGAGCTCCTCCTCACCGACACCGCCGGCATCCGCCGCAAGGCGGTGATCACCCAGAAGGTCGAGGGTTACTCGGTGATGGGCGCGATCCGCGCTGCCGAAGACGCCGACGTCGTCGTGCTGGTCCTCGACGCCACCGAGGCGGGCGTCGATCAAGATCAGAAGATCGCCGCGATCGCCGAAGAGAAGGGTCGCGCGCTGATCATCTGCGTCAACAAGTGGGATCTGGTGAAGGGCAAGCACGGCTCGCAGGCCGAGTGGCGCGACGAGCTCAAGTGGTACCTCAAGCACGTCGACTGGGCGCCGATGGTGTTCGTCTCGGCGCTCGACGGGCAGGGCGTCACCAAGGTGCTCGATCTCGCCCTCGAGCTGTTCGGCCAGCAGTACTTCCGCGCGGCCACGCCGATGCTCAACCGGGTGACCGAGCACATCACCACCGAGCACCCGATGCCGTGGAGCGGCTCGCGCGCGCTGAAGATCTACTACGCGATGCAGGTGGGCACCGCGCCGCCAGCCTTCGCGTTCATCTGCTCGAACCCGAAGTCGGTGCCCGATCGGTACGTGCGCTACGTCTCGAACTACCTGCGCAAGACGTTCAGCCTGCGGGTGCCGATGCGGCTGTTCTGGCGGGAGCGGCCCGGAAAGAAGGACCGGGCGCTGGCCGCGCAGACGTTCAAGAAGCGCGCAGAGCACCGGCGCCGGCGACGGTGAGTCACCTCACGCGAGGATCTTCACCTCGTTCTTCGTGTCGGGATCGAAGGGCGAGCCCTTCACGTCCACCATCGTCTTCACGAAGAAGCGCACCTTCTCCTTTGGCCAGGACTTGTCCGAGAGCAGGGAGGGGATGTCGCGCTGCATGAGGATGTTGAAGAAGTCCTCCTGCGTCGCGCCGCCGGACAGCTTGTAGGGGTACTTGAGCATGTCGTCCGAGCGCGACGTGTTGGGCTCGGGGAAGACGTCTTCGCCCAGCACCACCTCCTCGACACGCCCGTCCGGGTGCACGTACTCGGCGAGGAACGCGGCCTTCATCGAGAGCACCTCGCAGTCCTTGTCGGCGCTGACGTTGAACTTCCCCTTCACCACGGTGTCGCCGATCGGGAGGGTCACCGCGAGCGGGTCCTGCCGCTCGATCACGGTGTTCTGGACCTTCACGCCGTGACCGCCCATGAAGTGCTTCGCCTTGTCGAAGAATCCCATCGTGCGCTCCATCGAGGACTGCGGGTGTGCTGGGGGAACCCGGGGGAGGCCGCCCGTGTGCAGAATCGCGACCAGCCCGGCGGTGGCTCGGTGGTCCGGCGGGTTGACTTGCAGCCCCGACTGACGCGAGAAGCGCCCGCCCATGAAGCGCGTCTTCATTCACACCTTCGGCTGCCAGATGAACGTCAACGACACCATGCGGATGTCGGAGGCGCTCGCCTCGATGCAGTACGCGCCGACTCCGGCTCCCGAGAGCGCCGATCTGATCATCCTGAACACCTGCTCCATTCGCGAGAAGGCCGAGGACAAGATGCTGTCGGCGCTGGGGCGCTACCGGCAGGTGAAGCTGCAGCGTGGGGCGTTGATCGGCGTGGGCGGCTGCGTCGCGCAGCAGGAGAAGAACCGCATTCTCGAGCGGGTGCCCTACGTGGACTTCGTCTTCGGGCCCGACGCCATCCAGAAGCTGCCCGAGATCATCCAGCGGGTGGAGGCGGATCGGGTGCGCGTCGTCGAGACGGCCTGGGTGGACAGCGAAGACTACGTCTTCCCGCGCGCCGACCCGAACACCTCGCGGGGCAAGGCCACCGAGTTCATCACCGTGATGAAGGGCTGCGACAACGTCTGCGCCTTCTGCGTGGTGCCGCACACCCGCGGCCGCGAGGTGAGCCGCCCGTTCGGGGACATCCTGCAGGAGGCGGCGTCGCTCACCACCGTCGGCGTGCGCGAGGTGACGCTCGTCGGGCAGAACGTGAACTCGTACCGCGGCGGCGTCTCGTTCGCCCAGCTGCTGCTGCGCACCGCCCAGGTGCCCGGCATCGAGCGCGTGCGCTTCACCACGAGCCACCCGCACGATCTCTCCGACGAGCTGATCGAGGCTTTCCGGGTCGAGCCGAAGATCATGGGGCACTTCCACCTGCCCGTGCAGAGCGGCTCCGACGAGGTGCTCGAGCGCATGCGGCGCGACTACACGGTGGCCGAGTACCTCGAGCGGCTGGGGAAGCTGCGCGAGGCCCGCCCCGGCATCGCCGTCACCACCGACATCATCGTGGGCTTCCCGGGCGAGACCGACGAGGACTTCGAGAAGACGTACCAGCTCACCGAGCAGGTCCGCTACGCGGGCCAGTTCTCGTTCATCTACTCGCCCCGCCCGAAGACGGCCGCCGCGATGCGCGAAGGAGAGTGGGGCGCGGTACCGCACGAGGTGAAGATCGCGCGGCTCGAGCGGCTCAACGCCCTGCAGAAGAAGCTCAGCGTCGAGTTCAACGCGGCGCAGGTGGGGCAGACGGTCGAGGTCCTGGTGGAGGGCGCTTCGCGCACCGATCCGACCCGTCGCTTCGGTCGAACCAGCCACAACACGACGGTGAACTTCGACGGCGACGCGCCCATCGGCGCCCTGGCCCGGGTGGCGATCGGAGCGGCGAGCGCGGCCTCGCTGTCGGGCAGGCAGGTGGGCATCGACTCGCTGCCGGCGGTGGTGATCCCTGACGTCGCGGCGGCGCCCGAGGTCTGCGTCGCGTGAGGGCGCTTCGGCTCACGGTTTTCACCTGACAGGCCGGTCGGGGGTCATGCTCAAGTCGCCTCACCACCCACCAAGGAAGCCCCCATGCACCGGAAGCTCCTCGTCCACGCCCTCACCGCGCTCATCGCCGTCGCCGGCACGCTCAGCACCCTGCGCGCCGAGGCCGGCGGCTCGTTCAACAAGTCGAGCTGCACCTTCAACGGCAAGAAGCTGTACGGGAAGATCCAGGTCGTCACGAGCTTCCCCGACGTGAAGGTCCAGGAGGTCTCGAGCTTCCCTGACGTCAAGGTGCAGAAGGTGACGTCGTTCCCCGACTCGTGCGGCAAGTGGCAGTTCGTCACGTCCTTCCCGGACACGAAGGTGCAGTTCGTCAGCTCGTTCCCGGACGTGAAGATCCAGTACGTCAGCTCGTTCCCCGGGGCGAACTGACCGGGCGACCGTGCGGCGCCTCATCACGGTGCTCGCGTGCTGCTCGTGCGTGACCGCCGGCGTCACGCCGAGCCCCGCTGCGCCCACCCCAGTCGACGATCCGGCGCGGCTGCTGCTCGCGCTCCGGGAGAGCGCGTCGCCCTCGAGCTTCAGCCGCGTCGAGCGCACCACCGGGGCCAAGGGCGACCTGCGGGAGGTCTACCGGAAGGTGGCCCCCGCGACCGTGCTCATCCGCGCCGGCGCCAGCTACGGGAGCGGCGTGGTGTTCGACGCGCGCGGCTTCATCCTCACGAACCACCACGTGATCGCGCGCGCTGAGCTCGTCGATCTCAAGGCGAAGGTGCAGATCCAGCGCGGCGCGCTCACCCGTGAAGGCATCATGTCCCTCGACGAGCGACCGCTCACGGCGTGGGTGCTGAAGTCCGACCCGCTGCTCGATCTCGCGGTGCTGAAGCTCGCCGAGCCGCCGGCCGAGCTCGCCAGCATCAGGCTCTCGAAGCGCGACCCCTCGCCGGGGGAGCCGGTCGCCGCGCTCGGCCATGGCGGCATCGGGCTGCTCTGGGCGATCAAAGACGGCGAGGTCGCCAGCGTCGGCCGGCTCTCGACCCACCTCGCGTCGCTCGTGGGCACCGACTGCGTCGTCGAGTCGGACGGAACCGCCTCGCCGGCGTGCCGCTCGGCCGGGGCGAGCGTCGAGCTGGAGCGCAAGCGGCTGGAGGAGAAGGTGCCAGGCCTGATCGTGCAGTCGAGCTGCACGATCTCGCCAGGTGACTCCGGAGGGCCGCTGGTGAACCTGGCCGGCGAGCTGGTGGGCGTGAACGCCTTCCTGAAGACAGACCCTCGCGCGGGGGTGGCGACGAACTTCCATGTGCACGTCGCCGAGGTGCGGCGCTTCCTCGAGGCTGTGCCGTCGGAGCCCACGCGGCGGCTGCCCTCGCCGTGGGATCTCGTGCTGGCGGGCGGCGCCTGGGCGGACGTGGACGGCGACGGCAAACACGATCTCTACACGTCGGGCACAGGACCGCGGACCGCCTTCGTCGTGAACGCCTCGCAGCGCCCTGCGCCCTCCCTCGTGTCGAAGATGGCTCCCGACGCGGTGCTGGGGCAGGTCGGCGGGCAGTGGGTCGGCTGGTTCGACCGCGACGGTGATGGCGAGTTCGATCGGGTGCTCCTGGGCGGCGTGGTGGGGCAGGCGATGGAGCTCGCGGGGCAGCAGCCGGGCCGGTTCCTCGGCGCGGCGTCGCTGCTCGACCCGACGTTGCTGCCGTCGCCGCGCTGGGCGCTCATCGCGAAGGAGCTCGAGCCCACCATCGACGAGAAGGCGCTGCCGACGCCTCCCGAGCCTCTCGCCGGCGCACGCGAGCTGAAGGCGAGAGACCTCGACGGAGACGGACGCAATGACGTGGTGAGCGCACGGCGCGGCGCAGGAATGGTCCTCTTCATCGACGCGATGGAGGAGGCGCTCGGGCGCCCGGGGACGCTGGAGGAACAGCTCCGGGCGGGCGTCGCCGTCACCGTGGTGCGGCAACCCGGCCGATGGTGGATCTTCGTTGGCGCGACGCGCGTCCTCGAGTCGATCGACTTCATCACCGTGTCGCGCGCGTTCCTCAAGCCCGCGGCTGGCGAGCTGGTGCCTGCCCCCGAGCTGGGCGGCACCGACTGGCGCGGCCTCACGCTCTCGTTCCTCACCGGTCAGGCGCGGACCCGGGCCTCGCGCGCGATCGCGACCCTGTCGGGCGACCGTCCCGCCCCGGCGTCGAGGCCTTTCCCGATCTTCGGCACACGCGCGCGCATCACGACCATGTCGGCGACGGCGCTCCCCCGCGCCATCGTCACGGCCAGCGAACACGACGCGACGACGATCGCCTTCGCGCTGGACGGAAGTGCCGACGAGTCCCTGGCCAGCCGCTCGACGTGGGCGCAAGACGGGTTCCCGAAGGCAGGCTTCCTCTGGTCTTCGAGGTCGGGTCGCGAGTGGTTCCAGTACGACACCGACGGGGACGGGCGGGTGGACACCGTGATCCTCCGTGAGGGCCGCACCCAGTCGGCGCGCCGCATCTCGGGCGATGGCGCGATCTCCGATGCGCCAGACCTCGCGCCCGGCCGCCCGGTCCGGCCCGCCCTCCTGGTGGATCCCACCCGTGCCGGCCGCATGCGCACGCTCGCCGTCGAGACCTTCGCCCCGGAGCTGATCGAGCCATGACGTCGCTCGAGTGGTTCCGCACGCGCGCCGCCGGTCCGCGCGAGCTGCCCGAGTTCCCGACGCTGGACGACGCGCTGCGGTGGTACCTGATGGGCCTCGAGCAGGTGCCGGCTGCCCTCGAGGCGGCGTGCCACTACGCCGAGGACGTGAGACAGGGCCGCTGGCCCGATCGGGTCGAGCCGCGCTTCAGCCTGCAGGCCATCTACCTGGCCCTCGCTCAGGAGACCTTGCTCGGCCGGGCGGATCGAGCCGCCTTCGAGCGCGAGGTGTCCGTGCTGTTCGACGCGGTCAGGGAGCACCTCGAGGCGGGACGCGGGCTGCTCGACGAGCCCTTCCTCAAGATCTCGCCGGCGCTGCAGAAGTACGTCGCCCAGCTGACCGACGACGCGCGCCTCTTCGACGAAGACCTGCGTCGCGGCAGCCAGCACCGGGTATCGCTCCCTGCCCAGGCCTCGACGACCGGCGCGGCTCGGACGGTGCTGCTGCTGGCGCTCGATCGACCTGCGTCCACCCAGTTCAAGCTGTGGGCTCGCCAACGCTGCGACGCGGCCCTGCTCCTCGTTCGGCAACCCGATGGCACGCTCGTCGTCTCGGCCGACCCGTCGCGCAAGCTGCGCCTCGACTGGTTGGCCGAGCGGCTCTCCACCCTCGACGTGCACCGCTGGTACTCCGGTGAGCGCCATGGCGGCACGCTGATCGCCTCATCGAAGGAGGGGACGAGCCTCGACTTCGGGCAGGTGCTCTCGGCGATGGGCGCGAAACCCCTGCAGGGCCGTCGTGCGCCGCTCCTGCTCGTCGCTGGCCTGGTGGCTGCTGCCGCAGTGCTGGTGCTCGGGCTGACCCGGCGCCCCGGCGTCACGGTGAGCTCGTCGGGTGGAGCGAAGGGTGAGGTGGTGTCGCGCGCGGGCGTGATCGATCTGCTCGCCGCCCAGGACGGCCCCCGCTCCTTCGAGCCATATGCGCTGGTCGCTGGGGTGTGTGGCTATTCGGGGGAGCGCACCCTCCACGCGCCTTGCCGCGACGCGCGCGCCGTCCGCGAGCTGCTCGTGACGAAGCTCGGCTATCAACGCGACCACATCCTCTTCTTCGTGGATCGCCCGGAGCCGGGCGAGGCGACCGACGGGGAACCGACGGCCGAGAACCTCAAGCTCGCCGTGGAGCGCTTCCGCCAGCGCTTCCCGACGGCCGACGAGACCTCGAGCTTCCTCTTCTACTACTCGGGCCACGGCGGCTTCGAGGCGGGCGCGCGGAAGGACTTCGGCGTGCTGCAGCCGGCGGGCTACTTCGAGCACCCCGAGCGGCCTATCTCCGAGCGCGGCTGGGACATGCAGGAGCTCGTCGACGATCTGCGCAAGGGCGTGCCCGCGCGGCACGTCATGGTGATCCTCGACGCCTGCTACTCGGGCTGGGCGGCCGGCGCGAAGGGCGACGCTCGGCGCTCGGGCGAGCTGCGCAGCCTGTGGAACGAGCGGGCTGAGGTGGTGATCAGCGCCGCGGCGCGCGGCCAGCGTGCGTGGGAAGACGAGGCAGCTCCCGCCGCGTGGGCGTGGAACGGCCACTCCGCGCTCACCGCGTTCCTGCTGGAGGGGCTGGGGCGGGCTCAGGCCGACGCGAACGGCGACCGGGTGATCACCGACGACGAGCTGGCCTCGTTTCTCACGGCGAAGGTGCCCGCGGCCGTGCGACAGTCGCGGCAGGCCGAGCAGACCCCGCAGTTCCACCGCTTCGACGAACACCTGCCCCGATCCGGCCAGTTCCTCTTCCTGCCTCCGGAGCCCTGACATGCATGCGGCCCTGCTGACCCTCGCCCTCGCGCTCGGCGCCGACAAGCCGACCCTGGCGGTGCTGTACTTCGACAACAACACGAAGAGCGACGACCTCGAGGTCATGCGCAAGGGCCTCGCCGACATGATGGTCACCGACCTGGTGGCGTGGGACGGCGTCACCGTCGTCGAGCGCGACAAGTTCGAGGCGGTGGTCGCCGAGCTCAAGCTGCAGCGCACGAAGTACTTCGATCAATCGACGGCGGTGAAGATCGGCAAGTTCCTGCAGGCGAACTACCTGCTCACCGGCAGCATGGCGTTCAGCGGCGAAAAGCTGATCCTCGACGCGAAGCTGCTCGACACGGCGAAGAACTCGGTGGTCGTGACGGCGCGCGCCGACGGCCCGAAAGACGACGTCTTCGTGGTCGAGCAGGCGCTCGTCGAGAAGGTCGCCGCCGGCATCGAGCTCAAGGTGAAGAACGAGGGTGCCCGGCGGAAGGCGAAGGTGCCGTCGCTCGAGGCCCTGCTCGAGTACTCGAAGGCGATCGAGCTCACCGATCAGGGCAAGGTCGAGGAGGCGCAGAAGGCGTTCGCGGCGCTCGTCTCGAAGTCGCCCACGTTCCTGATGGCGCGCGAGCGCAAGGAGCAGGCCGTGAAGGCGCTCGAGGAGTACAACAAGCGCAAGCGGGAGATCGTCACCGCGTCGGCGGTGCGGGTCGCGAAGGCCGCCGACGACGTGCTGAAGAACGAGGGCCGGTTCGCGCAGCTGTCTTCCTCCGAGCAGGCCACCTTCCTCGCGATGCGCCGCGTGAAGGGGCACTTCCTCGCGCGGGTGCTCAAGCAGTACCTCTCGTCGCGCGAGAGCTCGCTGCGCGTGGTGCTCGCCCCGAAGAAGCAGCAGGCGCTCGAGGGCATGCGCCAGTGGTACGCGAACCACCGCCGCTCCCTCGACGAGCTCAAGCAGTACGGCGCGGCGGCGGGCTCGAGCGTGCGCGACGGCGCGATGACGCCCGAGCTGGTGAACGACATCAACGACTCGGGGCTCGGCCCAGCGACGATGATGAACGAGGACCAGGCGTTCGATCGGCTGGTGGACTTCGTGTTCCTCGGGCGTGTGTACGACGGCACCGGCGCCGACCGGAACGATCAGTCGTACACGATGGCGCCCACCTGGGCCGATCTGACGCCAGCCGACGCGACGACGCTCTGGAAGGAGATCGACGAGCGCGTCACCAGCCGGCTGTCGAAGGCCACCCAGGCCAGCGCCGCCGATCGCGATCGCCTGGCTCGGGAGGCCATCTCGGCGCTCGAGCGCAAGGCCGAGCTGCTCGAGCGTCTCCTGCGCGACGACGACGCGGTGGGCGTGTGGCAGACGATCCTCGACACGTTCCCGACCGACGGCCGCAACTCGTGGCGCGAGGGCCGCATCAAGAAGCTGATCGGCGGCGAGCACGACTACGAGCGCGACCGGCGCGAGCGCTGGGCGAAGGGGCTCAAGACCTGCGAGGACATGGATCTGCGGGTGGGCAGCGGCGGCGCGGCTGACGCGCTCGTCAAGCACCAGGGCATCGCCGGCCTCGACGCCTTCTGGAGCGGCGTCATCAAGGCGTGCCCGCCCACCGCGAAGACGCGCAACGTGCTCGCCTACATCGCGAAGGATCTCGCCATGGACGCCGCGCGCTACGACGACTGCGAGCTCTCGAAGAGGTACTGGCTGCAGTACGTCGAGCTCGACGGCTCGATCAGCGACATGCTCGGGTACCACAAGAACTACGTGCCCTGGTGCGACTACGGCGACGTGCGCAAGAGCGTCAGCTGGCTCAAGTTCACCGAAGATCGCCACTGGACGCGCGAGGCCGATCAGTACCTCGCCTCGGTGAAGTCCTATGACGGCAAGCAGCTGGCGATCTCGGGCCACAACCAGAGCAACTCGGTCGATCTCTCGCTCTACCTGGTGCCCGACGGCGCCGGCTGGAAGTGCCGCGACGCCACCTGGCGCGACTCGAACGGCGATCAGCAGACCGGGCCCTGCACCGCGAAGCTCACGAAGGAGGCGAAGGACAAGGGCGACTTCGACGAGGGCACCTTCTCGGCGAGCTTCACGTGGACGTGGGACGGCCGCCCGCGCAAGACGGAGCTCACCCAGGGCGAGTTCCGTGTCCGCCGACAGTGACGCTCACCGCTTCCGCCAGGACAGCAGGCGCGCGAGCACTAGCGCGCCGAACACCAGCACGGTGAAGACGGCGGTGTAGATGAGGAAGACCTTCCACCCGCCGGTCGTCCACGGCAGGCCGACGCGCAGCTCCATCTCGTTGAACTGCGCGCCCGAGAAGAAGCCCGTGGCCATGGTGATCGGCAGGAAGAGGAGCAGCAGCACGCCGGTCGTCTTCTCGAACCGCTCCTTGCGGTACTCGTCGAGCTCGGCGGTCTGGCTGCGCAGCGACTCCACCGTCTCGTACATGCCGTGCAGCGTGCGCCAGGCGTCGTAGCGCGCGTTGATGTCGGGCTCGTCGCTCACCCGTGAGTACCAGAGCGAGTTGGTGAAGAACATGACGTCGGCCCGCAGCGTCGTCGAGGGCTTGAGCGAGGCCCAGCGGCTGCGGCGGGAGCGGCGCTCGAGCTCGCCCATGCGCCGGGTGATCTCGAAGGCCGAGTAGCGCTGGCCGGTGGTGAGCAGGAAGAGGGCGAAGTCGCCGTCGAGGGCGGGCGGCTCGGCGCGATCCTCGAGCTCGAGCTCCACCCGCGCGCCGCCGGTCGACGTCAGCCAGTGCTCGACGTCGCGCTGCAGCTGCACCACCCGGGCGCGCGCCTCCGACTCGCTCGGCAGGTTCGCGAGGGTGGGCGCTTCGCCGGCCGCGAGCGCGTGGAGCAGCCCCTGCACGCTGCGCGACTGATCGAGCATCGACGAGCGGGCGCGGTTGACGCGGTAGGCGCCGAAGACGAGCCAGCGCTCGCCGCCGACGGGGCGGACGACGTCGGTGAGCTCGCGCACGGCCCGCAGCTCGTCCAGCGCCCGGCCAGCCGTGAGCGCCGCCTGCTGCCGCGCGACGTCGTAGAGCGTGGCCCTTCCGATCGTCTGTTCGACCCAGATCAGCGCGAGCTGGGACGGGTAGAGCGACACCCGTACGGTGCGCTCGTCGTCCCGACGCTCGAAGTGGCTCACGTCGCCCACTGCCGGGTCGCCGAGGAACGACGTCACCACCGAGGGTGACAGGCCCGCGCGCGCCCCGTCCCACGACGAGCGGGTGAAGCCGAGCCGGTCGAGCCACACCGCGTCGAAGTCGGGCGGCGTGCGCACCGGCTTCACGAAGATCGTGCGCGCCGAGGTGACGTGCACGTTGCGGCCGACGTGGAAGCGATCCCAGATCGTCTCCCACACCTCCTCGCGGGACAGGCGCGTGCCGACGAAGGGCGGGGCCACGATCGTCGAGCGCCCCTTCGCCCAGGCGTAGCCGTCGGAGTACCAGGGATCGGACAGGCCCTCGAGCTCGGCGGGCTGGTGCGTGAAGCGGGGTTTCTGGCGCTCCCGGGGCGCGCCGTCGGGCTTGAGCGGGCCTTCGCGGCGATCGAGCACCAGCGCGAGATCGGCGAGCGAGCCGGGGCTCTCGGGCGGGATCGAGATGGTGTGCCGGCCCCAGGCCTGTGGCTCGTTCGGCGCGTGCACCGCCATCAGCTCGAAGCCGCGCCCGTACGTCGAGGCCTGCGCGTCGGGCCGGGCGAGCAGCTTCAGCACCGTCACGTCCTGCGGTGACGAGAGGAAGAGCGCGTCGATGCGCCGGTAGGCCGCCTCAGCCGACTGATCGAGCGGCAGATCGAGCTGCACCTTCCACGCCCGCGACAGCTCGGTGCGGTACAGATCGGCGTCGGCCTTGAGGCGCCGCGTGACGCGCGCGGGGACCAGCGCCGCGGGCAGGGTGGCGAGGTCGGCGGGCGACGGGTCGAGGGACAGCACCTCGGCGATCAGCTCGATGAGCGGGCGCGCGCTGCCGGTCGATCTGAAGACGTGCATCGACGCGTAGAAGACCGACGCGAGCGCGCGATCGTACGGCCCCGCGGCCTCGGTGCGGCCCTGCTCCCACTCGCTGACGTACTCGACGAGCGCCGCCATGCCCGGGGGCCACGCCTTGTGGAGCAGCCGGTGCGCGGCGAGCAGCACCCCGACGGTGACGTCGAAGGTGGCCTCGTGCGAGCGGAAGGTGACGGGCACGCCCCCGCCATCGAGCACGCCGGCGCTCGCCGCCACCGCCTCAGTGGACGAGCGCAGGTTCGCGCCCCGCCACTGCGGCAGCTTCCAGTTCAGCATGCGCGGGTGCGCGTCCCGCCCGGCCTCGCGGGTGCCGCAGCCGACGAAGAATTCCTGCGCGCCGGGCTCGTCTCCGGGGTTGGGTCTGACGAAGCTCCACGTCACCCGGGCCGGGTCGAACAGCGCGTCGACGGTCTTCCGCAGGGCAGGGTCCATTCCGCTCCATCGGCGCTCGGGGCGCGTTGGTGGCGCGCGAGCATAGGGGTAGAACGAACCCATGACACGGCTTGCTTCCCTCGCGGCGCTCACCCTCGCGGCGTCGTCCCTCGCCCAACCCGACGCGGGCGCGGGGCGGCCTGTCGTCGCCGTCCTCTACTTCGACGTCGATGACAAGCTGGGCGACCTCACCATGTTCCGCAAGGGCCTGGCCGAGATGCTGATCACCGATCTCGTCGGCGCGGGGAGCGTCGACGTCGTCGAGCGCGCCCGCATCGAAGACGCGATGAAGGAGCTCAAGCTGCAGTCCACGAAGAACTTCGATCAGAAGACGGCGGTGCAGGTGGGCGGCATGGTCGGCGCGCACTACCAGGTGGCGGGCACGATCCTGCGGCCATCGAAGGACGCGCTGCTGCTCGAGGCGAAGGTGTTCCGGCTGTCCGACTTGAAGATCGTCGTCACCGCGCGGGCGAAGGTGACGTCCGAAGACGTGCTGGAGGGCGAACAGGTGGTGGCGGCGAAGCTGATCGCCGGGCTCGCTGACACCGCGAAGCTGACCCTCGCCGCGCCGCCGAAGAAGGCCGTGAAGCTCAAGCTGGAGACGGCGGTGAAGTACGGCCAGGCCCTGTCAGCGAAGGACGAGAAGGACAAGGAGAAGGCGAAGACGCTGCTCAACCAGGTGGTGGCGGAGCAGCCGGACTTCATTCTCGCGCGCCTCGATCTCGCGGCGCTGGCAAAGTGAGCCCATGGCCGTCGAGCTCGAACCGCTGCTGAACCGCCTGTCGTCCTACGCGCCGCACTTCGGCCGCCTGCAGAGCGATCTCGAGGCGATGGTGAGCCGCGGGCGGGCAGGGGACTTCAAGGGCGTGATGCAGAACGCGCGCCTGGTGCTCGAGGCGCTGCTGCGCTCGCTCGTCACCGAAGAGCTCAAGCAGACGCCCGGCAAGGCGATGCTGGACGAGCTGATCACGAAGTTCCGGCAGCAGGCGAACACCGGGGTGGTGCCCACCACCATCCTCGCGCACATGGGCACCGTGCAGGCGTGGGGCAACCTGTCGTCCCACGATCACTCCGGGAGCCTTCAGGACGCGGGCGTGGCCGTCGGCAAAGAAGAGGTCGTCGCCTCGCTGAACTCGATGCTGGCCGTGCTGGGCTGGTACGCCCAGAAGCGGGGCGTCGTGCTCGAGCCGACGGGGCGCACTCCGCCGGTGCCGTCCACGCAGCCGGGGGCGCCGCCGGTGCACCAGACGGCTGCACCCGCTCCCGCGCCTGTCAGCCCGGCGACGCCGAGCCGGGGGCCGCTCCCGATCCTCCTGGGGGCCATCGGGCTCGTGGCGGCGCTCGGGGTCGGCTTCCTGGTGACCCGCGCGCCCCAGCCGTCGGGCACGCGCACCGGAGGAGGTGGGGCGCCGAAGGCCATCGAGCTGACCCCGTTCGCTGGCCTCGACACGCTCTACACGTCGTGGCGGGAGCCGCTCCCGCCGGCCTCGTGCCGTCGCGTGGAGGACGCGCCCCGGCTCGCAGCCATCGCCACCGACGCCACAGCCCTCGGCGTGGTGGATGCCAACCCCGAGTCCGCCTACCTGCTCGCCCGCGCCACCTTCGAGAAGGATCGTTCACGGCACCCGGCGCTCGACAAGGCCCTCGCCTGTCCCGGGTTCGCCGCCGCGTCGAACCTGGCCGGCCGGGCCGCGCTCGCGCAGAAGGACTACGAGCAGGCGCGCAAGCACTTCCTCGCCGCGATCGCCGCCACCCCCACCTTCGTGAACGCCCGCTTCAACCTCGCGCTCATGTACGTGCAGTCCGGCGATCTCGACTCCGCGAGGGACAAGCTCGATCACCTGCTCGCGGACTACCCGGACTTCGGCGACGCCTTCCTCGTTCGCGCCGGCATCGCGCAGCTCAAGGGCGATCACGGTCTGGCGAAGTCCGACGCGTGCAGGGCCGCGACCCTGGGGGTCGAGAAGGCGAAGGCGGAATGCGAACGGCTCTCTGGCTCGCCCTGATCCTCGCTCCGACGCCGGCGTTCGCGGGCGTGAAGCGGCTCGCGATCGTCTACGGCCACAACGGCGGCGGCGGCCCGCGCGCGCCGCTGCGCTATGCCGAACAGGACGCCTCCCGCGTCGCCAGGGTCTTCGTCGAGGCCGGGCAGGTCGAGCCGGGCAGGGTGCGGCTGCTGCGAGGCCGGCCGATCGCCGAGCTGTTCGCGGCGCTCGAGTGGGCGAAGCACGAGGCGAAGCAGGATCCCCAGACGCTGCTCTTCGTCTACGTCTCGACGCACGCGACGGCCGAGGACGGCCTCCTGCCAGGCGGCGAGCAGGTGCGCTGGAAGGAGCTCAAGCGCCGCGTCACCGCGACCGGCGCGAAGGCCCGCGTCACCATCGTCGATGCGTGCCAGTCATCGGGGCTGATCGAGACCGCCGCGAAGGAGGCGCCCAGCTTCACCATCGAGGCCGAAGATCGCCTCACCGTTCAGGGTGACGCCTTCATCACCTCGAGCGCCGCGTCGGAGCCCTCGCTCGAGGCCGGGCAGCTCCGGGGCAGCGTCTTCACCCAGCACCTGGTGGCCGGGCTGCGCGGCGCCGCCGACGTCACGCTCGACGGGGCCGTGTCGTTGGACGAGGCCTACCGGTTTGCCTACGAGCGCACCGCCGGCGGGGAGAGCGGCCAGCACCCCGGCTGGGCGATGCGCCTGTCGGGCTACGGCGAGATCGTGGTGACGCGCCTCGGCGATGGGCCGGGGCTGCTCGTCCCTCCCGGCGTGGAGCGGCTCGTGCTGCGGGACCCGTCGAGCCGCGACGTGGTGCTCTCGGCAGTGCGGCCCGCGGCGGAGAAGCTGCTGGTGCCCACGGGCGAGTGGCTCGTCGAGCTCGAGCGGGAAGGCCGGCGCAAGGAAGGCCGGGTCTCCGTTCCCGCCTCGGGGTTCGGCCTCGTCGACGAGGGGCAGCTCACGGCGCGCGCCGGCTCCGCCAACCTCATCCGCCTCGCCCAACCGCCCGCAGGCTGTCCCGCCATCGCGCTGGCCTCGCCGCTCCCGCTCCTCGAGTCGCTGCGCCAGCGACTTCAGCCCGCGCTGCAGCAGGTGTGTGAGCACCGGGCGGTGACCGCCGCCACCCTCGAGAAGCTCGACGCCGCCGTGCGCCTGGTGCTGGCCATCGAGGGAGAGACCGTGGTGCTCCTCAGGCCCACGGCCGAGCAGGCCCGCCTCGGTGACGACGTCCTCGGGCTCGTCGTGAAGCGCCACTGAAAGCAACTGAAGGGAATTGGGGAAGCGCCCGCGATCTCGTGCTAGGTCATCCACCAATGGACGCCGCCGCCGCACTTCGTGCGAGCCCGCTGCTCTCTGGCTTCACCGACACGGGGATCGGCATCCTCGCTCAGATCGCGTCGCCGCGAGCCTACCCCCAGGGGACCCCGCTCTTCGTCGAGAACATGGTGAGCGACACCCTCATCGTCCTCGGTGAGGGGCGGGTCGCGCTCACCACGAAGAACGACAAGGGCGCCGAGCTGGCCATGGGCGAGCTGGGGCCCGGCGACTGGCTCGGAGAGCTCTCGCTCATCACCGCCGGTCAACGCCAGTGCACCGCGACCGCCGTGACGCCGGTGACGGCCTTCGAGATCCGCCAGGCGGACTTCCAGAAGCTGATGGGCGTGAAGCCGCAAGCCTGCATCAAGCTGCTGATGGCGATCTGCACCACCTTCGGCCAGAAGATCATCACCACGAAGGACGCCCTGAAGACCCTGGTCAAGGTCTGACGCCGCCCGACCGGCTGTCGTCGCTCCTTGAACGTCGGGGTGGGGTGGGTTACCCACGAGGTCATGCGCGCTCTCGTCCCCGCAGTGGCTGCGGCTCTCCTCTCCACCCCTGCCGTCGCCGCGTCTCAGGGCGACTGGTTCGCGAGCCTCTATACGGGCGAAGGCGTGGAGCTGCGGAACGACGAGCGCATCTTCGCGCTCTTCGCGATCTTCAACGCGATGGGCTTCGACCAGGGCCCGGTGACCCGGAAGGATCCGATCCCCAAGGTCGTCTACCACCCCGTTCGTCAGGCGGTGCGCGGGCGGGTGATCGGCGGCGACCCCGAGGTCCGGAAGGCCGCAGACGCCTTCTTCGAGTCGCATCAGGTGCCGCTGCGCCGCTACCTCGGGTACGTCGTCGCCACCGCCCAGCCGCCGTTCAACGCGGGCCCGAAGTCGAAGGACCTGCAGGATCTGAAGGGCCTCGAGGCGGTGCTGCAGAAGGCGTGGACGGGGTGGAAGCTCGACGAGCTGATGGGGCAGGTGCAGGGCGACTACCGCAAGGCGCTCAAGGCGTACCTGCCCGTGCTCGACGGGCCGCTGCTCAAGGCGCGGGCGACCCTCAAGACGCCAGAGACCCAGGAGGCGCTGCTGGTCGTCAACCTGCTCGACGCCCAGGACACGGTGCGGGCGGTCGCGGGCGACAGCGGCGAGGCGTACCTGATCGTCGGTCCGTCCGAGAAGCCGAACGTCGAGGGCCTGGTGCGCGAGTTCGCCCGCCTGTCGATCGAGCCCGCCGTCTCGAAGAAGGTGGGGGGCTGGGCCGGCGGCGCGGTCGTGCTGCGTGAGGCGCAGCTCGCCGGCGCGACCGAACAGAACGTGCAGGACTACGCGACCGCCCTCTTCACCCTCGCGGTCGCCATGAAGGCCATGGACGCCAACGACGCCGCCTGGGACGCCGCCGCCAACCGCGGCTACTTCGGCCTCAAGTCGGTCGCGCGCATGTTCGAAGACGGCAAGCCGCTGGAGGGCTGGGTGATCGACGCGCTCCAGAAGGTCGAGGCCAGCCGGCCTGGCCCGAAGAAGTAGTCGAAGCTCGCCTGGAGTGACCGTTTGGAGAGCTTCCTCTTCAACCTCGTCGGCGGCGCCAGTGGGTGGCTCGCCTACGGCGTGGTGTTCGGCATTCTCTTCGTCTGCGGGCTGGGGCTGCCGCTGCCGGAAGACGTGTCGCTGATCCTCGGCGGCTACCTCGTCCACGACGGCAAGGCCCGGCTCGAGCTGATGATGCTGACGGGCTACCTGGGCATCATCATCGGGGACTCGATGATCTTCTTCTTCGGCCGGCGGCTGGGCTCGAAGGTGGGTCAGCCGGGGCTCGAAGGAGAGCGCCCCAAAGGCCTGTTCGGGCGCATCGTGACGCCCGAGAAGCGCGCGCGCGTCGAGCAGCTCTTCAAGAAGCACGGTGAGAAGATCATCATGCTCGCGCGGTTCCTCCCCGGCGTACGGGCGGTCACGTACTTCACGGCCGGCTCCGTGGGCATGAGGTACTCGCGATTTCTCGTCTACGACTCGATCGCAGCGCTCGGCTCGGCCCCGATCTTCGTCTACCTCGGCTTCAAGTTCGGCGGAGAGCTCGACTCGTTGATCGCCGCGATCAAGCACGGCCAGCGGAACGTGCTGATCGCGCTCGTCCTCATCGGCGGTGTGACCTTCCTCGTCAGCCGGTGGCGCGCGCGCCGCGAGCAGCGGCTCAACGAAGAGGCCCTGCGGGTGAAGCGGCTGTCGGGCGAACACCCGCTGCCGCCCGAGGCCGTTCAGCCGCCGCAGAACGAGCGCCAGCCAGCCCCCTGAGCGCGGCCCTCACAGCTTGAGGACGAGCCCTTCCTTCGCGGCGATGGTGTTCTTCCGCAGGCGCTTCGCGGTCTTCACCAGCTCGTCCATGGCGTCGTCGGTGCGCGTCGGCTCGTGGTGGAACAGCACGAGGGTGCCCACGTCGGCGTCGTCAGCGACCTTCACGGCGGTCTCGAGGGTCGAGTGGCCCCAGCCGATCCTGGGAGAGCCCGACCGGCCCAGGTACTCGTCCTCGGTGTACATCGCGTCGTAGATGAAGACGTCGGCGCCACGGGCGAACTCCACCAGCTGGGCGTCGCGCGCCGTGCCGTGCTCGGTGTCCGTCGCGTAGACGATGGAGCGCCCGCGACACTCGATCCGATAGGCGAGGTTGCCGCCAGGGTGGTGCGTCTCGATCGCGGTGATCACGCCCTGGCCGACGTGCGCCCGATCGCCAGCGGCGAACGGCTCGTATTCGAGGTGAGCGCGGAACACCATCTCGGCCGTCACCGGGAAGAACGGCTGCTGCATCTGCCCTGCGATGACGTCCTTCACCGTCCGGCCATCGCGCGTCGGGCCGCGGATGACGAACCGGCTGCGCGGGTCGAAGATCGGCCCGAAGAACGGCAGGCCCTGCAGGTGATCGTAGTGGTAGTGCGAGAGGAAGATGGCGCCCTCGACTGGCCGGGGGGCGGCCTGGCCGAACTCCCGCACGCCGGTGCCGAGGTCGAACAGCACCAGCTCCTCGCCGATGCGGACCTCCACGCAGGGAGTGTTTCCCCCGTACCGGCTCGTCTCAGGGCCAGGAGAGGGGATCGAGCCCCGCACGCCCCAGAACCTCACGGTGATCGGGGGCGCCGAGCGCGATGCTGGCCGCTTCTGCTCAGCCCGCCTGCTGGGCCTTCGCGCCGTCTTCGCTGAGGAACTCAATGAGGTGACCTGACCGATCGCGCTTCGTCTTGAGGTACTCGACGTTAAGCGGATTCGTCAGGGTCCGCGACGGAATTCGGCGCCGCACCGGCACCCCTTCATCGACGAGCCCCGCGATCTTGAGCGGGTTGTTGGTGATGAGATCGACCGACTGCACGCCCAGGCCATGCAGCATCTCCGCCGCCACGTCGTAGCGACGCAGATCGTCTCCGAAGCCCAGCTTCAGGTTGGCCTCGACGGTGTCCAGGCCGTCCTCCTGCTGCAGCTTGTACGCGCGGATCTTGTTGCCCAGCCCGATGCCTCGGCCTTCCTGGCGCAGGTACAGCAGCACCCCGCAGCCCTGCTGGTTGATGAAGTCCATCGCGCGATCGAGCTGCGCGCGGCAGTCGCAGCGCAGGCTGCCGAACACCTCGCTCGTGAGGCACTCCGAGTGGACCCGCACCGGCACGCCTTCGCGACCCGAGACGTCGCCCTTCACCATCGCGACGTGCTCGCGCCCATTGCGCCGATCGCGGAACACCACGATGCGGAACTGCCCGCGCTCGGTGGGCAGCGGCGACTCGGAGTAGAGCTCGAGGTGCGTCGTGCGCTTCTTCATCGGCAACATCGTCGTCTCGGTCGTCATCACAACCCCTCGTTCAGAGTGGCTCCGGACCACATGGCCGGGCGCGTTGCTGGTTACGACGGCTCTGATGCGCACCTTCGACAAAGGTTGCACAGCTCCATCAGGCTCCCCAGGACAGCGGGAGGACATCGACGACGGCGCCTGACGGGATCTGCGTCTCATCTGAGCCGATCGAAATCAAGTGGGTGGCACCGACGGCGCTCGCAAGCGCGCCAGATGACTGGGATACGAGCGGCACCGCCCACAGCTCGGTCCCCCGCCGTTCGAGTCGGGCGCGGATGAAGTGGCGTAACCCCGCCGCCTTCTTGATCGGCTCGGCGAGCCTCGCCGGAAGGAGAGGGACGGCCACCGGCAGGCCCTGCAACACCCGCAGCGCAGGGCGCACGAAGAGCTCGAACGTCACCATGGCCGAGACAGGGTTTCCGGGCAGGCCGAACACCAGCGTGCGGTCCTTCCGCCCGACCGCGAGCGGCTTCCCCGGCTTCATCGCGACCTTCCAGAAGTCCACCGCGACGCCGAGGCTCTCCAGCGCCTCACGGGTGAAGTCCTTGTCGCCGACCGAGGCGCCCGCGACCGTGATCAGCACGTCGTGCTCGAGGCCGCGGCGGAAGAGGTCGCGCATCGCGTCGAGGCGATCCGACGCGCGCCCAAGCACCGTGGCCGTGCCGCCGTTCAGGGAGACGAGCTGCGCGAGGACAGGGGTGTTGGTGTCGACGATGCGCCCGTTGGGGGCCTCCGAGACGTCACAGAGCTCGTCTCCGCTCGAGGCGATCGCCACCCGCGGCCGCCGCCCCACGTCGACCTCGCTGATGCCCTGGGCCCACAACGCGGCCTGCTCCGCCACTCCGAGGGCGCGCCCGGCCGGCAGCAGCAGCGCTCCTTCTTCGATGTCTTCGCCCCTCCGGCGGATGTTCTGACCCGCCCTGGGTACCTCGTCGATGATGACCGCGCCCTCGGCGGCCGGCCGGGTCTTCTCCTGCATCACCACCGCGTCGGCGCCCGCGGGCACCTGCGCACCCGTCATGATCCGCGCGCAGCACCCCGGCTCGACCCGCGTGGCCGGCCGCTCGCCCGCGTGGATCGTCGAGGTGATCTTCAGGGTCGCGCCGGGTCGCTCCGTGTCCTGCGTGTGCACTGCGAAGCCGTCCATGGCCGAGTTGTCCCAGGGAGGCAGGGTGCGGCCCGCCCTCACGTCGCGGGCGAGCGCTCGTCCCAACGCCAGTCCGACCGGGCTCACCTCCGCGTCCAGCCGCTGGCACAACCGCAGAATCCGCTCGAGGGCCGCCTCAACGGGAAGCAGAGTCATGGCGCGCCTCGTACCTGCTTCGAACGCTCAGTGGAATCGGCAACCCCCTGGAAGCTGTAGGGCTGACCTCTGCAAACCTGAAAAAACGCTGGAAATTGCAGGACTTGGATTGACTCGCGGGTGAAGTGTGCGCTAGTGCGCTCCCGCCGCTCGCACCGACGCGGAGCGTGCCCCAAGGAGAGACGGCGTTGGCAAAAAAGAAGGCGTCCGCCCGCAAGTCGAAGCCTGCGAAGTCCGCGAAGAAGCCGGTGAAAGCGAAAGCGGCGAAGCCCGCGAAGGCCAAGGCTGCGAAGAAGCCGGCCAAAGCGAAGGCTGCTGCGAAGCCGACGAAGGCTGTCGCGACGCCTGCTCCTGCGAAGGCAGTTCAGAAGCCCGCGCCGGTCGAGGCCCCGAAGAAGGCCGAGGCCCGGCCGCAGAAGAAGGGCGCCGCCATTCCGGCACCGGCGATCAGCGCGCCGACCCGACGCTCTGACGGCTGGGGCGGCCCGATGCCCGACAAGCCCCTGCCTCGTGCGACGAAGCTCCCGTCCGAGCTCGAGCAGCTCACCAAGCGCGAGATGGAGCAGGTGCTGACGGTCGGCGCGCGCGGCGTGTTCGGCGAGGGCCAGCTCAAGGGCCGGCTGATCGTCTACCAGGGCTTCCCGTACCTCGAGGTGATCGGCCGCGACAAGCGCGAGCTCTGGTTCCTCCTCCAGGGCCCCGATCAGGAAGTGCTGCCGGCGTACACCGAGCACCGCGTCTCCGTGGCGGGGCTCATCAAGAAGCACCACAACTACGGCGGAACGATCGACGTGCGGAAGTACTCGGCCAAGAAGCTCGAGAGCGCCGAGCCTGCCGCCGAGCCCGCCGCCGAGGAGGTCAAGCTGCGCCTCTTCTCGCCAGGCGAGATCGAGACCATCAGCCAGCCGGGCATGTCGGTGGGGCAGCGAGGCTACGCGACCCTCCGCGGCCGCCTGGAGCTGAGCGGTGACGAGTACTACCTCGTGGTCACCAACCACGGCACGCGGCAGCAGGTGGCCTTCACCATCGAGGGCAAGGGCCAGAAGGGCCTCAAGAAGTTCGTCGGCGAGATCATGGTCGCCACCGGCGTCATCGAGAAGACCACGGGGTGGGGCGGCACCATTCAGGCGGACGTGTGCGAGCCGCGGGCTCCCGAGTACCCGCCCGTCGCCCGGGACTCGCTCGAGCTCACCACCATCGAGGGCGCCTCGAGCAACCCGAAGACGGCGACCGTGAAGGTGAACCACGGCCTCGTCGTGCGCCTGCCCGAGAAGCAGGGCCATGTCTGGAGCATCGAGCCGGGCGCGGCCAAGCGCCTCTCTTTGCGCGAGGTGAACCTCGAGCCGCAGGGGCCGGTGCGCGAGTTCTTCTTCACGCCGCGCAACCCCGGCGTGCTCGACCTCGACTTCTTCCTCGCGAAGACGCACAACCCCATGCAGGTGTCCAAGCAGTTCCGCGTCACCGTGGACGTCAAGCCGCTCGAGGTCGTGCTGCCCTGAGCGCCGAAGAAGGTTGCGCACGGACCCGCGCGAGTGGGTCGTGCAGACGCGTTGCACCGAATCAACCCCAGCCCCGACGTGGGCACAGGAGGACCGCCGTGAAGCGACTGTGTGTGGCAGTGGTGATGGCGCTGAGCTCGCTGGCCGTGGCCCAGGAGATCGGCACGGAGATCACGCCGGTGACGCCGGGCTCGGGGACCACCACCCAGCCCGTCAACCAGCCCAACGACAACCCCTACGCCACCCAGCCTCCCCAGAAGGAGGGCGACAAGCCGGCCGAGAAGCCGAAGGCTGCTCCCGTCGCGGAGGGCGGCTCGGCAGGGAAGGGCGCCTTCGGCGTTCGCGCCACCTTCGGCGGCCAGGCGATCCCCAGGACGACCGGCACCGGCAGCGTCCTGTTCGACGCCGGTACGGTCGGCTTCTCATATTGGGCGACGGACGGCTTCACGCTGCTCTTCGATCTCGGCTTCGGGATGTCGGTGGGTGGCAGCTTCGCGATGGGCTTCGGCGCGCTGGTGGGCATGGACTACCACTTCCGCAGCCCCGGCGATTCGCTCCGCCCTCTCATCAACGTGCAGGTCGGCCTGGGCGCCCCGATCAGCGCCAGCATCGGCCGAGGCATGGGGCTCTTCGGCCAGGTGGGCGGTGGCGCGGAGTACTTCTTCACCCCCTCGTTCTCCCTGACCGGGCGGCTCGGGCTGGGCTTCGCGCTGGGCTTCGACAACGGCACCTTCACCCTCACGACGATCACCCCCGCGGTGGGAGCGGCCTGGTACTTCTGACGCACTCCCTGAACCGTCAGGCCCTCGAGGCGCTGGCGTCAGGCTGTCGAACGCGTGGCTGCGGACTCGAACGAGCGCAGCCGCCACACGCTGGTTATTCGTTCGATGCTGCACCCGGCACTGACTCGCGCGGGCGCGGCGACGCACACGTTGCACCACGACGAGGGCCAGCGGCGGCGACGCTCGACAGCGGCGCAGTCACTGGCCTTCTCGTTTTCCATCGCGGGTCACGACGAGTTTCTTTTGGCAATTGATGCAGAGCAGGTGATGGCGCTGGTGGAGTCCGCCGGGCGCCTTGTGGGAGTGAAGGAGCTGCTGCGCGCGGGCGGGATCAACCCCGGAGAGCAGACGCAGCTGAAGCGGGTCCTCCGCGATCTGGTGAAGCAGGGGCGGCTCCACCAGGACGGCAAGCGCTTCGGGATCCCCGATCGCGCGCACGCCCGGAAGTCAGGGCCCGCCTGGGACACGAAGAAGCCGACCGCCGTGCGGGCTCGCGCCGGCGTGACCCAGGGCCTCACGCGGGGGCGAGCGGATCGACCGGGCGGACTCCACGCGAAGAAGCCGTTCCCCCAGGCTCGCGAGCGGGCTGCCCATGCGGGGACTGAAGCCGGACGCGCAGGACCGACGTTGATGGAAGGCATCATCAACCACCACCCCGACGGCTTCGCCTTCGTGCGAGCCCTGACTGGCAAGTCCGAAGACGTCTTCATTCCTCCCGATCAGGCGCGCAAGGCGCTCGATCACGATCGCGTGGTGGTCGAGGTGGTGCCACAGCGCGGCGGGCGCACCCTCGGGCGAATCGTCGAGGTGAAGCGTCGCACGCGGCAGCACGTCGTGGGGACGTACTGGGAGCAGAAGGGCAGGGCGTGGGTCGAGCCCCGCGAGGCCGAGCTGGGGCTCATCGACGTCCCCAGGACGCAGCTCGCGAGGCATGGCGACGTGGTGAAGGTGCGCCTGGGGGTTGGCGAGAAGGTGCTGCGCGGGCACGAGCACCGGCTGGCCGGCGAGGTGTCAGGCTCGCTCGGCGCCGAGGCCGATCACTCGGTCGAGGTGCTGTCGGTCGCGTACTCCCGCGGGTTCCACGACGAGTTCCCCGATGAGGTGATGGACGAGGCCGACGCCTTCTCGCTGGAGCTGACCGACGAGGATCTGCGGGGCCGGCGCGACCTGCGCGAGCTGGAGCTGATCACCATCGACGGAGAGGACGCCCGCGACTTCGACGACGCGATCTTCGTCGAGGCGCGCGACGACGGCTGGCGCCTGGTCGTGGCCATCGCCGACGTGTCTCACTACGTGACGCCTGGCAGCGCGCTCGACGCCGAGGGCCTCCACCGCGCGACCAGCGTCTACCTGCCTGGCCGCGTGCTGCCCATGCTGCCGGAGCGCCTGTCGAACGGGCTCTGCTCGCTCAAGCCCGATGAAGACCGGCTCTGCATGGTCGCTGACATGGAGATCGACGCCCATGGCGTGACGCGCAGCGCCGAGCTCTACGCCGCGGTGATGCGCTCGAAGGCGCGCTGCACGTACACCGAGGTGCACCAGGTGCTGAACGGCGAGCGCGTGCCTCACCGCGAGTTCCTCAAGCCGATGCTCCAGGAAGCCCACCGGCTCACGAAGACGCTCAACCGCATGCGCACCCAGCGCGGCGCGGTGGACTTCGATCTCCCGGAGACGCGGCCCGAGCTGGACGAGCAGGGCCTGCCGGTGCGGCTGGTGCGGCGGGAGCGGTGGGAGAGCCATCGCCTCGTCGAGGAGTGCATGCTCGCAGCGAACGAGGCCGTTGCGCGTGAGTTCCGCACCGCGAACCGCGCCACCGTGAACCGCTTCCACGGCGAGCCGGATCCCGACCGGTTGAGCGCCTTCCTCACGCTGCTCGGCGCGTACGGGATCAAGATGCCCACCGGGAAGGTGAGCTCGAAGGTCCTCAACCAGCTGCTCAAGGATCTCGAGGGCCACCCGGAGCAGAAGGCGCTGCATCAGCTCGCGCTGCGCTCGATGATGCAGGCGGTGTACTCGTCCGAGACGAGCGGCCACTACGGCCTGGGCGCCACCGACTACCTGCACTTCACCTCGCCGATCCGGCGCTACCCTGACCTGCTCGTGCACCGCCTGCTGAAGCACTGGTGGGAGGAGCACGTGCTGAGCGATCGCGAGCTCGACGAGCTCGAGTCGATGGCGCAGCACTCCAGCGAGCGGGAGCGCGCGGCGATGCTGGTCGAGCGCGAGGTGAACGCCCTGTATGCGTGCCTGCTGATGAAGGACCGGGTCGGCCAGTCGTTCGCGGCCACGGTCTCCTCGCTGGCCGAGCACGGCTTCTTCGTCGAGCTGAACGATCTCTTCGTCGAGGGCCTGGTGAAAGGAGAGACGGTCTTCCCGGACTTCGAGTTCGATCAGGCGACGTACCGGATCACCTACAGCGACGGCCGGGTGGTGAAGGTCGGCAACCGCTGCACCGTCACGCTCACGTCGGTGAACCTGGCGAAGAAGCAGCTGGACTTCATGGTCGAGGGCTTTGTGGACGAGACCGGGGCCGTCGAAGCGGTGCCCCGCACGGATCGTGATCACGGGCGCCGTCCCGACGCTCGTCACGCCGAGCGAGACCGCCACGGCAGGCACGACAAGCGCTCGCGGGGAGGACCTCGCGAAGAGCCCCGCGCGCGGCCGCAGGCCAGGGAGCCCGAGCGCAGCCCGCAGCCGCCGCACCCCGCCGCCCCTCGACCCGACGAGGGCGGGTCCAGGTCCTTCGATGCCCGCGCGGTGCTCGATCGGCTCTGGCGTGAGCGTGGCGGCAAGACGCCTGCGGCTTCGCGCAGCCCCGACGCGCGGCAGGATCGCGACGAGCGCGGCTGGCGAGATCGCGCGCCACGCGACGAGCAACGCGGCGATCGTGCAGCTCGCGACGGCCGGGCCGAGCGCGGCAGCGAGCGCGGCGGTCGTCCAGCTCGGGGCGGACCCTCCGATCGGGGTGGTCCCTCCGACCGCAAGGGCGAACGTCGTCCGGGTGGTGGGGGTTCCCAGCGCGGGGGCCGTCGTCGCTGAACGCGCGGGTCAGCGCATGTGCTCGTTCGGAGGCAGCGCGGTGGACGTCGCGCTGCCGGCATGGCGATCACGCATGCGACGGAAGCCCTCGGCGTGCCACTCGAAGTACTTGGGCTTGCTGCCGAGCGAGGTCGCGCGGCGCCGCCATTCCTCTTCGGCGAGATCGACCTCGGCGAGAGCGGGCTGACCTGGCCCCTGGCCCGTGAGCTCCCGGAAGATCCACGGCGAGCGGATCGCGCCTCGGGCGATCATCACGCCGTCGCAGCCGGTCTGCTCGATGAGCCGCTGCGCCGTCTGTAGCGAGACGACGTCTCCGTTGCCGATGATGGGCACCGTGGCGCGCTGCTTCACCTCGGCGAGCGCCTCCCAGTGCGCGCTCGTCGTCGACTCCTCTCGCGCGTGCCGAGCGTGGACGGTCAGCCCGTCGAGCAGCTCGTTCGCGAGCTCGACGATCGGCAGGTACACCTTCTGATCCATCTCCAGCCGGTTGAGGCCGAGGCGGATCTTCGCGGTGATCGCTCCGATCGGCAGGGCCGTGCGCTGCTTCCAGGTCCGCAACACCTCGAAGATCGACCGCAGCTTGTTGCGCCGCTTGAGCAACGCCGGACCGGCGCCCACCTTGATCACCTCGGGCGATGGGCAGCCGAAGTTGAGATCGACGGCGCGCAGGTTGCGGAAGTGAGGGTGGGTCGTCGCCGCGAGCTGCTCGATCCGCTCGAGCGCCTCCTCGAGCTCGCCCTCGTTCACCACCATCAACTGCACCCCGGTCGGCACGTCGGCCTCGAAGCAGTCGATGAGCTCGATCGTGCTCCGGTTGTTCCGGGTGAGGCCGCGCGCCCGGATCATCTCGGTCCACGTCAGGCCGGCTCCGAGCGACCAGCACAGCCTGCGGAAGGCCGCGTCGCTCACGCTCTCGAGTGGCGCCAGGATGAACGGCGTCGCCAGTTCGAGGCTCCCGAGCTTCACGCCAGCTCCACCACCGTCACGCCGTCGCCGCCCTCGGGGCCGTCACCGGGCCTGAAGGTCTTCGCGTAGGGGGACGAGCGCAGGTGCTCGCGGATCACCGTCTTGAGCGCGCCCGTGCCGTGGCCGTGCAGGAGGATCGCGGCGGCCTCGCCGTCTCGCGACACCCGATCGAGGAAGCGCTCGACCTCTCGCAGGGCGTCCTCGGCTCGCTGGCCGCGCAGATCGAGCGTCGGGCTCGCGAGCGTCATCGGCTTCGCAGAAGAAGCCTCAGCCCGCTTCAGCTGCTCGTCCTTCTTCGCCGTCGCGGAGGGGAAGCGGGCGGGGGAGGCGGCGGACTTCTTCGCAGGGAGCAGCTCCGAGACCGGCACCCGCATGCGCAGGGCGCCCATCGTCACTACCGCGGCGTCGTGCGAGACGTCGATGATCTCCACCTCGGCGTCCAGGGAGCGATGCCGCGCCTTCGCCCCTGGCTTGAGCTCGAGCGGGAGCAGCTCCTCGGGGCCGCTCTTGAGCTCGGTGCGCACCGCGCGCTCTGCCGTCGTCTGATCGGTGATGCGGGCGCTCAGCTCGGCCGCCGCGTCCTTCGCGGCCTTGAGCGCCTTGTCGCTGCGATCGGTCTCGAGGCGCTCGACGAGCGTACGGATCTGCTGGCGGGCGAACTCGAGCTCGGCGCGCAGCGACTCCCGGAACTTCAGCTCCTCTTCCTTCTTCCTCCGCTGCAGCTCGGCGAGCTGCGCCTCGGCTGCGGCCTTGAGGGCGCTGGCCTCCTTCGCGTCGCGCTCGGCCTGATCACGCTGATCGAGCATCTGACGGCGCTCCTCCTCAGCGGCCTGGAGCGCCTTCGACAGGGCGCCGCCTGCGTTCTGGGCGAGGGCCGTGGCGCGGCTGCAGACGGACTCCGGCAGCCCGACCCGGCGCGCGATGTCGATGGCCGACGATGCGCCCGCCGCGCCAAGCTGGAGCCGGTACGTGGGCGCCATTCTCTTCGCGTCGAAGCCCACGCGACCGTTCACGAAGCGCTCGTCGAGGTGCGCGAGGGCCTTGAGCTCCTCGAGGTGCGTGGTGACGAGCACCAGCGCGCCCTTCTCGAGCAGATCCTCGAGCACGGCGGTCGCGATCGCGGCGCCCTCACGTGGGTCCGTGTCGGCGGCGATCTCGTCGATCAGCACCAGCGCGCCCTTCTTCGCCGTGGCCACCACGCTCTTCAGCACCGTCACGTGGGCCGAGAAGGTGGACAGCCCCTGCTCGAGATCCTGCAGATCGCCGATGGCCGAGTGCACCTGATTGAAGAGCGGGATCGACGAGCCGGGATCGCAGGGGATCGGCAGGCCCGCCCGCACCATCAGCGCGCACAGGCCGACGCCGGTGAGCGTGACGGTCTTGCCGCCAGCGTTGGGGCCTGACACCACGAGCGCCCGTGCGCCCTGCGAGAGATCGACGTCGTTGGCGATCACCTGATCGCCTTTGAGGACCAGCCGCGGGTGCCGAAGCCCCTTCACGTTGAGCGGCCCGTGCGCCGGGTGCACCGACGGCGTCGAGGTGTGCAGCTCGAGGGAGAGGATGGCGATGGCCTCGAGCTCGTCGAGCTCGGCCGACGCGAGCAGGCCGTCTTCGACCTTCGCCGCCTCGCGGGCGACCAGCCCCGAGAGCTCGACCAGCACCTTCCGCTCCTCCTCGAGCACCACCGACTGGGCGATGGCCAGCTCGTTGCCGACGCCGATCAGCTCCTGCGGTTCGACGAAGAGCGTCTGGCCCGACTGGCTCGCGTTGTGGACGATGCCCTCGACCTCCCGCTGGTGGCTCGAGAGCACCGGCACCACGTAGCGATCGTTGCGCACCGAGTAGTACGCCTCGCGCAGGTTGACCGCGAAGCGCTCCTCACGGAGCAGCTCGTCCAGCCGCGCCCGGATGCGCCGGTGCAGGCCGCGGGCGCGCTCCCGGGCGTCGCGGAGCTCGTCGCTCGCGCGATCGGAGATCTCGCCGCTGGCCTCGAAGCTGCGATCGAGGCGCGTGGCGAGGCGGCCCAGCAACGGCATGCGTCGGCCGAGCGCGGCGAGGTGCGGCACCTTCTCGCGGCGCTCCTGCAGCACCTCATAGGCCCGCTCGAACGCGAACAGCGCCTGACAGATGGCCATCAGCTCGCGCGGCTCGAGCATGCCGCCCTTGGAGGCGCGATCGAGTGAGGGGCGCAGATCGACCAGGCCGCCGATCGGCAGCGAGAGGGGCTCCTGCTTGAGCGCGCGGGCCTCCTCGACGTGCTCGAGGCTGGCCAGCACCTCGGGAACGCCATCGAGGAACGGGCGCTTGAGACCACGGGCCCGGCCTACCTCCGTGCGGCAGCGCGCGCCGATGGCGGCTCGAACGTCGTCGAAGCCGAGTGCGGTGAGGGTGCGATCTGAGACGTCCACGGGCGCTCCGGGTGGTGGGCGAGGCCTGCATATGCCATCGCTCGATGGAGTTGATCACCGTCGATTCCCCGACCGGCCAGTCGCTCTGGCGCTTCGGTGGCTCGACGGCGGCCAACTGGACTTCGCCGAAACCACGACGCGAGGTCGTCTCATTGCGGCCAGGGGCGTCCCCCGTGGGGCCTGCGACGTGTTCAGCGAGCCTCGCCTGACACGCACGACACGACACGGCGGGCCGGGCGACCGTGAGCGGTGGTCGCCCGTCTTGTCCGAGACGATCTCGCACCCAGGCGCCGGGAGCGCCTGAACCGGGGCGGTCCGTCGCAGCCAGCCTTCAACGGCCGGGAGAGCGCGCCGCAGGAAGACGACTGGGCTCACGGGCCGCAGGTGGCGTGCTACGTGCCGGGTCGTGACTGTCCTCGTCGCGCTCGTGCTCTTCGCCGCGCCCCACCAGGCGAAGCTGGACTCGGCGCTCGCGCTCGAGCAGCAGGGGAACGACGCCCAGGCGCTGGCTCAGGTCGAAGCCCTCGTGGCCGCCGATCCCACCTGGGATCTCTGCCGCCTCGAGGCGGCGCGCCTGGGGCTCAAGCTGGGCGTGGGGCTCGAGCGGGCAGGGTGGCACAGCGACATCGCGCGCTCCTTGACGCCCGAGAACCCGCGCGCGCACTACCTGTGGGCCCTGACCCAGGACGAGGCCGGACGGCGCGAAGAGGCCACCCGGGCGCTCGAGGTGGCCCTCGCGCTGCGTCACGACTTCCCGGATGCGCGCCTGAGGCTCGCGGGGCTGCTCTCGGCGCAGGCGCGGTGGAAGGAGGCGGCGCGCGAGTGGAGTCGGTACCTCGAGTCCGCGCCTCAGGCGTCTGGCGCGAGGCTGCAGCTCGCCCAGGCCCTCGCCGAGTCAGGCCAACGGAAGGCCGCCGAGGCTGAGCTGCGAGCGCTCCTGCGCCTTGACGCTCTTCGACCGGTCGCGCTCCGCAAGCTCGCCGAGCTGCTGCATCGCGAGGGCCGCCACGAGGAGGCCCGCCAGTTGGAGAAGCGGCTCTCGCCTCCTCGTCGTGAGCTGCGCAGCCTCAAACCGTCAGCGCGCTGACCGCACGGCGTACCGAAGCCAGTTGCCGCAACGACCTGGCGTTCATACCGCTCCCTCCGTCCTCGTCCCCATGAACGCGCGTCCCTCGGCGAAGCGCTGGAACTTCGTGCGGGAGGCGCACTTCCGGTGCCGCCCACTCGAGCTCTGAAGACCGACGTCAGCTCAACCACGCTTCCAGGTCTTCCCGACGCGGCAGGTGCCCCTGCACCTTCACCACGCCGTCGATCACCAATGCTGGCGTGCTCATCACGTCGTACTGGGTGATCGCGTCGAGATCGGACACATGCGTCACGTCGGCCTGGCGTCCCAGCTTCGCGAGCGCCTGTTTCGTCATCTCTTCGAGTTTGAGGCACTTCGCGCAGCCCTTGCCCAGGATCTTGATGTCCATCGCGCGCTCCTTTCACGCCGGCGCCTTCGCCGGTCTCCTCAGGGCCCATGACACCAGCTTCACGCCCCCGACGGTGGCCGCCAGCCAGCCGAACGCACCGCCCACCAGCCACCAGGCCGCGACCCCGTCGGCCCGAGCCCCCACAGCAGCCCTGCGCCCAGGCTGAAAACCGCGACGAGGGCGATCCACCCCGCCGTGCGTCGTGCGCCCAGCAGCTTCGAGATGACGAGCACGCTCTGGAGGCTCAGCTCAGGGTCAGCCATGAGGTAGGCCAGCAGCGGGCCGGGGTGCATCCCGAGGCCCAGGAACATCTTCGCGACCGGCACCTCGACCAGCGTCGGGAAGTACATGACGATGCCGAAGCTCACGCCGGCGAGGTTGGCGAGCACCGTGTTCTGCCCCGCGATCGCCTTCACCCACTCCGGTCTGATCCACACGCGGACCAGGCCAACGACGAACACCCCGATCAACAGCAGCGGCATGATCTGGCGAACGAAGCGCCAGGTTTCCCAGAGCCACTGGCGCGCGTCGAACGGATCCAGTCGGCGCCCGACACCAGTGACGACGCCGAGCAGCGCGGCGATCACCAGCGTGCGCACCGTCAACGAGACCTCGAGGCTCGCGCCCTCGACCCGGACCTTCGTCGCCGCAACCAGCAGCATCAGCCCCGTCAGACCGAGCGCGGCCACGCTCCAGCGGGTGAGCGAGTCATCGACGTGCGTGAGCCCGCGCCACGCCACGACGCTCCACACTCCGAGCAGCAGGACGAGCACGAGGCCGTGCACCGTCAGGCCCTCCTCGCCCCGGCTCGCATCGAACGGGAAGAGCGAGCGCAGCAGATCCGTGAGGGTTGCCAACGCTGGCGCCGCAGCCGCTGCGGAGAGGACCGGGACGTCGAGTACGGCGAGCTTCAACGTGCCGGCGAGCAGCACACCGACGAGAGAGACGAGGAGCGCTGCCGCGGCTGGCCGCACCGGCGACGGAGCGACCGGCATCGCCGCTGACGCGCCACCGTGGCCGTCGGGGAACAGCGACGCCATCGCCAGCCCGATGCCCACCCCGAAGACGATCGAGAGCGCGACCCGTGCGAGCGCGAAGTCGCCGCCCAGCGCTGCGCCCGTGTACGACAACGCGAGGATGTTCCCCGCTGGCGCGAAGAAGAGGAACGTGATCGCCGGTCCCAGCCCCGCGCCTTTCTTCTGGATCGAGGCGAACAGCGGCAGGACGGTGCAGCTGCAGACCGCGATCAAGCTGCCGCCGAGCGCGGCGACCGGGTAGGCGATCCACCGTGGGGCCCCCGCGCCGAGCCAACGGGTGATCCCTTCTCTGGGGACGAGGGTCGAGAGCGCGCCCGCAATGAAGAAGGCCGGGATGAGGCAGAGCAGCACGTGCGCCGCGAGGTACGCCGTGAGGCTCGTGGCACCGGACTGCAGCGTGGCGGTCAGTCGCTCCACGTGCCGGTGCTGTGCATCCGTCGGGCCGCCTGCTCACCCGTGGATGCAGGTGGATCACGCTGCGACGGTGATCGACTGCCGCAAATGATGCGCTAGACAGCCTGCATGAACCTTCGACTTCTTGCCGGGGTCGTCCTCGCCGGGGCCTCGGCGCTCGCCGAGCCACCCACGCAGGACGCGCCGATCGCCGACGTCCTCAAGGAGCTGCGCCGCATCGAGAGCGCCGCCTGGCGGGGCAAGGTGGACGAAGCCCGCATCGAGCTGCAGACGCTGGCGAAGAGCCGGCCCGGCGACCCGATGGTGCGCGTGTACATCGCGTGGTGCTCGATGCCCACCGACGACGCGTGGAACCAGCTGAAGAACATCTCGCAGATGTTCCCGGACCTCACCTGGGTGCACTACGGCATGGGCCGCATCTACGTCGGCTGGAAGATGCGCGACCCCGCGAAGACCTCGCTCGAGCTCGCGCTCAAGAAGGACCCGAAGTTCTACCCGGCCCTCGTCGCCCTCGGTGACCTGGCCCGCGTGAAGGACGAGCTCGACGAGGCGGCCGCGAAGTACCAGCAGGCGCTCGCCCTCGCCGATGACGCCGAGGCCCACGCCGGGCTCGGCCTCGTCTACGCGAAGCAGGGGAAGGCCGCCGAGGCGCGCACCGAGCTCACGAAGGCCATCACCCAGTGGCCCGACCAGCCCGGCGCCCTCCGCGAGCTGGTGAAGCTCGAGCAGGCCGAGAAGACCCCCGCGCTCGCCGAGCACCTCAGCATGCTCGCCGACCTTCAGCCGAAGGACCGGGAGGCCCGGCGGATGGTGGCCAGCTTCAAGTGGGACTCGGGCGATCGCGCGGGCGCCCTCGTCGAGTACGAGCGCCTGCTCAAGCTTGGCAACCCGGAGCTGGAGGTGGCCACGCGCCTCTTCGAGCTCTACCGCGGCAAGAAGGACCTCGAAGGCGAGGAGCGCGCCGCAGCCCTGATCGCGAAGATCGACAAGCAGGCCGTCCCTCCGCTGATTCGCATCGCCGAGCTGAAGGAGGCCCGCCAGGATCTCGACGGGGCCGAGAACTCGCTCTTCGAGGCGCTCGAGCGCGACCGCGACGCCGCCGACACGTGGCACCGGCTCGGCCAGCTCGCCCTCGCGAAGAAGCAGCCCATCGTCGCACTCGAGCGCTTCCGCAACGGCCGCGGCAAGACGACGCCGAAGGCCCCCGACTGCGACGCCGAGGCGAAGAAGCTCGAGGAGTCCTTCAAGCTGCCAGCGAAGCCCGCGAAGGGCAGCGTCGATCGCATCTACGGCATGGTCGCGAAGACGCTCGAGGAGTTCTACACGACCCGCAAGCGCGCCTCGCCTCAGCTCAAGGGCCTGCTGAAGGTGCGCGTGAAGGTGACGGCCGAGGGCGTGGTGGAGAGCTCCGAGGTCGTCGAGGACACGCTGGGCGACCCGCTGCTCGCCGGGCACGCCGTCTTCGCCCTCCGCGACGCCGAGTTCGAGAAGAAGCGCCGCGAGCCCGTCTTCGAGTTCGAGCTGGGGCCCGTGAAGAAGGGGAAGTGACGTGGCCGTCCGCTTCGGCATCGACGCCTGGGTGAAGCAGCACTTCCGGCCGCTCCAGGGCCTCAAGGTGGGCGCGATCGTCAACCCCACGAGCGTCGACGCGCGCTTGCGTCACCTGGTCGATCTGCTCCACGAGGCCGACGGCGTCACCCTGGGCGCGCTGTTCGGGCCGGAGCACGGGATCCGCGGCGAGGCGCAGTACATGGTGGCGGTCGGCGACGTGGCCGTCGATCGCCGCACCGGCGTGCCCGTGCACTCGCTCTACGGCAGCACCTTCGAATCACTCTCGCCGAAGCAGGAGTGGCTCGAGGGCCTCGACGCGCTCGTCTTCGACATCCAGGACGTCGGGGCGCGCTACTACACGTACATCTACACGATGGCCCTCGCGATGAAGGCCGCCGCGAAGGCGCGGCTCAAGTTCTTCGTGCTCGATCGCCCGAACCCCATCGGCCTCGATGTGGTGCAGGGCAACCTCGTCGGCAAGCGCTTCCGGTCCTTCGTGGGCCTGTACGAGCTGCCGACCCGGCACGGGATGACGGCCGGCGAGATCGCGAGGCTCTTGAACGAGCGGGAGCGCTTCGGCTGCGATCTCGAGGTGGTGCCCTGCACGGGCCTGCGCCGCTCGATGAGCTGGGTGGACACCGGGCGGGACTTCATTCCGCCCTCGCCCAACATGCCCACGCCAGCCACCGCGCTCGTCTACCCGGGCATGTGCCTGGGGGAGGGGACGAACGTCAGCGAGGGCAGGGGAACCTGTCGGCCCTTCGAGCAGTTCGGCGCCCCCTGGTTGGATGGGCACGAGGTCGCCACTGCCCTCAACGCGCTCTCGCTGCCGGGGGTCCGGTTCCGCGCCTGCTCCTTCACGCCGACCTTCGACAAGTTCCAGGGCGCCTCGTGTCAGGGGGCGTTCCTGCACGTCACCGATCGCCGCGCGTTCGATCCCTTCGTCACGGGGATCGCCGTGTTCCAGACGTGTCACCGCCTCGGGGGCGACCACTTCGCCTGGCGCGCGGACGCCTACGAGTTCGTGGACGACATCCCCGCGTTCGATCTGCTCTGCGGCACCGGGCGCGTTCGCAGGGGGATTGAAGCCGGCTGGCCGCTGGGGAAGATCGTCGGCAGTTTCCCGGCCGAGCTCACCCCCTTCCTGGGCCTTCGACAGGAGCACCTGCTGTACTGACCCATGGCGAATGCGATCGGCATCTTTGGCGACACCGCGGGAGACCTCGAGCTCTTCGAGGCCTCGCTGCGGTTCCTGGCCGATCGCGGGGCCCGGCGCTTCCTCTTCGTCGGAGGCCGCTACGAAGACCTGGACGACTGGCTGAAGGCCAAGCGCGACGAGATGCGCGCCCAGGCGGACTACTCGAATGGGGACTTCCTGGTCGACGTGCAGCGCTTCCTGATCGGGCTCGACCAGCTCGACCGGCCCGCGGCGTTCGGCACTGCGTGGGAGCTCGCGCGCGCCACCGAAGAGCTCATGCGCACGAAGGACCGGGTGCTGCGAACGCCCGAGAAGGGCAGCCTGCAGTACCAGGACCCCGCGGTGCCGCGAAAAGCCGTCGACATCGTCGGCGACGTGATCTGCTGTGTGGTGTACGACAAGAACGACCTCGACAAGGAAGACATGCTCAACGCCGCGGTCCTCGTTCACGGCAAGGAGCCTGAGCCGAAGGTCGTGCAGATCGGCCCGCGTGCGTTCATCACGCCGGGTCGCGCGAAGGGCGGGCCCAGATCGACGGTGGGGCTGCTCGAGCAGCTCGACAAGCAGCTCGTGTTCTCGGCCTGGTCCCTCGCGGACGGAAAGGTGCTGATCGACAAGCAGCCGATCGTCACGGGCGCGAAGACGAAGGTCTCGGTGAAGTGATGAGTCGACGCGTGGCCCTCCTGGGCGGCTCCTTCAACCCGCCGCACGTGGGGCACCTGATGGCCGCGCTGTATGTGCGGGCGACACGCCCGGTGGATGAGGTCTGGCTGGTGCCGTCCTTCAACCACCCCTTTGGGAAGGACCTGGCGTCGTTCGACGATCGGGTCGCCATGTGCGAGCTGATGGGCGCGGATTGCGGGGACTGGTTCAGGGTGAGCCGGGCCGAGGCTGAGGTCGGTGGTGAGGGGCGGACGATCGAGCTGCTCGAGTGGCTCCTGCCCAGGCACCCGGACACCCGGTTCGAGTTCGTGATCGGCAGCGACATCCTGAACGATCTGCCCAAGTGGCGGGCGTGGGACCGCATTCAGGAGCTGGTCGACGTCCTGGTGCTGCACCGGGCCGGCTACCCGTCGCCGCAGGCCGTCGGGCCGCCGATGGCCGAGGTGTCGTCCACGGAGATCCGGCAGCTCCTGGCCGAGGGGCGCCGCCCCGAACACCTGGTGCCGCGGCGGGTGCTCGATCACCTGGCTTCGAGGCAGTTGCTCGGCCTGCGATAGGCTGGCGGCGCGGCTGATTGGACGACATGGAGAGTCCATGGATGCCACTGAATGGATGCAGACCTTCAAGGCCGTTCACGAAGCCGCGAAGAAGAGCGGCTCGAACGACCGCCACCGGGCGATGAAGGAGGAGCTCGCGCGTTCGCTGGTGCAGGCGCAAGGGCTCGTCGTTGGAGAGGGCCAGTCACCGCGCAGGACGTTCCGCATCGCGCAGGCCTGGCAGGTGGAGCTCAACGGCGCCTACAAGTGCCTCACGCGCGACGTGTCGGGCGGCGGCTTCAGCGCGCTCGTGCCCACCAACCTCAGCGTCGGTGATGAAGTGAGGTTCTCGATTCGCATCGGTGGTGGCGAGCCGGTGACGGGCTCGGCGAAGGTCGTCGCGGCCATCAGACAAACGGGGAACTCGAAGGTGTCGTTCAGCATCGCCTCGATGCCCACCGCCGATGCCGAGCGCCTCGAGAACGCGATCTTCGACTCCGTGCTGACGCGCTACCTGAGCTGACCAACCGCCGGGCGGCGCGCCCTGAAGCATCAACCGCCAGCCATGCCCCATGTCGTCGATTCGTATAATGAGCGTTATGTAAACTATGCGGGAGCGTCTTCCGGCTGCTGTGCGCGGTGATCGTCGTGCTGACTCGAGCCTTTCGGCGATGCGGGCAGCGCACGCAGCAGCCGCTCGTGCGCGACCCCTCAGCTCATCGTCCGCGCCAGCTCGTCTGCCAGCACGTACGGGTCAGCCTGTCGCTCGGCGATGCGGGCAGCCACGTCGGTGAGCTTTCCCCGCTCTCGCTCAGGCGGTCGAGGCCTGCAGCAACCGGTCGCGCAGTCTTGCGTGCGCCTGAGATTGAAGCTCGGCGACGGTCAAGCGGCACGCAGCAGCCGCTCGTGCGCGACCCCTCAGCTCATCGTCCGCGCCAGCTCGTCTGCCAGCACGTACGGGTCAGCCTGTCGCTCGGCGATGCGGGCAGCCACGTCGGTGAGCTTTCCCCGCTCTCGCTCCAGGCGGTCGAGGCCTGCGCGCAGCAACCGGTCGCGCAACAGCGTGAGGAACTGGGTCATCGCGCGCGTCTGCTCGCGCTTCGCCTTCTCACCGGTGTCGATCAGGAACTGCTGGTGCCGGTCGATGGCCGCCATCAGCTCGTCCATCCCATTGCCCTTCGCGGCGATCACCTTCTGAATCGGCGGCTCCCACTCGGGCGGCCCGGCCGGCGCGGGCTCCACCGGCTTCCCTTCTGCCTTCGCGCGGACCATGCGGTGGTGCGCGTCGTGATCGAGCGGCGGCGCCTTGATCGCGTGGCGGAGCTCGAGGTTCGCCCGCAGCTCGCGCACCATGCGATCGGCGCCGTCGAGATCGGCCTTGTTCACCACGAAGACGTCTGCCACCTCGAGAATGCCGGCCTTGATCGCTTGAATGTCGTCGCCCATGCCCGGCACCAGCACCACCAGCGTCGTGTGCGCGAGCTGGGCGATGTCGATCTCGTCCTGACCGACGCCCACGGTCTCCACGAGGATCACGTCTCGACCCATCGCGTCCATCACCCGGAGGCAATCGCCGGTGGCGCGCGACAGGCCGCCCAGGTTGCCCCGCGTGGCGAGCGAGCGGATGAAGACGCCGCCGTCGGTCGCATGGCCCTGCATGCGAATGCGGTCGCCCAGGATCGCGCCGCCGGTGAACGGGCTCGTCGGGTCCACGGCGATGACCCCGACGGTCTTCCCCCGGGCCCGGAACGCAGTGATCAGCCGATCGGTCAAGGTCGACTTCCCCGCCCCCGGTGAGCCGGTGATCCCGATCACCCACGCCCTTCCCGTCTTCGGAAAGAGCAGCTTGAGCGCCTCGGTCGCGACGGGCTGCTGATCGTCGATGAGCCGCATGAGCCTCGAGGCCTTGCGCACGTCGCCTGCGAGCACGCCGTCTGCGAGCTCCTGCGCGTTGCTCACTCCACCACCTCGATCTCCTCGATGGGCGTCTTCATCAACTCGGACACGAGGGCGCGGATGCCGGGGAACTCGTCGAGCTCGAAGCGATCAGCCCAGATCTTCCCCGCCGCACCGGCCAGGAGCCCGCGAAAGGTCCGCCCCTGAACGCGCGCGGCGGCGAAGCGCACCGTCTCGCCGCTCACCTTGAGTTCGCAGAAGAACTCCATGATCGCGCGGGGAGGCACCGTCGCGTCACCAAACGCCTGGAAGAGCGCGCTCATCGGAATGGCGACGTCCTCCCCGATCGCGGGCGCCTCGTCGCTGGCTCGGGGCGGAGGCGTCGGGCTGCCGGCGAGATCGCCGAACATCGCGTAGAGGAAGTCCTCGAGCGCGCTCCGATCACGGAACTCGCTCAGCTCGAACGAGGTCGCAGCACCCGAGAGCGACAGCTCGTGGTCGTCGAGCAGGCAGCGCGCGACCCGGAACTGCCCTGCCCGGCTCGCGCCCAGGGTGAACTTGAAGCGGCCGCGTTCGAGCTCGACGCTCAGCTGCAGCGTCGCAGGATCGACCTTCGGGTTGATCCCCAGCGCCGAGAGCTCGTTCGAGCGGCGCTCGAGCTGATAGAGATGATCGTTCAGGGTCTGAACGACGAGATCTTCTAGGCGCGTCGAGCCGGTGAGGAACGCGAGGTTGATCGGCTGGGCGCCGACGAACTCCGGTGGGCCGACGTAGAGCAGACGATCGCCCAGCACGGTGAAGTGCACCGCGCTCAACACCTGCCTCGTCAGCGGGTTGAGCGCGAGGCCCGAAGAGAGCTCGAGCTCGGCCTCGACGACGCCCTCGCTCTCCGACACCCTGAGGCCAAGGCCCTCGAGGAAGGCGCGGTCCATATGGACGGGCTTAGCCCTTCAGGACCTCGCGCGCGATGATGTTGCGCTGGATCTCGCTGGTGCCTTCGCCGATCTCACAGAGCTTGGCGTCGCGCAGGTAGCGCTCGACCGGGAACTCGCGCGTGTAGCCGTAGCCGCCGTGGATCTGCACGGCCTTGTTGCAGGCGCGGGTGGCGGCCTCCGACGCGAAGAGCTTCGCGACCGAGGCCTCGCGGGTGTAGGGGCGGCCAGCGTCGGCCAGCGCGGCCGCGCGGTAGACGAGCATGCGCGCGGCGTCGAGCTCGGTCTGCATGTCCGCCAGCATCCACCGGATCGCCTGGAAGTCGGCGATCGGCTGGCCGAAGGCGCTGCGGTCCTTCGCGTACTTCACGGACTCCCGGATCGCGGCGGTACCGAGGCCGACGGACAAGGCGCCGATGGTGATGCGGCCTCCATCGAGGATCTTCATGGTGTCGATGAAGCCTTGATCGATGGCCCCCAGCCGCTGGCTGTCGGGGACCTCGACGTTCTCGAGGTGCAGCTCGGCGGTGTCGGACGAGCGCATGCCCAGCTTCCCGTGAATGGATCGTTGGCTGAACCCCTTGAGCCCCTTCTCCAGGATGAACGCGGTGATGCCCTTCTGCTTCTTCTCGCGGCTGGTGACGGCGAGCACGACGAAGGCGTCGCCCACCGTGCCCTGGGTGATGAACATCTTCGAGCCGTTGAGCACCCACGAGGCGCCCTTCTTCTCGGCGACGGTCTTCATGCCGGCCGAGTCGCTGCCTGAGCCCGGTTCGGTGAGGCCCCAGGCGCCGAGCCACTCACCGGTCGCGAGCCTGGGCAGGTACTTCTGCTTCTGCTCGTCGCTGCCGAACATGCGGATGTGGCTGGTGCCCAGGCCGTTGTGCGAGGCCACGGTCAACGCCAGCGAGCCGTCGTACTTCGCGACCTCCTCGACCGCGACGGCCACCGCGAGCGAGCCCATCGCGGCGCCGCCGTACTGCTCGCCGATGCGGATGCCCATGGCCCCGAGCTGGCCGAGCTCTCTCACGATCTCGAGAGGGAACTTCTCGGCGGCGTCCCACTCGCGGGCCTTGTCCTTCACCCGGCGCTCGCAGAAGTCGCGGATGGTGGTCTGCAACGCCTTGACGTCTTCGGGCAGTTCGAAGTCCATTCGCCGCAGTCTCTAGCCGCGTCGGAGGAAACCTGCCACTGCGCGATGCTGCTCCTCGCAGGGTCTCAGCCCTCCCCTCCCACGCGGAGCAGGCCCCTCTGCCGGGAGCGCCGGTGAGGCGACCGAGGCCAAGCCCGGCGCTCGTCACTTCAAACGAAAACGGCGTGCCCGCTTCCGGACACGCCGTTCAGGGATCGAAAAGCCGTTCCGTTACTCGGCGCTGTCGTCGCCCGCGGCCTTGAAGATCCACGGGAAGGTGACGTTCACGATGCCGCCGCCCTCAGGCTCCGGGAACTTCCACCGACGGATCCGCTGGAGGATGCAGCTCTCGACGTTGGCGTTCCCGATCGAGCTCTCCGACACCGCGGCCTCGGAGACCCCACCAGACGGGTCGATCGTCCACGCGACCGCGACCTTGCCCGCGAGTGACGCGTTCTGCTGCAGCTCCTGCTCGTAGCAGAACTTGATCTCGTTCTGGTGGCGCTTGATGACCTTCATGATGACGTCCTTGTCGAGGCCGCCAACGACGGTCGTCTTGCCGGGGATGATGCGGGTCGAGCCCTTGCCCTTGCCACCCAGGTCGATGGAGCCGTAGCCACCCGCGCCGCGACCGCCGCCCTTCGTGCCAAGCCCGCCGAGGCCGAGGCCGTTGCCGCCGCCACCAGAGCCTGCGCCACGCGAACCGAGACCGCCGACGCCCTGTGCGTCACCGACGCCTGCGCCACCCTGGAGACCGCCGAGCGCGTTGTTGATGCCGGTGCCGAGGCCGCCAGGCCCGAAGACGTTCGACGACGCGCCGCCGGCGAACATGCCGGCCATCAGCGAGCTGACCTTCTTGCGGTCCTCCTCGCGCTTGTTCACGTCGACGACAGGAGCGCCCTTCTTCGAGGGGTCAGCCTCGTTCTTCTTGGCGTCCTGCTTGCCGAACTTGCCTTCCTTCTCCTTGGCCTTCTCGCCTTCCTGGATCCCCGACTTGTCCTGGAACTTCTTCACTTCCTGCTTCTTCTCGGGCTTCACGACCATCTTCACGTACTTCGACGGGTTGCCGAAGATGTCGTCGCCCTGCCCGCCCTCACCCATGGGCGTGATGACCATCGCCGCCACGAGGGCGATGAAGGCCATGATGCAGATGCTGGTGATCTTGAAGAAGGTGAAGTCGTGCTCATCGAGCGTGTTGAGGGTGACCGCGGCGCTGGGGCGGACGTAGCGCACGATGAAGGCGACCTGCTCGAACGAGATCTGCGCGCGGTCGTGGAGGCCGATCTCGATCGCGTCGGCGCGAACCCCTCCGTCGGCGGCCTTCAGCTTGCCCTCGCCCTTGAGCTGCTCCTTCGACTTGTGGCTGTCGCCCTTCGTCGAGAGGATGACGCCCGCCTCGCTGGGGACGTTGACGGTGGCGGCGCTGCCCTTGCCCTGGGCGAGCGTGAACAGGTCGCCGACGCCCGGAGAGAAGACGTTGAACCGGGCCTGCTCGTTCTCGCCGACCGTGACCGGCACGCCGTCGCCGAAGTGCTGAACGTTGATGAGGGTGTCGCCCCAGAGGAGCGCGACCTGCAGCACCTTCTCGGAGTCGGTGGGGACCGCCTCGGCAGGCAGGGGCTCACTGAAGAGCGCCGCGGCGTTCTTGCCGGTGCCGGCGAGGGCGCGCGGAGCGTCCTTCTTGTCCTTCTTCTTGTCCTTCTTCCCCTCGGCCTTCTTCTCCTCTTTCGGCTCGGGCTTCTGCTCGGCGGTGTTGCCGTTCTTGAGCGAGATCTTCACCCTGGTGCCGCCGATCTCCACGACATCGCCCGAGGCGATCGCCTTCTCCTTCACCGCCTCGTTGGAGATCTTCGTGCCCTCGGCCGAGCCGAGGTCCATCACCAGCAGCTTGCCGTCAGCACCAATCTTCACCATGCAGTGCAGGTTCGACACCTTGGGGTCGGCGACCTTGACGTTGGCGGAGTCACCCGACCCGAGGATGATGCTCTCGAGCTCGGAGGTGGACTCTGAGACCTTTCCATCGGGGCTGGTGATCTCGAAGGTGACCTTGTTCGCCATGTTCGAACCTCGGTGAAGCACTGCTGGGGAAGAGAGAGAGGGAGCTCCGTCGAACGACGGAGAGATGTCAGAGGTTGTCGACGGACTTCTGCAGCTCGGGGTTGAAGTTGTCGCGCACCTTGATCAGCGTGCGGAACGTCGTCTTCTTCTTGCTGACCGAGTAGCTGCCTTCGGGCTTGGTGAGCTCGCCTTCGACCGCGACGTCGGTGAAGTCGATGACCGTCTTCTTGCGCGTCACCACCCGGTCGGCCTCGCGAATGACCTTGTCCTGCGCGAAGGAAGGAGCCGCCAACGCAACGACCGTGAACGCCATCAAGAAACGCTTCATGCTGCAGCCTCCATGGGCTCTGTAGACAGCTGTCGCAGAGCCGGGGTTCCTGAAAAGTTGCCGGACACTAGGGGATCGGCGAGTCGTTTGGAAGCCCACCCTCGCGCCGGATTGTCCACTTCCGCCGCGCCCAGTTCATTCTCAAGCCCTGAGAATCAGGGCTTCTTCTCTTCTTTGGGCGCCTCGCCCTGAGACTTCGGAGCCTCGGTCTTCGGGGCTGCGTCCGTCTTCGGGGCCTCGGCAGGCGGCGCGCCAGCTGGAGGTGGGGTCGCTCCCTCTGCTGGAGGTGGAGGAGCGTCTTTCTGGGCTTCCTGCTCGGCCTTGTCGAGCATCGAGGGGCCCGTGGGAGCGGCCGGCTTGGGCTTGTCGGGGGCTGGCTGGGCGGCCGGCTGTCCGGACTTCTGCATGGCGAGAATGCCCTTCACCTTGTTGTCGATGAGCTGCTGATCCTGCGCCGAGGTCGTCGACAGGCCCTTGCACTTCTCGAAGAAGCCGAGCGCCTTGTCCCACCCCGTCTTGTCTGCGGCGTAGGCCCACGCGGCGCCGCAGATCGCGTCTCCCTGATCAGCCTTGATCGCCAGGACCTTCTCGAAGACCTCGCCGGCCTTGACGCCCTTCTTCGGGTCCTTGCCCTTCTGGCCGTCGAGGGCCCAGCCGTAGGCGAGGAAGTTCTCGTAGCGGGTGGGGTCGAGCTCGACGGTGCGGCCGAGGTTCTTCTCGGCGGTCAGGTAGTCGCGATAGCTGAGGGCCATCGCCCCGATGTTGAAGAGGCTCGGCGCGAAGTCCTTGTTCAGGCTGACGGCCTTCTGGAACTGGGCGAGCGCGAGGCGCTTCTCCTGCTGCTGCAGGTAGATGAGCCCGAGGTTGTTGTAGACGCCGGGATCCTTCTCATCGAGCTTCTTCGCGTTGATCGAGATGAACTGGGCGAGCGGCAGGTTGCCCTGATCGAAGTAGATGAGCGCGAGGTTCTTGTACGCGTCCGGGTTGTCCTTGGTGCGCGAGAGCACGCGGCGCGCGGTCTCCTCGGCCTTGCCGTAGTTCTTCGCGAGCCGGTAGGCGACCGTGAGGTTGTTGTTGAGCTCGACGTCGAACTCGTTGTCCTTGAGCGCGCCCTCGTAGAGCGAGATCGCCTCGGCGAACTTGTCCTCGAGGCGGTAGACGCGGCCGAGGTTGAGCAGCGTGGGCTTGTGCTTCGGGTCGAGCTTGTTGGCGGCCTCGTAGCGCGCCTGCGCGTCGGTCAGCCGGCCCTGTCGCTCGGCGATGACGCCCAGGTTGTACTGGGTGATCAGGCTCGTCGGCACCTTCTCGGCGACCTTCGTGAAGAGCGTGTTGGCCTCGTCGAGGTTGCCAGCGTCGAAGGCGGCGACGGCCTTGTCGAAGTTCTCCTTCGCGCTGGGCAGCTTCGGCGGCGGCGGGGGCGCGACGACGACGTCGGGCTTCGTCTCTTCCTTCACCGCGGTGCAGGCGGTGAGTCCCGAGGCGGTGGCGACGATGGTGAGGGCGGCGATTCGGAGCTTCATGTGCGTGTTCCTCGTGTCTCGTCGATTCAGCGGCTGCCGGCGCCAGCGCCGGTGGCGGAGGCGCTGGGGCCTGGAGCGGGCGTCGGGGTCGGCGCCGGAGCGACCTTCGGGGTCTCGGCCTCGGTCGGCAGGGGCGCGTCGTTGGCGGGCGGCTGCTTCTCGAAGCCCGACGTCACGAAGAACTCGCTGCCGCGGTACTGCACGTCGCGCGTCTTCCCGTACGTCCCGGGCTTGTACTTGTTGAGCTTGTCCTGCGCGGTGATCGTCCACTCCGTGTAGAGCGTCAGCTCGGACGACTTGGCGAGCGCCTTCTCGAGCGCCTCGACGGCCTTCTCTTCGAGCGGGAAGACGTAGCGGTTCTCGATCTCGCCGCGGAAGATGGCGAGCTGATCTTCATCGAAGCCCTTCGGGTCTGGCAGGTCGACGAGGTTCTGGGCGAGGTCGGAGTACAAGAGGCCGATGCGGGTGAGGGCCGCGATGCCGTAGTCGGGATTCCCGACCGTCAGCACCTCGGTGTACGCCTTCTCGAGCTCCGTGAGCGACTTCTGCTTCGCCGGCAGGTCCTTCTTGAAGGTGGCGATCTGCTTGAACTTGGTCGCGGTGTACGCGTTGAACTGGGGCTCGAGCAGGTAGAACTTCGTGTGGGCCGCCGCGAGCATCGCGCGGTCCTGCTTCTTCTCGTCCTCCTTCAGCTTCGGGAACGCAGCGGCGATGTCCTTCGCGAGGCGATCGACCGAGGTGTTGTCCTTGAGCTTCTGCGCGATGAGGAACTGGCGGTACTTCAGGTCCAGCTTGCGGGTGTCGTTGACGCGGGGATCCTTCGCGTAGGTGGTGAGGAACGCGTCGTAGTGCTTCGTCGCCTCGGCGAGCTGGTTCGTCTTCTCGAGCACGAGGCCGATGTTGAAGGCGATCTCGGGCGCGTCCTTCTTGTCCTTGAAGCGCGCGACGTAGCGCTTGTACGCGGCGATGGCCTTGTCGAACTTGCCGACGCCCTCGTACCAGAAGCCAGCGTTGTACTGCGCGTCGGCGACCCAGTCGGCGGCGGCCTTCTTCTGGGCCTCGCGCTCGTCGGTGAGCGCCTTCAGCTCCTCGCTGGTGATGGGCGTGTTGTCAGCCCACTTCGCAGGGTTCTTCGGCACCTGGAAGGTGGTGACGACCTCGGTCTTCGGCAGCTCCTTCTTGGCCGCCTTCGCCGCCTTCTCGGCCTTCTCGCGGGCGTCCCTCTCGTCCTTGAGCAGCTGCTTGATGTTCTCGTAGCCGATGGCCTTGTCGCCGGCGGCGAGGTCGTACGTCGCGATGAAGTTCTCGTACATCGCGGCCGACTTCTCGAAGCTGGCGAGCTTCTCGTAGAAGAACGCGAGGCCGTTCTTCACGCGCAGGTCGAACATCGAGTTCGGGTACTCCTTCAAGATGCGCTCGCCGATCTCGATCGACTTGTCCTGCTCGTTGGCCTCGCGCGAGATCTCCATCGCGTACACCATCGCGCGGGCGGCGTTCTTCGACTTCGGGAACTCCTTCTGGAAGTCGAGGAACAGGTCGCGGGCCTTCTTGACGTCCTTGTCCTTCTTGTAGACGACCTCGTCGACGTACTTGTACTGCGAGCCCTCGACGACGTTGCCGACGCGGCTCACGAAGTCGGGCTTGGCCTTCTTCATCAGCTTCTCGTTGGCCTTGAAGAGGCGGGCCAGCTTGTTCAGCTCGAGCCACTCTTCCTTCTCTTCGAGCACGCCCATGGACAGGTCGGCGGCGTCAGCCGAGCGGCCCTCCTCGGGGTACCGGTTGATGATGTCACCGAAGCGGCGCGCGGCTTCGACGAAGTGGTTCTTGTCGTAATAGATGACGGCCGCCTGGTAGGCGATGTCGACCTCTTCCTGCGTCTTCGGGTAGAGCTGGTTGTACTTGTCGCACGCGGCGATGAGGGCCTGCTCGAACTTCGTGATCGGCTTCTCCTCGAGCTCCTTGATCGTGCGCTTCTGCACCTTCTTCGACTTCTCGACCTTGTCCTTCTTCTTCGTCTCCTCGACGACCTGCCCTTCCTTGAGATCGCTCTTCTGCAGCAGGCCGCGCTCGATCTTCACCAGCTTGTCGTACGAGAGGATCGCGTTGTACGCGGCCGTCTGCCGGTACTTCTCCTGGCTGATCTCCTTCGCCTCCGAGCGGCCGGGGATCTTGAACGCGGTGACCGAGTCGTACTGGCCGGCGGCGGGCTCCCACTCCTCGAGGGCCCAGAGGATCTCGGCGTAGTAGAACTTCAGGTTGAACGCGTGATCCGAGACGAACTGCTCGTCTTCGCTGGTCGCGAACGCGTCGATGTACTGCTTGTAGATGTCGCGCGCGAGCCGGTACGTGGCCACCGACTTCGTCTTCTGCGCCTCGTTGTGGTACTCGGTGACGGTGGTGCGCATGGCCTCTTCGGCGACGTTGAAGCCGTTGCGCAGCACGTCCTTCTTCGACTTGTTCGCTTCCCACCACGACGAGCCCGGGCGGTAGAGCTCGGCGAGCTTCTTCACCTCGGCCTTCACGTTGTCGCGCTGGCGCAGGCCCTCGTACGACTTGATGATCGCCTGCTGGAAGTCCGGGGCTGACTCGCTATTCGGGTTGTCGCCGAGCAGGTAACGGAAGGACTTGATCGAGTTGTCGTGGTGGCCGGCCTCCTGGAGGCCGTAGGCGAGCTTGCCGATGAGGCTCGTCTGCTTCTTCTTGCCGGCCTTCGCCTTGTAATAGGCGATGGCGTCGTCGGCGCGGTTGAGCTGCACGAACATGCGCACCGAGTCCTGCAGCGCCTCGTTCTTCAAGTCGGTGAAGGCCTTCTCCTTGCCGCCCTTCTCCGCGAGATCGACGGTGTCCTGCAGCTTCTTGAGCGCCTTCTCGTGCTCGCCCGCGTTGAAGTCGCACCAGGCCAGCTTGTAGAGCGCGTACGACTTGATGCGCGGGTTGGTGGTGGCGAAGGCCTTCTCGAAGTAGCTGCGCGCCTTCTCGAGCACGTTGGCCACGTCGAAGTAGTGGTTGCCGAGCTGCACGTAGGTGTCGGGCACGAACTTCGAGCCCGGGTAGCCCTTGAGCAGCTCCTCGTAGCGCTTGACGGCCTGGTCCTTCTTGCCGGTGTCGTAGAGGTTGTAGGCGAGGTTGAAGAGCACCTCGTCCTTGCGATCGTACGACGGGTACTCGCGGAGGATCGTCTCGTAGAGCCGCATCGTCTCGGAGCGGTACAGCTCGGACTCGCGGTGATCCTCCTTCGGCTCGCTCACCTTCTCGCCGCGGTTCTTCTTCTCGTCAGCGTCCTTCTGCTGATCGAAGAACTTGAGCATCTCGCGCCGGTAGAGGTAGCGCGACTTCTCCCAGTAGAGCTCGCCGAGCTGGAAGAGCAGGTCGGCCTTCTGGGGGTTGCCGTCCTCGATCTTCGGGATGATCTTCTTCGCCGATTCGATCTGCTCGTCGCGCTTCTTGTCAGCGACGGCTTCCTTCTCGATGTCTTCCGCCTTCGGCTGCCCCTGCGCGTCGAACCTGGCCGGCCCTTTGCGCTCCTCGGGCTTCTTCACCTCGGGCTTCTTCGCCTCAGCGGCCTTTGGATCAGCCTTGGCGGGGGCTCCCTTGGCGGGGGCCTTCTTCGCCTGCGCCTGGGCGTCCAGCGAGGTCAGCAGCAGCGCGGCGGCTGAGAGGGAGAGCAGTCGGGAGTGGAACTTCATTGCGGCTCCTGTCGGAGGAAAAACGCGCGGACCCTACACCACGGGTTTGATGGAAAGAAAGGGTGCCAGCCGCGCCAGCACCCCCATGAAACCTCAACCATTCCGACGGCCTTGGACACGGCAGGCCGCCGATGGGTTCTCTCAGTTCCTGCCGACCGGGCAGCCCTTCTTCAGGGTGTACTGGTAGTACCCGATCTCGTCGCGCCAGAACTCGCCCTGGAACCGCCAGTAGTTCCAGTTCTCCGCGGGCATCGACGGGCGATAGAGGGTCTGCTTCCGCAGCAGGCTCGTCTGATCCGAGCCGGACTCGGCGAACTCCTTCTCGGCCTTGGCCACCTCGAAGCGGATGATCTCGGCCTGGTCCGCGAAGCCCTTGATCGTGCGGTAGGCCTCCTGGACGCGGTTCTTCGCGGTCTGACCGGCCACCTGCTCGAGCGTGCCCCGGTTCTGATCGAGGTACGAGACGAGCTCGTTCGACAGCTTCGCGCTCCGCCATGACTGGATGGCATCGATGGTGGCCTTCTCCTGGTCGATCGCCTTCAGCATCGAGAACAGGCCCAGCATGCGCTCGTTCGACCGCACCCAGTTGAGCACCGGCTTCGGCAGCTTGTCGGAGTCAGTCGTGTCAACGAGCTTGAAGTAGAAGACGTTGTCCTTCGCCTCGCCCTCGACGAGCGGCTTCAGCGCCTCGGCCATCGGCAGGTAGATGTTCTCGTACTGCACCAGCGCCGACTTCGACTCCTCGTAGAGACAGGCGAAGTAGTAGATGGTCGAGGTGAGGATCCAGGACTCGGGCTCGAAGGCGCCCGCGAACTGCGGAGCGTAGAGGGCCTGCAGGGACCCGAGGCCGCCGCCGTAGTCGTCGTTCTGAAAGCGGGCGAAGCCGTTCTCGAACAGCGCATGATCCCAGTACTTCGAGAACCGGGGGATCTTGTCGTAGGCCTTGACCGCCTTGTCGAAGTTGCCGAGCCCGTAGTGCACGCGCCCGAGGCCCAGGTTCGCGAGCTGCTGGATCTCGGCGAGGTCCATCATCTTCGCGCGCGGGTCGATCTTGAGCACCTTCTCGAAGATCTCGACGGCCTCCTCCTGGTGCTTGCGCTTCTCGTCTTCGCTGGTGGCCGGGAAGCGCGGGTCGGACAGCGAGATGCCCTGCAGGTAGAGCGCCTTGGCGTAGACCTGGCTCGTGTCGGGCACCGCCTCGAGGAACTGCTTCGACTCGTCGAGCTTGCCCTTGCGGTGCGCGATTCGGCCGATGAGGTAGTTGATGCGCGAGAGCACCTCGAGCGGCAGCGTCGCCCAGGCCTCGGCGTACTTGTCGTAGAGGTTGTTGAGCTGCGAGGGGATCAGGTAGTCGTCCTGCAGCTGCTCCTGCAGCGTGACCAGAGCCTCGACGGACTTGCCGTGGAACGGGTGCGCGGGGCCAGCCTTCAGGATCGGCGAGTAGAAGACGAACGCGGTGAACGGCAGGTTCTGCCGCTGGAAGCTCGAGGCCAGGTAGTACTCGGCCTTGAGCTTCAGATCGTTGTCCGTCGTGGTGTTGTAGACGTCGTAGAAGAGCCGGGCGGAGTCCTCGAACGAGCCCCCGTTATACGCCGACAGGGCCTTGTTGTAGGTCGCGAGGTCCTGGGCCGAGGCGAGCGCCGCGGTCAGCAGGGCAACGAGCGTGAGTGCGCGAGTCATGGTTGCTTTCACCGATCAGAACAGGAACGAGACGCCGGCGTAGAGGCCGATGTTGTTGAGCACGTCCGACGAGGGGTTGCGGACGAGGCCGAGCGCGAGCGGAACGTCGTTGGAGCGGCGCTGGCCGGTGTCGGGATCGGTGCCGTCGAAGGTGTCCACGCGGCAGGAGCCGCCGACCATCGCGCTCGAGACCGGCCGGCCGCCACGGAGCGCGGTGTCCATCGCGCGCAGGTCCTCGACGCCGCAGCCGTTCACCCGCTCGACGCGCGCGGTGTAGACGACGTCGCGCACCTCGAGACGGAAGGCGAAGCGCTGGCCGAGCTGCAGCCGGAAACCCGCGCCGAGGCCGGCCATGAAGCGGTAGCCGGTGTCGCCGTAAGTGGCAGGCGAGATGGTGCCGTCCATGCGAGCGCTCTCGGGCTTGAGCTGGTGGCGGGTGCCGCCGATGCCGGCGCCGCCGTTCAGCACGAACGAGAACTGCGCGAGCGTGCCCTCGAAGAAGGCGAACTTGCCGTAGAAGGGCGTCACCTCGACGCCGCCGAGCACGCCCCAGGTCCACAGCAGCGACGAGGCGGCCTGCGCCTCGACGCGGGCCTTCTCGACGAGCTCGCCGTTGAGCGAGGACTCCGAGTTGAACCAGTTGCCGCCGCCCGTGATCATCAGGCCGAAGTTCTCCTGCAGGTGGTAGGTGAGCTGGCCCATGGTGCCGAAGTGCTGGGTGAACTTGCCGTTCACCTGCAGCGCCACCGGGTAGAGCGTCACCTCGAAGCGGCCCGAGTCCGAGAACCGCTTCTGCTCGACGATGTGGACGCCGACGTTCGGGTTGAAAAGCGGGGCGCCGTTGACGAGCCGCATCTGATCGGACGAGGCCGGGGGAGGCGTCGCCGTGGTGGTCGCGGGCGTCGCGCTGGTCGGCGCGGTGGTGGTGGTCGCCGCCGGAGTCGCCGGAGCGTCAGGCTTCTTGTCGGGCGTGGGCGTCGCGGGCTTCGCCGGCTCGTCTTCGTCATCGTCGCTCGACGACGCGGGGGCGGTGCCGCCGGTCTGGCCGAAGACGAGCGGCGCCACGAGGACCGGAGCGGCAACGCTCTGGCCAGCGAACAGCAGGGCTGCGAGGAGGAAGGTCGTGCGCATGGTGAGTGACGTCCTCAAAAGACGAAGCTGTAGCCGAGATCGATCTGCGTGACCGTGGTGATGCCGGCGTCGCGTGACTGCATGCCGCCGGCGGTCGGGTTGGCCGCGCTCACGTTCGCGCGGTCCACGTTGACGAAGTACGAGTCGAGGAAGGACCAGGACCGGGCCTCGAGCCGCACCGCGTGCTTCTCGTGCGCGAAGAAGCGGAAGCCGAGCGCGAACGAGACGATGGGGCTCACCTTGGTCTCGGTGTAGTACTGGCCACAGCCGCTCCCGGTGCGCTGCAGACAGATCAGCAGCGACTCACGGTTGAAGAGCCCCGCGCCTCCGCCCGCCCAGAAGTACAGCTGGAAGTGCACGGGCAGCTCGGCCAGCAGGTTGATCTTCCCGTAGATGGGCTGGAACCGGACCCCGACGATGCCGTTGGCGCTCATCTGCCAGAGATCGGAGAAGTCGTTGATGCGGGGCAGGTTCATCTGCTGCAGGAACGCTTCCTTCACCTGATCCGCGAGGGAGGTCTGCCGGGAGTACGCGTAGCCGGCGCGCAGCTCGACGGCGAACCACTCGGCCACGTTGTAGCCGACCGACACGTTGAAGTTGTAGTGATCGGTCAGCCGCGGCAGCAGCGTGAAGCCGACGTTCCCGCCGACCTCCCAGCGCCGCTCGACCATGTAGAGCCGGTTTCGCACCGCCACCCGCTCGACGAGCTCGGCCTCGTCCTCGGCTGACTGGGCCCACGCGCTGCCGGCCAGCATCACCAGCGACAGCGCAGTCATCTGAAACACGTTTCGCACGCTCATGGCACCTCTGCTCTAGGGACAGCTCGGCTGGAAGTTGGCGAGCACGTCGTAGCAGACCTCGACCGTGCTCAAGGACTCGGGCACCGACGTGCCCTCGAAGCGGACCATGTTGCGCAGGCCCGCGAGATCGCACTGGACATACTGCGCGCCGTTGGCGGGGCCGTCGGTGCGCACCTGCACGCGACGGGAGCAGCGCCCGTTTCGGCAGAACTGATCGACGGGGCAGTTCCCGTCCACCATGCACATCATCGAGCTCGGCGGCGAGACGAAGGCCTCGACACCGCGGGCGACGCCGGCGAGCTCCCGAACATCGGGGCCGCGCGTCAGCCGGAACTCGCGCCGCAGCCCCGACGCCGAGAAGCCGAGCGAGGCCAGCGCCCCCGAGAAGTCGTCCTGGCAGATGTCCACCGACACCCCACCCGTCTTGGCGGCGACCTGCACATAGCGGCTCGCGAAGTAGGCGATCTCGAGGCCGCCGTCGTTCGTCCCCGACTGCGGGCACCCCGCGTCGCGATCAGCCGCGTTGCGGCAGCAGCCCACGTGCGGGCTCGGGTCGCCGAACTGCGACGGCACGCCAGCGTCGGGATCGATGGCCGCGATGGCGGCGACCGCCACCGCCTCACCGTTGCCGTAGCCTTTGTAGGTCTCGAAGAAGCGCGCGAAGTAGTCGGTGGAGCCCCAGTTCCCGGCGGCGGTGAGGATCTGATCGTTCGCGCAGCGGCAGCCCGGGTCGGCGGTGCAGACCGGCTGACGCGTGAGGGGCGTGCACGAGGCGTCGTCTTCATCTGAGACGAACACGACGTAGAGCGCGGCCTCGGGACGCACGAAGCGCACCACCGCGTCCGTCGAGATGTTGAGAGGGTTGGTGAGCGCGAGGTACGCGGCGAACAGCCCGCGCTCCTGCGGCGAGCCGCTCGTGCCCACCTGCGCCATCTGGTTGAAGGCCATCACCGCGGTCGAGGTGTTGCCGCCGGTGTTGCACGTCACCACGCCCTGCATGTCGGGCGCGCAGCCGATGAAGTCGTCGCGCAGCGCTCCGAGGCTCCAGGGCCGGAGCCGGCCGCGGGCCATCGCGTCGTCCGTGTCGGTGCTGGTGACGGCGATGTGGAAGTCGATGGGCGGCATCGCGGCGACGAGCTGGTTGATGAAGCCCTGGAAGTTCTGCGCGAGCCGCTGCTGCTTGGGGCCCATGGAGCCCGACGAGTCCACCACCCAGAGGATGTCCACCTTCCGCACCGACAGCTGGGTGAAGACGTCACACTGCCGGGGCACGTTGACGGTGAAGTTGTCGGTCGCGCGCGTGGGATCCGTGTCCACCGACGGCGTCTTCTCGTCCACGGCGGGAGTGCCCGGCACCACCACGAACGACTCGATCACGCGACGGGTGCGCTGCCGGTCCTGACACGCCAGCAGGGCCACGGCGAGCGAGGCCAGGAAGACCAGGAGCCTGACAGCAGGTGCGCGCATCGGGTGTCGTCGAGGGTGCGCGGTGCTAGCACACCCATGGGCCGAAAAAAGGCAGAAACGCGGTCAGAACAGGGGCTTCTCAGGGGCTGGGAAAACCGACCCTCACCCCTCCTGCAGCGCCGGCGGCAGGCAGGCCTGAACCGACCGGTTGTCAACGGTGGCCAGGGTGTCGCAGCGCCAGTCCTTCGGACACTCGGCGTCGCTCATGCACGCCTGGGTGCAGATGGGCCCCGAGTCCTTGCGGATGCAGAGGCCGCTCTCGCAGGCCGCCGGACCGAAGGTGCAGCTCGCTCCGGCGCCGCCACCGCCAGACGGGAAGCACACGTCGACCGTCTGCTCGCTCGCCGTCGAGCGCTGGGCCTTCCGGCACGCGAAGCCCTGCGGACACTGGCCGGTGGGACAGGTGACGCTGCAGACCCGCGCGGTGCCGAGATCGAGGCAGGCGCCAGACTGGCAGGGGGGCCGACCGGGCGTGCAGTCGTCGCCGAACAGGCCTCCGATCGGCGCGCACACGCCCATGCCGTTCAGCGGGCCGTCGCTCGCGCGCTTCTCTGGAGCGCAGTCGTAGCCCGCCGCCGAGGCCTCGCAGCAGCGGTACCGGGTGTCCCCGCACTGCGTGTCCTTCGTGCAGGTGTTCGAGCAGAACGCGTTGATGCCGGCCTTCACACAGACGCCGGTGAGACAGTCGAGCGCGCCGTTCGCGTTGCAGTCCTCGCCGAGCCGCTTCAGGCCCCCCTTGCACGAGCCGCGCTGGGGCATGCAGTACTTCCGCGTGGGGCCCGTCGGATCCGTCACGTCCTTGCAGACGAAGCCCGTCCCGTAGGAGCGCACGCACGCGCCGTCGTCGAGGCACGGGGTGGAGCAGAACGACTCGCCCTTGAACGGGCAGGCCGCGCAGTCGTTCACGATGCAGCGGTTCTCGGTGAAGCCGCCGCGGCGGCAGTCATCGTTGTTGCTGCAGGGAGAACACTGCCGTCCATCGAGCGCGGGCTGGCAGGTGCCCGTCTGGCAGAGGCGGCCGACCCCGCACTGGCTCGAGAGCTGGCCGAGATCGCGCGAGGGATCGCAGTAGCCGCGGCAGGTGTTCGAGTTGGGCACGCACTGGTAGGGGCCTCTGCCGTCCTCGGCGGAGGGCGACTTGAGGTTCACGCAGGAGAACCCTGAAGGGCAGTCGGGGTTCTGGGCCGCGTCGAGCGCCTTCGGATCGCACCCGGTCACCGGGCAGACGTTCTTGGCGGGGTTGCAGTCGCGGCCGCAGAACTGCTCGCCAGACACGATGTTCCGCACGCAGAGATCGAACGGCCCGCCGCACTCGTCGTCACCCGCGCAAGCGTCGCAGATCCCCCGCCCCGCGTTGCAGGTCTCGTTGGCAGGCACGCACTGCTTGACGAGCGCGTTGTCCTTGCCCGCGGGGATCTCCCGACAGGCGCTGCCGCTCGGGCACGCGTCGTTGGCGCCGCACGGCCCCGTGCAGAACTGCTCGCCCGAGCCGATGGCCTTGAAGCACGCTCCGCCCGTCGGACATTGAGAGACGTCCTGGCAGGGAGAGCACAACGCGCGCGAGACGGCGATGTAGCAGTTGCCCGTCTCCGGGTTGCAGGTGTGGCCCGCGGGGCAGTCGACGTTCGTCTTGCAGCCCGAGAGCTTCTTGCAGATCTTCCCGTAGCGCCCTGCCCCTTCGCAGACGAAGTCGTCGGGACAGGTGTCGATGCAGGTGCTCGTGCAGAAGCCCGAGCGATCATCGAGCGCGATGCACAGGCCGTCGCGGCACTCGGCGAAGGTGTCTCCCGGAATGCAGGGATCGCCGAGGTTGAGCAGCGTGACCCGGCTGGTGGAGCCGCAGGCGGAGACGACGAGAGCGACCGCGAGCGACAAGGCCGGCTTCGACCAGGACTTCGCAGCGATGGAGGCTCTCACGTGTTCCCCTGTCGGCTCCGGCCCGAGCATGCGGGAGCGACTTACTTCTTCCCGCTCTTATGCGCCGCACGCATCTGCGGCTTGATCGCCGGCTTCACCACGACCAGGCCCTCGTTGTGGCCCGCGACGCCGCCCTTGATGAGCAGCAGGTTCTTGTCGCTCAGCACGTCCACCACGGTGAGGTTCTGGGTGGTGACCTGCTCGACGCCGTAGTGGCCCGGGAGCTTCTTGTTCGGGTACACGCGGCCGGGCGTCTTTCGCTGCCCGATGGCGCCGGGGTGCTTGCGGTACTCGTGGGTACCGTGCGTCTGGCCGAAGCCGCGGAAGCCCCAGCGCTTGACGACGCCCTGGTAGCCGCGGCCCTTGGTGATGCCGGTGACGTCCACCAGCTCGCCCTTCTTGAAGAGCGCGTCAGCCTTCACCGGCTCGCCGATCTTGAAGTTCGCCAGCTCGGCGGCGTCGACGCGGAACTCGCGCACGATGCGCTTCGCCTTCGCGCCCGCCTTCTTGAAGTTGCCGGCCTGGGCCTTCGTGAGGTGCTTCTCCTTCGCCTCCTTGAAGCCCAGGATGATCGCCGAGTACTTGTCCTTCTCGGGGGTGCGGTGGCCGACGACCTCACACGAGGTGATGTCGATGACCGTGACGGGGACGGCGTTGCCCTCGTCGTTGAAGACCTGCGTCATCCCGACCTTCTTGCCGATGAGACCCTTCATGTTCGTCCTGTCTTTCTCTCGCACATGGCGCAGGGCCAGCGGTGCGGTGCTGCAGCCCGGGTGATTCCGAGCGGGCGGCGCGAATAGCAGGGCCACCGGCCGCACGCAAGCTGCCAACGTCTCGCGATCGTTGCGTTCCACGCATGGCTTGCGTGGCGCTCGGGCGCAGCCCGCTGGAAAGACGAGGGCCGCGCGGAGGCATCTCCGATGCAGCGATGGGCCCTGCCCACTCTGGAGGCTCTATGCACTACGTCGGCGATCTGATGACGAAGAACGTGACGACGCTCCGTGAGGACGACGAGCTGGCGCTCGCCCAGGCCCAGATGGGCCACCTCGAGCTCAGGCACCTTCCGGTCGTGAAGGACGGCCTGCTGGTGGGGCTGGTGACCCACCGCGACGTGCTCAAGGCAGCCGCGGAGCGGGGGCTGAAACCGGCCGCGCTCGTCCGCGCGAAGGACGCGATGAAGCGCGACGTGAAGGTCGTCTACCCCGAGACCCTGCTGCGAGAGGCGCTCGACGCGATGGTGGAGAACAAGTGGGGCTGCCTGCCGGTGGTGAAGAGCCGCACCGATCTGACCCTCGTGGGGATCATCACCGAGAGCGATCTGGTGAGGTACGCGCGCGAGGTCGTGCGGACGATCGATCGCGAAGGGCGCTGGGGGCCGACGCTGCCAGCGCGGGCCTGACCCGCCGGTGGCGAGGGTGTGGTAGCCCGCCCGGGCCATGTCGCTCAGCCTCGCCCTGCCCCACGGAGCCCCCCGCCTCGTCGCCAACGCCCGGCTCGACGCGACGCCGTCGGGCTCCGAGGTCGAGACTGACGGATCGCGGCTGTTGAACGCGTCCGCCGACGACGTCCTCGGGCTGGCGACGGACGCCCGCGTGAAAGAGACCGCGAACGCGGCCCTGAAGCGGTTCGGCACCGAGCTGTCGCGGTCGTCCACGCTCGTCTCGCAGCTCGAAGCCCGGCTCGCGGCGCGGCTCAAGACCGACGCGGCGGCGGTGGTGGACTCGGTCGCCACGGTGCTCCGGGCGCTGGAGCAGGCCGAGGCTCGCCGCTTCGTCGACGTCAGGCTCTCGCGACGGCTGGCGATCGCCGGCACGCCGTTCTCGTCACCCGAGCAGCTGGCGAGCGCCCTGGCGGGGGTCTCGGCCGAGCAGCGCCTGGTGCTCATCGACGGAGTCCGGTTGTGGGAGGGCGATCTCGCTCCGCTCCCGCGGCTCGCGGAGATCGCGCAGCGCGTGCACGTGCCGCTGGTCGTGATCGACGCGCTCGGGCCCGGGCCGCTGGGGACGTCAGGCATGGGGGTGCTCGATCACTTCGAGCTCGCCGGCCAGGTGGATCTCGCGGTCAGCTGCCTTGGGCCAGGCACGGTCGCGATCGCAGGGGTTCGCGCCGTCGTCGATGCCTTCGTCCCCTTCCTGCCCTCGCGGGTCGGCACCGCGTCCACCGCCGCGATCACGCGACGGCTCGAGCTGAACGACGCCGAGCCGAATCGGCGGGAGCGATCGCTCGATCTCGCCGAGCGGCTGCAGGAGGCGCTGCGGGTTCGCGCGTTCGACACCGGCCCCTCAGTGACGCCGATCGTGCCCATCTGGCTCGGCGACGAAGGCCTGACGGACATCTGGTTGCGCCAGCTCGCTGAGGGCGGCGTGTTCTGCCGGGGCCTCCTCGACGGGCCGCGGTCTCGCCTGCTGCTCTCGCTCCCCGCCCCCGTCACTGATGCCCAGCTCGGGCAGCTCCTCGAGGTCCTCGAGCGGCTGCAGAAGAAGCTCGGGCCCCCGCCGTCGCTCGACGGGGATGCGCCGCGCACGGTGACGATCGCGCGGCCTGGCACCTTCGCGATCTCCACGCCCTGCCATCCACGGTGGCTCCCCGCCCTCAGCGACGCCCTGTCGCCTGGCCTTCCCGTCGATGACGGCCGCTCGATGCGCGACCGCCTCTTCGACACTGTCGAGACGCTGACGTGGCGCATCGCCAGTGGGCAGTCGGGTCAACTGCGGCGACTCCCTGGCGCCGACACGCTCCGCGCCCTGGTGGACCGCGCGCGCGCGAAGAAGTGACGGCTGCCTACGGCACGCGCCAGAGGAAACCGTCAGGTCCCTCGTTGCCCACGATCATCAGGCCAGCAGCCCGGTTGGTGTTGGACAACAGCTCCGCGAAGGCGACCGGAGTCTGATCGCCGGGATCACTGAACGGGGTGACGGAGAGTGGCGACGTGCGATCGACCCGGATGAGAAGCACGTTCCGACCGGACTGCATCGCCCATGGCACCGTCACTCCGCCAATGCTGGTCGGCGCGTCGAAGTGGGCGAGGAGCAGGACCGCCCCCTCCACCGACCGGATGGCGTCGACCACCCGCACGGCGGTGGTTGAGGTCCACGAGGTGATCCCGCCGTCGCTCAGATCGTGGCGCTCGATTCGCAGCCCGAGTCCCCGGTCGGTGCCTGCGATCACGACCAGGTCCTGGCCGTCCGCCGCGACGCGAAGTGGCGCGTTCGCGAACCTCACGTCGTTGACTGCTGTGAAGGACGTGAGGGTCGGAGTATCCGGCCAGGTCGCCCCGGACATGACCATGGTCGATGCGGTCGCCAGGCGTGCCGTCGGACCAGCGACTGGGCTGTTGTCGAACGCGGCTCCAAAAGAACAAGTGGCCGCGCACCTCCCCACCAGGGACAGACGTTGTGCACCGGGGATCTCGGCGAAGTCGTCGCCTTCCGAGCTTCCCGTCATTACCGAGCTGAGAGGCGCAGCCGGGAACGGGCTCGCAAGGCGCACGAGCGTCGTGGTGTAGGGCAGTGTGTCGATCAGCGCGAGGGCGAGCGGCGGGTTGGTGAGCACCTTTACCTGCGCGAGGCGCCTCAAGGCCGACACGGGAACGACAGTGACCGTCCCGACGAGGTTCATGGGGTTGATGAAGTCGATGCGGGTGTTCTGTGCGGTGGTGCCGCCCACGACCGTAAGGCCCTGACGGTTGGACGCGACATGCGTCGCACGGAAGCCAGCGTCTTCCTGGTGCACGAACGCCGCGCCTCGACCGAGTCCCTGCGTCCAGGTCTCAACGGCGGTCGCTCCGCCGTCTCCCAGGTCCCTCAACGTGAGGACCACCGGGTTTCCCCCAAACAGATCGAGCGAGGCGAAGGCGGTCATCCCTCGGAAGCGGCTACCGGGGAAGACGAGGCCGGCACCACCGGGGAAAAAACCAGCATCACGAGGGCCAGTCGATCCACCTGCGGAGCCGCCGCCCATTCCACCCGCGGAGCCTCCGCCCATTCCACCCGCGGAGCCGCCGCTCATTCCGCCCGCGGAGCCGCCGCTCATTCCACCCGCGGAGCCTCCGCTCATTCCGCCCGCGGAGCCGCCGCCCATTCCACCCGCGGAGCCTCCGCTCATTCCGCCCGCGGAGCCACCGCTCATTCCGCCCGCGGAGCCGCCGCCCATTCCGCCCGCGGAGCCACCGCCCATTCCACCCGCGGAGCCGCCGGCGTTGACGCCACCGTCTGCGACACAGAATCGCTCGCCGTCGATCGGCGTGCACGCCGACCCTGAAGGGCATCCCCCATCGGGCTCACAGCGGAACAAGACCCCTGCCGGAGGCTGGGCGCACGAGACGAGGGACAGAAGGACCCAGGTGCGGCGAGTCATCGAGAGGTCAGCGCAGGTTCTGCATCAGTTTCCGCTGGGCGTCGCGGTGCTTGTCCTGCAGCTGCCTGGCTTCGCCCTGAAGAGACTCGAGCTCCTGCTTCACCTGCGTCCGCTGCTGTCCCAGCATCGCCTTCTTCTGCTTCACCTCAGGGGACGCGGACCAGCCGAGGCTCGCAAGCTCCTTGTCGATCTTCTGCAGCTGCGCCCCCTTCTCGAGGATCAGCGCGGGCAGAGCCATTTCGCGGGCCGCCTGCTTCGCGGCGCCAGCAGCCTGATTGCCGATCTGGGACGCAGTGTTCGACACCGCACTCTTGAGTTTGTTGATGAAGGCCATCGTGGCTCCTGTTGGTGCAGACTCGGCATCTAACACCGCCCCCCGGGGGCCAGTGCAATGACGACCCGCAGTCAGCGTGAGCCTGTCGGAGGTGCCGCTTCGTGATCAGGACGTTCGTTGGGCTCGTCTCGGCCGTGGTGCTGATCGCCGTGCCGACGCTGACGGTGTGGCTCGCCTCGTCGCTGGTCGCCTTTCACGGAGGGCCGGAGGAGCTCGCGCTCGCGGGCGGTCTCCTGCTCTTTCCCCTTCTTCCGTTGCTCTGGGAGTGGCGCGCCACCCGGGCGTGGAAGCTGAAGCTCGCGCGCCGCAAGCAGTTCGTCGGTACGCCCAGGCGCACGCTCAGTCCCTTCGCGAGGCTCGCGCTCCGCACGCTCGTCATCTGCCTGGCCTTCTCCGGCGGAATGGTGGCGCGCTTCCCCAAGGTCACGTTCGCCGCGCTCGCCACACGGGGCGACTGGTTCCTCGAGCCCGGGGCTCAGGGCGAACCCTGGCGCGGTGGCCTGCTCGCGCTCGCCGGAGGCCTCGAGGGCCTGCACCGCCTCGCCAACCCGAACCCCTATGTGACGAAGAGCGACGGCGACGAGCTCGCGAAGCTCGAGGTCGCGCCGACCTCCCGCGATGACGTCAGGCCCGGGCCCGCGACGCGGTGGCGCAAGCTGACGGACGACGAGCGTGCCCTCCGTGACGCCGCAAGACCGCCACCCGCGGCAGACGCTGGCCCGGTCGGTGAGGACGACGACGGCCAGGGCAGCTTTCAGGTGATCTCGTGGAAGGACGACGAGCCCGCGAAACCACCGCCGCCTCCGGCCGGATCGGAGGACGCCGCTCCAGAGCAAGCCGCCTGGAGCACGGGCGGAACGCACTGGCCCTGGAAAGCAGAGCTCTCCGCGACGGTGGCCGGCATGCACCCGCACGACGAGACCTCGATCGCCGCGGTCGCCGAGTACATCCGCACCCGAGAGCCGAACCCGTACGCGCGCGTGAAGGCGCTCCACGATTGGGTGGTGACGCGGCTCGAGTACGATCACGACTCCCTCAAGCCTGGTCAGCGCAAGCCTCAGGACGCGAACAGCGTCTTCAGCAGCCGCGTCGGGGTCTGCGAAGGCTATGCGCGCCTGCTGGTCGCGCTCGGCAAGGCGACGGGGGACCAGATCGTCTACCTCGGCGGCGACGTGCGTGAGGACGATGGTCGCCCTGCGCCCTTCGGACACGCCTGGAACGCGGCGAAGCTCGAGGGGCGCTGGTACCTCATCGATCCGACCTGGGACGATCCCGTGGATCAGGCGAACAGATCGCGCTCGTACAGCACCGACTACCTCTTCATCCCGCCCTCGATCGCGATCTTCGATCACTTCCCTGACGACCGGCGATGGCAGCTGCTCGAGCAGCCGCTCACGCGCGCCGAGTTCCTGCGCCAACCCCAGGCACGGCCCGGGCTGGCCCGCGAAGGCCTCACGCTGAAGGAGCCTGGCGGCCTCGCGGTCGAGACGGACGGCTCACTCGAGCTCCGCCTCGACAACCCGCTCCGTCGCTACGTGATGGTGAACTTCTCTCCCGATGGCTCCCCTCGACGCGAGTGCTCGATCGGAAACGAGCCGGCCATCTCGTCGAGGTGCGAGGTGCCCAGCTCGGGCAGCGCCGAGATCTTCACCAACGACCAGCGAGAGGGCACCTACCAACTGGTGGCGAAGATCGGCGTGAGACGGAGGTGAGGCCCGAGGCGCCCAGGCCGGACGAAGGCGGAGTCGAACTGGAAACGAGCCCCCGCTACTGGCCGAGGCACTGCTGCAGCGCAGGCGTCATCGTCCAGCCGCACTGCCCGTTCGTCTGCCGCTCGCACGTCGCCGTGCGGTAGCAGGCGTACTGCGGCCGCCACTCGCAGGTCGTGATCACGTCGGCCCGATCGCTGCAGACCTGGCTCGAGCAGCCGCCGACGTAGCAGCGGGCCGGCGCGGCGAGGAACTCGACCTTGGCGCTCGCCTCGGGCTTCGGACCGGTGCGCGTCGGCAGCCAGGCCCTCACCGTGTGCCAGCCGGGGGCAGCGTTCGGCACCGTGAACGTCTCGGTGAAGGTGCGCGACTGGTTGGGCTGCAGCGTGAAGCTCGAGAGCGCCGTGAGGAACGCCTTGTCGGCCGACCACACGTACACGACGTCGCCCGTCGACGTCTCGACCGACAGCTCGAACTTCTGGCTCGACGAGAACTGGAACGTCAGCGGCCGGGTCGTCTCGTTCTTCACCACGAAGGTGGCGCGCAGCGTCGCCGAGCCACCCGCCGCGAGCTGGTAGCGAGCCTTGTCCATCGTGAGCGTTGCCTTCGCGGTCGGCACCGGCCAGCTCCGGCCGTTCACCGAGGCGCTCGTCAGCGCGAAGGTCTCCTGATTCGGCGTGCGGAGCTCGACCAGCCCCACGGTCTCCGCGAACGTCAGCGCTCCGAGCATGGGCATCGCGCAGCGCACGTGCGGCGGCGGGCTCAGCGTGAACTCGTAGCGGACCGCAGGCGAGAACGAGCCGGCCGGCGTGATGAGGGCGATCTTGTTGCCCACCTGGCGAACGGTGAACGTCTCGCACGGGCCGCCGAACGAGAAGCGGGTCTGCGTGGCCGAACCGAAGTTCACGAAGGTCTGCCAGGCGCGATCGGTCGGGTTCCACACCCACAGCCGGGAGCCTGCGAACGCCATCCAGGCAGGCGCGGAGGAGAGGCCCTCGACGAGGTGCAACGAACCGGACGAGCGGATCACCCGCACCGTCCGGGACGTGGCGCCGTCGGACAGCATCCACGTGTTGCCGGTGCGCAGCGGGAAGAAGTTCGCGACCGTCAACGCCTGGGCGGACTCCGAGGCATCGGCCTCCGGTCCTGAGAGAACCTCTGTCTCGCTGTCGATCAGCGCCGACGACTCCGGTCCACAACCCAACAGCAGTCCCACTGCCAGTGCGAGGTGCTTGTTCATGAGCGCCGTATGCGCCCGCCCACAAAAACACACAAGCGCCTTCATGTAGGTTTCTTCTGACGCGCGTAAGCCAGTCGCCTTCGAGATCAGCGACTTACGTCAGCTCAGGGCCACTGCACGCGCACTCCGCCCTGCACAGCCAGGGGTGCGAGGGGACGGGCTCCGAAGGGGCGGCGGGCGACGACGAGGCGCTGGTTCGTGAGGTTGGTGCCCTGCACGTAGAACTGGAAGAGGCCGACGCGGTAGCTCGCGGTCGCGTCCAGCAGAAGGCGACCAGGGACGACGGGCTGTCCGACGCCGTCGCCAGCCTCTTCGATGAAGCCGCTGGTGAACTCGGCGCCGACCGACAACGAGAGCGCGTCACGGTTCATGATCAGCCGCGCCGAGCCCTGGTGCGTGGGCACGTAGGGAATGAGGTCGCCCGTCCGTACGACGCCCCAGATCGGGTTCGAGGACGTGAAGTCCGAGAGGAACCGCGCGCTGGTCAGCGTGTACGTCACCTGCGGGACCAGCTCGAGGTCGGCGGGGAGCGCGATGGACACTGACGCCAGCGCCTCGAGCCCGATGATCCGCGCCGCCCCGCCGTTGAACTGCCTGTTGATGGCGTCATCGACGCAGCCGGCGCTGCCCGTGCACTCGCCGGTGATGTTCGAGTACTCGCTCCAGAAGCCGACCAGCTCGAGGCGGCGGCGGCGGGACGGGGCGCGCAGCCCCAGCTCGGCATGAAGCGCGCGCTCCGACTGCACCTCGGTGCCCTGCCCCGGCGTCACCGGGCTGAACCCCTGGTGCACCCCGCCGAAGACATTGAGGCCCCATGGCAGCGCCACCACCGCGCCAGCCCCGAGGAGAGGAACGGCCTGCAGCCCTCGCGTCGCACGGCCGCTGAGGCGGTCGGCGAAGACGCCGTCGATCAGCTCCACGCGCAGCCCCGGAGAGAGCAGCAGCCGGCCCCAGGTCATGGTGTCGTTCAGGTGGAGCGCGCCCGCCCGCGACAGGCCGAGGTTGAGCGTGTCCTGCACGACCGGCAGGGCGTCGCGCTCGAGCAGGCCCCCGGTCACCGCGTAGCCCGTCGCCGTGTGGTTGCGGCGGATCTCGTCGTGGTGGAAGCGCAGCCCCGCCTCGAGCTCATGCTGCACAGGCCCGGTCGCGAGGGTGAGCCGGGCGTCGAGCTGCACGCCCTGGCTGACGAAGGTGCGCTGGTTGTTCAGCACGATCAGCGACTCGTCAGCGCTGCTCGAGTCCACCTCGCCGCGCAGCACGCCGAGGTACTGGCCGTCGAGTCCGCCGCGCACCGGCTGCACCAGCAGCTCGTAGAGCCCTGGCCCTCTTCGGAACCGATCGAGCCGGTTCCAGGTGCGGAGGAACGAGTGCCGGTACGCCACCGCCGAGATCGTGAGCGCGTCGGTTGGCCGCGCGCTCCAGCGACCGGCCACTGAGAGCCGGTTCCACTGCATGCGATCGAGGGCTGAGGTCGCGTAGCGCCGATCGGGCGTCGCCTCGAAGTCGCTCCGCGCGAGGCCCAGGTACGTCTCGCGGCTGTCCTCGAGCGCCAGCGTCGCCTTCACCTCGAAGTGCTGGCGCCAGGCATCCCCGGGGTTCGCCCGACCCTTGATCATGAACTCGCTGCGCTCGAAGCCGGTGTTGCCGCCGCGGTCGAGCACCTTGAAGCCGTCGTCCCGCAGAAACACGCCTTCGGCCAGCACGCCCCAACGCTCGCTGCCGGCCGCCGCCACGCCGTGAACGCGCGCCTGAAAGCGGCTCCCACCCGCGACATCGAGCTTCAGCAGATTGCCCCTGGGGACCTCGCGGGTCCGCAGGTTGATCGCGCCACCGATCGTCTGCGGCCCGAACCGGATCGCCGCCGGCCCTTTGAAGACGTCCACCCCCACCATGCGCGTGACGAGCGGGAAGTAGTACGCCGCCGGAGCCGAGTACGGCGCGGGCGTGAGCAGCACGCCGTCTTCCATCAGCGTCACCTTCGCGCTGCGATCGGGGTTGGCGCCGCGCAGGCCGATGTTGGGGCGCAGCCCGAGCCCGTCTTCTTCGCGGAAGTAGACCCCCGGCACCTCGCCCAGCACGCGGTGGATGTCGTTGAGCTCGCGGCGCTCGAGATCTTCTTCCTGCAGCGTGATGGCGCTGCCGGTGATCCGCCGCACGTCCGGGCCGCGCTGGCCCACCACCCTCGTCGAGAAGCGCACGCCCGCGTCGGCGAGCCCGCCGTCCTCTGGCTCTGGCGCCGCGAGCGGCGGCTCGTCCTCGAGCACCCAGTACCCACCGTCTCCGTCAGCCTGGGCGATCAGCACGCGCTTCGGGGTCGCACGCGGGGCGAGGAGCGGTCGCTCCGTCAGGCCCTGCGACGACACCATGGCGACGAGGACAGCGGCGATCATGGCGTCATCTCACCGCCACCTGATCCACCGGCCCGCGGCCTCGCGGTGATGGCAGCAACGCCGGACGCAGGTCGCTCCCTTCGAGCGAGAGCAGGTCGACGTCAGGGCGGAAGAGCGGAGCTGGAGGCCGCCGGTTGAGCGACACGCGAGCGTCGACGAAGACCTCGACGGGCCGACCCAGCTTCGCCGCCATGTCGCGCCCCAGGTGCCGCCCGAGCTGCACGATGAGATCGGGCTGGCCGCTCATCTCGTTCGCCTGCCGCGGCGTCAGCACGTCGAGGGGATCGACCTGCCACTCCCGCGCCTCGCCCTTCACGCGCACGCGGTAGCTCACAGCGCCGTTCTTCTCGCGCAGCATCACCTTCCAGGACCAGCGCATGCCCTGCTCGTCCCACAACACGTCGTCGCTGATGGCGTGAGAGCGCAGCGGAAAGAACGCCTGGAAGGCGACGAACACCACGAGCGCACCCGCGAGGGCCGGCGAGAGCGGGCGCTGCTGGCCAGGGCTCTCCACCAGCTTCCCGAGGAAGCGCCGCGGCCACGAGGGGTCGAGGAACAGCGACGCGTTCAGCGTCATCAGGAAGGGGAAGATGCCGATGTCGAAGAGCGCGTACGTCGCGCCGTGGAACACGAGCACCGCGGCGAGGGCGAACCGGCGCGTGCGGTTGATCGACAACCAGAGGGGGATCGTCAGATCGTAGAGGCACGCCGCCCAGCCCCCGACGAGCGGCGCGAAGGGCAGCGCGAGGAGCGGGCCCAACACCGGCAAGCCCCGATTCGCCGCGAACCACGTCTCCAGGGGCTGGCCGTGCAGCAGCCAGTCCGTGTTCACCTTGGCGAGCCCGGCGTGCACGTAGACGACGCCGACCTGGAAACGCAGCAGCCACCAGGCCCACCGCGGCACCGTCGGTCCGTCGAGCGGCAAGATCGTGAGCAGCGCGCCCAGCAGGAACGCCAGGTAGTCGTGGTTCAGGTAGTTGGTGACGTCGTACAGCTTGAGCCACGCGAAGCAGGCCAGGAAGACGAGGCCACCGAGCCGCCGCGTCGCGCCGCGCGCCAGGCCGAGCGTCAGCGCGCCCACCGCCCCCACCGCCAGGCTCCAGGGGACCAGCCCCTTCGGCATCGCGGGGATGAAGGCGAAGGCCTCGTACTCGAAGCGGAACGACGGCTCGAAGAAGAGCGGCGCTGTCCACCCGGTGAGGTGCAGCCGCACCAGGGCCCCGGCGAGCAGCAGACCGAAGAGCGCGCGGTACACGCGCAGCGAAGCGCCGTCTTCATGCTCCGACAGGCGCCGGAGCAGGTGAGCGAGCCGAGCGCGCATCAGTAGTTCGTCCTGAAGCGGGTCATCTCGTCAGCCGTGAAGCCGTAGACGCTCTGGAGCCTGGTGTTCGCCATCAGCAGGCCATCGACGTCGGGTGGCACCTGGGTGAGGAGCTGGTGCGCCGTCGCGCCGCCGAGCGAGGGGATCTTCAGCGCGGTCAACACCTGATCGATCTGCACATCGGTGATGCGACGGCTCGACGCCGGGACGGCCTTGAGCCCGATGAAGAAGGCGGCGCCTTCGCCCAGATCGTGCATCGCCGAGGCTCGCTTCGCCGCGTCGGCCGCCGGGTCCTGCAGCTTCGTCGCGGCAGAGTTGACGTAGAAGATCACCGTCGACGCGAAGATCTTCTCCCACTCGAGCTTGATCGTCTCGAGCGCCGCGGTGCGCTCGGCAGCGCAGCCCGGGTTCCCGGCTGCGAGCCGCGCCCGCACGAAAGCGTCACGCAGCGTCGTGTACGCGCCCGGCGTGCCCTGGGGCGTCCGCCGCTTGGCATACTTGGCCGTCAGCTCATCGCGCCCCGGCGCCGTGGTGTCGTTCTGCGGGAAGTCGGGCGTCGCGCCGTAGAGCGCCAGCAGCTGATCGATGGACGCGGGCGTCGTCGCGTTCGGCATGCGCTTGACCGCCTCGGCGTAGAAGAGCGCGCCGTAGAGCCCCTTGTCGATCACCTGGCGCAGATCGACGCCGCGGCCGCTGAAGATCCACTGGCTCGTCCCCACGCCGTAGAGGCCGCCGGCGTTCGGAGGCTCCGTCGGCGTCCAGATCCTGCCCTGCGCGGCGAGGAACGCCGTGAACGTCTCGGCCGCGACGGGCTGGAAGCCCGGGGTCGTCAGGCTCGCCAGTGAGGGACTGCCGGCGCCGTTCAGGTCGTCGAGCTGGGTGCGCGTCACCGTCGCGCCGGCGTCGAGCTCGGCCGCGCGCATCGGCGCGTTGAGCGCGTTGAGCTTCCCGAGCAGGGTCAGCTCGGCGGCGGCGTTCGTGGCGAAGCCTCCGTCGGGGTACGCCCCCGCCAGGGCGATCGGGCACGCGCCCGCATCGGCGCCAGGGGTCATGGGGCCGCAGGCCGCGGCCAGGAGTGCAAGGACAGCGATCGTGCGTGGCATGTGGCGCTTCTCCGGGGCCTAGTCGTTGTCGCCGGCCCCCTCCTTCGGGACCTTCAGCGACAGGGTGGTGACGAACTGCGACTTGAAGAGATCGGAGAAGGCCTTCACCGACGCGTGCAGCGCGCGCAGCCCGTTGAGGTCGGCCGTCGCGGCGTCCTGGACAGTGCGGGGAGCAGCCCGGGTCGCGCCGATCGCCGCGTCGAGGGCGGCGAGCATGTCTGACTCGAGCGCTCCGGCGCCCCGCTCCTCGAGCAGATCGTCGAAGCCGGTGGCCGACGAGGACGGGTCGAAGGAGCCCGTCAGCATGGCGCGCGTCATGACGAGGTTCTCGACGAGGGCCTTCGTCGACAGACCGGCCCGGGGTGACTCAGCCAGCTCGGGGCAGGACGGCGCGAGGCACGCCATCGTCAGGCCAGCGGGGCCGCCGAGCTTGAAGTCCTTCACCGCGCGATCGACGTAGAAGAGGCCTGCGTAGACGTCGTCGAGGCCGTCCTTCGGCGTGCGCCAGGCCGAGCCCAGTGAGCCCGCCTCCGCGAGCTTGTCGCCGAAACCACCCTCGACGATCCAGGCATCGCGCGCGCGCCCGGCGGTGCGTTCGACGTGGCGGGCAGCCCCCAGCGCCCAGGCCTTCCGGCGCTCCGCCAGCGCGCGGGTCGCCGCGAGCGCTGCCCAGCTCCCGTCCGTGTTGATCGTCGCGTTGGCAGGGCAGCTGTTCGACGCGGTCTGGTTGAAGAGCAGCTCCTCGAGCACCACCAGGCCCTTCGAGGTAGCGAGCGCAGTCTCGAACCAGGCGTCGTCAGGTGCGGTGTTGGCGACGAGCGCAGCGTCAACCCGGCAGAGGTTCGTCGTCGGCCACGAGTAGATCTCGTCGCGCAGCCCCTCCCCTGCCGTGACCCGCGTCGCGGCGCCCAGGGGCCCCAACTGCAGCAGCTCGGCCCGCTGCCAGACGAGGAACGCGGCCTCGAACCGGGCTCGGGCGGTGGCGAGCTGCGCTGCGTCCTGCCCATCCGGCGTCGCGGCCCAGCCCTGCACGGCCTCGCGAAGCGCGGTGAGCGCAGCGACCGCCTGCTCCAGCGTCGGCCGCGCGACCTCGAGGTCGAAGGTCTTCAGCGCGTTCCGCTGCAGCACGGCCCCTGGATCTGGCTTCACCACCGGGCAGGCCGCGAGCACGGCGAGAAGCCCGATATTGATAGTGATTCGCAAATGCACAGGGCGCACTTAGCCCAGCCGTCGGCGCGCGCGCATGAAAAATCCACGGACCCGTTCGAAGCAGCGCTTCTGCCTGACTCAGATCAACCTGCGGGCCGGTGCTCCCAGAGGGAGACGGCCGGATGCGCGGGCCAGACCACTCCGGCGCGAACGGAGCTCGCGGGTCACGGAGCCGGGACGAGCTCTGCGTCACCGCCCGGCCGGCAGCTCACGACCTCGGCCGCCCCGTGCTGCTCGAGGACCCTCGCGACAGTGGCCTCGTCGCCCGCGGTGGTGAGCAGGACGGGGTTGGGTCCCGCGTCGAGGGTGAACCAGGCGCCGGTGCCCCGCCGTCGCAGCTCGCGGCAGGCCTCGATCACCGAGAGCGTCTGCGGCTTCAGGTAGCAGAGCGGGGGCATGGCCGCGAACGCAGTGGCGTGCATGCGCCAGGCGTTCTGCTCGGCGATCGTCCCCACCGCTTCGAGATCCCGCCGCTTGATGAACGGCACGATGCGGCGCGCCTCGGCCTCGGCGTCTTTCGCCCAGGCCGGGTAGTACGGCGAGGTCTCGACCGTCGCGCGCATGCCGTCGCGGGACTTCACCTCTTTCTCCTCGCGGCTCACCATGCCGACGAGGAGCCGCAGCTCGGGCCAGTGCCGCTCGCCGAACACCTGCTCCCCGAACGAGTCCTTCCCGTCTGCGCGGCGCCCCCGGTTCCAGCGCACGAAGCCGCCCTGCACGCTCCGGCACGCCGAGCCACTGCCCCGTCGCGCGAGGATCGACTCGGCTCTCGTGTCGCGCGCGAAGCCTGCCGCCGTCCGGGCCGCGACCGCCAGCGCCGCGAAGGCCGCCGCGCTCGACGCCAGCCCCGCCGCGGCCGGGAAGTCTCCCGCCGACACCATGCGCGCGCGGCCCAGCCGCTTCTTCGCCTCACGCCGCACCACGTCGAGCAGCGCCACCACCCGCTCCCGCTCGGCGCCCGCCGCCGTCCGACCGTTGATGCGCACCTCGTCGGCCCCGCGCTCCGTCGTGAACTCGACCATCGTCGTCACCGCCAGCGGCCCGAGCGTCACCGACAGGCTGGACTGGTGCGGCAGGATCAGCCGCTCGTCACGTTTCCCCCAGTACTTCACCAGCGCGATGTTGGGGTGCGCCTTCGCCGTCGCTCGCATGGGTTCCCTCACAGCGCCCGGGGGCCTGCCAGCTGGCTGACGAAGCAGGTGATCCCTTCGCGAGACAACCTCGCCACCAGCGGCTCAGGCTCGCGGAACAGCCCCAGCACCGCGCCGCCGTCACCGCCAGCGCCCGTCAGCTTCGCGCCCAGGGCGCCCTCGCGCCGCAGCCGGTTCACCATCGCCTCGAGCCCCTCGCTCGACAGGCCGACCGCGTTCAACAGCCCCTGGTTCACGTTCATCAGATCGCCCAGGCACTCGAGATCGCCGCGCGACACCGCGGCCGCGCCCTCCTTCGCGACCGTGCCGATCTCGGTGAAGAGCCGGCGGTACCGCGTGGGCCAGCGCGTCTGGCGTTCCCTGAGCGCGAGCACGGTCTTCTTCGTCGGCGGCCGCTCCCCGACGATCGCCACCAGCACGCGCACGGGCTTCGGTGACCGCACCACCTTCACCGCGCCCTTCTGGAAGAGGATCATCTCGCCGCGCGCCGACGTCGTGTGATCGACGCCCGACGGCGTGCCGTGGAACTCCTTCTCGAGCTCGAAGGCCACCCGCTCGAGCTCCGCCGGCTTCGCGGGCCGCGCCGTCTTCGCCTCGAGCAGGATCCGGCTGACCGCCACCGCCAGCGCGCCTGAGCTGCCGAGGCCCAGGGAGAGGGGGAGATCGCTCTCGAGGGTCACCAGCACCTTCGGGTGACCCGTCGCCTTCGCCGCGCGCCCGAACGCCCGCTCGAGAGATCGCGCGTGCTCGGCCTTGAGCCCCGCGGGCAGCTCGAGGCTGCACCTCTTCGACGGCACCGCCCAGGCGCGGACACCACGGGAGATCGGAGCAGCCAGCGCTGGCTGCCCGTACACGACGCCATGCTCGCCCAGCAGGATCACCTTGCCCGGGCCGAACGACGTGAGGTGCACCGTCACGGCTCAGCTCGCCTCGGGCGCCGCGTCACGCATCAGCGCCGCGAGGATCTCTTTCGCCTTCTCCACCTTCACCTGCCCGGCCTTCACGAGGCCGTTGGCGACCTGCTCGATCCATGGCCCCCGAGCGCCGGCCGTCACCGCGACGCAGCGCGCGTGCATGGCCATGTGGCCCTTCTGGATGCCGACCGACCCGAGCGCCCGCACCGCGGCGAAGTTCTGCGCCAGGCCCACCGACGCCATCACCATGGCCAGCTCTCGCGCGCTCGAGGTGCGCAGGATCCGCAGGGCCGCCTGCACCTGCGGGTGGATCTTGATGGGCCCGCCCACCGTGCCGATCGCGAGCGGCAGCTCGATGCGCCCCACGAGGTGGCCTTCCTCCAGCGTCCAGGTGGACAGCGGACGGTACTGGCCGTCGCGGGCGGCGAAGGCGTGCGCGCCCGCCTCGATCGCGCGCCAGTCCTGGCCGCAGGCGATGGCGACGGCGTCGACGCCGTTCATGATGCCCTTGTTGTGCGTGGTGGCGCGGTACGGGTCGGCGACCGCGAAGCGGCTTGCCTGGACGATGCCCTCGGCGATCGCCTCGGCCGGCAGGTCGAAGTCGGCGAGCGACTGCACCGGGATTCGGCAGGTCGACCGCGCGAGCCGGCGGTCGGCCAGGTTGCTCAAGATGCGCAGGTACACCTTGCCGCCGGTGATCTGCTCGACCAGCGGCGCCACGCCTTCCGCCATGGTGTTGATCAGGTTCGCGCCCATCGCCTCCTGCGTGTCGATGAGCAGGTGGAGGATCAGGAGCGGCTCCCCACGCGGCCCCTCCGGCGCCGGCAGGATCCGCACCTCGATGTCCTTCGCCCCGCCACCCCGCGACTGCATCGACGGGTGGAAGCTGTTGGCGAGGGCGAGTAGCTGCTCCTTGTGCGCGAGCAGCTTCTTCGAGGCCGCCGTGGGGTCGCCGTAGCCAGTCACCTGCACCTGGCCGATCATGATGGGGTCGTCAGCCTCGGCGATGAAGCCGCCGCCCTCGCGCGCGATCTTCGCGGCGAAGCTGACCGCTGCGATCACGGAGGGCTCCTCCACCACCATCGGCACCAGGTAGTCCCGCCCGTTCACCTGCAGGTTGAGGCCGAGCCCCAGCGGCAGGCCGAAGATGCCCACCGCGTTCTCGATCATCGTGTTCGCGAGATCTGCCGTCAGCGCCTGCGTGCCCGCCACCGCGTGCGTCTCGTCGTGCGTCAGCTTGAGCATGCGAGAGACGGTGCCCAGCCGGTCCGACACCGGGAGCTTGTGGAAGCCACTCAACCGCGAGGTCACCATGTCAGCCATCGTCGTGTCCCTTCCTTCGATCACGCGGACGCCGCCAGCGCCGCCAACCAGTCCTTCAGCTCACCCGTCACCACGCGCGGCTGGGCGCGCAGTTCCTGTGGGGTCCGGCACCCCGTCAACACCAGCGCCTGCTCGAGCCCGGTGAGGATGGTCTTCACCGCATCCCGGACGCCGCTCACGCCCCGCTCCTGATGCGCGCGGAACATCGGCAGCGCGAGGCCGCCGACGTCGGCGCCCAGCGCGATCGCCTTCGCCACGTCGAGGCCCGTGCGCATGCCGCCCGCCGCGATCAGCGAGACCCCCGGCCCCACCGCCTTGCGCACCGAGGCCACCGCCGCCGCCGTGGGGATGCCCCAGCCCGAGAACTGAGCGCCCACCTCGCGCGCCACGCCGTCCGCGCGCAGCTGCTCGACCCGAACCCAGCTCGTCCCACCCAGGCCCGAGACGTCGATCGCCCGCACGCCCACGTCCACCAGGCGGCGCGCCACCGCCGGGCTGATGCCGCAGCCGGTCTCCTTGACCAGCACCCGATCGGCGCCCAGCGCCTTCACGAGCGCGCCGATGATCTCGAAGCCACCGCGGAAGTCCCGATCGCCCTCGGGCTGGGTCAGCTCCTGGCCCGGGTTCAGATGAACCGCCATCGCGTCGGCGCCGATCCCCTCGAAGAGTCGCTGCACGCCGTCCACCCCGAGCCGTACGGCCTGCACCATGCCGATGTTTCCGATGAGGACGGTCGAGGGCGCGACGTCGCGAACCGCGAACGTCTTCGTCAGCTCGGGCCGCTCGGCCATCGCCCGCTGGCTGCCGACGCCGAACGCCAGGCCGTACTCCTCAGCGACGAGGGCCAGCTCGCGGTTCACCTGCATCGCCCGCTCGGTGCCGCCCGTCATCCCCGTCATCAGCAGGGGGGCCTTCAAGCGCTTGCCGAACAGGGCGGCGCGCAGGTCGAGCTCGCTGGCCGCGAGCTCCGGCATCGCACAGTGGACGAGGAACATCCGATCGAAGAGGGTGGTGTTCTCGGCCGGCGCCACCTCTTCGGTCGCGCAGAGATCGAGGTGGGCGTCCTTGCGCTTCGCGGTGGTCTCGTCGACCGGCATGCGGTGTAGGGCCGTAGCAGACATCGTTCACTCCATCCAACCGTCAAACCCGTTGATCCCACTTCTCTTTGTCGCTCGGCGGTCGGCTCGATAACGCGACCGGTCGAAAAGCGCTGGTTTCCGGCAGGTGATGGGCGAAAGAGACGCCATGGCTCCGGTCTGTGTGTTCCTGCACCGAGGTGAGTACGACGCTGTGCACCAGGGTGTTTCGATCGCCGCGGCGGCGACCGCGATGGGGCGTCGGGTCGAGCTGTACTTCTTCTGGTTCGCCCTCGAGCGCCTGGTGCGGGGGCAGCTGGACGAGCCGGATCTCGAGGGTCGCGACGACGTCAACGCCACCATGGAGCTGCGGCAGGTGCCCACCATTCGCCAGCTGCTCGACGTGGTGCGCGACTCGGGTCAGGCCACGCTCTATGCGTGCACGGGCTCCATGGCGTCGCTGGGGCTCACCCCGCCCGATGTCGAGCCGAAGGTGGACTCGTTGATCGGTTGGACCTCGATCCTGGCGAGGACGCAGGGCGTCACTGATCGCTTCTTCCTGTGATCGGTGCTTGTCCCGACCGCCGTTCCCGGCCAAGGGAGCGCAATGTCCAACGTGGAGAAGACGATCGAGGCCCTCCTCCTGCACAACCGCGAGTGGGCCGCGGACCGGGTGAAGCTCGATCCTGAGTACTTCAAGCGGCTGTCCTCCCTGCAGACGCCGAAGTTCCTGTGGGTGGGCTGCAGCGACAGCCGCGTGCCGGCGAACCAGATCACCGGCACGGACCCCGGGGAGATCTTCGTGCACCGGAACGTGGCGAACCTCGTGGTGCACACCGACATCAACATGCTCTCGGTGCTCGAGTACGCGCTGACCCAGTTGAAGGTCGAGCACATCATCGTGTGCGGGCACTATGGGTGCGGAGGCGTGCTGGCTGCCATGGGGCGTAGGTCGTTCGGCTCGGTGCTGAACAAGTGGCTGCGCAACATCAAGGACGTCTACCGCCTGCACGAGCCCGAGCTCAGGGCCTGCCCGGACGACGAGAGTCGGGCGCGGCTGCTGGTCGAGTTCAACGTGCGCGAGCAGGTGCTCAACCTCGCGAAGACGTCGGTGCTGCAGCGCGCGTGGAAGTACGAACACCGGCCCACGCTGCACGGCTGGGTCTACGGCCTCGAGGACGGCCTGCTGCGCTCGCTCGTCACCATGCAGCCGGGGGCCGACCTGCACCCGCTCTACCAGTACGACAACCTCTGACGTCGAGCCTCAGACGTAGCGTTGCTCGAAGAGCTTGCGCAGCGCCTCGTTCCGCCGAAGGAGCTCGAGCGTGAGCTCTGCGTGGCCCGGGACGTAGCCGTTGCCGACGAGCATGGTGACGTCCTTCCCGACGCCCTCGGCCCCCAGCGCCGCCGCGGTGAAGCTGGTGGCCATCGAGAAGAAGATCACCGCGCCGCCGTTCTTCACCGACAAGATGCTGGCCATCTCGGTGTTGCCCACCGACGCGCAGTTCACGACGAGGTCGGCCAGCGCTCCGCCCGTGAGCCGCGAGACGTGCTGCATCACCTCGACGCCCTTCGTCGCGTCACAGGCCACCGCGTGATCGCACAGCCCGATGCCCTGGAGCGCGTCGAGCGCTGGCTGGGAGATGTCGAGCGCGATCAGCGTGCCGTTGCCCGCCATCGTCTCGCGCGCCTGGGCCAGGCAGAGCGCGCCGCTCTTCCCTGCCCCGATCATCACCACCGTCTGGCCCGGCTTGACCCATCGCGCCACCAGCGCCGGCGCTCCCGCGACGTCGAGCGCCGCGAGGCTCAAGGTGTCCGGCAGATCGGTCGGCAGCTTCGCGAAGATGCCCGACGCGAAGAGGATCGCGTGCCCGGTGACGTCGATGCGATCGATCTCGGGCTTGATGCCGCGCACCGACTCGATCACCAGGGGTGTCAACGTGAGGCTCACCAGGGTCGCGATGCGATCGCCGGGCTTCAGCGCGCCGGCGGCCGGGTGCTCTTTCGAGACCTCGCGTACGCGGCCGATCAGCATGCCGCCCGAGCCGGTGACGGGGTTCTGCATCTTGCCCCGCTCGCCGACGATGCCGCGGACAGCCGCGATGATCCTGGCGGGATCTCCGCCCGAGGAGTCCTTCAGTTGCTTGAACGACGCCGCGTCGATGTTGAGGCTCTCGACGTCGATCAGCAGCTCGCCCGGCCGCAGAGGCAGCGATGGATCGATGAGCCGCGCCCGCTGCGGCAGCACGCCCTGCTCACCCTTGACGCGCGAAAGCCCGTAGAGATCGATCTGCCCGCTCGCGGTGTCAGCCATTGGTAGATCGTGCTTCCTTACTGCGGGTTGAAAGACACAGCGAAGGAAGCACGACCCCCGTTCAAACCGTACGTGCGGATTTCCCGCATACGGCTTGCCGGTGGGGTTTCGGACAGTCGCATTACGCAGCCTCCGG
>JAEUJQ010000043.1 GCA_016793095.1 Myxococcaceae bacterium | reverse complement strand
CCGGAGGCTGCGTAATGCGACTGTCCGAAACCCCACCGGCAAGCCGTATGCGGGAAATCCGCACGTACGGTTTGAACGGGGGTCGTGCTTCCTTCGCTGTGTCTTTCAACCCGCAGTAAGGAAGCACGATCTACCAATGGTCTCGAGCCTCTGCCTCCTCATCCTGTCCCAGCCCGCCGGCATGGAGCTGCAGCCCCTGCCGCCCATCACCCTGACGACCGGTAGCCGCGCGGAGTCCGTCGTCCTCGACGTCGACCCGGCCGGAGGCATCACGCGCACCGTGCGCACGGACCACCCGGTCACGCCCCTCAAGGGCACGCTCACGATGGAGGAGCACCTCGAGCTGCAGACCATCGCCGAGCTGCTGCCGCCGTCGAAGGCGCCGAAGGCTGCGCCAGGCGAGCTGAACGCGTGGCGGCTCACGCTCACCGTCGGAAAGAAGAGCGTCTCGACGGCGTCGAAGGAGGCGCTGCAGCCGCAGTGGGCGGGGCTGGTGGACCTGCTCTCGGCCATCGAACGACGGCTCATGAAGGCTGCCGCGCGCAAGAAGTAGGGCGCTGCGTCGAAGGGCTGGCGGTGACCAGCGACACGCCGGGCCGCGCGCGCTAACTCGCGCCGCATGCGCATGGTCTGCATCGGTGGTGGTCCAGCGGGGCTCTACTCCGCGCTGCTCCTCAAGAAGGCGTACCCGCAGCTCGACGTCGACGTCTACGAGAAGAACAAGCCCGACGACACCTTCGGCTGGGGCGTCGTCTTCTCGAGAGAGACGCTGGGCACGCTCGAGGCGGCTGACCCCGAGAGCTACCGCGCCGTCGAGGCCCGCTTCGCCTACTGGGACGACATCGAGGTGCACGCGAACGGCCAGGTGACGACGTCGACGGGCCACGGCTTCTGCGGGCTCGCCCGGAGAGACCTGCTCGCCATTCTGCACGAGCGCTGCGCGCAGCTCGGCGTGACGGTGCACTTCCAGCAGGAACTGCCCGTCGAGCCGCTGCCGAAGGCCGACCTCGTCATCGCCTGTGACGGCGTGCACAGCCCGCTTCGCGAGCGCTACGCCGCCGACTTCAAGCCGTCCATCGACTGGCGCAGGTGCAAGTTCACCTGGCTCGGCACCACCAAGCCGCTGCGCGCCTTCACCTTCTTCTTCAAGGACACGCCGCACGGCCTCTTCCAGGTGCACGCCTACCCCTTCACGAAGACGCCGATGCAGCCCTCTGGGGCGGTCTCGACCTTCATCGTCGAGTGCCGCGAGGAGGTCTGGAAGAACGCGGGCCTCGACGGCGCGAGCGAGGCCGACACCGTGGCGTTCCTGGAGAAGCTCTTCGCCGACGAGCTCGAAGGGCACCGGCTCTGCCCGAACAAGTCCATCTGGCGCACGTTCCCCACCATCCGCTGCGAGCGGTGGGTGCGAGGGCCGATGGTGCTGATGGGCGACGCGGTGCACACGGCGCACTACTCCATCGGCTCGGGCACCAAGCTCGCCATGGAAGACGCCATCGCGCTGCGCGACGCCTTCGTGGCGGTGGGCGGCTTCGACGTTCCAAAGGCGCTGGCGCGCTACGAGGCCGAGCGGCAACCCGAGGTGGCGCGGCTGCAGAAGGCGGCGCAGACGAGCCTCGAGTGGTTCGAGAACTCGGCGCGGTACACGCCGCTGCACCCGCTGCAGTTGACGTTCTCGCTCATGACGCGCTCGAAGCGCATCACCTGGGACAACCTGCGCACGCGCGACCCGAGGCTGGTGGCGCAGGTGGACGCGTGGTTCGCCGACCGGGCCGGCTCGAAGCGGAACTCCGACGGCACGCCGCCGCCGCCGCTCTTCGCGCCCCTCAAGCTGAGAGAGGTGACGCTCGAGAACCGCGTGGTGGTGTCGCCCATGTGCCAGTACTCGGCGACCGACGGCGTGCCCGACGACTGGCACCTGGTGCACCTGGGCAGCCGCGCGGTCGGTGGCGCGGGCCTGGTGCTGACGGAGATGACGAACGTCTCGGCCGAGGGCCGCATCACCCACGGCTGCGCCGGCCTGTGGAACGACGCGCAGCAGGCCGCCTGGAAGCGCGTGGTGGACTTCGTGCACGCGAACTCCAGCGCCCGCGTCGGTGTCCAGCTCGCGCACGCGGGCCGGAAGGCGAGCTGCCAGCGGCCCTGGGAAGGCGACGGCCCGCTGAAGGCGAACGAGCAGCCGTGGCAGACGCTCGGGCCCTCGGCGCTGCCGTTCGGGAAGGGCTGGCACACGCCGAAGCAGATGGACGCGGCCGACCTCTCGCGCGTGAAGCAGCAGTTCGTCGACGCGACGAAGCGGGCCGAGGCCGCGGGCTTCGACGTCATCGAGCTGCACCTGGCGCACGGCTACCTGCTCTCGTCGTTCCTCTCGCCGCTGTCGAACACGCGCACCGACGAGTACGGCGGCTCGCTCGAGCGCCGCATGCGCTACCCGCTCGAGGTGTACGACGCCGTTCGCGCCGTGTGGCCGACGCACAAGCCGATGTTCGTGCGCGTCTCGGCGTCGGACTGGCTCGGCGCCGACGGCATGACCGTGGAAGACACGGTGGTGCTGGCGAAGGCGCTCGAGGCCCGCGGGTGTGACGTCATCGACGTGTCGTCGGGCGGCAACGTGCCCGAGTCGAAGCCCGACTACGGCCGCATGTACCAGGTGCCCTTCGCCGAGGCGGTGAAGGTGAACACCTCGCGGCTCGCGGTGATGGCCGTCGGCGCGATTCAGGGCGCCGACCACGCGAACACCGTCATCGCGGCGGGGCGCGCTGACCTGTGCGCGCTGGCGCGGCCGCACCTGTCCGACCCGTCGCTGGTGCATCGCCACGCGCAAGCCGAGGGCGTCGACTCGCTCGCCTGGCCGAAGCAGTACCTGGCAGTGAGGCCCACCCGTCGCGCGCAGACGCTGTGAGCCGGCCAACGCCGTCGTGCCGGGGAAGACGAGCGCGCCGGAACGTCTCGACGCGCTACCAGCGCCGCTGGTGACACGAGGTACACGACGGGCCCTGGTCGCCAGTCAGGCTCGCGCCGTGACACGCGACGCAGTTGACGGTCGGCGCGGTGAGGCCCTGGTGGTGCCGCACGCCGCCCTCGTTGACGGTGTGGTCGGCGGGGGCGGAGCTGGTGGTAGCGTCGCAGCCTCCGGCGAGCGGGGCGACCAGCAACACGAGGCGGACAGGCATGGCGGACTCCGGGGTGACCCGCTCGTGTGACCGGCACGGGCCCGGAGCGATCACGGCGCGTGCGCAGCCTCGACGCCCTCGAGGGAGGTGAGGTATCCGCCGGCCATGGCAGAGCTCGTCCTCGGCGGCGTGATGGCGCGGTGCATGGAGCCGGACGCGCTCGGCGCGGTGGTGCAGTCGGCTGAGACGCGCCCGGGCCGGCGCTTCACCCGCTTCTTCGACGAGGCGGCCTTCGACGCCGCCCGGCAGCGCACCTCGCACACCGGCGTGCTCGACGAGGAGGCGGCCTGCGCGCTCTGCGACTGCGTGCTGCAGGCGGGCGTGTCGTTCGGTGGCCTCGATGTCGAGGCGCGCGAGGCCGACGAGTTCCCCGCGCGTTTCCTCGAGCTCACCACCATCGCCCTCGACGACGAGCGCGCCGCGCAGAAGCTCTTGGACGGCGGCGTGCTCGACCGGCTCGGCGCGGGCCGGCACTTCTTCGGCTCGCTCCCGGTGCGCGTCATCGCGCGGCAGTTCACCGCGCAGACGAAGGAGGCCGCGCGCCGGCTGCTCCGCGGCGGCTGGGACGAAGACCTGCTCAACCTGCTCGAGAGCGCCGCCCTGCGCGCCCGCCAGAGCCCCGAGGATCTGCTGGTGCTCGTCCCGACCTGGCGTGAGGTGGTGGGCGAGGCGGAGACCCCCGAGCCCGTGTTGGAGCCGCGGCCAGCGGCGCCTGAGGTCGGCCTGCTCGCCTGGCTCGAGCGCGCGAGGGACGACCACGCGACTGATCTGAGCCTCATCGTCGGCCAACCGCTCATGCTCCAGGGCCCATCGGGCCGGAAGGTGGAGGGCCCCCCGCTCCGTGCGGCTGACGTCGAGCGGGTGCTGGCGTTGACCCTCGACGCCTCACATCGGGAGCGCTTCGAGCGGGAGCGCGCCATCGTCTCGAGCTTCGCCGTCGAGGGACTTGGGCGCTTCCGCCTCACCGCGCTCGTCGAGCGTGGTGTTCCCTCGCTCTCGGTCCGGACGCACTTCGTCCGCCCTGACGTCTCGGGCCTCTCGCTGCCGCCCGAGCTGCTCGGCCCGCTCGCGAAGGTGGCTCGCGGGCTCATCGTCATCGCGGCGCCCGCCGGGCATGGTCGAAGCACGCTCCAGACGGCCCTGCTGCAGGAGCGCGCCAGGACCGGTGATGAGGTCGTCAGCCTCGAGGAGCCCATCGCGTGGCCGTCGCGCACCGGCCCCGTCCGTCAGCTCGAGCTGCACGACGACGTCGGGCTCCCGAGCTTCGCCCCCATCGTGCGCACGCTGCCCCGCGCCGTCGTTGGGCTCGACCTCGTCGACGACGTCGCGTCGGCGCACCTGGGCCTCGAGCTCGCCAGCGAAGGGCACCTCGTCTTCGTCACCCAGCGTGCCCTCTCGGCTGCGGCGGTGATTCACAAGCTGGCGTCGCTCGACGAGCCGCGCGGGCGGCGGAGGCTGTCCGAGTCGCTCGCGGCGGTGCTGTCGCTGCGCCTCATTCCCCCTTCCTCTGGAACGCAGGGCCCGCCCTCGTCGCCCGGCCGCTTCGTGCACGCGGTGGAGTTGCTGCTCCCGTCCGAAGGTCTGCGCCGGCACCTGCGCGCCAACGACACGCCAGCGCCGCCGGTGCTGCTCGAGACTGAAGGCCTGACGCTGGACGACCGCTTGCTCGGCGCGGTCCGCCGGCAGGAGCTGACCCGCGACGAGGCCGCACGGTGGATGGTGGATCCGCGTCGCCTCGACGAGTGACCCCCGTCGGCCGACACGCTCAGCGCTACTCGTTGCCGAAGGCTTTCTGCGCGACGTCGTCGGCCGCCTTCTGCTGATCGGCCTCGATGCGCGTGGCCGCCTTCCGAACGTTGTCGAGCTGCTGCTTCGGCTGCGAGGGACCGTCGGCACCGGCAGACACCGGGGCTGAGCCGTACATCACCTTCCAGGCGATGCCACCCAGCACCGCGAGCGCCAGCACCACCAGCAGGATTCGTCCCATGACCTCGATGGTAGCGCAGGGAATCGAAGGCGTCGCGCCGCAGGGCCGGGAAGTCCCTCGGTGTGCGATGCCGTTCCGCTACACTCCCTGCCCCCGATGGCACTCAACCGACCCCTCTTCGAACAGCGCCTCGCGTCGCTCGAGTCCGTGCCGAACCTCAGGGCCCTGGCGATCTCGGCGCTGGCGGCGCTGCTCGAGGCCCCTGACGACTGGCGGTGCCTGCGCATCAACCCCCTGCGGGTGGCCGAGGAGAACGGCCTGCCAGTCGATGAGGTGCTCGACGTCTTCCTGCACGCGGCCCGACTGGGTCTGCTCGACCTGCGCTTCAACCTCGTGTGCCCGGGTTGCGGTGGCGTCGAGTACCAGATGGAGCGCATCGACGCCGTGCCCTCTGGCGAGTGGCTGTGCGTCGTCTGTGACAGGCTCTTGCAGGCGGAGCTCGATGACCGGGTCGAGGTGAGCTTCACGCCCGAGCTCGGCGTCCGCCATCTCGCGCTCGACGCCAGCAGCAGCCTGCAGCACTACCTGTCCTTCTACTTCACGGCGAACTTCGAGCGCAGCGCCGAGCTCAAGGCGTTCCTCGCGAGCGTGACGGTGGCTCTCGAGCTCGTGCCGCCCGGTCAGGAGACGCTGGTGAAGCTGGAGGCGCGGGCCGGGCAGACGTACCGGCTGCTCTCGGTCGACACCCACAGCCAGGTGGTGCTGGCGCCAGCGCGCGAGGGACACGGCGTCACCGAGGTCGACGCGGTCGCCCTGCCGGAGGGGCTGCGGCCTGGCCACGTGTCCATCGCGTCAGGGCCAGTCAGGGTGCGGGTCGCCAACCGACGCAGCGTCACCGTCGGCGTGATGGCCATCGAGGTGGACCGCGAGCGCCTCATCGACGTCGTGACCCGCTTCCCCAGCCGCATGCGGCCGTTCCTCACCGCGAAGATGTTGCTCAACAACCAGACCTTCCGCGATCTGTTCCGGGTGCAGGCGCTCGACGCCGACCTGCAGCTCCGGCTGCGCTCGCTCACGCTCCTCTTCACCGACCTCAAGGGCAGCACCGAGCTGTACGACCGCACGGGCGATCTCCGCGCGTATCGGTTCGTGCGCGACCACTTCCGTGTGTTGACGGACGCCGTGAAGCGGAACCACGGCGCCATCATCAAGACGATGGGCGACGCCATCATGGCCTCCTTCAACGAGCCCACCGACGCCACCAGGGCCGCCCTCGAGATGATGCGTGGCATGGACTCGCTCAGCGCCGGGCTGAAGGCCGAGGGGCACGACACCGGCCTCAAGGTGGGCCTGCACGAGGGCTCGGCGCTGGCCGTGACGTCCGAGGAGCGCCTCGACTACTTCGGTCAGACCGTCAACGTCGCGGCCCGCGTGCAGGGCCTCGCGCAGGCGGGGGAGATCTGGCTCACCACGCCGGTGATGGACACGCCGGGCGTCAAGCCGCTGCTCGAGGCAGGGGGCTGGCGCGGCGAACAGCACGAGGTGTCGCTCAAGGGCGTGGGCGGGAAGACGCGCGTCTATCGGCTCCAGCGTTGAGCAGCGCGTTCGTTGTGCGTGCGTGTGCGCGGAGCGCGCCGCAGGGTGACGCGCGCCACCAACCGCACCGGGTTTCGACATAGAAGGGAGTGAGCCGCGCGCATCGCGGCGTCCCGCCATGAGTGCCCCGGCAGACACCGCTGTCGCCCGCCTTCGCCAGGACGACCTGATTCCTGGCTACCGGCTCGTCCAGCTCGTGGGCAAGGGCGGCATGGGCGAGGTGCACCAGGCCGTGCAGCTCTCGCTCGGGCGCACCGTCGCGGTGAAGCTGCTCAAGCCTGACCTCGCCCGCGACGAGCAGTTCGTCGCGCGCTTCGAGAAGGAAGCCGCGGCGCTCGCGACGCTGCGGCACCCGAACATCGTCAGCATCGTGGACCGTGGCAAGTCGGCCGAGACCTACTTCCTCGTGATGGAGTTCGTGGACGGCCCGGCGCTGCGCGAGCGCATGCGCGACCCCGACTTCGACCAGCTCGCCGCGCTCAAGACGCTGTCGCAGGTCGCGCGCGCCATCGACTACGCCCACGGGCGCGGCGTCATCCACCGCGACCTCAAGCCCGAGAACATCCTCTTCGACGAGCAGGCGGGCGGCATTCCCAAGGTGACCGACTTCGGGCTCGCCGGCTTCGACGACAAGGCCCCGCAGGCGCCCCAACAGAACCTGACGCAGACGAACGTGGCGATGGGCACCGCCTCGTACATGGCGCCAGAGCAGCGCGTGGACGCGAAGACGGCCGGGCCGCGCGCCGACCTCTACGCGCTCGGCGTGATGCTGTACGAGCTCGTCACCGGCGAGCTGCCGATGGGCCACTTCGACCCGCCGTCGGTGAAGAAGCCGGGCCTGGACAAGCGCCTCGACGCCATCGTCGCCCGCTGCCTCAAGCCGGCCCCGGAAGACCGCTACCCCACCGTGGCGGCGTTCCTCGCCGAGCTCGAGCTGCTGGTGCCGATGACGCTCGCGCCATCGCCGTCGAAAGAGACGAAGGCGCGGCGGCTGCTCCGCCTCGCGAAGGAGCGCGCGTTCAAGGTGGGCCGCATCGCCGGCCTCGTCCTCGTCGCCTTCGCCGCCATCATCGTCTCGACCGTCTTCCTTCGCGCCGGGCTCGAGGCGAAGCGCGTGCCTGCCGGCATCGCGCTGATGAGCGACGACGGCGCGCAGACGGCGCTGACCACGCCCGGCCGGGTGGACAAGGAGACCCAGACGCTCACGCTGGGTGAAGGGCCCGACACGGTGACGGTCGTGGCGCGCGGGCGCCAGGTGACGCTCGAGGCAGGTGGGGTGCGCTTCCCCGAGCCAGACGACGTCACCGCGGGCCGCGCGCTGGTGGACGCGCAGGTGGAAGGGGAAGGCCTGCGCCTGTCGGCCGTGGTGGACACGGAGGCCGGTGAGCCGTCGCGCCTCGAGCCGCTCTTCGCCCTGTTTCGCGGTCCACGCCCCGAGGCCCGCAGCGCGCTCATGCTGCTCGGCACTGGCGGCCGCTACGTCGCGCTCATCATCTCGGGGTCCGGCGGCCACCCCGAGCTCGAATGGAACCTCGGGCCCGACAAGCAGGGGCACATGCGCGCGCCGCTGCCCACGAAGACGAAGGCCCAGGCGCTCGAGCTGCAGCTCGACCCGCTGACTGGTGAGCTCATCGCGGTCATCGGAGAAGGCCGTGACGCGCGCGTGCTGGGCGAGGGGCTGCGGCTGGGCACCGACTGGATGGACACGGGCTGGAAGGAGTCCTTCTCTGAAGCGCCGCGGGCCGCCCTCGGCTGTCTCGACGGCGCCTGCGCCTTTCACTCCCTCGTCTTTCAGGGCCTCCCCCGCGTCAGGCACCTGTCGGCCCCACCCCTGCCCCCGCTCATGGCTGAGCCCGACAGCCCGCCAGCGCCGGTGGTGAAGAAGCCCGCGCCCCCGACGAAGCCGGCGCCGGCGCCGAAACCAACGACGGTGGCCGCGACGAAGCCGCCGCCCGCGCCGGTGAAGCCACCGCCGCCGAAGGTCGAGCCGAAGAAGCCGCCGTCGACGCCGCCGAAGAAGAAGTAGCCCTCAGTACGACGAGCGCGGCGAGGGCTCCCACCCGCAGCGCCCGGCGACGCACGCGGCCTGCCCGTCGTTGAAGCAGTCGAAGTGCTTTGGCTTGCAGAGGCTCCGCCACGCCTGACCGCGCACGCGCAGCGCGTCTTTCAGGCCCGTGGGGACCGGCGTGTGACAGACGAGGCCGTCGATGAGCAGCAGCTGGCACTGGCTGGGCGCGCTGCAGGGCCACTCCTGCTTGATGTCGGCCAGCAACGCAGCCTTCTCGCGATCGCAGTCGTACCCCGCGTCCACCACGGGCAGTGCTCGCCTTTCGCAAGCGAGGCCCAGGGCGCCCACCGCGATGGCGAGGAGGACCCTCACGGCACGACGCTGCACACCGACGGAAAAGACGGCGGCAGGCGCGTCCACGGGCTGGTGTTGGGCGGGAGCCCGAAGGGGTGGTCGCGGAAGAACTCCCAGAACATGGGGAAGCGGGTGCCCCCGTCGGTGGGCGCGGCGAAGGGCGGAATGCCGTGGCCGCTCGAGTGCACGCACTGCGTGACGAAGTGGCCGTCCGCGCGGAGCGCGTCGCGGTAGCGGCGTGACGCCTGGTCGAAGTTCAAGATGAAGAAGTCCGTCGCGCCGCCCCAGACGACGAGCGCGGGGAACTTGTTCTGCTGCGGCATCCACTCGATGCGCCAGAGGTTGGTGAGGGACTCCTGGCCGAGCCCGCCTGAGATGGACAGCACCGAGGCCACGCGGTTCACCGCTGGGGTCGTCGAGAGGTAGGCCGTCCACAGGCCGCCGGCGCTGGCGCCGAAGACGTGGATGCGCGCCGGGTCCACGCTGAACTGCTGGCCGACGCAGGCGAGCACGTCTTCGAAGAAGCCGAGCTCCTTCGGCGCGAACATCGTCTCCACGAAGGGCCAGTCGAACTGGTACGCCTTGCGGCCGCCGGTCTCCAGGTTCTCGGGCACGACGGCGATGAACTCGTACTGGTTGATGGCGCTCTCGAGCTCGGCGTCGCGCACGACGCTGTTCGCCGACGAGTTGAGCCAGTGGTAGCCATAGACGACGGGGTAGCGCTTCGTCGGCGTGTAGCTCTGCGGCACCAGCAGCAGGAACTCGCGCGCGTCGCCGCGAGACGTGAAGCCGGTGTTGCGCGCCATCGCCGCGAGGTGGCTGCTCACCAGCGTGGGGCAGGTGCCGCCGTACATCGGCAGCGGTGGTGGTGGGGTGAGGCCGCCATCCCAGGGCGGCGTGGGGCCGGCATCGGGGCGCTGCTGGCCCGCGTCAAAGCGGCCCGCGTCCATGCTGCCCGCGTCTGCGTCCGGGCCCGCGTCGGTGTCTGCGCCCGCGTCGGTGTCTGCGCCCGCGTCACTGCCTGCATCGCCGAGGGTGCCCGCGTCGGTGAGCGCGCCGCCGCCGTCACCCGTGCCACCATCCACCACGGTGGTGAAGCCGGCGTCGGCGTCTTCGGGTGCGAGGTTGCGGCCGCAGGCAACGGCGAGCGTCAGGAGCAGGGTGAGGAGAAGGAGGGGACGGGACATGGGCGCTCCTGGCCGCGGCACCCTGCCCGAAGACGCACCACGAGGGAAAGGGCTTGCGCGTGGTGACGGCGCAGCGCCCCTTCGGCCGTCCGGGCGCGAGCTCAGGTCGGCGGAGGTTGGTAGGCGCGCAGCGCGTCGATGAGCACCCGCGCACCGTCGGTGGACTCGCGGAACACCCGCTTCGCTCCGCCGAGGAAGAAGGGCGGCAGCGTGTGCAGGTAGCTCATGGTGAAGACGACGAGGCGCGTGCGGCCCGGCCCCACCGGGTAGTGCGCCGTCCAGGTGAAGCCCGCGGCCGCGGTGCGCATGCCGAACACGCGCGCGAAGTCCCGGTTGTGCTGGAAGACGATGGCGACCGGCGACTCGGCGACGCCCGTGAGCTCGAGCACCCGCTGCACCGCCGGCATCAGCCCCGACGCCTGGCCGAGCTTCGCGGCGTCGAAGTACTCGATGGTGAAGCTGTTCGCAGGCATCGCGGCGACCTGGAAGGAGCCGTCCTCGCGCCGGGTGACGTTCATGCCCTTCGCGACGGCGTTGATGTACCGCGTGTCCCGAACGCGGGCCTCGTTGAAGAACGAGACGTCCTTCTCGACGGTGTAGACGAGGCGGCTCAGCACGACGTGCGTCGGGGCTTCGAGCTTCGCCCACACGTCGGGCACGTCGAAGGGCCGGAACAGCTGGAAGGTGACGTCTTTCGCGGCCGCCTCGGGCTCGACGAGCGTGTAGAAGTACTGCACGCCGCCCTTGTCCTGGAACGTGGTGTCGATGGCGAAGCGCGGCTCGGCCTCGCGGCGCAGCGGCGTCTCGGCGCCCGCCAGGCCGGCGATGAGGAGGCAGACGGTGGCCCAGGTGCGCACGCCGGGGTGATGCGCCGGTTCGACGCGGGACGCAAGCGCGGGCCTCGAGCCCGAGCGCGGGTCGCTCCTCCAGCGTGGGGCATCGCTGCAGCCACGCGTGGACTGCCCGCCGCCGCTCGGGTCCGCGTGCGCCGTCAGCGGTGCCGACCGTGGCCCGTCACTCCAGTCCGCGGTTGGTGCGCTTCATCAGAGAGCACTGCCGGCCTGGCTGCGTGCCGCTACAGCCGCGCGCCCAGCGAGAAGACGGTGACGCCCGCCCGGAAGCCGGTGGCGAGGAACTCCGTCGAGAGGCCAGCCTCGACCTCGAGCGCCGAGACGATGAGCCCGTCCACCTCCCAGCGCAGGAGCGCGGCGCCCAGCATCGCGCCCAGCGTCGGGCCCCGCGCGGGGAGCCGGTCTGGGGTGCCGACGTCGAGGGCTCCGCCGAGCCCGAGCGCGAGGTTCGCCGAGAGCAGCGGCCGCCACGTGCCCTCACGCTGCCAGCCGCCGCCGACCCGCACCAGCGTGTGCGAGCCCAGGCCCCACAGCCACGCCGCCTTCGCGTGCACCTGCCACTGCGGCCCGAGCGAGAACGAGGCGTGGACGCCCCCGCCAAAGCCGCCCTGCGTGCGCACCTGGGTGAGCGAGATCGCGCCCAGGGTCTCGAGGCCCACCGTGAAGCGCGACGCGAAGGGCTCCTCAGCGAGTGAGGAGGTGGCCACGAGGGCGAGCAGCAGCGCAGGCCTCATGGCGCGTCTCCCCAGGCGACCACCGCCATCGCCGCGGCCTTCGCGACGCCCGTGAGGAACGGGCGGTTCAGCGTGTCGGGCGTGTCGAGGCGCGTGTGGTAGTTCTTGTTCCGGAAGTTCGCGGTGTCGGTGAAGAAGACGGCGCTCTCACCCGCGAGCCAGAAGGGCGCGTGGTCGCTGCGCATCAGGTTGCCCGACAGCGGCCCGGCCCCCAGCCCCGGTGAGATGATGGGCACCAGCGGCGGGGCCCCGTGGCCAGCGGCGACCTGCAGCACCTCCTCCGCGCGCGAGCGCGAGACGTCGTTGGCGACGACGGCGAGGAAGTCTCCGGCGGGCGACGACGGGAAGCCGACCGGACTCGCTTGCGAGCCGGGCGTCGAGTCCGCGTAGCCCACGCAGTCGAAGACGAGCGACACCTTCGGCGCGGGGCGGCCGCGTGCGTGCCGGGTGCTGCCGACGAGGCCAATCTCCTCGTGGTCGAAGCCGACGAAGCGCACGGTGCGCGCGAGCGGGCGGGTGGCGAGCAGCCGCGCGAGCTCGAGCATCACCGCCACGCCGCTCGAGTTGTCGTCGGCGCCCATGAAGAAGGCGTCGAAGTGCGCGCCCACCAGCACCACCTCGTCGGGCTTCGAGGTGCCGCGCAGGTCGACGACGACGTTGCGGGTGGCCGGGTGGTCCATCACCTCATCGGCGACCGGCGAGAGGCCCAGCGAGCGGAAGCGCTCCTCGAGGAAGCGGCGCGCGGCGTCGTTGGTGAGGTTGCACCAGGTGTCGGCGCGCGAGTTGAGCGACGCGCAGTCCACCCGCGTGTCCTTCGCGTGCAGCCCGGCGAGCGCCACCACGTCGGAGAAGACGCGGTCGCCATCCACGTCCATCGCCAGCGCACGCGCCTTGTCCGTCGTGGGGCCGTCGACCTGTCCCGGCGCACAGGCGGGCACCAGGAGGAGCACGAGGAGCGTTCTCACCAGCGCACCCCCACCGTCAGCCAGTCGAGCTGGAGCCGCAACGTCGCGCCAGCGGCGGTGAGCGACGTGCCCACGTCGAAGCCCAGCAGGCTCAGCATCACCCGCCCGAAGCGGAAGCGCGCCGCCTCGGTGTGGAAGGCGACGTAGAAGAAGCCGGTGAGCGCGCCCTCGGCGTTGGCGAGGTCCGTCGGGCGGCCGGGGAGGGGACGCGAGAAGCCCTGCAGGCCGCTGAGGCCGAGCTCCGGGCCCAGCAGCGGCTCCCACCGGCCCAGCGCGATGGTGAAGACGCCGCGCGCGTAGCCCTCGAGCGGCACCTTGACGACGGCGGACGGCGCGCTCGCCCGCAGCCCCGCGCCCACGCCCACGACGCCGCGCGTGTACAGCCAGCCCACCGTCGGGCCTGCGACGCCGGGGCTCGAGTTGAACGACGCGGCCGTCGTGCCGGCGAAGCCGCCGACCGAGACGGTGTGGTCGGCCAGAGCGGCAGGCGCCCAGAGCGCAGCGACGAGGAGAACGGTTCGCACCGCCGCTCAATAGTCGAATCTCCAGCGCCTCGGCATTCGAGGTTTCAGCGACACTGAAGAAGGTGCGGTTGATCTTCACCAACCGGGTTCGTGTCGCATCGTTCCGCACCTCCCGACACTTCTTGACCGCGTCGCGTTGGGCTTCGATCATTCCGTCCTCCCGCTCCCAGAGGAAACGAATGAACCCACGTGGTGCCTTCGGGCTCCTGCTGCTGGCGGCATCGAGCCTGAGTTGCCTCCAGTCCGTCACCGACTTCGGCAAAGACGCGGGCAGCCCGTGCGGAACGGGGACGACTCAGTGCGGCTCGACCTGCGTCGACACGAAGCTCGACAACACCAACTGCGGCGCGTGCGGCGTGATGTGCCCGACCAACCAGGCCTGCGCCGGCAGCCGCTGTCTCCCTCGAAGCTGCGACTCTGCGACCTGTGCGTCGGATCAGGTCTGCGTGAACAGCGTCGCGTGCCAGGAGCGTCTGTGCGTGAACGTCACGTGTCCCGCCGGGCAGAGCTGTCGCGCCGGCGTCTGCGAGCCCGAGTCGTGCGGCGCCACGCGGTGCGTTCCCGGCAGCGTCTGCGTCAGCGGGGTGTGCACTGACGTCGCGTGCGTCGGCGTGCAGTGCCCCTCATCCACGACCTGCATTACCGGCCAGTGCTTCAAGAACGACTGCCCGATGGCGGACTGCGCCCCCAACCAGGTGTGCGTGAACGACGTGTCGTGTGAGGACCGGCGCTGCGTCAACGTGCGCTGCCCGAGCGGAGAGACGTGCGTTGCGGGGGCCTGTCGCCCGGAGACCTGTGGGGCGATGACCTGTCAGATGGGCAGCACCTGCGAGAACGGAGTCTGCACCGATACGAGGTGCACCGGCGTCATGTGCTCCGCTGGCCGGGTCTGCAGCCAGGGCACCTGCATCACCCCGAGCGGGTGTGACGCCGGGGTGCAGGACGACATCAACAACTGCGGCGCGTGTGGAACGGTCTGCGCGCCACCGCTCAACGCGAGCGCCCGGTGTGTCTCGGGCCGATGCGGTCGCGGGCCCTGTACCACCGGCTTCTTCGACGTCGATGGAGACGCGACGCCAGGCTGCGAGTCGCGGTGCAACGGCTTGACCTGCACGCTCCCTGACGGAGGGACCGTGGTGCTGACGACCCCACCGCTCGCCGAGACTGCGGGTGGCGGGCTCTCGTCCTCGCCTGCGGTCGGGCAGAGCAACGCGACTCATCGCCACAGCGGCGCCGTGGGCGAGGAGCCGGGCGGGCCTCCTGCTTCGAATTCAGCGCATCGCAATGTCGGCGGACTGAAGGGACTTCACAGGTAACCGGAGGGTCGAAATGAACAAGAACGTCGTCGCGGCGGGAGTGCTTCTCGCGAGCCTCGCCTTCGCGCAGGTCCCCGACCGGCTGGGCTATTCGGGCCGACTGCTTCGAGCGAACGGCACGCCAGAGACGGGCACCGTGTCGCTCACCTTCAGCCTCTACGACAGCGCGTCTGGCGGCAGCCAGCTCTGGACCGAGCAACAGATGGTGATGCTCACGTCCGACGGTCTGTACGCGACCACGCTCGGGGCGAGCACGGCGATACCCGGCAGCGTCTTTGACGGCTCAACCGCGGGCTCGCGCTACCTCGAGATCTCGGTGAACGGCTCGGCGCTCGTGCCCCGACAGCTCATCAATTCGGTGCCCTGGGCGCTGACGGCGAAGAACGTCAGGGGCGGCACGGTGGATGCGACAGGCATCCGCGTCAACTCGCAGGACCTGCTCGTCAACGGCCGGCTGTCACCGTCGTTCGGCTACCAGGCAGGCAACGGCGTCACCATCGACTCGAACAACGTCATCTCGCTGCCGTCGTGCACGGCGGGGCAGGTGCTCGTGTGGAACGCGTCGAACCAGTGGGCCTGCGGCTCTGCGACGGGGCCCGCCGGGCAGTCCGTCACCACCATGACCGAGCCAGCCGGCATGAACTGCGCGAACGGCGGCGTGCGACTGACCTCGGTGTCGGGCACCAGCTACGTCTGCAACGGCGCGACGGGCATGCAGGGAACGCCCGGGCAGTCCGTGACGGTGGCGACGGAGACCGCTGGGATGAACTGCGCGACCGGCGGCCTGCGGCTCACCTCGACTTCGGGGACCAACTACGTCTGCAACGGCGCCGCGGGACCGACGGGGACAGCAGGGCAGTCGGTGGCGGTGGTTGCCGAGGCGGCTGGCATGAACTGCGCAAACGGCGGCGTCCGCCTCACCTCGGCGTCGGGGACCAACTACGTCTGCAACGGCGCAGCCGGCGCGGGCGGCGGTGGGAACGGCCGAAACCTCTTCCTCTTCGACAGCAGCCCCGCTCAGTGGACGACGACCTCGACGGGCACGCCGATGAGCGTCACCGCCAACACGATGGACAGTGCAGAGGGAGACGGCTCGTTCGACTTTGCCTACGGCAACGTCGCCGCCTCCACAGGCATCGTCGGTGTGTGGGGCACCGACTTCATCCAGGTCGACCCGACGAAGGTCTACGAGGGGCGCATCAAGGCGAAGTCCACCAGCGGCACTTTTCTTGGCACCTTCTGGGCGGGCTTCATCGCCTATGACGCCGCGAAGCAACCGCTGCAGGGGCCAGCGTCGGTTTTCCTCGCGGGTACCACGCGATGCGTTCCCTTCATCGCCAACAACGTCGCCGCCGCGGCGCTCAACGCCACCACCTGGACCCAGTTCGTCGGGCGTGTCACCTCGGAGGGCGGGGCCAACAACAACTTCCCGACCGGCACCCGCTACATCAAGCCGTGCGTCGGCACGAACTTGACTGGCATCGGGACGACGCGCGTCGATGCCTTCGAGATCTTCGAGGTCGATCAGGCGGCGGGCTTCAGCAACGTCGCCATCTATCGGACCGCGGGTACGTTCACGCTCAACCTGCCCACTGGCGTCACGAAGGTCTGGGCCCGCGCCTGGGGCGGCGGTGGTGGTGGCGGCAACACGGTCATCGATTGCACGAACCTGCAGTACTATCCCGGCGGGGGTGGCGGTAGTGGAGGCTACGCCGAAGGCATCTTCACGGTCGCCTCTGGAGCGACCCTGTCCATTACTGTGGGTGGCCCCGGGGCTGCGGGCGCTGGCCCGTCGGGCTGCTCGGGCAGCGGAGGGTCTGGTGGGACTTCGACGGTCGTCGTCGGAGCAGTCACGCTGGTCTCAGGCGGCGGCGGAGCAGGTGGCAGCCGGAGCTCGGCTTGCGCTGCCGCCCCAGGTGGAGCCGGTGGGGCGGGCAGCGGAAGTGGTACTGCGGTCACCTTCACAGGTTCGACTGGCGGCACTGGGATCGCGGTCAACAACAACCAGCCCCCGCCGACCCCTGGAGGAATTGCGCCGCTCGCTCCCACGGGGTCGGGCTCTGGTGGCTCATCTCCGAATGGGTGCACTGGCGGAGGATTCGGGTCGGGTTCTGCGGGGCAGCCAGGGTTGGTGTGGCTCTATTACTGAGGTCGGTCGTCCTGGGCGGAGTGGTGCTGGCTCCTGGCTGCCAGCGTGAAGCCCCCGCTCGCGGCGTCGAGCACTGGCAGGCCGCTCGTGCTGCGCGCGAGAAGAACGACACCGCGACTGCCCTCGCGCAGGCCGAGACGGGAGCACTCGTTGGCGCCCTCGGACGGGCGCACACGAACGAGCTTGTGCTCACCCGCGCGGCCTTCGTCGCCGAAGGTGCGCTCCCGCAGAGCACCGCCGAGAAGACCACCCTGGCGCTGCAGCTCGGGCTGTTGCTCGACCAGGCAGGCCTGAGCGCCGCTGACCGCGCGACGCTGCTCACCGCGCGCGCACGCCTGGCCATCGACGGGCGCCGCCTCGTGGCAGCCCGCAACGACCTCGACATCGCCCGACGGGAAGCGCCGGCGCACTCCCTCAGCGCTCGGGTGCTCGCCACGCTCGACCTCGAGGAGCGGAAGGACCCCGAGGCCCTCGCCCTCTTCGAGAAGGTGGTCACCGCCGGAGACCTCAGCCTCGAGTCTGCGCGCGGCTACGCGACGGCGCTGCTCCGAATGGGTCAGGCCGAGCGCGCTGCGCAATTCATGGCTGGCGCCTTGTCGATGCATCAGGACCCGGTGCTCGTCGAGTCGATGGCCGACGCCGCCGAGCAGCTCGGCAGGCCCCAGCTCGCGTTGGCCGCGCTCGAGCAGCAGCTCCGCCGCGAGGCCCCTCCCGCGCTTCGACGGCGCCTGGGCGAGGCCTACCTGGACCTGGGCCGCCTCGACGAAGCGGAGCGCGAGCTCCGGAGCGCGCTGAGCGCTGGGCCCGACGTCGCCACTTCGCTCTCCCTTGCCTCCGTCGAACTCGAGCGGGGACATCTGGAGCGAGCCCGTGCCGCGGTCGACCGCCTCTACGAACAGATTCCCGCGACGCCCCGCGCGCTCTTCACCGCTACCGTCATCCTCGCGAAGACGGGTGACGTGGCCGGTGCGCGGACCCTGGCCGCCCAGTTCGGCCAGCTCGCGCAGCGAGACACGACACAACGGCGCCGCGCCGAGCTCCTCGCGGCCCTCTTCAAGACGAGCCAACCATGAGACGACTCCTCCCAGCGCTGCTGCTGTCTGTCGGTGCGGTGACGGTCCACGCCGAGCCCTTCGGTGCGCGGCTCGATCTCGGGCCAGCCTTCGCCGTCTCTCAACCCCAGAGCAGGTACTTCAGCGTCGGCTTCGGGACCCAGGCGTCTGGCATCTGGCAGGTCCTGCCCTTCTTCGACCTCGAGGCGCAGCTCGCCTACACGGTGTTGACGCCTGCGGCGAACTCGCCAGTCGGTGGGGCGGGCTCGGTGTTGGGGTTCGGCGCCGGCGCCAGGGTGAAGCGACCCATGCGAGGGGCCCTCGTCGTCCCGTGGCTCGACGTCGGGCTGCAGCTCGCGATGACGGGCGGCCCGAAGCTGGGGCTCGTCCCCTCGGCGGGCGCGCTCTTCCGCTTCAACGAGTCGATGCCCATCTGGTTCGGCGTGCACGTGCGGCTCCAGCAGGTCTTCCAGTTCGGCGCCCTGCCTGACTTCGACAGCTACCACGCGAGCTTGCTGGGCATCGGGCTGTCGGCCGAGTTCTTCCCCACGCAAGCGGAGCCCGCCGACCGCGATGGAGACGGCGTGTCGGACGAGACCGACGCCTGCCCCGACGCCGCCGGCACCGAGCCAGACGGCTGTGCTTCAAAGTCTGCTGACGGACCGCCTGACCGCGACCGGGACGGGGTGCCGGACGCAGACGACCGGTGCGCCTCGGAGCCGGAGGACAAAGACGGCTTTCAGGACGACGACGGGTGTCCAGACCCCGACGACGACGCCGACGGGGTGCCCGACGCGCGCGACGGTTGCCCGAAAGAGAAGGGCCCAGACAGTGCCGGTGGTTGTCCTGACCGCGACGGCGACGGCGTCGGCGACCGCGTCGACGCCTGCCCCGACAAGTTCGGCAAGAAGGACGACGGCGGGTGCCCCACCTACCGGGAGGTCGTCGTCACCTCGAAGAAGATCGAGATCAAACAGAAGATCCACTTCGCCTTCGGCAAGACGACCATCCTGCCGAAGTCCGACCCGCTCCTCGCCGAGGTGGTGCAGGCGCTCCAGGACCGGCCGTCGCTCTGCGTCCGGGTCGAGGGCCACACCGACAGCAAGGGGAGCGCCGCCGAGAACCTGAAGCTGTCGTCGGGGCGCTCTCAGGCCGTCGTCGACCACCTCATCTCGAAGGGCATCGAGTCGAAGCGCCTCGTCGCGAAGGGGTATGGCTCGGAGCTGCCGCTCGACGACAACTCGACGCCTGAAGGCCGCGAGCTGAACCGCCGGGTCGAGTTCGTCATCATTCCCTGCGAATGACCCGTACGCCCGCGGGTCCTCGCTCACTCACCGAGGCACCACACCCGACGAAAACGGTTCCGGTGCTCGACGCCGCCCACCTCGAGCACGTGCACGTCCACGCGCCAGGTCCCGACGTCGTCGCCCGCGAGCGTGAGCACGCCCCCATCGAGGCTCCAGTCACGGGTGTGGACCCGAATCGTCTCCGCCGCCGGCCCCAGCCCCTCGGTCAGCGCAACGCTGCGCAGGGTGCCGTCCCGCCGGAGGACGAGGAGCTGGTTCGAGGAGGGCTCGTCCTCGAGGCGCCAGCGGCCCGGGAGCAGCTCGGCAGGTGCGCCAGCGCGAGGCCCCACCGCTGGCACGCACAGCACCCCGTCGTTCGCGAGGAAGAACGCCGCCAGGCCACCGACGAGGAGCGCGAGGAGCAGCAGCGCGAGCACCACCTGCTGAACGCGCGTCATGCCCCGGCGTCAGTTCTCGGGCAGGCCCAGCAGCGTGGCGAGCCGGCCCTCGGCGGCGGCGAGCTCGACCTTGCGAATCTCGAGCTGCGCGCGTGACTGCGCGGCCGACGACGCCGCGAGGAAGCGCTTGTTGTCGATGTCGCTCACCTCGAGCGAGGTGGTGAGGCCAGCCTCGTAGGCGGCGCCGACCTGCTTCTGTGCGCGCGTCGCCAGGGCCGCCTGCGCCTCGGCCTGTTGCAGGGCCACCATGGCCGCGTCGAGGTTCGTCTTCGCGCCAATCCAGTTGGCCCTGGCCCGCGCGCGCGCGCCCTCGAGCTGCGCCCGCTGCTGCACGAGCTTCGCGTCGTTCTCCCGCAACTGGGCATACCGCACGCCGCGGTCGTAGAGCGACCACTGGGCGGCCACGATGCCGTCGAAGATGAAGTTGGTGCCAGCGAAGCCGCGGTTCGAGTTGTAGCTGCCCTTGGCCTGCGCCACGACGGTCGGGAGCCACGTGAGCCGGTCCACGCTCGAGATGCGCTCCTGAATCCGCACGCCGATGCTCTGGGCCTTGAGGGCGTACGAGCGCTCCCACGGCGTGTCCTCGTCGCGGCCGGGCGTCACCTCGAAGCGCGTCGGCGCGTCGTCCACCGGGCGCACCGGCTCGCCCACCAGCGCCTCGAGCATCGCCATCAGGGCCACCCGCTGCCCCGAGAGCGCCGAGAGCGTCGCGCGCGCCTGCGCCGTCTCTGACTGCGCGCGCAGCACCGCAATCTCGGTCGAGGTGCCCACGGTCGCCTGTGCCTTCGCGTCGCGCTCCCGCTTGAGCGCCACCTGCTCGGCCTCGCGCGCCGCCTGCTCGAGCTGGCCGAGGCCCTCGAGGCCCAGGTACACCCGCGCGACCGCCAGGAGGATCTGCTCGCGGGCTTCCAGGGTGCTCAACTTCGCCGCGTCGCCGCCCTCGAACGCCGCCGGCAGCAGGAAGAAGTTGGGGGAGAAGAGGACCTGCGAGAGCAGCACGTTCCCGTAGACCGAGTTCCGCGCGACGATGACGATGTCCTCCACCTTCGCGATGGCCTCGGCCTGCTGGGTGCGCAGGGGAGCGAGCTGGGCCTCGGTGATGGGGAAGCCGAAGGTGTTCCCGATGTACTGCACGAGGCCGACGGTGGCCTCGCCCTGGGCGCGCGCCGACTCCTTCGCTTTGAACTCTTGCTGCACGCTGGTGTGCACGTAGGACGCCGAGAGCGACAGCTCTGGCATCGCGACGGCCAGCGCCTGCCGGGTCTTCGCCGCGGCCTGGGCGATGGCGGTGCGGGCGGCCTGCAGGTCGGGGTTCTTCTGCTCGGCGAGCGTGAGGGCTTCCTTGAGCGTCACCTGCCGGCGCGCCGCGACGAAGGCCTGCTCGGTGGCGAGCGCCTGCTGAACTCCGGAGGGCGCGCTCGAGGTGCTCGGCGGCGCGGCCGGCGTGAGAGCAGGCGAGACCTGCGCCGCCGCGAGGCTCGCAGCTGTGAGGAGGGCGAAGAGGAGCGTTCGCATGGCGGTCTCGTCAGACAGGCCGCACGGCGGGCTGCGCCGCGTCGGGCTCGGTGGTGCGCGCCGCGATGCCAGGCACCGGTGTCACGTGAGGCGCGGGCTCGGGCGGCGCCTTCGTGGCTGCGTCCTTGCCGATGCGCCACTTCGGCGGCGTCAGCTTCTCGAACGCGGCGAAGATCAGCGGCACCACCACGAGCGTGAGGAAGGTGGAGGAGATGACGCCGCCGATGACGGTGATGGCCATGGGCGCGCGGAACTCGAAGCCCTGGCCACGCCCCACGGCGGTCGGCACCATGCCGATGGCCATCGCCGCCGACGTCATGAGAATGGGCCGCAGCCGGCGTGGGCCGGCCTTGAGGATGGCCGTGTCGAGGTCGTCGCCCGCCCGCAGGTTCTGCAGCACCTGGTCCACCAGCAGGATCGCGTTCTTCGTCACCAGGCCCATCAGCAGCACCACGCCGATGAAGGCGCCCATGTTCGCGTTGAAGCCCGACGCCAGCAGCGCCAGCACCGCGCCCACGAAGGCCAGCGGCACCGACATCAAGATGGTGAAGGGGTGCTTGAAGGACTCGAACTGCGAGGCGAGCACCATGTAGACGAAGATGCCGGCGAGGGCGAAGACGAGGCCGAAGGCGTCGTTCTGCTCGTCGAGCGACTTGATCTGCCCGTCGTAATAGTAGGTGACGCCCGGCGGCGGAGGCTCCTTCGCGAGGCGGGTCTTCAGCGCGGTCGCGAGGTCACCCAGCGCGCCGCCTTCACCCACGCCGGCCGCCTGCACCATCACGCGGCGCTGCCGGTTGAAGCGCTCGATGATGCTCGGCGTGTCACGCATGGAGACCTCGGCGACGTCGGAGATGGGTCTGAGCCCCGTGGGCGTGAAGACGTCCATGGTGCGCAGGGCCTCGGGCGAGGCGCGGTCCTTCTCGGACAGCCGCACCATGATGTCGGTCTCGACGCCTTCCTGGCGCAGCTTGCCCGCGAGCTGTCCGTTCATCGCGAGCCGAAGCTGCATGCCCAGCATGCCGCTGGTGAGCCCCGTGTCGTTCGCGCGGCTGCGATCGATGACGACCGCCAGCTCGGGGCGGGGCGGGTTCGCGGCAACGCGGACGTCGTTCGCCAGGGGTTTGCCGTTGGGGCCCCTGAAGTCGCGCATGATGGCGGCCACGCGCTGCGCCTCGGCGGTGATCTGCTGGTAGTCGTTGCCCATCACCGACAACATGATGGGGAAGAAGTCGCCCAGGCCCTCGATGACGGGGGGGTCGAGCAAGCCGACCTCGGTGCTCGACGGGAGCGCCGCGACGAGCGAGGTGCGCACGTCGTTCTGAATGCCGGCCAGCGTGAGCTGGCGCTGGTCGCGGCCCTTGATGATGACCCGGATGCGCGCGCGGTTCGCGTCGGAGCCCGCGCCGTCGGACGACGTGCCCACCACCGTGTACATGTCGATGACGTCAGGGTACGTGCGCATCACCTCTTCGGCGGCGATGGCGCGGGCCTTCGTCTCGGCGAGGCTCGTCCCCTCGGGCAGCTTGAGGTCCACCATGAACTGGCTGCGGTCCTCGGGGCTGACGAAGTCGACCCCGAGCCCGCCGACGGCCGCCGCGCCGATGGCGCCACCCATCGTCGCCAGCACGAGCCCGGCGGTGAGCCAGCGGTGCCTGATGCTCCAGCCGAGCAGGTCGCCGTAGCGCGCCTCCATCCACTCGAAGGAGCGCCGCAAGGTGCGCGCGACGACGTTCTCGCGGTGGGCTTCGCCCTTCAGGCGCTGCTTCGAGAACCGCGACGACAGCATCGGGTCGAGCGTGAAGCTGATGAAGAGCGAGATGAGGACGGCCACCGACATGGTGAAGCCGAACTCCTTGAAGAACTGCCCCACGATGCCGGGCATGAAGGCGACCGGGACGAACACGGCGACGAGCGACAGGGTGGTGGCGAGCACCGCGAGGTACACGTCACGGGTGCCGTTCGACGCGGCGTCGCGCGGCGTCTCACCCTGCTCGAGCCGATGCGTGATGGCCTCGCGCACCACCACGGCGTCGTCGATGAGCAGGCCGATGGCCAGCGACAGCGCCATCAGCGTCATCTGGTTGAGCGTGTAGCCGAGCAGGTACATCGTGAAGAACGTGCCGAGCACCGAGGTCGGCAGCGCGAGGGCGCTGATGGTGGTGCCGCGCACGTCGAGCAGGAACAGCAGGATGATGACGATGGCCATCAGGCCGCCGAACAGCAGCGCGACCCAGACCTCGTGCGTGTTCTCTTCGATGACCTTCGAGTTGTCGATGATGAGCGACGGCTCGAACCCGTTGCCCATCACCGGGGTGAGCTCGCTCATCTTCGCCTGCACCGCGTGTGACACCTCGATGGTGTTCGAGCCCGGCTGCTTGATGACCTCGACGACCACCGCGTCCTTCCCGTTGAGGCGCGCGACGGAGCGACGGTCGCCCACCCCGTCGGTCACCGTCGCGACCTCGTCGAGGCGCACCTGGGTGCCGGTCTGATTCCGGACGATGGGCAGGGCGCGCAGCTCGTCCACGTCCTTGAACTGGCCGAGCGAGCGCACGTTGAGCTCGGCGGGCCCGAGGTCGAGCCGGCCCGCGGGCACGTCCACGTTCTCCATGCCGATGCGCTCGGCAATCTGCGCGGGCGCGATCCCCGCCGCCTTCGCCTTGTCGAGGTCGATGTCGACGCGGATCTCGCGCACGTCGCCGCCGATGATGCGCACCTGGGCCACGCCATCGACCTGCGAGAGCGCGGGCTCGAGCTTGTCCTTGAGCAGCTGCCGAAGCTGGGCCGAGGGGAGGGTGGCCGACACCGCGTAGGTGACGATGGGCGCCGCGCCGAAGTCGATGCGCGCCACCTTCGGGGCGTCGACGTCACGGGGCAAGACCTGCTGCACCACCGCCACCTTGTCGCGCACCTCCTGCACTGCGCGGTCGAGCGGCACCGACAGCTTGAACTGCACGAACACCAGCGACAGGTTCTCGCGCGTGATGCTCTGAATCGAGTCGACGCCGCCGATGCCGGCCACGGCGTCTTCGAGCGGCTTCGTCACCTGCTGTTCGATCTCCGACGGGCCAGCGCCCCGGTAGACGGTGGTGATGGCGACGAAGGGAAACGAGACGTCGGGGAACAGGTTGGTGCCGAGGCGCGAGAGGCCCAGCAGGCCCAGCACCAGCAGCGCCAGCGACATCATGGTCGTGAAGACCGGCCGCTTGATGGAGAGGTCAGAGAGCGTCATGGAGGATCCTCGGGCGACGCGTCAGCGCTGCGTGACCTTCGTGCCCTCGACGAGGGCGCCGGTGGGGTAGTCCACGAGCTGGTCGAGGGGCTCGGGCGCGGTGACGACGACCTCGAACCCGCGGCGCTCGAGCACGGTGACGTAGACCTTCTTCAACATGCCGTCCGCGCCGACGGCGTACACGTGGTCGCCGCCCGCGCTCATCATGGCGGTGGAGGCGATGATGTACGCGTTGCGCGTCTCGCCGACCGACAGCACCACGCGGGCCAGGGTGTTCGCGACGAAGTCACCCTTCGGGTTGGGCACGCTCACCTCGACCGGCACTCGGCGCGTCTGCGGATCAGCCGAGGGGATGACGACCTTCACCGTCGCCTCGTCGGACGACGCTCCACCGCCCACCGACTCCACCCGCACCTTCTGGCCGGCCTTCACCGCGCTCCTGAGGTGCTCGGGCACGGTGATCTTCACCGTGAGCGGGTCGAGCTGCATCACGACGTACACGGGGTTGCCCGGCCCCACCATGTTGCCCACGGTGTCCGGCGCATCGACGACGGTGCCCGTGAAGAGCGCCTTCAGCTCGTGGCGCTTGCGGCCCGCGCGCGCCTGCGCGAGCTGCGCCTTCGCCAGCGCCAGCCCGGCCTGGGCCTGCTTCGAGCTCACGTCGGCCTGCCGGTTCTGCACGTCCGACACGCTGCCCTCGGCCTTCAGCTTCTCGTTGCGGCTCGCGACGTCGGCAGCGAGGCCCGCGACCGCTTCGGCCTGCGCCACGCCCGCCTCGGCCTGCGCCACCTGCGCATCGACGATCTCCGTGTCCAGCGACCCGAGCAGCTGCCCGGCCTTCACCACCTCGCCCTTCTGCACCTTCGAGGTGGCGAGGCGGCCGCCCACCTCGAAGCCCATCGGCAGCATGCGGGAAGGGAAGAGCTGACCCGTCACGGTCTCCTTCGACGACGACTTCATCTCGCGGGCCTTCACGAGCCGCAGCTTCGGGCCGGGGACCGGTTCGGCGGCGAGCGCGGTGACGGCGACGAGGGCGAGGGCGAGGGCGGAGCGGGTCATGGGCTTTCTCAGAGGACTGCGGCGCGCCTCACACGACGCGCGACGGGAGCGGACTTGCGGGCGGCGGGCTTCGACGAGCGTCGCGGCTCTGCGACCGGAGAGAGGCCCTCGCCGATGAGCTTGTTGAGGTGGGTGACCATGGTGGCGAAGTCAGGCTTCTCGCGCTGCGACACCATCTGCCGCATCGTGAGCACCCACGCGCCCATCAGCATCATCGCCACCACGTCGCTGGGCACGTCGTCACGAATGACGCCGAACTTCTTCAGCCGATCGGCCGCCTCGGCTACGCGCTGCTTCTCGCGATCGATGGCGTGCCAGATGACGCCGTCGAACGCCGTGCCCTGGCAGCCGTTGATCAGCACGTGAATCACGTCACGCAGCTCCCACATCAGCTCGAGGGTCTCGAGGTCGTGCTCGTTCTGAAAGGCCTCGAGCTCTGCCAGGCGCGCGGAGCGGTCGGCGAAGTCTCTCGAGCGGAACGGCCCCGACCTGGAGAAGAAGGCGTTCTCTGCGGCCGTGCGGCGGGCGAAGAGGGCGTCGAGCTGCCGCTCGAACTGCAGCACCAGCTCGGTGAAGAGCGCCTCCTTCGACTCGAAGTGCAGGTAGAAGGCGCCCTTCGAGAGCCCGCAGGCGGCGGTGATGTCTTCGATGCGGGCGCGCTGAATGCCGTGCTCACGGAACTGCGCTCGCGCGGCCGCGACCAGGGCACTGCGGGCGTTGGGGTCTGCTGGGCGGGCCATGGCGCTGATCAGTCTCGGGGGCGAGGCATTACTAAACGGCCGGTCAGAAACCGCAACCCCATTTCTGAACTTCCAGTCAGGAAAGAATCTGCGTGGCCGAAAAGTTGCCCTCATGCGACCCGGCCCTACCGTCGGCGCACCATGCGATACATCGTGCGACACGCCGGCTCCGCGCTGTTGGCCCTGCTGCTCGGCTGTGGCGACGCCACCATGACGCAGGCCTCGCGCTGCCTGTCCTTGACGGTGCCTGAAGGGCAGGAGCCGGTGACGGTGTCCCAGCCGGCGCGCGTCTCGCTCTTCTTCGGCGTGGACACCTGCGACGGGCAGCCCGTGTCGGGGCTCTCCGCCGAGGCCTTCGAGGTGCAGGAGAACGGCAAGCCCCTGTCAGTCCTCGAGAGCCGTCGGGTCGTGCGCCCGAAGGGCCAGCGGTACCGCATGGGCTCGGTGCTGTTGCTCGACCTGTCCGGCAGCGTGCTGCGGTCCGGCGACTTCCCGACCCTGAAGGACGCGGCGTCGCGCTACGTTCGCACGGTGCTGGGCGCTCGGGACGAAGGGCACCGGCTGTCCATCCTCACCTTCGATGGGCGCGAACACCCTGACGTGCTGGTGGACTTCACGGCCGACCAGGCGACGGCGCTGCAGGCGCTCGACTCCCTTGAGGTGCGCCAGTGCACGGCGAACGCAGAGTGCGCGGCCTTCCCCGACCGCCGGACCTGCGCCGGCTGGCGGTGCGTGGACGAGTCCACCAACCTCAACGGCGCTGTCGTGAAGGCCCTCGACAGGCTCGACGGGTCGCTCGACCAGGACGCGGTGACGTGGAAGGAGGGCGCCCTGGTCGTCTTCACCGACGGCTCCGACCAGGCGGCCCGCGTCTCGACCCTCGAGATGCTCGAGCGGGCCAACCGCTCTCCGGCGCGGCGCTTCACCATCGGGCTCGGCGCAGAGCTCGACGACAAGACGCTCAAGGCGCTCGGTCCCGACGGCTCCTGGCCGGTGTCGAAGGTGGGCGGCCTGTCGGACGCGTTCGAGGCCGTCGCCGCGAAGGTGACCGCGCGCGCGAACCGCTTCTACCTGCTCGAGTACTGCAGCCCGAAGCGGTCGGGCCAGCACACCGTGAAGGTGGTGACGCGGTGGACGAAGGCCGATGGCGAGACGCTGGTCGGCGGGCTGTCGCGCACCTTCGACGCCACCGGCTTCGCGAGCGGCTGCGAGCTGCCGGAGTAGCGGTCGGCCCTGCTCCACGCACGCCCGCCATCGACTCGCCGGTGCTTCGGCGCTACAGGCGCGACCTCATGACCGCCACCGTCGTCAACGACATCGAGACCTCTCGCGAAGGCAGCGCCCTCGTCATCCGCTTCGCGCGCCCCGCCAAGAAGAACGCGCTCACCATCGCCATGTACGAGCGCCTGAACGTGGCGATGACCGAGGCCGCGACCGACCGCTCCGTTCGCGCTGTCGTGTTCGGCAGCACCAGCGAGACCTTCACCGCCGGGAACGACCTGGGCGACTTCATGCAGCAGCCGCCCGAGGGCGAGGCGTCGCCCGTCTTCCAGTTCATCAACCACCTCGCCACCTTCGAGAAGCCGATGATCGCGGCCGTCGATGGCAAGGGCATCGGCCTGGGCCTCACCATGCTGCTGCACTGCGACTTCGTGTACCTCACCGAGCGCGCGCAGCTCGTCGCGCCCTTCGTCAACCTGGGCCTGGTGCCCGAGGCGGCGTCGTCGCTCTTGCTGCCGCGCCTCATCGGCCACGCTCGCGCCGCCGAGGTGCTGCTCCTCGGAGAGCCCGTCTCGGCGCAGCAGGCGGTGAGCTGGGGCCTCGCCAACGCCATCGTCACGCCCGACCAGCTGATGCCGAAGGCGCTCGAGACCGCGCGCAAGCTGGCCGAGCGCGCGCCCACGGCGGTGAAGCTGTCGAAGGCGCTGATGAAGGACGCCGGGTCGGTGCGCGACCGCATGGTGCGAGAGGGCGAGCACTTCGTGGCCCAGCTGCAGTCGCCGGAGGTCGCCGAGGCCATCGGCGCGTTCTTCGAGAAGCGGAAGCCTGACTTCTCGAAGTTCTGAACGACCAGGGTGCAAGGCGGCGGGCTCCTGTAGCATCGCCTCGTGGCGACCGGGACCCGACAGGCGAGCCTCAGAGATCCGGAGCCGCTCCAGCCCGCGGAGCCACTGGTCGAGCTGCTCAGCCTGCCTCCTCGAGAGGTCGAGCTGCGCGCCGCTGTCCTCATTCCCCGCCTCGAGCGCGCAACCCTCGCCGAGCTCACGCCGAGCGCGGCCCGGTTGATCGACCTGCTCGACGACGAGGCCTTCGGCAGCGGTCACCCCGAGGCGCGCGAGGCCATCGTGCGCGCGGTGCTCCGCCTCGGCTACCCGTGGGCGCTCCAGCTCCCGCCCGAAGACCTCGCGCTCCTCCGGCGGGAGGAGGTGGGCAAGCGGGCGAGGTGGTTGCGGCGCGCCCTCATCGCCGGGCTCGCCCTGGCGGCGCTGGCTGCCGGTGGTCTCAGCTGGGCGCTCCTCGGCCAGTCGCAACCGTCGCCCATCACCGCGCCAGGCGGGCCGCGGTCGTACACGATGCCCGCGCTCGACCAGGCGTTGCCCGCGTCGCAGCGCGCCGACGTGACGACCCAGCTCCTGCGGGAGCTCCCGGTCGAAGGGCGGCACGACGAGGCGGCGCGAATCGGCCTCGACTGTCTGGCAGACGCTGACCTCGCCCCCTCGACGTGCCTCACGGGCCTCATCGAGGTGTACCAGGACCGGTACGCGAAGACCCGCAACCCCGTCTACCAGGAGTTCGCCACCGGGCTCTCGAGCGCCTTGTGGACGCCCGGCAAGGGCCTCGAGCGCCCGGCAGCCCTGCTGTCCGTGCTGCGGTGGATCGAGCGCAGCCTGCCGACGGATGCGCGGCGGAGGCCGTCCCCTGACGAGCGCGCCACCTGGCTGGCCCGGGCGAAGCTCGGCGCCGACTTCATCGAGCACGGCGACGCGCGCGCCGCCATTCACGAGGCGGAGCTCTGCCTGCGCGATCTCCCCGACTCGGTTCCCTGCCACCTGGTTCTCCTCACGGGCCACACCATGCTCGAGGCGAACACCCGCGACGACCCCGCTGCGCACAGCAAGGTCGTCGAGGCCGAGCGCCGGGCGATCACGAGGCTGGTGCTGCAGCGGAAGTGGCACGAGTGCGCCACCACCACCAGCCCCTCTCCACCCCTGGGCTGCCTGCTCTCCCAGCGCCCCGAATGACGCTCGGGTCAGGTCGCCTTCGGGAAGGGGACGGCGCATGGCCCCGGGATGAGCGCGAGCACGTTCCACCCGGGCGCCGCGCCGGGTGAGAGCCGGGCCAGCAGGGCACCCCGGACCAGCACGTCGGCGAGGAGCAGCGGGCCGTCGAGGGCCCACCTCACCTCCAGCTCGGAAGCGACGGGCAGCCGGCCCTCGAACGGCCGGGCGAGCTGCGGCGGGTTGAGGAAGGGCGCCTGTGAAGCGTCGGTCCAGTCGGGCGGGGCTTCACACGGCGCCCGGTTGTACAGCCACACGTCGGCGACGATCTCGTCATCGGGGCTGCGCAGGTACGCCCAGGCGACGCGGCCGTCGTCATCGATGACGAGCGAGCACCCGGTCTCGGCGTGGTGAAAGGCGAGCGGCCTCATCGTTTGCGGGCGAGGACCTGCAACACGGCGCTGCGCCCCCGGTGCCACTCACCCTCCGACACCTCGCGCTCCACCTCGACGCAGCGCTCCAGGTCGAGGCCGGCGAGCTCGGCGCGCACGGCGTCAGGCTCGTACAGCAGCTCGGCGTTCTTCGGCCCGCCCGTGTCGAAGGCGAGCTGCCGCGGCGTGTATGCCTCGAGCACGAGGACGCCGCCGGGGACGAGCGCCTTTCCGACGGCCTGGTGCACCCTCGTGCGAACCCACGGCGGCAGGTGGCACCAGAGGGCCACGATGGCGCCCCAGCGGTCGGCGCCGAGGTCGTAGTCCGCCAGGTCAGCCACCTGGGTCGTGAGTCGCACGCCGCGCTCTCTCGCGAGCGCCGAGGCCTTCTCGAGGCCCGTCGGCGAGAGGTCGACGGCCGTCACGTCGAGGCCGCGCTGCGCGAGGAAGACGGCGTTGCGGCCTTCCCCCTCGCCAAGCGACAGCACCGGGCCTCGCAGCGTCGGCGCGACCTCACGCAGGAAGTCGTTGGGCTCGGTGCCGTAGGCGAAGCCAGGCATCGCATACCGGTGGTTCCAGAACTCGCGTGGGTCGGCCATGCGCGCCTTCAAGCACGAGCGCCGTCAGAGCGTCACGCCCGTCATCTCGCGCCAGCGCCGCTTCATGTCCGCCTCGAGCCGTGAGAGGTCGACGCCCAGAGAACGCGCGACCTCGAGCTCCTGGGGGAACGAGGTGCCCATGGGCGTCGGATCATCGCTGCCCAGCACGCAGTGCACGTGCGCGCGCTGCAGGGCCGGGAGCGGCTCGAGCCCTGCGTGCGCGGCCCTCAGCGAGGCGAGCGCCGAGGGAATGAGCAGCCGGTTGCTGGTGGGGCACACCTCGAGGGTGACGCCGTCTCTCGCGAGGCGCTCGAGGGTGGCCGGGCTCTCGAGCGAGCGCACCCCGTGGCCGATGCCGCGCGGCTCGAGCTCGAGCACCCGGTCGACCGACGAGTGGCCTGCGAACTCTCCCGCGTGCACCGTGAGGTCGGGCAGCGACGGCCGCAGGCGCGCGAGCAGGGCCACCAGGGCCCCTGGCATCGGCTCGGTGTCAGGCGGCGGGACGATGCCCAACACGTCGAGGCCGACGAGCTCGCGAGCGTGCTCGAGCACCACGTCGCCCATGGCCTCGTAGTGCGGAACGCTCTCGAAGGTGCGCGACAGGCCCAGCCGCACCACCATCGGCTTCGCAGCGCGGCGATGCACCTCGTCCCGGGCCGACAAGACCGCCTGCAACACCGGCCGTGCGTAGCGCTCGCTGAACGCCCGAGGAGGCACGTCGCGCCACTCGAGGCCCTGGTTCTCGATGAGCGTGCGCGTCATCGAGAAGAGCGAGATGCGCAGCTCGAAGCCGTCGGTCTCGGCGGCGGCCTCCTCGAAAGCCGCGACGGCGAGCGTTCGAATGGCCTCGACGCTCACGTACGCCTGCCGTGCGAGCACGATGCAGCGGTAGAAGACGCTCGCGTCGTCCGACGGCCCCGCCATGGTGAGCGCCGTCGCGAGCTCTTCCGGCGAGCGGAACTGCCCTCGCGCCGCGTCGAAGAAGAAGGGCGTTCGGAGGTCGGCTTCGCGGGCGACGCGCGCGAGCGCTCGGGGGCTGTGGGAGCCCTCGAGGTGACGGTGCAGGTCGAGGAACACGGCTCAGCCCTTCAGCCGCTCGTTCGCGGCGATGAGCCTCGGGAGCAACCGGCCCTGGGCGACGAAGGTGAGCTGCGCGCCGCCGGCGACGATGGCGCAGCCGTCCACCAGGCGCAGCTTCTCGCCCGGCTGGAGCGACATGCTGCGCACGAGCGTCGTCGCAGTGGACTCACTGCGCACGGTGATGGACCAGCCCTCGCTGTCGAGCCACAGCTCGAAGTGCTCACGCGAGACGGTGAGGTCGTCGATGACGATTTCGTTCGTCGGAGCCCGGCCGACGCGCACCGGGGAGCCGGGCGTCGCCACGACGAGCGGGAAGCAGACCGGGTCGGCGACGCCAGGCGTCTTCGGTCGGGCAGTGAGCGGCACCACGGTGGTGACGGGAACCGCCTGGGGCGCCGCCGCCGAGACGCGGCTGCCCGGCTCCCAGAGGAGCCACGGGTGGGGGTAGCGCGGGCCAAAGGCCGTGCCCAGCGCCTGGAACTGGCGCGCGAGCGTCGAGAGCAGCACGCCAGTCACCATGCCCGACGTATCTCACTCCGTCGGGGCGTGCGGAAGGGCAATCCCCTCCCATGCCAGCGCGACCCGCCGGGCGAGGGCCTTCGCGGCGGGCGTGGTGAGGTGTCCGTAGTCCCAGGTCGTCAGCATGAGCGGCTCTTCGGCCAGGCGCACCAGGCAGTCGCCATCAGGGGTGCACAGCCCGTCGAGCGCGGACACGTAGCGCGCCCCCGCCCGGGTCGTGGCCTCTGCGAGGCGCTTGTCGAGCGCGCGCTGTCTGGCGAGGTCCGGCAGGCGCAGTCGCTCGGGGACGGCGCCGCGGGCCGCCTGCATCGACAGCACCCACGGCAACGAGAAGCGCCACTCCGGCGCGGCGCCCACCACGACGACCGTCGTGTCTGGCAGCACCTCGCGCAGCCGCTGGAGCGGGAGCTGGGCTGGGAGGGCGTCGCCTGAGTCGCTCCACCGGGCGTTGAGCACGACGACGCTGGGCCGAACCTGGCTCAGCTCGTCGAGAACCTGCTCGTTCGCTTCGCGGCACACGAGGCTGCTCACCTCGAGCAGCGGTGGGCAGCTCGAGCGCGTGCGCTGGCCGACGCGGAAGACGCTGCGCTCGTGCTGCAGCGCGCGGAGGCCTGCGGTGAAGCGGGCCGCGTGCGAGTCGCCCCAGACGACGACGAGGGGCTGGGCGGCCGGCTCGCGCTCCATGCACTCTGCGTCGTCGCGGCCAACCTCGTCGAGCAGCCAGCAGGTGCCCAGGCGCGCGTCGGTGCGGTAGTCGTAGGAGCGCTCGAAGTGCGCCACCCTCGCCGCGCTCGCGTCGCCGAACGCCCAGTCCTCTGGGGAGAGCGCGAGCTGGAGCGCGGTGAGGCCCACCGCCAGCGCGGCCGCCGTGGACGAGAGCACCAGCGCGACGACGCGGGACTGCCGGGCGCGAACGGGTCGCTCGACGAAGCGCCAGGTGAGGAAGGCCGCGATGCCCGCGCCAGCGAGGAGGAGCGGCGTCGCCACCGCGTGCTGGTGTGCTGGCAGCGTCAACCGGCCGAGGACGAGGGCGGGCCAGTGCCAGAGGTAGAGGGGGTAGCTGATGAGCCCGAGGCTGACGGGGAGGCGACTGCTCGCCGCGACGCCGACGAGGGTGTCAGGGCCGGCCCACAGCAACGCCGCCGCGCCGCCGACGGGCAGCAGGGCCCACGCGCCGGGGAAGGGCGTCGTCCTGTCGAAGAGGAGCGCGCTCGCGAGCACGCCGCAGAGGCCCAGCACCGACACCACTTCACGCAGCCGTCGCGACGCGGTCGCGGTCGCTGGCGCACGTTGCGCGACCAGCACGCCCGCGAGCAGCTCCCACGCCCGCGTCACCGGCAGCGCGTAGGCCCAGGGTGGTGACGTTCGGGTGAGCCAGATGCTCGCCACGAGTGAGGCCAGGGCGAACGCCAGGGTGAGCGCGTGCGTCGCGCGGCCCAGCCGTCGGGTGGCCAGCACCGCGAAGGGGACCACCAGGTAGAACTGCTCCTCGACGGCGAGGGACCAGAGGTGCAGCAGCGGCTTCACCTCGGCCAGCTGGTCGAAGTACCCGGCCTGCAGCGCGCTGAGCAGGTTCGCGACGAGAGCGAGCCCTGCCGCGGCGTGCGCCACCACCTGCGCGAGCAACCTCGGCGAGAGGAACGCTGCGGCGAAGGCCAACGTCGCCACCAGCATCAGGAGCAGCGCGGGAGCGAGCCGGTTCACCCGCCGGATGAAGAACGGGATGACCCGGAACGAACCCGCGGCGAGCTGCCGCTGCACCATGCGGCTCACCACGAAGCCCGAGATGACGAAGAAGACGTCTACCCCGACGAAGCCGCCGGGGAGGAGCCTGGGCCAGGCGTGGAACAGCAACACGAGCGCCACGGCGAGCCCGCGCCAGCCGTCGATGTCGCGCCGGTGCGTGGAGGTGGATGAGTCGATGCCGCGCAGGCTACTCCGGCGTGGCACGCGGCCCCACACGGTCACCACGTGCAAGGTGGGGTGCCCCGTGAGTGCCCGCCATCGCCGCGGTGCTCTCCTGCGCGGGACGACCCGTGAAGGCCGCGCGTTGCACCGCCGCCCACCGTCGGTGTGAAGGCGTCCGACGGGGCCACAAACCGAGCGTGCGGAATGGGCGCGCGACGCTTCCTTCGTCGGTTCGCACCACGTACGCGCGTCCCATGGGTCGCGTCGCCTTCACGCTGTGCCTCTGCCTCGTCGCCTGTCAGCCACCGGACGTCTTCGTGCCCCGCGCCACCCGCGTCGTCTTCGAGCCGGGCGGGCGCGACTTCTGGAGCGCTCCGCTGCCGTCCGAGCTGAGGCGCCAGGCCGACGGCACCTTCAACCTCGATCGCTGGCCCGGCATGCGCTCGCAGCTGGTGACGACATGGCTCACCGCCATCGACGCGCGGGTGGACGGGTGGGGCGTGAACGCCGGCGCCTTCTTCCCCCTCTCGGGCGCCATCGACGCCGCCACGCTGCCGTCACCCGAGGCCTCGCTGCGTGACGACGCGAGCGTCTTCTTCGTGGACGTGACGCAGGGCTCACCCGACTACGGCAGGCGCTTTCCTCTCGAGGTGGGCTTCACCGTCGAGCCAGCCCCGTTCCGCCCGGCGAACCTGCTCGCGGTGGTTCCGGTCGCCGGCTTCACCCGCCGCGCGAAGACGACCTACGCGGTGGTGGTGACCGACCGCGTGAAGGACGCCAGTGGCCAGCCGCTCGACCGCTCCGAGGCGTTCCACGCCGCGTTCGAGACCACGAAGGACGCGAACCCGCAGGCGACGCAGGCGCTGGAGCCGCTCAGGGCCTTCCTGGACGCGAAGCGCCTCGACCGCCGTCGGGTCGTGGGCGCGACGGTGTTCACCACCATCGATCCGATGGCCGCGCTGACGAGGCTCTCGCGGTGGGTCGAGACGCTCCCCACGCCGACGCTCGAGGAGCCGTTCTCGCTGCTCGAGCGCGCTCCCCGCTTCGACCTCTACGTCGCCCGGTACCGGGTGCCGCACGTGCAGAGCGGCCCGAAGCCGGGGCGCGGCCGCATCGTCTGGGCGGCGGACGGTGAGACCCCCGTGCAGCAGGGGACGCAGTCGGTGCGGCTGTCGCTGTCGGTGCCGAAGACGCCCATGCCGCCCGGTGGCTGGCCGGTGATGCTCTACCTGCACGGCAGCGGGGGCGAGTATCGCGAGGGCATGGACCGGGGGCCGCTCGCACCCACGACGACGCGCGACAAGCAGGGCGAGCCGCCGCTCAACACCGGCCCCGCCGACTGGCTCGCGGCGAAGGGCGTCGCGGTGATGGGCTTCGACTTCCCGCTCCACGGCGATCGCGAGAGCCCGCCCGACACCACCGGCCGCATGCTGTACGACGTCTTCGGCGACGTCGACTCGAGCGTGGACAACATGCAGGTCTCGGCGATGGAGGTGCAGCACCTCACGCGGCTGCTCGCCACCGGCGTCACTGCGCAGACGGCTGGCGGCGTGGCGCGCGTCGACCTGACGAGGCTGACCGCGATGGGCCACTCGATGGGCAGCACCATCGGCATCCCCGTGGCCAGCGTGGACCCCCGCATCCAGGCGTACGTCTTCTCTGGCGCCGGCGCGCTCTTGCTCGAGATCGCCACCTCGACGACGTACCCGGTCAGGCTGCAGGAGCTCGTCTCGCAGTTGCTGGGCTTCGAGGGAACGCAGCTCATCGATCGCGCGCACCCGCTGCTCCACGCGTTCCAGAGCCTGTGGGACTTCACCGACCCGAGCGCGAAGGCGCGGCACGTCGCGCGGGAGCCGTTGCCCGGCAAGCAGGCGCACGCGGCGTTCCTCCCCCAGGGCGTCATCGACGGCTACTTTCACCCGTGGGCGCAGACGGCGGTCGCGGTGCAGCTCGGCGTCACCCAGGCGGGCGAGGTGTTCGACCCGACCTCGACCGACGCGCTCGCGCTCGCCGGGTTGCCGGTGCGCGCCGCGTTCCCCATCGGCGGCAACGTGAACGGCGTGACGGTCGGGGGCTCTCAGTCGCAGACGCCGTTCGACCTGGGCCACTACGTGGTGTTCGACCGCGAGGACGTGCAGCACCAGGTCGAGTGTTTCCTCGGCGGAGTGGGGACGCCATCGGGTCCACGCGTCGTGGCGCCTGCGCCCCGCACGACGCCCTGTCACTGACCGCCGGAGGCCTGAGCGGTCAGCGCAGCCGCAGGCACTTGCCTGGTGTGTCGTCGGTGATGAAGCCATGCTTGCGGCCAAGCCAGTAAGCGACGAGGTAATCGACGCCTGGCGCGGTCTGCTGCAGGTCGCCCGCGTCGTAGAGCTGCCACGGGTCCCGCTGCCAGATGAAGTCGGACACGACGCGCTCTCCGACGTCCACCGCCATCGAGTGCATGAGCTGGTCGGGGCAGCTGCCGTCACGCGGGTAGCGCGGGTCGCTGCGCAGGTCGACCGGGCGGTAGACGCGCGGCGGCGGGGGAAACTGGGCCAGCTGCTGCGTCGCCGAGGTGGTGACCGCCGGCGCGACCCCGCTCACCGTGCCCGCGTAGATGAACGAGAAGAACGGGTTCTTGGCGTTCAGAAAGGCCGGCCAGATGCGGTTGGTGAAGAGGGCTCCATGAATCGTCGCGCGGCGTCCCGGGTCGGTCTCGAGGCGCGCGAGGTTGTAGAGGGGCTCCATCATGATGTTGTTCGCGTAATAGGTCTGGTTGCACCCGGTCCCTGCCGTCCACTGCTGCGCGACGGCGAGCCACTGGGTGACGTTGCCGCCGGTTCCGGTGCGGCTCGTGTAGTACGCGGAGATGGCGGCGTGGTCGGCGGCGACGCGAGGGTCGTTCCCGGTCATGTGCAACGCCACCTGGAAGAACGAGGCGAGCATGATGGCGCTCGAGGCGCGGGGAATCGACGGCACCCACGACAGGCCAGGCACCTCACGCACGAGGTGCGCGAGGTCCGGGTAGAACTCCTGGAAGCCCCACATCTCGCCGTCGCCGCCGCCGCTGGTCGAGGCTGAGAGCGTGAGGGCCCCGTTGGTGAGCTCGGCGGGGTTCACGGTCATGAAGCGCGCGTTCACCATCGTCGTCGGCATGGTGACGCCGTTGAGGGTGATGGAGAGGGCGATGCGGCGCTCCGTCATCAGCTCCTTCACGAAGGTGACGACGTCGGCGCGGATGAGGTCCTTGAGCGCCTGGTCCTCGCTGCCGAGCGCGTCCCACGCGAGCGCGTAGCCCAGCATCACGCCCTGGTACTGGTCGCGGCTGACGTGCCCGATGTAGTCGTAGCGAGCGCCCCCGAAGCTGATGTCGCAGTGCACGCGCCGGTTCGAGCAGTCGTGGTCGCCGAGGCTGAAGGGCGGGGTGAAGCTGGTGAGCTTGGCGTAGCGCGCGAGGTTGCCGGGCGCGCCGCTCACCGCCATGAGGAGGTGCACGCGCTCGACGAGGGAGCGCACGTTCGCGCGCGCGTCAGGCGCTCCGGTGGCCTGCAGCCGCAGCGCCTCGGCCGCGAGGTACGTGCCTGTCCACAGCGCAGAGTCTCCGATGCCGTCGACGCGCGTGATGTTCGAGTACGTCGGCGGGTCGGAGTAGCGCGCGTTGCCGACGCTGCCGGGGCGCATGCCGTCGCGCCGCAGCCACCGGTTGTAGTCGCGCGCGCGGTCGTGCAGCGAGGCGCCGGCGTCGGGAATCACCCACGCCCGGGCGGTCAGGTCGTAGAGCTGGCAGCTGCGGCCCCCGTCCCTCGTGCCCAGATCACACTCGTCGCTGCACGCGCCCTGTGCGCACGCGCCTCGGACGCAGCCGCTGCCGGCAGGGCACGTCTCGTCGAGCCAGCGCAGGCCGCCGGGCGTCGCGCCGCAGAAGCGCCGGCGGTCGGAGCCCACACAGCGCGCCTCCGCCGCCGGACACAGGTCGACGGGCGCACCCGCGTCGACGACGCCCCCGCCAGCCCCGCCACCAGACAGTCCACCCGCCGAGCCGCCACTGGTCACCCCTCCGCCCCCGTCTCCACCCGCCACACCACCCGCCGCGCTGCCACCGGCTGCGCCTCCCGGGCCGGCTGAGCTGCCACCTGCCTGGCCTCCACTCGCTGAACCTCCACTACCGCCGCCCTGTCCGTCGTCGGGACCGGGAGGCCCGGAGCACGCCGCGAGGAGGCATGTGAGCGAGAGGACGACGAGTCTGAGCGCTTGCATACACGCACCGTCAGCACCGCACATGCCAGCGGGTTGTGGCGCGAACTGCGGAAGATCGCTGGAGACGTGAGGGCTCTTTACGGTTCAGCTGGTGTGAACCGATGTGACCAGCTCACAGCTCCGGTTGATGAGCGACAAGGTGCTGCGCCCCAGACTTTCCTGACGTGCTCAGCTCTCGACATCGATTCTCCGTCAACGCAGCGGCTGCCCGAACCGGGCCTGGTAGCGGTCTGAGAGGTCCTTCAGGGCGCCCGCGTTCCGTGTGCGTCGGTAGGCGGCGCCCAGGCGAGCCCACGCGTCACGAACGGAGTCGTCGAGCTCGACGACGCGCACATAGCGCTTGATGGCGCGAGGCACCTCGTTGAGCACCTCGTGGATGAGGCCGAGGAGGTAGTGCGCGAGGGTGGCCTCGGGGTCGGCGCTGAGCGCCGCGCCACATCGGATCTGCGCGAGGGCGAGCTGCCCCTGCATGAAGGCCCGCTCACACTCGAGCACCAGCGGGCCGGCCGCACCTGCCGCCTCGTCCTTCAGGCGAACGACCGCCAGCGCGACGGGTGTGAAGCGACGCTCCTGGAGTGCAGCTTCCGCCGTCCTGAACGTCTCGACGAACGCTCCTTCGCAGGGCTCGCTCTTCGTCCGCACGGTCGAGCTCAACCCGACCCAGCGCCGCGTCGAGCGCGCCCAGTTCAAGACCGAGGTGGTGTCGGCCGCGTTGGCGAGCCGTGGGGCCGCCTGCTCCACCAACGTCAGGCACGACGCAGACTGCGCGACCTGGACGAACCTGAGCCACGCCTCGGGAGAAGCCGCGGACTGCTGCAGGAGTCGCTGATACGCGGTGGCGAGGGCAGGACGGCCCGTCTCGGGCTGCTGCGCCGCCAGGGCCGCCGCTGCGAGCCGGACGAAGGCGTCGCCTGAGGCGTTCGGGGTCTCGCTCGCCCGTCGGCAGGTGGGGACGGCCGTCTTCGGGTCGGTCTGCAGGTCGAGCACGCACGCCAGCTCGAGGGCCACCGGGTCGCCCGACGCGAGCAGTGGCTCCAACAGCGCGCGCGCGCGGGTCGGGTTGCCGGCGCGGAGCGCCTCGCGCACCGCCTCGAGGCTCGGGTTCGACTGCGCGGGAGCGAGCACGGAGCCCCCGGCCTCAGGTGCATTCCTGGCGCGAGCGTCGAGCGCCTCTCGCCACGTGGCGAGCTCCGAGGCGATGAACAAGCCAGGGCGTGCTGCGTCGAGGGCGTCCCGGACCCGGGCGGCCGCCCGCGCCGGTCGTGGCCGCTCGTGCTGCACCTCTGCGAGCGTCGCCAGCACCCGCACCGTGTCCGGGTGAAAGCCGGCCTGCTGCTCGGTGTACATGGGGAAGAGGCAGCCGCTCTCGTGGCCGTCGTGCGGCGCGCCGAGCGTGTGCGCCCACTCGTGGAGCAGCAACGTCGTCTCTTTGTGGCGGCGGCGAGCGCGGCTCAAGTCCTCGCGTTCGTCCAGGTCGAGCGCGGTGAACGCGCGCTTGAAGGCCTCTGCCTCGGCGCGATCGTCCACGGCGCGGAGCACCGCATGCCGACCTCCGAGCCTGGCGACGCCGAGCTTGTCCAGGCTCAGCTCCACCACCGTCAGCCCTGACACCCAGCCGAGCACGAGGTCGACGTCGTCGCCTGCATCGAAGGTCTCGAGCGCGCCGAGAGACTCGGTGAGGTTCTGCCCGGCGCGGTGCGTCCACGGCCGCACCTCGGTCAGCTCGAGGCGAACGCCCATCGCCGGCTCCGTGTACTCGTTGAGCCGCGCGACCTGCGCCGAGATGGTCTCTTCGGGGTGAAGCACCTGGCTCCGGTAGTCCTCGGCGACCCTCGCGCGAACCCGCAGCACGATGGAGGTGACCTGCGACACCGCCGACCGCTCGACGGTCGCTGGCATCAGCGAGCGAACGCGCTCCTGCTGTTGTGAGCGGGGCGTGACGGCACACGCTGTGGCCAACACCAGCGTCAGAATGGCTGCTCGCACCAGGCCCTCCCAGCTGCTGTCGGAGCCGGTCGAGTGTACCTGTGTGCGACAGCGCCACAACGCCTTCTGGCCACCCTCCTTGTTCGCGCTCCTGCAGGGCAGCATCCTCGCGCGTCATGGCAACGCCGAAGCCGCCGGCAAAGCGACGTACGAGGACGAAGCCCCGAAGCGCCCAGCGACACGACGTGCCGTTCTCACCGCTGCGCAAGGTGCTGGGGCGGCCACTGGACGACGGGGCCGTGAAGGCCGTGCTCCGCCGCGCCGGCACGCTCTTCGTTCCCCAGAAGGCGCAGGGCCGGCTCATCGTCGCGCGCGAGGCGGGCTTCGACCTCGCGTTGCAGCCCCGTGGCGGGAAGCGCGGCGCGCCGCTCGAGGTGTGGATGGTGTGCCTCTACGGCGAGGGCGTCGCGACGGCTCGCTGCCCAGCCCGCTCGCGCGCCCAGTACGTGCACCGGCAGTTCAGGGACGTGCCCTTCGGGCTCGCCTTTCGTCTGAGACGTGAGCTGCTCGGCCACCTGCCGGCTCCGCGCGAGACGTGGTTGTGGGGGACGGGCGCGGTCCCGGTCGATGCTCCGCTGATCAGCTACGACGAGTGGACCGTCGATGGAGTCCAGGTCCAGGCGCACTACACCGACAGCGTCACGACGCCGGTCGCCAGCGCTGACGCGCTCGTCCGGTGGGTCGACGTCTGTGCCATCGACGGCTGACCGCCGGCCGCTCTCACGGCTGGGTCAGCTCGGCGCCATCTGACGCGAGGAAGCGCAGCGCCTGCTCGCGCACCGGCTCGAAGTCCCACATCACGTTGTGGCCGTTGTACGTGGCGACGGACGCGGGCGACAGGTAGCGCGCAGGATCGACGCCCGTGAACGCGCGCCGCTGAGGCCGTTCGGCGATGTCGGGCAGCTTCAGCGCTCTCGCGAGGTCGACGCCTGTCTCGTACGGCACGATGCGGTCGCCCTTGCCTGACTGCAGCAGCACGGCCACCTCGGGGCGCATCGAGCCTGCGAGGTTGATGGGGTCTCCCGGGTCGAAGAAGGGCTGGGCGGCCGCGCGGAAGAGCGGGAACGACGCGACGTACTCGGGGGTGTTGAAGCCCAGGCCCGTCTGCGCTGCCACCAGGAGGCCGATGAGGTCCTGCAGGTTGGGGCTGGTGATGAGGTTGCAGAGCCCGCCACCGGGCACGTTCAGCATCGCGCTGGACACGCGGTTGCTCACCGAGACGAAGCTGGTGCCGATGATGGCGCCCAGGGAGTTGCCGAAGTACCGCACCTCGGGCCTCACGTCGGGTGTGCCGTCGCCGTCCACGTCGATGGTGACGACCGCCGCCTCCACCTGCAGCAGGTCGAACACCATCTCGCGCATGCGGTCGCGCACCACCGGCAGGTCGCTCATGTCGAAGAAGCTCGTGAAGGCGCCGCGGCTGCCGTGGTCGGGCGCGTCGATGCCGATGCAGCCCAGGCCCCGCGCCGCGAGCGCCTCGGCGAGGTTGAGGCAGTACGAGTCGGTGGACCCGTCTCTCGGCGTGTTGCGCCCGGCGACGCCGTGCTGGCCCATCACCACCGGCCAGCCGCCCGGGGGCTTCGGCCCCGCCGGAATCGTCAGCACGAAGCGCAGGGGCACGACCGGCGCGAGCGACGGGTTCGCGACCCACTCGGGCTTGAAGACGCCGCGCTCCCGCACGTCGCGGGCGGCGAGCTCTCCGAGGACGACGCGGCCCACGTGCGTCGCGGGGCGGCTGAAGGCGTGCGTCGTCAGGTGCGGCTCGAGGGTGGTCCAGTCGGCGTCCGTCGAGGCCCAGCGCCCCACGCGTGTCGAGTCGCTGGCGAGACCCTTCGGCGGAACGGTGACGGCGGGCGGGTTCGCGCGGGCCCACGTCGCCAGCGTGCGCAGGGGCGCCACCACGTCAGGCGCGCGCTGCGGCACCACGAGCAGCACGTCTGCCTCGGCGACTCCGAGCGCGTTCGCCGCCGAGCTCGCGAGGTCGCCCCGCGCGGCATGCCACCCGAAGCCACGCCCGAGCGCGACCCCTGACGTCGTCTTCGCGCCTGTGAGGATGACGAGGAGGCCGTCCTTCCCACCCGGCAGCGGTACCGCTGGCCGCACGAACAGGAAGTGCGGCGCGTCAGCGGGAAAGGGGAGCTCGCGTCGCTCGAGGAACGCCCGCGAGTGCTCGACCGCCACGGTGCGCTCGAGCACCTGCCAGGTCCCGTCGTCCCCGTGCACCAGCCGCGCCGCGATGCCCGCCACCGTGTTCGCGTCGAGCGGCTCGTTCGCGAGCAGCAACGTAGCCCCGAAGGCGCCCAGCGACGACACCTCGCGCTCCGCCTGCGCGCCGACGGACTTGAAGTAGGTCGTCGCCGCCGCCGTCACCGCGGCCTTCGGCAGGAACGGCTGGTACCACCTCGGTCGCAGCGTCAGCCTGCCCTCCTGCACCAGGCGCTCGTCCGGGAAGGGGTTGTCGAGGCTCTGCGCGTCCGCGCTCCAGAGCAGGTGCGGCGGCTCGACAGCGGGCGCGCAGGCGGTGACGGCGACGGCGAGGACGGCTGCGGACGGGAAGCAGCGAACGGTGACGGCAGACTTCATGCTCACGGCTTCACCACACCTTGCGCGGTCGCGTCGATGGGGCGCTGCGCTCCGACGCCGCGGTGTGACGCTCGTTCACCCGAACTTGCCGCTCACATAGTCGCGCGTGCGCGGCTGAACCGGAGTGTTGAAGAGGACCTGCGTCGGCCCCGTCTCGACGAGCTCTCCCATGTACAGGAACGCGGTGCGGTCACTGACCCGTGCGGCCTGCTGCATGTTGTGGGTGACGATGACGATGGTGACGTGTCGCTTGAGCGCTCCGATGAGGTCCTCGATGTGCGCGGTCGCGATGGGGTCGAGGGCGCTGGCCGGCTCGTCCATCAAGACGACCTCGGGGCGGATGGCGAGCGCCCGGGCGATGCACAGCCGTTGTTGCTGGCCACCCGAGAGCGCGAGCGCGGAGTCCTGGAGGCGGTCCTTCACCTCGTCCCACAGCGCCGCCTGCGTGAGGCTCTCTTCTACCCGCCGGTCGAGCTCAGTCTGGTCGTTCAGCCCGGCGATGCGCAGGCCGTAGGCGACGTTCTCGAAGATGCTCTTCGCGAACGGGTTCGACCGCTGGAAGACCATGCCCACGCGCCGCCGCAGGTCGACCACGTCCATCGAGTCGATGCGCTCACCCTCGAGCGTGATGGCCCCGCTCTGGCGCACGCCCGGGAGCAGCTCGTTCATGCGATTGAGAGCGCGCAGCAGCGTGGATTTCCCGCAGCCCGAGGGGCCGATGAGGGCGAGCACTTCGTGACGGTGCACCTCGAGCGACACGCCGTGCAGCGCCTGCTTCGTGCCGTACTTCACCGCGAGGTCAGCAACGCAGATGGTGGCCATGTCAGAGCCCCTCCGCCGTTCGCCGCAGGCGCCCCCGGAGGACGATGGCGAGCAGGTTGAGCAGGAAGGTGACGACGAGCAGCGCCGCCACGGTGCCCGAAAGCGCGGCGCGTGAGGCATCGACGTCGGGGCTCTGGGTCGCGAGCACGTAGGCGTGGAACCCGAGGTGCATGAACTGCGACGAGAGCGAGTCCGGGAGGTCGGGCAGCCACGACGCCACACCCGTCAGCAGCACTGGCGCGACCTCACCAGCCCCGCGCGACACCGCCAGCACTGCAGCGGTGAGAATGCCGGGCCCTGCCGCGGGCAGGACGACCCGCGCGAGGGTCTGCGCTCTCGTCGCCCCGAGCGCCAGAGACGCCGCCCTCAACTCCTGCGGCACCGAGCGCAGCGCCTCTTCGGTCGCGACGATGACGGTGGGCAGCGTCAGCACGGCGAGCGTCGCGGCGGCCCACAACAGCCCGGGCTGCCCCCACTTGAGCTGGTGCCCGGTCGCGCCGTCGAGCGCTCGGCCGACCGCGTGCACGAAGAAGCCGAGCCCGAAGAGGCCGTAGACGATGGACGGCACGCCCGCGAGGTGGTGGACCGCCGCCCGCGCCAGCCGCGCCGGGAGCGCTCGTGGCGGCGCGTATTCCTGCAGGTAGACCGCCGCCGCGACGCCGAGCGGCATCACCAGCACGGTCATCAGGAGCGTCAACACCGCGGTGCCGACGATGGCCGGGAAGATGCCGCCTTCGGCAGGGCTCCCGCCGGGCGCCGAGAGGAAGAAACGCCACGACAGCGCGGTCGCGTCACGCAGCACGTCCACCAATACGGCCAGCAACGCGAGGAGCAGCAGGGCGACCGCGGCGCCGCTCAGCGCCTCGAAGACCCGGCCGACGCGCTGTCGCGTCACGCCGCTCATGCCGGCTCCCGCTCGCGCCGATGGAGCCGCGCGCGCACCCAGGCGCCGGCGGTGAGGTTGAGCAGCAGGTTGAAGCCGAACAGCAGCGCCCCGAGCAGAAAGAGGAGCGACGCGTGCATCGAGCCCGACACCGCTTCGCCCATCTCCGCCGCGATGGTTGCCGACAGCGTTCGGGTCGGCTCGGCCAGGTTGACCGAGCCCACCGCCGCATTCCCCGACGCCATCAGGACAATCATCGTCTCGCCCACGGCACGGCCCACGCCGAGCACCAGCGCACCGAGCACGCCCGGGCTCGCCGCTGGCAAGACCACCCGCACCGCCGTCTCCCACCGGGTCGCGCCCAGCGCCAGCGACGCCTCGCGGTACGTGGGCGGCACGGCGCGCAGCGCGTCGTCGGTGAGCGTGTAGATGACCGGCACGATCGCGAGCGACATCGCCACTCCGGCCACCAGGGCGTTGAGGCGAAAGTCGAGACCGAACGCCGTCTGCAGCACCGTCGCGAGCGTCATCAACGCGAAGGCGCCCAGCACGACCGACGGAATGCCGGCGAGCAGCTCGACGCCAGACTTGAGCCAGACGCGCAGCCGCGGAGCGGCGAACTCTGAGGTGAAGAGCGCCGCCACGATGCCGAGCGGCGCCGCCACCACGAGCGCGACGAACGTCACCTTGAGCGTGCCCACGGCGAGCGGCCACAGGCTCACCTTCGGCACCTGGGAGGTCGGGTTCCACAGCAGGGCCTCCGGGTGACCCACGCGCCAGGGTTGTGGGAGGAGCAGCTTCGCCAGGCTCGCGTGTTCGCGCTGGGTCGGGTCGAGAAAGAGGGGCAATGCCTCACGCACGACGAAGATCATCATCAGCACCAGAAGCACCAGCCCCGCGCCGCCCGCGACGGTGACGAGCCCTTCCACCACCTTGTCCCAGTGCGCCGACCGTCGGCGCGCGCCCTCGACCGGGGGCGTCGGTCGGCTGACGACGGCGGGGTGAAGGGCGCCGGGCATCTCAGGTCACCGGGAAGAAGCCCGCCGCCACCGCGAGGGCTTGTCCTTCGTCGCTGAGCACCCATTCGACGAAGCGCCGCGCATCGCCCGAGGGCGGCCGCGCGAAGACGAAGGTGACGGCGCGGGTGAAAGGGTAGCGCCCGCTGCGCACCGCGTCGGGCGTCGGCGCGACAGCCTGGCCGTCCACCTCCACCGCGAGCGGTCGCACGCCCTTCGCGAAGGCCGCGCCGCCGAAGCCGAGGGCGAAGGGTTCTCGCGAGACGGCGTTCACCACTGCGCCCGTTCCCGGCAGCGGCTGCGAGAGCGGGGCGAAGTCCTGGTGTGAGAGCAGGCTGGCGCGCACGTATTCCGACGTGCCCGACGTCGTCTCGCGCGTGTAGAGGATGATGCGGCGGTCTGGGCCTCCGAGCTCCGACCACCGCGCGACGTCGCCCAGCAGCACGCTGGCCAGTCGGCCTGGCGTCATCGACGTGATGGGGTTCGACGGGTGGACGAAGAAGGTGACGCCGTCTCGCGCGACGGAGATGACGGCTGGCGCGTGGCCTGTCTTCGCGGTGAGGCGCTCGACCTCGACAGGCGCGAGCGGGCGGCTGCTCATCGCGAGGTCCGTGGACCCTTCGACGAGCGCGGCGAGCCCGGTGCCCGAGCCACCGCCCGTCACCTGGATGCGCACGTCGGGGTTCTGCTCGCGGAAGGTGCGTGCCCAGCGCTGCACCAGCGTCACCATGGTGTCCGAGCCCTTGATGGTGAGGGTCCCCGCCGACGCAGTCGCGCTCAGCACGGCGAGCGCCGCCGCGAGGGCGCGCACTGGCGGGCGGGCCGTCACCCGTGCGCCTCCGCACGCGAGCCCGAAGCCATGCGGTAGCCGACGCCGCGCACCGTCTCCACGAGCTCGCGGGCCTCGCCGAGCTTCTCGCGCAGGCGCATGACGTGGGTGTCCACGGTGCGCGTCTCGAGCGGGCTGGTGATGCCCCAGACGTCCGAGAGCAGTTGCTCGCGTGTCTGCACCCGTCCCGCTCGTGCCATCAGGTGGTGGAGCAGCTTGAACTCCAACGCCGTCAGCGCCACCTCATTCGAGGCAACGAAGGCGCGGTGGGCGCCGAGGTCGAGCGCCACCGGACCGAGCCCCACCTTCTCGGCCGTCGCCTCGACGCCGGCGCGGCGCAGGAGCGCCTTCACCCGCAGCAGCAGCTCGCGCGGACTGAAGGGCTTGGTGACGTAGTCGTCAGCGCCCGCCTCGAAGCCGTCGATGCGGTCGTGCTCGTCGCCGCGCGCCGTCAGCATCAGCACCGCCGTGCCGCGCGTCGCCGGGTCGGCCCTCAGCCGCCGGCAGACTTCACGTCCCGAGAGGTCCGGCAGCATCAGGTCGAGCACCACCAGCGCCGGCTTCACCTTCGCCGCGAGCTGAAGAGCTTGTTCCGCGGTGGTCGCGACCGCCGTCCCGAAGCCTGCCTGCGCAAGGTGGAACTCCACCAGGCCGGCGAGGTCGGGCTCGTCATCGACGATGAGGATGGTGGGCATCATGTGCGGTTGAATACGCGCCGCTCACGACGCGGCGATGGCCACCCCGTCACAAGGGAGTCACGCGCGAACGCGCAAGGCCTGCGCGGCGCCGCAGGTGCTGGAAACGACGAGCGTGCGTGGGGTCAGCAGTGGCAGAATCCACTCCGTGGAGTTCTCCATTCGCCAGGCCACCCAGGCCGACGCCGACCGCATCGCCGAGCTGCACGTGCAGGCGTGGCAGTGGGCGTACCGCGACGTGTTTCCAGACGAGTTCCTCGACACGATGAAGGTGGGCAACCGCGCGCTGCTGTGGCGCGCCGCGCTCGAGACGCCGGCGATGCGGGTGTGGCTCGCCGAGCGCGACGGCGCGCTGCTCGGCTTCACGTCAACCAACCCCTCGCGTGACCCGGGCGCGGGCACGTCCACCGGAGAGCTGGGCGCGCTCTACGTCCGCAAGGAGATCGCCGGCAGCGGCATCGCCGCCGCGCTGCTGGCGTGGGCGACGAAGGACCTGCACGCCCGCGGCTTCCAGCCGCTCACCGCGTGGGTCTTCGAGAAGAACCAGCGCGCCCGACGCTTCTTCGAGAAGCATGGGTGGACGACCGACGGCGAGGTGAAGGTCGAGACCATCGGCGGCAAGAGCGTGCGCGAGCTGCGCCACTCGTTGCAGGTGCGCCGGTCAGCGGGCTGAGCCCTCAGGCCGGGGGCCGCGCAGGCAGCGGGGCCGTCACCGCCACGCGCGTGCCCGGGGCGAGGGCCTCGAGGGTGAACGTGCCTCCCAGCGTCGCCGCGCGCTCGCGCATCGACCGCAGGCCCGTGCCCTCTCCCGGCTGGCCGCCCAGCCCGCTCCCGTCGTCGAACACCTGCACCTCGAGCCGCCCGTTCGCGCCGAGCACCAGCCGCACGGTCGAGGCCCGCGCGTGCTGCACGGCGTTGCGCACCCCTTCGAGCGAGATGCCGACGACGTCCGAGACGACGCGCGCCGGCAGCACCAGCCCCTCGTCGGCGCCGAGGTCCTCGAGCTCGAGCGCGGGCCCTGCGGCGCACAGCTCGCTCGCGCGGCTGCGCACGTAGGCGACCAGCTCGCTCCAGCTGCGCTCGGGGCTGTGAATCGACCACACGACGGTGCGCAGCTCGTCCACGCCCTGGGAGGCGCGCGCCGCCACGGCCCTCAGCTCGTCCCTTGACGACTCAGGCACCTCCGAGGCGACCGCCGCCGTCCGCCACGCGATGGACGCGAGCGCCGCGCCGACGCTGTCGTGCAGGTCCCTCGCGATGCGCGAGCGCTCCCGCAGCAGTGACAGCTCTCCCAGCTCGCGGACGAGCGCCAGCCGTTCACGGGTCGCGGTCTCGAGCCGCTGGCCCACCTCGGCGCCGCCCAGCACCAGCGCGACCATCACCACCGTCATCACCAGCCCGAACACCGCCGCCGAGACGCGCCCCTGCGCCGTGGCGATGAGGACGGTGACGACCGGCGGCGCCACGAACGAGACAGTCTGCCGCGTTCGCTGGTCCGGCGGGTAGGCCATGGCCCCGAAGCCCGCGTGCGCGAGCGCCAGCGCCCAGAGCGGCGAGACGGGGAGCGTCGAGCTGGCGACGCTGAACTGAATGCCGGCCTGAACGAGCAGCGTCTCGCCGTTTTCGATGACGCGATAGGCGGGGTGCGCGCCGCCCAGAAACCGCCAGGCCACCGTCGTCACCGTGATGGCGCCGCCGGCGATGGCCGCCGCGATGCCCAGCTCGACCTCGGTGATGCCGAAGGCGAGGCGCACCGGCGCGAGCAGGCCCAGCAGCGGCAACCCACCCAGCACCAGCAGCAGGGGCACGAGGGTGACGAGTGAGCGGTGCTGCTCATCGACGGCCTGGCGCACCGCGTCCGTCGCGTCGCTCACACGAGGCCCTCACGAATGGCCACCGCCGTCGCCTCGGCCTTCGAGCTCACCTCGAGCTTCTCGTAGATGGACTTCACGTGGCTCTGCACGGTGCCCAGGCCGATGCCCAGGGCCAGCGCCACCTGCTTGTAGCTCAACCCCTTGACGAGCAGCGACAACAGCTCACGCTCGCGCTCCGTGAGGCGCGTCGGCGTCGAGCCGGTCTCGAACGACCGCACCACCAGCCGCGCCACCGGTGGGCTCATCGGCGAGCCGCCGCGGGCGCAGTCCTCGAGCAGCTCGTTGAGCCGCTCCGGTGGGGTGTTCTTGAGCAGGTAGCCCCTCGCGCCGGCGCGCAGCGCCTCGAAGACGGACTCCGGCTCCTCGAGCACGGTGAAGGCGACCGTCACGCACGACGGGAACCGCTGGCGAATGAGGCGGATGACCTCGGTGCCGCTCCCGTCGGGCAGCCCGAGGTCACAGACCGCCACCTCGAGGCCGTTGTTGAGCCCGGCCAGCCGCGCACGTGCCTCGGCGACCGAGCCCACCGCCCCCACGACCTCGAAGCGGCGTGACAACACCCGGGCGACGGCGGACCGGAGCCGGGCGTCGTCTTCGAGAAGAAAGACCCGCATGGCCACTCTTCGCTCGTCGGCCTCAGGGTCAGCCATCCCACGACTGTGGGATGCGCGCGGGGCGGCGTCCAGCATCCGCTCGTCAACCACAGGAGCTGGTATGGCGGGCCCGTGTTCACCCCACTGGTCGCGTCCCTGGCCCTCTGCGCTCAGCCATCGCCGCCGGTCGTGCGCGGTGCCGCGGGCCTCGGGCTGACGCTCGAAGCAGGCGTCGGCGTGGACGAGACGCTCGGAGCGCCTGCGCGTCTGGGCTTCCGGACCCGGCTCGCGCTCGCGAAGGACCTGGGGCGTGTGCTGTCCGTTGGCCTCGTCGGCCGGCTGACGCGAGCGGCGCCGGCGACGGCCGAGGGCAGCCTGTCGCCCGAGGTCTTCTTCCGCCTGGCTGTCGCCGAACGAACGACGCTCGCGGTCGGGCTCGGCGTTCGTCTCGGGTTCTTCAACCTGAACGCGCCCGAGTCTCGCGCAGGTCTCGGCCCCGACGTCAGCGCCTCCGTCGAGCAGTGGCTCTTCAGCGCGCTCTTCCTCAAGCTGACCGTAGGCTACGCCGCCGTCTTCTTGCCTGCCGCCGGTGAGCTGCAGCATCGCTTCGAGCAGGTGTTGTGCGTCGGCACCGCGCTCTGACGTGCCTGCGTGTCGAGCAGCCGCGCCCGCGCACCTCCTCGCAGGTCGGTCGGCACGGCGAACGACTTCAGCGACGGGCGGCGCTCGCAAGACGAGTATCAGCGCCGGAGTTGGGCGGAGCGGCGTCGAGGAGCCTCACCTCGCGTCGAGAAGACTCACCTCGCAGCCCGACGACGACGCAGCCCCAGCAGCACCGCCAGCACCCAGACGAACGCGCCGCCAGGCGTCGCGCAGCCGCAGCCCACGCCGAGCACGACCCGCTGGCAGGTCACCTCGACGTTGAGCGCCTCCTCGTCGGTCGTCGATGGCGCGTCGGCCCGCACCCGCACGACGTGAGCCCCCGCCTCCGCTGGCGTTGGCGTCCATGAGACGACGCCGCTCGCCTCATCCACCGTCGCCCCGGCTGGAGCCTCGAGCAGACTCCAGCGCACCGGCCCATCACCGGTTGCCGAGAGGACGACTGACAGGGTTCGCCCGCACGACGCCTGCACCGGCTCGACGGGCGCGATGACGAGCGCCACGCCGGGCGTGTCGATGGGCATCGACCAGGCCGACGTCGAGGTGTTGCCCACGGCGTCCGCGGCGATGACGCGGTACCGATGGGCGCCATCGGGTGGGGAGTCGCTCAGCGGCGAGGCGCCGGGCCCGAGCGCCGTCACGGCGCCGTTCGTCTCCCGCTCGACGACGACTGAGGAGACCGACGTCAGCAGGTCCGTCGCGCTCCACGTCACCTGCACCTCGCGCGGGGCGAGGCGTGAGGCCGCCGGCGCGCCGACGAAGGGCCCCGACTGGTCGACGATGACGCTGACGGAGGGCGCGCTCGAGGGCCCAGGCGCGTCCAGCACGACCGCGCGGCTCGCGTACCGCCAGCGGCCCTCGCCGGGTGTATCGGTGAAGCGCGGCGCCGGCAACGCGAGCTGCACGGCCACCACGCCCCCGTCGTCGTCGAGCCGGTCGAGCTCGAACGTCGCCGGTCCCCCGTCCCAGTCCCAGCTCAGGGAGACCGCGCCATCGGTCGCCATCGCGCCAGGTCGCGGCGTGCCTGGCGCCTCGGGCGGAACGGAGACGACGACGCGACCGGCGTCGGTGCTGCGGTTGAGCGCGCGGTCCCGCGAGTGGACGAAGTAGGTCCAGAGGCCAGGTGGAGGCGTCTCACTCGCCACCAGTGCCGCGCTCGACGAGACGGTGGCGACCAACGCTCCCGCATCGCCGGCTTGTCGGCTCACCTCGTAGGTGCCGATGCCGCTGCCAGTGGTGTTCGGGTTCGCGTCGAGCGCGGCAGCCCACGAGAGCGACACCACAGTCCCGCTCAGGCCCGCATCGACGCGCCCGGTGGAGCCCGGCGGCGTCGCGTCGACGTGGATGAAGACCGACGACGACCACGCGCTGGACTCACCACCGACGAAGGCGGCGTAGCGGAACTCGTAGCGCCCGTCGTTCTGGTAGACGTTGGTGGTGCTCGTCGTGCTGTCGACGGAGAAGCCCCAGACGCCTGCGTCTCCGAGCGACTGGATGATGGTGTAGGCCCCTGCATCGAAGCTGAGCGCTGGGAACCGGAAGTAGGCGCGGTTCACGTTCTGGAAGGGCGCCGCCGGCCACGCCATGCCGTTCGACTGCGTGACGATGAGGGGAGGAACGGCGCCGAGCGTCGGCGCGGGCCCTGACAGGGGCACCCAGACGGCCGAGCTGCTCAGCGAGTTGCCCACGTTGTCGTGCGCGTGCACGCCCACCGTCCACCGGCCAGGCCCGAGGCGGAACTCCCGCGCAGGTGCGCTGGACGTGGGCCCGCTGAACGTCGCGCCGACGCCGCCGTCCGGCATGTCGAGCTGGCCGAACATCCAGTGGTAGGCGGCGAGGCCGCTCTGCGGGTCGCTCACCGGCGCGCACGACATCGCGACGTGGCCGCCGTCCTGCGCGTCGAGGGTGACGGTGGCGGGGTAGGGCGGCGCCCCGTCGTCGATGCGGAAGGACTCCCACTCCATCCACGGCGAGGGGGCGTCGTTGACGTCGAGCGCGCGCACGCGCCACCAGTGCAGGCCCGCGTCAGGCGGTGAGGGCGAGTACCAGGACACCAGCCAGGTGGATGACGCGCGATTCACCGGCACCACCTGTCGCGCGATGAGCGTGCCGGGAGGAGACTCCACCTCGAACTCGAAGCGGTTCACGTCGAGCGGAATCGTCGGCTGGTACTGCGCACGAAGGTAGGGAGGCCGAGCGGTCCACCCACCGTCCCGCGCGGGTGCGTAGACGGTTGGTGGCTGTGACGGGGCCGCGGCTGCCCCAAGCCCGATCACCATCACCGCCAAGGCTGACTTCCACACGTCAGCGAGGCTAACGGGAACCGACCGCAGGCTCTACGGCGTGCCCCGCGCACCTTCACACACCACGGTTCCTCAGTCGGTGAAGCGGCAGTCGAGCACGTGACTGAAGACGCTGCCCACGAGCACGCGCCCTCCACCGAGCGGGAGCGCCACGCTCGCCCCGGACAGCCGCGCACCGTCGTCGACGCCGATGTCCTTCACGTTGAAGCGCCCCTGCGTCGTGTCGAAGGTGACGCGCAGCACCTGGGACGGAGAGGGCTTCGACGGGTCGCGCGCGTGGCCGAGGAAGTCGAGCAGCTTCGGGTGTGCGCCGACCCACAGCGCGCCCGTGGCGTCGAAGGACAGGTTGTCGAGCCCCGCTGGTTCGCGGTGCTGGGCGCGCAGGGTGAGCGCGCCGGTCGCCACGTCGCGGCCATACGCGAGCAGCCGGTGCCCGGTGGACTCCGACACGAAGACGGTCGCGCCGTCGGCCGACACCGCGATGCCGTTCGAGTAGCGCAGGTCGCGCGCCACGACGGTGGCCCTCGTGCCGTCGAAGTGGCCCACCCCTGCCCAGGGCAGCCCGAGGAGAGTCTCTGCGAAGCGGCCCGCGGTGCCCGCCCGCGTGCCGGCGTCGAGCGTGACGTAGAAGGCCTCGGGCCCGACGGGCGCGAGGTCGTTCATGCTGATGAACTCGGGCGCCTCGATGGTGCGCAGGTGCCTGAGCCCGGGTCCGTCGAGGACGTCGAACAGCTCCACCGTGCTCGAGGCGCGGGTCGGGTGGTTGACGACGAAGAGGCGCCGGCCGCCACCGTCGAGCGGCCACAGCGCGAGGCCGTGCGGGTGCAGCGCGCCCTTGAAGTCGTGGGGCACGGGCGACGGTGTCGCGGGCGCAGCGGGGTTCCACGAGAGAATGGCGCCTGCCGCGTCGCTGCCCTCCTCGAGCGCGCGGAAGTCGGTGCTGGAGATGAGCACGAGGCCCGTCGCCGCGTCGAAGACCAGGTCCTCGGAGCCAGCCACCTCGACGCGCGTGCACTGCTCGAAGCCGTGCGGCGTGAGCGCGCGGAAGACGCCAGCATCGGCGAGGAGGAAGCCGAGCCCCGCGAGGACGCCGAGGGCGAGGAAGCCCGCCGACAGCGCCAGGGCCTTCCGGGGCGACAGCGCCATCGCTACCTCCGGTCGCTCGCCGTCACCGTCCACCCGAAGTCCGTCGAGCTCGAGCCCATGCTGGGGCAGGCCGCGCTCAACCGCCCGTTGCCGCTGCCCGTCAGCTTGTCGGGCGCGAGCGCGAACTCCCCCGAGTTGAAGACGACGTCGTACGTGCAGCCGTCATCGGGGCTCGTCGTCATGCGGCAGGGCGTCGAAGGCGTCGCGAGGGTGAGCGTCGTCGAGGTGTTCGACGCCGACGAGATGACGGGCGGGCACGAGAACGTCTTCGTGCCGCCGGCCAGGGTGCCGCTGAAGGCGAACATGAGCGCCGCGGGAATGCCGGCGCCGTTGGTGATGGTGAGGGTGCCGCTCGCCGTCGTCGGCATGCGGCCGTCGTTCAGCGTGGCGGTGCCCGTCCACACGCCCTGCCACTGCATCGGCTGGCAGGCGGTGACGGCGAAGACGAGGGCGAGGTGCGCGAGGCGTCGCATGGAGCGCCTCATCGCACGTCGTCAGAGCCCCTGCACGCCCGGCGCGGTGGACACGTCGTATGCGAACTTCACCTGCTGCTGGCTGTGCGGCGCGAGCTCGAGCGTCCAGGTGAGGAAGCCGTTCTTGTCGAGGTCGGGCTTCGGGGCCGAGCGCTTGACGCCAAGCTCGACCTTCACCTGCTCGAGCTCGGACACGGGCATGCGCTCCTTCACCTCGACGGTGCGCGCCTCGTCGCCGACGTTCGAGAAGTACAGCCACACCGACTGCGACATCGTCTTCCACTTGTCGATGTGCGACTCGGCTTCTTTCTCGCGCGCGGCGCGGGCGACGCGCACCGCCTCGTCAGGCCCGAAGGACAGCTGGAACTCCTCACCCGGCGCGACGAAGAGCACCTTCGTCCAGCCGACGAAGCCGTTCTGCAGCAGCAGCTCGACTGGCCCCGCCAGCACCGGGAAGCGCGCGGCGTTCTTCGCGAGCGCGGTGAGGAAGACGCGCAGCTCGAGCTCGGGGAAGGCGACGTACTTCGTCTTCGGCGTCGCGGTGAAGTCGAACAGCGGCACGATGGTGGGCCGCCCGTCGGACGGCACCGTGCATGGCCCGCTCGCCTCGAGGTTACGAATCTCGCCGCCGTCGTCGACGCCCGGCAGCTCCACCGTCGCGGGCTTCGCGCCGCCAGCGCCCCCGCCGCCCGGCTTCGCCTTCTGTATGACGACCTCCCGCGCCGCGACCACCACCTTGTCCTGCTTCTTCTGCGCGGTGAGCAGGTCGTCGTCGAGCAGCGGCGGCTCGATGCCCAGCGAGGCCCGCGCGGTGGAGAAGACGAGCTTCGCGTCCTTCCAGTCCTCGCCGGTGTTCTGCCAGACGCAGGCGCGGCTCTCGAAGCGCAGGGCCCCGTCGGCGAGGCGGGCCGAGTGCAGCGGCCGCCAGAGCGCGTTGGGCACCGTGTACTCGAAGGACACCTCGACGCTGCCCTTCGCCGTCACCAGCACGTCAGCCTCGAGCCACGCGGTGAAGCGGGTGTCGGGGCGGTCGAAGGCCTGGCGCTGGGTGATGAGGCGCGAGCGCTCGAGGCCGGCCTCGCGGAGCTGCTGGTCGAGCTGCACGCCGCGCTCCCGCAGCGCGCGCACCTTCTCGTAGAGGCCCTCGAGGCTCTCCTTCCACTGCGGCGCCGACAGGCCCCACGAGATGTCCTCGGGCAGCTCGGCGAAGCCGCGGTCGAGGATCTCCTCGAGGCGGATGCGGCGCTGGTGGGTGAGGGCGCGATCCTCGGACAGGTGCTTGAGGCGCTCGGTGAGCAGCTCGATGTCCTTCTCGAGGGCGCGGGCCACCTCGGGCTTCTCGTCGGTGGTGACGCGCAGGGCCCGGCGCACGCGGGCGTCGACGACGCGGGCGCCACCCGTCGCCTGGGCGCGCAGGGAGAGGTCCTGCAGCACGGGCGCGACGTCGGGCACCAGCACCTTGTGCTGGCCGGGCTCGAGGGTGAGCGTGCCGGCGCGGCGCACCTGGGCGCGGTCTTCGAGCAGCGTCACCTTCGCGACCGGCGCGGCGAGCGTGAGGGCGTCTTTCGGGAAGAGGGTGTCCATGGCTCAGGCCTCCCGGCGGTTGCCGCCGACCAGCTCGTTGTTGGCGTACAGCTTCACGCGGTAGTGGGCCTTGAGGGTCTGCGTCGCGCCGGGCTTCACCTGGACGACCCACCGGCGCCCGCCCTCCACGACGTGCTGGCGCTCCTCCTGCTTGTACGCCTCCCAGGTGGGCGTCACCTTGCCCTCGTCCACCACCACCTCGGCCTCGGGTGCGGGCTGCGGAATGCGCTCGCGAACCTCGAAGGTGGCCTCGCGGTCGAGGTTGTTGGCGATGTCGATGACGATGTCGTGCAGCAGCTCGGTGGTGGCCACCACCTTGTCGCCCGAGCGCTGCTCCGAGAACGTCGTGTTGCGCGCCACCTTCACCGCCTGCTCGACGCCGAGCGACAGCTTGAAGTCGCCGCCGGGCGGCACCGAGGGCAGCGTCGTCGTGAGCACGTACTCGCCGGCGACGTACACCTCGACGGGCCCGGGGAGCAGCGGCGAGGGCAGCGGGTTCTTCACCATCGCCACGCGGTACACCTGCGGGTCCTCGCGCGGCACCACCACGTAGCGCACGTCGCCGGTGGCCGTGCGCGTGTTGACGGGCACCGAGTGCCAGGTGCCGTCCGAGGGGACGTCGACGGTGGCGTCGGTCGGGTAGACGTAGTCGTACCAGCCGGCCTCGGAGCGCACGTCGGACGTGTTGGCGGGCGCGCTCAGCGAGTAGACGTCGTGGCCCTGGCGCTCGGCGGCCTCGACGACGGACAGCACGTCGAAGGACGCGGAGAGCTGCAGCGAGGCGAGCGCGTCGAGGAAGGCGCGGCGGCGGTCGACGGGAGTGAGGTGCCCGCGCGTGCCGTCCGACGCGGCGCTGAGGCGCAGCGAGGCGTACAGCACCACGTCGACGCTCGCGCTCAGCAGGGCTCCCTCCTCGTCTCCGCCGTGGGCTGACTGTCGCTCACCGCCGCGCGCGTCGGCGGCCTTCGCCCGGAGGCCAGCCGCGCCGACGGCCGAGCGCATGGCCATGCCCGGCGGGCCGGCCATCGCCGGGGCGGGCGCGGCCATGGCGGGCGGGGGCGGCGCCTCGCGGCGGGCGGCCATCTTCTTCAGCTCCTTCGCGGGCGCGCGCTCGAGCTCGACTGACTCCTCTTCCTCGGCGTACGCCTCGTCGTCGAGGTCGCGCGCCATGTCGGCCGAAGGGGCGAAGCCTCGGGAGGTGGCGAGCTCGGGCGCCGGCAGCGAGGGCAGCGGCGCCAGCTCGAGCTCAGGCGGCTGCCAGGTGGGAATGACGGGCCGGCTCGCGCGCGCCTGGGAGAGGCCGCGGTCGTAGTCGGTGAAGAGCGACGACGCGCCCTGGGGCGGTGGGCGGAAGCCGCGCTTCGGCGGGGCTGGCGGCTGGGCGCGCCCGATGCGAATCGAGGAGAGCTCGGGCAGCTCGGTCCAGCTCATGGGCGAGGCGGTCGAGAGCTTCAGGTTCACCCCGCGCCAGTCTTCGCCGGTGCGCTGGCACACCATCGCGCGCAGCTGCAGGTCGGCGGAGCGGCAGTCGCGCGCCATGCGGCACTGGTAGGCCGGCGCCCAGCGGGCGCCGAGCACGAAGTACTCGAGGACCAGGGTGCCGGACTTCGCGGTGGAGCCCTGCAGCACCTGGACGGTGACGGACTTCGAGAGCTCGTCCGGGCGCACGGCAGTGGCCGTCGAGGCCAGCGCGATGCGGCGCTCGAGGGCGGCCTGCGCCTCGACGAGCTTCTTCTCTTCGGCGCGCAGCGTGCGCAGCTGGTCGACGCGCTTCGCCGAAGAGTCCTCGATGATGGCCTCGAGCGAGGCGCGCGCGAACATCGGCGAGGGCGTGGGCGGCTTGCCCTCCTCGGGCGACGGGCGCGGGTTGACGGCGACGCCGCCGAGCTGGGCCAGCTCGTGCTCGAGCTGCGCGATGCGGTCGCGGGTGAGCTCGAGCTTCGCGCGCGTGGCCTCGAGCTCCTTCTGGTCGGGCGGCTTCTCGGGCGTGCCGCGGGGTGGCGCCCACAGCCCGATGCGCACGTTCGAGAGCACCACCGCGCCGCCCTTGCCGTCGACGCGGGCACGCACGGTGTGGTCGAGCAGCGAGAGCGGCAGGCCGGCGATGACGAGCTCGCTGGGCAGGCCCTGGGCGAAGTCGAGGCTGGCGGTGCGGCGAACGGTGGCGCCGCGGTGGTACAGCGTCACCGTCTCGACGCGGGTGTCGATGGGCTTCATGCGTCCCCTCCGGGAGTCCGGCCGGCGATGACCGGACCGGAAACGTCGGCTGTGCAGCAAACCACGGCGCGGTGGGGACGTCTGCCGTGACGCGTGGGTTCCCGCTCAGCGCCGACGACGGTGCGCGTGCAGGAGCCGCGCGAGGTCCTCGACGGTGACGGCGCGGGTGAGGGCGTCGAAGGGCAAGAGCACGCCCGTCACGTCTTCCAGCTCGAGGGCGAGCACGCCGAGCTTGAGCAGCCCGAGGCCGAGGTCCTGCCCGAGGCGCTGGCGGGCGTCGATGGCCTGCTGGTCGACGTCGAGGCGGCGGGAGAGGAGGTGCTGCACGACCTGCAGCTCAGGCGTCAGGTCGAAGGAGGTCGTCGTCTCGAGGTGCATCGCGTGGGAGGGGCAGTGGCCCGCTCGTCTGAACGCGCGCTCGGCGGCGCGCATTCCGCCACGCCCGCCAGCAGGCAGCGCTGAGGAGCATCACCGCCTTGACCGCCACCAGCCCCGCGGCCTGTTGGCCAACGAGCCAGGCCCTCGTGAAACAGCCAGGCGTGACGATGAAGAGCGTCACTGCCCAGACGAACATCCCAACGACGAGGAGCAGCGCACGGCCAGGAGTGGCGCCCTGCAGGAGCAGTCGCGCGACGAGATAGACGAGGCCGACGTCCATCAGCCACACGGGCCCTTCGGGGGTGGACCAGCGCGTGAGACCCATGAAGAGCGCCCACGCGCCCTCGAACAACAACCACGCCAGCGCGACAGGGCGGAGCACCAGCGCCTGCCAAGCAAGCCGGGCGCCAACGACGATGCGCCCGGGGCCCGGGGGAGTCGCCACCGCCCAGGTGACGAAACGCGGCAGTCAGCGGTCAGTCTTCGTCAGTGACGCCCAGGCTTGCCGTTCTGTCGTTCAGTACCCGATGGCCGAGGAGCTCTTCGGGGTGAAGACGAACGCGCCAAGGTCGGCTCGCCCACCCTTCACGCACGGCTTGCCCGTCACGTCCTTGCTGCCCTGGGCGAACGCCGTCGGGTCGCCGCGGCCGACGGCAACGGACGACTCCGACAGCACGTACGGCTCGACGCCCTCCATCGCGAAGCCCGCCGATGCGTAGAGACAGTCGGCGCCGAGGCCCTTGCTCCACTCGGGCAGCAGGCACTTCGTCACCGTCAGCGTGCCCGGGTGCTTCGGCCAGTTGAAGAGGAGCGACGGGCCCGCCTTCCGCTCGGACACGATGCAGTGCGACAGCGTCACCATCGGCGCGCGGGTGGTGGTGCCGCTCACGTGGAGCGCCCCGCCGTTCGCCGCGTCACCCACCACCTTGTTGTCGGCGATGGTGCAGGCGAAGACGTCGACCTTCGCGCCCTCCTTCACCCGGAGCCCGCCGCCCTCGACCGCCGCGTTCTGGATGATGGTGGAGTGCTCGAGCCGCAGCTCGCCCTCCAGGTCGACGAGAATCGCGCCACCCTGCCGGCCGGTGTTCGCCTCGAAGCGGCAGCGCGACACGAGGGCCGAGCCGCCGCCGATGAAGAGGCCTCCGCCGCCGTACGCGGGCGCCTTGTTGAAGCGCACGACCGAGTCCGTCAGCTCGAGCCGCCCCTTCTCGAGGGAGATGGCGCCGCCTGCCTCGTTCGCCGCGCCGCCCACGAGCGTGCAGCCCGAGATGCGCACCACGCCGTCGGTGTTGATGCGTACGCAGGGGCCGGCGTGCTTCGCGTCGAGCACCACCTGCCCGCGCGCCAGCAGCGTCACCGGCTTGGTGAGGTCGAGCGTGCCGGTGTAGCGGCCCGCCGGAATCTGGATGGTGTCGTTCGGCTTCGCGTCGCGGAGGGCCAGCTGCAGGTCCATATTTCTCGGTTCGACTTCGCCTTCGTTCGGCCTGCGCTCCTCGGCCTCAGGTGACGAGGTGACGAAGGCCTCGTCGACTCCGCCCTCACTCTCGGCTTCGTCTCACGGCTTCCCGGTTCGACTTCGCCTTCGTTCGGCCTGCGCTCCTCGGCCTCAGGTGACGAGGTGACGTTCGCCTCGTCGACTCCGCCCTCACGGTCAGTACCCGATGTTCACGCCCTGGTAGAGCTTGCCGAAGTCCTCGAGCTTCATCTTGAAGATGCCGTCGTCCTTGCCATCGCTGCCGTGCTCCGACCGCCCCCACGGGTTGCGCAGCTGGATGTACTTCTGCCCGTTCTCTTCGACCGCGCCGAGCACCGTGTACATGTGCCACGCGTAGACGCCGGTGCCGTTGTAGTCGACGCCCGAGTCCTTGCCGTGCGTGGGCGCCGCCATCGGCTTCTTCCCGTCAGCCCCGCGCTTCACGCTCTGGTACAGCACGTCGAGGTTGCCGGTGGACGAGCTCCACGAGGTGCTCTTGCCGGTCAGCGCCGTCATCACCGCGCTCGCGTGCCCGCCGTTGCCGATGGCCTCGTAGCCACCCTTCCACTGCGCGTACGCCTTCTCGAGCAGGCCCACCCACATCTCGTTGCCCTGCCGCGACTTCGCGTAGCGCTGCGTGCCCATCGAGCTCTGCGCGAGGTCGCCGTCCACCGTCACCTTCACCTCACGCCCGTACTCGAAGAAGCGCACCGTGTACGTGTTGTCGCCATTGTCCTTGATGGCGTTCTTGATGGCGTCGGGGTTCGCGTGCGCGACCGACGAGAGCGCCGCCGCGAGGTAGCAGTCGCCGATGCTGCCCTGCACCACGTCGTCGTAGCTGATGCTGTCGACGAACAGCTTGCCGTCCTGCACCGGCTTCCACGTCGTGTCCGTGGTGTGCTTGTTCAGCACCGCCGGGTCCGCCAGGTCCTTCGGCGTCGGCGGCGGAGGCGGCGGCTGCGGCGACGGCGGCGTGATGACGTTCGTCGTGCCCAGGAACCGCTGCAGGTCCCGCTTGCCGCCGTTCGAGAACTTGTCGCCGTGCTGCTGCAGCAGCGTGTTCAGCTCGGCCTTCACCTCGGGCGTCAGGTTGCGCCGCGCCTCGCTGATGAGGCTGTTCACCTCGCTGTTGCTGATCTTCGTGTCACGGAGCACGCGGGCGATGGAGTTCGAGATGGGCGAGGGCATGGGCGGTGGGTGTCCAGAGCGAGTTCTGTTGGAGCGACACTTCTACACCGGCGGCTGTGCAACGGATCACCGGCGGCGTACCGACATTGTCGTACACGGTGTCGAGGAGTTGCGTGGGGTTGCGCGAGGAGCGCACTGAATGATTCCGGTGACTTGCCGGGTAGATCCGTGCCCCGTGCCGCCCGTTGAAAGCGCCATGCTCACCACGCTCGCCGCCCTCAGCCTCGCCTGCATGCCGGTGCCGACGCCGGTTCTCACCGTCGCGCCGACGACGTCGCGCTGCGAAGGGCCGGACCTCGTGGTGCGCGACCACGACCACCGTGAGGTGTCGCGCCGTCCGAGCGCCTGCCTCGTCACCTCGTGCGAGGGACCGGACCTGGTGTCGCGCGAGAGCTCGAGCCGCGTCGAGCACCGCCGCCAGCGCTTCTCGCCCACGTGCGTGACGTCGCGGTGCGAGGGCGCCGATCTCGTGCGTCGCGACGCATACGGCGTCGTCTTCAGCCGCGTCTCGTTCTCGCCCGCGTGCATGTCGAGCCGCTGCGAGGGCACCGACCTCGTGGCTCGCGACTCGCGGGGCCTCGAGCTGTCCCGGCAGGCCTTCCGCTGTGGCCCGCCGCCGCCGGTGCGCCTGGTGCAGTCCGACGCGTGGCGCTTCGGCCTCACCGCGAAGTGACCAACCTCAGCGCTTCAGCAGGGCGAGGTCCACCACGAGGCGGTCCTCCTCGACGCGGGAGGCCGGCACCAGCAGCGCCTTCTTCGCCGGGCCCTTCTTCACCGCGCCGTCGAGCGAGAAGAGCGAGTCGTGGCAGGGGCACTCCCACGCCTTCGCCGAGGGCTTGAAGTCCACCGTGCAGGCGTTGTGCGTGCACGCCGCCGTCACCACCAGCACCGTGCCGTCCGCCTGCGGACTGAAGAGCAGGTCCTTGAACTGGGGCTCGAGCTTCGCCTCCAGCACCCGCCCTTCACCGACCCGCCGCACCTCGTCGAGCGACAACTTCAGCACCGTGCCCTCGAGCGACGCCTTCGACCGCTCCCACTGCGGGTGAACAGCCCCGCCCCGCAGAATCGCGCAGCCCGACAGCCCGAGCGCCGTTGCGGAACCACCGAACACCAGCACGTCACGTCGCGTGGGACTCGTCATGTGCGTCAGCTTGCCACGCAGTCGTCGGCGAGCCGATGAGAGCCTCGGTGAAGAAGTGGAGGTGAGCACGAGCGAGGGCGTACGGCTCGGGCACCCCGGAGCAGCAGTCGCCTGCACCGCCGCCCTGCAGCCTGGTGATCGAGGTGGCGGAGCGCGTCGACTGAGCCACTGTCAGGATGGACTGCTGCCTCCCGGCGCGTGGCCGCACCGGTCTCTTCGGCAGCGCAGACTCCTCACCGCGCCAGCGCTCGAAGCCTCCGTGCTCATCCAGCCTCTCTGCGGGCCACCCGAACGCGTGCCCCTCGTCATCGGCCCGTGACGTGAATGAACGCGCTCGTGTGATAGTCCGCAGCGCCATGCGCTCCACCGTCGCCGTCGCTCTCGCCGTCGCTTCTCTCGCCGTCGCCGCCCCGAAGAAGAAGAAGGCCCCGCCGCCACCACCGCCTCCTCCACCGACGAGCCCGATGCCGAAGGTGCAGGAGAACCTGTCGGAGAAGGTGCTCGAGGTGTGGACGACCGCGACGAAGGTGCAGGCGTGGCGCGTCGCCTCGAGCGGGGGTGTGCGCCCCGACCCGACGAAGGCCATCGGCAGCGACTGGGTGCGCGAGGCTGCGGGCAAAGAGCTGGGCGCCCCCGAGCTCGCCACCCTGCGCGGGCTCCTCTACGACGACAAGTCGTACCGCTTCGAGCAGGACGTCTCGCGCTGCAACTTCACACCCGACGTCTCGTTCCAGGCGCAGGCCGGGGTGGACACCGTCGAGGGCGTGCTGAGCTTCAAGTGCAACCAGGTCGTCTTCATGCTGGGCAAGCCTGGCGGCCGCTGGCTGCCCTCGGGCTCCTTCGACGTGAAGCCCGCGCGCGGCAAGCTGCTCGAGCTCGCGAAGGCCATGCTGGACAAGGACCTGCCCACGCAGGCGCTCAAGTAGCGCTCACTGCGGCGCGAATGCCGTTCCGCGAGGCGGCGCTGTCGGAGTAGGTCGTCACGCATGACGCGCGCACTCGCTCCCGTGGTCGTCCTCGCCCTCCTGTCCGGCTGCTCCATCGTCAGGCGCTCCACCGTGCGCGACGACTGGGCCGCGACCGACCGCTCGAAGGTGAAGCGCCTGGTGGTGCTGGTCCAGCCGCTCCCCGACGGCCAGGAGAAGGCCGGCGAGCTCTTCGCCCGCATCGCGCGCCGCTACGTCAACATGAAGCGCGACTTCCTCGTGAAGCAGGAGAAGTTCGCCGCCGCCGCGCCCGACCTCTCGTCGCTGTGCGGCGGTGAGGACGCCATCGAGGGAGTCCTCCTCCTCTCGCCAGCGCTCACCAGGAAGGGCGACGGCTTCGAGATTGAGGTGAAGGGCTCGCTCAAGCGCTGCGGGGACGGCCGGGAGGCGTGGACGGCCGAGGCGGGAGGCAGCTTCCCCACGAAGGACAGCCTGCTCGTCGAGGTGACGAAGACGTACGTGGGCGAGCTGGGCCCCGAGGTCGAGCCGTACGTCGCGCCGGCGATGAACGTGCTGAGGCCGGTGCTGGACACGCTGCCGCAGCCGCAGCTCACCGAGCAGGACCAGGACGAGAAGATCGGCCTCGTGGACTGACCGACGTGCGCCTCGTCGACCTGCGCAGCGACACCGTCACCCGTCCGACCGCGGCGATGCGGAAGGTGATGGCCGAGGCCGAGGTCGGCGACGACGTGTGGGGCGATGACCCGACGGTGAACCGGCTCCAGGCCGTGGCGGCGGAGCGCTTCGACTTCGAGGCGGCCCTCTTCTTTCCCTCGGGCACCCAGTCGAACCTCGCCGCGATGCTGACGTGGTGCCAGCGCGGTGACGAAGTGCTGGTCGGCGCCGACGCTCACACCTTCCTGCACGAGGGCGGGGGCGTTGCGGCGCTCGGCTCCATTCACTCGCACGCGCTGCCGAACGAGGCAGACGGCTCCCTCGACGCCAGCGTGGTGCGCCGCGCCATCAAGCCGAAGGACCTGCACTTCGCCCGCACGCGCCTGCTCGCGCTCGAGAACACGCTCGACGGCAAGGTGGTGCCCCAGGAGCGGCTGGAAGCAGCGTGCGCGGTGGCGAAGCAGCACGGCCTCGCCACGCACCTCGACGGCGCCCGGCTGATGAACGCGGTGGTGAAGACCGGACGGTCCGAGGCGCAGCTCTCGGCGCCGTTCGACTCCGTGAGCCTGTGCCTCTCGAAGGGGCTCGGCGCGCCGGTGGGCTCGCTGCTGCTCGGCGAGCGGCCCTTCATCGACGAAGCGCGGCGCTGGCGGAAGACGCTCGGCGGCGGCATGCGGCAGGCGGGCGTGCTGGCGGCGGCCGGGCTGTACGCGCTCGAACATCACGTCGCGCGGCTTGCCGACGACCACGCGAACGCCGCGCACCTGGCCTCGCGGCTCGCCGGGCTCGCGGGCGTCACGGTCCTGCCGGTGCAGACGAACATGGTGTGGCTCGACCTCGCGCCCACGTTGACGACGGGCTTCGTCGCGCGGCTGGCGGAGCACGGCGTGCTCGCCTCGGGCGCCGAGCGGGTGCGGCTCGTGGTGCACCTCGACGTCTCGCGTGACGACGTCGAGTACGCGGCGCGGGTCATCCACTCACTCACGTCGCCCAGGTCCGCGTAGGCGACGAACTCGAGCTGGTGAGATCGACTGCCCGCTCGCCTTCACGCGTGGTGCGGCTCCGCTGTGCGGTGCACCACGACCTTCCGGCGCCACCGCACGCCCCGCCGCGCAGCCGAGCCCTCACCACCCGTGCCTGCGAAGGCGATGAACCACGCGATGACGCAGAGCACCGGGTTCGTGTCCCAGTAGCGCGTGGTCGCGATGATGGCGACGAGCAGATGGGGCGCAAACACCCAGCCGAGCCAGTGGAGGACGCCGAACGGCCCTCCGACGAAGAGGAGCGTGATGCGGGGAAACACCGCGAGGCCGAACAACAACAGCAACGCGTGCGCGTGCACGTCGAAGAAGTCCATGACTCGCCTCCTGACGGAAGACGACGGTGCAGCAACCGCGCCATGGCCCTCCGCCGACGCGGCGGGGTGTCGGCGCAACTCCTGCGTCCTTGAGAGGGGGGTGGAGATGCGCGAGTCTGAAGGTCCCAGCGTCAGGAGCCCTGAACATGGTCGCGCGCATAACGAACGATGCTCCCCGCTCAACCGCCTCGCGCATCAAAGAGGGCCTCAAGGACTTCGCGAAGGATGTGAAGGCCGACGCGAAGGAGCTCGCCGCCGCCCTCAAGAGCGGCGACGGTCGCGAGGTGTGGAAGGACCTGAAGAACGGCGTCTCGACGTTCGGCGGAGAGGCGGTCGGCGTCGCGGGGCTCTTCGGGCTGCGCTACCCGGTCTCGAACTACGAGTTCCGCGTCTCTCCCGGCCTCGTGCGCGGCAGCCGCATCGACGACCCGAAGGGCTACGAGAAGCTCAAGCAGCAGGGCGTCAAGAGCCTCATCGATTTGACGCTCGAAGGGACGAAGGACCTCACCGAGGGCCGGAAGGCGGGCCTCGCGGTGCTGAACATCGGCATCCTCGACAACAACGCTCCGACGACGGACGAGATGAAGCGCTTCCTCGACTTCGCCACCGAGCCGAAGAACCAGCCCTGCTACGTGCACTGCCAGGCGGGCAAGGGCCGCACCGGCGTCGCCGTCGCCTGCTACCGCATGGCCGTCGAGAAGTGGCCGCCCGAGAAGGCCCTCGCCGAGGCCAGCGCCTTCGGCCTCAAGTTCCCGGACCAGGTCGATTTCATCCTCCAGTTCGGCGCCGACCTCTCCGCGGGCAAGATCGCCGGCTATCCCAGGTGAGGTGAAACCGCGCGCTGCCCAGGACTGGTACGAGCAGGGGCGCGCGGCGTTGGAGCTGTCGTGGAGCGCCGACACGCACTCCGACCTGCAGGACGACTACCGCCGCGCGCTCGACTGCTTCGAGCAGTGCCTGGCGCTCGACCCGAACCACCCCGCCGCCCAGGGCGACCGCGCCCACGTGCTGGCGAAGCTCGGCCGCCATGACGAGGCGGTGGACGCGCTGGTCGCCGCTGCGCACACCGGCGGCGCGACCGTCGAGAGGCTCGTCGCCGCCGCCGCGTCGTCGCTGAAGCTGGGCCAGACCGGGGCGACGGTGGTGCTGGCCGACCAGGCGCTCGCGAGGTCGCCCGCCCACCTCGAGGCGCTCGTGCTGCGCGCCGAGGCCCTCTCACTTGCAGGGCGTGACGCCGAGGCGGTCACCGCGTGGGACCGCGCGCTCTCCGACGCCGGCCTCCCCGCGCGCTTCCCGGTGAGCCGCTGCCGCTGTCTACGGGCGCGCAGCGTCGAGCGCCTCGGTCGGGCAGACGCCCTGGCGACGTGGGTCGCCTTCTTCGTCGACGAGGCGCGCACCGTGCAGTGGCCCGGCTGTCCCGCCGTCGTCCTCGAGACGCTCGAAGCGAGCGCCCTCGCACGGGAAGCCTTCACCCGTTCCCTCGAGCAGGGCGCGGGCGGCGCCGAGCTCGTCTGGCTTCGTGGGGCCAACGTCTGGCTCCGCGCGCACCGCCCCGAGGAGGCGCTCGCGGCGAGCGAGCGGCAGCTGGCGCTCACTCCGCGGTCGTTCGATGCGTGGGTGGACAAGGCCGAAGCCCACGCCGCCGCGGGCCGCCTCGAGGAGGCCGTCGCCGCGTTCGAGCGCGCGCGCGCGTTGAACCCGACGCACCTCGGCGTGCCGGCGCGGCTGAAGGTCGTTCGCGCGCAGCTCGCGGCTCGGTGACTACGGGCTCGTGACGGAGACGGTGACGTTACCGGTGCCGCCCGGGTAGTTGAACTCGACGAAGAGGTAATACGTCTGGCCGGCGGTGAGCGTCGTGCTGATGACCTCCGGGTCGCCGACCTCGCCGAGGCAGGTGGTGGCGCCGCAGGAGGACTTGAGCCACATGTCGACGTTGGCGCTCGAGGTCTCCGCGAAGGAGTAGGGACCGGTGACCGAGGGCGTGAAGGAGAAGACGACGTCACCAGCGAGGGAGTCGTACAGGGTGCAGGGCCTGTCGTCGTGCACGGCGTTGGTGAGGGACACCGTGGAGGAGGCCGCGAGGGAGAGGGCGGTGGCGGTGGCGCAGGTGTCGTTGGGTGGAGCGGTGACGGGCGAGACGGCGATGGAGAAGGGAGAAGCCGCGACGACGTCGTCGTCGACGTGGACGAAGACGGGAGCGCCGACGGTGCCGCGGAAGTTGAAGGGCAGCGTGGAGGAGGAGCTCCAGGCCGGGTCGGCCGAGGTGCAGGAGG
>JAEUJQ010000087.1 GCA_016793095.1 Myxococcaceae bacterium | reverse complement strand
TCGAGCGCGACGTCGAGCTGGGTGACGGCGCCGGCCTTGACCTCCACGCTCTGCACGCGGCGCCCTTCGTAGAGCGCGTAGAAGATGCGCAGGTCGTAGGTGCCCGGTGGGAGCTTGAGCCGGTAGGCGCCGTTCAAGTCGGTGAGCGCGCTCTTCTTCGCGCCTTGCACGACCTTGACCGTGGCCTCGATGAGACCTTCTCCCGAGCGCGCGTCGGTGACCGTACCTGCGATGCCAGTGAAGCCCTTGGGGAGGGCGCTCAGCTTCGGCGGCTCCGCGCTCGTGATTCCCGCATCGGGAGTCGCCTGCGCCCCAGCGTCGATGGTGAGCGGGGCTGCTTCCGAAGAGACGCCGCCGTCGGGGGCGAAGTCGTCTGCTCCAGCGTCGCCGCGGGAGACGTCAGTCGACATGCCGGCGTCGGGTAGGCCCGCGTCAACGTCGAACGCCTCCATCGAGGTGGTGAGGGTCAGCGCGAGCAGGGCGGCAGTGGCGAGGTGCGTCATCGCGGGCTGGCATTTCGCCTCGCGCGGTGACGCGGTGCGTACAGAGGCGTGACTTCACCGAAAACAGCGCGTGGCGTTTCGGGGATCGCTGCGTCACGTGCATGTGACGCGCGCCTCCCCGCAGTGACGAGTAGACCTCGACGTCCCGCAGAGGTCGGACTCTCACGTATCGTCACGTCATGTGCACGTTGCGGATCTTCGGTCAGGCTCTCGATGTCGACGCGCTGCTCCGCGCCGTTCCGCTCCGCGCTGCCGCTGTGCATCGACGAGGTGAGCCCCGGCTGAAGACGAAGCCGCACTGGGCGCTGCTGACCGGATCCACCATCAACGTCACAGTCAGCGACGCCGCGTTTTCAGATCGACAGGGGCAGGTTCGCGACCCGCTCGAGGATCGAGACGTCGCCTTCCAGAGCGACACGTTCCCGGCGGCGCTGCTCGGCGAACTCGGCGCGCTTGGCATCGACCTCGAGGTCTCGAGGTATCGGCACTCCGAGTAGCTACTGCGCGATGGGGTCGGCGAGCACGGCGAGGGTCTCGACGCCGCCGCCGCGCACCACGTCCATCACGGCGAGCGCTTGGCCGTAGGGCACGTCGTCGTCGGCGTCGAAGAACACGACCTTGTCGGGGCGCGCGTTGATCATTCGCTGCACGCGCTCCACGAGCTGCTCGCGGGGAATTGCCTCGTCGTTGACCGAGGTCACTCCCTTCACGTCGAGCCGCAGCACGATGGGGGGCAAAGCGTCGGCGGGCGGAGGCGCGGTGTCTTCCACCTTCGGTGGCACGTTGAGCCACAGCTGCTTCGTGAGCAGCGGCGTCACCACCATGAAGATGATGAGCAGCACGAGCACCACGTCGACGAGCGGCGTGACGTTCATCGACGGTTTGGGGCCCGCCCGTCGTTTTCCACCGCCCGTTTCGATCTGCATGCCCATGGGGAGTGCCTCAGCTCTTCGAGTTGGCCAGGTCGAGCACCTGCAACGACACGCCAGGGAAGCCGACCGACTGGCAGTCTTTGAACAGCTCGCGCACCTTCACGTACCGCAGCGTGGTGTCGGCCTTGAGCACCACCCGCCGCTCGGCGTTCGCGCGGTGCAGGCCGTCGAGCTGGGTCATCAGCGCGTCGTGTGCGAGGCGCTCCTTCTCTAAGTAGAGCGCGCCGTCGGCGGCCACCGTCACGGTGATCGGCTCGAGTGAGCCGTTGCCCTGGTCGGGGTTGGAGATCGACGGCAGCTTCACCGTCACCCCGGCCTCCATCTGCGGCGTCACCACCATGAAGATGATGAGCAGCACGAGCACCACGTCGACGAGCGGCGTGACGTTCATCTCGGGCGCGAGCACCGCCCGGCGCTTCTTCCGCGGCGCGCTCTGCACACTAGCCGCCATGCGCCGCCTCGCGGTCCGGGTGGCGCGCCTCGAGGAAGTCGATGAACTCTCCGCGGGCGTCGTCGAGGGTCAACAGAATCGCGTCGGCCTGGGTGGACAACCAGTTGTACGCGAGCACCGCCGGGATGGCGACCATCAGCCCGAAGGCCGTCTCGACGAGCGCCTCGGCGATGCCCAGCGAGACCGCGCCCAGCCCACCCGAGCCTTCCTTCGCGATGCCCTGGAAGGCCGTGATGATGCCGAACACGGTGCCCAGCAGGCCGACGAAGGGCGCCACCGAGCCCACCGAGGCCAGCACGCCCATGCCGCGTCGCACGTCGGCGGCGAGCAGCTCGGTCTTCCGCTCGAGCTCGCGCTTCGTCAGCTCGATGGGAGGCACCGCGCCGCCCTTCTTCGTCGCCGCGAGGTAGGCCTTCGCGCCGGTGCCAAGCAGCTTCGCGAGGTGGCTGTGCTGCTCTTCCTCGGCCTTCTTCGCCAGCGCGTCCGCCTGGTCGGCGTCGAGCAGGGCCCTGGCCTCGTGGGCGAACCGCTTGCTCGCCGCGCGTGAACGCCAGTACGCGAAGAGGCGCTCGAAGAAGACCGCGAGCGACGCCAGCGCCATCAGCAGCAGCACCGAGGCGACCGTCAGCGCTGGAATGCCCATGTGGCCGAGGATTTTTCCGAAGTCGAACATGTCTACTCCCTCAGAGAGAACTTCACCGGGATGGTGAGGAAGACGGCGATGGCCTGCCCGTCGAGCTGCGCAGGTGAGAAGCGCCACGCCTTCACGGCGGCGAGGGCGGCGGCCACGAAGGGCTCTTCGCCCTTCAGCACCTGCACGCGACCGACGGAGCCGTCCTTCTCGACGACGACCTTCAGCACCACGCGCGCCTCCTGGCCCGTCGCTCGCGCGACCTCCGGGTACTCGGGCGCGGGGTTGTTCTCGTCAGGCTCGGGCGGGTCGGCCTCTTCCGGCAGGTTCATCGGGCCGCTCGCGGCGGCCTTCACCTCGACAGGAGCTGGTGAGTCGTCGTCGGAGGACGTCGAGGCTCCCCCGACCGCGGACCCGGTGCCGTCTCCCGTGCCTCCCACCGCGACGGCGATGGCCGCCACCGGCGTCGTGGACTCAGGGGGTGGTCCCTTCGGGGCTTCCTTCGGCGCGACCATCGCAGCGGCTGCAGGCGCGGCTGGAGCAGGTGCAGCGACCGGCGCCTCGACGGGCCTGGGCGCTGGCTTCGGCGCCGCCAGCTTCTTCGGCGGTGGCGGCGGCGGGGGCTCGAGCTTCGCGGGTGGCGGCGGAGGCGGCGGCGGGCGGAAGGACACGTCGACCGACTTCTCCTGCTTCGGGTTGTAGTGCGCGCCCAGCACGGCGGTGGCCCCGATGACTCCAGTCACCACCGCGACCGACGCCAGGGCCGCCACCGCGAGGCGCTTGTCCCGGGCCGGGTCCAGCGTGAGGTGTGAGGCGGCGGCGAACATGAGCGGGCTCCTCATAGGGAGCCCATTCAGCGACGTGATGGCGGCCTCGTCCCGATTGCGTCACGCCTTCACCACGCGGGTGCTTCGCGCTGGTGACGGGAATGTCACGCGCGCCTCGCGCTTCAGCTGCCCGCAGGAATCGCAGGTGGGGCCGGGAAGCGGGGCTCATCGGGCTGCGAGGTCGGTGCCGGCTCCGCCTGAACCTCGGCGGCCGGCGGAGTGACGCCGCGCTCCCGCTTCGTCACCAGCGAGTCTCCCTCGAAGCCCAGCGAGAGGCCGACGAAGGGAATGGTGAAGCCCGAGAGGCCGAACTCGAAGGTGCCGTAGAAGTTGCCGGCCTTCACCTTCATGCCCACGCCGGGGTTGAAGAGCGGCAGCACCGCGTTCGTGTTGGTGCCCTTCTCGGGGCCGGCGAGGAAGCCGACGGCGAGCGTCGGGTAGACGGTGAGGGGGTCGACGGTGCGGAAGTAGTAGCGGAAGTCGGCGATCGCTCCGAAGCCGTACGAGGCCGGCCGCAGCCCGAGCACCGGCGCGCCGGGGGGGTTGTCCATCCACAAGGTGCGCATGGAGAAGCCGAAGCCCTGCGGCACCGCGAGGCCGAACTCGAGGCCGGCGTTCGGGGCCAACCCGACGGCGCCAGGCGGGGCCGCGATGCCGCCGCGCGCGCCGACGAAGAAGCTCGCGCGCTCGGACCACGGCAGGGAGTCGGGGTTGACGGTCTTCACCTGCGGCGGCGCGGCGAGAGACACCGAGCTGGCGAGGACGAGCAGGGCGCTGAGGGGGCGGATCATGAACGGCTCCTTTCGAGGGTTGACCGTTCGGCGTGGAGCAACGCCGATGCCGCACGGCGCGTCGCGAGGTTGCGGCGATCGCCTGTGCAAACGCCTGCACACGTGAGGTTCAGCGGCGTGCAGCGCTGGTCACGGTCTCCCGGCTTCGTCGCCGTGCGCTCGCCCGCGGAGACCCGTGGACGAGGACTTCCCCGCCCGCCGCGGTTCCAGCGACGCGCGCCGTTGCGCCGACCGTCAGGGAGTGACGTCGAAGGCGACGCTCTCGAGCGCGCCCCCGCCGCTGGTCTCGGCGCGAAGCACGTACCCGGTCTGCGGTGGGGTGATGGAGAGCATGTCGAAGACGACGCCGCCGTCGGCGAAGGGTCGCGCCCCCCCGCCAGTGAGCACACCGGCGACGCTGCGAACCAGGCGCACCGAGACGGTGACGTCACTCGTCACGATGGCGTTGCCCCGCCCGTCCTGCGCGCCGATGCGCACCGGGGGCATCATCACCTGCCCCGCCCGCACGGTCGTCGGCTGCTGCCGGAAGACGAGGCCGTGCAGCGGACCCGGCACGAACGTGATTGACGGCTTCGCCTCGAGGGTCGCGTCGCCCGAGCTGAACGTGACCGTCTTCTGCTCCGCGACGGTGGAGCGCGCGTTGAGGACGACCTGCCCGCGCTCGTCCGAGGTCGCCGTGGTGACGTCGGCCCGGCCGTTGAGCTCGAGCTGATTCCCGGTGCCCGAGACGGTGACCGCCAGTGGCTGGTTGGGCATGGGCGCCCCGTCGGCCGCGAGCAACGTCACGGTGATGGAGATGCTGTCGCTCAGGTCTGCGACGGCCACCAGCTTGCTCGCGACCGCCGTGGACTTCGAGGCATCGACTGTCCTGACGGGCGGTGGCTGACCACAGCTCAACAGCAGCAGCAGGAGCGTGAGGGACGTGCGCATGAGCCGGCGTTCTACCCCGGACCAGGCGCTGGTCGGCAGGTGAAGCTGTTGCGGAGCCCGCGAGCTGAGGAAGCGGTGTAATCGTTCGCGCCGATGCCCGTCTCTGTCTTCACGTCACGCGCGGTCCTCCCATCCACCACGCGTGGCCGCGGCTGGGCGCCCGAGGTCTCGGCTCGACTTCGGGCGCCTGGCCGCCCTTTCGTCGAGGGGTGGAGATGAACGCGCTGCCCCGACTCCGCGCCCTGCACGCGCGCCTCGAGCGCTGCCGTCGCTGCCCGAAGATGATCCCTCCCGTCGTGCACGGCGTCGCGGTGTCGTCGCCGGTCTTCCTGCTGGGCCAGGCGCCCGGCGTGAAGGAAGGGCCTGCAGGCCGGCCGTTCGCGTGGACGGCGGGGAAGACGCTCTTTGGCTGGTTCCACGACGTCTTCGGAGTGGACGAGGCGCGAGTGCGCGAGCGCGTGTACTTCGCGGCCGTCGCGCGCTGCTTCCCGGGGAAGAACCCGAAAGGGGGCGACCGCAAGCCCGATGACACGGAGGTCGAGCAGTGCCGCCGCTGGCTCGCCGAGGAGGTCCCCCTGCTCGCGCCGAAGCTCGTGCTGCCGGTCGGCGCGCTCGCGATCGCCCAGGTGCTCGGCCACGAGGGCCCGCTCGCCGAGGTGGTGGGGCGCGCCCACCGTGGGCGGTGGCATGGCGTGGACCTCGACGTGATCCCGCTGCCGCACCCCTCGGGGGCGTCCACCTGGCACCGCACGGAGCCAGGCAAGACGCTGTTGAAGCGCGCGCTCCGCGTGCTGGGCGCTCACCCCGTGGCGAAGACGGCGCTCCGCTGAATCACTTCTTCTTCACGAGGTCGGAGAACGACTTCTTCTTCGTCCCCTCCTTCTGACGGCGCAGGTCATCGGCGATCTCTTCTCGCGCGCGCTCGTACTTCTGCTGCCGCTGCAGGTCGGTGCCCTCCATCGCCTCGTTGCGGCTGATGGCGTTGAGCCGGGGCACGGCGGTGGCCCGGCGGTTGGGTTGGTATTCCGATGACATCGCCCTGACACGGTAGCACGGCTCGGCGACGAGACAGGACGGGGGCCCCGATTGTCCGCATCATGGCGGCATGTGGACCGTCTTCGTGGCTGCCGCGCTCGCCGTCGAGCCCTCGGGTGACGAGCCGCGGCGGGACTGTGCGCTGGGCTTCTTCAGCTGGTGCGTCGTCGAGTCCGAGCGAGCGGCGTCGCCCGCCGGGGAGCGGCTGCGGCTCGAGCTCTTCACCGGCTACAAGCCTGCCTACCCCTACTACGAGCGGGAGCGCACGGGCTGTGCCGCGAGCGGCTGTCGGCTGCAGCTCGACGGTCCCCTGGTCGGGTTCGACGCCCTCCTGCGGCTCAAGGGCAACCCGCGGTCCGACGACTTCTTCGACCTCGGCCTCTCGTACACCGTCACGCCCATCGTGCGCCTGCTGCAGAACCCGAGCGGCTTCACCGGCGAGCTGGGGCCGGTCGAGGCGGGTGAAGGCTCGCTCGACTACTCCACCGTGCGGCTCACCCTCAGACGGCCGAGCCTGTTTTACATCGTGAAGAGCAAGTACCTCATCAGCTCGTTCGGGGTCGGCGTCGCGCTTCCCATCGCGCAGGGCGCGGGCGGCACGTTCACCGGCGCTGACGGCCCGAAGCTCACCCTCGGCGGGAGGCTCGGGGTCCAGGTGCCCATCGACACGACCGTGTCGGTCGGCGTCGCGACCACCTACGGGGTGGTCTGGTACGGCACGCGCTTCGAGCACGTCGCCTACGTGGGCGGGTACGGCCTCAACCTGCAGTGGCTGCTGTAGAGCGCCTCGCCGGCTCCTCACCGCACCCGCGCGGTCACCCGGCCCGACGCGTCAACCTGCACGGCCAGCGGCACCACTCCGACGCCGTACTTCTTCGCGAGGTCGCGGCGCTTCGACACGTCCACCTTCACCACGGTCGTGCCCTGCCCCTCGAGCTCACGGGCCACCACCTGGCAGTCACCGCAGAGCGGGTGCGTGAAGAGCACGACGGCGCCTTTGCCCTCGTGTTCCCCCAGCGCATCGAGATCGACCCGTTCGATGGCGCCGCCGCGCACTCCACGCACCCGCGCGATGACCTTGTAGACCTCACACCCCACGCACAGCCCCGTCGTGGCCGCGAGCGTCGCCAGCACGGCGACCATCGACCCGAGCGCGAGCCCCACCGTCACGAAGCCGGCGACGTACGCGAGGCTGGCCGACAGGAGGAAGAGAGCCCCGAGGATGTTGGCGAACCGCGGCCCGCGGGAGTCCTCGAGAGGTCCCACGCCCCAGCGAGGCTGCACCACCTGGAAGTAGAAGACGCAGGGCAGGCAGTACTGCCGCCCGAAGAGGACGGAGACCGCGAGCTGCACGCCAAGCACCGTCAGGATGGGCCAGAAGCCCGTCGCCACGGCGAGGGTCGCGCCCAGCGCCACCACGGTCTGGTTGAAGCGCGGCGCCCGCGCGTCCACGACCGAGAGGTCCTGGTTGATGGAGAGGGCCAGCGTGCCTGCGTCTGCCATGTCTGCCTCGGCGGATAGGGTTCTGCCATGACAGATATCATCCGCCACAGCGGACATGCAACTGCCGAAGCGGAATCAGCCGCCATGGCGGCCCTGCGCACGTTCCCGCGAGGGCTTCGACGGGTCTTCACGGGGCCCCGTGCGTCTCGACCGGGTCGTCCGGCCCGACTCGCGCGGCTCCCACGGCGAGGAGGGCCCGCTGAAGGGCGAGCCGGTGCGGCGCGAGCTTCTGGGCGCGGGCGTCTTGCCCGGGGTTGTCCGAGCTTCAGGGCGCCGCGGGCGTCTCGCCCGAGGTCGTCCGGCCTGACTCGAGCTTCTGGGCGCCCTGCGCGTCGTAGATGACCTGGAGCACCGCGCCGAGCACCGAGAACGAGACGAGCAGCGTGGTGCCCAGGCCGATGCAGGCGACGATGCCGATGCTCTGCAGGCCGTAGTGCTGCGCGAAGATGAGCGCCGCGAAGCCCGCGATGGTGGTGAGGGTCGAGGCCGCCACCGCCGTTCCGACGCTCCGCAACGCCACCAGCGGAGGCGTCCCCTCGAGGAATCGGTGGAGCAGGTAGAGCCCATGGCTCACGCCAAACCCGAGCAGGATGGGCATCATCACCAGGTTCATGAAGTTCAGCCGCTCGCCGATGAGCGTCATGATGCCCATCATCATCACCAACCCGACGCCCAGCGGAATGACCGAGGCCGCCGCCAGCTTCACCGAGCGGAAGTCGAGGTAGTGCATCGTGAGGATCCAGATGGCGGCGAGCAGCACCGTCAGCTTGCCGTCCTTGAGCACGATCTCGGCCAGCTTCGCGTAGAGAATCGCGAGCCCGGCGCCGTGGTACTCCTTCCCGCTCACGCCCTTCACGACGCGCACCTGGTCGGCGAACTTGATCAGGTTCTTCCCGTCCCAGAGGTCGATCTTCGGGTAGAGGAACGTGAGCACGCCGGCGTTCTCGGGCTTCGTGGTAGGCAGGCTTCGGAAGTTGCTCGCGTACACCTCGGGCACACCGTTCACGTCGAAGGGCTGCTTCTCGAGCACCTTGAGGAAGAACGCTGCCTTCTCCTGCAGGTCGGGCGGCAACGACTTCGGGTCGATCTCCTTCAGCTCCTCACGCCACTCAGCGAGGATCTTCGCGTTCGCGGCGGCCGTCTTCGGTGGGGGCACGAAGCTGTAGATGCTCACCACCTGGTCCACCGTGGGGAACTTCTCGCGATCGGCGTTGAACTCGGTCTCGGGGTTCTTCGTCATCGCGTACCAGATGTCGCGAGCCTCCTCGATGGACTCGGTCGGCACCGCGATGGGGTCGGAGCTGATCTGGAAGCGCGCCGAGATCTCGTCCTGCAGCTTGATGGCCGGCTGTCCCGGCGGCACGAGCGCGCGGGTGTTGTAGTTGAACGACGTGCCGTACTTCAGCTTCTCGAGCAGCGTCAGCTGTTTGCCCGCCGGCGGCGACTCGTCGGTCCATGGAATGGCGAAGGCGCAGACGCCCGCGACGAGCAGCGTGAGGAGGGTGAGCGTCAGCTTCGGGTTGGGAATGCGCGTCGCCCCGGTCTGCATCGCCTCGCTCGGCGGAGTCATCTTGCCGATGAGCTTCTCGGGCCACGCCGGGTTCTTGCGGCCGAGCAGCAGCAGGATCGCAGGGCACCACGCGAAGAGGCAGAAGCCCGTGAGGAAGGTGGCCACGCCAGACAAGAGCCCGAACTGCGAGAAGCCGCGGAACTCGGACACCAGCAGCACGAAGAAGCTGCCCGCCGTCACCACCGCGGCCACCAGCGCCGGCCGCCCCGCGTTGATGAGCGCGTCGAAGATGGCCTTGTCGTAGCGCTTGCCGAGGCCCAGCTCGATGCGCGTCCGGAAGGTGAAGTGCAGCCCGAAGTCGATGCCGAACCCGAGGATGATGGCCGCGATGATGGACGTCACCATGTTGAGCTCGCCGAGCGCGAGCTTCGCGAAGCCCATCGAGTAGATGGTGCCGAGCACCACGCCCGAGAGCACCAGCAGCGTGGGGAACCACTTGCGGAAGAACAGCATCGTCACGACCAGGATGCTGACGAGCGAGAGCAGCGTGACCTCGTCGAGCGACTGCTGGATCGCGTAGCTGTCGTCGAGCGCCGTCTTGTACGAGCCGGCAAAGCCGAAATAGACGGTCTTCGCGTCGCCCATCTCGGCGTAGTCCTCGAGCAGCTCGACGCCGAGCGCCTTCGCCGTGTCGCCGAGCAGCCCGTCGGTCTTCATCTTCGGCGGCGGAATCGCGTTGTATTTGTGGCCCGACAGGAACTCGACGAACTTCTCGGTCTTCTGCAGGTCCGTCGAGTTCCACATCGGCTTCACGAGCATCATCAGCATCTTCTTGTCGTCGCTGATGTAGTAGTCGTCCCGAATGCTCTTCTTGCCGACCGAGGAGTACTTCTTCACCAGGTCGTCGAGCTCGAGCTTCACCGGCTCGGTCTTCTTGATCTCGATGAAGAACGGGTTGTTCCGCCGCAGCTGATCCTTCATGTACGCGGTGATCCGCTTGCGGCCTTCTTCCAGGTCCTCGGTGCGGATGAAGAGCACCATGTTCTCCTGGATGAACTCGACCGGCACCTTGTAGGTGACGAAGCGGACCCAGGGCGTGCCGTCAGGCTGCTTCGCCTCCTTGAGCTTGACGTAGAACTCGTCCGACAGCTTCTTCAGCGTCGGCACGTCGTCGCCGCGCAGCGCGAGCTGCAGGTAGCCGGCCCCGCCCACCATGTCGATGACGCGGCGGACGGCCTTCACCTCGGGCAGGTCCTGGGAGATGAGGGAGAGCTGATCGGACTCGATGGTGAGCGTCGAGGTCAGGTACGTCGAGACCACGCCGAGGGCCACGAGGATGGCGAGCACCCGGCCGGGGTAGGTGGTGATGAGCTTCGCGTAGGCTGCGGTCGCGCGGGTGATGAAGGCCGACTGGTCATTCATGAGCGCCGGCACCCTACTCCCGACGGCCCCGGGCGCACGTGGAATCGCAGCGTGCGGGCGAGCGTGAGTCGAGCCGCAGCGAGGCTCAGCTCAAAGGCCGCGAGCGCAGGACGGGCTGATCTTGAAGGTGAGGTTCTCGAACGCACACGCCGCGCGCGAGACTTCCCAGGAGGTGCGCTGGCCTTCGTTGCAGACGTTCAGCGCGTTGAGGCAGTTGGCATAGAGGTCGAGCTGCTTCGTGTCGTTCTGCGTGCAGTTCGCGAGGTTGGTCTCGCAGCTCTGCACCTTCGACGTCGGCCAGGCGTTCCGGCTCGAGTTGCAGCCCTTGCCCTTCTCGTCGGCGTTGGCTTCGGCCGCGGCCACTCGCGAGCACGGTGTCCCGCACGCTGAGAGTGCCACCACGACCGAAAGCGCCAGGAGGAGTCGGAACATGGGTGCTGCTTACACCGCCGACCTGTGGAGTGGATCCCCGATCGCGCTGTGGGGTGCCAGCCCCACACCCACACCTGGCGACGGTGAAGGCGCGGGCGCAGGTCCTTGTTCTTCGAGGGATCCACGCGGTGTGGGCCGTTGGATCGCTCCTTGTAGTGGCTCCCTTCCGGACTCGTACCCTGGAGCTGGACAATGAACCGGACCCTGACGCTCATCACCTCAGTCGTGGCGCTGACGGCCGCGCCTGCGTTCGCGCAGCTGGCGAACTCCACCAACCCCGAGTGCCTCGACCCCTCGTGCGGCAGGCCCAAGGAGCAGGGCGGTGGCGGCTGCGGCTGTGGCTGCTCGGTGTGGGTGGCCTACACGGACGACGGCAAGACACTGGCGTACACCGACGACGCTGATGGCGACGGCAAGGCGGACTCGGTGGACAACTGCCCGTTCGCGTCGAACCGCGACCAGCTCGACATCGACGGCGATGGCGTGGGCGGCGCGTGCGACAACTGCTCGGGCCTGTCGAACTTCTCGCAGCTCGACACCGACGGCGACGGCATGGGCGACAGCTGCGACTCGGACCTCGACGGCGACCTCGTCGAGAACCTCGTCGACAACTGCGCGTCGATTCCGAACCGGCTCGTCAACGGCGTGCAGGGCAACGTCGACGGTGACGCGTTCGGCGACGTCTGCGACCTCGACATCGACGG
>JAEUJQ010000076.1 GCA_016793095.1 Myxococcaceae bacterium | reverse complement strand
GCGCAGTTGTCTCAGCTCTCCCACGCGGAGGAGGCCCCTCTGCCGAGGAGAGCCAAGAACAGGCTACCTAGCGGCGGATGTCGGACGAAACTCCAGAGCGGCGCAACGCCGCTCCTGCGCACTGAAGCGCGAAGGCTGAAGTTCTCGACACCTCGCTCAATGACGTGACGTGGGCTCGGTCGTTGCGGTCGCTCCTTGAAGGGGCCGCCGTTGTACGACAGCGGCGGCCCGGTGAGTGAAAGATTCGAAGGCTGATCAGCTTCTTCTGATCACCCGAGTGAGGGAGGTGTCGAAGCACCACCTTCTCTCCTGGGGCACGGTAGCCTCACCGGCTCTCCCGCCGGATCCGCATCCTGCGCGTGGGAGAAACTGCGTTCGCGCAGTTGTCTCAGCTCTCCCACGCGCAGGATGCGGATCCGGCGAGGAGAGCCAAGAACAGGCTACCTTGCGGCGGATGTCGGACGAGTCTCCAGAGCGGCGCAGCGCCGCTCCTGCGCACTGAAGCGCGAAGGCTGAAGTCTCGACACCTCGCTCAGTCGTGTGATCGGGTCGTGGTCGTCGTCGGCCTCCTTTCGTCGAAGTCGTTCCCTGGCTCAGCCGACCTGCGAGTCGGCGTCGATGAAGCCGTTACTGGCGAGCCCGTCGAGGCGCGCGAAGTACGCGTCGCGGGCCTGGGCGTCGGAGTCGAACCAGGTGCGCTGCTGCCGCGGCTCCTCGTGGCGGGCGCCCCAGAGCACGCGCACCAGCTTGTCGTCGAGCGACACCCGGTAGACGAGCTCCTTGTTGCCCTGGCGGCGCACCCAGGTGCGGGTCTCGGCTCGAATGAGGGCCCGCCCCTCTGGCGTGAGGCGCGCGGCCTCGTCGTGCAGCTGGCGCCGCTGGTGGAAGAGGCGCAGGGCCAGCAGGTGCTCGCACGGGCCCTCGCGGGTGCCGGCGCGCTTGAAGTGCAGGCAGGTGCAGCTCGCGCCCCGCACCCGGCCCTCGGCGTCGAGCGTGAAGCCCGGCGTGAAGGTGCGGCGAGCCTCGAGGTCCTCCACGGCGCCGCTGAGCTCGGTGCCCTCGCTGCCGAGGTCGTGCACCTTCGTGAGGCTCACCTTGCCCGCGCCCTCGAGCAGCCGGTGCGCCAGCTTCTCGCGCTCACCGCCGAAGCGGATGAGGGCGACGTCGATGGGCGTGTCGAGCAGCTGCCGGGGACGGAAGACGCCCCTCACGAGGTCGTACAGCACGCGCCCCTTCAGGCACTCGAGCTGCAGCGCGGCTCGCGCGTCCTTCGCGGGCACGCCGAGCGCCTTCACCAGGTCGTCGAACGAGGTGGGCCCCTTCGTGAGGAGCGTGCCGAAGGCCTTCTCGGCGAGCGGCTCGACCGAGGCCGGCGGCATGAGCGCGTCGAACGCCGAGGCGCTCGACCAGCCCGAGTCGGTCCACCCCGTGTAGCCGACGGTGAGCGCGCCGCGCCCCTCGCCGAAGTCCAGCGTCCAGAAGACCGGCAGGCCAGCGCCGAGCAGGTGCACCTTGACGGCCTTCGTGTGCGGCAGCGCGCGGCCGAGCGAGAGCAACCGCTGACGGCCGAAGATCCGCACCACCCGCGGTGTCTTGCCGGCGTACGGCGCGCCGTGGCACTCGAGCACGATGTCGAACGGCTCGATGACGAGGCGCGGCTGCAGGCCCGGCACGAGCTCGAAGCGCAGCCCGCGGGGCGGCTTCTTCGCGGCGCGCGTGCGCAGGACGAAGAGCAGGTTGTAGAGGTCGATGGGCGCGAGCTCGGCCACCGCCGCCGGCAGCGTCGCCGCCGACTGCACCTGCACGAAGTTGCGCAGCCACGCCCACGGCACCTGCTTCGTCTGGGCGGCCGGCGCGTCACCGCGGTTCGTCACCTCGAGCTGCACGGGCTGCCAGCTGCGCATGCGCTCGAAGCGCGCGATGAAGGCCTCGTCGATGGACAAGGTGGCCGTGCCGTGCGCCGCCTCGCGCCCGTCGAACTGGGCCGAGGGCAGCGACAGCCGCGCGTAGCTCGACTCGTCACGCGAGAAGACCTCGAGCGACAGCTCGTCGGGGCTGACGGTGACGACAGGCTCGAGCACGTGGCGCGGCTGCTCCTCGTTGCCGAGCTGCTGCTCGAGGAACTTCTTCTGGGCTTCCCAGATCTCCTTCGTCGCCTTCTTGCCCTGCTTGGTGAGGTACGCGAGGTAGGTGGCGAGGTCCTTGCGCTTGTAGCGTAGGTCGCTGCCCAGCACGTCGAAGGCCGTCATCAGCGCGTCGCGGAACAGCGCGGGCGACTTCACGGCGCCGCGGAGCCCGACGGCCCCACGCGACCCGTCGAGGCCGAGCGTCACCTCGGCGCGCCCCTCGCCTGGCTTGAGCGCGCTGGGCGCGGCGTACTGCACCTTCACGTCACGAACGGCTGTCATGAGCAGGCTCCCGGGCACGAAGAGAACGGAACGACCGCGTCACTCGTCGTCATCGTCGTAGTCCTCCTCGTCGTCGTCGTAGTCCTCGTCATCACCTTCATCGTCGTCGTCACCAGGGCGGGCGGGCTTGGCCGGCGGCGGAGGCATCATGGCTTCGGCGAGCGCGGGGTCGGCAGCGAGCTGGGCGAGCTGCTCGACGGTGAACCACTTCGGCGCGTTCTGCCGCCGCAGGTTGATGCGCTGCGCGCGACGGAGCGCCCGGAAGGCGGCCTTGCGCAGCTCAGGCGTGCCCCACGGCGTCGATGGCCCGGCCGGCGCCTTCACCTCGGGGGGCGGCTTCGGCGCCTCGACGGCCTTCGGCGGCTTCACGCCCTTCGGCTTCACCTCGAGGTAGCCCTTGCCCGTCTTCTCCTTGATGAGCTTCTCCATCTCCTTCTGGGCGGCTTCGGCCGAGGCGAGCTTCTTCGGCTTCTTCTGACCGGCCGAGCCGATCTTCCCGAAGCGCACCGTGCAGGTCGTGTCGACGACCATCACCTCCCAGAACTTCGAGCTGTCGTCCTCCTCGAACTCGAAGCGGCGCGCGCCGGGCATGCTGATGTCGGGGCTCGGCCCTTCGTCTTCGTCTCCGTCGCCGTCCTCATCTCCGTCCTCGTCGCCGCCGTCCTCGTCGACCTCCTCGTCGGCGCCACCGTCATCGTCCTCATCGTCGTCACCCTCGCCCCCGCCAGCGCTGAAGGCGAGCTTCGCGAGGAACTCCGCGACGTCCTCTCCACCCATGCGCCCGAGCGCCAGCAGCGCGGCGTACTGCACGGCTTCGCTGCCGCCCTTCTCGGCCTGCGCCATCAGCGCGGTCGGCTGCCTCGTCGCGATCAGCTTCGGCAGCATCACCGCGCGGCCGGCCTCGCTCGCCAGCATCATCGCGTCGGCCTTCACGGCGTCGAAGGCGAGCGCATCGAGGGGCTTCGTCGTCTCGATGAGGCCGACGGCCTGCTGCGGCGCGGTGGCGACCAGGCCCGAGACCGCGGCCCGGCGCACCGTGGAGTCGATGTCGCCGGTAGCCTTGACGAGGACCGGGGCGGCGCCCACGCCCGCCTTCTGCAGAATGCGCGCGGCCTCGGCACGAACGCTCGCGGGGGCTGGCGACGCGCCGACGAGCGTCTTCGCGGCCAGCTCCTCGACCTGCTTCGCCTCGTGCAGCGTGGCGGCCCACAGGAGCCTCAGGAACGCGCTCTCTTCCGCCTTCTGGTCGGTGCCGACGCTCTTCGCCCAGCGCTGGGCCGTCGTGGTGGCGGCCGAGACGAGCGCCGAGACGCGCTGCCGCTGCTCATCGGCGGGCAGCTTCGTGTCGGCGAGGGCGTGGCGCGCCATCAGCCACGCCATGTCTTCGCGCACGTTGGGGAACTCCGACGCCGTGAGCTTCACGAGCGGCTCGGTGGGCAGCGCGGCGCGGCGGCCCAGGCCGAACTTCACCTTGGAGCGCAGCTGCGGCTGCAGGCGCGGGTTGGCGAGCCGCTCGAGCAGCGGGCCCGGCTCGGCCTCGGCGAGCAGGAACGCCAGCGCCGGCCCGGAGATGGACGGCAGCTCGCTCGACGCGGCGGCCAGCGCCACGCGCAGCGGATCCGACGGGAAGCACGCCTCGAGCGCCTGCAGCGCCGTCTCCGCGAGCTGCGGCTTCTTGAGCGCGTTCGCCAGCACCTTCTCGCTCGACGGGTCGCCCAGCACGCCGAGGGAGCGGAGGGCCTCCTTCCGCAGCTCGAAGTCGAAGTCGGCGTCGTCGGCGGCGATCTGCTGCAGCTTGCCGAGCGCGCGGTCGTCGCCGACCCACCGCAGGCCCTTCACGCCTGCGTGGCGGAGGTGGCCTTCGAGGGCCGCCGCCTCCACTGCCTCGACGACGCGCTTCTTCGCGTCGACCTCGGTGAGGGCCTTGAAGAGCCGGCCGAGCGCCTCGATGGCGGCGGCGCGGACCTCGGGCACCACCGGCGCCTCCTCGGTGCCGCCAGCCGCGAGCACCTCGACCTCCTCGAGCGCGCGCACCTGGCCGGCCGTTCCGAGCGCCAGCACCGCGCGCACCTGCTCGGGCACCTCACCCGCGCGGGTGAAGAGGAGCAACGGCCTCAAGGACGCGACGTGCTGCTTCACGGCGAGGCCCTCCGCGGCCTGCAGCATCAGCTCACGGTTGCCCTGGGCGATGACCTGCTCGAGCGGCGCCAGGGGCGCGCCGTGCTTCTCGACACGCGAGGCGTAGCTGGTGACGGCCTGTACGCGGGTCGCGACGTCGCGATCGCCGAACAACGAGGTGAGCAGCGCCTCATGCTCGCGCTCGGCGCCGATGTCGGCCTCACGGGCTGCGGCGCAGCGCACCACCGGGTCCTTCGCCTTCACGCCCGCCTGGAGCACCTGGAGCACGCCGGCGCTGTTGCGGGGCCAGCGCTTCTCGTCCTTGAGGAACTGCCGGTTGGGCGCGCCCTTCGCTGGCGGCCGCCGGTGGTTCGTGAGCGTGAGCGCGCCGGCGAAGGCCGCGAACCGCACGTCGGGCGCGGCGTCTTCGAAGCGCTGGAGCAGCGCCTCGAGCCCGACGGCGCGGTGGGTCGACGCGAGCGCGGCGATGGCGTCACGCTTGAGGGCGTTGACGGGGCCGGGCTCGGCGGCGGGAGGCAGGGCAGCGAGCTCCTGCAGGTGCGTCGCGAGGGCCACGGAGGCGGCGTCGGTCGCGCAGGTGGCCAGCGCCGCGCGCGCCGCCGCGATGGAGGGCCCGTCAGGCACGAGGAAGGCAGCGAGGGCCGGCACCGCCGCGTCGTCCTTCCGCTCCGCCAGCAGCTGGGCGGCGAGCAGGCGCACGTCGTCACGGTCGCTCTCCAGCGCCTTGCGCAGCGCCGGCAGCACCCGCGCGTCCTGGCTGGCGGCGAGCTTCTGCAGCACGCCGAGGCGCAGGTCCGCGTGCGGGCTCGCCAGCGCGGCCATCAGGGCGTCGAGGGTGCCGGGGCCGTAGCTGCGCTCGAGCAACACGAAGGCCTGCTGGCGCACCTCGGCGACGTTCGAGCTGAGCGCCTCGACGAACCACGGCCGCGCGGCCTGGCCCCGCGCGTTGAGCTGCTCGAGCGCGAGCAGCCCGACGTCGGCGGACGCAGACGAGAGCGCGTGGCGCAGCGCCACGTCGGGCGTCGCCTCGAGCAGCTTCGTGAGGCCTGCCAGCGCCTTCTTGCGCACCAGCGCGTCCTCGTCGTCGAGCGCGCGCACGAGCGCCGGCACCACCGAGATGGGCTTCGGGCTGCCGGCAGACGCCATCTCGATCATCCGATCGACGCAGTCGCGGCGCACGCGGCGCACCGTCTCATCGGGGCTCGAGAGGCGGAGCAGCCCGACGTAGGCGCCGAAGGCGATCCACCGGCGCACCTCGAGCTCCTTCGCGTCGGCGGTGGCGACCTTCGTGGAGGCGCCGGCGAAGAGCTTGCGCAGCCAGTCACGGCGCGCGACCGCGTCCGTGCTCGCTCTGCCGCGTTGGTTGGTGTCGGGCACCACCGTCTCGGACGCGGGGCGCAGGGTGACGACGCGCTTCACCTCGTCGAAGAACTCGAGCGGCTTGCGGCGGAGCAGCAGCGCCTGGCCGGCGAGGTAGCGGGCCTGCGCGGTGTCGGCCGAGAGCAGCTGCACGAGGCGCATGGCGACGCGCTCGCGCTCGCCCTCCTCGGGCCAGTCCTTCATGTCGCCGGCCTTCTCGGGCTTCGGCGGGCTCACGGCCGAGATGAGCAGCTCGGTGTAGGCGCTCACGTCGGCGCGCAGCTCGAGGGCGCGGGCGGCGGCGTAGCGCACGTCGGGGCGCCGGGCCGAGAGCGCGGCCGTCAGCAGCTCGGGCTCGTTGCCTTCGCGGGCGGCACGCAGGTCGCGCGCGAGCAGGGTCGCGAAGAACGTGTCGGACAGGTAGCTGTCAGCATCGTCGAGCCCGAGGAACAGCGCGTTGTCTCCCGCAGGGCCGAGCGCGACCAGGGCCCGGAGCGCGCCTTCCCGAATCGGCAGGTGCGGATCCTTCAGGGTGCCGGTCAACACCGCGAGGCCGCGATCGTCGCCGAGGCGGGCGAGGCCCTCGGCAGCCCAGCTGCGCACCGCCACGTCGGCGTGGCTCAGGGCGTCGAGCAGGAGCCCCTCCGCCCCGGCGTTGCACAGGCCGCGCGCTGCCTGCTCGCGGAGGGCCGGGTTCTCGTCCTTGAGGAGCGGGTCGGCGAAGAGGGCGGCGGTGCGCGGGCTGCCGAGGGTGGCGAGGGCGCCCACGGCGCGAGCACGCAGCGGCTCGAGGAAGGCGGGCGGGTGGCGCAGCTTGAGGTCGGCATCGAGCACGAAGCCGCGCATCGGCTCGATGATGCGCTCGTCTCCGCGCTTCGCGAGCAGCTCGGCCGCGCGCACGCGCACCTCGAGCGAGTCGGCGAGCAGGCCGGCGGTCAGCGGGCCCGCGTCGTCCTTCACCAGGGCGTCGGCGCTCTCGAGCGCGGCGAGCCGCACGGGGATCGAGAGATCGGCGAGCGCCTTCACCAGCGGCGAGCGCAGCGAGTCGGCCTCGGGCTTGCCGGCGAGCTGCGCCGACCGCTTCGCGGCCAGCACGCGGGTGGCGACGGCCTCGGACTCGAGCCCCTTGAGGAACGGCTTCGCGGCCTCGCGCCCGAGCAGGCGCGAGAGCGTCGTCAGCGCCGTCTCACCGACTCCCGCGTCGCGGTCGGTGACGGCCTTCTCGAGGCGCTCGAGCACCCACGCGGGCGTGCCCTTCGGCGCCGGCTGGTCGTCGTCGGTCGGGGTCTTCGCGATGAGGGCCAGCTGGCGCACCGCGGACAGGCGGAGGTCGGCGAACCGGGCGGCGAGCGCGCGGTCGATGGCGGCGGTCGGGTTCTTCTCGTGCCAGGCCCACAACGTCTTGAAGGCCTCGGCGCGCACGGCGGCCGCCTCATCGTCCAGCGCGTGCCCGAGCAGCGCGTCTGCTTCTTCCGTGCGGTCCTTCTCGGCGAGCCCCACGAGCCGGGTGAGGCCGCGCTTGCGCATGTCTTCGAACGCGCTGCGCAGCAGGATGCCGGCGAACTCGAGCGGCGACGCCTCGTCCTTGCGGCGGCCCAGGCCGTCGGCGGCGGCGGCACGCACCGAGGCCTCCGCGTCATCGACCATCGACGCGACGCGCTGACGGGCGCGCGGGTCGGACAGCTGGTTGAGCGTCAGCAGCACCCAGACGCGGTGGCCCGCCGGCTCCTCGCGCGAGAGCTGGAGCAGCGCCGAGATCGCGCGCACGTCACCCGCGGCGAAGAGCAGCCCGGCGGCGCCGCGGCTGGCGATGTCGGTGGACTTTGCCGACATGGCGACGAGCAGCGGCGTGAGGTCGTCCTGTGAGAGCTCCTTCGGCGCGGTGGTGGTGAGGCCCAGCTTCGCGCGCAGCGGCGGCAGCTGCTCGGCGGTCGGGTCCTTCCCGCCGTTGGCCCGCCGGTAGATCTCCGGCAGCTCGAGCATCTTCTCGAGCACCACAGCGACCGCGGGACGCTCGAGCACGCGCACCACGAAGGCGACCTGCCGCACCAGCACGGCCTCGTCGTCGAGCGCGCGTCCCGAGCTGGACTGCAGCTGCGCGAGCCTGCCCGAGAGCAACGCGCGCACGAGCACCTCGGCGCGGATGTCGGGCGGGCCCTTGTCGAAGCCGGTGACGAGCGCCTCGGTGCCGTCGGGGAAGATGGCCTGGAGCGCGTCGAGCGCGGCCAACCGCACCGAGGGATCGCTGTCTTTCAGCGCGGCGGCGACCAGCGCCGGGACGAGGGGAACGGCCGGGTACAGCGGCGCGAGCGCCTTGAGCGCGGCGATGCGCACCGAGGCCACCGTCGCCCTGACGCCCTCGCGCCAGGCGAGGAAGGGCTGGTCTTCGGTCTTCGCGAGCGCCTCGAGGGCCGCGAGCGCCACCGCGCCGTCCTTGTCCTTCACCAGCGTGCGCAGGAGCCCCCGCGTGTCCTTCCGGGGCTGGCCGGCGAGCGTCTTCGCGAGGGTGAGGCGCACCGACTGGTCCGGCGCCGTCGCGAGCGCCTCGAGCAGCGGCACGACCTCGGGCTCGGGCAGCTTCGGCAGGTCCTTCGCGAACGCCTCCTTCGCGCCCTTCTGGGCCGTCTTGAGCTGCTGCGCCCAGGTGGCGAAGGCGTCGAGGCCGGCGTCGGTGCCGTCGGCGAGCTGGCCATCGGGGGCCACGGTGATGAAGGTGAGCTTGCGGCTGTCGCCGCCGGTGACGAGCTCGACCTGCGCCTTGCGGGGATCGCTCTCGACGAGGGCGAGCGCGCGCTGGGGCCCGTCGGCGTCGAAGGTCTTGCTGCGCTTCTTGTCGTCGAGGCGAACGGTGCGCACCTTCGCGTCGTGGCCGGTGGAGACGAGCCGATCGCTCTGGTCCTTCGCCTCGGGCACGGGCGTCGGCAGGAACGCGAAGGCGGTGGCGCCGCCGGCGTGGCCGGTGTCTCCCTCGCCGCGCACCTCGCACTCGACGGCGCCCTCGAGGTACCAGAAGCGCACGGTGCCGTCGTCGCCGGTCGAGGCGAGCCGCCCGTCGCGGGGCGTGAAGGCGAGGGCCGTCACCGCGCCGCGGTGCCCCTCCATCTCGCGCACGGCCTTCGTCGCGAACGAGAAGACGCGCACCACGCCGTCGTCGCCGCCCACGGCCACGCGGCGGTTCACCACGTCGAGGGCGACCGCGCGCTGGGGGCCCCTCGAGATGAACTCGTGCTGCTTCACGTCACCGGCCCACACCACGACGCGGCCGTCGAGGCCGGTGGTGGCCACGAGGTCCTGCGCGACGGCGATGGCGGTGACGCCGCCCGCGTGCGCGTCGAGGGAGCCGGCGGCGTCGCCGTTGGGCACCGAGAAGCGGTGCAGCTTGCCGTCGAGGCCGCCGACGAAGAGCCGGTCCTTCGTGAGGCCGAGCGCGAGCGTGTGGGTGGGCAGCGTGAGCTGCTTGAGCACCTTGCGGGTGCCGGCGTCGAAGAGGGTGACTGACGAGGCGCCGTCGAGGCGGGTCCCGCCGATGGCGAGCGTGCGTCCACTCGCCGCCAGCGCCTTCACCTGCTCGAGGTGACCGATGGAGTACGTGGCCATGGGAGTCGTCCTGGGTCAGGCCTTCAACGAGAGGCCGACGTCGAGGTGGGGGTGCGCCAGCTTCACGGTGGCGAGCGCGGCGAGGCAGGACTGCCACTCACCGCGCGCGATGCTGCCGGAGAACTCGAGGAAGAGCGGGCTGACGGCGCGGGCGAAGCCCTCGTCTTCCACCGCGAGCGCGCGGGCGGCCTCGATGGCGCGGCGCTTGGCCACCTGGGCGCCGGCGTTGCGCCTGGGCAGCTCGCCTTCCCGGGCCTCGGCGGCGCGACCGGGCGGCAGGCCGAACAGCAGCGTGCGCAGGAAGTCCTGCAGCACCTGCACGTTCTGGAAGCGGCCGGCGGACTCGGGGAGCTTCGCCGGGCCCTTCGGTTTCCACCCGTCGGGCAGCGACGCGGGGCGGTGGCGCTCCCACAGCATGCGCACGGCCATGGTGCGCACGCCGCGGTCGGCGCTCTCCATCAGCCACGCGAGGCGCTCGGGGCCGCCGAGGCGCTGGTAGTGCTTCGCGATCAGCTCCATCGCGACGTCGCGGCTCTGGCGAATGCGGCTCTCGGTGAGGCGGAAGACCTGGGCGGCGTCGATCTCCTCCACCGTGAGCGTGCAGGCGGCGTCGGCGGTGGGCGCGCCGGCGTTCTCGAGCGCGTTGAGGCAGAGGTTGCGCACCTCTTTGTGCTCGCTGTCGGCGAGCTCGTAGACGCGCAGGTGGGCGCCCCACCGACGCAGGTCGGCACGGGTGATGGTGACGGCGAAGCGGCGCACGTCGGCACGCGCGTCGAACAGCGCCTTCCAGAAGGGCTCGGCGGGGAACTGCGCGAGCGCGAGGCGCGGCTTGATCGCGTGGGCGATGGCCTCGGGCTGCTGCGGGCCCACCGTCGGGTGGTGACAGCGCAGGTACGTCTGCGCGAAGAGGCGCACCGGGTCGGGCTCCTTCGCGCCGGTCGCGAGCTCGAGCAGCCGCTTCGCGCCGCGATCGACGTCACCGTCGCCAAAGTCGCGCGGGTCCACCTGGCCCAGCAGCATGCGGGTCGCGAAGCCCGACAGCGTCGGGTCGGTGCGGCGCGCGAGGGCGAGCAGCCACGGCAGGCCGATGGCCTTGAAGGTGGCGTGCGTCGAGAGCAGGTGCAGGGCGAGCTCGCGCACGGTGCGGTCGAAGACGAGGCCCTTCACCGCCTCGAGGTCGAGCCCGGGGAGCGACTTCGCCTTGCGCAGCTGCTCGTCGGCGAGCTGGCGGAACGGCGGCTCCGAGAGCAGCGGCAAGAGCCACGCGGCGCCGAGGTGCTCGGGCGCGACGAGCGTCAACAGCTGGCGGGTGAAGCGCACCAGGTTGTGCACGTTGGCCGGGTCCTGCCGGCGGGGGTCGGCGAAGAGCGCCTTCACGAACGTCGCGAGCTGCTCGCTCACCTTGACGCGCTCGGCGAGGTACTTGCGCGCCCACTCGCGCTGCTGGTGGGCGCCGAAGACGAGCTCGATGAAGAAGGCGTCGGTCAGGTCGTTGCGGTCGAAGTGCGCCTCGAGGCGCGCGGCCGCCCAGGCGGTGGTGCTCTGGTCGCCGAGCAGCTTCGAGAGCAACGGCAGGCCGATGGTCTTCGCGTTGCGGGCCTCGAGCACCGAGAGCGCCCAGGCGCGGGTGTCGTTCTGGCCCTTGAGGGCGTAGTTGACGACCTGCTCGGCCGGCAGATCGGCGGCGTGGGCCCGCGCGTACTCGATGGCGTACTTCCGCGCGCCGGCCGAGGGCGAGAGCAGCAGCATCAGCACGGTCGGCTTGAGGCCGAGGCCCTCGAGCTTTGCCGGGTGCAGCTCGGGCGTGTTGGTGAGGATGTCGATGAGCAGCTCGTGCACCGCCGCGATGGGCCGCTGCGCGAGGCGCTGGAGCCACGCCGGGTTCGTCTGCCGGAGCAGCGCCGGGAAGTGCTTCTTCAGCTTGTCGATGGCGAACTTCGCGACCTCGTTCTGCTTCGCGGCCTCGAGCAGCACCATGAGCGGGTCAGGCGACAGCTTCCAGGCGTTCTCGAAGCGCTCGCCGCGTTCGTTGATGACGCGGTAGACGGCCACGCCTCGCCACAGCGTCGCGTCGGCAGGCACCTCGGCGAGGGTCGCGCCGGCGAACACCGGGTACAGCTCGGGCACGGCGCGGGCGAGGTTGCGCAGGTACCGCGACCCGCGGCGCTGCAGGTAGACGATGGTGCCGCGGGTGACGGCGGGCGTGGCCTCGCTCACCTCGAGGCGCGCGAGGACGGCGCCGAAGAAGAGCGCGTCCTGCCGGTCCTCGGCCAGCTTGAAGACGCGCTTGAGGCCGCCCCAGAGCCCGCGGTCGAGCGGAGCCGTGCGAATCAGCTCGAGCAGCGCTGACCGCGTCGGCTCGCCGCCGCCCAGGTACAGCTCGGTGATGAAGTCGGCGAGCAGGTACTTGCCCGACGGCGGAGGATCAGGCTGCGTCAGGTAGCGACGCCACAACAGCGCCACCTTCATGCGGCGCTGGGCCTCGCGCGGCTCGCGCTGGGCTTCCTTGATCATCTGCTCGAACTGCTCCGGCAACAGCGCGCCCTCGGGCACGGTCTCGGGCGGCGGCTGCGGCTGCGCGGCGAACTGGATGATCGCCTGCGCGAGATCCGGCGCCTGGCCTCTCGCGAGCGTCTTCAGATCGTCGAGCGTGATGTCGGGACGCTCTGCCATGGAACCCCCTCCGGGTCGAAGCGCGCGGACGCTAGCCAGCGGCGGTGCCTCTCCGCCAGCCTGATCCGACGCGCTGATCAGCGGCACGTCGTTTTGACGCGAGTCAGGCCGTCACTTTTCGACGTAGCCCTTCTTCGTCTTCTCGGCGACCAGCTTGGCCGCCTCGGCCTTCGCCTTGTCTTCGCTGTCGTAGTCCTTCTGCGTCACCTGACCCTCGGTGCCGATCTTCCCGTAGCGGGTGAAGAAGCTGGAGCCCTCGACACGGATCTCCCAGAACTTCGACGAGCTCCCCTCGACGAACTCGAAGTAGCGCGCGCCGGCCTCACCAGACTTCGACGACTTGCCACCACCGGGGGCGGCGGCCGGAGCGGCCGGGGCGGGTGCAGCAGGCTTCGGCGCGGCCTTCGGGGCGTCGTCCTCGTCCTCGTCATCGAACGGGCTCTTCTTCTTCGCGGCCCCAGCGCTCGCGGCGCCGACCTCCTTGAAGCCCTTGCCGACCTTCTCGGCGATCCGCTTCTCGGCGCTGTCGCGCGCCTCGTCGTCGTCTTCGAAGACCTTCTCCTTCTCTTCGAACGTGCCAAAGCGGATCTTCTGCTTCGAGCCGGTCGTCTCGATCTCCCAGAAGTAGCGGGTGTCACCATCGGTCATCTCGAAACGGCGGAGCGGCATGTTCCCTCCCAAACGGCGTGGCGGTGGTGGTTGCGTCGACTGCGTCGGTGGCTGCGGTGAAACGAGCGTGATGGGCGGGCGCGGCGTCGAGTGGATCGCCTCGACGCGGCGCACGTTGGAGCCGGGCGAGGTGGCCGCGGGGAACTTCCCGTCGATGCGCTCGCCCACGAAGCTGGGGAAGCGCGGCACGCCCGAGTTGGAGAGCTCCTGGTACCGGAAGGTGATGATGGCGCCGAGCTTCGGCGGCCGCTCGCGTTCGGCGTCCGAGAAGCCCGTGCCCACGTTGAACCGGGTGCCGTCAGCCATCTCCACCAGCAGCGCGCCAAGGCGGCCCTTGTGGCGACCAGCGCCGGGGACGTGCCCGATGACGCGCCCCTCGGTGTCATGGAACGACTTCACCTTGAGCAGCGTGCTCGAGCGGCCCGCCTCGTAGCGGGAGCGCGGCTGCCTCACCATGAGGCCCTCGCCGCCGAGGCCCTCGATGCGCGCGAGCTCTTCCTTGAGGTGGTCGGTGCCTCGGCAGGCGACGTGCTCGACCGCGTGCAGGAACTCGTGCTTCAGCGTCTTCACCAGCTGATCGAGGTAGGCGACACGCTCCTCGAAGACGCCGCCGTGCTTCGGCGCGTCGAAGACGACGTACTTGAGCTCCTTCCACAGGGGCGTCTCGTCCTGCCGCTTCACGATGCCGACGGTGCGCTGGAAGAGCTTGCGGCCGCCCCACAGCTCGCCGTCGAGTGGCGTCTTCGGCAGGCTGGCGGTGAACCACGCGGGCGCGAAGAACTGGTTGCCGAGGCGCGAGATGAAGCGCTCGCCGTCCCAGTACGCGCGCACGCCGTCGAGCTTCTCGCTGATCCACCAGCCGGTGAGGTCGACGTCGTTCTCCCACTTGTGCGCGAGCAGCACCGGCGGGCCTTCGTCCTCGCCTTCGTCGGCGGCTTCGGCGCCAGGGGCCTTCGGGGGCTTCGGTCGCGAGGGCTTGCCCGAGAGCGGGGCTGACCCGAGCCGCTTCGTCTCGGCCTCGTCGCCGCGGTAGGCGCGCAGGTGCTTGCAGGTGCGGCGCTCGATGGCGAGGCCCTGGTGCATCCACGCGGGGCAGGTGCACGAGTAGACGCCGCCGGTGTTCTTGAGCGTGTAGACGGAAGAGCCCGAGCCCTTCACCTGCACCGACTCGCCGTCCGCGAGATCCCCGCTCACGGGGTGGAGACCGTAGACGGCCGCAGAAACGGATCAACCACCAAGCGCGCGCAGCACCTGGGCCGTCGCGACGCCGAGCCAGGTGCCGAGCGCGATGCCCGCGAGCCCCATGGTGAGGCCGGGGCCGACGAGGGCGCGGTTCTTCAAGGCCGCCGAGACGGGGCCGATGAACGCGGGGCCGAAGATGGTGGCGGTGGAGCTGATCAGGGCCGTGTCGACGTCGATGCGGAACAGCCAGCACAGCGAGAGGTGGAGGGTGATGGCCGTCAGCATCACCGCCACCACGAAGCCGAGGAGCATGGCGCTGCCACCGGCGAGCTGGCGCACGTCGGCGAGCGAGCCGACCGCGACGCAGAAGACGAGCAGCACGTACTCTCCGAGCTCATAGGGGCCCTTGAGCGCCCGCACCTGCGGCGCGAGGGACGCGAGGATGCCGAGCGCCGTCAGGGTGAGCAGCACCGTCATCACGTCGAGCTTCCGATGGAGTCCGACGGAGACCCCTGCAGCGACCAGGCCCATCGCGACCGCGAGCGCGAAGCCGGTCACCATCGCGGGCACGTGCTTCTTCGTCCACACGCTGAGCGTCTCGCCCGGGTGCTCGACGAAGTCATGGTGCGCGTCGGCGGTGAAGGGGCGCAGGAAGAGGCCGCACGCGCGCTGGGCCACGGTGAGCAGCACGAGCAGCCAGGCGCCGCCCGCCACCACGTCGGCCGCGCTCAAGAGCACGAACGTCTCGGTCTTCGTCTCGAGGGCGAGGCCCACGGCGCTCATGTTCGCGGTGCCCCCGACGTAGACGCCCACCAGCATGCCCGCCACCTTCCACCACTCGTCCGTCTGGTGGCGGAAGAGCCAGGCCACCCCGCCCGCGGCGACCACCGCCGCGACGCAAGCGAGCGTGAACGAGAGCAGCAGCTTCCACCCGAGCGCGAGCCACTTCTTGAGGTCGGTCGAGAAGAGCAGCAGCGGAATCGCGAGGGCCACCGCGCCCTCGTTCAGCGTCATCGCGAGCTTCTGGTCGACCCGCACGCCCGGCAGGTTCGCGGCGACGATGCCCACGCCGTAGCAGAGCACCACCGGCCCCAGCAGCTTGAAGAGCTTCACGCGCTCGCAGGCCCACATGGCCGCGGCGGGCGTCGCGATGCACAGCAGCGCCTGGATCACGCTGGCTCCGTCACGGCGGGGTGAGGTCGGGCACGTCGTCGCCGACCTGCCAGACGTCGCCGTACAGGCTCTGTCCGCCGTCGATGTAGAACGTCTGGCCCGTCACGAAGTCGGCCTGCCGCGAGGCGAGGTAGGTGATGAGGTGGGCGACCTCGGCCGCGGTGCCCAGGCGGCGCAACGGCCCGGCCTTGCCCGCGGCCGCGAGCAGCTCGGGCGGGTACTGGTCGGTGCCGCTGGTGCGGATGATGCCGGGCGCGACCGCGTTGACGCGAATGCCGTGCGGCGCCCACTCGACCGCGAGGCTCTTCGTCAGGTTCTCGACGCCTGCCCGCGCCGCGCCGGTGTGCGACATGCCGGGGAAGCCGCGGGCGATGTTGGCGATGACGTTGACGATGCGCCCCCGCCGCTGGGGAATGAGGGCCTCGCGGGCGACGGCGGTCGTCATGTTCCAGGTGCCGAAGAGGTTGTTCTTCACCACCGCCTCGAAGCCGCGCGTCGAGAGCGTCTCGGCCGCCGAGGGGAACTGACCGCCGGCGTTGTTCACCAGCACGTCGATGCGCCCGAAGCGCTGCTTCACCGCGGCGACGAAGGCGGCCACGCGCTCGGGCTCCCGGGTGTCGCAGGGGGCGTGGAAGACCTCGATGCCGCGCGCGGAGAGCTTGCCGGCCGCCTCTTCGAGCAGCTCGGCCCGGCGCCCGCAGATGGCGACGCGCGCGCCGAGCAGGCCCAGCTCGAGGGCGGACGAGAAGCCGATGCCGGTGCCGCCGCCGGTGACGACGGCGACCTCGGAGGTGAACAGGCCGGGAGAGAAGATGGTGTCCACGCGGGTCAGGAGAGCTTGAGGCTCAGGCAGACGCGCGGCGCGGGCGTGAAGCCCCGGTGCGCGAGGAACGACAGGAGGTCGAACTGGTTCCACTCGACGTCGGTCTCGATGCGCTCGACGTTGAGGGCGCGCAGGTTCATCTCGAGCTGCCGCATGAGCGCCTGGCCGACGTGCTTGTGACGGAACTCGGGGTCGACGCCGATGGCCTCCATCACTGCCACGGGCTCGGTGCGGCCGAACTCGCCGTAGTACAGCTTCGCGAGCACGAAGCCCACCACGAGGCCGCCCTGCTCGGCGACGAGGCTCGTCGTCATCTTCGCGTCGCTGGCGGCCTTCACCTTGCTCCTGAAGTACTCCTCGCGGGGGCGCCCCACGCTCTTCTTGTCGATGGTGATGATGCGGGGCAGGTCGGCCTCGCGCAGCGTTCGCACCAGCACGGCGTCGGTCGGCAGGGCTCCAGGATCCAGCTCGTCGCTCATGTGGCCTCCAGGCAGGTGGTGGACGGGCCATAGCGCGCGCCGACGCGGGTGCCAACCGCCGCCGCCGACGTGTCGCCGCGCAGCAGGGCGTGCAGCGAGCCGCCGAGCAGACCCAGGCCAGCGACGAGGAGCAGCGCCGCCACCACCACCCGGAACCGGCGCTCGTCGAGGGCCGCGTGGGCGCGCTCTCCCAGCACGATGCCGAGGGCGAGCGGCACGAGCAGCAGCGCGCTCGTCGTGAGCGTCGAAGCCGTCACCGCGCCGTCGCGCACGAGCCGCGGCATCACCAGCCCGTTCATCACGACCCACAGCGCCGACAGCGTGGCGCGGAAGGCGTGCTTGTCAGGCAGCTCGCGCGCCGAGACGAACACCGCGAGCGGCCCGCCGGTCGCGAACACCCCGTGGATGACGCCGGCGCCCACGAGCCCGCTCACGCGCGCCACCTCGGGCAGCGGGCGCAGCGCCGCGACGGGCGCCAGTGCCTGCTTGAGCTGCCAGGCCGCCACCACGACGACGAACGCTCCGAAGGCCGGCTTCGCCACCGCCCCATCCACCACCCGGGTGAGCAGCGTGCCCGCGAGCAACCCCAGCGCCATCAGCGGCGCCACCCGGCGCCCGAGGAAGCGCCAGTCGACGTGCGCGCGGCCGCGCAGGACCAGGTACACCGACAGCACGAGGTTCACCGGCACCAGGACGCCGAGCAGCGCGTCGACCGGCATGAACTGCGCGCCCACCGTCAGGGCCACCACCATGCTGCCGAAGCCCGCCGCCGCCTCGACGAAGAAGCTCACCAGCACCAGCAGCGCCAACGCGACGACGCCCACGGCTCAGCCGCGCTCGAAGAGCCCGTCGAGGAAGTCGAGGAGGAACTCGTTCATCTGGGTGCGGTCGCCGATGGCGCCGACCATGCCGTACATGGCCGCGCTCCCGTCGGGGGCGGGGTGGCCGGCCGCGAGGCTGGCGGCGCATTCCTTCAGGTCCTTCAGGAACAGGTCGGCGACCCGCTCGTGCGCGGGGGTGATCATGCAGTGCAGGGCCGGCGGGTCCATCTGCCGGTCGAGCTTCCAGCCGCGCGCGTCCATCGCGTCGCCCAGCTCGTACACGTTGAGCGAGTCGGAGCCGAACGCGAAGACCCCCATGTGCGGCTCTCCCAGCACGCGCAGCCCGGGGATGGCGTTGATGCCGGCCTTCATCTTCGCGGTGCTCGCGAGCACGGACTTCGCGCGCGCGAGGTACCCCGCCTCTCCCAGGTGGTTCATCACCGCCCACGCAGCCGCGATGGCGCCGCCGGGCCGGGTGCCACAGAACGACGGCGACGCGTAGAGGCCGCCGTTCCAGCCACCCCAGGTGAAGAACTGGTGCCGTCGCAGCGCAGCAGTCCGGTACAGCACGACCGAGGCGCCCTTCGCCGCGTAGCCGTACTTGTGCAGGTCGGCCGAGATGCTGTTCACCCCGGGCACCCGGAAGTCCCACGGCGGAACGGGCTGACCCAGCTTCTCGGCGAAGGGCAGGAAGAAGCCACCGAGGCACGCGTCGACGTGGCACCAGACGCCCTTCTTCTGCGCGAGCGCGGCGATGTCCTCGATGGGGTCGATGACGCCGTGCGGGTACGGGGGCGCGCTGCCGACGATGAGCACCGTGTTCGGCGTCACCAGGCGCTCCAGGTCGGCGACGTCGGCGCGCAGGTCGGGGCGCGTCTTCGCGTGCACGATCTTCACCCCGAAGTAGTGCGCCGCCTTGTCGAAGGCCGGGTGCGCGGTGCAGGGCACGAGCAGCTCGGGGGCGGTGACGCCGCGCTCCTTGCGAGCGAAGTCGCGGGCCGCCTTCACGGCCATCATGATGCTCTCGGTGCCGCCGCTCGTCATGGTGCCCGCGACGCCGTCGTCGCCGTGGAAGAGGCTGGCCGCCATCGAGACGACCTCGCACTCCATCTTCCGCAGCGACGGGAAGGCGACCGGCGACAGGCCGTTCTCGGCGATGAACTCGCCGTAGGCGTCCTTCAAGAGCTGAGAGACCTCGTCGCCCGCGAAGTAGACAAGGCTGAAGGTCTTGCCGTCCTTCCACTTCGCGTCGTCACCGTGGAGGGCGCGGAGGTCGGCGAGCACGGCGGCCGCGGGTCTTCCGGTCGTGGGCAGGGTCGTGGACATGAACGTCTCCTTTGCCGGGCCTCGTACCGCGCGGTTTGCGCTACAAGCCAGTTCGGTTAACGCTAAAAACCAGACGACTCGGGATGTGCGAGCTCACCGCGAGAAGCCCGCGAGGAAGGCAGCGAGGGCGCGGGTGCGCTGCAGCAGCGACTCGAAGTCGAGCTGCTCATCGGGAGTGTGAAAGCCCCTGCCCCGCGGCCCCAGCCCGTCGAGGGTGGGGATGCCCAGGGCCGCCGCGGTGTTGCCGTCGCTCCCTCCGCCCTGTCTCGGCGCCTCGTCTGCCGACAGGCCCACCGCGCGCGCGCACGCGCCGTAGCGCCGCCGCAGCTCGTCCACCCCGGGCGCCTTGTTCATCGGCGGGCGCATGGGCCCGCGCTCGAGGTCGACCTTCGCGCCCGGCACCGCGGCCGCCGCCTTCGCCGCCACGTCCTCGAGGGCCTTCACCAGCCGCTCGCCGTCGGGGCCGGAGAGGAAGCGCAGGTCGACGCCGGCCGTGGCCTCGGCCGGCACCGTGTTCTTCGACGTGCCGCCCTGAATGGTGCCCACGTTCACCACCGTGCCGCTCGCCCGGTCGCTCAGGGCCTCGGCGGCGTCGACGAACTTCGCGAGCGCGCGAATGGCGCTGACGCCTTCCCAGTACGCGTTGCCTGAGTGGGCCGCCTTGCCGTGCGCGTGGCAGAAGACCGAGCCGGTGCCCTGGCGCTCGGTGACGATGGCGTCGTTCGCGCGGCCGGGCTCGAAGACGAGGCAGGCCTGTGCGCCGGCGATGAAGGTGCGGATGAGCGGGGCCCCCTCGGGCGAGCCCACCTCCTCGTCCGAGACGATGACGACGCGCAGGGGCGGCAGGGCGTCGAGGCCCTTCACCTCGGCCACAGCCTTGAGCGCGAACGCGACCGAGACGAGCCCGCCCTTCATGTCGTAGACGCCCGGGCCCCGCCGCAGCGCGCCGTCGACGCGGTACCCCTCGAAGGTGCCCGGCGGGAAGACCGTGTCGGAGTGACCGAGCAGCGCGAGCGGCGGCTCTGCGCGTTGGCCCTTCGTGCGGAAGATGAGGTGATCGGCGAAGCGCGCCGACGGCATGCGCTGCGCGGTCAGGCCGGGCATGGCGAAGAGCTCGACGAGGCGCGCGACGACCTCGTTGCCGCCGTCGCGGTTCCCCGAGAACGAGTTGGGCTCGACCAGGCGGCGGAGCGCGTCGTCGATGGCCTCGGCGCGACTGGTGACCCACGAGTCGATGGACATTGCTGGCCGCATCCTACGACCTGCGGGCGCCCACCGCCCCTGCACAGGAGTCGCTCAGTGCCCGACCTCGGCGTCGGGGCCCGGCGGCGCGGTCGCGTGGTGCTCCCCGAGGTGCTCGGTCTTCGTGTCGATCTCGAGCACCTTGACCAGCAGCTTCCCCTCCTTGATGCGCTGGGCGATGACCGGGCGCTCGAGGAAGTCCCGGGTCCGGCGGTCGCGCTCGGTGAGCGCTTCCATGAGCGCCGGGTACTGCGCGCGCAGCTCGGGCTTCAGCATGGCCTTCTCGGCCGCGCAGTCGGTGTGGCGGGTGATGACGATCAGCTTCACGCCGTTGGCGACCGCGAGCTCGAGCATCTCCTCTTCCTTCAGGCTCATGGCCGAGCCCGCCGTGCGCACGATGTAGTAGTTGCGCCGGGTATCGCCCGCGAGCTCGTTGGTGTCGATGCGCGCGTCCATGCAGACGAGCATGGCGACGACGGGGTGGAAGGTGGTTCTCGGGAACGTCTCCCGCACCTTCGAGGCCAGCTCGTTCTGCTTCACGAACTCGACCCACACCTGTTCTGGCGTCGCGTTGGGGTGCTCGAAGTCGTAGTCGTGCAGGTGGTCCTGCATGCGGTAGGCGGCGTTCACCATGGCGCCGCCGGCGAGGAACTGCGCGCGCGGACTCAGGGCCAGCACCAGCACCGCCACCGCGAGGCCACCCGCAAAACCAGCGACGACTCGTCTCATGCTCCAGATGGTTGCGAACCCGGGGCCGATGGGCAAGTTCCCGGATTGTCGAAGCCGATCCTCGGCTCCGAGCGCAGGGCTTGCGCGTCGGCGACAGGCTTTCAGTGTAGGAAGAAGGCATGTGGAGGCTCGTCAAGGAGCGCTGGGGCACGCTCGACACCCGCACCCTCGGGCTCTTCCGGGTGGGCTTCGGACTGGTGCTGATCAGCAACCTGCTCGACCGCACCGGCTTCTTCGGCGACGACCTCGTCAGCTTCTACTCGAACGACGGCATCTGGCCCAACCACTACGCGCTCTTCCTGCCGCCAACACCTGGCTACTGGTCGCTGCTCGCGGGCTTCTCGACCCCGACCGAGGTGCGCCTGGCGATGGCCGTCGTGCTCGTGGTCTACGGGCTCTACACGCTGGGGTGGAAGACGCGGCTCATGCAGGTGCTGGCGCTGCTCTGCGTCGAGTCGGTGAACTTCCGCTTCCTGCTGCCGCAGCACGGCGGCACCGTGGTGATGAACATCCTCGCGCTGTGGACGGTGTTCCTCCCGCTGGGCGATCGCTTCTCGCTCGACGCGCTGTTCGCGAGCCTCCGCCACCACGACGAGGCTGGGCCCGAGGCGCTGAAGGCACGGGCGTGGACCGCCGGGCTCGTCACCGACCGCACGGGGCTCGCCGTGTTCGGCGTCTTCTTCAACTACGCCGTCATCTACTTCTTCAACACCGTGCAGAAGCAGGGCAGCGCCTGGCAGGACGGGAGCGCGGTGCATTACCTGCTGTGGCAGAACCGCATGGCGACCACGCTGGCCGGCTGGCTGAGGCTGCATGAGCCCGGCTTCCTCAGCCCGCTGTTGACGTACGGCACGCTCGTCGTCGAGGGCGCCCTGGTGGTGCTCATCCTCTCGCCGGTGTTGCAGCGATGGCTGAGGCCCGCCGCGCTGGTGTGCATCTGGAGCCTGCACGGCGGCATCGCGATGCTGACGACCCTGGGGCCCTTCTCGTACACGATGATGACGTTCGGGCTGCTCTGCGCCACGCCTGGCCTCTGGGCCTGGCTCGAGCGCCGGTGGGCCGCGCGGCCGCGCGTGACGATGGCGTATGACGACGGGAGCGCCCTCCACCGCTTCGCCGTACGCCTCGTGGCGCGGCTCGATCTCGGCGGCGTCGTCGACTTCGAGGCGCGGCCCGGCGCCCGGCTGGGGCCCGCGGAGGCGCGGCGGGTGGTGACGGTGCTCCCCGGCTGGCGGTGGTTCGCCTGGCTCGTGGGGCTGCCGTCGGGCTGGGCCGTCGCGCGGCAGCTCGCGTTGCTGCTCGCCGAACAGCTCACCCCAGCGCCCCGGCCACCACCGAGGCCGCTCGTCGTCGAGCAGGGCGCGTCGCTCGTGAGCGTGGTGGGGCCTGCGCTGGTGCTCGCCGCCGTCATCAGCCAGGCGCTGATGGAGAACTGGGCCGTGCCCCCCGCGCTCAAGCCCGCCTCGCGGCCCGATTGGATGACCGACCTCGTCAACTCCTGGCAGGTGCCGCAGGGCTGGTCGATGTTCGCGCCCGACGTGCCGAGGCAGGACACGCGGCTCGTGGTGGACGCGACGCTCGCCGACGGCACGCACGTGGACCCGCTCACCGGCGCGCCCCCCGACTTCGACGCGCTCGAGCACGGCCCCTGGTTCATGGACCAGCACTGGTGCGAGGTGCACGCCCGCATGCCCAACTGGCGGCACCACTGGCGCAACTTCCGCGACTACCTCTACCGCCGCCCGCAGGCGCTCGGCTGGCCGCGCGAGAAGGCCATCGTCGCCCTCGAGGTCTACCGGCTCATCGGTGACATGCCTGCGCCGGGCAGCACGACGTCCGCCAACGTGCGACGAGAGAAGCTCTTCGGCGACGAGCCGCTCTGAGCGTCACTTCCGCCGCGAGGGCGCGAGCAGTCCGTCCAGCAGCGCCTTCGAGAGCACGGCCCAGACGTCGGCGGCCGCGGCCGTGTCCTCTGGCACCGGCACCGGCCCGGCCTTCCAGGCGATGTCCGGCCGACCGCTCTTGAGCGAGACCCACGCGTCAGGCTGGTTGCTCTCGTCGAGCCCCTGCGGGAACTGCGTGCCGAACACCAGCACCCGCGCGCGCTGGCGCCAGGTCTCCTTCGCCTCGCGACAGGCCTGGGCGGTCGTCTCGGCTTCGCGCAGCTCGACCTGCCCCCGCTCGCGAAACTCGCGGAGCACCAGCGACGCGACGCCGAACTCCTCGGTGAGCGGCGCGGCCTTGCCCCTGACGAAGACGAGCTCGAACGTGAGCGCCTCGGTGTCGAACCAGTCAGCCATCTTCCGGACGAGGGCCGTCACTGCGCCCAGCAGCCAGACGAGCCGCTGGAAGCCAGCCCTGGGGTCGAGCACGCGCGCGCCGCTCAGCGTCGGGTCGAAGACGAACACCACGCGCCGCCGCTTGCGCACGGCCACCGACTCGTCACGCGCGTAATAGAGCAGCTCGCCCTCGACGAAGCGCACGTCGAACAGGTCGGGCCGGCTCGCGCCCTCGTCGTCCATGTAGATGAGCTCGCTGGTGACGAGGTTCTCGAGGCTGCCCACGGTGGCGATGCTCGAGAACCCGCCGACCGGGTACGCGCTGTCTTCCTCGAGCGAGGTGGGCGCGTCGCCGTCCTCGAAGACGTGGCCTCGCAGGCGCGCAGGCAGGCGCTCTTCGACGAGCTGAGCCGCGGTCGCGAGCTGGGTCAGCGCGACCCGGGCGCCGAGGGACTTCAGCGAGGCGATGTTCTCGACGACGAAGACCTCGGCGTCGCTCAGCACCTCGCGCGTGCGCCGGGCCGCCCTCGCGAGCACGTGGAAGCCCTCGGCGATGCGCGCAGCCAGCTCGGGGTCTTCGAGCGCGAGCCGCCCCTGGTCGAGCAGCTCGCTCACGGGCGAGGTGGCCAGCCGGCGCACCACCGCCTGGCTCACGCCGGTCCCGCCCTCGACGCCGAGCCGTGTCAGCACCTGCGTCACCACCATCGCGACCGCGGTGGCCTTGAGCTCCTTCGGCGCAGCGACGACGCCCTCTGCGACGCGGGTCCACCGTCGGTCTGCCGTCAACCGGGCCAGCACGTGGTCTTCGTAGGCCCGCAGCGCCTCGCGCACGGGCTGTGACACGGTCGGGTGCACCGGCGACAGCCGCTCGCCCTGCAGCAGCACCGCGAGATCGAGGACCAGCGTCGGAGCGTGCAGCAGCGGGCGCTCGGCGTAGGTGGCCTCGAGCGTCGACAAGACCTGCGCCGTCCAGGTCGGCGTGTGCACGGGCGACCGCGCGAGCGCGACCGCGGCCGAGAGGAAGGCGGCCGCGTGCTGGGAGTCGAGGCGGTCGTCGAGGGCCACGCCGCGAGTGTGTCATGCCTCTCTTCACGGAGCAGCACACCCGGGCATACGCTCGGGGCCGAATGCTCTGTGGCGCGTGCGGCTCTGCCTCCGAGAACGAGACGTTCTGCCCGGGCTGTGGCGCCGACCTGAGCGTCATGGCGGAGCGCCGCGAGGCCGCCTCTCCCAGTCAGGACAGCCTGCCCGTCGTCGATGAAGGCGCGCCGCGCTGCCCGCAGCACCCGACCATGGGCTCCGGCGCCACCTGCAGACGCTGCGGCCGCTTCGTGTGCTCGCGCTGCACCGAAGACGCCCTGCGCGCCGAGCGCATCACCTGCCCCCAGTGCGCTGACCTCGAGGCGAAGGAGGCGAGGCCAGAGCGCGTTCGCAGCTACCGCGCCCAGCTCATCACGTCCTGGCTGCTCGTCGCGGGCGTGCTCGCGGTGGCGGTCGTCGGGCTCGCCTTCTTCCTCGACCAGGATCGCGCGACGCGGCTGGGGGTGGTGGTGCTGCTCGCGCCAGCGCTGGCCCTGCTGCTGCTGGCCACGGTGTTGTTCGCGGCGACCCGGCGGGCCTTCTTCGGGTGGACCGCGACCGTGATGGAGTCCCTCATGCTGGTGCCCCTGTGGGTGACGAGCCCGAGCTGGTGCACCGCGGTGCTCGCTGCCGCGCCCATCTTCTCCGCCGTCCGGCTCTTGCAGCTGAAGGAGCTGGCGTCGTCCGCCTCGCCCCCGACCTGAGGGCGCCTACTCGCTGACGTAGAGGATGCCGAGGCACATCTCGTCGCCGGTGCCTTCACCCCAGTTCACCTCGCGGGGAGGCTGCCGCCGACCGTCGATGACGGGCTGGAACTCGGCCGAGTTGTTCCATGAGCACGAGAGCCTGAGCTGGTCGCCCACCCTGAGCAGCCTGGGCGACGCGAGCTGGTACGAGCGCTGCCAGTGGAAGTCCCAGCGCGGGAGGTTGATGAGGCACTCGGTGCTGCCATCGGCCTTGTTCACCTCGAGGCGGCCGCCGGTGCCCAGCATGTGCTGGTGAAAGCCGGCGCCGTGAATGCGAATGGCCGCGTTGTTCTGCAACACGCCCCCGGAGATCGTGCGGAGGAAGCCGGTCGGATCGAACGAGAAGCTGTGCCGCACGTCGGGCGCCCCCGCGGGGATGTTCATCTTGTGGTCGCGAACCCACCCTGGATCGGCCCACGGCATGATGAACGCCTTGCGCTTGACGGTGTCGGCCAGCGCGAGCTCGAGGGACGTCTGATCGACCCGATCGACCGCGTTCGGCGCCGCGGCGGTGTTGTAGTGCACCTGCAGCACGACCTTGCTCCCGGGCCGCACGAGCAGGCCGGTGTCCGTCGGGTACATGGACGGCGCGACGCCTGGCGCCCAGGAGCCGAGCCACGACACCGTGGACTGGTTGCCGCCCGGCCCGCCGTAGCAGGTGTACCCGGGGCCGGGCTCCGCCTCATCGAGCGCGGTCACCATCGACGCGCGTTCGGGCGGGAACAGGAAGGCGATGGCGTGGTGCACGACCCGCGGGTTCCCCGGCTTCACGTTGAAGCCCACCACGTAGCTGTCAGTCTGCCGCGGCCAGTCGATGACGAAGCAGTGGTAGTCGTCAGGCTCCTTCGTCGGGGTCCACGCGGCGGGCATGCCGACGGTGAGATCGACGCGTGGCAACGAGGTCTCGAGGGCCTTGCTCGTCGTGGTGGGCGCGGTGGGTGTCCCGCGCGCGCCGCCCTCCTTCGCCCAGGTGTCGAGCATCTCAAGCTGCGCGTCGGTGAGGTTCTGGTCGTCGGCGTACTCGGCGCAGCCCGGCGCGGCGAGGTACGGCGGCATGGTGCGGTTCTTCGTCGCGAGGGCGATGGCCGAGCGCATCCCCGAGACCTGCTCGTACGTCGTGAGCGCGAACGGGGCGATGCCGCCCTCGACGTGGCACGAGGTGCAGCGTGCCTCCATCAGCGGCCGCACGTCCTTCTCGTAGGTGACCTGGGTCGAGCTGCCGCACGCGCTCAACACGAGCGCGGCGAGGACGGGGGTGACTCGCATGGCGGCGATGTAACTGGCACCTGTCAGGAGGCGCAAGGGCTCGTGTTCAGGGCGTGTCGGCGCAGGTGGGAAGGAAGACGGCCTCGTGGGGCATCTGCAGACGTGAGCGGCCCGAAGACCCGAAGCATGCGAAGGCCTGTGGTGCAGGCCGCCGCCGACCTGGCGGGACACCCCGTGCGCCTCGAGCGAGGGCAGGCCGAGGTCGAAGACCGTCAGCTCCACGCGCGTGGTGACGCGGCCGAACCGGTGGCCCGCCTGTGCGCCGTCACCTCGGTGGCGCGGAGCCTCTTCGCAGTGTCGGCGGCCCTGCGGAGCCAGCTCGCCTCGAGGCCGCTCGGGCCGCTCCAGCGCACCTTGTGGCTCAGCGCGCCTGCGCGCAGCACCAACTGCGGCGCGCGCTCCAGGCAGCTGCTCAGCCTCGTCACGCCGTCGAGCGAGCTGCCCTGCGGCTGGCTCGACGTCGTCAACGCCCGGTGCGCGCTCGCGCCGTGGCCCGCCCTCGTCGCGACGCAGCGCGCCCGTGAGTCGGCGTCGCTCGAGCTGACGCGGGACGAGTACGTGGCCTTCGCCTGCTGGCTCGCCGAGCTGCTCGCGCCGATGCGGATCCGGGTGAACTGGGCCTGCCGCTGATGGCGAACAGGGAGCGAGCCCGCCGCGGCCCGACGCCTGCAGGCGCCGTAGTGCCCGGCCTGCCGAGTCGATCTCCGGCGCGCAGCGACGGGCAGGAAACGACTGCGCTCAGCGCCGCTGATCGACGCCCGGCGGCCCGCTGGTGAGCGCGCTCAACACGAGAATCGCTCCGCCGATGGTCATCGCCGCTGGCAGCGGCAGGAACGGCCTCAGGCTGCCGAAGAAGAACGAGGTGATCGCCTCGAGCGCCGGCGGCGCGACCTTCGTCACGCGGAGCAGCAGCAGCAGCCCCGGCCCCAACAGCCCCAGCCCCAGCAGCAGCTTGAGCCCCGCGTTCACCCGAGCCCCAGCAGGCGCGGCACCTTCTCCTCGAGCAGGTCGATCTCCTCGCGCGTCTCGCCGAGGTACGCGAGCAGCTGCAGATCTTCCCGCTCGACCGCGCCGCCGTGCACGATCCACGCGCGGGTGCGCAGCAGCCGGTACAGCTTGATCAGCTTGCGGTCCGAGACGAACACCTCGTCCTCGCGCACCAGCGTGCGGATGACGCGGCGGAACTCGCGCATCACCTCTTCGCGGAAGAAGACCTCGCGGTCGCGCGGCTCCTTCTTCGACATCAGGAGCGTGAGGTACCGGTGGCCCTTGAGCACGTCCTCCAGCGACGCGTGGCCCTCGACCCACGGCTTGCGGTTGAGGTCCTTGTTCACCATCGAGTCGATGCCCGCGTCGAGCAGCTCGACGAAGTGCGTCTCCTGCACCGAGCGGCAGGCGGCCTTCAGCGCGAAGCGGTCTTTCAGCGCGCCGAGCTCGCTGTGCTCGGGGATCTCGTTGGTCGCCGCGAACAGCACCTTGAGGCGCACCGGCACCGGCACGCCGTCCTGGTAGAACTTGCGCTCGTTGATGACGGTGAGCAGCGCGTTCAAGATGGCCGAGCTCGCCTTGAAGATCTCGTCGAGGAAGACGAGGCGCGCGGTGGGCAGCTTGCCGCGCTCGCGGCGCAGGTACTTGCCCGACCTGAGCTCGTTGATGTCGATGGGGCCGAGCACCTCGCTGGGCTCGGTGAAGCGCGTCAGCAGGTACTCGAAGTAGTCGATGCCCCCGAGGCCGAGCGCGTCCTTGAACTTGATGACGAGGTCGCTCTTCGCGGTGCCCGGGGGGCCGACGAGCAGCAGCGGCTCCTGCGCGACGGCGGCGACCAGCATGAGATCGACCAGCGGCTGCTTGTCCACGAAGTGGCGGCCGAGCGCGACGCGGAACCGGTTGAGGCGCTCGCGCAGGCCCTGGGCGTCGGCCGAGAGCTGCTCGAGGGTGAGCTCCTGCACGGCGTCGAGCGGGTCTCTGGCGGGCTGCTGCTGCTGCTGCTGGCTCATGGCGTTCGTTCTCTCCGGACTGACTCTCAGGTGACGCTGCCGACATCGCGGTGCACGCGGCGGCGCACGAGGTACTCGTCTTCTTCGACGAAGCGGCGGGTCGCTTCGTTGAGGGTGAGATCGTCGCCGACGTGCCCGAGCACCAGCGCGTCGGCGAAGTCCACCAGCGACAGACAGAAGTGGCTGTTGGTGTTGAAGGCGTCGGTGACCCACGGCAGCTGCTGGGCGAGCCGCAGCAACCCCGGCAGCGCGCTCTCGGTGGGCAGGTGCCCGAGGGCGCGCCCTGTCGACCGCGTCAGCTTCAGGCGATCGACCGGGATGAGGCCCGACTCGCTGCGAGCCAGGCGCGCCTGCGCGTCGTCGATGATGGGCTGCGCCTGCGCGGTCTGCCCGAGGTACGCGAGGCCTCCGGCGAGCCCGAGGCGCGCGATGAGGGTGCGCGTGTCTTCACCCTTGAGGACCGCGGAGGCGCGCTGCAGCAGCTCGCCGGCCTCCTCGCGCAGGCCCACGCGCCGCAGCGAGCGCACGCCTGCGACCAGCGTCGAGCCCAGCTCGCTCATGCCCTCGGCGCCGAGCTCGCCGAAGAGCCGACCCAGCGAGGCCACCAGCTGCTTCACCAGCGCCGTGCGGCCGAAGTGGCCGGCCACCTTGAGCGCGTCTTCGTACAGCAGCGCGCGGAACTTCGCCGGCATCGAGTCGGCGAGCGTGACGAAGCGCTGCAGCAGCGGGAGCGCCTGCGACTCGGGCACGCTGGGGAGGAAGTCGAGCAGCCCGTCGATGAGGCGGGCGCGCTCCTCGACCGCGAGCTGGCCGTCAGCGGCCACGCGGGCCCGCTCCTCGATTCCCCGCAGCAGCTCCGCCGGGTCCTTCATGCCGCGCAGCGCCGCGAGCTCCTCGGCGCCGTGGCTCTGGTGCGCGCGGAAGAAGTCGCTGGTGGCGTCGAGCCGCTCCTGAGGCTCGAGCACGTGCGAGAACTGCCGCAGCCGGTCCACCTTGTAGCGCTGGAACGGCTCGAGCGAAGGCAACTGACCGTTGATCTCGGCCCCGAGCGGCGTCTCGGGAGACACGCCCTCGAGCGCCTGATCGATGCGCGCCGCGTACGCCCGCATGAGGTAGCGGTGCACCGGCGCGTTCTGATCCTTCGGGTCCGTGGTGCCGGCCACCTTCTCGAGCACCCCGAGCGCCTGCTCCCGCAACGCCCGCGCGCGGTCGGCGGAACCGAGCCGCGCGAAGCCCCACGCGAACTCGAAGCCGACGTACGCGCGGGTGAGGTGCGGGGGCGCCTCCACCGGCGAGCGCTTGCGCGGCGTCTCGTCGAACGCCTTGAGCAACCCCTCGAGCTGCTGCGCGACCTTGAGCGCGCGATCGGTGCCCGCGCCACCTGCGCCGCTGGCGCCAGTGACGCGCATGAGCCGGGGAATGTCGCGATCGAGCGACAGCCCGCGCTGCAGGCGGGCCAGCACCCGGTCTCGCGCGCGGGCCAGCCCCAGCGCGTCGCCGCCCGAGAGCCGCGAGAGCGCGTACCGCGCGAGCCAGAAGCTGCGCACGTCGAGGTCGTCGTCGAAGCGGTCGAAGAAGGCGCTCCAGTCTGCGAGCCGCGTGACCGTGGGCTTGTCGCCCGAGGCCGTCGCCAGCAGGTGCGCCACCGCGGCGCGCGTCTGCTCGACGTTCGGCGTCTTCTCCGCCAGCAGCGCGTCGAGCTTGCCACCCGCGGTGTCGGCCCAGCGCTGGGCGAGGGCGGCCGTGGTGTCGGGGCCTGCTTCCCAGACCGCGTGGGCCCAGGCCATGCCAGCGTCCCTCGGCCGCTGCACCCGCGCGTACAGCTCGGCGAGGCGGCTCCACGCCTGCTGGCGCTCCGCGGAGTCGGCCTTCGCCTCCAGCTCGAGGAACGCACGCTCCTCCCGCGCCACCAGCGCCTCGAGCTCGCTCGGCGTCCGCGCGACCTCGACGGTGACGGCCGTCGGGGCGCGCACCGGCTCGGGCGCCGCGGTGGGCGCCGGCCTCGCCTCGGAGCGGCCTCTCGGCCGGGCGCGCTGCTTCTGCTCCTCGTCCGACGGCTTTGGCTCACGAGCCCCCGAGGGCGCGGCCTCTTCGGCGGCGACGAAGGGCTCGAGGTCGAAGGCCGCCGAGCGCACCCACGCCTCGAGGGTCTCGGCGGCGCCGTCGATGACGTACTCGACCCAGTCCGAGAGGGGACGGAACGCGCCCTCGGCGAGGCTCAGCCGCGCGAAGCCCTGGGCGGTCGGCTCGAGCCAGGTGACGAGGTCGGGGTCGGGCGCGAGCCAGGTGCGCAGGCGGTCGCGGCGCAGCGGCGGCTCGACGGTCATGCCCACGGGCACGAAGAGGTTCTGCAGATCGGCGACGCGGGCGTACGGAGTGCCGGGGAGCGCGCCGGTGTTCGCCTCACGCCCCGGCCTCGCCCGCAGCACCACCACCTCGCCGGACACCGCGAAGAGGATGTTCTCGAGCTGGGCCTCGGGCAGGCCGCGGACGAGGGCCTCGACCTGCTCCTTCGGCGCGCGCGGGTGCGACGAGGGCCTGAGCACGAAGAGGGTCGGCGGCTCGGACCGCGTCGCCCGGGCGAGCGTGAGGGTGACCGGGATCTTCGGCAGCGACGCCTCGGCCTGCAGCTTCGACAGCGGGGTGAGCGAGTCGGCCTCGACGAGGTTGTCGACGTCGGTCCACTGCCCCGTCGGCAGCCGCCACCACGCGCCCTCGCGGGTGATGCAGAGCAGCTGGTCGTCCTCGACGTTGAAGGCGCCGTCGAGCGGGTGCTCGTAGCCGACCTCGGTCCACACGCGGTCCTGACCAGCCGGCGTGGGCACGAAGGCGCGCAGGCCGTCGAGGTGGTCGAGCGCGCGGGACAAGACGAACCACGGCGCCTCGACGACCTTCACCAGCGCCACGAGGCCCTGGGCGCCGTCGAGCGCGCGCAGCTCCTGGCGATCGCAGCCCAGCCGCAGCAGCTCGCCGGCGAGGTCGAGCAGCGTGCCCTCGCCGGTGACGGTGAAGAGGACGAGCGCGGGGTTGCCCTCGGGCTCGCCGACGCGCACCGGCGGCAGCGCCTCGGCCCAGCACGACACCTTGCCGACGAGGGTCGGCACGGCGCGCTCGAGCACGCCCGAGGCGAGCAGCGCCTTCTTCGCCTTCGCCGCGACGGGCTGGCTCGGGGCGACCACCACCTGGCCGTCCTTCGTGCGGCCGATGGCCGCCGGCGCCCGCTGAACGTCCGCGGGGACGAGCCCGGACTTCAGCGCCACCTGCAGGGCCTCGTCGCTCGGGAAGATCAGCGCGTCCATCGGGGCGCCGACTGTAATGGAAGCCTCTGGGCAGCGCAGTCACGAATGGGCAGGCCTCTGGCTTTCCGGACGACGGCTGTCACGGCTGCTCGCGCCGACCCCGCAGCAGCCGGTCGAACATCGTCTGCGCGCTCGGGAACCGACGAGCCTGACCCGGCTCGGGCAGGGTGACGCGCGAGAGCGTCTCGCCGTCCCACCAGACGAACGTGTACTCGGCCGCCGCGAGCTCGAGGTCCCCACGCAGCATCGTCGGCTTGCCGCCCTCGACCGCCAGCACGGTGATGGTGGCCTTCTCGAGCTGAACGCGGTCTCCCACGCGGAGCGGGAAGCCGTCGCCGCGGAAGTTCTCCTCGAACATCGAGTCGATCATACGGCCGCCGACGACCTCGAGCTCGAGCTGCCGCTCGCCGGTTCGACGCACCTCCACTGCCAGCGGCGCCATCGACCAGACCTGCCAGGTCCGCGGGAGCGGCCGCTGAAGCTCGGCCAGGAGGGGCACCGCGTAGACCGCTGGGACGAAGTCGGTGCTCGAGAGGACCACCACGCGCTCTCCTCCGCTGAGGGAGAGGTGGCGGAGGGCTTGCCGCGCTCGTTCGCCGATGGCATCGAACGCGAGCGGCAGCACGAGCCACTGAGACAGCGGTTGCACGACGAAGGCCGCGCCGAGCCAGCACACCCCGAGCACGCGGCGAACACCCCGGTCCCGCCACGCGGAGACCAGCAGCGTCGCGACGACGGCGCAGAGGCCGAGCGATGCAGCGGTGAGCAGCCTGACGGCCGGGAAGGTGGCCAGCCCCGGCACCATCGCGCCGGCGGAACCGAGGAGCAGCCAGCCGAGCCTCCGCCGCTGAGACTCGTCAGCCGGCGCCCACCGTCGCCAGGCGAGGAGCGCGAGCGGCACCGCGACGACGCCAGCGACGGTGACGAGGCCCTTCGCCTCGGGCAGGGCGATCCACACGTCCGGGAAGCCGAAGGCCTGCGTGCCGACGTTCGCGAAGAAGCGCAGCGGCGCGACGGGCAGGAACGCGAGCGGCTCACCGACCGGGTCGATGTACGTCGCCGAGCCGCGCGCTCCCGCGTGCAGCAGCTTGTAGGCGACGAAGTAGGCGCCGACGACGCTGGCGAGGGGAACGAGGCCGCGCGCCCTTGCCAGGAGCGAACGCTCGGGCTGCCCAGCCACCTCGAAGGCCAGGACATAGGCGAGCGCGGCGACGGCCGTCTCTCCTGCGGCGAGCCCGACCACATAGCAGCCCGCGGAGACGAACGCGCCCGGACCCCACCCGCGCTCGCGCCAGGCCAGGTGCGCGAGCAGCCCGGCCCAGACGAAGGTGACGGCCACGATGGCGTTGCGGTTGGCGAGCCAGGCGGCTGGCATCACGTGGGCGTCGTCGAGCGCGAAGAGCACGCCCGCGAGCACGGCGACACCAGGGACGAGGCGCCGGTAGAGCGCGAGCACCACCGCGGTGAGCGCGACGTACCAGAGCGTCGAGTGCAGGTGCTGCGGCCAGGCGCTCGCACCGAACACCCCGGTGTCGAGGACGATGAGGGCCGATGAGAGGGGGCGCAGGAAGCGCAGCTTGAGCTCGGGCAGGGTGAACCACGGGTACGGCCCGCGCTCGATGTAGGGCGCCAGGGCCTCGGCATCGCCCGCGCCGAAGTTGAAGAGCGCGAGCTTCGTCGTGTGATCGAACTGCCCCCGCACCACGGCACGCTGGACCCAGTCGTCGAGCACGAAGCCGGTGGTGGCCGCTGGCAGCGTGACGAGCACAGCGACGACGAGGGGCGACCAGCGGCGCACCGGCACGGCATAGCGCAGGCCCCGAGGATGGCGCGGGAAACCACGAGGCGACACCGTCCGACTGTCGGGCAGAGCGACGTTCCGCCGACGCAGCCGTGTCGCCAGTCCCCAGTTCAACTGCGGCGGCCGGGTTCGGGCCGGGGCGCCGCGGAGACGGCGAGTCGAAGAGCTCCCCGAAGGTGCGTGGCGAGGCTGGTCATCGGAGGCCGCACGAGACGTGGGCACATCCCGCGCCTCGTCACCGCGCGAGGCGTTCGAACGCAGCACGCACGGTCAGGCCGGGTCGGCGCAGAGTCACGAGCCACCCAGGCCCGCGACTGCGCGGCGACGTCAAGACGGTGACACGGGTCGTCGCGTCTTGACGCGTTCTTCGCGGCCATCGTTGACGCGCGACGTACAGCCGTTGACGCCCATCGCGGCTGCACCCATCAGGCGGGACGTTCGCCTCGTCGTCTCCGCCCTCAATCGCGGCTTCGTCTCACGCGTCTCCACTTCGACTCGCGCCAGCTCGACGTCGAACACGAGCCTGCCGCGCGGCCCGCCGTACGCTCATCGGACCGCCTGCGCCTGGTCGATGACCTCGGCAGCGCGTGTGAGCAGCGCGGTCCGCACGGCCGCGTCGGCGTAGCGGCGGGACTCGAGGCGCTCGCCCTTCACGCCGAGGAACACCCCCGAGACGTCCGCGAGCTCGGGCGCCAGCGCGGCGTGCAGCACCGAGCGAGCCGCCTCGGCCGGGGACCGCAACCAGCGCCGCATCACCGGCGCGACGAGCCGCATCAGCAGCGAGTCCCCGCGCCAGATGTTCGTCGCCGCGTCGCCGGGGTGTACGGCGTTCACCGTCACGCCCGTGCCGGTCAGCTCCTCCGCGAGCGCCGCCGTGAGGTGCACGAGCGCCAGCTTCGAGGCCGCGTAGCCCGGGAAGCCGTGCGGCCCGTCGGTGAAGCACCGCTCATCGGTGCGGAGCTTCCCGAAGGCCGCGGCCGCCGACGAGACGAAGACGATGCGGGCGTGCCCCGTGCGCGCGGCGGTCGCGGTGAGCGTCGGCAGCAGCAGGCGGGTGAAGGCCATCGTCCCGAGGAAGTTGACGCCGATGGTGGCCTCGAAGCCGTCTGCCGTGCGCTGGCGGGTGTCGCAGAACACGCCGGCGTTGTTCACCAGCAGGTCGAGGCGCGAGAGCTTCCCCGCCAGCCCTTCGGCGCACGCCCGCACCGACCCGAGGGACGCGAGGTCGAGGGCGACGCACGACACCACCAGCCCCGGGCGCGCAGGGAGCAGCTCGTCGCGCACGGCTCCGGCCCGCTGCGGGTCGCGGCACGCCAGCACGAGGTTCCAGCCCGCCGCGGCGAGCCCCTTCGCCGTCTCGAGTCCGATGCCGCTCGTAGCGCCGGTCACCACGGCCACCCGCGCGCCTTCGCCGTTCGCCGTCACGCGCCACCTCCCCACGTGATGACGATCTTCCCCGCCGCCCGGCCCGACTCGCTGCGCGCGAACGCCTCGCCCAGCTGCTCGGGCGAGAACCGGCTGTCGATGACGACGGTGAGCTTCTTCTGCGCGAACAGCGCGTCGAGCACGCCGAGGTCGGTCGCGTTCGCCTTCAGCATCACCGCGGCGACCTGCTGCTTCGAGAGTACGTTCACGACGCGTCGCGCGATCACCGCGGGCCCGGGCACGCACGAGGCGAAGCGCCCGTCTCGGGTCAGGCGCTTCAGCGCGCCCGCGTGGGAGCCGCCGACGCAGTCGAGCACCACGTCGAACGGCTCGACGCCCTGCCACGCGTCCGGCCTCGTGTAGTCGATGACGGCATCGGCGCCGAGGCCGCGCACGAGCCCGACGTTCCGCGCGCTGCAGACGCCGGTGACGTGCGCCGCGGCCGCCTTCGCCACCTGCACCGCCAGGTGCCCGACGCCGCCAGATGCGCCGATGACGAGCACCCGCTCTCGCGCGCCCTGCATCGGGAGCCCGCAGTCGTCACGCAACCCCTGCAGCGCCGTCATGCCCGCGAGCGGCAGCCCGGCCGCCTGCTCGAAGTCCATGCCATCGGGCATCGGCGTGAGCACGTCGACGCCAGCGCAGACGAGCTCGGCGTTCGCGCCGCCGCCCTGCCCCGACAGCCGGGTGTGCACGCGCTGGCCCTTCGTGAAGCCCGTGACACCCGGCCCGAGCGCCTCGACCTCACCCGCCAGGTCGTAGCCGGACACGAACGGGAAGCGCGCGGTGAGGAGCGGCCGGTACACGCCCTTCACCTGCTTCCAGTCGATGGGGTTGACGCTGGTGGCGCGCACGCGCACGAGCACCTGCCCTCGTGCGGGCGTGGGCGCCGGCCGCTCGACGAGGCGGGGCTGCTGTCCGTACCCATGGAAGACGATGGCGCGCATGCCGCCGGCTTCAGCACCTTCGTCGAAGGCACGCCACGCCGAAGCGCCGGCCGCTCACGCGTGCCTTCGCACGAAGTCGATGAGCTGGCGCGCGAGGCCCGCCCCGTCATCGAGGAAGGGGCTGTGACCCCAGCCGGTGGGCTCCACGACATGAGCGTGCGGCGGCAGATGCGACCGGAAGAAGTCGAGGTGCCGCGCAGGGAGCAGGCGCTCGGCCTTGCCCCACACGAAGAGGATGGGGTGGGACAGAGCCGCGAGCTCCTCGGGCTTGAGCAGTTGCTCCCGGGTCGCCGCCGCGAGAATCGCCTCGACCTCCGGGCGACGGAGCTGCCGGCGCAGGCCCCACGCGTACAGGTGGCGGATGCGGCTGCGGCTCGCGAGCAGCCGGTCGATGAAGGCGAGCGCGTCGCCGTGGCTCTCGAGCCGGAAGGTGGTCCGGAGCGCAAGGAGCTCGTCGTCGGTCATCTCACCGCCGCCTGGCGACGCGAGCAGGAGCGCCTTCACCCGCTCGGGTCGCTCGAGCGCGTAGCGAATGGCCGCGTACCCGCCGAGCGAATTACCGAACAACAGCACCGGGCCACCCCGGGTCACGTCATCGAGCGCCTCGAAGAGCCCCTCGCGCAACGACGTCGCATCGAGGGTCGAGGGCGTGTCGGAGAAGCCATGGCCCGGCAAATCAGGCAACACCACGCGAGAGAACGCGCGCTCGAGCAGGCCCAACATCGGCAGAAAATGCACGCCCGCCGACGAGAGCCCGTGAAGCAGCACCAGCGGCGGCAGCGGCCCTCGCGCCCGCGCCTCGAGCACGTGCACGCGCCCCTGCGAGGTCTTCACGTAGCGCGTCGAGTAGCCACGCAAGCGGGTGAGGGACGACCGCGCGAAGTGCTCTGCGAACCCTGGCACGCCGCGATGAGACACCCTCACCTCCTGCAAGTCGAGGGGCGGCGGCGGGCAACCGCGCCACCGATCGGGAGTAGCGTTCGCCTGAGGGCACGCGCATGACCATCCGCGACGCGAGAGGGGAGGGGCGATGAGAGCGCCGCTCCGCACGCCCTCGCGGCGACCTCGGAGCCAGCTCTTCAAGGCGCTTCGCGACGTGCTGGGCGGCGATCTCGGTGACGAACCCGCAGCCTTCCGCCAGGACGCGGTGGCGCGGGTGGTGGAGACCATCGGGCGCGCGTTCGGGCCCGGCGGCTGGCTCGAAGCGACGGTGCGCGGCTTCGAGCACGTGCCCGCGTCGCCGGCGATGCTCGTGTCGAACCACTCAGGAGGCACGCTCATCCCCGACGTGTGGGGCTTCGCCATCGCCTGGTATCGCCACTTCGGCACAAACCGGCCCCTCCACATCCTCGGGCACGAGCTGCTCTTCTCGACCAGGGCGAGCGCGCGCTTCTTCTCGTCGTGCGGCGTCCTGCGGGCGACGCCGGAGGTCGCCACCGAGGTGCTGGGTGATCTGAAGCGCGACCTCCTCGTGTTGCCGGGCGGTGACCGCGACGCGTGGCGGCCGTACCGCGACCGCTACCGGGTGAACTTCGCCGGGCGCACGGGCTACGCGCGCGTCGCGCACGAGCTGCAGGTCCCGGTCGTGCCTGTCGCGCATGCTGGCGCCCACGAGACCTTGCTCGTCCTCAGCTCGGGGGAACGGCTGGCGAGGTGGGCCGGCCTTCACCGCTTCGCGCGGGCGGAGATCTGGCCCGTCCACCTGTCGCTCCCGTGGGGACTGGCGATCGGTCCGCTCCCGCATTTCCCCCTGCCCGCCCGGCTCCGCTACCTCGTGGGCGCGCCCGTTCGTCCCGCGCCGCTCCCATACGGCGACGACGACGTCAGCGCCTTCGACGAGCGGGTGCGCGAGGCGATCCAACGACAGCTCGACGAGCTCGCGGCAGGAGCCCTCCGACGCTGAGCAGCGCGGACAATGAAACACCCGCGAGGCGCCGGGTCCGGCCGGCGCTCGCGGGTATCTCGACCTGCTCTTCGTGGGTCGTCGGGGCGTGACTTACGCATCCCGCTTGGGGCGGTCGACGCCCACGTAGAAGTGGGTCTGGGCTGCCTTGCCCATGTCCTTGAAGGCCTCGAGCTCCTTCACGCGGACGAGGGCAGGGTTCTTCGCGACGAGCTCGGCGAAGGCCTGGTCGAGCGCGAGGCGCTTCTCCTGGTTCTCGAGGGCGGTCTTCGCCTCGAGGGTGGCGACCTGCGCGCGGGACTCGGCGTCGAGCGCGGCGATCTGCGCGCGCGACTTCGCCGCGATGAGGTTCGCCTCGGCCTGCCGCTCGGTCTCGATGACGCGGTTCATCAGCTCCCGCAGCTGGCCGGGGAAGATGATGTCCTTCACGTCGGCGCGCAGCACGGTGACGCCGAACTGCTTCGCCGGGCCCGAGATGTCGGCCTGGATCGCCTCGGACAGCTCGTTGCGGTCCTTGAGGATCTGGTCGAGCGAGCGCGTCGCGAGGAAGCGCCGGGCCGACAACTGCACGTCCTCGTAGAGCCGGTCCTCGTAGTTGGTGACGTTCAGCACCGCGGCCTTCGGGTCGGTGACGCGGAAGGCGACGAGCAGCGACAGCCGCACCGAGACCTTGTCACCGGTGAGGATCTCCTGGTTCTTGATGGTCGAGGAGCGCTCACGCAGATCGACCAGCTCGACGGTGGGCGCGGGGCCGAAGAGGGCGCCCACGGTGTGCCGGCCGGGCGCCAGCTCGCGGGTCAGCACGCCGTTCTCGAACAGCAGACCGGTGAAGCCCTGCTTGATGGTGATGGTCAGCTTCATGACATGACTCCTGTCGCCGGCTCCCCGGCGGGAAAAGAGGGGCGGAACGCGATGAACACCCGACGTGAAAGGACGGGTTGGTCGACCAAGCGACGATGGCAGCGCCAGTCCCCTGGAGGGAGTCGACCGCTTTCATGGTGTCAGCGTTCGAAGCGCCCCGCGCACTCGGACGCGGTGCGAGCGGCGTCCTGACAGGCGGCCCCTTTGCGCCCACGGCCGGCGCCGTCATACAGTCCGTATGACATGACCGTTCGAATCAACGCACGGCTCGACGACGAGCTCGCCGCAGAACTCGAAGCGCTCCGGCGGAAGACCGGGCAGACCCTCACGGCCATCATCGAGGAGGCGCTCGATGCCTGGGTCGCGAACACGCGGACGAAGACGGCGATCAGCACCTTCGAGGAGTGCGGCTTCGTCGGCGTCGCGAAGGGCCCGGCCGATCTCGCGCGCAACTCGAAGAAGTACCTGAAGGACTCGCTGCGGAAGAAGACGTGATTATCGCCGACACCGGCTTCTTCCTCACCATCGCGAACGGCCGCGATCGCGATCACCAACGCGCGCGCACGACCGCGTCCAGGCTCCGCGAGCCGCTCATCACCACCTGGCCGGTCGTCACGGAGACCAGCCACCTCCTCGTCACGCGGCTCGGTCACGCCGCGCTGATGGCCTTCGTCGCGAGCGCACGGGCTGGAGCGTTCTCGGTCTTCGGACTTGACCCGACCCACTGGCCCCGCCTCGAGCGGCTGATGACCCAGTACGCCGAGCTCCCGATGGACCTGGCCGACGCCTCGCTCGTCCTCCTCGCCGAGGAGCTTGGACACGGGCGGATCCTCTCGACAGACCGCCGTGACTTCCGCACCTACCGCTGGAAATCGCGGAAGCCGTTCACCAACCTGCTCGAGTGAACGGCGACTCCGCTCACGAGGCCTGTAGCCACTTCACCAGCTCGGCGTTCTGCGTCGCCGAGAGCAGCGGGTCCTTCGCGCGCTGATCAGCCCCGGCGAGCCACTCGGTCACCACGGGCGGCACGTCGAGGCCCGCGTCCTTCGCGCGCCGCATCACGGTCTGCGCCTCGACGTAGAACTGGTTCAGCGAGAGCCGGTCGCCCGTCGGCAGGCGGAACAGGTTCGTGAGGTCGCGCTTGAAGGCAGCGAGGTCGTACTCGAGCGTGGCCATCGGTCAGCCCTTGTTCGTCACGCCCTCGCGCTGGCCCGGGTTCTCGTTGGGCTTCTCGGTGACGGCGGCGCCTTGCCCTTCGCGCGAGATCGAGATGGTGCCCAGCTCTTCGGGCTTCACGGTGCCGCCGGCGATGAGCGCCTCGACGAGCCGCTTGTGCTGCTCCTCGTGCTCCATCGGCAGCGCGTCGGAGTCGCTGTCGAGCTTCACCCACACGTTCTTCTTCTTCGTCACCGGGTCGATCTCGAGCCGCAGCGTCATGGTGGCCATTGGTGTCAACGCTCCGAAGCGACGGGGTCTTTCTTGGGCACGGCGGGCAAGAGCGAGGCGAGCGCCGATGCGTCGAGCACCTTCTTCTCGATGAGCAGGTCGCGCAGCGACGTCACCAGCGCCTTGTTCGCGGTGAGGATGTCGCGCGCCCGCTTGCGCTGGGCCTCGAGGATCTCGGCGATGGCCCTGTCGAGCGCGGCCTTCGTCACCTCGGACACCGGGTCTTCGCTCGACACCTCGACGCGCCGCATGCCCACGACCTCGCCGGCGAGCCCGTAGTCCTCGACCAGCGCCCGCGCGATGTCGGTAGCCCGTGACAGGTCGTTGCCGTAGCCCCACGAGACGTCGTCGAAGAAGAGCTGCTCGGCCTCGCGCCCGCCGAAGAGCACGCAGACGTCGTCGAGCAGCTGGCCGATGGTCATCACGCGCTGGTGCGTGCGCTCGGCGTGCCGCACGTAGCCGGCGGTGAAGTCGCCTTGAATCGACATGCGCTCGATGGGCGCCGACGTCGGGCAGAAGAGCGACACGACGGCGTGGCCGGCCTCGTGGGTGGCCACCACGCGCTCCTCCTTCGGCGTCAGCTTCATGCGGTCGACCATGCCCGCGATGGTGCGCTCGATGTCCTCGACGTCGGTCGGCGTGGTGAGCTTCTCGCGCAGCCGCAGGCGCGCGATGGCCCGGCAGAGCGCTTGAATGTGGTCGCCGGAGTACAGCGAGCCGGTGCCCTCGACGAACTCGCCGGTCTTCTTCACCAGCCACTCGAGGCCGCGCGGCGCGAGGTTGAGCGCCAGCTTGCGGTCGTAGATGCCGATGATGGCGCGCCGGTCTTCCGCGTTCGGGTAGGGAATGTGCAGGTGGAACTCGAAGCGGCCGGGGCGCAGCAGCGCCGGGTCGAGCGACTCGACGAAGTTCGTGGTGCCGACGACGAAGACGAGCTCGTCCTTCCGGAAGCCGTCCATCTCGGTGAGCAGCTGGTTCACCATCGAGTGCTCGACGCCCGAGCCCTGGTAGGTGCCGCGCGCCGTGGCGAACGAGTCGAGCTCGTCGAAGACGATGATGGCCGGCGCCGCCTGCCGCGCGCGCGTGAAGACCTGCCGCAGGTTCTCCTCCGACTCGCCGACCCACTTCGACTTGAGCTCGGGGCCGCTCACCACCGTCACCGCGGCGCCCAGCGAGGTCGCCATGGCCTTCGCGAAGAGCGTCTTGCCGGTGCCGGGCGGGCCCCAGAAGATCATGCCGCGCGGGATGAGGCCCTCGATGTTCTTCATCGTCGCCTCGTCGGCCGCCGCGTCCTTCAGGGCGAGCACGTCGAGGATCTCCTTCGACAGGCGCTCCTTCACCTTGGCGTAGCCGCCGACGTCCTTCTCGAGGTCGATGTCCGGCAGAGTGAGCTGCCCGACGAGGGTGGCCTGGCGCAGCTGGCGCTCGGCGGGCCTGGGGTCGCTCGGGTAGTCCTCGCCGGTGAGCGTCGAGAGCAGCCGCCGCAGGCGCACCGCGTTCACGCCCGAGACGTGCTTGTAGAGCTGGTAGCCCTTGAGCGCGCGGGCGTTCGAGAGCTTACGGGACTCGCGCTGGGTGACGAGGAAGCGCAGGCGGTCGCGGGGCACGCCGAGCAGGTGCTCCTGCCGGGGGAACAGGTTCTCGATCACCTTCGGCAGGGGGAACGACGGGTCCTTGAAGCCGAGGAAGACGAGCTCGGGGTTCTCGTACAGCAGGGGAATGACCTCGCGCGCCTCGCTGGTGAGGCCGCCCACGCTGGTGGTGAGCAGGTCGAGGTGCGGCAGCACGAGCACGCGCTCGTTGGCGACGCCGCGCACCGCCTCGCGCAGGTAGAAGACGATGGTGCCGACGAGGCCCATGCCGGGCTGCAGCGGCGGCAGCTCGGGAATGGGCCGGCCGTCGAGGTAGAGGAACGAGCGGCCCTCCTTCTTCAGGCGGTCGCGCACGGCCTTGTAGAGGTAGGGCGTGAGCTCCTTCTCGCACTCGACGAGCGTGGGCAGGCCGCTGCGCAGGGCCTCGGTGATGCGCGCGATCTCGGCCGGGTACGCGGCCTCGACGGCAGCGAAGGGCGTGAGCTCGACGGGGAGCTGATCTTCAGGGACGAGCAGAGACACGAACGGGCTCCGGGGGGAACGTCAGACGCGCACCTTGATGGTGAGACCGCCGTTGGCGTCCTCGTGCACCTCTTCGACCTGGCCGAGCTCGGCCGCGCGGGTCTTGAGGGCAGTGGCGGTGACGCGGTTCACCACGCCGTCGAGCTCTTCCTTGAGGTCCTTGAGCGTGCCCTCGAGCTGCTGCGTCACCTTCTTCCGCAGGGCCTCCTCTTCGCTCTTCGCCTCGCGCTTGAGGGCCTCCTGGGCGACCCGGCGCAGCGACGCCTCGCGCTCGTCCTTGTGGTTCTGGTCGACGACGGCGGTGCGCTCGGTCTCGAGCTTCACGTCCTGGTGCCCCTCGGCGGTCGCCGACACCTGGCCGGTCTCGAGGTCGACCTCGACCTCGACGCCGTTCTTCTCCTTGCGGCTGGCGGTGTTGCCCTTCCGGGTGAAGCCGCGGCCCTCGAGCTCGGCGCCGAGGAGCGCGCTCATGCGGTCCTTCTGGAGGATCGGCAGCAGCTCGAGGGTGGAGCTCACGCCGTCCTCGACCTGGACGTGCTGCGAGAGCGACTCTTTGATGGAGATCCGGTAGGCGCGACTCATGACGGGTAGCGGAGCACACCTGTCGGACGAGAGCCACGCGCGAAGCTGAACGGCCTGCCCGACGCGGCGGGCGCGAGGGCGACCTTGCATTTCGGCACCGCACGACGTTCCATTCGCCGGAATGCTGCACGCCGTGCTCGCGCTCTGCCTCACCGCGCCGCCCGCGCAGGGCCTCACCATCGCCGTGCCGAAGCCCGAGGTGACGGGGGCGACGGCGGCCGACGCCGAGGCCGTGCAGGCGGCGGTGAAGAAGGAGCTCGAGGGCCAGGGCTATGGCGTGGTGACGAAGACCGACGTGAAGCGAAGCGCGAGCGTGTCGGGGTCGCTCACGAAGCGTGACGGCGGCTACGTGGTGGACCTCGCCATCACCTTCGAGCGCGACGGCCGGGTGCTCGAGCATGTGCGGGAGGAGGCGAAGACGCCAGCCGACCTCCCGAGGGCCTCGGCGGAGGGGGCCAGACAGCTCGCGTCGGCGCTGCGGCTCGCCACGGGCGTGCGCGCGAAGGTGAAGCTCAAATGACGATGACCTGGCCGGTGGCGACCCCCGAGGCGTCGAAGCGCGCCCTCGAGCGATGTGCACGCTTGAAGGACCAGGCGACGCAGCCCACGCGCGCCGACGACGCCTTCTGGCGGGCGAAGACGCGCCTCGCCTTCGCGACGAAGAGCGCGGGATGGCTCGACTCGGTGCTCGAGGGGCTGCCGCTCACCGGCGACATCGACGGGCACGTGACGGTGCCGACGGCGGTGGTGGACGATCACCGCTTCGGCCGCTCCGAGGGCGTGCCGTTCGTGCTCGAGATCAACGTCGACCGGCAGCAGGCGGCGCCAGCGAACGTGGGCCACAAGGTCGACGAGGTCTTCTTCAAGGACTACCCGCCGCTGCTCTTCAACGTCTGCTTCTCGTGCGGCGCGCCGCAGGGAGCGTGCCGCGTCGGCCTCTACGGCGACCCGCGCAGCCGCTGGTTCAACGTCTTCTTCGGCTACTACCAGCTCGATGTGAAGGTGGCCGACCGCCCCAGCCCCTTCGGCTACGACGAGAACGGCGAGGTGGTGAAGGACGACGTCCTGCGCATCGGGAAGAGCGACTGGAACTACTTCTCGAACTGGCTCTACGGCGTGCCCGAGAGCGCCATCGCGCCGAACAACACGCTCGACGGCGCGACGGTGGACGTGAAGAAGCGCGGCATCACCATCGCCGACCGCGCGTGGGACGTGCTGACCATCGACAAGGCGAAGATGGTGAGCGCGTACGTCTCGGGGAAGCCCGGCGACGCAGCGCTCGAGTCACGCGGCCCGTATTCCTTCCTGTGGCAGGGCGCGTTCGGCTTCCCCACGCCGCTGGGCAAGGAGCTGCCCGAGCTGAACAGCTTCTTCCCCTGCGAGATGAAGGCGCGGCTGTACATGTGCGCGCGACGCGTCGAGCACCCGGCGTTCGCGGGCGAGGCGATGTTCCAGACGTTCCTCTTCGGCGGCACCGTCAACACCTGGTGGGGCGAGAAGTACGGCCGCCACGAAGAGAACGAGGAGTTCCTCGAGTGTCAGCTCGAGGCGGTGCGCGAGGTCATCAAGGCGTCATACCCCGACCTCGGGTTCGACCCATGACCGGCGCGTGTGAGGCGATGCGATGGTCGCGGAGCTGTTGAGCATGGTGTTGCTGGTGGCCGATGGCGGGGCGCCGCAGCCCTTCGCAGGGGGGCTCGAGGAAGGCGTCGTCTATGTAATCGAGACGAGCCGCGACGCGCTCCCGAGCCAGCTCGCGCCCCCGGCGCTGAAGCTGCCCATGCACCACGCCTCTCGCGTCGAGTGGGAGGCGCCCCTGTCGTTACCGGAGGGGCGGTTGGAGCTCACGTTCCAGGTCGTGGAGGTGACGGTGCGGCGCATCAGCGAGCGACGCTGGAACTCGACGTTCCGCTGTCGGTTGCTGCAGTCTCGGAAGCTGCCTTCGGCGGGCTCGTCAGGTCGGTAGCGACTCGAGCTCGGCGACGAGCCTGCGCGCGGCGGCGAAGCCGTTGGGACCCAGCCGCTCCCAGTCCTTCACCAGAGCCTGGGCGACGTCGTAGCCGTCGTCGATGAAGCGGGTGCCGCGGTGCTGCTGATCCCACTGCTCGAGGCGCTCCAGCACGCGCCACAGCGCGCCGGCCTGCTGCCGCGCCTCGCCGCGTTCACGCAGCGGTGACTCGGGGTCGAGCGCGACGAGGTCGTTCACGCCCGAGCGCGTCGCGAGCCAGGCCGCGGCCGCGTCGATGAAGAACCGCGCGAGGTGCCGGTGCTGCTGCGCGTCCACCACGTCGAGGAACGACGCCGCGACGTCGCTCTGCGCGCGGCCGACACGGGCGAGGATCTTCGGCTGCGCGAGCTGGGGCTTGAGCAGCTCGGCTGAGAGCCAGGTGTCGCCGAGCAGGTCGAGCAGCCCACGCACCCACGGCAGGTGGGCCTTCGTGAGGGGCGACACCGTGAGCGCACCCACGCGGCCCAGGGTCGCGGCGTGCATGAGCTGAACGAGGGGCAACTCGCGCAGCACCGCCTGGCTCATCAGTGTCGCCTCGGCCGCCGTGCCCCGCGCGCGCTCGAGCAGCAGCGCGGCGAACACCTCCTCGGCGGGTGTCAGGCGGCCGTCGAACTTGAGCGCGACGACCTCAGGCTCGGCGAGCGGGAGGCGCAGCGCCCACTGCAACAGCCTGACGGTGTTCGCGGTGAAGTGCAGCGGTGGCAGCGGGTGGCTCCAGAGGCGGCCGTCGACCTCGTTCGTCCACCCGCCTTCCTGCAGCATGGCGAACGCGACGCCGCGCGCGAGGGTGTCTTCGAGCAGCGCCGCCGACGTGGGCCCCAGCTTCGTTGGCGGCGCGACGCTCACGAGCAGCAGGCGCGTCAGCTCGGGCGCCGGTCCACTCCCCACCACGCAGCGCGCGAGCGTGAGCAGGTTGGCTTCGGCGTGGGTGACGCGGGCGACGGACATGCGAGGGCAGCTTCGCAGAAACACGTCCTCTTGCGCGAAGATGCGCTGCGCTCGCGGGTGTCGTCCCGGGGCCGAGCGGACGGCACCGGAGGCCTCAATTCACTGTTGGGCGCGCGCGCGTCGCACACCTCGAGGTACCCACGGCGCGGGCCGTGGGGTCGCAACGACCGCCGGACGCGCACGACGGCCGGACGCGCACGACGGCCGGCTGCGCGCTGCGGCCACGGAAGGCGTGACGGTGCGGCGACCGCTCATCGCGCGCGCAGCAGGTCGGCCGGCGCGGGCCAGCCGTTGATGGTCAGCTTGCCGCGCTCGAGGCGCAGCTCGACGGTGTTCGACGTCCAGAACCGCGGGTCGTCGGGGCGGTAGGCGTCGGTGAAGAAGTGCAGCGTCTGATTGGTGGAGCCCACCCACCGGCGCGTCGTCTCGGGCTTCGTGGCGTCGTAGCGGCCGTCGAGCAGCAGGTCGGCGGTGTCGAGCACGGCCTGGACCGCGGGCGTGGTCTTCACCAGCGCGCGTAGCTCGTCGAGCGTGTAGCCGGAGTAGACCATCACCGTCTTGCCGGCGGCCTTCACGAGGCGGCACAGCTCGGCGACGCCTTCGGGCTGCTCGAAGGGCTCGCCTCCGAGCACCGACAGGCCCTCGATGCCCGGCGTCGCGAGCACCTCGGCGGCGAGCGCGGCCGGCTCGAGCTCCACGCCGCCCTTCCCGTGGACGAACATCTCGGGGTTGCAGCAGCCCGGGCAGCGGAGCGAGCAGCCCTGCACCCAGACGGCGTAGCGAACACCCGGCCCTTCGGCCTCGGTGTCCTTCACCTGCTGGGCGACGCGCAGCTTCACGTGACGAGCATAGCTTCGCTGGTGCCGGCGAACCGGTCAGCAGGCCGTCTGGTAGGTGACGATCAGCACGTCAGGCTCGGCCTCGACGATCGCGTCGCTGATGATGATGGCGTTGGTCGCGGCGTCGTAGCGCCAGTTCTGCACACCGGAGGAGCTGGTCGCTGGCACCACCACTCCGTCGATGGTGACGACGAACGTGGGGTGCTGGACCTGCGGAGTCGAGGAGAGAAAGAACATCTTCCGGTAGCCAAAGCTGCCCAGACCCACTCCGTAGAACGAGTCCCAGGGTCCGCAGATATCGGCGGTCGCGCCGGACAATGCACGGGCAGTGGAGGCATGGCGACCATCGAGGTCGGGCGCATCGACAGGGCAGTTGGCGCTGAAGGGCCCCACCACCGAGTACGTCACCAGTCCGCCGTCGAGCCCTGCCAGCGCAGCCCGCCAAGTGACGGGTGTCGCCGTGTACTCCGCGTCATCCGTCACGCAGATCAGGCTGAGCGGAGCCGGCGGTCGTCGGAAGCCTCCGTTCGCGGTCGGGTCCGATGAGAGCGGAGCCGTGACGGAGCGCGCCGCCGCCTCGAGGCACGACTGGTGCTCGGCGCCGCTCGTCGTGAGCGCGCTCAACGCGGCGAAGTCCGCCCGGCCCGCCGCCGTCGCGGGCGACGCCCACCGGACGCCACCGTCGAGCGACCGGAACCGTCCCTGAGGCCCCGTGGCGGTCACGTCGGTCGTGGTGACGGCGATCCTCGCGTTCGTCTCGCGCCCCAGGTGCTCAGCCAGGCGGTCGAGCTCGGCCCGGACGCGCCCGTGATGCATCGCGAACGACGGTGAGTCATCCAGCACCAGCACCACGTCCACCTGCGGCCGGTGTTCGAAGCGGAAGGTGTCGCTCTGGAACGAGGGCGGCTCGCCGCGGACGGTCAGCCCCACCGCCGACATGCTGCCGTCGTCGACCTCGATCCGCACCGCGCCAGACACGGAGCCCACGCCACTCAGCGAGGTCACCCGAGCTGCGGCGACCACCGACCGCGCGGGCAGAATCGCAGTTCCCGGAGCTGGCACGGACGTGAGCTCGAACGGCGCCTCGACAGTCATTGACGAGAAGATGACGGGTCGTTCGCACACGTTGAACAGGTCGAACCGGCGCTCGCTCGAGCGGCAATCTATGCGCCAGGTGCCGAAGTCGAGCTGCTCGGGTGCTCCACGCAGACACGCGGCCGATGCCCCTTTCGCCTCGAGCGTGACGTCCACTGACGCGGGTGCGCGCGAGTCGTGTCGGGCGAGGTCGACCCGCAGCGTTGCCGTGGTGCTCCGTACGCTGTTCAGGGCGAGCTCGACGTCGAGCGAGAGCACCTCACCCGGCTGCACGATGACGACGTTGGACGGCGCTCGCGTGACCACGAACTGCGGGTCTGTTGTCCGCGCGTCGTCCACCAGACACGACGTCGAGCCCGTGTTCTCGAGGTGCACCTGACGGCGTGCCCGCTCCGGGGGCACCGGCAAGCCGAAGTCCACTGGTGGGGGCGCGCGCATCACACACCCCGAGGTGTCCACGACTGTCGCCAGGACGCGCACGACGGCCCGCTGCGCTCCGGCGCTCAGCTCGACATCCCAGGCCTTCTGCCCGGCGCTCGCTGGCACGAGCCGCAGCGGCATCGTCGCGGCGCGACGCAAGGGCACCGGTCCGGCTCCCTCGCACCGGCCTCCCTGGAGGACGCCGACGCAGAGCTCGTCGGAGCGGGTCGATGCGCTCGCTGCGCGCACCTGCTCGACCCGCACCTCGAGCGACGTGTCCACGGTGCCGACGTTGCGCACCTCGAGGGTCCGGGAGCCGGCCGGCAGCAGGCCCACCGGCCCGAAGTTCACCACCTTCGTCGCGTCGAGCTGGGGGCCGACCGCGATGAGCTGGATGGAGACCGCGCCAGGCGTGTCGTCGAGCAGCGCGGTGAGGCGCTCCGTCCGCGCGCCGACCCTCGTGGGCGTGAAGCGCAGCGTGACGAGCCGCTCACCAGGGCTCTCGCAGGTCCCTGACGGCACGGAGAGCTCGCGGTCCCCTGACGCGAACGAGAGCTCCTCGTCGGTCGAGAGTTCCAGCTGCGAGACGTGTACGGCTTTCGCGCTGCCGTTGACGAAGCGGACGAGCACGTCGAGCGACGAGCCGATGGACGTCGTCGCACGCGCTGGCGCCTCGATGACCGGGTCGCACAGCCGTTCCCGGCCAGCACAGCCCGCGAGGAGCAACACGCCAGGGACCACTCGCCAGATCACGGCGCCACCTCAGCAGCGGCGGCGCGCGCGCGTCAACTCACAGCGCCAGCACGCTGCTCCATCAGGGCGAGGCGCCGCTGCGTCACCGGGCTGGTGTCGTCGATGATGGCGGCGGTCCCGGTGCGCAACGCTCGACACCGCCGGGACCTTCAACGGCGTTCCCGGGCGGCGCGCATCAGCGGCTGCGCCTCCGTGCTCAGCGTGCTCGCCAGAGGATCGCCACCGTCCGAGGGTTCTGAGCCCCAGCATGCCCCTCGTCTTGCGCGACGCTCAGGCGACCATCGCGGCCGGATCAGGTCGGTGCTGACTCGAGCCGAGTGCCGCTCCACGAGGCGCTCGACGACGAGTACAAGGTCGGGACGATGCTGCCATTCACCACCGTCCCCGAGTCCGAGGCGCTCCACATCGGGTCATCGCGAATGCTGTCCCAGCGAAGGCGTGGGGCGGACGACGACGCCTCAGGCGTGGCTGCGGGCGCTGCGCCAGCGCGTGGGGGACCTCCATGACGGTGCTGCTGTGGATCGTCCTCAGCGGGGTCGTCATGAGCGCCATCGCGCTCGTGGGCAGCGTCACGCTGATGCTGCGCGAGTCGACGCTCCAGAGGCTCCTGCTCCCCCTCGTCGCCTCGCCGCCGGGTCGATGGTCGGGGGTGCGCTCTTCCAAATGCTCCCCGCGTCGCTCGTCGGGCGCTCACCGCTGATGGCGTTCGCGTGGACTGCCGCTGGCTTCGCCCTCTTCTTCGCCCTCGAGCAGTTCCTTCACTGGCATCACTGCCATCGCGCGAGCGCGCACTGCCGGGAACCGCTGACATACCTCGTGCTCATCGGCGATGCGGTGCACAACTTCCTTGGCGGGCTGGCGATCGCCGGCGTGTTCCTCGTCGACGTTCGGCTCGGGATCGCCGCCTGGCTCGCGGCCGCCGCGCATGAGCTGCCTCAGGAGCTCGGCGACTTCGCCGTGTTGGTCCACGGAGGGTGGAAGAAGCGAAGCGCGCTGCTCCTCAACCTCGTGTCGAGCTCGACCTTCCTCGCCGGCGGTCTCGTCGCCTATGCCGCGTCCAGCCGCTTCGAGGTCGGTTGGCTGGTGCCTCTCGCCGCCGGGAACTTCCTCTACATCGGCGCTTCTGACCTCGTGCCCGAGGTGAACAGGGGGCACGCGCTCGGGCCGAGCGTGGTGCACTTCACGTGCTTCCTCGCCGGTCTCGCCGTGCTCTACGCCCTCGCCTCGCTCGGTCACTGACCTGGGTGGCTGTGCCTCGTGGGTCTCGGTCGAGAGCACTCCAGGGCCGGCAGCGCGCGGGGCTGCTGGAGGACGGCTCGACGTATCGGCAGGGCCGCCGGCCTGCGCCGTACGGCGTCGTCGAGGGCAGTGGCCTGAGCGCGTTGCTCTCGCTGTCCGAGAGGTGACGAGCAGACCGCCGGCCATCGTTGGGCTCGTGCAGGACTCGAGCTAGTCCCCGAAGGAGTGGGCGACGCAGCGTCATGCCGCGAGCATCGGGATCACAGCGCCAGCACGCCCGAGGCCCGCTCCATCAGGGCGAGGCGCCGCTGCGTCACCGGGCTGGTGCCGTCGATGATGGCGGCCGTCTCACTCAGCACCCGGTCGAGGGGGAAGAGCACCACCGACGAGTCCTCGGTGGGCTGGCCTCCCGGCACCGGCGGCAGCCACGCCACCATCGCGTCCGAGACGCCGCGCAAGAGCGAGCCCACCGCCCCGAAGCCCAGGCGCCCGGCGATGGCGCGGTCCTGGTAGCTGGGGTTGCCGCCCCGCACCACGTGCCCGAGCACGGTCGCGCGGATCTCGACGTTCGGCATGTCGGCGCGCATGGCGTCTTCGGTGAGGCGCACCAGCCGCGTGCACGGCACCTGTACGCCCTCGGCCTTGATGACGAGGATGCGGCGCTTGCCGCGCCCGTAGCCCGTGCGGATGACGTTCGACAGGTCCTCGACGAGCTGCTCCTCGCTCTTGCCCTGCTCGCGGATCATCACCGCGTCGGCCGCCAGCGCCACCGCGCTCGCCATCGCGAGGTAGCCGCAGTCGCGTCCCATCACCTCGACGACGAAGGCCCGTTTGTGCGCCCGCGCCGTGTCCGAGATGTTGTCGCAGGCGTGCACGATGGTGTTGAGCGCGGTGTCGACGCCGAGCGCGAGCGCGGTGCAGCCGATGTCGTTGTCGATGGAGCCGGGAATGCCGATGACGGGCAGCCCCGACTCGCCCGCGAAGATGTGCGCGCCGGTGAGCGAGCCGTTGCCGCCGATGACGACGAGCCCCTCGAGGCCGTGCTTCACCATCTGCATGTTGGCCTGGGCGCGGCCGTCGTCCTCCCGAAAGCGGGCGCTCCGGGCCGAGCCGATGATGGTGCCGCCCTGCCCGCCCGCTGCGTCGACCTCGACGTCCACCACCACCGAGCCGTCCGAGAGCACCTTCGTCAGCTCGCGGAAGTTCCCGTCCATCAACCCCTCGTAGCCCTCGAGCACGCCGAAGACCTGGACACCCTTCGACGCGGCGAGCTTGGTGATGGCGCGAATGGCGGCGTTCATGCCCGGCGAGTCACCACCCGAGGTCAGCACGGCGATCTTCTTCATGGAGCTCCCCTGTGCGTGGCTGCGCGCGGAGTGTGGCTGGGGGTGCCACGGGAGTGAAGCGACTTCGCGTGGCGCGCTGCGACGTCCACGGGCAGACTGCGGGCCCATGCGTGGCGCTCCCGTGTTCGTCGTGCTGGTCGCCGTGTCCGGGTGCGCAGCCACCGCCACCATCACGACCCGCGACGGCCGCCAGACCGAGGCGTTCATCACCGGCGGCGATCAGCGCCACCTGCTGCTGCAGTCACAGTACGGCGTCGACACGGTCGTGAAGCGGGCCGACATCGGCGACATCGACCACCCGGGCAACGTGCTCGCGGTGGTCGGCGGCATTCTCGGTGGTTCGGGCGCGCTCGACCTCGTCGTCCTCGGGTCCATGTGCGCGAGCGGCGCGTCGGGCTCGTCGAGCTGCGGCCTGCTGCTGGGCACCATGGGCGGCATGACGGCCGTCGGGGCGGGCCTCTTCGTCTGGGGCCTGTGGACGTGGCTCACCTCGAAGAACGCGGTCACCAACTCGCTGACGAGCCCACCCCTGCCCGAGAGCCTGACCGCGGACGGAGCGGCGCCTGAGCCGACGGCTCCACCCCCACTGCCGCTGGTTCCGACGCCTGCTCCAGGGCTGTGACCTGACGCACGATCGGCACCCCACCGCTCGCCTGGGTAGATCGGCAGACCGCGCCGCCCGTTGGAGGGCCCGCATGCGCTCTCTGTTCCTCTCCGTTCCCCTCCTCGCTGCCTGTGCCGATCGGCCCCTCGCCCCGTCACCCGGGCCGAGCCACCCGAGAACCTCCATCGAGCCGGATCGGCGGTACACGCCGGACCCGCCCCCCGCGTCCATGGCACCTGGCTGGGGTGCAGAGAGTCCGATCCTGCTGCCGACCGCAGACGGGGCGTCGGAGCTCGCGCTCACCGACCTGAACGGCGACGGCCGTCTCGACGTGGTCATCGCGGGTCATTCTTCACTGCAGGTGCTCTTCAACGAGGATGAACGGCGGTTTGAGGTTGCCTCGTTCCCGTCGCACGGCGAGGCGTTTGGTCTCGCCGCCGCCGATCTCGACGCCGACGGCTTTCCAGAGCTCGCGGTCCCCTACGACTTCGAGGGCACGGTGGGCGTCTTCGCTGGAACCTCGCGGGGTCCGCGCTTTCTCGGCAAATGGCCCACGGGCGTGGGGCCGGTCTCGGTGCAGCTGCGCGATCTCGACGGCGACGGCCGCCTCGACCTCGTCGTCGGCAACGGCAGCGACAACGTCGTCACCATCGCGCGATCGCTCGGAGATGGCGGGTTCGAGGCGCGCGCCGTCGATGGCTTTGCGCAGCCGAGCGACCCGGCCATCGCCGATTTCGACGGAGACGGCGCCGTCGATCTCGTCGGTCAGGTGCACGGAGGGCTGGCCTTTCGCCGGGGTGACGGCCGCGGAGGCTTCGCGGCAGCCGAGCGCCTCGCCCTTCGAGGCGGCCTTGGCGCGATGACGGCGATCGACCTCGACCACCAGGGGCCCATCGACCTCGCGGTCACGAGCTGGGGTGAGGGACCGATGGTGCTCGTGCTTCACGATGCCCTCGGGCGGCGCTGGCGTGAGCTGTCCGTCGGCGTCGAACCGACCGACGTCGAGGCAGCCGACCTCGATGCCGATGGCCACCACGACCTCGTCGTCGCCGACCACCGTGGCGAACGCCTGCACGTGCTCTTCAACGACGGGCAGGGGGAGTTCGAGCGGCGCCTCGCGCTTCCGACGGGGGACCAGGCGCACCGGGTGGCGGTGGGCGATCTCGACGGAGACGGCGCGCTCGACGTGGTGAGCGTGGACCTCAACCGGGCGCAGGTGTTCTACGGCGTCCGCACGGGAACGAGGGCGGCGAACACCTGCGCGCCTCGAGGCAGCGCCTGCGAACCGGGACTGTCGTGCTGTGCAGGCGCGCCCTGTTTCAGCGGGGCGTGTCTGTAACGGGTGACCTCGCCGCTCCAGGCTCGTTCACCGCGCGACCTGCTCCCCTGCCAGGAGAACGGGGACGCGCGGCGCGCCTCGTCTGACCCGACGCATCAGCAGGTTCCCGGACCCCACCTTGTCCCGCGGGCGTGGCTGGGCTTTGTCACGCGCATGCAACACACCCGCCTCACCGTCGTCGCCGTCGCCGTCCTGCTGCTCACCTCGTGCCCGAAGCCCGGAGGAGGCGGCGGCCCCACCAACCCCCGCCGCTGCGAGGTCGATCTCAAGTCCACCGGGTTGTTCTCATGGGAAGGCTCGGGCGCCTCGGCGAAGACGGTGGAATCGGCGGCGCAGTTGATCGGCGGCTCCAACGCCCAGGGGCGCGTCGGTGACGTGCTGCTGCAGAACGACAAGGTGCGCGTCATCGTCGAGCAGCCCGGCCGCACGGTCGGCCCCATCCTCTCGGGCGGCAACATCGTCGACGCCGACCTCGTGCGCCCCGAGGGCCAGGGCGGGCGCGACGCCTTCGGCCGCATGGGGCTCTTCTACTCACTGGGCCGCTTCTCGTCGGTCACCGACGTCGAGGTGCTGAGCGACGGCAGCTCGGGAGGCCCCGCCGTCGTCGCCGCCTCGGGCAAGGACGTGGCCCACGACCTGCTCAACCTGAAGCTCTTGCTCAACAACGTGGCCGGCCTGCCCGTCGAGCCCGTCGTCGACCCGTCGGTCCCGGTGAACGCGCGCCTGACGACGTACTTCGTGCTCTCGCCGGGCGAGTCGCGCGTGCGCATGCTGTCGGCCATCTGCAACGACTCCGACGCGACGCTGCGCCTGCCGCTCATCGAGCTGATGGATGTGGGCGCGTTCGAGCTCTTCAACCCGGGCGGCTGTCACAACGGCATCGGCACCAGCAAGCTCGACGACACCAACTGCCTCGCGCAGAAGTCGAAGTGGATCGCCACGCAGGGTGACGGCGTCGCCTACGCCCTGCGCACCATGACGCTGAAGGACCCGACGAAGCCCGCGAAGACGAACGCCGTCATCGGCTACGGCGGCGTCGTGGGCACCTTCCTCGAGGGCGAGAGCCTGCAGGGCATCCTCGCGTGGTTCGACAAGGAGGCGGCCGTTCGGCCCGGGTCCTTCAACATCCTCGCGAAGGAGAAGCGCCACTTCGTGCGCGACTTCATCATCGCGAAGGACATCGCCGGCGTGAGCGACGTGGTGCTGGCCACCGAGGGCGCCACGACCGGCAGCGCCGAGCTCACGGTGGCGCCGGCCGGCGAGGCGCGCGTGAGCATCACCGAGACCTCGTCGGGGCTGATGACGACGCTCGCCGTCACCGGCGCCGACGGCAAGACGAAGCTCACCCTCGAGCCCGGCGAGTACCGCGCCACCGCGTCGAAGGAGGGCTTCACCATCGGCGCGCCCACCACCTTCACCATCACCGCCGGCCAGACGACCCAGGTCGCGCTCGCGCAGGGCACCGGCCGCCGCCTCACCGTCACCGTGAAGGACCCGAGCAACGCGCCCTCGCCTGCGAAGGTGACGGTGTTCTGCCAGTCCACCCCGTGCGACTTCAGCCCCGACACCTGGAAGCAGCACCTGCTGATTGACAAGCCGGGCATGGGCGCCGCGCTCGTGGGCTTCGTGCCGGTGTCCGGGCAGCTCGTGCTGACGCTGCCGCCCGGGCAGTACGACGTGGTGGTCTCTCGCGGGCCCGAGTTCAGCACCTGGCCCGACACCTGGCCCACGCGCGGCCAGCCGGTCGATCTGCGCACCGCCGACGCGTCGCTCTCGGCCACCATCGGCCGCGTCGTGGACACCCCGGGGTGGATCTCGGCGGACCTGCACGTGCACGCGGTGGCCAGCTCGGACAGCGCGGTGCTCAACGAACTCCGTGCGGCCAACTTCCTCGCCGAGGGCGTCGACGTACTGCTCTCGACCGACCACGAGGTCATCACCGACTTCGCTCCGGTGGTGCGCGCGCTCGGCGCCGAGCAGTTGATGGGCACGATGATCGGCGAGGAGGTGACGACCTTCTCGTACGGCCACTTCAACACCTTCCCGCTCAAGCGGAACCCCGACCTGCCCAACGGCGGCGCGTTCGACCACGCAGGCGGCGAAGACGGGCCGTCGCTGCGCATGCCGCAGATCTTCTCGGGCATCAAAGCCGAGCACCCCGGCGCGGTCGTGCAGCTCAACCACCCGCGCGGCGGCAGCGGCGTGTTGTCTCAGCTTCGCGTCGACACCGCGACGCTCGCCACTCACAGCGACCCTGCGGCGTTCGGCATGGAGCCCGCCAGCGACGCGACCGCCAGCAACACGAAGCTCTTCGGCGACGGCTTCGACGCCATCGAGTCGGCCAACGGGCTGGGCCCGAGCAACGCGGTGATGAACGACTGGATGACGTTCCTCTCGCGGGGCACCGTGCGCACCGCCACCGGCGTGTCGGACACGCACAAGCCGTTCAGCGACGACCCGGGCTACTGCCGCACGTACGCGAAGGTGGCGAACGACACGCCCAGCACCTTCCAGCCGCAGCAGTTCGCCGACGCCATTCGCACGCAGCAGGCCTTCGTCTCGAACGGCCCGTACCTGCAGGTCTCGGCGCGCAAGCTCGACGGGGCGATGCAGCCGGTCGGCTCTCCCGTTGGCATCGGCCAGACGTTGTCGGTCGCGGCGAACGACGCGGTCGAGCTGAGCGTGGACATTCAGGGCCCCGAGTGGCTCGTGGTGGACCGGGTCGAGGTCTACAGCCACGCCGCGGGTCGGGAGGCGGTGAACGGCGAGACGAACTCGAGCTGGCCCGAGGCGCGGGCGGTCGAGCGGAAGGCCATCGCGATGCAGACGGTCGAGCCGGTGCCGGGCACGCAGCTGCGCCGGCTGCACGTCACCGAGAAGGTGGTGGTGCGCCCCGCGAAGGACACCTGGTACGTGGTGATGGTGCGCGGCTCGAGCCGCTCGATGCGGCCGCTGCACGGCGGCCTGCCCGTCGCGTACACGAACGCCATCCTCATCGATGCCGACGGCTCGGGCCGCTACGACGACTTCCCGCTGAAGCCCGGCCAACCGCTCAGCGTCGCGCCGCGGCCCGCCCCGCAGCCGAAGGTGCCCACGGCGGACGAGTTTGCCCGCGCGCTCGAGAAGCTGCTCGAGCACAAGCACGACTGACTCCGCGCGGCTCGTCGCGACGTGTCAGACGAGGGTGCGTACGTCGGCGACGGCAGGCTGCGCACCTCGAGGCGGGCGAGCTCATGCACTGTCGCCTCGTCCACCGGCCGCGCCCAGGAGAGCTCGCGGTGCGGTTGGTCGCGGCGTGTCAGACGAGGGTCCTTACGTCGACGACGGCGGCGCGCTCACGCACCGTCGCCTCGTCCACCGGCCGCGCCCAGGTGAGCTCGTGGTGACGTTCGTCGCGGCGTGTCAGACGAGGGTGCGTACGTCGGCGACGGCCGCGCCTCCGAGGCTGCGCACCTCGAGGCGGGCGCGCTCACGCACCGTCGCCTCGTCCGCCGGCCGCGCCCAGGTGAGCTCGACTTTGCGGTCCGGTTGCACCTCGCCGGTCGCGACGACCTCACCGTCGAGCACCACGTCCACCATCGTCACCAGCGACGTTGAGCCCGACGGCGGTGACGACGTCTCGGAGCGCCCACCGCCGCGGTAGATGCAGCCGGTCGTGAAGTCGACGATGAGGCAGATGGCGCCGGGCAACAGACCGGGGATGAGCCAGAGCAGATCGATGATGAGGACGGGGATGTCGATGTTCCCGCCGCTCCGCCCGCGCCGGTTCGGGTAGAGGATGAAGCCGCACCCGGTGGTGCCGAGCGCCAGCGCCGCCGAGAGGATCTGCCGTCTGCCGAAGTCGTTCGCCATGTCGTGGAGCCTCCTCGTGGCCAGCGAGTGTGCGGCCACCACCGGCCGCTCGTCGAGCGCATTCGCTTGCACAGCGCAACCGGCTGAGCGGTCATACAGGCGTGCGTGTGTCCCTCGCCCTGGCGTCGATGGCGGCCGTGTTCGCCTGCCGCGACCCGTCGCTGGTCGGCGCCGGCGGCGCGCTCACCGTCGAGCCCGCGCACGTCGTGTTTCCCCGCGCGGTGGTGGGTGACGTCTCCCGCGCGTCGGTGGTGCTGACGAATGCGTCTCGGGCCACCCGCATGGTGGAGCTCGAGGTGACCGGGCCCTTCGCTGGTCCCCCGGCCCTCGAGCTGGGCGGTGGGGAGTCAGCGACCCTCGAGCTGCTGTTCCTGCCGACCAGCGCGGGGAACGCCACCGGGCAGGTGACGTTCTCGGCGGAACGGCAGGTGACCCGCGCGGGGCTCGAAGGGGCGGCGGTCGCGCCCATCTCGTGCCCGGCCGCGCCAGCGCCCTGCCGCGCGATGCAGCCGACGCCGGAAGGGACCTGCGTCGAGGTCGCGGCGGCTGACGACTCCGCGTGCGCGGCGCCCTGCGTGGAGGCGGGCCGCTGCCGACAGGGCCAGTGTGTGGGCGGGCCGCGGAGGTGTGACGACGCCGACGCCTGCACCACCGACGCCTGTGACGAGGCGACCGGCTGCGTGTTCGTGCCGGTGCACTGCGCGGCTCCGGCCAACCCGTGCGAGACGGCGGTCTGCGAGGCGCGCGCAGGCTGCCGCGTCGTGGAGGTGCTCGACGGCACCGCCTGCGGTGAGAACACCTGCGTCACCGCGAAGGTGTGCGTCGCAGGCCAGTGCCGAGAGGTGACGGCGCCCGAGGGCTCTGCCTGCGCGCCGGCGAGTCCGTGCCAGGCCGCGGGGACGTGCCAGCAGGGCCGCTGCTCTCAGCCGGCCGCGGCGCCGTTCGTGCCAGCCTGGAGCTCGCTCACCGCGCCTGGCATCACCCTCACCTTTCCCGGCGTGGCCGACCGCAACGGCAACGTGTACTGGCTCGAGAGCAACGGGACGACGACCGAGCTGGTGTCGGTCACCATCGACGGCGTTCCCCGCTTCCGCCGGCGCAGCGCCGGCGTTCCCAACCCCGGGTCCACGTACCCGGTCGAGACGAGCCCGCTCATGCTCGTCTCCGACACGCAGCTCGTGGTGCTGCTGCGCGACCCCGGGACGACGAAGGTCGCCGGTCACCGCGTCGAGGGGCGCTCAGCCGTCGACGGCACCCTGCAGTGGTCGCGGTCGCGGGCCGACTTCGCGGTGCCGCTGGGCCTCGCCGAGGGCGTGCCGCTCTGGATGATGTCTGCCGGCGTGGTGGGTAGCCCGCCGCGCGTCTTCCTCAACCTGCGCATCAACCAGGGCGGCGCGGCGTGGACGTCGTGGGTCGCCGCGCTCGAGCCATCGAACGGCACGCTGCTGTGGAAGCACCAGTCGACGTACCTCTCACACACCATCGCCGACGAGGACACCGTCTACACGTACGAGGACCTGTGGCGGCATGAGCTCATCGCGCTCGCGGCGGCCACGGGCGCACAGCGGTGGTCGCTCGACGTCACGGGAAGCGCGGCGGTCCCGGCGAGCGCGTTCGGCGGCCGCCTCTTCACCGTCTACCCGTCGGTCGTCCGCGCCACGGCGACCGGCCTGGTGTCGTCCAGCCCCGCGATGGCCTTCTGGAACCCACGGCACGCGCTCGCGGCGGACGGGCGGCTCATCTCGGCGGACTCCAACTCGTTCTGTTCGCGTTTCCTCGCGATGTACGACCTGGCGACGCCCGCGACGCCGCCGGTGGTGTGGCAGAGCCCACCCGGCCCGGGCGCCACCGGCGCCTGCCTCTCGGAGCCCCTCGTCACCTCGCGGCAGTCGGTGCTGGTCGGCAGCCGGCCGCTGTCGGGCCTCCACGAGGTCCGCTACGACGGGACGACGCGCTTCTCGTGCCCGCTGCCTTTCGCGCCGTCGGGCCCGGCGGTGCTGACGCGGGCGCGGTGGGTCACCGCCTCCTCGTCGGCCGGGCGCGTCGATGCCTACGACGTGCCTGTGCAGGACGTGGCCCCTCGTGGGTGGGTCACCGCAGGCGGCAGCCTCGATCGCGCGAACCGCCCCGCCCGATGACGGGCGCGGCCCCGGCGCGAGCGACGACGGCGGTGCGGAGTTCCCTCAAGCGCGACTCCGAGCTCCCCGAAGGGGTCGCCGGGGAGGCGACGTAGACCGGGACGTGTCCGGGAAGGAAGCGGGCGCCTGGCGTTGCTCACTCACCGTGAACGTCGGCCGCCTTCGGGTTACACAGGTGTCGCCGTGCGCGCTGCCGTCGTCCTCACGCTGCTCCTCGGGCTGCCGTCGCTCGCCCAGAGCGATGGTGGCCAGGGCGTGCTCACGAAGGCGCCGACGCTGGTGCACCAGGTCGAGGCCACCTTCCCGCCCGAGCTGCTCGACGCCGGCGTGGGCGGAACGGTGGTGATGGAGATCGACCTCGGCACCGACGGCGCGGTGACCGACGCGCGCGTGGTGACGTCGGCCGGCGAGGCGTTCGACCGCGAGGCGCTCGCCGCCATCAGGCAGTTCCGCTTCACGCCCGCCGAGGTCGACGGCCAGCCCGCGGCGGTGCGAATCCAGTTCTCGTACCAGTTCTTCTTCCGCCAGCAGGTGGTGGAGGTGCCGGTCGACGCGGGCGTGACGGGCCTGGTCAACTTCGCCGGCACCATCCGCGAGCGCGGCACGAGAGACCTGCTGACCAACGCGCAGCTCGTCGTCGGCGAGGGCGAGGCTGCGCTCGAGACCCTGAGCGGGCCCGACGGGCGCTTCGAGCTCAAAGACGTGCCGGCCGGCGTCCAACGAGTGGTGGTGCTCGCGCCCGGCTACACGAAGTTCGAGACCACCGAGACGTTCACCGGCGGCGAGCGCACCGACGTCACCTACTACGTGCGCAAGCAGGTCTACGGCGGCTACGAGACCATCGTCCGCGGGCAGCGCGAGCGCAAAGAGGTCGCGCAGGTCACCCTGAAGCAGGAAGAGATTCGCCTCATCCCCGGCACCAACGGCGACGCGTTTCGCGTGGTGCAGAACCTGCCGGGCGTGGCGCGCTCGGCCTTCGGCCTCGGCTTCCTCATCGTGCGCGGCTCGAAGCCGTGGGACACGCGCACCTTCGTGGACGAGGTGCCGGTGCCGCTCTTGTTCCACTTTGGCGGGCTCTTCTCGACCTACAACTCGAACCTGCTCGACACGCTGACGTTCCAGCAGGGCAACTACGGGGCCGAGTTCGGCCGCGGCATCGCGGGGCTCATCACCGCGACCGGCCGCACGCCCTCGAAGAAGGGCATTCACGGCTACTTCGACGTCAACATCGCCGACGCGTCGGGGCTCATCGAGTTCCCCATCAACGAGAGCTGGTCGGCGGCGGTGTCGGCGCGGCGCAGCTACATCGACGCGTTCCTGCCGGCGGTGCTGAGCCTCATCCCCGGGGCTACCGACACGGTCGGCTTCACGGTGGCGCCCCGGTACTGGGACTACCAGGCGCGGCTCGAGTGGAAGCCGCCGAAGGGCAAGAGCCGCTTCTTCGTCAGCTTCTTCGGCTCGAACGACCAGCTCGTCGCGGCGCTGCCGAACCCCGCCCTCGACCCCGAGGGCCGCGCCACCTTCGGCACCAGCATCGCGTACAACCGGCTGCTCTTCGGCTTCGACACGAAGCTGCACGAGCGCGTGGACTTCCGCACGCGCACCACCCTGGGCCTCGATGCGGTGGGCTTCTCGGCGGGGGCCGACATCTTCGCGCGCTCCCAGCTCTTCCCCTTCACCTCGCGCAACACCTTCACCATCGACGTGCCCGAGGCGCGGCTCTCGTTCGCCACCGGCCTCGACTTCCAGTTCCTGCCCTACCGGCTCGAGATTCAGTCGCCGCCCATTCCCAACATCGGGCAGGTGCCTGACCCGTTCGCGTCGCGGCGGCTGGTGTTGGAGCAGGCCAACGTCTTTCAGCTCGAGCCGGCGCTGTTCGCCGAGGCGATGTGGAAGCCGCACCCCACGCTCAAGCTCGTGGCCGGCCTGCGCGGCGACTACAACTCGGTGATGAGAGACGCGTGGGTCGATCCGCGCTTCTCGGTGCTGTGGCAGCCGCACGAGCGCTTCCTGCTCAAGGGCGGCGCCGGCATCTACCACCAGCCGCCTGACTACCGGCAGGGGCTGCTCACGCAGAAGTTCGGCAACCCGGACCTGAAGCCAGAGGGCGCGCGCCAGGCGATGGTGGGCACCGAGGTGCGCTTCACCGACGCCATCAGCCTCGACCTGCAGCTCTACTACAAGGACCTCTTCGACCAGGCCCGGCAGACGCTCGCCGTGACGGGCGGCGACACCTCGAGCGGCATGCTGCCCATCCGCTACGGCAGCTTCGGGCGGGGGCGCGCCTATGGCGCCGAGGTGTTGCTGCGCCACGCGCTGACGAAGAACTTCTTCGGGTGGGTGGCCTACAGCTTCTCGCGGTCCGAGCGTGACTTCCGCGGCGGCACCGTGTGGGCGCCCAGCCAGTTCGACCAGCCGCACAACCTCATCGTGGTGGCGAGCTACAAGCTGCCGCTCGACTTCATCGTCGGCGCGCGCCTGCGGTACACCTCGGGGCCGCTGCGCACGCCCGTCGTGGGCGCCATCTACGACGTCAACGGGAACTACTACTTCCCGATTCAGGGCGAGCAGTTCAGCGAGCGGCTGCCTGACTTCTTCCAGCTCGACGTGCGGGTGGACAAGCGCTTCGTCTTCCAGAGCTGGATGCTGGCCATCTACCTCGACGTGCAGAACGTGACGAACCGGGCCAACGTCGAGGGCGTGCTGAACGCGTACGACTACTCGGCGCGCACGTACATCACGAGCCTGCCGATTCTGCCGGTGCTCGGCGTTCGGGGAGAGTACTGATGCGCGCGCTCCTCGCTCTGGTGGTGACGGTGTCGGCGACCGCCTGTACGCCCGAGGACTTTCCGGAAGAGACGGTCGTGGACCGCCTGCGGGTGCTGGGCGTGAGCTCGTCCCCCGCTGACCTCCGCCCGGGCGAGACGGCGCGCCTCACCTCGCTGGTGCTCGACCCGACCCGGCCTGGCCAGGGGACGACGACGTTCTGGATCGGCTGCGACCCCGACCCGTTCAACCTGAACCGCAGCGTCTGCTCGGACCCCGCCGTCATCGACGACCCGGCTGCGCTCGGAGACATGACGATGTTGCCAGCGGGGGTGAAGTTCATCGGCCTCAACGCGCAGGCGGCGTACACCGCGCCGGCCGGGCTCTTCGGCGTGTTGGCCGCGGACGACCCGCAGCGCACGCTCGGCACCGTCGGGCAGGTGCTTGGCATCTCCATCGCGGAAGAGGTGAACCCTGCCGCGTCGATGGAGGAGCTGCGCGCCGTCTTCGCCCGCGTGCAGAGCCGTGAGGTGCGCTCACTCGTCTCGCTGTTCCGCGTGCGCATCTCGGAGGATCCGGAGCGCAACACGAACCCGCGGGTCTCGAAGCTCCTCGTCGCGGGCGAGGAGTGGCCGGCCGGCGCGCGGCTGATGGTGCGCCCCGGGGGGAAGCTGCCGCTCGACGTCGACGCGCCCGACGAGGCCTTCGAGCCCTTCACCGCGCAGACGCCCACCGGCGCCGAGGCCCGCACCGAGCGCATCCTCGTGGCGTGGTACTCGACGGGCGGCCGCTTCTCCGAGAGCCGCACGGCGATGCGCGAGGGCGTGAAGACGGTCTTCACCGCGCCCGGCGCGAAGCCGTTCGACCCGATACCGGAGCGGCGCGCCGGCTCGCTGTGGACGGTGCTGCGCGACACCCGAGGTGGGCTGTCGTGGAGCGAGTTCTCGTTCTTCGTCTGCGACGACGCGTTGCCGGTGCCGCAGGTGACGCGAATTCGCCCGCTCTCGTCACGCGGCGACGCCGTCACGGTCGAGGGCGCTGAGCTGGGCTCGGTCCTCGACGTCATCGTCGGCGGCGTCGCGCTGAGGCGTGGCCGGGCCGATGCGACGGGGACGACGTGGGAGGGCGAGCTCGACCCGGCGGTGCCTGCGGGGGTGCAGCCGGTCGTCGTGCACACGCGGAGGTGCGAGCGGCTCGAGCGCGGCACGCTCGTGGTGCCCTGAGACACACGAGGCGTCATGTCACTCGCGGAGCCCTCGACGGGAGCAGTCACGCGACGCCGCGCCGCGGAGAGCGCTCGAGGCACCTCGGGCCGTCGTCTGGGGCTGGCTCGCACGCGCTTCTCAGCCGCCGCAGCTGAAGCGTCACCGCGGCTGGCGCGCGAGCCGTGAGCGATCGCCGAACTCGCTGGCGAGCCGCTCCGCCGCCCTGAGCGCGCGGCCCGGGTCGGTCTGGACGCTGACGTCATGGAGCACGCGGAGCGCCTGGGCCCTGCGGGTGCGGGAGACGGTGGGCAGGGACGAGAGGTGCTCGAGGCCGTCGAGCAGCTTCCAGCGCACGCCGTCGTCCGGCAGCCGCGAGAGTTCGAGCGAGGGACCCGGAGCACGACACACGCGCGTTGGCTGCACCACGGCCTGTCGGCCGCTCACCGCCTCGACGACGCCAACGACGACCGCATCCGTCTGGGTCAGCAGCCCGTCGAAGAGCTCGGCGTCGTTCTCTCGCCAGAACCGGACCGCCAGCGGTGGCTCGATGGCGAACTCGACAGCGCCGGCTCTGACTCCGAGCACCGACCCGCACGTGGTTCGTTCGGAGCGCCCGACGGCGTCGTCGAGCTCCGGCAGCGACCGCAACCCGTTCAGGTCGGGCAACCACAGGCCGCGGAGGATCAGCTCGTTGATCATGCCGCTGCAGTCGAGCTCGAGCAGCCCGAGCCGGCCTCGCACGTGCACCGTGTCACCAGGCGCGAAGGCCGGAGCCCCGCGCGGTGCGTGCTCGAGCTCAAGCGGCAGGCACACGGGCATCGCCTCGACACGTCCGGCCCACTCTGCCCAGCGAGGCGAGCGCTGGTCGAGCGGTGCAGGCACGGGCACCCGAGGCGTACAGCCCGTCGTCACGAGGAGCGCAAACGTGAGCCGAGTGATGAGACGACGCATGCCGACGCACGATAGCGCCGGCCCCACTTCAATCGACGCCTGACCGACGGGCGCACTCGCTTGATGCCCGTCGCAGACGGAGACGACACCGTCGAGCCGCGGCGGGAATCGTGTCGTGCCGGTCGCGGCGGTGAGCGAGGGGCGCGCAGTGAGCTGGCCTCACGTTGCGACCACCGGGACTGAGCGCTATCTCCCGACGCGCTGGCGCCGGGCTCCCTCGACGCCAGCGGACCCGGGGCGCTGGTGCCCTGGCGGGAGACTCGATGCCCCAGGCCGCCCTGCCGCTGACGACGCGTGACGGCTTCCGGCTGTCGGCCCAGCACTTCACGCCCGACGGCGAGGCGCGCGCGGTGGTGGTGATGCTCGGCGCGACGGGGCTGGCCCAGCGCTACTACCGGCGCTTCGCGGAGCTGCTGACGACCCACGGGCTCGAGGTGGTGACAGTGGACTACCGGGGCATCGGCGAGTCGAGGCCGGCGACCTTGCGCGGCTTCGACTGCCACTACCGGCACTGGGCGACGCTCGACGCGGCCGCGGCGGTGGACTTCGCGCTCACGCGTGGGCCGACGCTCGTGGTGGGCAACAGCTTCGGCGGGCACGCCTTCGGCCAGCTCCCCGACCCCAACCGCACGCTGGGCCTGCTCACCGTCGCGACCGGCGCGTCGTGGTCGGGCTACATGCCGGTGAGCGAGCAGGCGAAGGTCGAGCTGCTCTGGAAGGTGGTGGGCCCCGCGGCGACGCGCGTGTGGGGCTACCTGCCGGGGCGCCTGTGGGGCGGCGAGGACCTGCCGCTCGGCGTCTACCGGGACTGGGACCGCTGGAGCCACTTCGAGCGCTACTTCTTCGACGACCCGACGCTCGACATGCAGCCGCTGTTCGACCGCGTCCGCGTGCCCGTCTTCGGCATCACGGCGGAGGACGACGCGTGGGCCCCGCCGCGCTCGATGACGGTGTTCCTCTCGCACTACCGCAACGCGCCGCTCACGCTGAAGACCCACCGCCCCGCCGACCTCGGGGTGGACGCGCTGGGCCACCTGGGCCACTTCAAGGCCGACGCCCTGCCCGGCTTCGTGCCGGAGGTCGTGCGGTTCGTCTCCGAGCGCCTCGGCGCGCGCGCGGCGTGACAGACTCGCGCTGATGGCCGACCCACGCCTCGAGGCCCTGCTGCGCGCGCTCCCGGCGGGGCAGCGTATGTGGCTGCGTGCTGGGGGGCGCAGCCTGTGGCCACTCGTGCTCGACGGAGACCAGCTGCAGGTCGAGCGCGGCGACGAGGCGGGGCTTCAGCGTGGCGACCTCGCGCTCGTGGTGAACCCGGCTGGGCAGCTCGTCGCCCACCTCGTCGAGCGCACCGCGCCGCTCGTCACGGTGTCCAGCGTCGGCGTCGTCGACCCTCCCTCGAAGGAGGTGCTGGGACGCGTGGTGGCGGTGCGGCGGGGCGCGCTCCGGCTGACTCTGCCTCGCGGCGCGCACCTCGTTCTTCGCCAGGTGCCGGCGGTCTCGCGCGCGCTCAAGCGGGTGCCCGGCCTTCGTGCGCTCGTGCGCCACCTGAGAGACCGATGACGCTCCTGCCCCTCCTCGGCGCCGCGGCGTGCGCGACGGCCGTCGTCGTCTTCACGCGGCGCGCCCTCGACGCCGAGCGCGAGCTGCACCGGCTGCGCGACTTCCCGGTCGACGTCACGCCCACGCTCCGCTTCGCCAGCCGCGCGCTCACCCTGGCGTCCGTGAGCGGCGTGGTGGCGGCGCGCCTCGCGCTGGGGCCCGCCGGGCGGTGGTTCGTGCTGCTCGCCGTCTTCGTCGCGCTGAGGGTGGGGCTCGCCGTGCTGGTGAAGCACCGCTCGACGCGGGGCTGAGCTCGGCAGGCGACGGGAGGGCCAGCCGTGGGGCCGCCCTCCGCGGCCGGGGCGGCTGTCAGGGCGCCTGCAGGTGGTTGACGAGCCACTGGTGCAGCGCGCGCACCCGCGGCGGCACGGGCTTCGCGGGGCGTGACACGAGGTACAGGGGCGCGTTCGCGAGCGAGACGTCAGGGAGCACCCGCACCAGGGCGACACGCCGTGGATCCGCAACCGCGAGCGCGCGACCCTCTTCGCGCAGCACACGTTCCCCTCCCCGCCCACGCGGCGGTGAGCCTCACAGCTGGGGCTTGAGCGGGTCGTGCTCGGCGATGAGCCGGCTCACCCGCGCGTCGTCGATGCGCTGCTTGATACTCTGCGCCTCGTGCTGGTCGCGCACCGTCTTCGCCAGCGAGAACGTCGACCCGACCGTGAAGAGCAGGCCCATGCCCATGAACGCCTTCACCCACGCGTCCACGGGGAGGAACCAGATGCCCATCAGGGTGACGCCCATCGAGATGAGGAAGGAGATCCACGTCTGGGCGACCCAGGCGGCGGAGTGAGGCTGAATCGGCTGCGGCAGGCTGGACATGTCGTGCTCCCTTTCGTTGGTGACACCGTGATGATGCCGCGCCCCCCGCCACCGCGCGGGAACAAGCCCGTGAGGCATCAATAACGATTGGTCATCGATACGGAAGACGTTGATTCCCCGACGGGACACCGCTGGAAGCGACCCTCGCGCTCGAAGCGCTGTCGGAGAGCCCGGCGCTGGTAGGGTGCGCCCCATGCGCGTCCTCGCCCTGCTCGTCTGCCTCGCGGTCGCCGGCTGCAAGAAGGGCCCGCCGCCTGCTCCCGCCGAGCCCCAGCCGCCGGTGACGCGCCCGAGCGGGCTGGTGACGCAGGTGCTGGTCCCTGGTGACGGTGACGCGGCGAAGAAGGGCGACAAGGTGAAGGTGCACTTCGTGGGCGCGGTGCTCGACGGCGGCGTCTTCGACAGCTCGCGCGCCCGCAACGCCCCCTTCTCGTTCTGGGTGGGAGAGGGCCAGGTCATTCCCGGCTGGGACGAGGGCCTGCTCGGCATGAAGGAGGGCGAGACGCGCCGGCTCGTGGTGCCGCCGCTGCTCGGCTACGGGTCCGACCCGAAGCCCGGCATCCCGCCCAACTCGACGCTCGTCTTCGAGATCGAGCTGCTCGACGTGCGGTGACACGCCGCAGCAGGTCCTCGGTTGGTTCTGCCGGTCGCAGGGGCTAGACAGCCTCCCGCTCTCGCTGGAGGTCTTCCGTGCGTTTCCTCTTCATCCTGCTCGCGGTCCCGGTTCTCGCCCTCACCTCGGCTTGCGGGCCGTCGAGAGGGCGATGTCGGCCAGACAGCTGCACGGGCTGCTGCACCATGGACGACCAGTGCGTCTCGGGCACGTCGAACACGCAGTGCGGCTCCGGCGGCAACCTCTGTGACACCTGTGTCGCTGGTCAGGCCTGCACCGTCGGGCGCTGCATGACGACGAACTTCTCGACGGGAGGTGGCTCGACGGCTGGCGGCTCCGCGGGCGGCTCGACGGCTGGCGGCTCGACGGCTGGCGGGTCAACAGGAGGCGGCTCCGCAGCAGGCGGCGCGGCAGCGGGCGGCTCCGCAGCAGGCGGCTCGGCTGGGGGCGCGACGACGGGCGCCATCACCGCTCCGAACGAGGTCTGGACGTGGGTCGACTTCCCCACCAGCGAGTGCGGCAACGGCTCACCCACGGGCATCGGCGTCAACCTGTCGAACCGCTCCACTGACGTCATCATCTACATGCAGGGCGGTGGAGCCTGCTGGAACTCCCTCACCTGCTACACGATTCGCAGCGCGACCGACTTCGATGGCTACAACGGCGCCGACTTCATGGGCGACGTTCCCAGCCTGGGCGCGGCGTTCGGGCGCACCAACATGAACAACCCGTTCCGCAACGCGAGCTTCGTCTTCATCCCCTACTGCACCGGCGACGTGCACGCGGGCGACACGGTGGCGAGCTATGGCGGACACCACAAGGGCGCCGCGAACGTGCAGGCGTACCTCGCCCGGCTCTCGCAGACGTTCCCCGGCCCACGGCGCATCTGGCTCACGGGCACGAGCGCGGGCGGCTACGGCGTGCAGCTCAACTACCACCGCTTCGCGGCGGCCTTCCCCCAGGCCGAGGTGCATGGGCTCGCGGACTCGGCGCAGATGATCAACCCGAACCAGGCGCAGCTGCTCTCGGACTGGCTGTCAGCGTGGAACGTCGCCGAGCCCCCCGGCTGCACCGGCTGCATCCAGGACTTCAACCGTGTCCCCGCCTGGCTCTCGACCACCTACCCGAACCGGCGCTTCGGGCTGCTCGCGTACACGCGCGACAACGTGCTGAGCGGCTTCTTCCAGATGACGGACATGGAGTTCCAGACCGCCACCAACGGCCTCCTGACCAGCCAGTACCAGGGCAAGGCCAACCTCAAGTACTACGTCGTCGAGCCTCCCAACCCGACCCACGTGATGTTGAACCAGCTCTTCACGCGGACGGTGAACGGCGTCCCGCTGAGCGCGTGGACGAACCAGTGGGCGACCGGCGCGCCCACCGCGGACGGGGGCGTCTGGGACAACGTGCGCGGCCCGTGAGCAGGACGCGGGACACCGGGTGACGCGCGTCGGCGTCATGCCATCAAGCCCGGTGAGGGCAGGTGGTAGACGAGTGGCTCCTTCAACCAGGAGCCAGACATGGATCTCGTCGGACAACTCGCTTCACAGCTGGGACTCCCGCAGGGCCAGGCGCAGGGGCTCGCCGGCGGTCTGATGGGTCTGGTGAAGCAGGGCGTCGGCTCGTCGCTCGGAGGCGAGCTCGATGCCGCCATTCCAGAGGCAGCCGGGTGGCAGAGCGGAGGCGGTGCGGGTGCCGCCACCGGGGCGTTGCCGGGTGGGGCGTCGGCGGGTGGCGGAGCGGGACTCGGGGCGTTGCTCGGCGGGGTCGGCTCCATGCTGGGCGGCGACGCAGGAGCGGCGATGCAGGCCGAACTTGTCGAGGAGTCCGGTGAGGGCTGCGGCCCCGCCAGCCGCCTCGACGCGGGCAAGGCAGCCCTGGTTGCGCCGATTCTGTTCAAGTTCCTCCAGGCGAAGCTGTCGCCCGAGCTGATGAAGACCGTCACCGCAGCCCTGCCGATGCTGGCCAGCGGCGCCGCGCCCGGGAGCGCCCCTCAGGACGGCGGCGCCCTCGGGCTGCTCGGCGGACTGCTGAAGTAGCTCAGCGCCCGATGCGCCAGGTGGCGTGGGCGACTGCGACGACCTCTCCTGCCTCGTTCCCGAGCTCTGCCGAGACCTCGAGGTCCTGCTGCTCGAGCGACGTCACTGTGGGACAGGAACACTGGCCCACGAGCGGTCCGCGGGCCTTCTTGAGGTAGTCCATCGACAAGCGCTTGGGGATCCCGCGAAGGCCCTCGGGCAGGGCGGTGAGGACGGCCATGCCCGTCGTCACCTCACCCAGGTTCATCAGCGCGATGGCGTGCACCGAGTTGAGGTGGTTGCGCACGCGCCGGGTGTCCTGCATGCGCACGCGCGCGAAGCCCTTCTCCAGCGTCAGCACCTCGGGCCGAATGGTGGCGGTGTACGGAGCCATCGCGCCGGCGAGTCGGCCCAGCAACACACCCCCGGCGGGCAGGTGCTTGAGCACCTCCCAGACCGGGAGCAGCTGCGAGGGTGAGACGAGCTTCGAGAGCGCGAGCGGTGACGACATGACCGCGCGTATGTCACGGACCGCGCGCGGCCGTCGACTCCCTGCCCCGCGCGGCGGGGACCCTGAGACCAGCGAGACCCAGCTGCTCGCCTGCCCTGCGCGAGCAGCGCGGCGCCGACGAGCCCTCGTCACCCGGCTGGGTGAGCTCCACACCTCGAGCCCCTGCCGCTTGGCGGCGGGCCAGACGCCGCGCTCAGCCCTGCGCGAGCAGCGCGGCGCCGACGAGCCCTCCGTCGTCGCCCGGCCGGCGAGCTCCGCAGCTCGAGCTCCTGTCGCGTGTCGCCAGGCCAGAAGCCGTGCGCGCCCGCGCGGAGCCCTCCGTCGTCGCCCCGCTCGGCGAGCACCTCGAGCCCCTGCCGCGTGGCGCCGGGCCAGACCCGTGCTCAGCCCTGCGCGAGCAGCGCGGCGCCAACGAGGCCGCTGTCGTCGCCCAGCTCGGCGAGCTTCACCTCGAGCCCCTGCCGCGAGGCCGCCGACGCGCGCGTCATCACCACGTCGGTCACGCGCCGCACCATGCCCGGACAGCGCGACAAGACGCCGCCACCCAGCACCACCACGGCGGGGTTCAGCACCGTCACCTGATTCGCGATGGCGAGCGCGAGGTGACCGACCGCGAAGTCATAGAGCCCCTTCGCCGGAGCGTCACCCTGCAGCGCGAGGCGCTCGAGGTCCGAGGGAGTGCCTGCGACGCCGGACTCCGCCATCCACTCCGTCAGCTTCGCGCCGCCCATGTACGCCTCGAGGCAGCCGTGCTCGCCACAGCCGCACCGCCGCCCGCCCTCGGCGACGAGCTTCACGTGGCCGAACTCCGCCGCGACGCCGGTCGCACCCGAGAGCAGGCGCCCGCCAGAGATGATGGCGCTGCCGACGCCGGTGCCGACGAAGACCGTGAAGGTGTCACGCGCGCCCCGCGCCGCGCCGCCCGAGAGCTCGCCCCACGCGGCAGCCGAGAGATCGTTCACCAGCCGCACCGGCCGGCCCAGCGCCCGAGCGAGCGGGCCACCGAAGTCGACGTCACGCCAGTGCAGGTTCGGCGCGTTCACCACCACGTCGCCGCGCAGCATCCCCGCGAAGCCGACGCCGACCGGCGCCCTGGCCACGTCATGCCCCCGGGACACCCGCTCGACGAGGGCCGCCACCACCGCCACGACCGCGGCAGGGCTGCGATCGACGAGCGCCTCCTTCGCGGAGCTGACGAGGCGACCGGTCACCGGCTCCACCACCGCCGCGCGCGCGTTCGTTCCGCCGATGTCGATGCCGAGGGCGAGCACGTCAGCGGCTCCGCAGCCTCAGCTCGTCGACGAAGCGATCGAGGAAGGCGTCGAGCGTCTGCTGCTGGCGCGGCTCCTTGAAGCCCTGGGCATCGACCGCCTCGGTGAAGCGCGACACCGTGAAGGCGCCCGGCAGCGTGTGGCAGCCGAGGCCCGCGAGCACGTGGCGCAGCATCGCCTGTGCCTGCAAGGTGCCGCCCGGGCCATTCGTCGCGCCCAGCTGCGCGGTGACGCGCCCCTTGAACGGGTTCTCAGCCGGCGGCCGCGAGGCGAAGTCGAGCAGGTTCTTCAGCGCGCCCGGGTAGCTGTAGTTGTACTCGGGGCAGGCGATGAGCACGCCGGTCGCCCCGCGCACGCGCGCCTTGAAGTCCACCACGGCGGCGGGTGGAGCCCCGTCGGTGTCGGGGTCGTAGATGGGCACGTTCGCGGCCTTGAAGTTCCACACATCGAGCGCCACGCCGCGCGCCGCCAGCCCTCGCGCTGCGATGGCCAGGAGCTGCTCGTTCCACGAGCCCGTGCGCAGGCTCCCTGAGAAGGCGAACACCTTCATCCGCCGAGCTCCTGCTTCGCCTCGGCGATGGTGCCGTCGATGAGCGCGCGGATCTGCTCGAGCCGCTCTTTCGTCTTCGCCTCGTAGCGCACCACGAGCAGCGGCGTGGTGTTCGACGCGCGAATGAGGCCCCACCCGTCTGGCCACGTCGCGCGCACGCCGTCCACCTCGATGAGCGACAGGCCCTTCGCCCGCAGCTTCTCGGTGCAGGCCTTCACCAACGCGAACTTCTTCTCCTCCACCGTGTCGAAGCGCAGCTCGGGGCTCGAGTACGTGACGGGCACGTCGGCGAGCAACGAGGACAGCGTGCCCTGCTCGCTCGAGAGGATCTCGAGCAACCGCGCGGCCGTGTAGGGCGCGTCGTCGAACCCGAAGAACCGGTGCTTGTAGAAGATGTGGCCGCTCATCTCGCCGGCGAGCTGCGCGTGCAGGTCCTTCATCTTCGCCTTGATGAGCGAGTGGCCCGTCTTCCACATCACCGGGTTTCCGCCGTGCTTCGCGATGTCGTCGTACATGGTGAAGCTGCACTTCACCTCGCCCACGATGGCGGCGCCCGGCACGGCCTTCAGCACTGCGCGAGAGAGCAGGATCATCAGCTTGTCGCCCCAGATGATGTCGCCGCGCTCGTCCACGACGCCGATGCGGTCAGCGTCACCGTCGTAGGCGATGCCGAGATCGGCCCGCTCCCGCTTCACGGCGGCGATGAGCAGCTCGAGGTTCTTCGCCACCGTCGGGTCCGCGTGGTGGTTGGGGAAGCGCCCGTCGGGCTCGCAGTACAGAGGCACCACGTCGTAGCCGAGCCGCTCGAGCATGGGCACCGAGACGATGCCGCCCACGCCGTTCCCCGCGTCCACCACCACCTTCAGCTTCCGCGGCCCGCGCCTGACGGTCGAGGTGACGAAGTGCAGGTAGGGCGTCACGGCGTCGAAGGGCGTCACCGTGCCAGGGCTGCCCTTCTCGAAGTCGCGCCGCTCGATGAGCTGGCGCAGCTGCTGAATCGTCTCGCCGTAGAACGTCGTCTTCCCGACGCCCATCTTGAAGCCGTTGTACTCGGGGGGGTTGTGGCTGCCGGTGATGACGGCGAGTCCGTCGACCGGCAGCGTGTTCGCCGCGAAGTAGACGACCGGCGTGGGCACCACGCCGACGTCGATGACGTGCAGCCCGGTGGACGTCAGCCCCTTGATGAAGGCCGTCTGGAACCGCGGGCCCGACTCGCGGGCGTCGCGGCCCACCACCACCGTCGAACCGTGCGCCCGCTTCACCATCGTGCCCAACCCACGGCCCAGGTCCTCGACCACCGCGTCGGTCAGGTCCGCGTCCACCAGCCCACGAACGTCGTACTCCCTGAAGATGTGCGTGTTCATTGAGGCGCGCCGTAGCAGAGCGCCGCACACCCGTCACGTCGCGCCCACCTCTGCCTACGCCAGCGACAGGGCTCCCCGAACGACCAGCTTCCCTGAACCTGCTTGAACTTCCAATTCTTTCAAAACTAGATTTCCCTTCATTGCTGGACCACGAGGCGTTTGATGACTGGAAGCCGGTTTCTGACGAGCCACGAGGTCGCGACGCTCGTCCAGGTCAGCCCGTCAGCGGTGCTGCGGTGGATCGACCAGGGCCTGTTGAAGGCGTTCCGCACGCCGGGGGGCCATCGACGCATCGCCACCAGCGCGCTTCGCAGCTTCCTCAAGGAGCACGAGATGCCGGTCCCGATGGAGCTGGCAGGCGCTGCGCCGCGCGTCCTCATCATCGATGACGACCCGGCGTTCTCGCGCTCGCTCGCGAAGGTGCTGCGCCAGGCCGACCCTGACGTGCTGGTCGAGAGCGCCGAGTCGCCGGTCGCGGGGCTGCTGCGGGTGGGCGTGTGGCGGCCCGACGTGGTGCTGCTCGACGCGTACATGCCCGGCATGGACGGGCCCGAGCTGTGCGAGCGCCTCAAGCGCGATGCCGAGACGTCCACCATCGCCGTCATCGCCATGAGCGGGCGGCCGTCACCTGAGCTCCGGGCGCGCTTTGCGGGGGCAGGCGCGGCCGGGTTCCTGCCCAAGCCGGTGACCTCGGCGGCGCTGCTGGAGGCGCTCGAGCCGCTGGGCCTCGTGAAGCCGCGCAGCTGAGAGACGGAGCCCCTATGTCGTCGCCTCGCAGAATCCTCATCGTTCACCCCGACGAGCAGCGACGTCGGGAGCTTCGCGACCTGCTGACGGGTGAGGAGGTCATCGAAGCGGCCAGCCGGCAGGAGGCCGCCCAGTACCTGTCCTGGCCCCCGACCCACGTCGTCTCGCACCACCAGGAGTTCGGGCGCCTGCTCAAGGACCTCGAGCGTCACGTGCCGGGCGCGACGCGGGCGGTGCTGTGCCCGGACGACGAGGAACAACGCCAGGCGCTCGTCGATGTCGCGACCCGCGGTTACGAGTTCGTGACCCTCGACGCCCCGCAGGGCCTGTGGGCGCTGCTCCACGTCCGCGCTTCGCGCCGACACGCGCCGGTCACGCCGCTGACCGCCGAGTTCCGCGTCGGTGAGGAGCGCTTCACGGCGGCGGTGGACGAGCTCGCTGACGAGGGCCTCGGCCTGCTGCTCGACGCGCACCTGGCCGTCGAGCGCCTGCCCCCCGGAACCCGCCTGCTGGCCGCGGTGGTGCGTCGCGGCGAGCGGCCCATCATCCAGGGGCGCGTCTGGGTGGTGCGCGCGGTGCGCGCGGCGGGGCCCGGGTCGAGCGCGCGGCTGGGCGTGTCGTTCGAGGCGCCGGCCGTCGATGATCGACCAACCGAGCGCATCACCGACGCCGTCAAGGTGAGGGCGCTGCTGCGGCGGGCGGCCAGGCGGGGCCGGCACTTCGACGTGCACCCGCTCGACACCCGCGCAGCCCGGCGCTTCCTCGAGGCGAACGCCGACCGCGCCGGGGAGCGCTTCACGTTGTCGCGCCCGACGAGCCACCACGCCTTCACCGCCGGGCAGGTCGTCAGGCTCTCGTTCGAGTTCGGCGGCGTGCAGTTCGAAGGCGTCACCGCGGTCCAGGCGGCCGACGCCGGCGCTGTCGTCGTCAACCGGCCAGACGCGCTCAGCAGACGGCACCGGCGCGCGAGCCTGAGGGCCGCGGTGGAAGACGGGCTCGAGGCCACCATCACCTTCCGCTCGCCGCTCGGCGGCTCCGAGGGCCCCCGCCGGCTGCTCGACCTTCACCCTGCTGGCGCGTCTTTCGCCTTCTCGAGCGACGAATGCTTCCCTGCAGGCCTCGAGCTCGAGGACGTCGTCATCGACGTGAAGGGGCGGCAAGCCCTCGGGTACGCGACGGTCACGCGCACCGCCCCGAACGCCTCGGGCAGCGATGGAGTCGATCGGCAGCGCTGTGGAGTGGTGCTGCACGGGTTCTCACCGGGAGACCAGCAGGTGGTTCGCGACGGGCTCATCGAAGTGCTGGCGCCGGGCGTCTCGGATGGCGGCGCTCTTCCGTTCGACGAGCTGTGGCAGCTCTTCTGCGCTGAGAACAACCGCTTCCTCGACTACCCCGCCGACGACCCCGCGAAGGTCGAGGTGCTCCGCGAGGCCCACCACACGCTCGGCAACGGGGCCCACGGGGTGTCGAAGTCCTTCGTCTTCAGGGGGCCAGAACGGGAACTCGTCGGACACGTGTCAGGCCTTCGCATCTACTCGGGGACGTGGCTCGCCCAACACCTCCTGGTCCGCTCGGGCTACCACCGCCAGCTGCAGGTCTCGCAGGCGTTGGTCAACCTGGCCTTCGACTACGGCGAGGCGCTGGGCGACGTGGAGTACCTTCGCGGGCTGTGGCACACGATGAACCGCTGGTCCTCACGCGTGTTCGGGACCGTCACCTCGAGGGTGCTCCGCGCCGGGCTGTCGTGCCTCTCGACGTTCTGGCGAATGCGCCTTCCGGTAGCGCGCCTCGTCGAGGGCCCGGCGCTCAGGGCGCACGCGGGCTCGGACTCGGACATCGCAGACTTCCTCGCGTTCGTGCGGCGCAGCCGCGACCCGGTCTGGCTCCGCGCGAACGACCTCACCGAACAGGAGTTCAGGCTTGCCACGGTCGGGAAGCGGTACCTCAACCTCGGACTGCAGCGGCAGCGGTCGCTCGGGGTGGTCGTCGGCTCAGAAGGAACGCGAGGCTGGGTGCTGGTCGAGTCCTGCTCGCCCGGGCTGTTCTGGCAGGAGCTGTTCAACTGCTTCCAGGTGCACCTGAGCGACCCCGGCGCTCCTGACGCGGGCGAGGTGAGAGGCGCGCTCGTCGCCTTCGCGGTGCGCGCCCAGGTCGCGCGCGGCTACGGCGTGCCGGGGTGCCTCGCGTCGCGCGAAGACGTGGCCGATCTCGAGCAGCTCGGGTTCGAGAACATCGGCCAGCTCTTCCAGTACGACGCGCACCGCACCCTGGCGCGTGACATCGCGACGCAGGTGGTGGCCGTCTTCGAGAAGACCAGCCGAAGAGAGGACTCGCCGTGAGGTACCTGATGGAATCGCCGGCCGAGGGCGCGCGGTTGGCTGCCCAGGCGAAGGCGAGCCCCAGCGCGCAACGACTCGCATGGGCAGGGCTCTGCGCATGCCAGCGTGTCGCGGACATCGGCTGCGGCTCGGGCGCGGTCGCTGAGGAGATCGCGGACCTCGTGGGTCCAGCGGGCTTTGTGACGCTCCTCGACCCCAGTATGGCGCGACTCCACGACGCCCGGGCCCGCCTGGGCGGCAGGCCGAACGTCGAGTTCCGCCAGGGCAGCCTGCCTTCGACCGGGCTCGCTGACTCCACCTACGACGTCGTGTGGTCGCAGTTCGTCCTTCAGTACCTGCCTGACACTCGACCGGCCGTGGAAGAGCTCGTTCGCATCACCCGGCGAGGGGGCCGGGTCGTCGTCGCCGAGATCGATGGAGCGGGCGCCGTCTGGCCTGCGCCCCCGGTGGTCCTCGAGGGCATGGAGCTCTTCGAGCGAGGCCTTCGGCGGCACGGCTTCGATCTGCTCGTCGGGCGCAAGCTGTTCCATCGCTTCCGCGAGGCGGGCCTGGCTGACATCGACATCGAGGTCTCGCCGTTCAACCTCGTGACGGGCGCCGCCAGCGCCACACTGCTCGAAGACTGGCGGCAGCGCTTCGACACCCTCGCGCCGGCCGTTGGTCCCGAGTTCGCTGACGAGCGCAGCTATCGTGACTTCGCCGATGCGTACCTTCAGGTGCTCGCGAACCCCGAGGCGCTCAAGTACTCCATCATGGTGACGACCCGGGGCACGCGGCCGTGAGTTCACCTGAAGCGGAGCCCAGGTGGGACGCGCCCGAGGTTGGGGTCCGGACTTTCAGGGCGCTGCTCGTCTTCTTCGAGCGGCAGTACGGCCGGGCCAGGTTGGAGCAGCTCTGGAAGGAGGCCGCGCTACCCCTGCCCCTCGCTGTCGTCGAAGATCTTTCCGGCTTCGTCTCGCTCGCCTTCGGAGACCGGCTGCTCGACGCACTCGTCGAAGGCTCGGGCAACCCGCGCTTCCTGCAGGACGCAGGGCGCTTCGCCGCTGGCCCCGAGGCGCTCGGCTTCGCCTACTACATGCTGCGCGGTCTGGGGACGCCTCGACTCATCTACCAGAAGGTGGTCGAGCTTGGCCCCACCTACAATCGCGTCGGACGCTTCGCGATCGAGCGCATCTCCGACGTCGAGCTCGTGCTCACCTACAAGAGCCAGATGCCGGAGCGGAACCGGAACGGGTGCCTCACCCGTCAGGCGACCTTCGCCGCGATGCCCGGCATCTGGGGCTTGCCCGACGCCGAGGTGAAGGAGACGCAGTGCCAGGTGCTCGGCGCCGACTGCTGCCGCTACGAGCTGTCGTGGCAGCGCCGACCGCCGGTGACATGGCGGCGCTTCGTCGGCGGTGTCGTCGGCCTCGCGCTCGGCGTCCCGGTCGTGATGGCTGCGGCGGCGGCGCCGTGGGTGCCCGCGATCTTCTCAGCGGGCGGCTTCTTCCTCGGGGCGTGGCTCGACCAGCTTCGCGTCGCCGAGGCGAAGGACGCCATCCTCAAGCAGCAGACCGACGGCATGTCGATGTCCATCGAGGAGCTGACTCGCCGCGCCGACGAGGTGTTCCGCGCGAACGTCGAGCTCGACCAGCGGGTCGCCGACCGCACCCGCGAGCTGAACGAGGCCCTGCAGCGCCTCCGCGAGCTCGACCAGCTCAAGAACGAGTTCTTCGCGAACGTCTCGCACGAGCTGCGCACGCCGCTCACCCTCATCCTCGCGCCGGTGGAAGAGCGGCTCTCGACGGCCCTGGCCCGTGAAGAGCTCACCCTGCTCGAGGGCATTCGCCGCAACGCGCGCCGCCTCCTGCGCTTCATCGACGACCTGTTGGACCTCTCGCGCATCGACGCCGGGCACCTGCGCCTCGACATCGTGTCGTTCGACGCCACCACGCTCGTCGAGCAGGTGGTGTCGGGGTTCCGGCTCGCGGCCGAGGCGGCGGGCGTCGAGCTGCGCGTCGAGGGACCGAAGTCGGCCAACAACCTCTGGGGCGACCTGCACCGGCTCGAGAGCGTGGTGGGGAACCTGCTCGGCAACGCGCTCAAGTTCACGCCCCCTGGCGGCCGCGTCACCGTGAAAGTGGAGGAGGGGGCCCACGAGACGAGCCTCACGGTGACCGACACGGGCCCCGGCATCGCCGCCCACGACCTCACCCGCATCTTCGAGCGCTTCTTCCAGGCAGAGGGGGAACGCTCGCAGCGCCGCGGCGTCGGCATCGGCTTGTCGCTGGCGAAGAACCTCGTCGAGCTGCACGGCGGCCGGCTCACCGTCACCAGCACCCCGGGTGAGGGCGCGAGCTTCACGGTGGTGCTGCGCCGTGGCCGCGACCACTTCGCGCCCGGGGTGCTCGAGCGACGGCGGGTGCAGGTCGAGGTGAAGGAGGCCCGGCGCGCTGCCGATGCCCACCGCACGCCGGTGACGCCCGTGCCAGAGCCGCCGGTCGCGCGGGCCGAGGCGCCAGTGAGCTTCGACGGCCGGCGGGCGCGCGTGCTGGTGGTGGAAGACAACGTCGAGCTGCGCCAGCTCTTCCGCGATCTGCTCTCGGGCACCCACGACGTGCTGCTCGCGGGCGACGGTGAGCGCGGCCTCGAGGCCGTGCGCAAAGAGCGGCCTGACCTCGTCCTCTCCGACGTCATGATGCCGGGCCTGAGCGGCACCTCGCTCTGCGCGGCCATCAAGGCCGACCCTGCGCTCGCCTCGACGCCCGTCGTGCTCATCACCGCGCGGAGCGGCGCCGACGCGGCGCTCGAGGGCTACGCCGCCGGCGCTGACGAGTTCATCGAGAAGCCCTTCCACCCACGGGTGCTGCTGGCCCGTGTTCAGGCGCAGCTCAGGCTCCGCGCGCTGGGGCTTCAGGTCGCCACCCAGGCACGCCTCGCCGCCGTGGGCACGCTGGCCGCTGGCGTCGGGCACGAGGTGCGGAACCCGGTGAACGCCGTCCTGAACGGCGCGCGGGTGCTGGCCGAGCACGCGACCGACCCCGACGCGCGCCGCCTGGTGGACGTCGTCATCGACGCGGCCCGCCGCATCGACCACATCAGCCGCGCGCTCCTCGACCACGCCAGCCCCGGCGACCGGGGCGGGGCGCGGCCCATCGACGTGAAGGCGGGCCTCGAGGCGACGGTGCGGCTGCTCCAGCACCGGTTCACCGAGACGCAGCTCCACCTGGCGCTCCAGCCAGACGTGCGCGTGGTGGCACCCGCGGTCGAGCTCAACCAGGCCTTCTTGAACCTGCTCGACAACGCGCTGATGGCGAAGGCCAGGAATGTCTGGGTGACGATGACGACGACGGACCGAACGGCGCGGGTGGTGGTGGACGACGATGGGCCCGGCGTTCCGCCTGACGTGGCCGCGCGCCTGTTCGACCCCTTCTTCACCACGAAGGCCCCAGGCGAGGGCACCGGGCTTGGCCTCTACCTGTCGCGTCAGAGCGTGCATCGCTGCGGTGGCACCTTGACGTACGCTCCCCGGCCCGGCGGGGGAGCCCGATTCGAGCTCGAGCTGCCGAGGGAGCTGGTGTGAGCGGCTACGTCCTGTACGTCGATGACGACCCGGCGAACCTCATCGTCTTCGAGGCGGGGCTCAAGCGCGACCTGCCCGTGCTGACGGCCAACGGCGGCGCGCAGGGGCTCGAGCTGCTGCGCACGCATGACGTGGCGGTGGTGCTCAGCGACCAGCGCATGCCTGCGATGTCGGGCGTCGAGCTGCTGGCGAAGGTGCGCGAGGAGTGGCCGGACGTCATCCGCATGCTGGTGACCGCCTACTCCGACGTCGAGGCGGCCATCGCGGCCATCAACGTCGGGCATGCGCACCTCTACCTCAAGAAGCCGTGGGAGCCGGTCGAGCTGAAGCTGGCCCTGCAGCAGGCGCGCGAGCGCTTCCTCGCCGCGCGACACGTCGCGGACCTGCAGCACCGGCTGATGCAGACTGAGCGGCTCTACGCCCTGGGCGTGGTGGCCGCGGGCGTCGCGCACGAGCTGCGCAGCCCCTTGTCGGCCCTCCACCTGGGGGTCGAGGTGTTGAGCGGAGTCCTCGAGGGCCCCCTCGACGACGAGCAGGTTCAGCTGATGCGCGAGACCGTTCAGGACGCCGACCTGTCGGTGAAGGCGATGGTGGACATCACGAACGCCATGGAGCTGTCCACGCGCCAGCAGCCCGTCTCCACGATCGACCTGCGCGAGGTCGTCGAGCTCGCGGCGCGGTCGGTGCGAGGGGAGGCGCGGCTTCGCGGCGAGGTGACGCTCTCGCTCGACCACGCCCTCGTCAGGGGCTCTCGCACCAACCTGGGACAGGTGGTGCTCAACCTGCTCGTCAACGCGCTGCAGGCGTTCGACCCCACGCGACGCGCGCGGAACGCCGTCAAGGTGACGCTGGTCGCGCGCGACGGCAGGGCGACGCTCACGGTGTCCGACAACGGACCGGGCATCGGTCCCGACGTCGTGGGGCGGATCTTCGACCCGTTCTTCACCACCAAGACCGAAGGCGGCACCGGCCTGGGGCTCGCCATCTCACGGCAGATCGTCACCGAGCTGGGCGGCACCATCGCCGTGCACAGCACCGTCGGCGAGGGCACCCAGTTCGTGGTCGAGGTGCCCCTCGTCACTGGCGAAGCAACGGCGTCTTCGCGCTGACCAGCTGGGCGGCAGCGCGTCAGAGGTACTTCGTCAGCTTCTTCGTCTTGAGCGCTTCGACGACCTTCCGCACGTCCTGGCTGTTGGCCTTCGGCAGCACCAGCATGGCGTCGCCGGCGTCCACCACCACGACGTCCCGCATCCCGACGACGGCGATGGGCTTGTCCTTCCCGACGACGACACAGCCGGCGGAGTCGATGAGCAGGTTGGGGCCGACCGACACGTTGCCGGCGTCGTCGAGGGGCCGCACCTCGGCGAGCGCGTTGAAGCTGCCGACGTCGCTCCACCCGCAGCGGCTGGGCACGACCGCGATGTTCGACGCCTTCTCGGCCACCCCGTAGTCGATGCTGGTGGCCGGCATCTTCGGGAACTCGCGCTTCACGACCCCGGCTTCCTTCTTCGTGCCGAGCGCGCCGCGAATGGCCTCGAGCGCCTGGGACAGCTCGGGCATGTGGTGCTTGAAGGCCTCGAGCATGACGTCTGCGCGGAAGACGAAGAGGCCCGCGTTCCACAGGTACTCGCCCGAGACGAGGTACTGCTCGGCGGTGGCCCGGTCGGGCTTCTCGGCGAAGCGCGACACGCGACGGGCGGCGCCGGTGAGCGGCTCGCCCACCTGGATGTACCCGTAGCCCGTCTCGGGGCGTGAGGGCTCGATGCCGAGCGTCACGATGTGGCCCGCGCGCGCGACCGCGATGGCCTCGGTCAAGGACGCCTGGAACGCGGGCACGTCAGCGACGTGCTGGTCCGACGGAATGACGATGACGATGCCATGCGGGTCGCGGTGGGCGACGTGGGCGGTGGCGAGCGCGATGGCGGGCGCGGTGTTGCGGGCCTGCGGCTCGACGACGACGTTCTGCCTCGGCAGCGTGGGCAGCGCCTTCCTCACCATCGGGGCGTGCACGGCGCCGCACACGACGAAGGACTGCTTCGGCGGCGCCAGGCCCTTCAGGCGCGCGAGCGTCTCGACGATGAGGGGCCGGTTGGTCGCGAGCGAGAGAAACTGCTTGGGACGCGACGCGCGAGACAGCGGCCAGAAGCGCGTGCCGCTCCCGCCGGCCATGATGACGGGGTAGACGCCTGGAGAGCCCATGGCGCGCGCTCATAGCCCCTCGGCGTCAGGAAGGAAGACCGTTGCGGCGCCTGGCTCAGGGGCTGGGGCACGCAGCTCGTCCTCCCACCATGCCGTCGGTGAGTGAAGCCCACGACGACCGGCGCGCGGCTCCGTGGCGAAGCCGGCAGCGCGCGCCATGAACGCCGAGCCCTCTTCGAGCGCCGAGTGGGGTTTCAGCGTGCAGCCGGGGAGAACCCAGTCCGGCGCGCGCGCTTCGCCCGCCGGGTGAACTGCGAGACGTTTGACAACACGCGCCCAACGCCGACGCCTTCGCCAGCTCAGCTGCTCGCGACATGCGACGGCGAGCTTTTCCCATGCGATCGCCGCGCCCTGCACTCGACGAGCCACGAGGAACGCCGAACCCACGGAGTGGCGCTCAGCCTGGCCTCCTCGACCGGCGAGAGCGGCCCCGCCGTGGCAGTCACGTCGGGCGTCGCGCGCCCAACACCAGCCAGCCGCCGGAAGAACCAGTCCTGGCGGCGGCGCGCGAGCCTCTTCGTTCGCCGGTGCCGCTCCAGCGTGCAGCCGCGAAGGACCGGGCGCGTCAGCGCACGTCGTCGAAGAAGCGCTGGTAGGCCTCGATGCGCTCGCCGAGCCGCCGGGCGAGCGGGCCATGTGCGGCGCCCAGGGCGTCGAGAATGAGGCGGGCCTCGTCGCGGTAGGCGAGGCGTCTGGCGCGGGTCCAGTGCGGCGGGGGCGGCTCGAGGTTGGTGACGCGGTCGGCGAGCTTCACGAGCTGCACCTCGCGCGGCTGCACCGCCAGCCGCTTCAAGGAGTCGGCCATGCGCAGCGGCTTCTCGAGCGCGTCGTCCTTCGTCAGCGCGCTGACGCCAGCAGCGACCGCGACGCCGAACTCCTTCGCGAGCACCTCGGGCGCGACGCCAGCGTCCTCCACCGAGTCGTGGAGCAACGCGCAGGTGACGGCGAGGTCGACGTCGAAGTCTCGCGTCTCGGCGAAGGCCCGCAGCACCTCGGTCGCCACCTTCACGAGGTGCACGACGTAGGGCGCCCCCGAGCCGGGCACGCGCTGGTCGCCGTGCGCCTTCGCCGCGAAGTCGAGCGTGCGAGCGAGCTGGTCCTGGTTCCACATCGCTCACCCCTTCTGCGCGCGCCGGCCGAGCGCGTCGTACGTCGCGTACTTGTACGCCTCGGAGATGGTCGGGTAGTTGAAGCAGGTCTCGATGAAGAGGTCGGCTGACGCCTGGCTCATCAACGCGACGAGCCCGACGTGGATGAGCTCGGTGGCGTTCTCTCCCACGCAGTGCACGCCCAGCAGCATCAGGTCCTCGCGACGGAAGAGCAGCTTCAGGAAGCCCTCGTCGCCCACCATCACCCCGCGCGCGTTGTGGGCGAAGTCGGCCCGACCGGCGACGTAGTCGATGCCCTTCGCGACCAGGTCGCGCTCACTCTCACCGGCCATCGCCACCTCGGGGATGGTGAAGATGCCGTACGGGAAGATGGGCGCGACCTTCGTCTTGTACTTGAGGTCGAAGAGGTGGACGACGGCGACCCGGGCCTGCTCCATCGACGTCGAGGCGAGCGCGGGCAGCCCCACCACGTCACCGACCGCGGCGATGTGCGGGGCGCTGGTGCGGAAGCTGACGGGATCGACCGCGAGGTGCCCACGCTTGTTCGTCTCGAGGCCCACGTGCTCGAGCCCCAGCCCCGCCGTGTTGCCCTGGCGTCCGGCGCAGACGAGCACGCAGTCGGCCTCGAGGGTGTCGCCGGAGTCGAGCGAGAGGCGCACGCCCTGCTTCGTCGTCTCGCAGCCCCACACCTGGGCTGGCATGCGAAAGGTGATGTCGAGCGCCTGCATGCGCGCCTTGAGGGTCGCCACCACGTCGTCGTCGAGGAACCCGAGGATGGTGGGCTTCGGCTCGACCAGCGTCACGCGCGTGCCGAGGGCCGCGAAGAGGCACGCGTACTCGCAGCCGATGACGCCACCGCCGACCACCACCATCGACTTCGGGATGTCGTGCACGCGGACGATCTCGTCCGAGTCGTAGACGCGCTGGTGATCGAACGGAAACTGCGGCGGGCGGTGCGGGCTCGAGCCGGTCGCGATCAGCACGTGCCTCGCGCGCAGGCGCCTCGGCTCGGCCCCCGCGCCGTCGATGGCGAGCTCGTGCGGGCCGGTGAAGCGGGCGGTACCGTGAAAGGTGCGCACACCGTGGCGCGCCAGGTTCTGCGAGATGCGGGTTCGCTCCTCGGTGACGACCGCTTCGAGCCGATAGAGGAAGTCGTCGACCGACGCTTCCCGCGAGAGCTTCAGATCGACGCCGTGCAGCCCGCGCTGCCGGAAGCCGGACAGGTAGAGCGCCGTCTCGCGCAGGGTCTTCGAGGGCAGCGTGCCGGTGTTCACCATCGCCCCGCCGTGCACTGGCTCCTTCTCGATGAGGGCGACAGACTTGCCGAAGTACGCCGCCTGCGCCGCGCCCCGCTCACCAGCGGCTCCGCCTCCGATGACGACCAGGTCGAACTCGTCCATGAGGCGGGGGAGCCTAGCGCACGAGCACCAGCCCCGGCTGACCGGGCGCGCTCGTCGCGCGCTCTGCGTTCTGGGCCAGGAGGCACCACCGGGCCCGCTGGTGGGGCGCTCCCACGTCAGCCGCTCGAACGCGGACGGCCGCGCCCGGTCCGCACGGGCCGGGTTCTCGGAGACGCCGGCGAGGCGTTGTTGGTGCTCAGGACCGCCCGATCGCCTCCACGTGGGTCACCAGCTGGTCGAGCATGCGGAAGGTGGCCCCCCACACGACGTGCCGGCCGTCCCCCCAGACGTAGACGTCGCGATCGACCTCGTAGATGAACCGTTTCTCCTTGCGTAGCCGCCACAGCGGAGCCTCGAGCACCTCGGCGATCTCCCCCGCGTGCGGCGTGAGCGGCGCCTCGGCTGGCACCACGCCGACGAAGGGCGTCACCCAATAGGAGGTGATGGTGGGCATCGCGCCGAGCAGGCCGAGCACGTCGACGTCGTCGGGCTCGAGGCCGAGCTCTTCCTTCGTCTCACGGAGCGCCGTGTGCAGCGGCGTGAGATCGCCAGCATCCCTCGCGCCGCCGGGGAAGGAGATCTGCCCCGGGTGCTTGCGCAGCGTCATCGGCCGCATCGTGAGGTACACCCACGGCTCGCCGGCTCGCCAGAAGCAGGGCGCGAGCACCGCCGCCGCCTTGAGGCGCATGCCAGGCGCCTCCATCACCTTCGAAGGCGCTGCGTGCAGACGCGACCGCAGGCGCTCGAAGAACGCCTGCGCGGTGAGCCCCTGCCGTGCGGCCGCTGTCATGACGTGGCCAGTGTAACCGCCGCGCGCGAAGTTGGCCGCCGTTCGAAGGCGATGGTGTCTCGAAGGGGGAGCGGAGACACTGCGCCTCCAGTGTCAGCGCTGACGAAGACGACGTGGTCGCAGCTCGAGCCCGGCCAGCGCGAGGAGCTGGAGGCGTTGATGCGCGCGCCGGGCGATCGCTACGTGTCGGAGTACCTCGACGCCGTGGCGTGGTGGCTGCTGCTCATGCTCGCGTCCGTCGGCGGCCTCGTCGGCCTGCTGGTCGAGTTCGGTCCGGAGCTGGGCGAGACGGTCGACCTCCTGCGCGCCGAGCCCTCGCTCCTCCCGCGCGTGCTGCTGGCGCCCCACTGGCTCGGCCTCGTGGCGTGCCTCGTCATCGGCCCATGGACGGCCGTCACCTGGGCACGCAACCACCAGCGCCGCGGCCTCGCGCTCACCCGCACCGCCGTCGTCGCCGTGCGCGGCGCGAAGCTCAGGGTGCTCCCGCTCTCGGACATCACCGCGACCTCGTCGCGCGTCATCGGCGCGCGCGGCAAGCGCTTCAGCGTGCTCACCCTCGAGACGCCACGCGGGAAGGTGGAGTTCAACACGACGGGGAACTTCGCCGCTGCGGTGCGGGCGGCCGTCGGCAGGGAGCTCAGGCCTTCGGCGGGGCCTCCAGCTCCTTCAGCATGAACAGGTAGAGCCCCTCGACCTTCTTCCTCGCCCACGGCGTGCGTCGCAGGAAGGTGAGCGACGACTTCACGCTCGGGTCGTGAGTGAAGCAGCGAATCGGAACCTGCTCTCCGAGCGCCGGCCAGCCGTAGTGCGCGGCGAGCCGGGTCACGATCATCTCCAGGGTCACGCCGTGGAGCGGGTCCTTGCTCATGGCGACCAGCCCGCGGCGTCGGTGGCCTGTCCCGCATCGCTGAGGTCGCCGGCGGTGGAGGGCTGCGCTGCGGTGAGCGCCTCGCCCGCATCGGCCTCGGCGGCGGGAGGCGCCTCGCCAGGGGCGGAGGGCTGGCCCGCGATGACCCGTCCCGCGACCCGCCCTGGGCCGGGGTGCGCTGCGGTCGGCGTTCCTTCGAGCGGCGCGAGGCGGCCCGCCGAGACCAGCCCGAGCAGCGCGAGCCCCATCACCACGCGATAGACGACGAACACGAGCGTCGACCGCGTCCGCAGGAACTGGAGCAACCAGTGGATCGCCGCGAGCCCCGAGACGAACGACACCACGGTGCCGAGGACCATCACGTCGAGGCCCGGCCCGTCGGTCGCCTGGAGCAGGTGCTTGAGCTCGAAGACGCCGGCGAGGGTCGTCGCGGGGATGGACAGGAGAAACGAGTAGCGGGCGGCGTCGGCGCGGGTGAAGCCGAGGGAGAGCGCTCCGGTGATGGTGGTGCCGCTACGCGAGCTGCCGGGAATCAGCGCCACCGCCTGCCACGCGCCGACGATGAGGCCGTCCTTCAGCGTCATCTGCTCGAGCGTGCGCTGGTGGGAGGCGACCTTCTCGACGACGAAGAGCACCACCGCCAGCAGGATGAGGGACGCCGAGATGACGTAGAGGCTGCGCAGCGACGTCTCGATGGTCTTCTTGAAGAGCAGCCCGCACACGCCGATGGGCACGGTGCCCAGGCCCACGAACCAGGCGAGCCGCGACTCGAGCGTGCTGAAGGGCTTCTTGTCGATGAGGCCACGGAGGAAGGCCTGGGTGAGCCGCAGCAGGTCCCTCGCGAAGTAGACGAGCACCGCGCCCACCGTGCCGAGCTGGATGACGGCCGAATACGCCGCGCCCGGGTCCTTCCAGCCGAGCAGCGCCGGGACGATGCGCAGGTGCGCGGTGGACGAGATGGGCAGGAACTCCGTGAGGCCCTGCACCAGCCCCAGCACCACCGCCTCGAGCGCGCTCATGAGACCGAGGTCAGACTCCAGACGTCGCCGCCCAGCTCGGCCTTCTTGAGCTCCCAGGCCGCCAACACGTCGGCCGTGTGCGCGAGGTACTCGGCGCTCGCGTCGAAGCGGTGCTGCTTCGCATAGGCGGTGATGAACTCGCGCAGGACCGGCGAGAGGAAGTGCGTCGCGAGCACCACCTCGCTGCCGTCGAGGTACTCGGTGAAGCGCAGCGCGAAGCCCGAGCCGCCGTCGCCGTTCGTCTCGACCCGCACCACCTCGGCCTTCACGTGCACCACGCGGCCCTTCGGCGGCAGCTTCAGCTCGACGAGCAGCCTCGTGCCGAGCTTGAGGAAGAAGCTCGACTCGAGAAAGAGGCCGCCCACCGAGATGTTCACCGTCGGGAGCGTGGCCTCGAAGGACCGGCTCGGGTCGTCGGCGAGCGACAGGCGGGCGCGCACCTCGAGGCGGGCTCGTGGGTAGCGCCGTGCGTTCGAGGGCTCAGGCGCGCGCGTCGAAGAGGTCGGCCGGGCCGTCGGCGTCCGGCCCGGGAGCGTGGGTGCGCGCTGGAGCGAGCTCAACGCCGCCGCCCGGGGGAGCGCCGGGCTCGACGAAGCCGCCGAGCCTCGTGGCTCCTCACGCGCGAGCGGCTTCGCTGAGTGCGGGGACGACGCCGGCTTCGTGGAGTGCGCGGACGGCGCCGGCTTCGTGGCGTGCGCGGACGGCGCCGGCTTCGCGGCGTGCGCGGACGGCGGCTTCGAAGCGTGCGCGGACGGCGCTGGCTTTGGGGCGTGCGCGGACGCCTGAGGCTTCGCGGGAGGCGACGACCCGACAGTCTTCGCGATCGGCGAGCCCGAGACAGGCCGGGAGCTGACCCGTGGAGCGGAGCCCCGCGGCCTCGACGGCGACGACGCCCGCGGTGGCTTGCCTGGTGGAGGCTTCGCGACGGCGGACTCCGCGCTCGCATGCGCCCGCGCCTTCACCACGTCCTTGAGCGCCTCGAGGCCGGGCCTGGCGTCGGCGGGCAGGGGCTTCTTGCGCGTGTCGAGGCCAGCAGCCAGCGCCGCCAGCGACGATCCCTGCTTCGACTTCGCAGCTCGAGCCATGCGTTCGTCCTCTCGTGGTTCGCCTTCAAGCAAACAGCCCTTCCCCGGTCCACGGAGAAGGGCTGCGTTCACCTGACGGCCGGCTCAGGACTCAGGCCGCCTTGATCTTCGAGCCGACCGCGTCGCGGAGGGCGTCCTTCTTGTCCGTCTTCTCCCAGCTGAACTCGGAGCGGCCGAAGTGCCCGTACGCCGCGGTGCGCTGGTAGATGGGCTTGAGCAGGTCGAGGTGCTCGATGATCTGGCGCGGCTTGAGGCCGAACACCTCACGCACGGCCCGGCCGATGCGATCCTCGTCGGCCTTCGCGGTGCCGAACGTCTCGACGAGCACGCTGACGGGGTCGGCGACGCCGATGGCGTACGAGACCTGCACCTCGCAGCGATCCGCGAGGCCAGCCGCCACCACGTTCTTCGCGATGTAGCGGCCCATGTACGCGGCCGAGCGATCGACCTTCGAGGGGTCCTTGCCCGAGAACGCGCCGCCGCCGTGACGCCCCATGCCGCCGTAGGTGTCGACGATGATCTTCCGGCCGGTGACGCCGGAGTCGCCCATGGGGCCACCGATGACGAAGCGACCCGTGGGGTTGATGAAGAACTTGGTCTTCTTGTCCACCAGCTTGGCGGGGAGGGCGGCCTTGATGACCTCCTCCATGATCACGTCCTTGATCTTCTTGTTGGAGACTTCGTCGGCGTGCTGGGTCGAGAGCACCACGGCGTCGATGCGCACCGGCTTGCCGTTCTTGTACTCGATGGTGACCTGCGACTTGCCGTCCGGGCGGATCCAGTCGTGCTTCTTGCGGCGCACGTCGGCGAGCTTCTTCGTGAGCGCGTGCGCATACTGGATCGGCGCCGGCATGAGCTCGGGCGTCTCGTTGCAGGCGTAGCCAAACATCATGCCCTGGTCGCCAGCGCCCTGCTCCTTCTTCGCGCCTTCGTCGACGCCGCGGGCGATGTCCTGCGACTGGCCCTCGATCGCCACCATGACGCCGCAGGTGTGGCCGTCGTAGCCCATCGACGAGTCGGTGTAGCCGATGCGCGTGATGGTGTTGCGGACGATCCTGGGAATGTCGATCCACGCGCTGGTGGTCACCTCACCGGCGACGATCGCGATGCCGGTCTTGACGAGCGTCTCGACGGCGATGCGGGCGTACGGGTCCTTCTCGATGAGCGCGTCAACCACGCCGTCGCTGATCTGATCGCAGATCTTGTCCGGGTGGCCTTCGGTCACGGATTCGGAGGTGAAGAGGTAGTCCTTGGGCATGGTCGTGTCTTCTGTTGGAGATGAGGAGTGAAACGGGTTCGCGCGGCCCTGTAGCGCGCAGCGTCAAACCGGTCAACGCGCGAGAGCGGTCCCGGGCAGGCCGCCTACTGGGCGCCCGGCTCGGGCACGAGCGAGGTGGTGACGGGGATCCGGGCGCCGTCTTGAACGTCGAGGCTCAGGTGCTGGGTGCGATAGCCGATGGCGCGCACCTGGACCTCGTAGGTCCCGGCGGCCAGCGGAGCAGAGCGACCCGCGCCTCCATCGAGCGCCACCTCACGCCCGTCGACGGTGACGACCGCGTCAGGCGGGCTGACGTCGAAGAGGAGAAGACCCTCTCGAGGCTCCAGCACCACGTCGAGGGTCTGCTGGGTGCGCGCGACGACGATCGCGGCGGTGAAGGCCGGCAGGGTGTCGGGGTGCTCGAGGGCGAGCTCATGACGACCTTCCGTGAGCTCGGTGAGCACCGCGGGCGTGCGGTACTGGACGGCCGCATTGTCGAGGCGAATGCTCGCGCCCGGCGGCTGCGAGCGGACGAGCAGCGAGCCTCTGGCGGGTGCTGCAGGCTTCGCGGCGACGCTGCGCCACACGAGCCCCGCACCGGCGACCAGCGCAACCGCGAGCAGGACCGGGACCAACCACGTCCTGGCGCCGGGGCTGTAGTCGCTGGGGTCGCTGGCGGGCCGTGGTGGCCGTTCAGGCCGGGCTCCACCAGCCATGAGGACCGGGGCCTCGACCTCGTCAGGCAACCGCAGCGGTGAGGCTGCGGGCTCCTCGACTGGCGGCAGCTCGAGGGCAGTCGCTTCAGGGGGCGCCGGCTGCACCGGGGTACGACGGGCCTCGGGGGGAATCACCTGCCCTACCGCCACCTGCGTCTTCGCGAGCCGCGAGGGGTCGTTCAGCGCGTCGAGCAGGTTGACGCCCTTCTCGAAGTACAGCCGCAGCTCGGTGGTGGACGCGGTGGCGAGCCGGGCCATGAGCGCCGCGTGGGCCTCGAAGTCGGCGCCGAAGTGCTGGCGGAGGAACTGGGCGAGCGCCGGCCGCAGGTCGTCGGCGGGTAACGTCGCGCGGAGCGCCGTCGCCACCTGCGCCATCGACGGGAACCGGTCTTCACGCTGGGGCGAGGTCATGCGCCGGTAGATGGCGTCGATCTCGGCCGGCAGGTCTGGCCTCGGGGCGACGAGGCTCGGCCGCTTCCCCTCCATGATGGCGTGAATGACGGCGAGCTCGTTGTCGCCGGTGAAGAGCGGCCGCAGGGCGAGCACCTCGAACAGCGCGGCGCCGAGCGAGAACTGGTCGACGCGGGCATCGCCGGGCAGCTGCTGAATGAGCTCGGGCGCGAGGTAGCGGGCCTTGCCCTTCAACATGCCGGTCGAGGTACGGGTGCGGCGCTCCTCGGCGCGCGCGATGCCGAAGTCGAGCACCTTGATGACGCCGTCGAAGGTGAGGAACATGTTCGAGGGCGTGAGGTCGCGGTGGATGAGGTTGAGCGGCTTGCCGTCCTTCCCCGTCAGCGCGTGCGCGTAGGCCATGCCCTCGGCGGTCTGCGCGATGACGTGAACGGCGAGCTGCCAGGGGACCTGCCCGCCTGTCTTGAGCAGCCGCTCGATGACGAGGTCGAGGTCGTAGCCGGCGAGGTACTCGAGGACGAGGAAGGGCCCCTCTTTGCTGGTCCCGCGATCGAGGGCGCGCACCACGTTCGGGTGAGCCAGCCGCATCGCGAGGTCTGCCTCGTCGAGGAACATCGACACGTGTTCCTTCTTCGTGCGCAGCTCGGGCAGCAGCTGCTTCACCACGCACAGCCGCGCCGGCGAGCTGCCCGAGTCGCGCGCGAGGAACACGTCGGCCATGCCGCCCTCGGCCAGCTTCTTGATGAAGACGTAGCGCTCGCGTGCGTCGGCCACCGCAGGCAGCAAGAGACCATCGCTCGGCCAGCAACTCAACGTCGCGCTGCGGGCCAATTCCATTGCGGACCCGGCCCGGCCGTGAAGAATGGGCGAACCCCGTCGTCGGAGCCCGCATGAACCGCACCCTCCTCGTCGTCGCCACGCTCGCCCTCGCCGCGCCCGCCCTCGCCGGCCCGAAGGACGACATCTCGAAGCCGCTCAAGGTCATCGTGAACTCCGTGCGCTACGGAAAAGACCTCGCGGCCCTGAAGCTCTTCGCGGGCGAGGAGCAGGGGAAGTTCCTGGTCGGCGACGAGTGGGCGAAGGGCACCGACGCGCAGCGAAAGGAGTTCATCGACCTCTTCCACCAGCTCTTCGGGAAGATCGCGTTCCCGAAGATCCGGAAGAACTTCGAGAACCTCGACACCGTCATCTACGACGAGCCCACCGTCACCGGCGACAAGGCGTCGATCGCCTCCACCATCCTCATCAACCACCCGATGAAGAAGCAGGAGCTGAAGGTGAAGTACGACGTGGCGAAGGTGGGCGGCCAGTGGCGCGTCATCGACGTCTCGGTGCTGGGCGACTCCATGCTCACCGGCATTCGCGACGACCAGATCAAGCCCATCTACAAGGAGGGCGGGTGGGACAACCTGCTCAAGCTGATGCGCGACAAGAACGCCGAGCTGAAGGACGTGGTGCTCAAGTAACGCTGCGCATCACGTCTGAACCCGGGCGTTTGCGGGCGCGAGCGAGTCAAGTAGGGTGCGGCCCCGGCCGGTGACGGATCAGCCCGGGCTGGCCCGGCAACCAACCACGGAGCAGCACCACCTCTCAGGGGAGACCACCACATGAAGCGAATCGCACTCATCGCCCTTTCCACCCTCGGCCTCGTCGCCTGCGGCGGCACCGCGAAGATCGGCGGCGGCAAGGAGGGCGCTGCGCAGGCGTTCTTCGCGGCCTCGAGCGCCTCGTCGGCCGGCGCCAACCGCTCGGCCACCCCGCTCGACGTCACCGGGAGCGTCTCGTGGAAGTGCCCTGAGGGCGGCGAGGCGTCGCTCAACGGCTTCAACGTGATGGTGAACACCGGTGGCCAGGGCGCCTCGGTCAACCAGTCCTTCACCATCAAGTACACGAACTGCGGCGCGGCGAAGAGCGCGGCGGGCACGGCCGTCTACAATGGGTCCTTCACGGTGACCCAGTCGGTGGTGACCGGCGCGAGCGGCGCCACCGTCGACCAGACGTTCAAGGGCCGCATCGAAGTGCAGGGCGCGTTCAACGACTTCATCGAGGCCGACGTGAAGCAGCAGGTCGCCGTCACCGGGTTGTCGAGCTCGTCGGGCGCGGTGTCGATGAAGCTGATCGGCACCATCAAGACCTCCGAGGGCACGCACTCCTTCAACGAGGACGTGAACGTGACCGCCGGTGGCCAGATCGCCGTCTCGGCGTCGAAGTAACGTCTTCCAGCGCTCCGCAGGACACGCGCCCTGGCTCTCCTTCACGGAGCGCCGGGGCGTCGTCGTTTTCAGCGTCAGTCGATGAAGAAGCGGAACCGGTAGCGTCCACGGGTGATCCCCGGATCGAATCGGGTCCGCTCGACGAGGTCCGCCGCGCAGGTGGCTGATTGCGGAGCCGATGGGACCTGGATCGCGCAGACGTGAGTGACGACCCCCGCGTCGTCCGTCGAGAACTCGAACAGGAAGGTGCGTTCCTCCCAGTCGTATCCATACTCGCGCGTCAGCAGCTTCATGCAGGGATTGGCGTCACGGGCTGGGATCACTCCATCGCTCTGACCGCCGCCCGACCCGCCGCTCGTCTCGTCTTCGTCGACCAGCGCTCCACCGTCACACAGCGCTACCGCGGGGAAGCCCGTCGGCAGTTCCCAGCGCACCTGACGACGCATGCAGGCGGCGACGAGCGCGAGCACCAATGCTCCGAACCACCGCGACTTCATCCAGCGAGCATAGCAGGGGCTCGGGCGTGCTTCGTGCCGCGCCATGCGCCTGGCCGTCGCGGACGTGAACCCCACCGCGCCGATGTTCGTCAACGCCCTCAGGCGTCGCGCCTCTGCCCGGACGCTGGCCAGGCTCGACCGAGCGACTTCAGAAGGGCGGTCAGAGGGGTCGTGCTTCAGCGAACGGCATCGAGCCTGTGTCGCGACCCCATCACCCCAATCCGCCGACCCGAGCCAGACCCACCGCGGGCGCGCAGCTGGTGCTCGGGCACCGTCACCGACATCTGCATCGTGCTCATCGCCGAAGAGAACCCGCGGTGTCGCGCCACGAAGACGTGATCGGACGCGACGCTGAACCACTCGGCCCGGCCGGCTGCGAAGCCCAGAGAGGAGGCTGTGGGCGAAGCTGGCCCTTCCCCACCGCGTCGCCGCAGCGACGTCGATGAGGACCTGCAACACAAGTCGGTGAGCGGCGCCATCGACGGCCCCTTCCCGCCATCGCCATCGACACGTCGACTGGGACTCACCGCTCTCCACCGCGCCCGCAGGGAACAACCTTCCGGACCCGCACCTCCATCGCAAGCACATGAAATAACTCACGACGACACGACCAGTTGCAGTCTTGCGCATGGACGTATATTCAGACCGTCCATGTCGCTCCAGCTCTCCACGCCCGCCAGTTCGCGCGCGATGCCCCGGGTCGAGCTCTACAAGCTCTTCGCGGAGCCCGGCCGCCTGCAGGTGCTGGCGCTGTGCGCGGAAGAAGAGCTGTCGGTCTCTGAGCTCGCGACGCTGCTCGACGACAGCCAGCCTCAGGTGAGCCGCAAGGTGGCGCCGCTGCGTGACGTCGGGCTGCTCGAGGCGCGGCGCGATGGCACGCGCACGTTCCTGCGGGCGGTGGCGGTGACGAACGACGCGGTGGTGCAGGACGCGGTCGCCGAAGGACGCCGGCTCTGCCTCGCCGATGGCAGCCTCTCCCGTCTGCCCGCGGTGCTCTCGGCGCGGGAGGCGCGCGGCGTCGAGCACTTCGACGTCGAGCCGGTCGAGAAGCCCTCCTCGGGGCCAACGACGCCGGAGCACCTGGCGCACCTCGCGGCCCTCGCGCCCCTGCTGCCCGGCCGGCAGCTCGCCCTCGACGTGGGCACGGGTGACGGGCTGGTGCTCGACGTGCTCGCGCCGCTCTACCAGCGCGTCATCGCCGTCGACCGCAGCCGCGCCCAGCTCGCCCGCGTCGCCCAGCGCCTGTCGACCCGCGGCTTCCACCACGTCTCGCTCTTCGAAGGCTCGTACGACGACGCTGCGCTCGTCGAGCGCGTGGCGACGGCGGGCGGGGCCGATCTCGTCTTCGCGGGGCGCTCCCTGCACCACGCCTCGCGCCCGGGGCAGGCAGTGCGCTCGCTCGCGCGGCTGCTCAAGCGCGGCGGCCACCTCGTGGTGCTCGACTACCTGCCGCACGAGCTCGACGTGATGCGCGAGCAGGGCGACGTGTGGCTCGGCTTCCCCGACGCCGAGGTGCGCCGCTTCCTCGACGAGGCCGGCCTCACCGTGCTCGCCGGCGTCCCGATTCCTGCCGCCTTCCACCCCGACGGCCCCGACGCGCCGCTCACCTGGCACGCCTGGGTCGCTCACAAACCCCTCCCGTCAGGCGCCGTCACCTGACCGCAGTCCCCCGTAGCTCCGCCGTTCCCGCAGTCCCCTCCAACGAAGAAGCGAGTCAGTCATGGACCACAAATCGACGTTCCCCGCGTACAAGGTGAAGGACATCAAGCTGGCCGAGTGGGGCCGCAAAGAGATCTCGATGGCCGAGAAGGAGATGCCCGGCCTCATGTCGCTGCGCAGCCAGTACGCCGGCAAGCAGCCGCTCAAGGGCGCCCGCATCGCTGGCTGCCTGCACATGACCATCGAGACCGCGGTGCTCATCGAGACGCTCGTCTCGCTCGGCGCCGAGGTGACGTGGACCTCGTGCAACATCTTCTCGACGGTGGACCAGGCCGCGGCCGCCATCGCGAAGTCCGGCGTGCCCGTGTTCGCGTGGAAGGGCGAGACGCTGGAGGAGTACGACTGGTGCCTCGAGCAGCAGATCTTCGCGTTCAAGGACGGCAAGGGCCCCAACATGCTGCTGGACGACGGCGGCGACCTGACCATCTGGATTCACCAGAAGCACCCGAACCTCTTCAAGGGCCCGGACGCCATCAAGGGCCTGTCCGAGGAGACCACCACCGGCGTGCACCGCCTCTACGAGATGGCGAAGAAGGGCGAGCTGAAGTGCCCGGCCATCAACGTGAACGACTCGGTGACGAAGTCGAAGTTCGACAACCTGTACGGCTGCCGTGAGTCGTTCCTCGACGGCATCAAGCGCGCCACCGACGTGATGATCGCCGGCAAGGCCGTCGTCATCGCGGGCTACGGCGACGTGGGCAAGGGCTGCGCGTTCGCGGCGCGGGGCATGGGCGCGCGCGTGTACGTGACCGAGGTCGACCCCATCAACGCGCTGCAGGCGTCGATGGAGGGCTTCCACGTGGTGACGATGGACGAGATCGCCAGCCAGGCCGACATCATCTGCACGGCCACCGGCTGCGTCGACGTGGTGACCGGCGAGCACATGATGAAGATGAAGGACGGCGCGATTCTGGCGAACATCGGCCACTTCGACTCCGAGATTCAGGTGAGCTGGCTCGAGAAGAACCCTGAGATCCGCGAGGAGAACGTCAAGCCGCAGGTCGACCAGTTCATCTTCCCCTCGGGCAAGCGCATCACCCTGCTCGCCCGCGGCCGCCTGGTGAACCTGGGCTGCGGCACCGGCCACCCGTCGTTCGTGATGTCGAACTCGTTCACCAACCAGACCCTCGCGCAGCTCGCGCTCTGGGGCGCGCTCGACGTCGGCCAGAAGTTCGAGACCGGCAAGGTGTACGTGCTGCCGAAGAAGCTCGACGAGCACGTCGCGCGGCTGCACCTCGAGAAGGTGGGCGCGAAGCTGACGAAGCTCACCGAGGCGCAGGCGAAGTACCTCAACGTGCCGGCCGAGGGCCCGTTCAAGCCCGAGCACTACCGGTACTGAGCAGCGTGAAGCAGTGACGTGGGGCCGTCGGGCGCTGAGTTCGGCGGCCCTCGTCGTTTCTGGAGGCGGTCTCACGACCCGGGCGAGGTGCCGCATACGCGCGCCGGGAGCGACCATGCGACGACTGCTCTCTTCCGGCTGTCACTGTCGTCGCTGGCTGCACGGGGCCCATCCCCAACCTCGCGCGGCCCTCGTACGCCTGCCGTGACTTCTCCGTCGGGTGCGCGCAGGCCTCGTGGGATCTCACCAGGCCCGGGGACGCCGACCAGGACCCCTCGTGCGGCTGCTCTCCCTCGTGAGGTCGAGCGGACGCCCGGCATCGGTCAACCTGCGGATGCTGGAACCAGGACGGAGTTGCTGTGGTCAGTCCGTCCATGCGCGTGCTCGTCGCCAGTCTGCCGCTGTGGTGTGGGTGTGCGGGTCCGACGCTCGACCTGGACCTCCGCGCGGCCGGTCAGGGGCGGGCAGAGCTCACCGCCCTCGCGCGCGACGGCGCCGATGCCCCGGGACGCGGAGTGGTCGCGGTCGTCGTCCACGAGCCCTCGCCGCTGACGGCGTCCCTCGAGCTCGATGAGGCGGGGCTGGGCCGGGTCGTGTTCGAAGCCTCCGGGGCCACCGTGCGCGCGACGGCTACGTGGCAGGGAGTACAGTCGTCGGTCGAAGAGCGGCTCACTCCCGTCACCAGCTCCGGGTTCTCCGCCGGTGACGGGGCGCCCCCGACGTCCAGCCTCGCGACCGGATCCCCCGCGGCTCACCCCCCGACGACGACGACGACTTCCCCGACGCCGGTCGGGATCCGGTACTTCGGCGGCGGCGACGTGCAGCTCACGCTCGAGGTGGTGGACCAGGACGGCACTCCCACCGCTTCGCACGTCACCCTCGAAGCGCAGGGGCGCTGGCAGACCCTGTTGGCGCGCGCCGACGGGCTCGTCACCTTCCTCGATGTCCCCGCGGGACCGGCCGTCGTCACCGCGGGCACGACGAAGGCCGAGCCGTGCATCGCGGGGCAGGTGTGCATCAGCGGCTGGCGGAGCCAGCGGACGAGCATCGTGGTGGGCCCGGCGCGAACGACGCGGCTCCGGGTAGACTCAGGCTGGTGACGCTGGCTCAGCCCAGCGCCTTCACCGCGGCCGACGCGACCCGGTGCGCCTTCTTCTCGTCGTCGGGGAACTCGAGCTGCTGGTAGAGCCGGGTCAGGCGCGCAACCTTGCTCAGCCCCAGCTCGCTGCCGCGCACGACGGCGAGGTGGGCGACGAAGAGCAGCCCGTAGCCGCGCTCGACGCTCGACAACACGGTCGCGTCGAAGTCGAGCTCGTGCCTGGCGAACGCGAGGTACTTCGGCAGCACCGCGGGCACCTCGGCGGCGTGGTGCTCCAACGCCTGCAGCACCTTCGCGGTCGAGCCGAGCCCCGAGAGCTTCAGCACCTCGACGAGGTAGTCGGGGAAGAAGACCGCCTCGACGAGCGGCTGGCCCAGCGCCCGGGCGACGGACTGGTCGAGCGCCTCGAGCACCGGCTGGCGCACGAGCGCGTCGAGGGAGACGAGGTCGATGGGCAGGTCTCCGTCGCTGCGGGCCAGGGTGGCGCGCGCGGCCTCGCGGGACGAGGCGAGGTCGTCGCGGATGGACACGAACTCCTGGTCGGCGAGCTCGAGCAGCGACGCGACGCGCGAGAAGCGCCGGCGAATGGCCTCGGGCACCGCGTCGTTCACCTTGTACCCGAGGTCGTGCTCCACCTCGGCCCACGCGTGCTGCAGGGCCGTACGCACCTGCACCTCGAAGCGGAAGTCGACGTGCGGCCCGCCCGGGTGAGCGCAGACGTAGTGCACCGAGCGATAGCCCGCCGGCCGCACGCGCTCGAGGGAGTGCCCGAAGTCCACCTGGAAGCTCCGCTCGATGAGCCGCGCGACCCGCTCGATGTCGTCCTCGAACGAGACGGAGACGCGCAGGGCGACGAGGTCGGTGACGTCCCACAGCGCGTGGTAGCTCTTGTCGGGCCGCGCGAGCTTGTGGGCCAGGCTCGCCGGCTCCTTGAGTCGCCACGTCACGAACGAGACGGGCACCCCGGCCTCGCGCAGCAGGTGCTCGACGCGCGCGTGCAGGCCCTGCCCCACCTCGAGCAGCGCGGGCCTGGACGCGGCGAACTGCTGCAGCAGCGACTCGCTCATCGTCTCGCGTCATAGCCCACCACCGGGGCGAGGGCAGGTGCGCGACGCGCTCGGCGACCTCACCGAGCACCGGGTGGCCCCGGCAGAAGACGCCGGCGCGTCCGCGTGGGCCTCGCGCTGGCAGGCAGCAGGCAGGGCTGCGACAAAGGTGACTGCGGCGCGTGCACGTGCAGTCCACGGCGCCCTGACGAGCCCTTCAGCTTCTCTCCCGGGCTCGCGTTCCTCACCGGCTCTCCCGCGTTGCGGGCCCGCCTCCGCGCGGGCGCTGAGACGACCGTGCGAACTCAAGCTTCTGGCAGAGCAGCCGCGAACGCGTGACCTGGGCGTCGTGCTCGGCCAGTATGCCGTCGTGAGTCGCAGCCTCGTCACCGGACTCGTCGCGTGGTTCTTCACCACGCTCGCGCTCACCAGCCTGCTGTCGGTGGGCGGCTGGCTGTGGGGCGGGCGGCAGGCCCACCGCATGCGCTTCGGCTGGCATCTGAAGACGGTCGTCCTCACGACGCGAGCGATGCCGGCGGGCACCGTGCTCTCTCCTGACGACCTGACGACGGGCGGACTGCCGGAGCAGTTCGTCACCGACTCCCTCGTGCCGGTCGCCGACCTGCGCACGGTGCTGGGGCGGCGGCTCACCGTCGACGTGTCGAAGAACGACGCCGTCGCGTTCGCGCACTTCGCGCCGCGGCCGCACCCGCTCGTGGGCTGTGTCGACGCTGCGCGCAAGGCCGCCAGCGTGTTCGCGTCGACGCCCGACGCCGGGGTCGATGAGTTCCTCGCGCGGCTCGAGGTCGCGGTCGACCGGGAGCTCGCTGCCGGAGGGACTCGTGAGCTCCCCTGACGAACCGCGGTCGGCGGCGCGCGACCCGGGGCTGGTCTTCGGCGTCCTCATCGGGCTGCTCACCGCCTGCGTGCTCGGGAGTGGCGCAGCGGTGGTCGTCGCGAAGAAGACGAAGGCGCGCGAGGGACACGGGTGGGCCCTGGCGCCCGTCGTCGTCGTCGCGGTCGACCTCGACCCCGGCACCGACGTCACGATGGAGACCATCTCGCAGCGCAGCATCCCGGAGCAGCACGTCACGCCGTCCATGGTCCTGCCGGCTGAGGCGTCGTTCGCCGTGAACCACCGCGCCCTCGTCGGCCTGCGCGCGGGAGACATCCTCCTGTGGTCGGCGCTCGACGACTCGCCGACGGACGCCTGCCGCGCGCTGGCCGAGACCGTCGCTGGCCCGACCTCGCAACGCAGCCCGGACCTGCGGGCGACGCTCGCCGAGCTCAACCGACTCGCCGCGGGCGCGCCCTGACCGTCAGCCCGCGATGCGCGCCGGCACCTCGACGGGCGCGAGCGAGAGCTGCAGCTTGTCGGTGAGGCGCTTGAGCTTCTTGCCCACCGTCTTGCGCGACTGCCGGGTCACCGCCGAGATCTCGTCCTGCGTCAGGCCGTCTCGGAAGGCGTGCGTCACCAGCTCGAGCTCCTCGAGGCTCAGCGCGCCCAGCACCCGCTCGAGGTCCGCGCGGCTCACGAGGTCGGGGGCGACGTCGGCGGCGTCGGCGAAGAGCGCGTGCTTGAGCTCCCGCGTCGACCGGTTGCGCAGGTGCTGCAGGCAGTGCCGCGTCGCGATGGCGTAGAGCCAGGTGAGCGGCGCCGCGTGCAGGCGGAAGCGCCCGAAGCCGGCGAGCGCGGCGACGAAGACCTCCTGCACCGCCTCGGCGGCGTCGGCCTCGTTGCGCAGCAGTCCCAGGCAGCGCCGGTAGACGACGCCGTGGTACCGCTCGAAGAGCTCGCCGACGCCCAGGGCCATGGGTCAGAACGTGAACGGGAAGGTGACGGGGACGCCGGGCGTGTTGTGGGCCGGGAAGCGCCACGCCTTGATGAGGTTCATGACGCAGCTTGCGATGGGGAAGCGCTGGAACCCGGTGCTGACCAGCGTCACCTTCGTCACCCGGCCGTCGCGCCCGATGACCCACGAGACCACCAGCTTCCCGGTCGTCCCCGGCATGGCCTCGCGCTGCTTCGCCGCGCAGGCGGCCAGCCCGTGCCTGTTGTGTGCGATGACGTCGAGGATCTCAGCCTGGGTGAGGGTGCTGTTGTCAGCGGGCTCTGACCCGAGCGCACGCAGCTCGCGCGCCGGGGGCTTCGTGACGGCGCCGCCTTTGCGGGCGCTGCCGTCGTACAGCAAGCTGAGGTCGTCTCCCTCGCGTGATGACGCCGGAGCGTCGGACAGCGCCACACCACGCTTTGCCTCGCCGACGGTCTCGGGGGTCGTGGGGCGCGACGCTCCGTGGCGCCTGGCGTCACCGTCGAAGAACCCGACGGGCGGCGGCTTCGGCGTCGTCGCCGGCGGTGCCGGGTCCGCGACCGGCGGCGGGGCGACCGTGCTGTCCGGCGACGTGGGCGGGCTTTCGAGGACGATGGTCGAGGCGCCGGGCCGGAGCGTCAGGCGCGCGCCGTTCATCGGCGCCGGTTCGCGCCTGACGGGCGTGTTCACCCAGCCCATCCGTGAGCGGTCGCTGCCCTCTCCCGCCTCGGCGTCGTCGGGCGTGCCCGTTGGCACCACGACGGTGGTGCTGGTGCCCGTCGTCACCGGCGTCTGCTCGACGGCGACGAATGACGTGTACGCCGTCACCAGGTGGTGCTCGAGGCCCAGCGTGGTGATGGCCTGCACGGCCTCGGAGAACTCGCCGAAGTGCTGCAGCCGATCGAGCTCCTCCACCTTCGCGCGCGCCCACAGCGTCGTGAGCCCGCTCGCGCTCGGCTGCTCTGGCAGATCCACGCGCGTCGGCAGCTCCACCATGCGGCCGTTGACGAGCCCGCGGAGCGTGACGGTGCCGACGCCCGGCCGGCGGTAGCGGCCCACCACGATGAGCGGCTGGGCGTCGAAGAGGTCGGGCAGCCGCGCGGGCAGCACCTCGCGCACCTCGAGCCCCTCCCAGGACAGCGAGACGTCGGTGAGCAGCGGCCGCTCGATGCGCCGCACGAAGCGCTGCACCGCCGCCGTCGGGTCCTCGTCGGTGCGGACGTACTGGTAGAAGCCGCGACCCGTCTCCGACAGCCGCGAGAGCAGGAAGTGGTTCACCGAGCCGCCGATGCCGAAGCCGAACAGGCGCGCGCCGCCAAGCAGCCGGGTGGTCTCGGCGAGAATCTCCCGCTCGTTGCCGATGAAGCCGTCAGTCATCAGCAGCACGACGCGCAGGCGACCCGGCTCCGTCGGCCGGCCGAGCGCACGGCGAACGCCGTCGAGCTGGTTGGTGCCGCCGCCGGCCGGCAGCGCGTTCAGGTACGAGAGCGCGCGCTGCACGTTGGGCGGCGTCGCGGGCAGCGGCGCATCGTGGAAGGACGAGGCGCGGTCGGCGAAGTCGATGAGCATGAAGGTGTCGCCGAGCCGCAGCTGGCCCATCGCCTGGCGCATCGCGCTCTTCGCGGCCGCGAGCGGCGCGCCCGCCATGGAGCACGACGTGTCGATGAGGAAGACGAGCTCCCTCGGCGTCACGTCCTTCTCGGTCGGCCGCGCGGGCGGGTTCAGCATGAGGGCGAAGGCGCCGTCGGGGCCGCCGCTGCCCAGCACCGCCGCGCGCAGCTGCTCGCCGGACACGCTCCACCGGACGATGAGGTCGCGGTTCGGCACCCGGTCGGCCGGGTCGAGCGTGATGACGGCGCGAGAGCTCGACGTGCGCTCCTGCGTCAGGCGGTGCGACACCGACCAGAGCTGCTCGATGATGGTGCCCGCCTCGAGGCGCACCTCGACCGAGATGTCGCGGCCCGGGCGCTCCGACGGCGGCGTGATGCGCGAGGCGTCGAGCACGCGCGTGGTGTCGGGGCTGGTGCCGGTGCCCTGCGACTCTCCCGCGAGCGGCGCGCCGGGCACGTAGCGGGGCCCCACCACCATGGGGAAGTTGAAGGTGTACGCCCCGTCGTCGAAGGCGAGCCGCGCCACGTAGCGCAGGGTGACCTCGACCGCCTCGCCGGGCAGCAGGTTCGCCACCGACTGCGTGAAGATGTTGGGGCGCTCCTGGTCGAGCAGCGCCGCGCGACGCCCCGACGCCTTCGCCTCCTCGTACATCCGCCGCGCCTGCGCTCGCTTCTGGATGGTGGCCTTGATGACGCGCGTGCCGGCCTTGAGGGTCATCTCGTCCACCCCGGCGTCGTCGGGCAGCGGGAAGACGTAGACGGCCTCGACCGGCGTCGCGAACGGGTTCCTGAACCGCTGCGTCACCGTCACCGCAGAGGCGAAGCCCGTCACCTCGGCCACCACATGCGTGTGCTCGAGCACGAAGGGCCTGGGCGGTCCGTCATCCGTCGCGGCCTCGAGCGTTCCCTGGCCCACCTCGACCGGCTGGCCGCGCAGCGAGAGCGAGCGCAGCGTGCGCAGCTCAGGACCGGGACGGAGCTCCACGGCGGCTCGCCCCTGGCGCACCGGAGCGCCGAAGCGGCCGTCCACCTCCGGGGGCCTGCTCCACGGCGAGGCGACGACGAGGGCGAGCGCGGCGGCGGCAGGGACCAGGGTGACGAGCATGGCGTTCCTCTTCCAGGCCCGGTCCGCGCGAGCGACGCGCAGCCGGGCCGGTGACGAGTGAGACGAGCGCGAGAAGCCCGCCGCCTGCGCGTCCATCTCGGCCAGGCGTGCCTTGCAGCGCGCACACCCACCGACGTGCCGTTGCACCTCCGCCGCCTCTGCGCCCGACAGCTCCCCCAGCGCCAGGCGCTCGAGGGTGAATGGGGAGGGGTGGGTCGAAGGCGTCACGGGTGCAACCTCGCAGGTGAGCGTTGGTTCCGCGAGCCGCCGGCCATGGGAACGGTACGCGCGTTCAGGCGGGTGCGTTCCGCCCCCCACCTCCGAACTGCTGGTGAACCGGGGGGTGGTGCGAGAGAAGGGTTTGCCTTTCCGTCGTTTGAGGTGTTGCACCGTCACACACCATGCTGCGCGCCCTGCTCCTCGCCCTCGCCGTTGCGTCGCTGGCCTGCGGCCAGAAGGCGAGCCCTGGCCCGAAGTACGCGACGTCGAAGGTCGACAAGGGCGCCGTCGTCGGCCGGGTGACGGCCACGGGCACGCTGTCGGCGCTGGTGACGGTGCAGGTCGGCGCGCAGGTGTCGGGCCGCATTCAGAGCCTCAACGCCGACTTCAACTCGAAGGTGACGAAGGGCCAGGTGCTGGCGAAGCTCGACCCGGCCCTCTTCGAGGCGCAGCTCGCGATGACGCAGGCGAACGAGAAGGCGGCGGTCGCCGGCCTCGCGCGCGCCCAGGCCCAGGAGAAGGACGCCCAGCGCAAGCTCGCCCGCGCGAAGCAGCTGTCGGACCAGAAGCTGGTGCCGCTCGCCGAGCTCGAGAGCGCGCAGGCCGAGGTGGAGGTCGCGCTCGCCAACATCCAGGCGGCCGAGGGCTCCGTGGCCCAGGCCCGCGCGGCGCGGCAGCAGGCGCAGGTGAACCTCGCCTACACCACCATCACCTCGCCCATCGACGGCACCGTCGTCTTGCGCGCGGTGGACGTGGGCCAGACGGTGGCCGCGTCGCTGTCGGCGCCGACGCTCTTCACCATCGCCGAGAACCTCTCGAAGATGCAGGTCGACACCAACGTCTCCGAGGCCGACGTCGGCAAGCTGTCGGACGGCATGGAGGCGACCTTCTCGGTCGACGCGTTCCCCAACCGCACCTTCAAGGGCAAGGTGCGGCAGATCCGCTACGCGCCGCAGGTGGTGCAGAACGTCGTCACCTACGACGCGGTCATCGACGTGGCGAACGACGAGCTGCTGCTGCGGCCAGGCATGACGGCGAACGTGAGCTTCGTCTACGCGCGCGCCGACGACGCGCTGCGGGTGCCGAACGCGGCGCTGCGCTTCCGGCCCGACTCCGAGCTGATGCGCAAGGTGAACAAGCCCGAGCCCGGCAAGCGGCTCGTCTGGGTGCTCGAGGGCGAGACGCCGACGCCGGTGACGGTGACGGTGGGCCTGTCGGACGGCACGGTGACGGTGGTGCAGGGCGACCTGTCGGACGGCGCCCTCGTCATCACCGACCGCGCGACGGGCGACGGGCCTCGGCCGCCAGGCCTGGGCGGACCGACGATGGGTGGCGGAGGCATGCGCCGCGCCTTCTGAGAACGGCCCAAACCGCGCCATGAGCCGAGCCGACGTCACCACCGCCGAGCCGACCCGCCTCACGGCCCCGCCGCCGGTGGTGGCCCTCGAGGGCATCACCCGCGTCTTCTCGCTGGGCGACGTCGAGGTGCACGCGCTGCGCGGCGTCTCGCTCTCCGTTCAGCGCGGCGAGTTCGTCGCCATCATGGGCGCCTCGGGCTCGGGCAAGTCGACGCTGATGAACGTCGTGGGCTGCCTCGACCGCCCCACCGCCGGCCGCTACCTGCTCGACGGGAAGGACGTGTCGCGGCAGTCGCGCGCCGCGCTCGCCCGCACCCGGAACCAGACCATCGGCTTCGTCTTCCAGTCCTTCAACCTGCTCGCGCGCACGACGGCGCTCGAGAACGTCGAGCTGCCGCTGCTCTACGCCGGCGTCGGCGGCAAGGAGCGGCGCGCCCGGGCGACGGCGGCCCTCGAGCGCGTGGGGCTGGGCCAGCGGCTCGACCACCTGCCGAACCAGCTCTCGGGCGGGCAGCAGCAGCGGGTGGCCATCGCGCGGGCGCTGGTGACGAGGCCCAGCCTGCTGCTCGCCGACGAGCCCACCGGCGCGCTCGACACGAAGACGAGCGCCGAGGTGATGACGCTGCTCTCGGGCCTCGACGACATCACCGTCGTCCTCGTCACCCACGAGCACGACGTGGCGGCGTGGGCGCAGCGGGTGGTGACGCTCCGCGACGGCCTCGTCCTGTCCGACGTGGAGCAGCCGCCGCGCCGCCCTGCTCCCGACGCCACGCACCCGACGGAGGCCTGACCGCATGGGACCGCTCCAGACCGGCCGCATCGCCCTGCTCGCGCTCTTGCGGAACAAGCTGCGCAGCTTCCTCACGGCGCTCGGCATCATCATCGGCGTCGCCGCCGTCATCGCGATGGTGGCCATCGGCGAGGGCGCGAAGAGCCAGGTCGAGGCAGCCTTCGCGGCGATGGGCACCAACCTGCTCATCATCATGCCCGGCTCGTCGTCGTCGGGCGGCGCGCGTGGCGGCTTCGGCACGCAGCCCACGCTGACGTGGGACGACCTCAAGGCGATTCAGACCGAGATGCCGCTGGTGGCCGACGCGGCGCCGACGCTGCGCACCCAGGCGCAGGTGCAGAGCGAGGAGCAGAACTGGGGCACCTCGGTGCAGGGCACCACGCCGAACTACTTCCGCATCCGCACGTGGGGCACCGCGCTGGGCGTGCCGATGACGGAGTCGGACCTCGACTCGGGCGCGAAGGTGGTGTGGCTCGGCGCGACGGTGGCCGAGAAGCTGTTCGGCGCCGGCGCCGACCCCATCGGCCAGGCCGTGCGCATCAAGGGCGTGCCCTTCATCGTCTCGGGCGTGCTGCTGAAGAAGGGACAGAGCCCGATGGGGCAGGACTTCGACGACACCGTCTTCATCCCCACGTCCACCTTCAAGGCGCGCCTGCAGCCGGGGCTGGGCAACTTCCTCTCAGGCGTCATCTTCGTGCAGGTGCGGGCCGGCGAGGACACGGGCCGCGCGCAGCGGGCCATCACCGGGCTGCTGCGCGACCGCCACCGCCTCGGCCAGGGCCAGGAAGACGACTTCAGCATCCGCAACCTCGCGGAGGTCGCCAGCGCGCAGCAGCAGGGCGCCGACACGCTGAGCGCGCTGCTGGCGTCCATCGCGGCGGTGTCGCTGCTCGTCGGCGGCATCGGCATCATGAACATCATGCTGGTGAGCGTGACGGAGCGGACGCGGGAGATCGGCATCCGCATGGCTGTGGGCGCGACCCCCGCGCAGATCCTCGCCCAGTTCCTCGCCGAGGCGCTCGTGCTCGCGCTGGTGGGCGGCCTGCTGGGCGTGGGGCTCGGCCTCTTCGCGGCGCAGCAGCTGTCGGAGCAGTTCGGCTGGCCGCTGCTCGTGCGCCCCGACGTGGTGGCGCTCGCGACCGGGTTCTCGGGCCTGGTGGGCGTCGGCTTCGGCCTGTACCCCGCGCTCAAGGCCTCGCGCATGGACCCCATCACCGCGCTGAGGTTCGAGTGAGCGCGCGGACCGGCTTCGTCGCCGCGCTCGCGCTGGCGCAGGTAGCCGCCGCCGAGGCGCTCACCGTCGAGGCCGCCATCACGAAGGCGCTCGAGCAGGTGCCTGCGCTCGAGGCTGCGAGGGCCCAGGAGCGCGCTGCCCAGGCCCGCGCCCGCGAGGCGTTCGCCCCGATGCTGCCCCAGGTGAGCCTCGGCCTGACGTACAGCCGCTCGACCGCCAACTTCGTCGGCCGCCCGGGCCAGGTGCCGTCGGCCATCGCCGGCGCGTCGAACCTGAGCCTCGAGTCCTTCGACTTCTTCACCGGCAACGTGAGCGCCCAGGTGCTCGTGTGGGACTTCTTCGCGACGTGGAACCGGCACCAGGCCTCGAAGCGGCTCGCCGAGAGCCAGGCGGCGGTGACGAAGGGGCTCGAGCTGACGACGGCGCTCACCGTGCGCACCGCCTTCTTCGCGACGCGCGCGCAGGACGACCTCGTCGCGGTGACGCAGGCCTCGCTCGACAACACCCGCGCGCACCTCACGCAGGTGCAGGCCTTCGTGACCGCGGGCGCCCGGCCGGAGATCGACCTCGCGCAGGTGCGGGCCGAGGTGGCGAACGCGAAGCTGGCGTGGCTCAACGCGAAGAACGCCGCGGCGCTCGCGCGGGTGCGGCTCGCGCAGGCGATGGGCGTGAAGGCCGACCTCGGCGCGCTGGCCGACGAGGCGCCGGCGCCGGTGCCCGACGAAGACGCGCCGCTCGACGAGCTGGTGACGCGCGCGCTCGAGGCGCGGCCCGAGGCGAAGCAGCTCGAGGCCCAGGTGCAGGCGCAGGAGCTCTCGCTGGCGGCGGTGAAGGGTACCTACTGGCCGACGCTGCAGGCGCAGCTGTCCACCACCGCGCAGGCGCGGCAGCTGTCGAACATCGTACCGAACGTGAGCGGCCAGCTCGCGCTGTCATGGCCGCTGTACCAGGGCGGGCTCACCACCGCGCAGCAGGCCGAGGCCGAGGCCACGCTCGCGGCCGCGAAGGCGCAGGTCGAGACGCTCGCGCAGCAGGTGCGCCTCGACGTGGCGCAGGCGCAGCTCGACGTGCACGCCGCGAAGGAGGCGACGGACGTGGCGGCCGAGGCGAAGACGGCAGCGGCCGAGCGGCTGCGGCTGGCCGAGGGGCGCTACCAGGCCGGCGCGGGCAGCGTCATCGAGCTCTCCGACGCGCAGGTGGCCTTCACCCAGGCGGGCGCGCAGGTGGCGCAGGCGACGTTCACGCTGGCCGCCGCGCGGGCGCGGCTGCTCGCTGCGCTCGGCCGGCGCTGAGCGGACCGGGGCGCAATGGCGTCGTCGCGTTCAGGTTCCTGGGCATACACGATGCAACCTGTTCAGACGGAGGTCGTCATGAAGGGTCTGCTCGTCGTTCTCGCAGCGTTGGTTGCTGCATGTGGTGGCGGCGCGCTGGACGGAAGCGGCGCGTGCGTCAAGGAGTTGAGCGGCCGCCCGGACCACTACTGTCTCAACTTCAGGAACCAGGGCTCGCGCACGGGCGAGTCGATCTGCACCGATCAGCGGGGCGACTGGCTCGCCGGCATCACCTGCCAGTCCCTCGGCTACACCAAAGAGTGCCGTCCCAACTCCTGGTTCAAGCCGTCCTCGGCCTGCGTCTGAGGGGAGTGAGGGCGAACGTTCTGCGCGCGACGTGGCAGGCACAGGGTGTGAGCCGGCGGCATCGCCGATGCACACCGTCAGGGCATGAGCCGACGAGCCCTGCTGGTGGTGTTCTTGTCGTCCTTCTCCTTGAGCGCAGTCATCGCAAGCTGCGCTGGCACCTCGACGCCGTGCGCGAACTGCACGGGCTGCTGTGACAGCTCGGGAATCTGCCAGCCCGGCACCTCAGAGCTGCGCTGCGGCCGGGGCGGGGCGGCGTGTGCTGCCTGCGGCTCAGGGCAGATCTGCTCCGTCGGGACCTGCATGACGTCGGGGTCGGGTGGAGGCTCCGTCAGCGGCGGTGGAAGCAGCGGCGGTGGAGCGGCCGGCGGCGCAACGGGCGGGGGCTCTGGAGTCGGCGGCGGCTCGGCGGGAGGCACGCCTGTCCCACCGGCGCGGTCCTGTCAGATGAGCACCACCTGCGACGCAGGACAGCTGTGCGTGTGGCAGCGTGATGGCGGGATGAACGGCGGCGGTTGCTTCACCGGCTCAGGCCGGGCGTGTGACGCAGGCCTGCGGTGCGTGAACGGCCAGGGGTACCTGAGCAGCGGCGACGAGTGCGGCACCTCGAGCGAGTGTCCCGTCTTGCCGAACACCGCCGCGCAGGTGTGCAGCGGCTTCGTCTGCCTCGCGCTCTGCCAGTACCACGACGACCCGCGCCTCATGGGCTGCGCGACGCACCCGGGGCTCGGCCTCATTCAGGGCTGCTCGCGCAACCACGCGCGTGCGCTCGCCGTCGCCTCCAAGGTGTGGGGCTGCATCAACCGGCGAATCGTCTCTGCCCAGTGCCGGACTCCGACGCCCGCCTTCACTCCGCAGTACGAGGCCTTCGTGGCCTGCGCGCTCGCCCGCATCGCCCGTGGAGGGAACTGCGGCACCATCTTCGCGCTCGACGGCAACTGCCACCAGGACGCAGGCCTGTCAGTGAACGACTACGTCGATCAGACCGGCCAGCACCTCACCCTGCAGTGGGTCGACATTCCCAGCGGCGGCGGTGGCTCTGGCGGCACCTGCGGGACGGACTGCGATTGCGGGCACTGCCAGTACTGCGAGCGCGGCAGCTGCTACTACGGCGGCGAAGGGCCGTACGGCTGCTACCGCGGATGCAACTGAGCGGACCCTGATCGCCATCAACGCGTGTCGCGGTTCCGGCCCGAAAAGTCTGCGCGTCACCGCGTAGTCATCGCGTCGGGGTCCATGGCGTTTCAGCCGGCACGCGCCATGCTGCGCGGTCAGCCATGCGACTCCTCTCTGCGCTCCTCGTGGTGATGTGCAGTGCGTGCGGCCCGACGGCCGGAACCCCGGACGGTGGTGGTGGCGGAGGCGGTGGAGGCTCCGTGAGTGGCGGGAGCGCGGGCGGTGGCCTCTCTGGCGGCGGCGGCGGCGGCGGAGGCAGCGCGGGCGGCGTCGCTGGTGGAGCCGCGGGCGGTGTCGCCGGCGGAGTGACTGGCGGTGGCGGGACGAGTGAAGCACAGCTCTCCATCGCTCCGGCCACGGGGGCCTTCGGCTCCGTGGGCATCGGCATCATGTCGCCGCCGATCCGCTTCGAGGTGCAGAACGTCGGCGGTTCGCTCTCTGGCACCCTCTCCGTCTCCGTCACTGGCAGCACCTTTCAGTCGGTCTCCGACACCTGCACCGGCTCCCGGCTCCCCGCGACGACGGGCGGCTGTGCCGTCGAGGTGCGCTTCACCCCGACTGACGCCAGCGCCTCGACGGGCGCGCTCATGGTCTCAGCGACCCCGGGCGGAACGGCGACGGCGCCGCTGACGGGCTCTGGTGTCGGCGGAGCGACGCACCTGCTCACGGTGAACCGCAGCGGGGCCGGCACGGGCACCATCACCGGCCCAGGCATCTCGTGCGGGAGCGACTGCACCGAGTCGGTGGCCGAGGGCACGATGGTGACCCTCACCGCCGCGCCGGACGTCGGCTCCTCCTTCTCCGGGTGGAGCGGCTGCGACTCGAGCTCCGGCACCACCTGCACCGTCACCATGACGATGGCGCGCACCGTCGCCGCCGCCTTCGATCCCACCGCCGCGAGCTACACGCTCACCGTGCAGACGATGGGCACGGGCACGGGCAGCGTCACGGGCACGGGCATCTCCTGTCCCGGCGACTGCACCGAGACGCTCGCCTCGGGGACGCAGGTGACGCTCACCGGCTCGCCGGTCGGAGGCGCGACGCTCGGCTGGCAGGGCTGCGACTCGCAGACCGGAGCCACCTGCACCATCACCCTCACCGGCAACCGCACCATCACGGCCACCTTCACCGCGCCGATTCCGCCTCGAACCCTCACCGTCACGCGCGGAGGCGGTGGCACCGGCACCGTCACCAGCGCGCCGGCGGGGATCTCCTGCGGCACGGACTGCACCGAGCCCTTCATCGATGGCACCAGCGTCGCGCTCACGGCGATGCCGACCGGCGGCTCGACCTTCTCGGCCTGGACGGGCTGCGACGTGGTGAGCGGACTCACCTGCACGCTGACGATGAACGCCGATCGCACGGTGACGGCCTCCTTCGTTCCGGACATGACGCCGGCGGCTCCCACCAACCTGATGGCGACGGTCGTCATGTCCACCTCGGCGTCGCTGACGTGGACGGACAACGCGACCAACGAGACGGGCTACCGCGTCGAGCGGAGCACGATGCCGACCTCGGGCTTCACCGAGGTGGCGCAGCTGCCGGTCAACACGACCAGCGCCACCATTCCCGCGCTCGCGGTCGGCACGCACTACTTCCGGGTCCGGGCCGCCGGCGCGACGATGTTCTCGGGCTACTCGAACACCGCGCAGGTCACCATCACCCCCCCGACGTTCATCCTCACCGTCACACGCGGCGGCGTGGGCACCGGCAGCGTCTCGAGCACCCCGGCGGGCATCACCTGCGGCACCGACTGCACCGAGCCGTACGCGCAGGGCACGAGCGTGACGCTGACCGCGACGGCAGACCCGGCCTCCACCTTCGGCGGCTGGAGCGGGTGCACCTCGTCCTCCGGCGCCACCTGCATGGTGACGATGACCGCGCCGACGACGGTGACCGCCACCTTCGGCCTCCAGACGAGCAACCTCACGCTGAGCGTTCCCGCCTCGAGCAGCACCGGCAGCTACACCGTGACCTGGACCTGCTCCGGCATCTGCAGCACGAGCTACACGCTGCAGGAGGACGTCAACACGGCGTTCGCCAACCCGACGTCGTACAGCTACAGCGGCGGCCTGCCCGGGAGCCGGTCGTTCACCGGAAAAGCCGACGGCCAGTACTGCTACCGCGTGCGCGCCACCGGGCAGACCGTGTGGAGCAACGTGGGCTGCATCACCGTCGCACGGCCCACGACGGGCGTGCTCCGAATCACCAACAACACGCACTACGACATGGTGGACATCCGGTTGAACAACGTGCAGCGCGTCACCTACCCGTACGTGCTCAACATCGGGAACTCGTACGACGTCGTCTTCAACCCCGGCACCGTCACCTATGCGCTCGGCGTCGGCTTCTGGAACGGGACCACGCGCGACGTGTGGTTCACCTACACGGGCACCGCCACCATCACCGCGGGGCAGACGACGACCGTGAGCTTCCCGAACCCCACCATCGCGCAGATGCTCACCAACTTCGGCACGGTGGCGAACTGGGACGGCACGTACTGGGTGAACACGACGTACAACACCAAGCGCTTCCGCTTCACCTCGACGGGCGCGTACACGCTGTACAACAACGGCCTGGTGGAGACGTCGGGCTCGGTCCAGCTCGTCAGCTGGCCGGACTACGCCACCATCGTCACCTTCCGCGTCTGCAACCCGACGTGCGGCGCGAACATTCAGCTCGCGCACCCGTTCGGCAGCTTCATGTACCGGAACGGGCCCGCGGCCTGGCCCATCATCGATTACTACCGCCAGTGACGCTGGCCGGTGATTGACCGCGGTGAAGCACCGCCGCTCGACAGTCCACACGGTCCTTCCCTGCCGTGAGTCTGAGGCGGGTCGTGCGACCATGACGTTCGCTCGCCCAGCTTTCGCCACACGAAGCGCTGGCTGAACGCGTGTCGCTCGTGTGCATGATCACCGCCGCGCAAGGCAGCACGGCTCGTGAGCCCGAAGCAGCGACGACCTCAGCGGGGCAGGGTCGACCGGCGCAAGCGACGCTCCGAGCGCATGACGTGGAGGATGAACACGAGGTCTCCATCGACGCGATAGAAGATGCGGCATGGAGGCTCGACCAGCTGGCGGTAGCCCCGAAGCTCGCGCAGCGCTGGCCCTGAGTGCGGCCACGCCGCAAGCTGATCGACGTGCGCGAGAACGCGCTGAACGAGCGCCTTCGCTGCCGCGGGTTTGTCGAGCGCGATGAAGTCGGCGATCGCGTCGAGGTCGGCGGCCTGAGCGTGAGACATCACTCGACCTTCCTCGACGGCGCGCTCGCCTCGCGCGATCCCCTCGAGCATCCGCATGCGTTCCTGCCCCGTACGGACCTCGAGGAACAGCACGTGGGCCCTGTCGCCGCCACCCTCGACCTCCATCGACGACTACCGCCAGTGACGCTTGCTCACCCTTGAGGAGGCGACCCGCCCGCACCAGGTGTCCGGGCGGGAGGACACCGTTCCGCGAGCACCGATGGCTGATCATCTGGTTGGGAGCGTTCGCGGCGAGCTGCGGCGATGGCACTGGCGCTGCACTGGAGGCCGGGCACCTCGCCGTTCTCGGAGAACCCATGGCCTCTCTGTCCAGGATCCACCACGGCGTCACGCCCCAGGTCCGCATCGAGCCGGGCGCGTCAGTGAAGGCGCTCGAGGTCGCACGCGCGACTGCAGCCGACACCTTCGACGCCGGCCGCGCGCCAGCACCCGAGGCGAGCCGCCGTGTGAGCTCGCAGGAGGTCGCCTCCGCATCCGGGCTCACCAACCTCATCTCTCCGAAGGGGCTCGACTTCATCCGCCGGTCCGGCGGCGTGGGCAGCTCCCTGTTCGACCACTCGGAGCTGGTACAGGGACTGGGCGCCATCACGGTCTCGACGCGCGCCGCGGACGCCGAGCTGCGGGCCTGGTACGACGAGACGAGGTGCCCCTTCCAGTTCTTCTCGCTGCAGGCGCGACAGGGCGATCACGGCGCGATTCAGCTCGGCAAGCACCCGACCGATGAAGAGAAGGCGGCCGCCCACGCGCGCGCCGACCGGGTGTTCACCACTGACCAGGTGGCGAGCGCGCAGGTGGTCTTCACGACGCCCGCAGGCACGACCGCCGTCCCCATGACCTACGTCGAACGGCCAACCGCTCTCGAGTTCGCCTACGCGGGCACCGGCTCCGCTGCTCCCGGCTCGTACGTCATGATGGCCGGCACCCGGGCGTTCGGCGCCGCCGTCGATCGCGAGACCCTGGTGAACCTGGCCGGCGGCCTGCCACTCCCCTACTCCGTCGAGGTGAGCCTCAAGGACGGTCGGACGGTGACGATCGGGGGAACGCTCCCTCCCGACGCGATGAAGACCGACCGGGCGGCGTACGACCGGTCATCGAGCGCACCCATCCCGCTCCATCGCTACCGACCCATGGAGGCCACCCGCGACCCGGGCGAGCTGTGGGCGCCCTGGAGGGCCGTCGAAGCCTGTGAACAGGGCTCGCTGGCCTCTGCCTCTTTCGCCCGCGACGTCAGACCGAACCTCGAGAACTTCCTCCTCCGCGGTCGCAGCAGCCTCACGTCCTACGAGGCGGGGCAGCTCGCGCAGCACCTCGCGCTGGCCAACCCGGCAGCCAGGCCGCAGGCGGGGAGCCCCACCCTGAACAAGCTCTTCATGGCCGGCGACCGGGTCGAGTTCATCGACAGGGCCCACCACCGGCAGTCGGGCATCGTGATCGCCGGAGAAGGACCGCAGGGCGCGCGCGTGCTCTCGGTCGAGAATGGCCAGTTCCGCGTCTTCACCTCGGGGACGGACATGGACATCGTTCGGGTCTCGAGCGCGGCGCAGCAGTGAGGAGGCCGACGCGGCGCCAGGCACCCTGGACTGCGATTGATCTCGGTGAAGCCGCTGCTGGTGTGGCGCGCCAGGCACCGCTGAGCACTCGCGTGCTCAGTTGCGGACGGGCCCCGCCTTCATGCAGGGTGGCTGCGCCAAAGGGGACAGTCGAAGGCGTTCAGCCATGAAGCGCGTCGCGCTCCCCGTCATCCTCCTCATCCTCAGCGCTCGGCCGTCGGCGGCAGCGGCGCCCACCGTCGGCATGTGCGCGCACCTGCCCTCGCCGTCGGACTCGCAGTTGATGGCGCAGCTCGGGGTGCGCTCGGCCCGGCTCGACTTCAACTGGTTCGACTTCGAGCCGCAGCGCGGGCAGCTCACCTGGCAGTACCTCGACACCGTGATGAACGCGGCGCGCGCCAACGGGCTCAGCATCTACGCCACCGTCGCGTACACCCCGAAGTGGGCCTCGTCCGACCCGACGTGCACGCAGCACGCGTCGACCGAGACCGCCCGCTGCGAGAACAAGCGGCCCGCCAACCAGCAGGACTGGGTGAACGCCGTGACGCGCGTGGTGACGCGCTACCGCGGCCAGGTGGAGTGCTGGGGCATCTGGAACGAGCCCAACCTGCGCACCTTCTTCGACGGCACCCAGGACCAGTTCGTGAACGAGATCTTCCTGCCCGCGGCCGCCGCCATTCGCGCGGCCGACCCGACCGGGCGCATCTGCGGCCCCGAGCTCGCGGGCCTCGCCTCGTCGTCGAACTGGAACGGGCGCTCTGGCACCTGCATCGCGGGCTCGTGCATCCGCAACGGCTGGGAGCGCGACCTGGGCCAGCTCCTCACCCGCGTGGGCAGCCACATCGACGTCGTCACCCACCACGTCTACAAGGCCGACGCCGCCGGGGTGATGCGCGCGCTGCTCGACGGCGAGACGGTGGCCGGCGTGCTGACGCACGACTCCGTCAAGCACGTCATCGAGGCCGCCGGTCACGGTCACAAGGAGTTCTGGCTCACCGAGACGGGCTGGGAGCACCCGCCGCAAGGCAGCGTGTCGCTCGCCGACGTCGCCACCCGCATCGTCGACCTCTACGCGAAGCAGGAAGAGGTCTGCGCCGGCACGTACGCGGGCTCGCTGATCGACCCCTGGAGGAACTGGACGCGCACCTGGTACTTCCACTTCCCGTACGATCCCGGCTCCGGCTGGGGCATCGTGGACCAGAACGCCATGCCGCTCGCGCCCTACTCGGCGCTGCAGAACTGGGCGCATGGGCGAACCACCACCGCGTGCGCGTTCGGGCTGACCGTCATCGACGGGGGCGTGGACGCGGGCGTTCCGCGCCCCGACGCGGGGGCCGTGCGAGATGCGGGGACCGACGCCGGTCTGCCGACCCACGACGCGGGCAGGCCCCCGCAGGACTCGGGCGTTCCATCGGCCGACGCGGGCGCGCCTTCACTCGACGCGGGGGCTCCCGAGCCCGACGGCGGATCGACCACCACGATGGACGCTGGCGCCGTGGACAGGCCCGACGCCGGCCCGGGCCCGAGGCTGCCGCTCGACCCGTCCGACGCTGGCGGCTGCGGGTGCACCTCGGTGAGCGCCCCTGGCCTGCTGGTGTTCGCGACCCTGCTCCTCTTACGCCGCGCGCGCCGGTAGCGTCAGGCGCGAAACGCTGGCCCTCGTGAGCCCCGTCGGCTCTATTCGGGGCCATGGACGAACACGATCCGAAGAGCGTTCACCTCGACGGCAGCATGCCTCCGATGGAGCAGGTGCGCCTGGCCACCATCACGCTGCTCCACGCGGCCCTCAAGGACAGCCAGGGCGCGATGCACAAGGTGCTCGAGCAGGACCTGCGTCAGGAAGAGGCGCTGTTCAGCGCGATGGTGCGGAAGATGGGCTCCTGGTCGCCGGAGGAACTGCACGCGCACCTCTGCGAAGTCGTGGGCGTGCTCGCGAAGCGGGCGCTCAAGAACGACGCCACGCTCGAAGAGTTCACGAGACGCGTGGACGCGATGTGGGGCGAGCTGCACGACGAGCGGCCCCACTTCCAGCGCATGGGTGACGCGGCCCACCCTGACGATCCCTACACGCTCGCCTCCGTGAGGCACACGCTGGACCAGCTCGTCGCCTTCGCTGCACAGCACCCGCCGAAGTTCCCCTGACCACGGAGTGCTCGGCCTCGTCCTGCAGGTCGCCCTGTGCGCTGCGCCCTCGTCGGCGCACGACGCTGCGCCGCCCGAGCCGGGGCTCCTCGCCCAGGCCACCGCGCCCGCGCCCGAGGGCTCGCCGGCGACCGAGGCGGTGCTCGAGGTGCAGCTCGCCGCGCTCAACCGCCGCATCCTGGCCATCGACGTCCACTGGCCGACCGGCGCGCTCATCGCCGCGTACACCGGCGGGCTGGTCGTCTATGCGACGCTCATCACCACCTTCGCCGTGCTGACGCGCTTGTCGTCGCCGGCCCCGCTTGCCGTGCTCATCTCGCTCGGCGTCGCTGGCGTCGGCCTGCTCGTGGGCGGGCTGGTCGCGGGGGCGAACGCCGCCGCCTCGGCGAAGGCCGACCGTGACGCGCTCATCCTCGAACGAGATCAGCTCAAGCGTGAGCTGGACGAGCTCCGCGCGCGCCCAGGGCTGGTGGAGTGGCTCCGCAGCGCACCCGCACCCACGCTGACCCTCGCGCGCTTCTGAGGCCGGTTTGCCAGACTCGACCCGATGACGTTCACCGCCGAAGAGCACCGGCTGCTGCTCACCGCCGCGTCCAGCCCGGACGACGAGCCGGCGAGGCAGGTGCTGGCCGACGTGCTGCTCGAGCGGGAGCACCCGCTCGGTGAGCTGCTGCGCCTCGAAGCGGAGGAGCGGGACCTGCACCGGCGACGGGCCCTCGAGCTCGAGCTGCGCGAGTCGCTCCGAACGAGCCTCGCGCCCTGGGCGAAGGAGCTCGAGCTCGACCGCGGGCTGCCCTCGTGGGCCCTCTTCGCTCCGGCGATGCGGGGGCTGCGCCCGCCCGAGGCCGACGCCACCTGGCCGCTCCGCGCCGTCTCGGTGGCGGGCGAGTTCCGCGAGGTGCTGCCGCTGCTCCGCTCACGTGCGGCGCGCCACGTGCGGTTGCTCGACTTCTCGACGGTGTGGGCCACCTCGCCCTTCACCATGTGGGTCGATGGTCCGCCGCCGCCGCTCGAGCTGCTGCCGCGCCTCGTCGAGCTCGCGCTGCCCAGAGGAGAGGTGCCGCAGCACTGGGTGCCCATCCTCACGCCTGCGTTCGCGAACGTGCGCGTGTTGACGGTGGGCATCGGGCCAGGCTTCGAGCTGCCGGACTGGGCGCTGGGTCTGCCGTCGCTCGAGCGGCTGCGCCTGGTGCCGGGCCGGGAGCCGGGTGACGGCCTCATCGTGGACGCAGCCGCCGCGTGGAGCGAGCGTCAACCCGGGCGCGCGCTGGAGTGGCTCGACGAGACGCTCGACGCCGCGGGGGTTCGCCGGGCGCTCCGGCCGGCGTTGCCGGGAGAGCGTGTGGTGGTACCCGAGGAGTCCACCCTGCGCGCCGAGCTGGTGCCTGAGGCGCCGACGAGCCGCGTCTTCCGCCTCGAGGGCCAGGAGCGCCACGTGCTGCGAGCGGATGACGCGCCGGTCGCCGACGCCTTCTCCGCGCCCCGCCACCCTGCCCTCGTCGCGCCTCGCGGGCTGCTGCGCATTCGCCGCTCGCTCTTCCTCGAGCTCGAGCAGGCCGGCGAAAGACTGCCCACCTCGCGCGTCTCTCCCGCCGTCGCCGCGACGTGGCTGCGCACCCTCGTCGAGGTGCTCGGGGCGTGGTGGGGCACGTCCGCGCCCGACGTCCTCAGCGGGGAATGGGTGGGGCTCGGGCGAGAGCAGCTGCGCCTGCGGGACGGCTCCCTCGCGCTGGTGCCGACGCTGACGCGGCGCCTGGGTCCTGACACCTTCGCCCTGCCGGAGCTCGCCGGCCTGCCGCTGGCCTGGAGTCGCACCGCGCCGATGATCGTCCGCCTCGCTGGCGCGGTCCTCTTCGAATGGCTCGCGGGGCTCCCGTTCCTCGACGCGCAGGTCGGCAGCGCGATGGCCGTGCACCAGCGGCTCGCGCTGAGGCTGCGTCACCCGCCGTCCCTGGCGGGCGTGGCGCCATCGCTGGCGGCGTTCGACCAGGTGCTCGCGCAGGCCCTGCAGCATCCCACGTCGCTGAGCCCTGACGAGCTGGTCCGGCGCGTGACGACGCTGGCTACCAGCGCCCCATCGAGCCGAGGTTGAAGACCTGGGTGAAGCCGAGCCCCTTCAGCGTCGAGCGGGCCATCGCGCTGCGGGTGCCGCTCGCGCAGTAGAGGACGACGGGCTTGTCCTTCGGTCCCAGCTTCTGGGCCCTCGACCCGAGCTCCTGCAACGGCACGTTGATGGCGCCGGGGATGTGGCCGCTGGTGAACTCCATGGCGCTGCGCACGTCGACGAGCTTCGCGCCCTCCTTCACGAGTCGGTGGGCCTCGTCGCGGCTCACCTGCCCGAGGCGCTTGAAGACGAGGAAAGCGACGATGACGAGGGCGGGCAGGGCCCACTGCAACCACGAGGAGTCCATAGCGGCGCGTGAGAGCCCGCCGCGCTTCCGGGGGATTCAGCCGGGGCCCGTCACGGTCGGCCGGTGAGTCGGGAGCCTCGGTGGCTGCACCCGCCGAGACGATGAGCGGCGAGCCGGTCCTACGTCCACCGCCGACGCCAGCCCACCAGGGCGACGGCCGCGAACATGAAGAGCCCGTCAACGCCAGTGGAGCAGCCGCAGCCGCGCTCTGGCTCCGGCGCCTCCGTGCCTCCGCCAGCGCTGCCTCCACCCGACGCCGCCCCGCCAGCGCTGCCGCCCCCCGCGCTGCCGACGAAGGTGAGCGTGAGCTCCTCGGACCTCGCGCCGCCGTACTCGATCCAGAACTTCCCGGAGCCCGGCCCCGTGACGCTCAGCTTCGCCGCCGGGTCGGCCTTGTAGACGAGCGAGAACGAGTCGGTGCCGCCGTCGCCCGCGTACGCCTTCGTGAAGTCGAGGCCGGGGCCCGTCACCCGCACCGTCGTCGTCTCGCCACCACGCGGCACCGAGTGGATCATCGGCGCCGGCGTGAACCGCCTGTTCGCCGGCACCTGCCCGGCCGCGATGAAGTTCGGCACGTCGAGGCCGCTCACGGACTCCCAGCTGATCACCTCGAGGCCCGAGCTGAGCCCGCTCAGCCGCGGCGGAATGACGACCGCCTGGCTCGTCGTCGTCACGGTCGACGACACCGCGAGGCCGGTGCCGCAGACGAACGACACGCGCGCTGCCACCGTCGAGCCCAGGTAGCTGAACAGCGAGCCCGGCACGGGCTGCGTCTGGGTGCCCGAGAGCGCGTTGACGGCCGGGCCGTTCGCGCGCGCCTCGACCACCTTCGACGGGTTCGACGGGTGGAAGAACTCCACCCGGCCGATCTGCGCGTTGCAGGTCGCCGAGGACGAGGCCGGGCACGTCACCTCGAAGCGCACGTCGGGCACCGGCAGCCCCGTCACCAGCTCGGTGGTGCTGCCTACAGGCACGATGGTGACCGCGGTCGTGGTGGGTGGGTCGCAGGCGAGGACGAGCGTCGTGACGAGCGAGAGCATGCTCTTCGCGTAACGCCGCGTTCCCCGCGGTCAACGTGGCGTGGGCCGCGTTGACCTGCGCCAAGAAGTCCCGCTCACGGGCCCGAGGGCCGCCGCTTCACCGCGTGACGAGCGTGTAGGCGAACGAGCCCTGGGCGGGCCCGATGAGGCGCCGGAAGCGGCTCCACTCCGAGGGCGGGAACGTCTGGCAGCCGGCCGAGTACGTGCCCGACGAGCCGCCGCTGTGGAACAACATGGAAGCACCGCCACCGGTGCGCTTCGAGTCGTCCCAGCGGCCGTTGTGGTTCATGTCTCGCTGCACCGCGTAGTCGCGCACCGGCCGCAGGCAGAAGCCGTTCTTCCACGAGCTCTTCACGTACTCGTACGAGCCGGGCACGAGCCGCCCCTGGTCCGCCCGCCCGTCGCCGTTCACGTCCGCCGAGTAGCGGGACATGTCGCGCGCGGGCTCGGTGTTGTAGCGCAGCAGCTCGACGTGCGGCCGGCCGGCCTTGTCCTTCCACACCATCGCGAGGCGGTCGTCGTAGCTGCCCGCGCCGCCGTTGGCCGTCGTCGGCGTGTTCGTGCGCAGACCCACGAGGTTGAACTGGTTGGGGCCCGTCTTGAACTTGCCGCCAGCCTTCTTCACCAGGTCCTTGTAGTACTCGTACTGCGCCAGCTGGCCGCGCGGCACGTCGCCCAGGCGCACCTTGCCGGGCCTCTCGGGGTCGCGGCTGCGGGGAGGAGTCGGCGTGCGGGTCGGTGTCCGCTTCTTCTTCGGTGGCTCAGCGAGCTCGACCCGCTGCTGCTTCGAGGGAGCCGCCTGAGCTACCGAGTCGCTCGAGCCGGGGATCCTCAGGGTCCGGCCAGTGATGATGAGGTCCGGGTTCTCGAGGCCGTTGGCTCTGGCGAGCGCCTTCACCGTGGTGCCGAAGCGCCGCGAGAGCGCCGACAACGTGTCCCCTGACTTGATGCGATAGCTGTGCATGACGAGTCTCCGTGAGTCCCCTTTTCAACCGACCGGCACGAACACGCGCTGGCGGCCGTGCGTGTAGATGCGCGAGACGTGATCGCTCGCCTCGAGGCCTCCGCCGAGCGTCACCATGATGTGCCCGTGCTTCGTGCGGCCCCCCGAGGCGTCGAAGACGACGATGGCGCCCGGCGGCAGCTTCTTCACCTGCGCGTCGCTGACGTTCTTGATCTCCCGGAAGCGCCGGTCGTTCTCGAGCCGCTTCGCGTACATGTACGCCGAAGGCAGGGGCGACGTGGCGAGGCCGGCTGCGCGCATCGCCCGGTTGACACCTCGAGCGCACCAGCCGCGGGTGTTCATCAGTCGCGCCTGACGCCGCGCGGCCTCGGCGAGCCGCTTCGCCTTCGGGCCGAAGGTGCCGAGGTTGCCGGTCGGCTTCGGGGCGTTGACCGAACCACCGCGCGTCGCGCCACGGGTCAGCGCCCGGGCGATGGGGCCCGACAGGCGCGCGCGCTCGTTCGCCGAGACGCCGTTCTGATTGCCGTCGGCGGCGAGCGCCCGGCTGCGGGCGAGTGAGACCAGGCCACGCGCCTTCGACACCGAGACGAAGCCGCTCTTGAGGCGCGCCTGCTTGAAGGCCTCGACGAGCGCAACATCGCTGGCGCCCGACACAAGGCCGGCGGCGCGGCGCTGCTCTGCGGAAGACAGGCGGCCATCGCGGTTCACGTCGGCGCGGGCGAGGGCGGAGCGAACGGCGTCGGCACGGTTCGACACGACTGAGCGGGCGAGCGTCATGCCCTGTTGTCGGCCGATGTGCGTTTCCGTGTGTCGAGAGCTCCTGTCAGGAGCGCTGACAAACCCGGGGCATTTCCCCGCCGATTTTCAGGGCAGCGGCACGAGCCGCAGGTCGTAGCTGCGGGAGCCGTCGAGTGCGAAGAAGACCGGCCCCTTCGTGAAGCGGGCGTCGAGCACCGCGCGCCAGCCGCGGGCCTCACCTTCCCCGAGGGGCACGGTCCACCTCGTGTGACGGGTGCAGTCCTGTCCGACGACCGCGTCGGCGCGACCCGCGAGGGCCGCCTTCCGCTCGAAGTCCGGCGTGCCCCACAGCTTCACGGGGACGAGGTACTCGCAGTGCCCGCCTGGACGCACGATGAGCGAGCTGCCGGGCCCGGACGTGCAGTCGGTGCGGGCCCGGGCGTCGAGCGCCTGCCCGAGCCGCTCGCGCGCCGCCTTCTGCGCTTCCCACCAGGCCACGCGGGCCTGGTTGCGGGCGACGACGCCACCGATGACCTCGCGGCTCTTCGCGAGGCGCTCCTCCTCGGCCTTCTCGAAGCGCGCCTGTACGGCCTTGTTGCGGCGCTCGCGAGCCTGCTTCTGCGCTGCCGTCTCGGGCGGCCGCTCGACGAGCTCGGTGTCGAGCTCCTTGAGGAAGGCGCTGAGCCCGCCGGTCATCATGAAGAGGATGGTGTCGCCCGTGCGGTAGACGGGGCGGACCTCCCAGCGCCCCGGGGCCGCCTCCTCGACGTACTTCTTCGGCAGGTACTCGGTGGGCACCCACTCGAGCTCGGGCCGCGGCGGCGCCGGCAGCAACTCGACGAGCGAGTGGCGCTCTGGCGTCAGCGCGCTGTTCACGCCGCCGATGGACAGCTCCGTCCACGAGACCTCCACTGGCGGCCCGGAGTCGTCCTTCAGCGCCCAGCGCACGCGCGCGATGGGCAGCTCGAGGTGCCCCGCGTCGGGAACGAGCGCGGCGACCTCCTCGGGGCTGAACGGGCGCACCATGAGCGAGAGGCGGCCGTCGAGCAGCTGCCGGTTCACGTCGGTGACGACGGGGTTCGCGCCGCCGAGCCTCGTCTCCAAGCAGGCGGTGGCGAGGTCGCCTCGCTCGAGCGCCACGGCAGCAGGGTGCTGACACGCCACCAGCAGGAGGAACGGCCCCGCGACCAGCCGCATCACGCCCTCACGGCTCGTTGACGGAGCCCGCCGCGCGGTTGCCCGAGACGGTGGCCGCGACCACCTTGCCGAGGCTCGCCCCGGCCTTGCCGAGCTGCTCCATCGTCACCCGCATGGTGTTGGTGTCGAGCACCCGCACGGCGTCGCGGAAGGCATTGAAGTTGAGACTGCCCGCGTGGGTGACGAACTTCTCGAGCGCGAGAGGGCCGCTCGCCGCCGACTCGACGAACTTCGCCGCCACCTCGGGCGGGAGCTTCGTCAGGTTGATCTCGATGGCCTTCGCCGTCTTCGCGGCGCTCCCGTAGCCGATGTTGAGCCGGCGCAGGAAGTTCATGCCCCCGCTCCCCTGCTCGGCGAGGAGGTACACCTTGTCGACGCCGGCGTTGCCCACCTTCGACGCCCAGATCTCCCCCGACTGCATGATCTTCTGCGCCGTGTCGGCCGAGGTGTAGTGCCGCACCACGCTCGCGCTCAGGTTCGCGGCCTTGCCGCCGAGGCCCAGCACCGAGGTGACGGCCTTGCCCGCGGCGAGCCCGTTCAGCACCACGACGCCGGCGTTGAAGGCCAGCTTCCCGCCCGCCTTCGCGATGTTCGCCTTCGAGTCGTCGACGCCCACCCGCGCGCCGAGCTCGGCGGCGCTGCGCTCCACCGCCGGCAGCCCGGAGAACTCGAGCAGGCCGCCCATCACCTTGCCGGCGACGCCCTTCGCGCCGCCCTGCTGGCCGACCTGCTTCCAGTAGTCGACGGCCTGCCCGACGGTGCCCTTCGGCCCGTCCTTCAGCACCTCCTGAACGATCTGTTCCTTCGTCGGAGGCGCCTGGACGGGACGGGCAGCGCGTGGCTTCGGCGTCCAACCCTTCGGCGCCGCAGCGGCGGGCGGCGGGGTCGGAGGGCGGTCGGGGGCGCGGGGAGCCGTACGGGCCACCGGAGCCTGCCGTGGCACCGTGGGACCCTTGATCCGTTGGTCGCTCATTCCGGCAGTGTACCGCGTGACCGGCGGCGCCTCGACCCCCGGAGACGGCGCCTGACCCACGTCAACACCAGCTCAGCGCACCTCAGGCGTCGCCGCAGAACCGCGCGTAGGTGGGGCTCTCCTCGTCACGACCCTCGTGGTCCTCGATGGTGGCCTGCAGCGCCTCGAGCTCGGCCACGCGCGCGTCGTCACCGCCGTCGATGAGCTGCTCGAGGGCCTCTCGGCACGGGTACAAGAGGTCGAGGGCGTTCTTCACCTTCGGCGTCGCAGCCTCGGCGAGCGAGAGCACCTCGACGAAGCGGCCCTCGTCGAGCGCCGTGTAGACCGCGCGCAGCGGCTCGCTCGTGGGCAGCAGGTCCGTGAGCTGCTTGAACTGCTCGTCGTCGCGGAAGCCGTCGAAGTCGGGCTCGACACGCGCCAGCGCGCGCACGGCGATGGTGCCCTCGGCGTACTCGATGGCCTTCGACAGCTCGCCGAGCACCTGCGGCTTCTTCCCCATGCGGGCCATCACGCGCGCCGCGAGGTAGTGCGTCTCGGGGTCGGTCGGCTCCACCGCGAGCGCGCGCTTGAGCAGCCCCGCGGCCTTCACCGGGTCCTTCGGGGCGAGGTCCTCGGCGAGCCAGCGCAGGCTCATCGGGTGCTCGAGCTTCAGGGTCTCCACCACAAAGCGCGCCGCCTCGACCGCCGCCTCCGGCTCCTCCTGGAGCGCCTCGAGCAGCCTGTTCCCGATGGCGTGCAGCTCCCACGCGAGCTCGGCCTTCTCGTCTTCGTTCGACGAGGCCGCCTCCTTCTTCCGGAAGAGCTCGAAGGCACGCGTCAACCCTGCGAAGCCCTCGCGGCGGTCTCCCTGCGCGCACCTCGCGAGGCCCAGCCAGGCATGCGCCGCGGCGTCGAGCGCGTCCGTCTCCAGCCGCTGTTGCGCGAGCTTCTGGACCTGCGACAGCTCCTGGTCGAGCCACGCGTCCTCGAGCGGGTCGGGCTGCCACGCGGTCGTCGATTCGTCCATCGCCTCGTCATCGTCGCTCATTCGAGCCACTCTACCCGACCACCCAGACCGTCACCCGCGCTGTCACGCGGAGGGCTCACTGCGAGACGCGGAGTGGACTCGGTGCGACCTTCGGCGTTGAAGTCATCATCATGACCATCAAGAAGACGGGCCTCGAGCCGCTGCGCCGCCCGAAGCCCCTCACGCCAGCACCCACGAAGAGCCCGAGTCCCCGCCCGCGGCTGTCGATGGACGAGCTCTCGACGGGGCGCGGCGCGAGCCTGCGCCAGACCGCCAGGCTGGGCAGCCCCACCCGCCTCACGGAGGCCGCCGCCGCGCTCGAGGTGAGACAGCTCAGAGCCGGTCGTCCTCCGCCGCCCGTGCCCGCGGAGGTGAAGGCCGTCACCGAGGCCACGAGCCGCGCCGCCAGGGCGAACGACGAGGTGGCGAAGCTTCAGCAGGAGCTCGACCAGCAGCTCTCGGAGGTGGGGCCGGCCCTCACGCCGAAGCAGCGCGAGGAGTACCAGGCCGCCTACTGGGAGAAGCACCAGGGCGCCCTCGACGAGCAGAAGGCCGCCAACGCCGAGCTGCAGCAGGCGGTCTCGACCAACCGGGACCGCCTCGTCGAGCTCGCCCGCACGAACCCGAAGGCCGCGGAGGCGCTCGCGAGCTCCCTCACGCAGCTCGCACGCGACCCGACCCAGGCGCAGTTCGTCATCGACACCGTCGAGGGCCTGAAGACCGCCGGGGCGCTGCCGCCCGGGTTCGAGAAGGCCGAGAAGGGCCTGGTCGAGGCGATGAGCGCCGCGACGGACACGCTGGCGAAGCAGGCGCTCGCTCAGGGCGACACGAAGGGCGCCGCGGCGCTGCTCACCGAGCTGCACTCGTTCCTCTCCACGACGAAGTTCGTGTCGAGCGACGTCACGAAGTTCATCCAGGAGGGCCTGCCGGCGCTCGAGGACTTCACCTCGGCGGTGGTGACGGCGGCGTGCACGGGCAGCACCGAGGCGTTGACGAAGTACCTCGAGTCCGAGAAGGCGAAGGCGCTGCTCGACGGCACGAAGGCTGGCGGCCCCATGGGCACGCTCTCGACCGTCACCACGGCCGTCGGCATGGGCGTCTACCTGTCGGAGGCCGCGAACGCGCCCAACGGCCAACAGCAGGTGCTGGCGATCATGAACGCCTCGGCCGCCGGCGCCGAGCTGCTCGCGAAGGGCTTCGGCGCCATCGCCCAGGCGACGCGCGACGCCACCAACAAGGCGCTGCGGGTCGGCGGGAAGGCGCTCGGCGATCTCGGCAAGGTGCTCGAGAAGGTGACGCCGGTCCTCAGCTTCGCCCTGTCCACCATCTCGGCGGCCCAGTCGATCGGCGCGGCCCTCGACGACCCGAACCTCAAGACGGTGGGCGCGGCCGTCGGCGACACGTTGGCCGCGGTCGGAGGCGCCATCGCCCTCGTCCCCGGCGCGCAGGCGGTCGGCGCCGCCATCGCCGTGGTGGGCGCGGGCATCAGCATCGTCACCGGCCTCATCCACGGCCACCAGCAGTCCGAGGCGCGCAAGCGGGAACAGCGGGAGCTGCTCACCGGCATCTTCACCGAGGCCTCGAAGGACCCGGGGAGCCCGCTGTACGGGCTGACGCCGGACCAGGTGAAGGCAGCCGCGGACAACCTCGTGTCCACTGGCGCAGACCTGAACGCGCTCGCGACGACGACGCGCCTGAGTCCGGATCAGCTCGTGCGCCTCGCCGCCGACTTCCCCATCGGCCACACGTACGCTGGCGGGCTCGACGAGGTGGCCCAGGCGTCGGGCCTCACGGGCCGTGCCTTCATGGACTGGCTGAAGAAGGTCGGCCCGGAGGGCGTTGACGAGCTCCTCTACACGTGGGCCATCGATCGGTATGGCGACCTCGCGCTGGACGAGGCGAGGCGCCAGGCACACGACGAAGCGATGCGCATCTTCAACACGCAGGGCGGCAACTTCGCCGAGCTCTACGAGGCGCAGCTGAAGGCGCTCACCCAACGCAAGCTGGAGGAGGCGCTGGAGAACCTCGTGCGGCGCCTCGGTGTGCCCGCGCCCTGAGCGCTCGCGCGGCGAGAACCAGCACGCCCCGTCACCGCGGCCTGGCAGCCCACTCGCGGTCGAGCATCGCGAAGACGGCCGTGTCCACCCAGGCGCTGCCCTGCTGCACGTTCTCGACGAAGTGCGCCTCGCGCCGCAGGCCCAGGCCCTCGAAGAGCGCGACCGCTCCGGCGTTCGCCGGGCTGCACTCCGCGGTGATCCGGTGGAGCCGCAGCTGGTCGAAGCACACGCCCAGCAGCGCGGTGAGCGTCTCGTTGGCGAAGCCCTGGTTCCACCACGCGGGGTCCGACGCGAACCACACCTGCGCCTCCTTCGGCTCGCGCTCGTTGCGGCGCAGCCCCGCGCGGCCGATGAGCTCGTCGGTCGCCGTCACCACCATCGCGAGATCCCAGGTGACCCGAGGGTCCTCTCGCGCCGACGAGAGCGCCTCGCGCACCTGCCGCTTCACGCCGGCGACGTCGCGCCAGTCGAAGGGCTGCACTGGCACGCTCGAAGGGCGCGGGGGTGTTGGAGGGGCGCGATCGAGGTCTCGCTCGTCGAAGTCGCGGAGCAGCAGCCGTCGGGTGGTCACGCGCATGGGAGGCCTCCTGGAGTCAGGCTCATTCCACCCCCGCGCGGGCCCGCGGTCGACTTTCGCGCCGCGGCGGGGTTGCGAACGGCGCCCTTGCGCGTAAGGGAAGGCCATGCCGTCCATCCTCGATGAGCTGGTGTCCCAGCTGTCCCTCGAGAAGCTCGAAGAGAACCTCTTCCGCGGCCAGAGCCACGACCTCGGCTGGGGCGTCGTCTTCGGCGGGCAGGTGCTGGGCCAGGCGCTCACGGCGGCGATGCGAACGGTGCCCGACGCGCGGCCGGTGCACTCGCTGCACGCCTACTTCCTGCGCCCCGGCGACGTGAAGGCCCCCATCGTCTACGACGTGGACCGCATTCGCGACGGCTCGAGCTTCACCACCCGCCGCGTGGTGGCGATTCAGCACGGCGAGGCCATCTTCAACCTCGCCGCGTCCTTCCAGAAGCAGGAGGAGGGCTTCTCGCACCAGGACGCGATGCCGACCGTGCCCGCGCCCGAGACGTTGCCGACCGACCAGGAGCGCTTCGCCCGGCACGCCGACAAGCTGCCCGAGGCGATGAAGGCGTGGGCGCTGGCCGAGCGGCCCATCGAGCTGCGCACCGTCGAAGACGACGACCCGTTCAACCCGCAGCCGCGCGCGCCCGACCGCTCCATCTGGCTCAGAGCGAAGCACCGCCTGCCGGACTCGCCAGCGCTGCACCAGGCGCTGCTCGCCTACGCGTCCGACTCGGCCTTCATCACCACGTCGATGAAGCCCCACGCCGCGACCTGGTGGACCGGCGGAATGCAGGTGGCCAGCCTCGACCACGCGGTCTGGTTCCACCGGCCGGTCCGCGTCGATGAGTGGCTGCTGCACGTCATGCACTCGCCCAACGCCGCCGGCGCGCGTGGGCTCGTCTTCGGCCGCGTTTACACCCGCGACGGAATCCTGGTCGCGACCACCGCCCAGGAAGGGCTGACGCGAAAGCGGTGAGGGTGAGCAGTCCCTGCGGTGCGGCGGGTCCACGGCGCAGGTCCTGCGGGGGCGCGGGAGGTCGATGGCCCACGCTGACGGAGCCCCGTCGCCGCCCCGAGGCAACGGAAGCCGCTGCGGCTGAACCCGCGTCAACGACCCGTCGCCTGACGCCGGCACGCCGCTCGCTAGACAGCCCGGCCATGACGACGCCCTGGAAGGACCGCGCCGTGAGCGCGGACGACGCAGTGAAGGTCATCAAGAGCGGCGACAAGGTCTTCATTCATGGAGCCTCCGCGACGCCCACGCCCCTGGTCGAGGCGCTCTGCCGGCGCACCGACCTCGAAGACGTGACCCTCTACCACCTGCACACGACCGGCCCGGCCACCTTCGCCGAGCCCCAGCACGCGGGCCGCTTCTTCTCGGTCTCGCTCTTCACCGGCGGCGGGCTCCGCGGCCCCATCGCGGAGGGCCGCGCGGACTTCATGCCCATCTTCCTGTCCGAGATCCCCGCGCTCTTCGGCTCACGGGCCGTCGATCTCGACGTCGCGCTCCTGCAGTTGTCGCCACCGAACACGCACGCCGACTGCACGCTGGGCACGTCGGTGGACGCTGCGCTCGCCGCGGCCTGGCACGCGAAGAAGGTCGTCGCGGAGATCAACGAGCAGATGCCGCGCACCCTGGGCCACTCGGTGTTCCCGCTCGAGCGGGTGACGAGCTTCACCACCACCAACCGACCGCTCAACGCGATGGTGCCCGGAGAGATCAGCGAGGTGGAGTCACGCATCGGAGAGCTCATCGCCGACCTCGTGGAAGACGGCAGCTGTCTGCAGATGGGCATCGGCGCCATCCCCGACGCGGTGCTCGCGCGGCTCGGCAACAAGGTGGACCTCGGCGTGCACACCGAGATGTTCTCGGACGGCCTCATCCCGCTGGTCGAGAACGGCGTGGTGAACAACCGCCGCAAGAAGGTGCACGCCGGGCGCAGCGTCGTCTCGTTCGTGACGGGCTCGAAGAGGCTGTTCGACTTCGTGCACGACAACCAGCAGGTCGAGTTCCACCCCTGCGACCGCACCAACGACACCTCGCTCATCTCGAAGAACGACAAGGTGGTGGCGATCAACTCGGCCATCGAGATCGACCTCACGGGGCAGGTGAGCGCCGACTCGATGGGCCACCGCATCTACTCGGGCATCGGCGGGCAGATGGACTTCATCCGCGGCGCGGCGCGCTCGCCTGGAGGCAAGCCGATCATCGCGCTCCCGTCCACGGCGGCGGGGGGCAAGGTGAGCCGCATCACGCTCCAGCTGAAGGACGGCGCCGGTGTCGTCACCACGCGCGGCCACGTCCAATGGGTCGTGACCGAGTTCGGCGCCGTCAACCTGCACGGCAAGACGCTGCGGCAGCGGGCCGAGCTGCTCATCTCGATCGCGCACCCGGACTTCCGCGCCGAGCTGAAGAAGGGGTTCGCGAAGCTGCGCAACGTGGCCCTGTAGAGAGGCTACCGCTTCGTGGCGAACACCTCGGCGAAGAGGGCGTCCATCATCGCCCAGGCCCGCGCGGCGACGACCGGGTGGTACGACGCGCGACCGGGCACGTTCGCGTTGGGGTCGGTGAAGCTGTGCACCGCGCCGCCGAACGAGACGAGCTGCCAGTCCACCTTCGCCGCGCGCATCTCGGACTCGAAGGCCGCCACCTCGTCGGGCGGCACGGAGGGATCGTCTGCGCCGTGCAGGACGAGCACCTTCGCGGTGATGCTCTTCGCGTCGTCGGGGGTGGGTGACGAGAGGCCACCGTGGAACGAGACGACCGCGCCAAGGGGGGCGCCGCTCCGAGCCAGCTCGAGCACCGCCGTCCCCCCGAAGCAGAAGCCGATGGCGCCCACCCTCGACGCGTCGACCTTCGGCGACTTCTGCGCGAGCAGCACCTCGAGGGCTTTCGCGACGCGGCGGCGGAGCGCGGGGCGGTCGCTCTTGAGGGCGCCGGCCGACTTGCCGGCTTCGTCGCGGTTCTTCGGGCGCGACTTCGTGCCGTAGACGTCGGCGACCAGCACCACGTACCCGCGGGCGGCGACCAGCTCGGCCTGCTTCACGGCCTCAGGCGTCACGCCCAACCAGTTGGGCACCATGACGAGCGCGGGTCGGGGGGCAGCCTTGTCGTCGAAGACGAGCATGCCCTCGTACGGGGCTCCGTCGAGGTCCCAGGGGATGTTCTTCGTCGTGAGGGAAGCCATGGCGAGACCCGGAAGGAGGAGCGCGGTGGAGAGGAGGAGTCGCATCGGGCAGCGCAGCCAGGCACGGCCGCCCGCGCGGCGGTAAGGACCGACAGTGAGATCGACAACCTGGTCGCGGCATTCGCGGCGGAGGTGACGAGCACGGGTTTTTCGGAAGAACCGGACGCGCGAGCCTCGACGTGGAGGCCGTCTTCGCGGGGTTGGGCGGCGAGCCGCGCTGTCGCGGACCGGCGAGGTAAGCGAGACTCTGGAGCGGTCCCGTGCGACGCGTGCTCCTCCTCCTGCCGTGGCTCCTGGCCGCCTGCGCTCCGCCGTGGGAGCTGGCGCCGCAGCTCCGCCAGTCCATCATCGGAGGCGTGCCCGCGCCCGACGACCACGCCGTCTTCTTCATCGACAATGACGCGGGGGTCTGCAGCGCCACCCTGATTGCATCACGCACGCTGGTGACCGCCGCGCACTGCGTCGAGGCCGTTCCGATGTTCGCCATGAACCACGCGCGCATCGACGCGCCGGGCGATGGAGGCATGTACACGGTGGTGAAGCGCCTCACCTGGGCCCAGGCGACCGACGGCGGGAGCGCCGACCTCGCGCTGCTCCTGCTCGACCGTCCGCCACCGGCGACCCCGAAGGCGTGGACGTGGTGGGGACCACCGCCCGCGGTGATGTCCGGGGTGCGCCACGTGGGCTACGGACGCAGCGAGGGCGGACCAGCGGGCGAGCGCCGCAGCGTCACCACGACGGTGAGCGGCGCGGTGGTGAACCGCACGCAGGGCATGGTGCTGGTGTCCGGCGACTTCGGGAAGGGCCTGTGCTTCGGCGACTCGGGCGGCGGCGCCTTCATGCCGACCGCCTCTGGCGAGCGGCTGGGCGCGGTGCACAGCTTCATCACGGCCGAGTGCGGAGCCGGCGTGTCCTCGTCGGTGCTGCTCTACCCGTACCGACGGTTCCTCGAGGCGTGGCTCGCAGCGAACGAGGGGCCGGACTGCGCGCGCGAGGGCCGCTGTGTCCCGGGCTGCGTCCCCGAAGACCCGGACTGCCGGTGTGGCGCCGACGGGGTGTGCCAGCCCTTCTGCGCCGAGAACGACGACCCTGATTGCCCGAACGAGTGCCGCGTCGACGGCGTCTGCCAGCCGCGCTCCATGTGCCCGGCAGGAGATGGCGACTGCATTCCCGACGGCGAGGCGTGCCTGAGCGCAGGGCAGTGCGGAGGCGGCTCGTGCATCACCGACCCCCAGAACCCCACGCGCTACTGCTCGCAGGCGTGCTCGCCTGCTGTGCCCTGCCCCGACTTCATGACGTGTGACGGGGCGCGGGCGCTCTGCATCCTCAAGCAGCTTCCCATCGTTGGCGAGGGAGCTGACTGTGGTCCCCTCGTGAAGTGCGCCCAGGGCACCGCCTGCACCGTCCTGGGCGCCGCGCGGCGCTGCCTGCGCACCTGCACCTCCCAGGCGAACTGCCTCGCGGGCACGCGGTGCCAGTTCGGCGCCACCAGCGTGTGCGTGCCGCTGTCTCCCATCGCGCTCGACGCGGGCGCGACGTGGGAAGGGCCGCTCGCGCCGGTCGGGTGCAGCCACGGTGGTGGGCTGGCCTTCACGCTGGCGGTGGTGCTGTGGCCCAGGCGCAAACGCAGGGCGTGAGCGGCCTGAGCTGCGAAGGACCGGCGAACGCGAAAGGCCGGCGAACGTGAGAGGCCCGGCGAACGCGAAGGGCGGCGAACCCGAAAGGCCGCCGAACGCGAAAGGGCGGCGAACGCGAAGGCCGACAGGTCCGCGTACGCCCGCAATCAGGGCGAACAGCCCGACCGGTTCGACGTGGCCTGCGGGCTGATGCGCGCCCCCATGCCGATGGTGCACGGGTTGAGGGCGTTGATCCGGACCCGACCGACGCTGCCGCCACCACCGCCACCGCCGCCAAGGTTCGTGCACGTGCCCTCGACGCCGCCCTCCTGGCCACTCGTCGCGCCGCCCGCTCTCGCGCCACCGCGCCCGCCGAAGCCGCCGCAGATGTTGTTCCCCGTTCCGCCTGCGGCGGTGGAGACCCCGACCGTGCCATTGTCGCCGTTGTCACCCCAGCCAATCGACGAGCCCTCCGCCCCGCCCGCGCCGTTCGCCGCGATGATGGCGCTGCTCCCGATGTTCAGCGTCGTCGCCTCGATGAGAATGCCGCCCCCGGAGCCGCCACCACCACCACCCCCGCCCTCCGCCTGCGCCGACAGGCCACGGCCTCCGTTCGCCACCACCGCCCCGTTCAACGCGAGCGTGCCGCGCACCCACAGCTGAATCGCGCCGCCCGCTCTGCCGTACCGATCGGAGGCGCCACGCCCGCCACGCGAGCCCGCGCACCCCCCCCGGAGCGGCACCAGGGTCGCGTCCGTGTTGGGGGTCGTCGCCGGAGCGCCTGCGCCGCCATTGTCCGCGCCGCGCCCCCCAGCCCCGCCCGCCAGACCGAAGCTGCCACCCTGGCCTCCGCCCGAACGGCTGCCAAGCTGAGTGCCGTTGGTCGACGCAGGGCAGAACGCCCCCTGCCCGCCCGGGCCCGATTCGAGGAGGTTGTTGAGGCCGAACCAGCCCTCGACCGCGCTGGCGTCGAGGACGCCGTTGATCGCCGCGTCAGCCTTCACCGCGAACACCACCGCGCGATCCGCAGGGCTGCCGGACGAACCGCGCAACACCCGAACCCGCACGCCAGGCGCGATGGTGAGCCGATCCATCACGAAGACGACCAGGGTCGGTCCGTTCGTCTGCGACACGAGCACCGGCGCAGGGAGCGTCGGCTCTGCACAGAGCAGGTTATCGACGTACCCGACGGGGTTGAGCGTCAACGTCGCGTCGCAGGTGAAGTTGAGGTGAGTCGCCGCGGTGGCGGACTCGATGGTGGCGAGCGGGACGTTCGAGGGAAGAAGGAAACCTGGCCCCGCATCGACCGGAGCGCCAGCGTCGATGAGCACGCCAGCATCGGAGGGCGAGCCCGCATCGAGCGGGCCGGCGTCGGGCAGGCCGGCGTCTGCATCGCCAGCATCAGGCGTCACCCCGCCGTCCACCGGCAGGCATTGCCCTGCCATGCAGACACCGCCGTCGCAGGCGCCAGCGCGGGGCATGAACGTGCAGGCGCCACCCAGGCACATGCCCGTCGGCGTCTGACACTCGTCGGGCGGCAGCGCGTTCGAGCAGTCCAGCAGCACGCCGAGGCAGCCGCCGTCTTCGAGGCAGGCGTCGTTGACGGTGCACGGGTCGGTGTCGGCGCACGACAGCCGGCCGACTGCGATGGCGTAGACGCAGCCGCCGTCGAGGGCCTCGTCGCACTGGCCCGATGGCTCCCAGCAGGGCCCGGCAGGCGGGGTGGTGCACTGCCTCGGCGAGCCCGCGCAGCCGCCGTCGCCGTCGCACGCGTCGAGCTCGGTGCACGAGAGCCCATCGTCGCAGCCCGCGTCGGTCGAGAGCGGAGAGAAGGCACAACCGCCGTCAGGCTCACGACAGGTCCCTGTCACGGCGAGGCAGACGTTCGACGACTGCGCGCACGACACCGCCATGCCTCCACCGCACTGACTGTTGGTGCACGTCTCGCCCACGTTACACGCGAGCCCATCGCTGCACGCCTGCAGGTTGCAGTCGGCGTCGAGGCAGTCCTTCATGCCGTCGCCGTCGTTGTCCACGTCGTCGAAGCAGAGGCCGGTCTCGTTCATCGCGTTGCCGCAGGTGCCGTTCGCGCAGGTGCCGCCGTTCGCGCAGGGCCGCGAGGCACAGTCGCTGTCGGCGCAGTCGAGCGCGCCGTCGCCGTCGTCGTCGAGGCCATTGGAGCAGATGGTCTCGGTGCACAGCCCCGACGGCGCGCACACCGAGGCGGTGAGCCGGCACTGCTTGCCGGTGCACACGCCATCGCCGCAGTCCGACAGCTGGTTGCAGTCGTTGTCCTTGCCGTCGGTGCAGTCCTCGGGGAGGCCGGGCTTGCGGCGCGCGTCGCGGTCGTCGCAGTCGAGCTCGGCCGGCGAGCCGTCGTTGTCGACGTCGACGCTCATCGTCACCGTGCGCCGCACGAGCAGCGTGACGTCCTTCAGGTTGGTGGGCGGGAACGTCTCTTCCTTCGGGTCCGACGCCTCGGCGGGCGCCGTCGCCATCGTGCAGTCCGCGTCGGCGAAGCCGAGGGCCTGCAGCGTGACGGTCTCGGGCAGGTCGTCACGGAAGACGGCGGCCGACAGCACCATGCGGCCTTCCGTCTGGGCGCCGCGGCTCTTCTTCAAGACGGCGCCGGCCGCGTCCCGCACCTCGAGCAGCACGCACTTCGAGCGCAGGCCCTGCTCGAGCTCGATGGAGACGCGCAGCGCGGAGCCAGCGACCGGCGGCGCGCTGCACGAGAGGACCGCGGCGACGAGCGCCGCCGACAAGCTCCGGAGTTGAGGCATGCGACGGAGGTTCCCTCACCCTTCAGCGGACTTCCAGCGCCTCACGGGCATGGGAGGGCCGGCAGCACCACCACCGGAATCGGCTCGGCCGAGGGCTGGTAGCTGAGCACCCCTGCGCAGACCCGGGCCGCGCCCGGATGCGTCGTGTCCACGAAGCACCAGCGGCCCGGGCGCAGGGCCAGGCGGAAGGCGCCCTCCTCACTGGTGACGATGGAGGCGAGCTCGGCGCCGGAGGCATCGGTGGCGCGAACGGAGAAGCGCCGGCCCGCGACAGGCTTCGAGCCGACGGCCAGCACGAAGTCGCTCCGCGGCCCGCACCGGGCTTCCCGCTGCCGCACCAGCCCTTCGACCTCGACCGGCCCGGTGCGCGCGGCCTCGCCGGTGGCGCAACCGCCGAGCAGGACGAGGAGCGCGGCCCTCTTCACGCGCCGCCCTTTCCGCGCAGCACCCGCGTGTCTCCGACCCGCAGCGTCACCTTTCGCGCGTCGAACAGCTCGGCGAGCGGAATGAGGAACTTCCGCGACAGGCCGGTGAGGTCCTTGAACTGCTGCGTCGAGATGGCGCCATGCTCGGTGAGGAAGGCCACCAGCTTCAGCTCGAGGCCGGCGATGGCGGCGGCGTCGAAGAAGAGCTCTCCGGCCCGCGCCACCTGGCCCTCGGCGGCGAGGCCCTGCAGCACCTGCAGCAGCCGCGCGTCGGGCACCTCGAGGCGCGCGGCGAGGTCGGCGACGAGGGGCGGCTGGAGCCCCGCCGCAGCGAGCGCGGCTACCACCTCCTTCCGCAGCGCGGAGGCCGCCTCGGTGAAGGCGCGGCCACGGCCCGGCAGCCGCACGAGGTCCTTCTCGGCCTCGATGGTCCGCGCCTCGAGCAGGGGCGCCACGACGCGCGAGAACGTCTTGTCCGACGGCACGCCGAGGCGCTGACGCAGCTCCTCTCGGGGCATGCCGTCGGCCTCGGGCCGCTCGTCGTGAAAGCGCCCCAGCGTGGCGAGCACGCGCTGCTGCAGCGCCCCCACGACGCTGGCCGCGAGGAAGCGGCGCTGCTCCTTGTCCACCAGCACGAGCTTGCCGCGCGTGGCGCTCGTCTCCAGCGCGCGGGTGAGCTCCTTCGGAGACACCGAGGCGCGCGCGAAGAGCTCCTTGTCGGTGAGGCCACGGGAGCCTGCCTGGGCGGCGAGCCACGCGACGCGCTCGTCCGCCTGCGCGCCGGCGAGCCCGGCGAGGAGCGAGGCCGCACCCGGGCGCCGGCGAGGCGGGCTCAGCACCAGCACACGGGCCCCGCCAAGCGTCGCTCCGCGGCCCGGCAGCGCGCGGGTCCCGCGGAGGATGAGGCGCAGCTGCGGCATCGCGGCCACCGGCTGGGCCAGGCGGAGCTGGGCGAAGCACGTCGCGCCCGGCTCGAGCGCGTCCACGTCGAGCAGCTTCACCACCGCCTCGCTCTGCGCGGTGCCGACGGTGACGAGCTGGCGGGAACGGGGGGCCAGCGGCCGCTCCACCGACGGCAACAGCGTCAGCTCGACGTCGAGCACCTTCGTGGCCTCGAGCTCTCCCGGCCGCACCAACGCCATGCCGCGGTGCACCTCGTGCGTCTCGACGCCCGCGACGTTCACCGCCGCGCGCTCGCCCGCCACCACCTTCGAGACGCTGGCGCCGTGCTGCTGCAGCCCACGCACGCGCAGCGGCCCGGGGAGGCCGGGGAGCAGCGACACCTCGTCGTCCACTGACAGGCGCCCTGACAGCAGCGTGCCGGTGACGACGCAGCCGAAGCCCTTCACCGTGAAGGCGCGGTCCACCGGCATGAAGAGCGGGCCGTCGGCGACGCGGCCGCGCTCGCCCTCGAGCTGCTCCACCTGCTTCGCCACCTCGGCCTTCAGCACGCCGAGGCCCTCGCCCGTCTTCGCGCTGACCGCCACCAGCGGTGCCGCCTCGAGGAAGGTGCCGATGCAGAGCGCGCGGAGCTCTCCCTCGAGCAGCTCGAGCCAGCCCTCGCCCAGCCCCGGGAGCAGATCGGCCTTCGACACCACCAGCACGCCGCGGCGCACGCCCAGCAGCGAGCAGATGTCGACGTGCTCGCGGGTCTGCGGCATCACGCCCTCGTCGGCGGCCACCACCAGCAGCGCGAGGTCCACCCCACCCGCGCCTGCCGTCATCGCCTTCACGAAGCGCTCGTGGCCCGGGACGTCCACCACGCCGACGCGACGGCCGCCGGGCAGGTCGAGGTGCGCGAAGCCCAGCTCGAGCGTGATGCCTCGCCGCTTCTCTTCGGGCAGGCGGTCGGTGTCGATGCCCGTGAGCGCCTTCACCAGCGACGTCTTGCCGTGGTCGACGTGACCCGCGGTGCCGACGATCACCTCAGACCCCGAGCAGGGCGTCGTCGTTCCCCGGCGTGCCGGCGCCGCCCTTCGCGCGCTTGTTCCTGCCCTGCTGGCGCTGCGTCGTCTCGAAGCGCTCGTCCTCGACGACGGCCTGGTAGTCCCAGGGGAAGACGAAGAACGTGTCGGTGGTGAAGGCGGTGTAGTCCGGGCGTGCGCCCTTCGGCCGCGTGACGAGGGCGGCCGTCTTCACCTTCGCCGCGCCGGCGCTCTTCGCGAGGCGAGTCGCCATCTCGAGGCTGTCGCCAGAGGAGCAGATGTCGTCCACGACGAGCACGCGGCGGCCGGCGAGCTCCTTCGGCATGTCGTCCGAGAGGCCCGCCGGGAGTCGCGTCTCGCTGTCACGGGAGCGCCTGGTGAGGCGCACCGGGAAGAACTCGGCCTTGAGGGCGCTCGCCACCGCGCCGCCCACGAAGACGCCGCCGTGGGCGATGCCGACGACGGCCTGAGGCTTGAAGGCCCAGGCCTTGCGGGCGAGCTCCTGCACCTGGCGGTCGAACTCGGCCCACGAGAGCTCCTGGGCGGCGTGCCGTGAGAAGGAGCGATCGCCCATCACCGCGGTCGGCGTGAAGGGCATGCCGCCGGCGGCGCCGAACACGTCCTGCTCGGTCCTCGCTGCCGCCGACACGCCCGCTGACCTGCGCGACGGCACGCGCTTCCCGCGCGGCTTCTTCGACGTCGCCCGCTTCGTCAGCGTGCGCTTCGGTCCCCTCACCCGTCCCCGCGACATCTCATCCTCCCCGTCAAGGCGCGCACGAGTCGACGTTCACCAGACCGCGCGAAGTGGTGATGCGCATGCCACCGATGCGACAGCTCAACACGCCGCCGTCCGCCAGCAGGGGACAGGTGGAGGTCGCGGTGCAGGCTTCGAAGCAGCGGCTCCCCGCTTCCGAGGAGGGGCTCTGCAGCGTGCCGCAGGCGCCGCTCGCGCACTCCGCGTCCGAGGTGCAGGGCTGGGCGGCGGTGCGGGCGCCGAGGCCGCGCGGCAGGCAGCGCAGGGTGACGGCGTTCGCTCCGCCGGGCTCCACCATGGGCGCGCACACCGACGTGACGCCGGCGTCGGCCTGGCAGTCGTCGGTGGTGGCACACGGTCGGCCCGCGCAGAACGAGCGCTGGAGCACCCGGTCGTCGCTGGTGTTCGCCACCCCGTCGAAGCCGCGCGACGCCAGGACGGACACCGGCAGGCAGTCGAGCTCGCGGAAGATGCCGCCGTCGAGGTTGGCGGGGGTCGAGCAGCTCGCGCCGGTGGAGCACAGCTCGAGGCAGGTCCCCTGGCGCCGCGCCCCACGCGCGTCGTCGAACTGGCAGAAGCCGCTGCGACACTGCACCGATGACGTGCACGGCTCTCCAGACCGACCCTGGCCCGACGGCGGTGAGCAGGTGCTCGTCAGCTTCGGCTCGGTGGCGCTCGAGACCAGGCGCACGCGGCAGGTGACGCCCGCGTCGTAGCCCGCGCAGGCGGACTCCTCGGCGCACGCCGGCCGACAGCCGCGCACGGTGCCGGCGGTGCCGAAGGGCGTGGTGAAGCTGAAGTCGGCGTCGCAGACGCCCGTGCGACCGCCGACCGCGCAGTCCTGGTCCTGCTCGCAGGCGTGGTAGCAGAAGTAGCTCGGCGAGTTGAACGCCAGCGGGTCGCCCCGGCACGCGCCGCTCCGACAGCCGACGTTCGCGGGGATCATCCCACCGTCGGGCAGCGTGCGGTCAGCGCATGGAGCCAGGCCAGGCGCGGTGCCCACGTTGTACTGGCAGATGTTCGAGACGTCGGTGGAGGACGAGGGGTCGTCGTAGGGCTGGCAGGAGAGGTTGGCGCGGCACTGGTCGTCGCGGACGCACGAGGCGCCAAAGCCGGTGTCGGGCAGGCACAGCCCATAGCGCCGCCCGTTGAAGTCACCGGGGAAGCTGACGCACTTCTCGGTCGAGACGCAGCCACCCGAGATGAGCGGGTTGCAGTAGGTGCGGCACAGCGCCGTGCTGGCCGTCTCGGGCACGCACTGCAGGTTCGGCTGGCAGTTGCTGCCGCCCATGTCGTTGCGCTGGCAGAGCTCCCGTGGCCCCCGCAGGCCCGCCTGCTGGCGGAAGCAGACGCCGATGGGGCCCTGCGACTCGAAGACGAGCGAGTTCGAGGTCGCGTAGGTGAGGCGGTAGCAGAGCTCTCCCGTCTCACACTGCGGCTGGTACAGGTTGCACGACGGCAGGCACACCGGCTCGCCGTTCAAGGTGACGCACGAGAGGCCGGCGCCACACGCCGTGCCCATGGGACACGGCTGCCCTCGCCGCACCCCGGTGCAGAGGTTGCCAGCGCCGCAGGTCAGGCCGTTGGCGCAGTCGTCGTTGACGAGGCAGTGCACGCAGGCGCCACCCGGGCCACAGCGCGCGGGGCCGGGCACCGTGCACTGCGCGTCGGTGCGGCAGGCGGTGCAGGTGTTGCGGGCGACGTCGCAGACGGGCCGGTCGCGTGGGCAGTCGTCGTTCGCCGCGCACTCGACGCACGAGTACGTGTCGGCGAGGCAGCGGCCGGTGGGGCAGTCGGCGTCCTTCGTGCAACCGGTGAAGGCGCAGCGGCCGCGCAGGCACCGCTCACCGAGGCTGCACTCGTAGTCGGAGCCGCACGGCACGTCGGGGTTGCAGAAGCCCTCGCGGCACACCGCCTTCGGGAACCCCAGGTCGCGACAGGACTCGGGCTTCGCGCAGGCGACGGGCGCGCCGGCGTCCACGGGCGTCATGACGCCGGCGTCGACGGCCATCATCGGCGGCGGGCAGGCGCAGAGGGTGAGGACGAGCGTGGGGACGAGGCGGCGAAGCACGGGAGCGCCCAGCATACTCACAGCGACGCCGTCGTCAGCCAGCGAAGTGCACCAGCGCCGCCTGCATCACCTCGGCGCACCGGTGGAGCTCGACGACCGGCACGTGCTCGCCCGTCTGGTGGGCCACCGTGATGTCGCCCGGGCCGAAGACGACCGGCACGGCGCCGAGCGCGGCGAGCTGGGGCCCCTCGGTGCCGAAGGCCACCGTGTCGGACGTCTTCGCCGTCTGGCCCTCGATGAAGCGCACGAGGTCGGCGTCGGGCGAGGTGACGAAGCCGCGGTCGAGGCGCAGGGGCTTCACCGTCATCGAGAACGACGGGTCTTCGGCCACGCACTCGCGGCGCAGGCGCTCGAGGGAGTCGAGGACGACATTGACGTCGTGGCCCGGCAGCGGTCGCCACTCGAGGGTGAACCGCACGAGCCCCGGAATGACGTTCTTCGCCTTCCCGCCCGACACCACGCCGACGTTGAGCGTCGCGAAGGGCGGCACGAAGGCCTGGTCGGTCGTCTCGCGCAGCGTGGTGCGGGAGAACTGCTCGAGCTTCGTGAGCAGGCGCGCGGCACGGAAGACGGCCGAGGCCCCGGTGTCGGGGTACGCGGAGTGCCCTTCCTTCCCGTGCACCTCGACCTCGGCGAGGCAGTAGCCCTTGTTCGCGCGGATGGGTCGCAGCGAGGTGGGCTCACCGATGAGGGCGCGTTTCGTCTTGCCGAGCCCTGCCTCGAGCAGCTTCTTCGCGCCGACGCAGCCCAGCTCTTCGTCGGCGGTGAAGACGAGCTGCGCAGGCCGGCGCAGCGACGTGCGCACCCGCGCCATGGCGGTGACGGCGCAGGCGATGAAGGCCTTCGTATCGCAGGCGCCCCGGCCGTAGAGGAAGCCGTCCCGCTCGGTGAGGGTGAGCGCGCCCGCCCACGAGGCGTCGAAGGGCACGCAGTCGGAGTGGCCCACCAGCGCGAGCTCGGGCAGCCCCGGGCCGGTGGTGGCGAGCAGGTTCTGCTTCTCGACGCCCGCGTCGTCCACGTAGCGCTGTCGCTGCGTGGTGAGGCCGAGGGCCCCCAGGCGTCGCTCGAGCAGGTCGATGATGGGCGCGTTCGACTTCGTGGAGGTGCTGTCGATGGCCACCAGGTCGCGCAGCAGCTCAATCACCTCGGACATGAAGGTGCGTGTAGCACGTCCGGCTTGATCCCACGCACGACCTCACCCGGGTGGAACGGATCTTGGATTCCCTCGGGCCGAGATGCAGCCCACCGAGTCTGACGTCCCGGTCCGTCTGCCCATCCGACGGGTCGTCATCGTCGGTCCTGATGGGCTGCAGCCGTTCCGTTCCACGGTGCACTGTCCCCTGAAGCGCTCGCAGGCGGTGTCGGACTGCCTGTCGTGCCAGCGGCTGCGTGATGCCGACGAGCACGCGCTCAGGTGCCAGCTCCCGGCGGGAGTGGTGAGCACGCGGAGCCTGGTGGGCGCCCTCATTCCAGAAGAGACGGTGGTCCTCGACGCCGAACTCTCGGCGAAGGAAGCGCTCGCGCTGCTCAACTCGTCGCACGCGCCGTCCGCCCCGGTGGTGGACGACAACGACACGCTCCTGGGGGTGGTCTTCACCTCGGAGCTCATCGGCCTCGCGCACTCACCCCACGCGGAGGTGGAGGACGCGCTCGCGCCGGCGGTGGCGGTTGGCGAGCAGGTGACGGTGCACCAGCTCGTGCAGTTGATGGAGAGCCGGAATCTCGAGCGGGTGCAGGTGGTGGACGAGGTGGGACACCTGGTCGGGGTGGTGTCGGCGCTCGATGTCGTGAGGTGGTACAGCCGCACGTTCTGCGCGCCGGCCTGAAGCCCAGGTCGGGGTGAAGTTGCCCAGGGCTGCAGGTCTGCGGGCTGACTGGAGTCAGACACGCGTTGGCGGCGTGCAGAGTCAGGGCCGGCGAACGAAGAGATTGCGCTGCGGCCCCGCGACGTGCCGCGTCAGCGGCGCAGCAGGCCGAACAGCTCGCGACGGCTCGGCAAAGGTGGCGCGGGCGGCTCGTCCTTCGGGGGAGTCAGGAGCAAGGTGAGGCACTCCTGCGCGCAGGCGACGGCGGCGGGCTGATCGACGAACTCGAGCGCTGGCGAGAAGAGAGACAGGAGCTCCACCTCGCCCAGGCCCGGCAGCGTCTGCGGCAGGAACGTCACCACGCCCGCGGGCAGCGCGCGCGCACGGCCCAGCTGCGGCGCCGGCGGCCCCTTCGGCGGGAAGAACACCACGTTCACCGACCACGGCGTCACCAGCGCGCCGAGCAGCCCGCCGGCGAACGGCTGAAAGCCGACCGCCTCGACCCGCAGCGCGGCGTTGAGGATCGGCACGTCCTTCATCTTCGTGCGCTCGATGTCGCGGTAGACGTCCTCGAGCGTCTGGGGCCGCGTCTCCTTCGCCTCCTCACGCGGCGGCAGGAAGCGCTCCTTCGGCGAGTCACAGCGAGGACACCGCCACTCGGGCGGCAGCTCGTCGAACGCGGTGCCCGGCGGCACCTGCCACACGTCGTCACCGACCTGCGGGTCGTAGACGTACCAGCACACGCCGCACTCGCGCACGGCCGTCACCTCACGCCCCCAACAGCTCGGTCAGCCGCTCGGCCGAGTCCTCGAAGTCCTCGCGGCCGGCCAGCAGCGCGCCCGGCACGTCGCCGACCTCGAGCGTGTCGAGCACCACCGCGCCCATCACGTTCAAATACTGCACACTCCAGATGTGCCGGTGCCCCGTGAGCTCGACCCGCGTGCGGCCATAGCCCCGCGACTCGGCCATCACCGGCCCGTGCCCGAGCTGCGCCTCGAGGTGCCGCATGTCCACCTCGTTCATCGGCAGCAGCGTGAAGGACACCACGTGGTTCGCGTCGCCCGGCTTCCACGTCTGCATGCGGTGCCGCAGCTCGGCCAGCAATGGCAACACATTCATCACGCCCTCGGGCGGCTTGCCGATGGACAGCAGCTCCTTCGTCGCCTCGAGGTCGGCGCCGCGGAGCACCTGCGGCACGTCGGCCACCTCGAGGTACTCACGCCGGGCCGTCTCGTCCTTCACGTGCCACACGCCGTGCAGCGCCGTCTCGCGCAGCCGGTACACGTGGGCGCCGCGCACGCTCGCTGTCACCTCCCCCTCCGCGAGCGCGTCGAAGAGCGCCGCCATCGCCTCGTCCGACAGCCCCTCGAGCGGAATCACCACCGGCACGCCGCCCGCGGCGACCTGCTCGAGCGCAGTGAGCAGCATGCGCAGCACCGGAGCCGCCTCGTCAGCGCCCTTCACGTCGCCGAGGGCGTGCGCGCGCGGGCCAGCGGAGCCGAGCAGCGCCTCGAGGGCCGCAGTGGGCAACGCGTCCGACGCGGCTTCGGCACCGACGACGGGCAGAGACACGGAGTTGACGCTCACGAGACGACCTCCTTCGCGCGGCCGAACAGCACCTCGGCCGCCCGCTGGTACACCGCCCAGTCCTGCACCCGACAGAGCGTCGACACCGCCCGCCCGTCCTTCACGAACACCACCGCCGGCACCGCCGAGACGTCGAAGCGCGTGCGCAGCTGCGGCTCCTCGGCGAGCGGCACCACGCCGATGGCCAGGCCCGGCACCTTGCGCGCCAGCTCGCTCGCGATGACGGCGACGTCCTGCGCTTCGGGCCGCTGCGACGGGTCGCCGGTGAAGAGCAGCACGCCCCGCCCCGCCGACGCGAGGAAGGCATCGGCGCCCGACGCGGGCACCGCCTGGGACGTCGAGAGCAGCCGGTCGAGGGGGCTCATGTCTTCTCCTTCGGGCGCAGGTGCTCGGGCAGCTGCGGCTCGCGCCCGACGAGGTCGGCGAAGTAGCCGTCGACGTTCTGCCCGTTCAACGCCGCGTCGAGCCCGTCGAGCGCCGAGTCGATGAGGCCCACCTCGGCCTCGTCGAGCACGCGCACGGCCGACCCGAGGTGCACCAGCACGGCCGCGCCGGGCTCGAGCGACCCCACCAGCGCGAGGCTCACCCGCTGCCGCTCGCCGCGTCGCTCGACGACCGCGACGAAGCCGTCGGCCTCCACCACGCGCATGGGCAGGCCGAGGCACATGGAGTCAGCTCTCCTTCGCGAGGTGCGCCGCCAGCAGGCGGATGTCGCCGATGCGGCACGCGTCCTGTGCAGACGGGCGCCCGGACTCGTACGCCGTGCGGCCGAGGCTCTTCGCCAGCAGAGCGCCGCCCGCCACCGTCCGCGGCTTCGGCGTGAAGCCCCAGCCCCGCAGCCGCTCGACCGCCAGCGCCACCGCGTCGTCGAGCCGCGAGGCCACCGGGGCGGTGAGCGCGCCGCCGAAGTCCTCGAGGTCGCGCGGCTGCACGCCGATGAGCACCACCTCGGCCGGCGACGAGCCGAGCAGCGACGCCGCCGCGAGCACGTCCTGGAAGCCCGTCTGGTGCATGCTCATCTTCTTCGCGATGGCGTACGTCGGCACGTCGTCGCCCTCGATGACGCGCAGGGTGCCGGGGTCGTCTCCGAAGTCGATGGCGTCGAGCACCAGCACCCGCTCGGCCGAGGCGACGTCGTGCACCAGCCCGAGCCCCTGGGTGCCGCCGTCCATCACCACCACGCCGTCGGGGAACTCGAAGCGCTCGTCGAGCGCCTCCACGCAGCGCACGCCGAAGCCCTCGTCTGCCCAGAGCAGGTTGCCGATGCCGAGGACCAGCGCGGGGGTGCGGGCCATGGTGGTGTCCTTCAGTCCCGGAAGGTGCGCCAGCCGCTGATCATCGACGAGATGGTGCTGACCCGCCCCATGATGTCGTCGCGCACCGCCGCGTAGATGTGTGCCGCGCTGAACAGCAGCAGCAGGTACATGCCCACGTGGTGCCAGGTGCGCAGCGCCATCGAGCTGCCGAAGAGCGACAGCGTCCAACCGAAGAGTGTGTCCTGCCACGAGCCCAGGCCCGCCTGCTCGGCGTAGAGCCCGAAGCCGGTCAGCACCATGAAGGTCGAGCCCAGCGTGAACATGCCGAACATCGAGGCTCGCGCGAGCGGGTTGTGGCCCACCCAGCGCTCGTGCTTCTTCGCGAGGAAGAGGTACCAGCGCACCATGCCCCAGACCTCCTTCCACCACTCGAGGCTCCAGAAGGGCACGTAGTAGATCTGCCGCGCGTGCTGCCCGTGGACGATGGCCCAGTAGCCGCGCCACGCCATGCCGATGGCGAGCAGGTACGCCGCGATGAAGTGCAGCTCGCGGATGGTGCCCATGCGGAAGAGGTCGTTCGTGTCGCCCTCGGCGGAGACCGGCGGCACCGCGATCAGGTAGCCCGTCACCGAGAGGCCGAAGACGAGGATGGCGGTCAGCCAGTGCCAGAGGCGGACCGGGGCCTCGTACACGTAGTAGCTGGTGAGGTGGCGGTGGGCCTCGCCGCCGTGCGCGTCGGGTGCCGGCGCGATGTGGGGGACGGTGCTGGAGTCGGTGGCCATGGCAGCCTCCTCACTTCACGGTGACCTTCGTGACTTCCCGGTCGTCGGGCCCGATGACGTGCGCGGCGCAGGCGAGGCACGGGTCGAAGCTGTGAATCGTGCGCAGGATCTCGAGCGGCTGCTCGGGGTTCGCCATCGGCGTGTCGAGGAGCGAGGCCTCGTAGGCGCCGATCTTCCCCGCCGCGTCGCGGGGGCTCGCGTTCCACGTGGTGGGCACGACCGCCTGGTAGTTGGCGATCTTCGTGTCCTCGATCTTGATCCAGTGGCCGAGGGCGCCGCGCGGCGCCTCCATGAAGCCCGCGCCCTGCGCCGCCTTCGGCCAGGACTTCGGGTCCCACTTCTCGGTGTTCGCGGTGGCGGTGTCGCCGGCCTTGATGGAGGCGATCAGCTTGTCGTTGAACGCCTTCAGCTGCTTCGCCGACCAGAGCGCCTCGAGCCCGCGCGCGGCGGTGCGGCCGAGCGTCGAGAACAAGGCGGTGATGGGCACATCGAGCGTCTTGAGGGTCGAGTCCACGAGGTCCTTCACGTCCTGGCGGCCCGACATGTACGCGACGACGAAGCGGGCGAGCGGACCGACCTCCATGGCGTGGCCCTTCCAGCGCGGGGACTTGACCCACGAGTACTTCGCGTTCTCGTCGATCGCCTCGAGCTTCTTGCGGTCCCCCTTCGTGTTGGGGCCGAGTGCGAACTTCGGCTCGGTGACCCCGTCGAACGGGTGCAGGCCCTTCGTCTCGTCCGAGTACGAGTACCAGCTGTGGGTGACGAACTCCTGGATCTGATCAGGCGCCTTGAGGTCGACGTCGAGCACCTCGGTCAGCTTGCCGTCGATGATCGCGCCGCGCGGGAGCAGCAGCGACTTGTTCGACTGGTCGTTCGCGAACTGCGGGAACTCGCCGTACGAGAGGAACGACTTGCCCGCGAGCCCGCCGCCGATGGCCGCCCAGTCCTTGTAGAAGCCGGCCACCGCGACGAGGTCGGGGATGTAGACCTGCTCGATGAACGCGAGCGACTGATCGACGATGGAGCTGACCAGGTTGAGGCGCTCCATGTTGATGGCGCCGATGCCGCCGGTGTCGTTGAGGTTGATGGGGCACGGCACGCCGCCGACCAGCCAGTTCGGGTGCGGGTTCTTGCCGCCGAAGATGGTCTGGATCTTCACGATCTCCTTCTGGAAATCGAGCGCCTCGAGGTAGTGCGCCGTCGCCATGAGGTTCGCCTCGGGCGGCAGCTTGTACGCAGGGTGGCCCCAGTAGCCGTTGCGGAACGGCCCGAGCTGCCCCGACTCGACGAACTTCTTGAGCCGGTTCTGCAGGTCGCGGAAGTAGCCGACCGACGACTTCGGCCACGACGGCGAGACGGTCTGCGCGAGGTCGCTCGTCGCCTTCGGGTCGGCCTTCAGGCCCGAGACCACGTCGACCCAGTCGAGCGCGTGCAGGTGGTAGAAGTGGACCAGGTGGTCCTGCACGTAGAGCGCGAGCGACATGATGTTGCGAATGGTGTTCGCGTTCTCGGGGATCTTGATGCCCAGCGCGTCCTCGACGCAGCGCACGCTCGCCAGCGCGTGCACGCCGGTGCAGACGCCGCAGATGCGCTGGGTGAAGGCCCACGCGTCGCGCGGGTCACGCCCCTTCAAGATCGTCTCGAGGCCGCGCCACATGGTGCCGGTCGAGACCGCGTTGCGGATGACGTTCTTGTCGTCGACGTTCACCTCGATGCGCAGGTGACCCTCGATGCGGGTGATGGGATCGACGACGACGCGCTTGCCGGCGTTGTCGAGGTTGAAGCCGTTCGGCGTCGTGGTGCTCATTCGTGGCCTCCCTTCGGCATCGGCGGGCTCTTGTGGCGTTCCTTGTCAGTCATTCGCACGGCAGCGGAGACGGCCGCGTGCGCCGCGACGCCTACGCCCACGCCCACGCCGACCCGGGCCGCCCACTGGTCCGCGTTCGCCTCGGCGCCGAAGACGCTGATGTTGGTGAGGCGCTCGTAGAACGGGCCGTTGTCCCAGAAGTCGTTCTCGGAGCAGCCGATGCAGCCGTGCCCGGACTGGATGGGGAAGCTGACGCCCTCGTTCCAGCGGGTGACGGAGCACGCGTTGTAGGTCGTCGGGCCGCGGCAGCCCATCTTGTAGAGGCAGTAGCCCTTGCGCGCGTTCTCGTCGTCCCACGCCTCGACGAACTGCCCCGCGTCGAAGTGCGGCCGGCGGTAGCACTTGTCGTGAATGCGCTGGCTGTAGAACATCTTCGGGCGGCCCTGGCGGTCGAGCTCGGGCAGGCGGTCGAAGGTGACGATGTACGAGACGACGCCGGTCATCACCTCGGCGATGGGCGGGCAGCCCGGCACCTTGATGACTGGTTTGTCCTTGACGATCTCGTGCACGGGCACCGCATGGGTGGGGTTCGGCTTGGCGGCCTGCACACAGCCCCAGCTCGCGCAGCTGCCCCAGCTGACGACGGCCATCGCGTCCTTCGCCATGTCGGTGAGCTGGTCGACGAACGGGCGGCCGCCGACGATGCAGTACTCGCCGTCCTTCCCGATGGGCGGGTTGCCCTCGACACAGAGCAGGTACTTGCCCTTGTACTCGGTGCGGATGTCTTCGAGGCACTTCTCAGCCTGGTGCCCGGCCGCGGCCATGATGGTGTCGTCGTAGTCGAGGGAGATCATCGACAGCACGACGTCCTTCACGAGCGGGTGCGCCGAGCGGATGAAGCTCTCGGAGCAGCAGGTGCACTCGAGCCCGTGGAGCCAGAGCACCGGGATGCGGGGCTTGGTCTCCATGGCGTGGGCGACCTTCGGCGCGAGCGCCGGAGCGAGGCCCAGGGAGGCAGCCGTCAGCGAGCAGAACTTCGTGAAGCTTCGCCGGCTGACGCCCTGCCTGCGGAGCAACTCATAGAACGTCTCGACTCGAGCCATGGTGTCCACTCCCGCGCGGTAAGAGGGCGATCAGCGGCCGCGACGTGCATGACATGTTCCCGCGGTCTGCTTGAGCACGCTCAATTCCAACGGGGGAAGAAGGGGCCTTTGTCGTGGTGGGGCATGCAAAGAGCCCCACCCTGGCCTCTCGGACTGCATTGCTTGCGCGTAGGTCAAGGTGGGTGACGTCTCGCGATGGTGACGCCGGAGTCGGGTCGGTTTGCGGGGGCAGACCTGTTGGGGCAGACGTCCTCGTCGTGCGTCAGTCACTCCCTGTCCTCCTCCTGCTGGCCTGCGGCCCACTGCCCGGTGTCCTGCCCGACGGAGGGGATGAGGAGGTCGATGGGGGCTCGGGCGCACTGGCGTTGGACGGCGGCCTCGATGCAGGTGCTGGCGATGGTGGGTGGGACGACGCGGGACTCGTGGGGGACGCAGGCTCCGAGCGCGACGCCGGTGGAGACGCGGGGAGCGTGCTCATGGATGCGGGCCCGCCTCCGTCCGACGGGGGCGTGCTCTATGCGTTCGGCCGCGACCACTCGCCGCTCACGCCGGGGCTGGTGGCGAACCTGCAGCGGGTGGCGGCGCGCGCGGTCCACGACGACGCGACCCTGATGAAGGTCGGCGACTCGCACACGGTGAGCCCGAGCTTCCTCGCCTGCTTCGCGGGCATGAACGTCGACCTCGCCGGGCGCTCGCAGCTGCAGCCCACCATCGACGTGTTCAAGGCGACGCGCATCGGCAGCACGACGCCGCTCGACCGCACCTCGCTCGCCGCCACCGTCGGCTGGAGCGCGACCTCGGCCATCGCCGGCTCACCGTCGCCCATGGAGCGCGAGCTGACGGCCACCAACGCCCGCTTCGCCACGGTGATGTTCGGCACCAACGACATCGGCTTCATGAACCTCGATGCCTACGGGCGAAACATGTTCACGCTGGTGGACTTCCTGCTCGCGCGGGGCGTGGTGCCCATCATCTCGAGCATTCCGCCGCGCGACGACTCGGCGACCGCCGACGCGCAGGTGCCCTGGTACAACGGCGTCACCCGCGCGCTCGCGCAGTCACGCGGCGTGCCGTACGTCGACGTGCACCGGCAGCTGCTGCCCCTGCCGGGCCACGGCCTCGCGGGCGACAACCTGCACCTCAACGTCTACGCGCCGACGGGCGGTGCGCGCGGCTGCCTGCTGACGTCGGCGGGCCTGGCGTACGGCAACAACGTGCGCAACCTCCTCACGCTCGAGGCGCTCGCCAGGGCGCGGGGAGCGGTGACGGCGGGGCAGTCGAGCGACACGGCCGCGCCGACGCTGGCCGGCTCGGGCACCGCGGTGGAGCCCCTCGTCATTCCCTCGCTCCCCTTCGTCGACGTGCGCGACACGGCGAGGGACGGCGCGCGCGGGGTGGCGACCTGGAGCGGGTGCTCGACGGCGAACGAGGGCGGCCCCGAGGTGGTGTACCGGCTCGAGGCGACGCGGGCGCAGACGGTGCGGGCGACGGTCGTCTCGCTCGGCGCCTCGGACATCGACGTGCACCTGCTGCGCGACACGGTGACGGCCAGCTCGTGCGTTTCGCGCAACGACAAGACGGTCACCTTCGCCGTCACGCCAGGCGCCTGGTTCCTCGTCCTCGACACCTTCGTCTCGTCGGGCGTCGAGCGGGCGGGCGAGTACGCGCTCGTGGTGATGGAGCAGTGACGCCTTGTCCCGGGCCGACGGAGCGCCGTACGGTACGCGGATGAGGGTGGTGACGCTGCTCCTCTTCTTGTGCTCGTGCGGCGGCGGGGCCGGCACCCTCGACGGATCGCTCGGGCCCGTCCTCGTCGAGCGCGAAGAGCCGCCACTCGGGCCGAGGCCGAACCCGTTCGACCCGCGCGCGAACCCCTGCCTCGAGGTGGGCGCGCGGCTCGTGGTGCCCGAGACGACGGTCGGCTGTGCGCCCTCGAGCGTCGATGTCGTCATCAGCAACCGCTGTGGCTTCGAGGTCCGCCTGTCGAGCAGCCGCGCGGGAGCCGTCGGCTTCTCGGCGCTGCCCCGCTCCCTGCGACCAGGCGCCTCGGGCAGCGCGACGGTGCGGGTGCTGCCGATGGTGGCCGGACCCGTGCGCGAACGGCTCACGCTCACGGCGCTGGCTGACGGCTTCGCGCAGGAGACGTCGCTGCTCGTCGAAGGGACCGCCGTGTCCGCGCGCCGCGTGGCGTCGGAGCAGGTCGTGCAGCGGAGCCCCCCGGTGGAGCTGCTGGTCGTCATCGACGACGACGGCGTGTTCGAGGCAGAGGAGAACTTCTCGCGGCTCGCGCGGTACTTCGCCTCGGCGGGGGACGTCCGCGTCGTCGTGAGCGACCTGACCGGCGCGATTCAGCGGCCCGACGGCGTGAGCGTGCTGGTGTCCGAGAGCCCGACGTTCATCGACCGCTTCACGCGGGCGACCCGGGTGACGCGGACTCCCGGCGTGCGCAGCTGCCACGAGACGGCGCGGCGGCTGATGGCGGCGCGGGAACCGGCCGGCTTCTGGAGCGCCGAGTCACCGCACGCAGTGATCTGCATCACCAACGAGCTGGACGAGTCCGACCTGCCAGGCTCGGTGATGGTGGGCCAGTGGCAGGGCCGTCCCGGCCTGCCGGTGACGAGCTTCAGCCTCGTGGCCCCATTCGGCGCCCGACCGTGCGGCGCCCTCGACGCGCGGCTCGACCTCGTGCGCGACGTCACCGTGGGCGTGCGGGAAGAGCTGTGCAGCCCGGGCTGGAGCTCGACGCTCGAGTCGTACTCGCGGTCCGGCTTCGGCTTCCGCCGCTGGTTTCACCTGCCCTCGATGCCGGCGATGCGCTCGTCGCAGTCGCTGGAGGTGTCGGTGGACGGCGTCGTGCTCCCGCAGGTCGACGGCCTGTGGCGCTTCGATGGCGCGACCGGCGCCGTCGTCTTCGGGCCGCTGTCTTCGCCGTACCCCGGGGCCACCTTGCGGGCGACGTGGGAGACATGCGAGTGAGCCAACGCCGCCGGAGCCGCTCCAGGCTTCGACGCGCGTCGCAACGGAGCCGCTTCGCTCACCAGGTGCCGAGCCCCGGGCCTGCGCGGGAGGTCGCTCGGCCACCGAAGGAGGCGTGAGCCTCACCCCGCAGGGTAGTACGGGCGCAGCATGAAGAAGACGACCACGCCCGTCACCGAGACGTAGAGCCACACCGGGTGGAGGACGCGGGCGACCTTCTTGTGCTTCGCGAAGTCCTGCCGCCACGCGAAGTAGAACGCCGCGAGCGCCATCGGCACGATGCCCATCGACAAGAGCACGTGGCTCGCGAGCACGACGAGGTAGACGACCTTCACGGCGCCTTCGCCCCCGAACTTCGTGTCGCCGTGCACTGCGTGGTACGCGAGGTAGCCGACGAGGAACACCGCCGACGTCGCGAACGCCGACACCATCAGCGCGCGGTGCAGGCCCTGCCGCTGCTTCGCGATCGCCACCCGCCCGGCCACCAACAACGTCGCCGCCAACGCGTTGAGGCCCGCGTTCACCGCCGGCATGAAGCGCAGGTTCACCGTCGGGCTCTGCAGGCCTCCGTGCACCAGCAACAGCCACGCGAGCAGGCTCAACGCCAGCACCGAGACCGCTGCGTTGAAGACGAAGAAGGGCTTGTGACTCACTTCAGCGCGCTGCATGGGGCTCCCATGCCTCAACGGGCCCGTCCTCGCCACCTTCGCGCTCAAGTGGCCCTGAAGGCTGCGCGCTCATGCCCCTACATCGTCTGCACACTCGCACATTGCCGATTGACGACGATCAACGCACAATCGTGATCCTCACCCTCCCCATTGCCGTTGCCTCTCGTCCGCGAGGTGCCTGATGCGTCTGATGACCCGAGTCGTGAGCAGCTGTCTTGCGCTGCTCGCTGTCCCGTCGCTCGCAGCCGACGGTCCCGTCTGTGAGGCTTCGGCCTCGAACGTGCCGCTCGAGAGACACGTTCGGCAGGTCTACCTCGACATGGTCGGCCGGCCGCCGACGATGGCCGAGTACCGGTTCTACCAGGCCAAGGGCGCCGTCCTCCCCGAGGACGTCGCGAGCCTGATGGAGAAGGAGGAGTTCTACGGGCGCATGCGGGGCTACCACCGCGCGCTGCTCCGCTCGAACATCAGCCAGAGCATCTTCGTGAACGGCGACATGCGGCTCGCGGACGTGCCCGTGGGCTTCCGGCCCCTGGGCATCCGCGGGAACCCGTCGACCGGCCTTCGTGGACAGAACGGCGCGGGCTGCGACGCCTTCGTCATGCAGGACGCCTGCAACGACGGCGCGAACCGCCAGGACCCGCACCTCGAGCCCACCACCAAGCGCTGCTACGACAACTTCAACGTCCCGCTGCCCGTGACGGTCGACTACAGCACCGACATCTACCGGTGCGAGGCCATCTCCACGGCGACCGACTGCAACAGCGCCGTCGGCCAGATGGACGCGGCCGGGCGCATGCTCCCCGCGAAGCACCTGCTCTTCTGCGACATGCGCCGCGTGGGCACGGCGCTCGTCCCCCACTACTGCCTCCCGCAGGCGATGACGGTCGCCGGCACCACCACCACCGAGCTCTTCGACGGCGCGAACCAGAACGTGATCGCCTTCTCGATGCTGGCGGCGACCGGTCAGACCACCCGACTCAACCGCTGCGGCCTCGACCTCGAGCTCAACGGCGGCATCCGCGGGCGCTACCGCGTGCCGGCGGGCTGTGTGCAGCGCGAGGGCGTGGTGATGACCCAGGCTCCGTACTGGGACGCCAGTGGCGCCACGCAGGTGCCAATGTGCGCCATCGAGGCCCAGGCGCGCGACACCAACCCGTGGACGATGGAGTCGTGCAACACCGGCCGGTTCACCGGCGACCGCTCCTGTGGCTGTGGGCCGCGCTCGAACCGCTGCGAGTCGGCGAACACCGCGCTCCACAACGCGCGCATCAGCGCCTTCAACGACGAGCCCGTGCTCATCACCGACTCGGTCATCCGCCGCAACGAGGACTACTTCAACATCCTCACCACGCGTCGCAGCTTCGTGAACGGCACCCTCTCGCAGATGTTCCGTCAGAACCAATCGCCGCAGACGTGGCTGGTGACGCCTCCGACCGCGCGCGATGCCATTCCCGACGTGCCGCTGGCCGACACCACCACCTGGGCCGAGTACACGCGCGACGACCAGGCCTCGGGCGTGCTGACCACCCCGTCGTGGCTCTATCGCTTCCCCACGCACCGCGCGCGCGTGAACCAGTTCTACGAGGCGTTCCTCTGCAAGCACTTCGCGCCTGAGCCGGGCGCGATCGCCCCGGCCCCCGAAGACAGCTGCAACCGCGAGAACAACCTCGCCAAGCGCTGCGGCTGCTCGTACTGCCACGCGACGGTCGAGCCGATGGGCGCGCACTGGGGTCGCTTCGGCGAGCGCAACGCCACCTGGCTGGACCCCGAGAAGTTCCCCCGCCTCGACGCCCGGTGCCGCGACTGCGCGCTCGCCGGCGACACCACCTGCAACAACGAGTGCGGCAACTACGTCATGCAGGCGTTCGACGGCGACGGCGCCAACTCCCTGGGCCTGCTGCGCACCTACCTGTACCGGACCTCGGACGAGGAGTCGAACATCGTGGGCGGGCCGCGCCTGATGGTGCAGCGCTTCATGCAGACCGGAGAGCTCGAGCGGTGCGCGGTGCGGAACATGTGGAGCCACCTGCTCGGCCGCGGCATGAGCACGCAGGAAGAGTCCCTCTACCTGCACGGCCTCGCGCAGGGCTTCTCTGCCGAAGGCCACAACCTCAAGGCGCTCATGCAGAGCATCATGGCCACCGAGGCCTACCGGAGGATCGACTGATGAAGACCCTCACCCTGCGGTTCGCCGCGTTGCTTGCCGGGCTCGCGCTGGTCGGCTGCACCTCGAAGCCGGTGGAGAAGCCCGAGCAGGCCGGCACCCTCGAGACCGTCGACATGGGCAACCACCCGCCGATGGTGAAGCTCGCCGACCCTGAGCACAACGAGGGCCACGTCGGCCGGAAGCCGCGCCGCCTCACGGTGGCTCAGCTCCGCGAGTCGATCCTCACCACGACCGGCCGGCAGTGGTCGCAGATCAACAACCTCGCCGCCTCGCTCGGCCAGGCTGACTTCGCGCTCACCGTCAGCGAGTCCACCGAGGCGAACCTGGTCTTCGCGAAGTTCGTCGAGGACGGCGCTCGGGAGGTCTGCCTGGCGACCGCCAACGCCGACTTCAACCGCGCGCCGGCAGACCGCGTGCTGTGGCCCGACGTGACGGTGATGAACCGTGACTTCACCACCATGAGCGACGACGCCATCAAGGCGAACCTCTCGTACCTTGCGGTGCGCTTCTGGGGCCAGCCGTTCTCGGCCGCCGAGCGCGACGCGTGGGCGGGCACCTTCAAGACCGTCGCAGCGCGAGCGAAGACCATCAACCGGCCAGAGCAGGCGTGGGGCGCGATGTGCGTCGCCTTCATGACCGACTCGCGCTTCATCACCTACTGAACGGAGAGCGAACCACCATGTCCAGAAACTCCGTGAAGAACACCCTCCAGCGCCGCACCTTCCTCAAGGCCGCCTCGGCCTTCGCCGGCACCAGCCTGTTCGGCGGCCTGTCGTTCAAGGCCTTCGCGCAGCAGGCGCAGGCCCTCGCACCGGCCGACCACTGCTTCGTCTTCGCGTACTTCGGCGGGGGCTGGGACGCCCTGCTGAACCTCGACCCGCGCGACCCGAACGAGTTCACCCCGGAGCGCATCAGCGAGACCCGCATTCTCCCCGGGTACTCGCTGCTCGCGAACGACCCCACCTACCCGACGATGCCCATCCAGCGGCAGGGGTCGAACATCGCCTTCGGGCCGGCGGTGGGGCGCTTCGCCGACCACTTCGACGTGATGTCGGTGGTGCGCGGCATCAACATGAACACCGTCGCCCACGAGGTGGGCTTCCGGTACTTCCTCACCGGCAAGGAGCCAAACGGCTCGGCGGCCCGCAACTCGTCCACCGCGACCGAGGTCGTCGGCCAGCTCTACCCGAAGATGGCAGCGAACCAGCGCCCGCCGGTGCCGAACCTCGCCTTCAACATCGAGTCGTACAACGACCGCTACGGTGGCTACGCCAACGCGCTGCGGGTGTCGTCGGCGAACGACCTGCTCCTCACCCTCGCGCCGAGCCCCACCGCCATCGACAGCGAGATCGAGAAGCAGCTCATCGACATGCGCGGGCAGCCGGTGACGTGCGAGTCGCAGCTCTACGACTCGCGTGGCCTCGTCACCCAGTACAACGACGCGCGCAAGCAGGTGCGCACGGTGCTCGACGCCTCGCTCGACCGCTACTTCCGCTTCGACCAGACGACCGGCGACCCACCGGCGGTGGCGATGGAGAAGGCGGCGACGGTGGCGCGCTACCAGCTGCGGGTGGGGAACAACGGGTTCACCAACGACCCCCGCAACTCGTCGGCGGCCCGGGCGGCGCTCGTCGCTACCGCGCTCAAGAAGGGCGTCAGCCAGTGCGTCAGCATGAACATCGCTGGCGGGCTCGACACCCACTTCGGCACGCAGCTCACCCAGGCGAACAACCAGCGCGCCGGCTGGAACGCGCTGGCCGATCTCATCGCCGACTTCAAGGAGTCCGACCACCCCGCTGGTGACAAGTGGATCAAGCACGTCACCATCCTCGTGTTCTCGGAGTTCAGCCGCACGCCGCTCATCAACGCCTCGGGCGGCCGCGACCACCACATCACCAACTGCTGCGCCATCGTGGGCCGGGGCGTGAAGCACAACTTCGTCTTCGGCGCGTCTGGCAACGTCGGCATGTCGGCGGGCGTGGTGAACTACGACACCGGTCGGCCGGACCGGAAGGGCTTCCAGTACCTGCCCGACCACGTGGTGGCGACCATCATGGCCTCGGCGGGCCTCGACTACAGCATCATGCGCGTCGAGCCGCTCAAGGGCCTGATGGCGACCTGAGCCGACCCCGGGCCCGTCTGCCCGCCCTCGCGACGGGTGAGGGAGCGAAGACGAGGGGCTTCGGAGATTCTCCGGAGCCCCTTTTCATTGGGGTACCATGCGGTCGCGCCAGCGTGGGTCGAAGGCCACCGCAGCGCAGGGCCGCGCGCAAGGAAGGGAAGACGTGATGCTGGGTCGCCTGGGACTGACGACGACGCTCGTGCTGACAATCGGTGGCAGTGGCTGTGGAGGCGTCATCACCGAGACGCTGACCGCCGCGCCGGTGGACGTGACGACGCTCGCCGCGATGGTGGACCTCTCCGCGGCGCCGTCCTTCGCGGACGAGCGGGGCGGTGGGCTCTTCATCGACCTCGCCGGGCGCGTGGTGCGCCTCCGCTCCGACGGCACCCGCGCTGCCCTCGAGTCCCACCCTCAGAACGCCGTGCCGCCAGGCCCGGCCACCAGCCTCTGGCCGCTGGGCCCCTACTCGGCCCTCGTCGTCACGGACCGCGGCCTCTACGTCGCCGATGCGGGGTGGCTCATCGCGCCGCCCTGGCAGACGAGGTTGTCGGCGAGCGGCTTTCGCTCGAGCGCCATCGCGCCCGACGGCGTCGCGTGGATTGCGCACGACGACGGGCTGTTCCGCATCGAGGGCGGCGAGCTCAAGGAGCTCAAGGCCAACGGCAACGCCATCACCGGCATCACCTCGCTCGCCATCGCGCCGGCGACCGACCTGCGGCCCGGCGTGTGGTTCGCCCAGGGCGACACCGTGTCGGTGGCCGCGCAGACCGCGGCGAACACCTACTCGATTCGTGACAGCGGGCTGACCGCCGAGGAGCTCGCAGGCGGCGTGCGAGGCATCGCCGGCATCACCGCCTCGCGCACCTCGTCGGGCGAGGTGTGGGTCATCACGCCGAAGGTGCTGTACCAGCGCACGCTGGTGAGCTGGCGGCGCTACGAGCTGGGCCGCACGCCGAAGCAGGTGATGTCGAACGGGCGCTTCCTCTGGCTGCAGTCGGGCGATGGGCTGTACCGCTACGACGCTGACGCGCGCATGTGGACGAACGCGAAGGGGCTCGAGGCGGTGCCGCGGCTCCTCGCGGTGGACGCGGCGGGCAGCGCCTGGGTGCGCGTCGGGGGCAGCACCCTCTCCATCGCGCCGACGCCCGCGCTGCGCCTCACGGGCGTCTACCAGAACCAGGTCATTCACGAGCCCGAGGCGGTCGTCGAGCTGGTGGTGCCGCAGCGCCTCATGCTCGAGAGCCTCAGCTGGCGCTTCGACGACGGCGAGCCCCGCACCGTGGACGTGACGAAGGGCCGGGCGGGGGCGCCTCCCCAACAGGCGCTCACCTTCCACACGCTCGGCGGGCTCGAGCCCTCTGGTCGGCCGAAGTTCATCTCCTTCGGGGTGCTGACGGACGGGCTGCACACGCTCGAGGTGTCGGCGCGCACCGCTGACGGGGTGGACTCGAAGCGCCTGGTGCACTTCGACCTCGAGGCGTCAGCGGTGGTGCAGGTGTCCTGGCAGCGCGACATCCGACCGCTGTCGCAGGCGCGGTGCGACAAGTGCCACTCCACCGGCACCCAGCCCGACCTCTCGAGCTACGAGCAGTGGAAGACGTTCGCCGCTGCCTGCGCCAACGCGGTTCGCGACCGCCGCATGCCCGCCGACGGACCGCTCGACGCCGCCGGAATCCAGCTCGTCCAGCGGTGGGTGACGGGAGGGAGCCTGCCATGACGACGTGCCGCCGCCTGCTTCTCGCGTCGCTCACCCTCGCCGTCCTCGCGCTCACCGCGTGCGAGCCCCCGACGCCCGCGCCACCCGAGCTGCCGCCGCCGGTCGATCGCTGTGAGGACCCGTCGCTGACGCCAGTGGCGCTGACGGCGGCCCCGGCCACGGTGCGCACGGAAGGCGCGGCGAGCCTCGAGGGCAGCGGCGGCTCTGGCCGGTACAGCTACAGCGTGGTGACGAACGTGTCGGGCGGCAGCATCTCGGGCAGCCGCTACATCGCCGGGCCCGCCGCCGGGACCGACCGCGTGCGCGCCACCGACGACTGCGGGCGCTCGGCCGAGCTCGACATTCGCGTGCAGCCGCTCTTCGACGTGCAGCCGCTGCGCGCCACCATCCGCCCAGGCACGACCTTCACCATCTCGGTCGTCGGCAACTCCGGCACCGTCGAGTTCGCGCCCTCGGCCAGCCGGCTCGCCTCGGGCGGCACCATCACCGCCGCGGGCGTGTACACGGCAGGCATGACGCCCGGGCTCGACCTCATCGTCGCGCGCGACCGCGTCTCGGGAGACCAGGTGCTGCTGCAGTACCGCGTCACGCCCACGGCCCGGTTCCGCGCGCGGCCATCGAAGATGGCGGTGCCTACCGGTGGTGTCGTGCCGCTCGAGACTGCGGAGGGGTCGGGCGTCGTCACCTGGCAGCAGACCGGCGGCCCAGGCGCGCTGGTGGGGGGTCGTTTCACCGCGCCTGCCTCGGGAGGCGGCACCGCCACCTTCACGGTGCGCGACGAGTTCACCGGTGAGACGGCCAGCGCCTCCATCCGCATCCTCACCGAGCTGACGCGCCCGACCGTGCCGCAGGGGCGGCGGAGCGACGTGGCCACGATGGCCGTGGGTGACTTCGACGGTGACGGGGTGAAGGACGTCGCGCTCGGCGTCCCCGAGAGCGACCTCGGCAGGCCGCAGGGAGGCGCCGTCTTCATCTACAAGGGCACGCCGACCGGCCTGCCGGCGCGGCACACCTGGCAGATCCTCGGCGACTCCGACACGGCCCAGCTCGGGGCGGTGCTCGCGGTGGGCGACCTCGACGGCGACGGCAGAGATGACCTCGCCATCTCGGAGCCGGGCGCCGACATCACCATCGCCGACTCCGGCGCGGTCGTGCTCTACCGCATCACCGACGACGGCCCCGAGCTGATGCGACCGCCGCTCACGGGCCTGGGGCGCGGGAACTTCGGCGCCTCGCTGGCCATCGCCGACGTGGATGGGGACGGCGACCAGGACCTCGTCGTCGGCTCGCCCGGCGCCGACCTCGCGCCGACGGGCGCCATCAACTCGCGCGGCGTGGTGGACATCTTCCTGCTGACGCGCAACCAGCCCGTGCCCGACCTCGGCTCCATTCGCCTCGGCGGGCAGGACCTCGCGGCCGACGGCACGCTGCGCCCCTTCACACAGCTCCGCGCCGGGCGCTTCCTCGTCGCGCACGACCTCAACGGTGACGGCCGCGTCGATCTCGCCTTCCTCACCTCGGTGAACAACTCGCTGCTCGGTGGCACGGCGCTCGCGCGCAACCAGAACGCCATTCAGGTGCACCTCGGCCGCGAGGGCACGCCGCGCTTCGAGGCCAGGCCCGACGCCTTCGTGCTGCCCATCAACCCGATGGACTCGGGCGAGGGGACGTGGCGGCTGGGCGTCGTCCCCGCGTCGGGCGGCGTGGGCCCCTACCTCATCGCCGCGGCGGACCAGACGGACTCTCCGAACCTGATGGCGATGGGCGGAAACCCGGCGGGCTCCAACGCGGGCGGCGCGGTGCTGTTCGACCTGCGCCCGTTGATGGCGAGCGGGGCGGCGACCGACCGCCCGACGCAGGTCGGCCGGGCCGACGCCTTCGCGCAGCTCTATGGAGACCAGGCCAACATCCAGGCGGGCCGCAGCTTCGCCGTCGTCGACCTCGACGCCGACATGAAGCCCGAGCTCGTGTTGGGGGCGCCCTACGCGACGACGACGGCGATGGTGGGCGGCATGATGGTGTCGTCGCCGAACGCGGGCCGGCTGCTCGTCTACCCGCTCGGTGGCCTCTCGCGCGGAGCGCTGCTCAACAAGACGACGATGGTGCGCGCGGGCGCCAACCGCACCGACACGCTCGGCATCGCGACTGGAGGTTGGGCCAACGGCGGGACGACGTTGCTGCTCGGGTATGCGGGCCGCGCCAGCACCACCGAGGGGCTCTTCACCGGTCGGCTCGACGTCTTCTCGGGCTCGGGCGCGGACCTGTCGACGTGGACGGCGAGCGCGGCGGCCATTCCGAACAGGGCCGCGTCGCAGGGCTTCGGGCAGGCGGTCGACGTCGCGCCGGGCGTCGGCGGGCTGCGCGCGCTCATCGGCGCTCCGAACGTGCACGGCGCCGGCGCTGACTCCTCGGGCAACGAGCTGGGGGCGGGCCAGGCGCACCTCTTCTCGTCGGCCGCTCCCGACGCGCCGAGGGTCCTGCAGGAGGGCGCGACGACGAGGTACGTGACGGACGCGGGCGTGCCGGCCTTCGGCGGGCGCGCGCTCGCGGTGGACGTGGCCATGACGGACTTCGACGGTGACGGCAGGCAGGACGCGGTGTTCGCCGCCCCCAACTGGAGCGTGCCCGCGCGGCTGGCCGACGGCGGCGTACCGAACGCCGAGTACGCCGGGAATCGGCCGCAGTGCTTCCCGGGCGCTGCGCAGACTCCAGGTGGCGCGCTCGTGTGGCTGCAGCGGGCTGACGGCACGTTCGCCGAGGGCTTCCGGGTGTGGGCGCCGGTGCAGATCCCGAACTGCACGGTGCCCGACGGCGGCGCGGCGGCGGTGTGTCAACGCGCAGCGCTCTCGCGCAACGGCCTCGTCGGAGGCTTCGACTTCAACGGCGACGGCACCCAGGATCTCGCGCTCTCGCGAACGAACGGCCTCGAGGTGGTGTTCGGCCGCGCGCCTGACGATGCCACCCTCGCCAGGCCGTCCATCGCGTGCGACATGGGCTTCACCCTGCCGAACGTGCCGCAGGGCACCACGCTGCTGGCGGCGCTCGGCGACCTGAACGGCGACGGCTGTCACGAGCTGGGCCTGCGCTACGGCGACCGGCTCGGCTTCATCGTGGCGTACGGCTTCGACCCTGGCGGCACGCGCTGTGGCGGGCGCACCGAGGGCTCGTGGGTGCGGGTGTCTGGTGACGTCGAGGCGGGCCTGCCGACGCTCCGGCTCGGCGTGGCGATGGCCCGCGCGGGCCAGCTGCTCGCGAACGACACGCGCGACTTCGTGGCGGTGACGGCCGACCTGTACTCGTTCGAGGGCGTGGCTCAGCCGACGGTGCTGCTGTTCGACGTGGCGCAGCTGAACGCGCGGCGGCCGATGTCAGGAGGCGTCCTGGTGGGCGCCCTGGGCGACGGCCTCGACCCGGTGCCGCTGGTGTACCTGGACCGCGCACCGGGCTTCGGGCGGCAGCTCTGGGGCGGCGTGAACGTGGCGGGCGACGCGCGGCCGGATCTGCTCGTCGGAGCGCCGACGGCGAACGCGAACGGCGACGGCACGGGAGCGGTCTTCGGCTTCGCGGCAGGGCTGACGGTGCCGGGGAGGAACGAGTCGCACTTCACCGCGTTCCCGGACCAGCGCGAGCGGGCGGCGTTCGGCCAGGACCTCGCGGCGACGCCGGCCTCGACGACGGCGAGTACGCCGGCAGCGCTCGTCATCGGCGCGCCCTTGTCGTACCGCTCTGGCACGGCGAACGGCACGGCGTTCATCTTGCCGCTCGACTTCTGAGCGCAGCCATCAACGCCGCGAGCACACCTTCGACCACCGCTGAGGTGGCTCCGCTTGTTCTCGCGGTGCGCGCGCGCGACCTCACGCCGCGAGCACACCTCCGACCACCGCTGAGGTGGCTCCGCTTGTTCTCGCGGTGCGCGCGCGCGACCTCACGCCGCGGGCACACCTCCGACCACCGCTGACGTGGCTCCGCTGGTTCTCGCGTGGTGCGGCACGCCTCGAACCAGCACACCGCTCAGCTCACGCCGCGAGCACACCTTCGACCACCGCTCACGTGGCTCCGCTTGTTCTCGCGGTGCGGCACGCCGACGTGGCTCAGGCCGTGATGAAGCCGGGGAGCAGGCCGGTCGAGTCTCCGAACGACGTCTGCGGCGCACCCAAAGCGTCGGTCATCGAGAGGAACAGGTTCGCCACCGACGGGGCGCCGGTGAAGCGCAGGTGCCGCCCCGTCTGCACGCGCCCGCCCGCACGCCCCGCCACGAGGATCGGCATGTTGTCGTGGCTGTGCGAGTCGCCGTCTTCAATCTCGCTCGAGAAGAACACCAGCGAGTTGTCGAGCACCGAGCCGCTGCCCTCTGGCGCGGCCTTCAGCGCGCGCACCAGGTAGGCGAACTGCTCGAGCTCCCACGTGTTGATGCGCTCGATGGCGTCGAGGTTGGTCGCCGAGCCGCCGTGGTGCGAGTACGAGTGGTGCCCGTCGGACAGCCCGAGGAAGTTGAAGACGTACCCGCTGCCCGCGTTCTGCAGCATGAACGTCGCCGCGCGCGTCAGATCGCAGCGGAACGCCCACACGAGCAGGTCCAGCATCACGCGCGTTCGGTCGCGCAGGTCGCCCACCGTCGCCGGCCGGCCGCCGGGCGTGCACACCGTCATCGGCTGCTCGGCCTGCACGCGCCGCTCGAGCTCGCGCACGCCCGTCTGGTACTCGTCCAGCTTGCGCTGGTCGGTCTTCCCCAGCTTCGGCTTGAGCGCGTCGGCGTCGGCCTTCACCGCGTCGAGCACCGACTGCTTGAGGCGCTTGCGCTTCTCCACCATCTGCTGGCTCTGGTTCGGGTCGAGCCCACCGAAGAGCCGGTCGAACAGCACCTGCGGGTTCGTCTCCTTCGCGAGCGGCTGGGTCTCCGACGCCCAGGAGATGTTCCGCGCGTAGGCGCACGAGTACCCGGAGTCACAGTTCCCCGACGAGCCCCCGCCGTCGGTGCCCGTCTCGAGCGAGGCGAAGCGCGTCTGCGACCGCCAGGCGTTCGCGAACACCTGGTCGAGCGAGATGCCGTTGCGGATGTTGGTGGACTCCGTCTTGAACGGGTGACGCGCGGTGATGAACGCGCCGGTGCCCGACGCATGATCGCCCGGCCCATCAGGGCGCGCGGGGCGGTTCGACAGGCCGCTGATGACGTTGACGTCCCCCTGGATCGAGGGGTCCTGCCCGCGCTGACCGAGCGGCGCGAGGATCGGCGTCAGCGCCCAGGTCGCGCCGGTGGCTGCCGGCGTCCACCGGTTCATGCGGATGCCGCACGGCACGTAGAACGCAAGGAACCGCTTCGGCGCCATGGCCTGCGCGAGCGCTCCCTTCGGCAGCATCGCCTCGAGCCACGGCAGCGCCAGTGAGGCACCGGCGCCACGGAGCAGCGTTCGTCGCGACAGGGTGAACTTCATGGCGTCTCTCCGCGGCGGTGCGTGAACGAACGGCTCAGCGTGATGGACTTCACCAGCCCCGAGAGCCGATGCCCGCGGTGCTCGAAGTCCTTCGAGATGGCCTCGACCTGGCATGTCTCGTCGCGACGCGGCGCGCGGCCAAGCCCGTACGTGAACAGCTTCTCGGCGAGGCAGTGCGGGAAGCGCGGGTCGTCGCGCAGCAGCCGCGACAGCTCGCCGGGGCCGCTGAACGACCGCCCGTCGGGCAGCGTGCCTGACGCGTCGATGGCGAAGCCGCCGGTGTCCATCGTGCGCGAGCGGCCAACGCCGTCGAAGGGCTCCATGCCGAAGCCGATGGGGTCCATCAAGGAGTGGCAGCCGGCGCAGGTGGGGTTCGACCGGTGCTGCTCCATGCGCTGCCGCAGCGTCGCGTTGGGCACCTCGGGCACCGGCAGCGCCTCGACGCCGGGTGGAGGGGCGGGCGGCTCCTGGCAGAGCAGGTTCGCCATCACCCACGCGCCGCGCTTCACCGGTGAGGTGCGGGTCGGGAACGAGGTCACCGTCAGCACGCCGGCCTGACCGAGCACCGTGCCCCGCTCGGGCCTCGAGACGAGCGTCACCCGCTGCAGCGTCGCCGAGTTCGGCCGGGGCAGGCCGTAGTGATCGGCGAGCACGTCGTTCAGGAAGGTGAAGTCGGAGCCGAGGAGGCCCAGCACGCTCACGTCCTGCTTGAGGAAGTGCTCGAAGAAGGCCTCGGTCTCGCCCTTCATGGCGGCCTTCGTCGCGGCGGTGACGTTCGCGTACACGCTCGCCGAGGGCGCCGCGTCTTCCACCTGGTTCGACCACAGCCACTGGCCCGCGAACTGCGTGGTGAGCGTCTTCGCCTTCGGGTCGGCGAGCATGCGCGTCACCTGCGCCTCGAGCGCGGCGGGCTGAAGGAGGCTGCCGTCGTCGGCCACCCGGGCCAGCGCCTCGTCGGGGGTGCTGGCCCAGAGGAAGTACGACAGCCGCGCGGCCAGCTCGTGGGCCGTGAGCGGGTGCGCCGCCAACGACGTCGGCTCGGCGTCGAGCTCGACGCGGTAGAGGAAGTGCGGCGACAACAGCATCGCCTCGAGCGCCAGCGCCAGGCCGGCCTTGGGCGTCTCGCCCTCCATCTGCGCGAGGGTGACGACGCGCTCGTAGCGGTCCACCTCGACCGTCGTCAGGGGCCGCCGCCAGGCCTTGCGGCCGAAGCGCGTGAGGATGGTGCGCGCACAGCCCGCCGTCGCCGGGTCGCACACCATCACCTTCGCCATCGACGGGTCGACGACGGTGCCGGGGCGCTGCACCTCGAGCCAGTCCACCAGCAGGTTGCGGTCGGCCGGAGGCATGTAGAAGTCGTTGGTGAACTCCACCTCGACGCGGTGGCTGCCCTGCGTGACGTCGGCCTCGGCGGTGTAGACGCCCGGCGTCGCGCGCGTCGCGGTGACGGGGAAGGCGCCCAGCTGCCGCCCATCGAGGCTCAGCACCATGTTCGCGGCCTCGCTGCCCGCCGCCGTCTGCGCGGCGCGAACGCGGAAGGTGTAGCGGCCGGTGGTGACGAAGGTGACCTGCGTCGAGATGGTGCCGTTCGACCAGAGGTTCCAGAACTCGCCGTCGGCCCCGCCGGTGGACTTCGCGCCGTCCTCCGCCTGCACCCGCGTCGTCTGGCCGGGGGAGGACTCCTTCGCGATGACGGCCTCGGCCAGCGCCTTCGCAGCGAGGTCGTACTTCTCCACCAGCACCGGCGCCGTCGAGAGCACGTCGGCGATGTTGTTGAACCCGTGCCCGAAGTCGTCGGCGGGGAAGTCGGTGGCCGGCGCGGTCGCGTCGTCGAGCAGATCGCGCACCGTGTTGTTGTACTCGACGCGGTTGAGCCGACGCATGGTGACGCGTCCCGGGTCCAGCGACTCGACGGGCGCGCACGTCATCACCTCGCTGCCCCCGCCGCCCTGCCCTGCTCCGCCCGCACCGGTTCCCGAACCTCCAACCGGCTCACCGGGGAGCAGGACTCCACCGGGCACGATGGCCCCTTCGCACCCCACGAGGGCGAGGCCGAGGCAGCAGACGAGGACGCGGTGCATGGCGCTCGTCGGTGCAAACGGGTGACCCCGGCTCAGCCCGTCCAACCCATCGAAAGAACGAGCCTCTCGCGTGTCGGAGTGTGTACTGGAGGTTGCAGGTGTGGGGTTGATCTGGAGCATGCGCGCGCGCTGCTCGCCTGTGCGAGAAGCGAGGCGATGCACTGGCTCGACGCTGGGTACCTTCGGCTCACGCGGCGCCCCGGCTCTTCAGCCGCGGGTGGGGTGAGGTCGAGGGGCCGGCGCGCCAGGTGCCGCCGTTGTTGACCCGCAGCTCGGCGACGCCGCTCGCGCTCGAGTTCTTCCCCACGTCCGCGCGCACCGAAGAGGCGTTCGCCCCGTCTCCGGCGCCGCTGCTCGACGCGCACACCGGTCGATTGCACGTGATGCGCATGCGCGCGAAGGGTCCCACCCGCGCGCGCGTCCTCGTGCCGCCGTCATGGGGTGATGAGGGCTTCGGACGACGCACGCACCTCTTCGACGCGCTCCGCTACCAGGGCGTCGAGCTGTGGCTCCTCGAGGGCGCGTACTTCGGCTCGCGGCGGGCGGCGGCTCAGCAGGGCATGAACCTGCCCACGGTGGGCGACTTCCTGCGCATGGGCCTCGCGAACGTGGTGGAGGTGCGCGCGCTCGTCGCCACCGCGCTCGAGGCGAAGCCGTCGCTGCCCGTCGCGCTCGCCGGCTACTCGATGGCGGGCCAGATGTCGGCGCACGCAGCGGCGTCCCTCGACGTCGAGGTGCCGGTGACGGTGATGGCACCGCCCGACGACGCGAGCGTGGTGTTCTGCGACGGGCCGTTGGCGGCCAGCGTCGACCGCGCCGCCCTCGGGGATGAGGGCATGGAGCGACTCCGCGCGGTGCTGCGGCAGCTCTCCGTGTTGCATCAGCCGGTGCCGCGCTCGAGGCAACGTGTCGTCGTCGCCATGCGGAGGGACGGCGTCGTCGCGCCGGCGGCCATGGAGCGCCTTGCCCGCCACTGGGGCGTGACTCCGACGTGGGTCGACTCGGGGCACCTCGGGGCCTGGGCATTTCACGGACGGGCGCTGAGGCGCGCGGTGCTGACGACGCTGACGGCGTGATCGGCCCCGTGTCAGGCTCGCCTGAGCGCTCCGTCGACGCGATCATGCCCCCCACCATGAAGCGCAAGCTCGCGTCCGTCGTGACAGTTGGCGCCGTCAACCCCATCGCGGGCGCCGACCGCATCGAGGTCGCCCGCGTCGCTGGCTGGCAGTGTGTGGTGAAGAAGGGCGAAGTCTCCGCGGGCGAGCTGGCGGTGTACCTGGAGATCGACTCCGTCCCTCCCGACACCGACACCTTCGCGTGGCTCTGGCAGGCGAAGACCGCCACCACCCGGACGCCTCGGCCCGACTGGTTCCGCATTCGCACCCTGCGGCTGCGCGGCACGCTCTCTCAGGGCCTGCTGCTGCCGCTTGGGCAGCTCGGCCTCCGCGACGTGAAGGCTGGCGACGACCTCACAGAGCGCCTGGGCATCAGCAAGTACGAGCCGCCGGCACCGGCGGGCATGGGCGACTACCGCGCGCCTTTTCCGGGCATCGTGCCGAAGACCGACGAGCTGCGCGTGCAGTCCTTCCCGGCGGTGCTCGACGAGCTGCGTGGCAGGCCCTTCGTCGCCACGGTGAAGATGGACGGCACGAGCGCCACCTTCGTGAAGGTCGATGGCGCGTTGCACGTCTGCGGCCGCAACCACTCCATCGCCGAGGGAGAGAACCTCTACTGGTACGTCGCGAAGAAGTACCGCCTCGCCGATGTGCTCGACGCACACCCGACGCTCGCCTTGCAGGGCGAAGTGGTTGGCCCCGGCATTCAGAAGAACCCGGCCAGCCTGAAGGACAAGGAGCTCTTCCTCTTCAGCGCCTGGGACTGGCAGGCGGGCCGGCACCTCTCCGACGCCGAACTCAGGGCCCTGTGTGCGCGTCACGCGCTTCAGCCGGTGCCGCTCGCATTCGAGGGTGACGCGTTCGACGAGACGGTGGACTCCCTGCTCCTGCGCGCGGAAGGGGTGTACCCGAATACCGCCAACCAGCGCGAAGGCATCGTCGTCCGGCCACAGGCCGAGGCACGCTCTGACGTGCTCGGTGGTCGGCTCTCGTTCAAGGCCATCTCCAACCAGTACCTGCTCGACGAGCGGGACTGACCGTCACGAGCTGGAGTCCGGCAGGAGTCGCCGCGCGCGTGCAGGCTCCGCCGAGTGGGGAGCAGAGTCCCCACCTCGCCTGTAATCAGTGCGAGCCTCGCAGCGAATGCGAGGCACCGCACCCCAGGCCGCCTCCGCATTTCGTCGACAGGCCTGCGATTCCAGGGAGTTCACCTTCGCCAGGAACGGCGAACCGACGCGCTGTTCGCCGGTGGAGTGGCGTATCGCTTGCTGGCCTTCACACCTCCATGTCCTCCGTGTCGCGAAGCCTCCTACCCGCCCTCACCATCATCTTCGCGGCCTGCACCCAGGAGCCCCCGCGCCGCGTCGAGCGCACCTTCGCGCCGCTGTCCGACGAGCCCACGCTGACGCCCGCGAGCCAGGCCGTCGCGGCACACACGGCGTTCCGCCGGTGGCTCGACGAGTTCAAGCAGACGCCACGGCCGGCCCCTCAGCGCCTCGTCGATCAGGGTCGTGAGCTCTCGCTCTTCCGCAAGCGGCACGTCGTGAGCCTGATGCTGGTCGAGCCACGCCTCGCCCTTGCGATGGCGCCCACCATCGCCGAGCGGCGCATGCTGCCGCCCGAGGTGCAGGCGAACGTCGAGCAGTGGCGCGACGGGCGCGGCATGCTCCACGTCATCGACACCGTTGGAGACGACTCCGACGGCGTGCAGCCGCCGGTCGAGCACTTCGTCACCTTCGACGGGCGAGACACCGTGCTCCGCGCCGGCGTCTGGGGGCGTCGTGAGGCGCTGTTGACCCGCGACGGCCTGCGCCTGCACGGCATCGAGCTCGACGGCGTCTTCGCGATGGACGAGCTCCCCGCGCGACACCTCACCGCAGAAGACGTGGCGCTCTTCGAGGTCGTCGGCCAGTGCAACGCATGGACAGCCGCGGAGGTGCTGCACGACGGCGACTCCGTCATCGGCTTCTGCCGACCCGAGGAGGCCGATGCCTACGCGCAGGCGCTCATCCAGGACGAGGCCTCACAGGTCGCGGCGGACCAGGAGACGGCCGCCTCGGCGTGGACCGAGGGTCCCAAGACGGTGCTCTTCATGCGCGTCGACTTCGACGACCGACCCGGCGAGCCGGTCTCTCTCGCCGCGGCGACGACGCTCATCAACACCAACGTGAACAACTTCTTCATCGCCGGCAGCTTCAACAAGACGCAGCTGAGCGGCACCTTCCCGCCCACGCTGCGCCTGCCACGCCTGTACGGCGAGTACCGTGACGCCGGGAACTACTTCCAGGTGCTCTCCGACGCGCGGGTCGCCGCCCGCGACGCCGGCTTCGACCCGAACAACTACAACCTCGACATCGTCGCGCACCCGAACATGTTCTCGGGGTGGGCGGGGCGCGGCTACGTGGGCGGCAAGGGCACCTGGCTCAACGGCAACTTCAGTCAGGGTGTCACCGCGCACGAGCTCGGCCACAACTACGGCAACTGGCACGCGAACCTCTGGAACGCGGGCGACAGCATCATCGGCGCGGGCTCACAGCAGGAGTACGGCAACCCCTTCGACGTGATGGGCAACTCGGGCTCCTCGCACTTCAACGCCTGGTACAAGCGCAACTTCGACTGGATTCTGCCGCACCAGATCGTGACCCCGACGGTGAGCGGGACGTACCGGATCCACGCGCTCGACTCCGCCGCGCCGGACGGAGGCCTGCAGGCCATCAAGCTGCCGCGCCCGGGCGACACCCGCACCCGCGACTACTGGCTCGAGTTCCGCCAGGTCATCACCAGCAACACCTCGGTGATGAACGGCGCGAGCTTCAACTTCGGCTGGCCGAGCCCCGGCACGACCTGCCCCACGACGCCCCCGACCGCGTGCGGCGCCCACCTGCTCGACATGACGCCGGGCGTTGGCGGCGCGTCGAACTCCCCGCTCGTCATCGGCCGCACCTTCTCCGACTGGCCGGCGAACCTGCACTTCACGCCCATCGGGAAGGGAGGCACCACCCCGGAGTCGCTCGACGTCGTCATCAACTTCGGCCCGTACCCGTCGAACGTCGGCCCCAGCCTGACCGTCTCTGCCTCGCAGACGATGGTGCCCTCCAACACGGCAGTGACGTTCACGGCGACGGCGACGGACCCGAATGGCGACACGCTCGCCTACGCGTGGGACTTCGACGACGGCACCTTCAGCGTCAACAACCAGCCGACGCAGGTGAAGACACTCACCGGCAACCGGGTGCATCAGGTGCGCTGCACGGTGAGCGACATGAAGGGCGGCACCGCCACCGCGGCCATCTTCGTCACCGTCGGCACGCCCACCACCTTCACGCTGAGCGGCGCGGTGCTGATGGCCGACGCCGGCGTCGAAGGCGCGCGCATCAGCGACGGCACGCGCACCACCTGGTCGTTGTCCGACGGCACCTGGGCGCTCACCAACGTACCGGCCAGCGACGCCGGGTACACGCTCACCGCGGCGAAGTTCGACCTCGCGATGACGCGCACCTTCGCCGCGCCGCTCGTCGTCCAGGCCAGCCAGACGGACCTCATCTTCACCGCTGCCAACCGACCGGGCTACACGGTGGCCGGCCGGGTGACCGCGGGCGGCACGGGCGTCTCGGGCGTCTCGGTGACGGACGGTACGCGCACGGCGACGACGAACGCGAACGGAGACTTCTCGCTCACCGGCGTGCCGAACGGCCAGTACACCCTCTCGGCGACGCGCGTAGGCTGGGCGTTCGCGCTCTCGGGCCTGCGTAACCCCGTCGAGGTGTACGGCGGCAACGTCTCGAACGTGAACTTCGTCGCGCAGGGGCAGAACATCAGCGGACAGCTCCCCTCGACGGTGATGACGGCGCCAGTGGTGACGGACGGCTTCCGCACGGTGACGGCGACGCGCGGGGCGATGACGCAGCCCTGGTACTACACGCTGAGCGGTGTGCCGAACGGCACCTGGAACGTGGTGGCCACGTCGCCGGGCGTGACGCTGACGCCGCAGAACTTCACCAACCCGGTCACCATCGCGGGCGCCGGGCTCTTCAACCAGAACTTCCAGGTCGCCACGACGACCACCTTCCTCGTCTCGGGCACCGTGCTGACGGGCGCCACGCCGCTGCCGGGCGTCTCCCTCTCCGACGGCACCCGCACGGCGACGACGGACTCCTTCGGTCGCTACACCCTCGTGGGCGTCCCGGCGGGCACCTACACGCTGACGCCCACGCGCGCGGGCTACACCTTCACGCCAGCGACGCGCATGACGACGGTGACGAGCGCGAACATCACCGGGCAGGACTTCGCCACCACGACGGTGAACGCGGCGCCCACCATCGCCACGGCGCCGGCCGCCAGCCAGAACCCCACCACGGCGACCACCATCACCCTCACCGTGCTCGGCGCCGATGACGGCGGCGAGGCGAACCTCACCTACGCGTGGAGCAGCACCGGCCCGCGCGCGGTGACGTTCTCGGCCAACGGCACCAACGGCGCGAAGTCGACCCAGGTGACGTTCACCGGCGCGGGCACCTACACCTTCGAGGTGACGGTGACGGACGCGGGCGGCCTGCCGGTGCGCGCGCAGGTGGTGGTGGTGGTGAACCAGGTAGGCACGGCGATGACCGTCTCGCCCACGACGGCGGCGGTGCCCACGGGCGGCACGCAGTTCTTCTCGGCCTCGGGGCGGGACCAGTTCGGTGGCTTCATGTTCCTCGGCGCGGCGACGTGGAGCGTCTCGGGCGGCGGCGCCATCGCGACCAACGGCCAGTTCACGGCCGGCATGACGCCAGGCGGTCCGTTCACGGTGACGGCGAGCGCAGGCGGCTTCATGGGGACGGCGACCATCACCGTCGTCGGCAACGGCGCGCCCACCATCACCCAGCCCGCGCGGGCGACACCGGCGTTGGTGACGGGCACGAGCACCGCGCTGTCGGTCCGCGCCACCGACGACACGGGCGAGCCTGGCCTCACCTACACGTGGACGGCGACGACCGCTCCCGCCCCGGTGACGTTCTCGGCCAACACCTCGAACGCAGCGAAGGACTCCGTCGTCACCTTCACCCAGGCGGGCACCTACGAGTTCGTCGTCACCGTCACCGACGGCGCGGGCAACATGGTGACGAGCCTCGTGACGGTGACGGTCCAGGCGGTGCCGACGACGGTGGAGGTGCAACCGGCGACGGCCAGCGTGCAGGTGCTGGCGACGCAGCAGTTCGACGGCGTGGTGGACGACCAGTTCGGCGACGCGCTGTCGGTGCAGCCGCCGCTCACGTTCCAGGTCTCAGGTGGCGGCGCCATCGACGCGACGGGGCTCTTCACCGCGGGGACGATGGCGGGCGGGCCCTTCACCGTCACCGTCAGCGCCGGCGCGGCAACGGGCACCGCGAGCGTGACGGTCACGATGACGCCTGACCCGACGCCGCCCACGGTGCAACTGACAGCGCCCGCGAACAACGCGCGCGTCACCGGCCAGGTGACGCTGGTGGCCCAGGCGATGGACAACGTCGGCGTCACCCGCGTCGAGTTCTTCGAGGGCGCCACGAGGCTGGGCGAGGCGACGGCCACGCCGTGGCAACTGCAGGTCGACACCACGCCGTGGACGCCGGGCACGAAGACGCTCACCGCGCGGGCGCATGACGCCGCCGGCAACTCGGCGACCAGCACGCCCGTCTTCATCATCGTCGGCATGTCGACGGACACCACGCCCCCCACCGTTTCGGTGACGGCGCCAACGGCCGGCGCGATGACGGGCCTCTCGGTGACGCTGGCCGCCACGGCGAGCGACGACGTCGGCGTGCAGCGCGTCGAGTTCGAGGTCGATGGTGCGGCGTCCGGCGTGGCGACGATGGCGCCGTACCAGGTGTCGGCCACGGTGAGCGCGGGCGCCCACTCGCTGGTGGCGGTGGCCTTCGACGCGGCGGGCAACTCCACGCGCAGCGCGCCGGTGGCCTTCACCGCCATCGACCCGGGCACTGACGGCGGCTCGACGACGCCGGACGGCGGCACGACGACGCCCGACGCCGGCCAGCCGGAGCCGGATGCCGGGACGCAGCCCGGGCAGGACGCGGGCACCTCACCCACCGACGCCGGCAGCGGCCAGCCGGTGGACGCAGGGACCGAGCCCGGCCCCACTGGCCGCGAAGGCCGGCAGGACCTCGTGCTGGGCGGCTGCGGCTGCAACGGCGTGGGCGTGGCGCCGTGGGGCCTCGCGGGCCTGCTCTTCTTCGTGCTGCGCGCGCGACGCCGGGGCTGAACGCCACCGACCGCTTCGCCGGGCGGCCCTCGCCTCTTCGCCCCGAACGGACAGGGCGTCGCCGCGCTGCACCCTCGTGGGCACCGTCCGGCGACTCCTGGGAGTGCGGAGCGGTCGGCTCGGAGCTGAGGTGGTGCGTCGAGCGAGGCGCTCGTCCAGCGGTTGGAGCGACCGGTGAGGGAACCCGCGGGGCGCGCGCGGTGTCCGCGGGCACGCATGGGCTGGCGCCTCTTTGTCTTCTCGGTCGTGTCGCTCGGATGCGCCGGGCCGCCCCGCCACCAGCCGTTGGCTCGGCTGGCGGTGGAGGTCGCTGACAGCGCGCCCCTCGTCGTGCCCGGACCAGCCGCCGAGGAGCCGCGCGCGCACCGCTGCGGGCCCGAAGAGGCGACGATGGGCCCCGTCACGCTCGCCAGCTCCTGGGCAGGCGGCTGGCGCGGCTGCCGCACCGGGCCTTCACCACGCGGCCAGTTCGAGCGCGTCGTTCAGCACCACCCGTCGCTGCGCCCCTGCCTCGAGCGCTTCCGCGTCACCTGGCTCGAGGCCACCGTGCACGTCGCGGGCAGCGGCCGGGTGGCCTCGGTCACCATCGACGAGCTCGAGCCAGCCGACGCCGCCGTCGAACCCTGTCTCCGCCCGGTCACTCACGCCGCGCTGGTGCCGCTGGGCTGCAGGCTCGAACACCGGCTCCACTTCGCGGTGCGCTGACGCCTCGGGCGCTCACATGTCACATGCCGGCGTCGCAGTGGTCGGCGCGCAGGCAGACGTTCTCCATCGCCTGCGGGCCGGGCAGGCGGCAGCACGCACCTGCGCCGTAGCCACCGCACTCCGCCGCGTCGGTGCACGTGCCGGCGCAGTAGTTGCGGAACGGCCCGAAGACGAACCAGCACATCATCCCCGGGCCGCACGAGGCGGGCGCCATGCCGCAGTCATCGCCGGGCCCCAGCACGCCGCCGTCCATCCCCCCGTCCACCGCTCCAGCGTCCGCGACACCTGCGTCGATGACGCCGGCATCGGTGAGCCCTGCGTCCACCCCGGCATCCGTGACGCCTGCGTCCGCGAGCCCTGCGTCCGCGAGCCCTGCGTCCATGACCCCGGCATCCGTGACGCCCGCATCGGCGCCGCCATCGAGCGCGCCGCCGTCCAGACCGCCTGCGTCCGGGAGCCCCGCGTCGGCGACGCCCGCATCGGCTCCGGCGTCGAGCGGAACACCGGCGTGAGGCCACCGCCTGACGGCGCCGCCCTCGAGGGCTCCGCGCGCGAGCACCACGCCGCGGCCGAGGGTCTGCACGAGGTCGCCGCCGACCGCGACGAAGCCCGTCGACGTGGGCGTCACCGCGTGCAGGCCGAGGTTCGTCACCGGCGGCGCCTGCGTGAAGTCACCCGCGCGCCCCTCGGCGAGGTAGCCGTCGAGGCCGGCGATGACGACGTCGCCCGCGCCGTTCACCGCGACGCCGTTGAGCAACTGCGGCGTGCCGGGCGCGGCGAGCGGCTTCCACTGCCCGCCCTCGAGGCGCAGCAGCACCGGCCGCTGGAGCCCACCCACGACGTACGTCTCGGTGGCGTTGCCGTGCACGGTGGTGAGGCGGTCGGTGACGGGCAGCGACGCCAGCGTGAGGCGCTCGGGCGTGCCTCGGCCGAGCAGCCCGCGCTCTCCGACGAGGACCAGGTCGTCCGGCGAGCGCCCCCACACCTTGAAGAAGGCGCGCGCGTCGGTCGCCGGGAGCGCCGCCACCTCACCCCACCCCGACGCCGTACGGCGGAGCACCAGCGGCGCCGGCGCGCTGACGCTCACCACGCCGCCGACCGCGACGAGCGCGGACGGAGCGGTTCCGAAGACGCCGAAGAGCGTGGCGGGCCCACCCTCGCGTTCGACGCGCCAGCGGGTGCCGTCGAAGTGCGTCACCACGCCCGAGGCGCCCACGGCCCAGACGTCGTCCTTCGAGAAGCCGTGCACCCACCACAGCGTGCGCGAGGTGCCAGGGTCCATCTCCCACCACCCGTCGTCGTCGTGGCGCAGCACGAGCGCGCGGCTGGCCGTACCGCCCACGGCGTAGAGCACACCCTCGCCGCTCTCCCAGGCCGAGAGCAACGCGCCGGGCTGGTTCGCGAGCACCACGCGCCACGGGGACGTGCCGGCATCGACGCCGCCATCACCCGGAGGCATCGGCATGGAGCACCCGGCGGCGAGCGCGAGGGCCAGCACCCACGGCGCGCGGCCTGCCTCGACTGTCTTCTCGGCCTGCGCCATGGAGCGCCGCACCGTAGGACACCCCGCCGAACGAGGGGAGGGAGGCGTCCTCGCGCGGGAAGTGTGGCAGAGAGCGGCCATGGCCAACGGCTCCGGGCAGTTCGAAGCACAGGTCGCACCGCACCGTCGTGCCCTCGTCGCCTACAGCTACCGCATGCTGGGCTCGTGGTCGGACGCCGAGGACGCGGTACAGGAGGCGCTGGTGCGCGCGTGGAAGAACCTCGACGCGCTCGAGGGAGCGGACGCGCTGCGGTCGTGGCTGTTCCAGATCGCCACCCGCACCTGCCTCGACCTGCTGGCCCAGCGAAAGCGCCGCCACCTGCCCGACGAGGTCGCGCCCCCAGCGCAGCCCGGTGACGAGCCGCGGCCAGACCCGCTGCACGAGTACATCGAGCCGGCGCCGGCGAGCGCGCTCGACCTCGAGCCCGGGCCCGAGACGGTGGTGAGCCGGCGGCAGAGCGTCGCCCTCGCCTTCCTCGTCACGCTGCAGGCGCTCCCGGCCTCGCAGCGGGCCGCGCTGGTGCTGAAGGACGTGATGGGCTTCTCGGCGGAGGAGACGGCGAAGCACCTCGACACCACCGTCGCCGCGGTGAACAGCCTGCTGCAGCGCGCGCGCGCGTCGCTCGACGAGGCGTCGCCGCGCTGGGCCCGCCGCGCCAGTGAGGACAAGGAGCGCGACCTGCTCGGCCGCTACCTGCGCGTGTGGGAGTCGTCGGACGTGGCGGGCCTCATCTCGCTGCTGCGCGAGGACGCGACGCTCACCATGCCGCCCATGGCGCTCTGGTTCCGCGGCCTCGAGGCCATCACCGGCTTCCTCGGCTCGGCGCTCTTCGCGCCAGCGGTGGACGCGCAGCGCTTCAAGGCCGTGCCGGTGGAAGCGGCGGGGCACCTCGGCCTCGCCATCTCGATGCGCAAGGGCCCGGGCGAGCCGTGGGAGCCCGCGGGCGTGCACCTCGTCGAGGCCGAGGGCGACCAGCTCGTGCACGTGGTGGCGTGGGTCGACCCGAAGCTGACGGCGCGCTTCCTCGCTCCGGGGAGCGCGACGCAGCCCGGGCCCATGCGCGCGACCGGGGCCTGAAGCGCACGGCTCGTAGGCCGCGACGTCACCAGCGTCACCGCGCCGGGCGCGCGCTCGAGCCACGAAGAGCACGACTCCCGGGCCGCGCGTGTTCTCCGCGTGACCGCCACGGGCGCGCTCGAGCGCGAAGAGCACGACTCCGGGGCCGCGGCGTCACCCGCATGACCGCGCCAGGCGCGCGGTCGAGGCACGAAGTGCACGACTCCCGGGCCGCGCATGTTCTCCGCGTGACCGCCACGGGCGCGCTCGAGCGCGAAGAGCACGACTCCGGGGCCGCGGCGTCACCCGCGTGACCGCCACGGGCGCGCTCGAGCCACGAAGAGCACGACTCCGGGGCCGCGGCGTCACCCGCATGACCGCCACGGGCGCGCTCGAGCGCGAAGAGCACGACTCCCGGGCCGCGGCGTCACCCGCGTGACCGCGCCGGGCGCGCGGTCGAGCCA
>JAEUJQ010000073.1 GCA_016793095.1 Myxococcaceae bacterium | reverse complement strand
CACCTCGCGCCGAGGAGCGCAGGCCGAACGACGCCGGAGTCGAACCATGAACCGTGAGTGCAGGCGGAGTGAGGGCGGAGTCGACGAGGCGACGTCACACGCGTCACCTCGCGCCGAGGAGCGCAGGCCGAACGACGCCGGAGTCGAACCATGAACCGTGAGTGCAGGCGGAGTGAGGGCGGAGTCGACGAGGCGACGTCACACGCGTCACCTCACGCCGAGGAGCGCAGGCCGAACGACGCCGGAGTCGAACCATGAAACAGCCCCTCGGGAAGAAGGCGTTCCCGAAGATTCCCCACCTGCCCGGCTCGCGCACCGGCTCGTCCGACCGCGTCGCGCCGCCCGAGCTCGCCCGCCGCTGCACCGAGCGCGCGACGAAGGGTGACGTCATCGTCGTGCAGGAGAAGCTCGACGGCTCGTGCGTCGCGGTGGCCAGGCTGGGCGCCGAAGTCGTCGCGCTCGGCCGCGAAGGCTGGCGCGCCGCCGAGTCCCGGAACCCCGGCCGGCAGATGTTCCACCGCTGGGTGACGGACAACACCGGGCGCTTCGCGGCGGTGCTGCGGGACGGGGAGTGGCTGGTCGGCGAGTGGCTCGCGCTCGCGCACAGCACCCGCTACCGGCTCGCTCACGAGCCCTTCGTCGCCTTCGACCTCTTCACCGCGGCGGGCGCCCTCGCCACCGACGCCCTCGACGCGCGCCTCGCGGGCCGGTTCGCGCGGCCGGCGCTGCTGCACCGCGGAGACGCCGTCTCCATCGCCACGGTGAACGCGGCGCTCGGTGAACACGGGGGGCACGGCGCGGTCGACGCCGTCGAGGGCGCGGTGTGGCGCGTCGAGCGCGGTGAGGTGGTGCTGCACCGGGCGAAGTTCGTCCGCCACGGGAAGGTGGACGGCGCGCTGCTGCCAGAGAACTCGGGGCGCCCCGCGGTGTGGAACTGGTCCGACGGCCTCACGTCCTGAGCCCCCCGGCTGCCTCTCTCCGCGGGCCCGACTGCCGCGCGGCACCTCCGCCGAGGCCGCAGTGTCAGCGCCGCCGGTGCGCCGACTGCTCCATCGAGAGCCGGACGCTCACTTGCCGGCGGCGCGGTCGATGACGCGCTTGAGCCAGACGAGCGCCATGGCGCGCTGCGGGCCGCGCACGAGGAACGCCGGCACGCTGCCCGCCGGGTCCGAGAAGATGGTGTAGGTGATGCGCACCTTGCCGGCCTCGACGGCCTCGAAGAGCCACGAGCCGCGCAGCTTCGTCATGCGCACGACGCCCGACTGCACCGGCGCGCGCGGGTCCGGGATGGCCTGGTAGCGCATCGCGCAGGTCCCGGGGCCGCGCTCGATGGTCTGGTGCAGCACGTAGTCGCGCGGGCTCACCACCGCCGGAGCGATCTGCTCCCACATGCGCCGCACCCCCGCGTCCTCCTCGAGCAGCGTGCGGGACTTGAGGTCGGGCTCCGTCGGGTCGAAGCGGCCGGTGCCGTACGCCTCGACGCAGAGCGCCTCGAGCGACGCCCGCGAGGTGGTGGTGACGAGCCGCAGCTCGGGGAACGGCGAGCCCGCCACCTCCCGCTTCTCGATGGCGATGCCGTCCACCACCTCGTCGGGCACGAAGGCCGGCTCGGCGCTGACGACGATGAAGACGATGACGCTCACCATGTCGAAGCTCTCCACCACGCCGGGACAGCGCCGAGCACGACCGCCGCGCTCCTGAGCTCCCCGGCTCTCATCGCCGCGATGCTCTCATGACCCGGTCCCGACGTCGCGACTGGCCGATGCGGGTGTGCCCTGTGCCATCATCGCCGCCCCGATGCGCCTCGTCTTCGTCACCCCCAACGCCTGGGACAGCGCCGAGTCCCAGCGCCTGCTCGCCGGCCTCGATGTCGAGTTCTCGCGGCTCGCGCTCTCGCGGGGAGCCGCCACGCGCCTCGAGGACGTCGCGCGCGCCCGCGCCGAAGACGCCTTCCGCCAGCTCGGCCGCCCCTGCTTCGTCGAGAACGCCGAGCTCGCGCTCGAGGGCGAGGCGCCGCTGTCGGGCGCCGCCTTCAAGAAGCTGCACCAGCAGCTCGGCGGCGAGGGCTTCTGCCAGCGCTTCGCCGGCCGCCGCGGCGTCACCCGCGTCGTCGTCGCGCTGAAGACGTCGGCCGACGACCTGCAGCTCTTCACCGGCCAGGACGAGGGCTCCATCGTCGCGGCCCCGCGCGGCGCCGGCGGCTACGGCTGGGACCGGCTGTGGCAACCCGACGGCTTCTCGCAGACGGTGGCCGAGCTCGGCGACGCGCGCTTCCTCGTCAACATGCGGCAGCGCCCGTACCTCGAGCTGGCCGCCCACGTCCGCGGCGACGGCACCCCCGGCTACTTCGAAGCGCACGTCACCGTGAAGCCCTGCGACGTCGAGGCCTTCGCGGCCTCCTGCGCGCGCCTCCAGGTGAAGTGCCTGCACATCGTGATGCCCGAGACGACCGCCCAGCACGAGCAGCCGATGACGGGCAGCTACCACCAGGGCACGCTGAGCCAGGCCCGCGAGCAGGTGCTCGAGCTCGCCCGCGCCCTCGTGCGCGACGGCTTCGAGGTGACGCGCATGAAGCTCGAGGCCACCGGCCGGGCCTTTGGCGCTCCCGAGCGCGATGAAGAAGCCAGCGCCCTCCCGTTGGACGTGTACTTCGAGCACCACGCGACGGTGCGGCTGCCGCCCGGCTTCGACGAGGCCACGCTGCTGGCCCGGTGCCGCGCGCACGGCGGCTACGTCTCGCGCAACCTCCGCAAGGGCCCCGAGGAGCGCTTCGTCACCGTGCGCTCCTACCGCGTCGGCCGCGCCACCGCCGACGAGCGCTTCGAGCGCGTCCTCGACGAGCTGCGCGCGCTCGGCGTGCCGCTGAAGAACCGCGCCCGCGAGTACGCCGTCTTCGACTCGGCCCCGGCCATCGACGAGGGGTGGATGGGCTGATGCCCCTCTTCGACGACGTGCTCGCGCACCTGCACGCCGGCGACCTGCGCGACGAGGGCGTGCTCCGCGGCAGCCTCGTCACCTCGCTCTGGGTGCCCTCGCGCGGCGTCAACGACCTCGACTTCCTCGTCGACGGCGCGTGGACGCCCGCCACCCTGCGGCCGGTGCTCGAGCGGCGCTTCGCGGGCCTCGTGCGCGCCGACGTCTCGTTCACCGTCATCTGGGAAGAGACCGACTTCCCCGGGCTGCGCGCGGTGGTGCGCCGCGACGTCGAGGCGGTGCAGGTGGACTTCGGCTGGGGCGAGCAGCTCGCGGCGGCGCCGGTGCCCACGCCGGTGCGGGGCCTCACGTGGCGCGCGGTGACGCCCGAGGTGATGTTCGGGTGGAAGGTGCACAGCCTCGTCGAGCACGGCCTGCGCGGCCGCTGGCACGCCAAGACGATGGCCGACCTCTACCTGCTGCTGCGGCACGTCCCCCTCGACCGCCACCTCGCCCGCCGCGCCGTTCACCTGTCCTTCGAGAGCCAGCGCATGCCGCTCTCGGCGCTCGACGGCTTCCTCGACGACGAGACCTGGGGACAGAGCCGCGGCAGCCGCAACAAGTGGAGGTCGTACGCGAAGAAGTCACCGTGGGTGACGTTCAGCCTCGCCGAGGTCCTGCCGGTCGTGCGGGAGGCCGTGCGCACCTTCGTGCGGTGAGCCGTGGCACGGTCGCGCGCATCCTGCGACCTCGAGGCGCTCGACAGCCAGGTCGTCGGCGCATCGCCCTCGGGCCGCTCGACAACCGGGTCGTGGGCGCTTCGCTCGACGGGTCGTCGGCGCTCGCTCGACAGCCGGGTCGTCGACGCATCGGCTTCGAGCCGCGCGAAAACCGGGCCACCGCGTCGTCGGCGCATCGCCCGCGACGGGGAGCCGCTCGCCACCGATGAGCCCGCGCGTCGTCCGCTTCGTGGTTGCCGCGCCGCCGCCGGACGGCTCAACTCAGGCCATGCGTCCCTTCCTGATCGCGGTGGTGCTGTGCTCGGGCTGCAGCCTGCGGCGGGGCCTCGACACCGACGTCTGCGCCGCGCCGCACACGCTCGGCGCGAGCCTCGCGGGCGTCGCCGACGGCGTGCTCGTCTACCACTTCGACTCCGTCGACGAGCGCCTCGGCACGCCCTGCGCCGGCGCCCCGGAGCCGGCCGCCTGCCAGGCCGAGCTCGCCCGCCTCGCCCCCACCGCCCAGCGCCACATGCGCGAGCGCGGCCCGGGCCCCTTGACGCTACTCCTCACCCGCAAGGGCGTGGTGACGCGCATCGACGAGGCCTCGACGTGGGACGATCTCTCCACCTTCCCGCCCCGCGCGCGTGCGCAGGCGTGGGTCGAGCTCAAGCGGCGCCTCGGCGTGCTGTGCGGCGGCCCCAACCTCGCCGAGACGCCGGAGGGCGTACGGGTGCTCGTCTCGAGCCACGACGGCTGCTTCGGGGGCTCCGACACGCTCCTCCTCGTGCGGCCCGACGGCGCTATCGAGGAGCTGCGGTCGCGTGACTACCCGCAGACGTGTGTCGGCTGACGTCGGATATTTCTCGTCACGACGGTGTTGACCTCGTCCGCGCTGTGACAAGCTGATCGTCTGGCGCCGCAAGGGAGCCGCGGCGCTCTTCACTCGGGGATTCTCATGAGCGCGCACCAGCGGAGCCTCGCCCGCGTCATCACCTGGTTGGCCGCAGCCCTCGGCTCGGTCCTCCTCGCCAACGCCTGTTTCCCCGTGCTGACGGGGGCGCCCTGCGAGAGCGACGCGAACTGTCCACGCAACCAGTTCTGCAGCGCCGCGAAGGTGTGCGTGGCCGAGGGGAGCAGCGAGCCTCGCCTCGACGCCGGGCAGCCGGCCGACGCGGGGCAGGCCGAGGACGGCGGCAGCCGCCCCGACGCCGGAGCGGACGCAGGAACGGACGGCGGCGCTGACGGGGGCGCGCGCGACGGCGGCGTGGGCGAAGGCTCCAGCAGCGACAGCTGCTTCGACCAGCAGGACAACGACGGCGACCAGCTCGTCGACTGTGCCGACCCGGACTGCGAGGCGGTGCTGTGCCGCGCGGTGGCCGGTGACTGTGACGCGGTCGAGGTGTGCTCCGCGGGCGCGTGCCCGGCTGACACGTTGGATCCCAACGGCTCGGTCTGCCGCGCGGCCACCGGCCCCTGCGACGTCGAGGAGACCTGCTCGGGCACCACCGCCGCCTGCCCAGCCGACAGGTTCCAGAGCGCCAGCACCGAGTGCCGTCCGGTGAACGGCGCCTGTGACGTCGCCGACTTCTGCTCAGGAGGTTCGGGGGACTGTCCGGCCGACCGCGTCGTCGGCTCCGGCACCCGCTGTCGCGCGGCCGCCGGCGTCTGCGACGTCGAGGAGACCTGCGACGGCACCAGCGCCGCGTGCCCCGGCGACGCTTTCGCGCCGGCCACCCGCGAGTGCCGCGCGCCCGCGGGTGCTTGTGACACCGCCGAGACGTGCACCGGCAGCTCAGCGACGTGCCCCAGCGATCAGCTCGCGCCCTCGACCCAGACGTGCCGCGCCGCCGCCGGGCCCTGCGACCTCGCCGAGACGTGCCCGGGCAACAGCGCGTTGTGTCCCTTCGACGCCTTCGCCGGCTCGTCCGTCACCTGTCGCGCGCAGACCGACGTCTGCGACGTCGCCGAGACGTGCACCGGAGCGGCCGCCGCCTGCCCGATGGATGGCTTCGCCGGCGCCGGGACCATGTGTCGCGCACAGACCGGCTCCTGCGACGTCGCCGAGTCGTGCAGCGGCAGCTCGGCGCAATGTCCTGCCGACGGCTACGCCCCCTCGACGCAGACGTGTCGCGCCGCTGACCCCGGCGGCTGCGACGTGGCCGAGAGCTGCACCGGCGCCTCCGCCATGTGCCCTGGCGACGGGGTGCGCGCCAACACCTTCGTCTGCCGCGCCAGCATGGGCTCGTGCGACGCCGCCGAGACCTGCGACGGCGCCTCGAAGCAGTGCCCGACCGACCAGAGCTCGTGCCCGTCGACCCAGTACTGCTCGGGCACCATGTGCGTGAATAAGCTGTCCAACGGCACCACCTGCACCGCCGACGCCCAGTGTACGTCGGGCTTCTGCGTCGACGGCGTGTGCTGCAACTCGGCGTGCAACGGCGCGTGCGATGCCTGCAACCTCGCAGGCTCGGCCGGCACCTGCTCGAACCTGCCGTCCACCACCGTGTGCCGCCCGTCCGCCGGGTTGTGCGACGTCGCCGAGAGCTGCACCGGCACCAGCGCAGCGTGCCCGGCCGACGCGCTTCAGAACGGGAACGTGTGCCGGCCGTCGGCCGGGGGCTGCGACGTGGCCGAGCTGTGCAACGGCTCGTCGGCGGCCTGCCCGGCTGACGTGCTGTTCGCCGCCAACGTCGTCTGTGGACCGGCCATCGGCCCCTGTGACGTGGCGGAGACCTGCACCGGCTCCTCTGCGACCTGCCCGCCCAACGCGTTCGCGCCCAACGGCCAGGAGTGCCGAGGCTCGATGGGGCCGTGCGACGTCGCCGAGACGTGCTCCGGAGCGAGCCCCACCTGCCCCGGCGACGGCTTCGCGACGAACGCCACCGTCTGCCGCAGCTCCGCGGGCGCGTGCGATGTCGCCGAGTCCTGCACCGGACTGGGGCCGGCATGCCCGGCCGACGGCTTCGCCTCGCCGTCCACCTCGTGCCGCGCGTCTCAGGGCGTGTGCGACCCGGAGGAGTTCTGCTCGGGCGGTGGCGCGGCCTGCCCGGCTGACGTGCGCAGCGGCGCCTCGGTGACGTGCCGACCGCCGACGGGCTCCTGCGACGTGGCCGAGACGTGCGACGGCGTGGGCGCAGCGTGCCCGGTCAACGGCTTCCGCTTCTTCGGAGAGGTCTGCCGCACCTCGACGGGCCCGTGCGACCCGGCAGAGGAATGCACCGGCGCTTCGCCCAACTGCCCTTCGAACGCGTTCCGCCCGGCCAACACCGTGTGCCTGCCGGCGAGCGGCGCGTGCGACGTCGATGACATCTGCGACGGGCTGACGGCGAACTGCCAGACGCGCGTCGCCGACACCACCGTGGTGTGCCGCGCGTCGATGGGCCCCTGCGACCAGGCGGAGTCCTGCAACGGCGTCGGCAGCACCTGCCCCGCCGACGGCAAGCGTCCCCTGGGAGCGGTGTGCCTGGCCTCGAGCGGCCAGGCCTGCGACGTGGACGACACCTGCGACGGCGCCAGCGACACCTGCGCGGCCCGCTTCGTCACCGCCGGCACCCAGTGTCGTCCCGCGGTCGGGGTGTGCGACGTGGCCGAGGCGTGCCCGGGTACCGGGCCCGCCTGCCCCGCTGACGGGTTCACCATGATGGGCGCCATCTGCCGGCCGGTCGCGGGCGTCTGCGACGTGGCCGAGACCTGCACCGGCAGCTCGGCGACCTGTCCGCTCGACGGCTTCGCGGCGAACACGACCCAGTGCCGGGCTTCGGCTGGCGCCTGTGACGTGGCCGAGAACTGCAGCGGGTTCGAGGCCAGCTGTCCGGCGAACTCGGTGCGCGGCGTCGGCTCGGTCTGCCGCGCGTCGGCCGGCGTGTGTGACGCCACCGAGCTCTGCGACGGCGTCGGCGAGCAGTGCCCCGGCGACGCCTTCGCGATGGCGGGCACCGTCTGCCGGTCCGCCACCGACGTCTGTGACGCGATCGAGACCTGCGACGGCGCGTCAGCGAGCTGCCCCACCGACGCCCTGAGGCCCGCGAGCTTCGAGTGCCGCGCGCAGGTGGGCGGCTGCGACTCCGCCGAGAACTGCACCGGCTCGAGCGCGGCGTGTCCCGCTGACATCACGGGCTGCATGGGCATGACCTACTGCAGCATGTCTGGCATGTGCCTCCCGCAGGTGGCCAACGGCGTCGCGTGCACCTCTGGCTCCATGTGCCTGTCCGGCTTCTGCGTCGATGGGTTCTGCTGCAACGCGGCCTGCGACGGCGCGTGCGACGCCTGCAACATCGCCGGCAGCGTCGGCGCCTGCACCAACAGCCCCGCCTCCACGGTGTGCCGCAGCAGCGCCGGCGCGTGCGACCCCGCCGAGACGTGCACCGGCACGAGCAGCACCTGCCCCGCCGACGCGCTGGCGTCGAATGGAGCCGTGTGCCGTGCTGCGACGGACCTCTGCGACCTCGCGGAGACCTGCGACGGCGCCTCGGCGGCGTGTCCGTCCGACGTGCTGGCGGGCGGCGGCGTCACCTGCCGCGCTGCGACCGGCAGCTGCGATGTCGCGGAGACCTGCTCTGGCACCAGCGCCTCATGTCCCGCCGATGGTCTGGCGACGACGGGCACCTCGTGTCGCGCCGCCGCCGGCCCCTGCGACGTCGCAGAGACGTGCTCCGGTCTGTCGGGGTTGTGCCCCGCCGACGTCTTCGAGCCGCCCGCCACCGTGTGTCGTGCCTCCAACGGCAGCTGCGACACGCCCGAGACCTGCTCTGGCACGGCGGCGGCCTGCCCTGCCGACGGGTTCTTGCCCTCGACCACCGTCTGTCGCGCCTCCGCTGGCGTCTGCGACCCGGCGGAGCAGTGCCTGGGGACGTCCGCCGCGTGTCCTTCCGACCTCCGCTCGCCGAGCTCGACCCAGTGCCGCGCGTCAGCGGGCACGTGCGACGTCGCTGAGAGCTGCGACGGCACCAGCGTTGATTGTCCCTCCGACGGGTTCCGGCCCAACACGGTCGAGTGCCGGGGCGCCGCAGGGCCATGCGACGTCGCCGAGAGCTGCACCGGCACCGGGCCCGCGTGCCCCGGCAACGGCTACGTCAGCGCAGGTACCGTCTGCCTCGCTGCGAGCGGCGACTGCGACGTCAACGACACGTGCACGGGGACGACGTCGGACTGCCCGGTGACCTACGCCTCCTCGTCGACCCAGTGCCGGGCCAGCGGCGGCTCGTGCGACGTCGCGGAGTTCTGCACGGGCTTCGGCACGGCGTGCCCTTCGGACTCGAAGCGGGCAGCCGGCTTCGTGTGTCAGGCCAGGTCTGGCGATGCCTGCGACGTGGACGACACCTGCGACGGAGCCTCGAACGCCTGCGCGCCGGCGTACGCGACCTCGAGCGTCGTGTGCCGGGGCGCGGCGGGGCCCTGCGACGTCGACGAGCGGTGCACGGGCTCGAGCGCCACCTGCCCGGCTGACGGGTTCGTCGGAGTGGGCACGTCGTGCCGTGACGCAGCCGGCGTCTGCGACGTCGCCGAGACGTGCTCGGGCTCGTCAGCAGCCTGCCCGGCTGACACCTTCGCGACCGCCTCCACCACGTGCCGCATGGGCGCGGGCCCCTGCGACGTGGCGGAGAACTGCACGGGCGCGAGCGCGACCTGCCCCCTCGACAGCTTCCTCGGCGCGGGCACCACCTGTCGCACGGTGGCGGGCCCGTGTGACGTGGCCGAGACGTGTTCTGGTTCGAGCGCCGCGTGCCCCACCGACGGCTTCGCCGGCGCCTCGCTGATCTGCCGCGACGCAGCGGACGTCTGCGACCAGGCCGAGAACTGCACCGGCTCGATGGCCGCGTGCCCCGCTGACGGCTACCTCTCGTCCTCGACGGTGTGCCGCTCGTCGACGGGCGGGTGCGACCCTGCGGAGAGCTGCACGGGCTCGGGCGTCACGTGTCCCGCAGACACCACGGGCTGCACGTCGAGCCAGTACTGCAGCGGCTCCACGTGCCTGCCGAAGCTGGCCAACGGGTCGAGCTGCACCAGCAGCACCCAGTGCACCTCGGGCTCCTGTGTCGATGGCTACTGCTGCAACTCGGCCTGTAATGGGGCGTGTGACGCGTGCAACCTGCCGGGCAACCTCGGGACCTGCACCTTCATGTCGTCGGCCACCGTCTGCCGGGCCGCGGCCGGGGTCTGCGACGTCGCCGAGTACTGCAGCGGCTCCAGCGCGACCTGCCCAACCAACACCTACCTCGGCTCCAGCTCCACCTGTCGGGCTGCAGCGGGCGTCTGCGACGTGGCGGAGACGTGCCCTGGCAACTCGGCGAGCTGTCCGAGCGACGTCCGCGCACCGAGCAGCACCGTGTGCCGCAACGCTGCGGGCACCTGCGACCTCGCCGAGTACTGCGACGGCACGAACGTCACCTGTCCCGCCGATGTGCTCGTCTCTTCGGGGACCTGGTGCCGCGCCGCCGCGGGGCCCTGTGACATCGGCGAGTCATGCACGGGCAGCAACGCGGCCTGCCCGACTGACGCCAAGCGCGCTTCCGGCGTCGTCTGCCTGGCGGCCAGCGGCGTCTGCGACGCGGACGACACGTGCGATGGGACGACGAATGGCTGCACCGCGCGCTACGCCAACTCCTCCACCCAGTGCCGCGCGTCCGCCGGCCCCTGTGACATCGCCGAGTTCTGCACCGGGAGCAGCACGACCTGTCCGGGAGACGCCTACCAGGCTGAGGGGACGTTCTGCGGCACCACGACGTGCTCGAACGGCATCCTCACCCCCGCACCGCGTTGCATCCCCACGCCCACGTGCAGCCCGCAGACGCCAACGTCGTGCTTCGGCTACGCGTGCAACGGGTCGGCCTGCTACACGAGCTGCACGACCGACGCCCAATGCATGGGCACGCACTACTGCAGCGGCAACGTCTGCACCGCAAAGAAGGCGAACGGCCAGACGTGCGGCGCGGCGAACCAGTGCTCGAGCGGGTTCTGCACGGACGGCGTGTGCTGCGACGCGGCGTGCGGCGGCGGGTGCCAGTACTGCAACGGCACGTCGCCGGGTGTCTGCACCAACCGCGCGCAAGGCACGGACCCGGAGACGGCCTGCGGCAACTACACCTGCAACGGCGCCGGCGCCTGCTACACCGGGTGCTCGGGCCAACCTGCGTGCAGCAACTGGTGCAAGGCCGGCGCGTACTGCACGGGGACGACGTGCGCCGTCGACCAACCGCTGGGCAACACCTGCTCGAGCACCTGCGCCTGTCTGTCTGGCAACTGCGTCGACGGCGTGTGCTGCAACAACTCCTGTGGCAGCACCTGCGCCGCCTGCAACCTGTCAGGCACGGTGGGCACCTGCACCAACTATGGAGCCGGGACCGACCCCGAGAACGCGTGCGGCCAGTACACCTGCGACGGCGCCGGCCTCTGCGCTTCAACCTGCTCGGGGTCCTGCTCGACGGCGTGCAAGGCTGCGTCGTACTGCAGCGGCACCACGTGCGCGACGGACAAGGCCAACGGCGCGCTGTGCGCCGCGGCCTGCGAGTGCTCGAGCGGGTACTGCGGGGCGCTCTATGTGGACAGCGATGGTGATGGGCAGGGGACCGGCTCCGCGCAGAACCGGTGCCGCACGTCCACGAACGGGGCGCCGGCGGGCTACTCGTTGAACAACGCCGACTGCTGCGACTCCGACCCCGACGCTTTCAACGGGCAGACGACCTACTTCGACACGCCACGCACCGGGTGCGGAGGCTATGACTACAACTGCAGCGGGGCTGAGACCCAGCTGTACACGAACGGCTTCACGGGCTGTTCATACACGTTCACCTGCGGCACGCCGACGTATGCCTACCCCTGCAACACCAGCGGCTTCGCCGCCGGGTGGGCGACCCAGCTCTCGATGTACGTCTACCAACCCGACTCGACGCCGCCTGCCTGCGGAGTCCAACAGGCGTGGCTCAACAGCTGCGGGACGTGGAGCGGCGTGTTTGCCTGTGGCACCCAGTCGTACTGCAACTTCGGGATCATCCAACGGAGGCAGGCCTGCCGATGAAACGACTCTTCCTCACCTTCTTCGTCTGCCTCCTCCACGCCTGCAAGCCTGCGCCCGAGGCGCCGCAACCGGCCGCCCCGCCCGCGCCTGCAACCGTCGCGACGCCGGACGTGACGGCTCCGGCCGCGCAGCCGAGGCTGACCCGCAACGCCGACGGCACCATCCGGCTGGAGTTCATCGACCGCTGGGGCAAACCCTTCGACGCGACCTACGAGGGCGCCGAGTACCTCAGGCGCGCGGTGCCCGTGGTGAGCCGTGGGATGACCGAACAGCAGGCAACGGCTCTCGAGAAAGAGGTGGCCTCGCTGAGGTGAGCACCGCGCCACTCGGACAGTCAGCTGAGTCACTGAGGTGACGGCGCCAGGAGTGCGTCAGCCCGGGCCCGAACGTCCACGAGGTCAGCCGTCGCCAGCGAGCTCGCCAGGCGCGCGGCAGCCGTTGCCTCCTCGTGCGCGCCTGTCGCCTTGCGCACGAGCGCCGCGAGCAGGGCGGCGCGGGCCTTGAGGCGGTGGTTGCCGTCCCGGGCGAGCGCCAGCTCGAGCGCACGCTCGGCGGCGGGCCGGGCAACGGCCGGGGGCTCGAGCCGCGCGAGCACCGTCGCGAGATCGAACGACACCTGCGCGTACGAGGTCGAGCCAGCCGCCAGGGCCTTCAACGCATCGGCAGCGTGGGTGAGCGCGGCCCGGGCCGCGGCGTCGTCGCGGGCCTCCACCAGCACGTGGCCGAGCCAGCCCTCGGCGTCGGCGCGGAACAGCGGCTCGTCGTAGGTCGTCTCGAGCGCCCGTCGCGCCGCCGCGCGCGCCCCGGCCACGTCTCCCTTCGCGAGGAGGAGCTCGCTGGTCGCGCGCTCCACCGTCATGCCGTTGAGCGGGTTCGAGCGGCTGATCGTCGCCGCGCCCTCAGCCAGCACCTGCGAGGCTTCCTCGAGGTGCCCTGTGAGCGCGAGCGCACGTGCGAGGTTGATGCGCGCGCGCGCGTGCACCTGCGCGTCGATGCCGCGGGTTCGCAACCGCAGCTCCAGCGCTCTTCGGAGCGCCGACACGGCGGCGTCACGGTCGTCGAGCTCCTTCGCGAGCTGGCCGAGCTCGTTCCACGTCGAGGCCAGGGCGGGGTGATCTGGCCCGAGCAGCGCCTCACGCGACCGCTTCGAGCGCTCGTACGCCGCGCGCGCCTCGGCCAGCGCCCCGCCTTCCATCAACAGCCACCCGATGGAGGACTCCATGCGCGCGACGTCGACGCCGTTGGGCCCCTGGGCCTTCTGGAAGAGAGGCAAGGCGCGGCGGTAGGCGGCGAGCGAGCCGGCGTTGTCGCTCAGCCGCCAACGTGCGTCCCCTTCCCCTTCGTCGAGGAGCGCCTCGAGCAGCGGATCATCCACCCGAGGGACGAGGCCGCGCCCCACGCCGACGAGGGCCAGGGCCACCTTCGGCTCATCGAGGCGCCACCCGACGACGGACACGAGCAGGGCGAGGCCGTGGAGCGCCGTGCGGTCGTCCCGGCTGGCGAGGGCGAGCCGCGCCGCCTCCTCGAGGGCCGTTCGCGCACCGGGGAAGTGGTTCTCTTCCCGCTCCAGCACGCCGAGCTCGAGCACCGCCAGCGCCGTCGTCGGCTGGTCGTCGAGTGCGCGCGCCGACTCGACGGCCGCCGTGATGAGGGGCCGGGCCGCGGCGAAGTCGCCCAGCGCGACCAGCACCCGCGCCCCGGCGAGCTGCTGCTCGATGGCGTCAGCCGAGGCGGCGCGCTGGGGTGACAGCTTCGCCCGCTCCTCGAGCACGTCGGTGTTCGTACACCGCGCCACCGGAGTGAGCCGGGTGACGGCGGTGGCCGCCTGCGCGACGACGTCTGGCGAGGCCGTCTCGAGCTGGTGCACGAGGGTCGCCAGCTCGACGCGCCGACGGTCGAGGCAGGCGAGGCGCAGCGCGAGCTGGTGGGCCGACCGCTCGCCCCTGAGCAGGGTGTCGTCGCACGCCTGGTGACGCTCGCTCGCCCACGCGTCGGCGAAGGCGTCGAGCGAGCGGCGCACGAAGTCCCACGAAGCGCCCGCGAACGGCTGTCCCGAGTGCAGGAAGGCCTGCTCGATGGGGGCACGGCGCTCGCTCCAGAGCGAGGCCAGCTCGCCCGTCTCGCGATGACACGACGAGGCTCGCACCGTGGGCCAGGCCCACAGCCCACCAGCAGTCCCCAGGGCGAGGGTGGCGGCGGCGGCCGCTCTCACCCACCGGCGGCGGCGCTCCGACGGATCGACCTCGAGGCGCGCCAGCAGGGCCGTCATCGAGGGGTGACGCTTCACCGGGTCCGGCGCGAGGCCCTGCACGACGAGCTCGTGCAGCCAGGGCGGCACAGGAGAGCCCTTCGGCGCGGGCGGGACCTGTCCGACCTGGGTGAGGTGGGTCAGCGTGGGCAGGTCGGTGCCCTCGAAGGGCCGCCGGCCATGGAGGGCTTCGTAGAGGGTGACGCAGAAGGCGTACTGGTCGGTGGCGGGCGTACTGGCCCGGCCGACGTACTGCTCCGGCGCCATGTACCCGGGCGTGCCCATGACGGAGCCGGCGATGGTGATGGGCGTGTCGAGCGACACGGGCGCGGCGGCTGGCGGGTCGCCTCCCGGCTCGTCACGGCTCGAGCGAGCCAGGCCGAAGTCGGTGACGCGCGCGCGGCCGTCTTCCCCGACGAGCACGTTCGCGGGCTTGAAGTCGCGGTGCACGATGCCGGCAGCATGGGCCGCCTCCAGGCCGCGCCCTGCCTGGAGGCACACCGCGAGCACCTCACGCCAGGTGCGCGGCTTCTCGGCGAGCCAGCGCAACAGGGTCGCGCCAGAGACGTACTCCATGGCGACGAACAGGGACTCGCCGAAGCGGCCCACGTCGTAGACGGGCACCACGTTGGGGTGCGCCAGGCGCGCCATGGCCTGGGCCTCACGCGCGAGCCTCGCCGTGCCGCCGGAGTCGCGCGACCCACCGCGACCGGGCCGCAGCAGCTTGACGGCGACGCGGCGATCGAGCGCCGGGTCGTAGGCCTTGAAGACGACGCCCATGCCCCCCTGCCCCACCGCTTCGACGACGACGAAGCGCCCGATGCGCCCGCCCTCGGACGGCATCTGCGGAGCGACGACCTCCTCCGTCGTCGGCTCGCTCGGCGCCGCCCGCACCACCGTCGCGGCCATGCCCGCATCGACGGACGACGGCGCGCCCGTCTCTGCGGCCTGGCACTCGGCGCAGGTGAGGGGGTCTGAGCCGTGCGGGCAGCGCACGAGATGGAACCGTGCTGCTACTGCGCCGACGCGAGCGACTTCGGCGCGGTGAGCGTCGGCTCGAGGAAGAAGAGCACCACGGCGGCGACGAGGCCGGTGGCGGCGGTGGCGTACGCGATGTTGGCGCCGAGCGCGAGGCTCTGGGCCTGGTCGTGCAGCGCCTGGGCCTCGTCCTGCGGGTGCAGGCTGCCGCGCAGCCGCGTCGAGGCAGAACCCGCGAAGATGCCGAGCGTGACGCCCGTGGCGAGGCCAGCGCCGGCGACGGCGGTCGCGACCCAGGTGTAGACCCGCGTGGGCGGCGGGGGGGCAGCGGGCTCGACGGGCTTCACGATGGTGGGGCTGGGCGTCAGCACCACCGGCTTCGGCGGCTCGGGCGGTGGGGTGGCCAGCACCTTCGCCTTGAGGATGAGGTTGAGCTCCATCGACTTGTCGGCCGAGAGGATGACGTTCTTCTCGATGGGCTCGAAGCCTTCCTTCGTCAGCGCGATGAGCCGGTTGCCGGGCTTGAGCTCGATGGTGAGCGGGGTCAGGCCCATGTACCGCTCGTCGACGGTGACGCGCGCGCCGGACGGCTCCGAGAGGACGGCGAGCTGCTGCACGCCCTGCTCCTTGAGGCGGCGCTCGAGGTTCGCGATGGCGTCGGTCACCAGCTCGCGGTCCTTCGCGTCGGGCGCGATGCGCAGGTAGTCGCGGTAGTTCTTGAGCGCGCGCGGAATGTCGCCGAGCTGCTCGTAGCAGCGGCCGATGTTGAAGAAGATGGTGGGGTGCGGCTTGAGGCGGTACGCCTCTTCGAACTTCGCGATGGCCTCGGAGTAGCGCGCCTGCTTGTAGAGGCTCTGCGCCCACTGGAAGTACTTCTTCGCGGCGAGGGTGTCGTCGTCAGGCGGCTTCTCGGGCGCGGCGGGGGCGCTGGCGGCCGGGGCAGCAGGCGCAGGCGAGGCCGCGGGGGGCGGCGTCTTCGCAGGGGCCTTCGGCGGCTTCGCCGGGCCGGCCTGGAGCAGCACCACCACCGTCAGTCCCATCACCGTCATGACGTGCTCCTCAGTACGGGTCTTCCTGCAGGTCGTTCACCTGCCCGCCGTACGGGTCGGGGGCAAGTCCGGGGTTCTTCGCGGGCTCAGCCGGCTTGTCGCCCGACTTCGGCTTCACCGCCCCGCCCAGCTTCTTGAGGGGAATCGTCAGCGTGGTGTCGGAGAGCGGCGCGAGCTTGACGGGCTCCTTCTGGTAGCCCGCGAGCGCCAGCTCGATGGACAGGTCCTGTCCCTTCTCGAGCTCGACGGTGAAGGGCGTCACGCCAGCGAGCGCATCGCCGCGGAAGACCTGCGCTCCTGTCGGCGAGCTGTCGAGCACCACCTTGAGCAGCCTGGGCTTGTCCTCGACCTTCTCGGCGGGCTTCTCGACCGGCGGGAGCGCCTGCAGGGGCGGTGGCGTCGCGATGACCGGCTGCTCCTTCGGCGGTGGCTGGTTGCCGAACATCGCGTAGCCACCTCCGGCGAGGAGCAACACCGCGGCCACCGCGCCGAGGACGAGCGGGGTCTTCGAGCGCGGCGGAGCCAGCGCCGGTTGCAGGCCAGAGGGCACCTGCGCCTGCAGCGCCATCACCTGGCCAGACGGGGTGAGCTGGGGCACCTGGCCAGACGGCGTGAGCTGCGGCACCTGGCCAGACGGCGTGAGCTGCGGCACCTGGCCAGACGGCGTGAGCTGGGGCGCCTGGCCCAGGAGGTCCTGCGGGCCCACCGCCGAAGAGGAGCCCGACGGACGCGCGGCGACGGGGAGCCCCGACGAGGTGATGCGCACGGGGCTCAGCGCCTGCGGGGTCGCGGTGGCCGGGAACCGACCCGAGGCAGTGGCCATCGGCAGCTTCGCGCCGACGCGCAGGTGCGCCTGCAGGTTCTCGAGCACCTCGACCACCGTGTCCATGCTGGGCGGGCGCGCCTTCGGGTCCTTCTCGAGCATCTGGTAGATGAGCTGGCTCAGGGCGGCGGGCACGGCCGCGGCGATGGCTTCCGGGAGCGGCGGGGCCGGCTCGGTCACCTGCTTCACCATGAGGATGCTGGCGGTGTCGCCGTGGAAGGTGGGCTGGCCGGTGAGCATCTCGAAGAAGATGAGGCCGAGCGCGTAGGTGTCGGTCTGCTGGTCGACGGCCACGCCCATGGCCTGCTCGGGCGACATGTACTGCGGCGTGCCCACCACCATGCCGAGCTGGGTCTGGCCGCCCTGGCCCGGCCCCTTCGCCACCTTGGCGACGCCGAAGTCGAGCACCTTCACGAAGTCGGGCTGCCCTGGCCGCTGCAGCACCATGATGTTCTCGGGCTTCATGTCGCGGTGCACGATGCCCTGCGCGTGCGCGGCGGCGAGCGCGCGCGCGACCTGCAAGGCGACGTTCACCATGCGCAGCACCGGCAGCGCGCCTTCGCGGTGGAGCAGGCTCGCGATGGTGATGCCGTCGAGGAACTCCATCACGAAGTAGAAGCGGCCCTCGTCTTCGGTCTGCCCGAAGTCGGAGATGTCGATGATGTTGAGCTGGCCGATGCGGCTCGCCGAGATGGCCTCGCGCTTGAACCGGTTGACGAACTCCGGGTCGCTCGAGAGCGCGGGGAGCATCACCTTCACGGCGAACTGCTTGTGCAGCTCGATGTGCTCGGCCTGGTACACCTCGCCCATGCCGCCCGCGGCCAGCTTCCTGATGATGCGGTAGCGGCCCGCGATGACGGCGCCCTCGGGCAGGACGGTGCGCGTCGGGTCGAGGGGCTCGACCTCGCGGGTCTGGCCGGGTGGTGGCTCGGGAGCAGCGGCCGAGCGTCTCGTCTTCTCGTCCGGGTCCTCCAGGGACGACACCGGCTGCGGCGTGAGCACCGGCTTCCATTGACTGCCGCTCGCCTTCGCGCCGACGGGCAGCGAGCGGAACGGGGTGGGCCGCTTGGCGGTGGAGTCGAGGGCCGGCGTGGCGAAGGGGCTGGGGCGCTTCGCCGTGGAGTCGAGCGCGGGGTTCGACGTGGAGCTGATGCGCGGGTTCGACGTGGAGCTGATGCGCGGGCTCGCCGGCGCGGCGCCAGCCGGCTCGATGGCGAGCGGTTGGCTCGAGAAGGGCTTCTGTACGGGCGGGCTCGCGAACGGCGTGGGCCGCTTCGCAGTCGCGTCCAGCTTCACCTCGCTGGGCGCCGCGCGCCGACGCACGATGAGCTCGAGGTTGCCGAGCCTCACCACGGCGCCCACCGTGAGCGCGCTCTTGGCCAGCGGTTGGCCGTTCACCCAGAGCTGGTTCTGGTTGGTGAGGTCGCGGATCCACGGCACGCCCTTCGGGTCGAGGGCGACCTCGGCGTGCTGCGCCTGCACGAGGCTCTGGTCGAAGCGAAGGCCGACGCTGGGCGCCGAGCCGATGGTGAAGCGGGCCGCCGGAAAGGCGTAGGCAACCGTTTCGGTGGCTCCAGCCAGTGCGAATTCGAAGGTACTCATCCCCGGTGGATCACCGTACCACCGAAGTGCGGTCCATCGATTGAGCCATCGTCAGCATGTGGGCGCGCGTCCGACCCCGGTCTCCTCCGTGCGTCAGCCTCGCAGCGCTTCGGAACCCGGGCGGCACCTTCGCGGCGACGCCATGCTGACGAGCTCGCGCCGAACACCGCGCGCAGTTCGCGTTCTGGTCGCCGAGAAGGCACCCGGTTCGACCTTCGCCTCGGAGCCGGACAGGCAGCCTCCTTGCTGGCACACTGCCGCCGCATGCCGACGGAGAATGGAGAGGCGGCGCTCGAGGGTGCCCTTGCGCTCGCGTGGAGCCCCGATGAAGCGCGGGTGGCCCTCGGATTTCCGAAGGGCCTCGTCACCATCCACTCGGTGAACCCCGAGACCGGCGGCCCTGCGGACGAGCTGGGCCGGCTGGACTTCATCGAGGCCGACATCTGCCTGCTGGCGTTCCGCGAAGACGGAAAGCTGGTGGCGGTCGGCGCGAACACCTGTTGGGCAGTCGCCGACGGCCTGACGGGTGAGGTGGTGAAGGCCTCGGACGGGGAGCTGCTGACGGACGCCGTCGATCGGGCGGCGAGAGGGACCACCGCCAGCCTCAGCCCGGACGGCGAGTTCCTCTTCGTCGGCGCGAAGTCTGCGGGCCGCACCACCCTCTTCCGCGTCGAGCTGGCGACCCGCACGCTCTTCTCCGCCGGGCACCTCGAAGACGCGGGCGCTGCCCATGAGCCGCGGGTCTGGGCCATCGATGCAACCTCGGCCTGGGTCGAGATGGACCGCGACGGCGGCGACGGCGAGCGAAGACGCCAGGGGCTGCTCCGGGTGGACTTCAGGCGAGGCACCGTCACCCCGCACCTGTTCGAGAAACGACTGTGGGAGGAGCACCTGCTGCGGGGAAAGCCGTGGCCCCTCGAGCTGGACGTGAAGCGGGGGCTCGGGGTGCGGCCGCGGTTCGACGCCATCACGCCCGTCGAGCAGCGCGGCCGGACGCTGTGGCCCGCGTTCCTCGAGATCTTCTCGCTCGACACCCTCGAGACCGTCGAGACGATCGGGGTCGCGGCGCTGCCTGACGACGGCCTCGCTGACGAGAACGCAGAGGGCCTGCGGGAGCCTCCGTCCTCGGAGGAGCACCTGGAAGGGGTCGAGGCGCTGCTCGGGCAGCTGAGCGCCGCCAGGTTCGATCCGGTCCGCAAGGCCGTGTGGGTCTCGATGAAGTACGGCCGGCTCAAGCGCGTGGGGCTCGGCGATGAGGAGAACTCGGAGCTCATCGTGCACCAGGTCGCCGAGGGCGTGACGAACGTCGCCGCGCTCAGCCGGCGCCTCGGCTCCCACGTGCTCGCCATCAGTCCACGAGGCCGCTTCCTCGGGTTTGGCTTCCCGAACGACTTTCGCGCGACGCCCGCGGAGTGACGGGCCACGAAGGCGGGGCGAGCGCTGCGAGCGGGAGGTCCGCCAACGCGGACGGGAGGTCCATCTCGCTCACCGACGACGGGCAGGAGCAGGCGGCGCCAGCACAGCGCGCCGAGGCGGCTCAACGTCGTTCTCGTGGGAAGGTTCTCGCGCCTACCAGCCAGCAGGGGACTCCCGCAGCGGTGATGAGGACAGCATGAGCAACACGTGCGGGCGAGCGGACACGAGCGGAAGACGACGAGCGCCGCGTCAGCGCCTCGACCTGCGACGCAGGAGCAGCGCCAACGTGAGCAGCGGCGCCAGCCCAGCCCCTGAGGAGCACCCGCCGACGACGGGCTCGGCGACCAGCGACTTCGTCGGCACCGTCGCGTGCTGGCCGTTCCAGGTGACGGTGAGCCTGCCGCTGACCGACTCCCCCGAGATGCCCTGCGCGACCGCCTCGATGACGTTCGCGCCGCGCTGCAGCGGCACGGTGGCCGAGAAACCGCCGGCGCCAACCAGCTCGGCCACGGCGCCGTTCACCGTCACGGTCGCGACGTCGAAGCCCGCCACCTGCCCGTAGAGCGTGACGGAGTCGGTCATCACCTCGGCGCCGTCGAGCGGCTCGAGGAAGCGCAGGGTCGCCTCGCCGCCCGACATCTGCCCGGGCGTGAGCGCGACGTTCACCGTGAGGCGGCGGTTGTCCGGCACGCTGACGGTCTCGCTCGACGTCACGTGCCCTGCCGCGCGCACCACCAGCGTGTAGTCGGCGGGCACGGCGCCCACGGCGAGCTCGTAGCGCCCGTCGGCGTCGGTGGTGGCGGTGGAGACGACGGCGCCGCTCGACGACTCCCGCAGCTCGAGGGTCGCGCCGGCGAGCACCTGCGCGCCGTCACCGGCCTTCGTCACCACGCCAGCCACGCCCGCGAGGAAGACCGCGCTGACCGTCGCCGTGCCTTCGTTGTTCGCGCCGTCCCGCGCCTTCACCACCAGCGTGTTGGTGCCGGGCGCGAGCTTGAGCTCGACCTGCCAGGCGCCGGTCGTCACCGGGACGGGCTGCTCCGCGCCGCCGTTCAACGAGACGCGCACCTCGGCGACCGCGCCGCGATCGTCGCTGGCCGTGCCCCGCACCTGCACCATCGCCACGTCGAGCCGCGCGCCCAGCGCCGGAGCGTTCACCACCACCTCGGGAGCCCGCGTGTCGGGCGTCGTCGTCGAGGTGAGCCCCACGTTCGCCGTCGCCGTCTGGCCCGCCGTCACCGCGCGCGACGCCTGCGCCTGCTGGTAGCCCGCCTTCGTCACCGTCACCGTGTACGTGCCGGGCGGCAGGCTCAGGGAGTAGTCGCCGCTCGCGCTCGTCGTCACCGTCTGGCCGGTCACCACCACCGATGCCCCCGCGACGGGCTGCGACACGTCCCCGGGGTTTGCCGGGTTGAAGACGAACACCTTGCCAGCGAGCGTGCCGTTCTGCGGCTGCGCGGGGTTGATCTCCATCGAGCCCCAGATCTGCGTGCTGCTGGTGACGCTGCGGGTGACGGTGTTCGTGCCGTAGCCGCTCTTCGTCACGTTCGCCGTGTAGGAGCCGGGCGCGAGCTGGAACTGGTAGAGCCCGTCGGCGCCGGTGGTGACCGACTGGCCGTTCACGGTGACGACGGCCCCGGCCACCCGGTTGCTCGAGCTGCCGCCCTGGTAGATGACGCCGATGAGCGTGCCGGTGGTGGGCGTGGGGCCGGCGCCGGTGACGAGGCTCATGTAGCGCGTCCAGTTCCAGCCGCTGCCGGGGTCCGTGTGGCGGCCGGTGTTGCAGCCGGGCGCGACCTCGACGTGACCGATGACGTGCACGCGGTCCTTGGGGATGCCGTGGCGGTCGCAGATGTACCGGGTCAGCTTCGCCGACTCCGTGTACATGGCGTCGGTGTACCAGCGCGCAGGATCCTGCACGTAGCCCTCGTGCTCGATGCCGATGCTGCGCGCGTTGTAACACTGCGCGTGCCACGCGGTGTCCGCGTGCTCGACCATCTGGGTGATCTCCCCGTCGCTCGAGCGCACGAGGTAGTGCGACGAGACGTTCGAGCTCGTGTTGAGGAACCACGAGCGCGAGCCCGAGTAGCTGCCCTGCATGGTGTGGATGACGACGAACTCGTAGGTCGAGCGGCCGTTCGTGTGGTTCGGTGACTGCACGTAGGTGGCGCGGCCGGGGTAGTCGCCGAGGCCGTCGCGGCGCGTCTGGAAGGCTGGGGCGTGGCGCTCCCACGCAGTCCACGTCGGGGCCTGCACCACGACGCCGTCGGGCTGGCTCGCGGTGAAGCCCTTCGCGATGGCCCGGTAGACGTCGGCGGCCCACTCGTGCGCCGCGTCGGCCGAGGTGAAGCCCATGTAGAGCGAGACCGCGCGGTACCAGTCGCCTGCCTGGCGGGCGTCGAGCGAGGGCTCGTCACGCTGCGTGCGGTCGAAGAGCTCGCGCAGCACCGCCGCGGCGCCGCGAACGTTGGCGGCCGGGTCGACCGCGAGCTGCCCGCGCGACACGCCGGTGAGCGCCATCGCGCGGCTCTGCAGCGTCCAGTCCTCGCGCTCGGTGAGCTGCATGAGGCCCAGGCCACCGGTGGCGGACTCGAGGTTCGCGCTCTGCGACACGCGCGTCTCGACCCACGCGATGCCCTTCAGCAGCTCGACCGGCACCTGGTACTCGCGCGCGGCCTGCTCGAAGGCGCCCTCGAGCGACGAGCGGGTGGTGGACACGGATGCAGTCGCCGGCGCGGCAGCCTCGCAGCCGGTCAACAGGAACAAGACGCCGAGGGTGAGCCGGGAGTCCATGGCTCCCTCTTCCCGGAAGCCGGGCCCCGTTGTCCACCGCGCGCCAGGACCGTCACCCGAGCGCGACACCCGGCTTTCTCAGCCGGTGAGAAGACGCGACCGGAGCACCTCACCGGCGGAGGCGTGAGTTGAAGCCGTGCGGGGCCACGGGCAGCACGAGATCAGCCCCGCGGCGCAGCACCCGGGCCTGCAGTGACAGGCCGCGTTCCTCGCGCACGTCGGCGAGCACCTCGAGCCACTCGTCCGCCAGGGCCAGCGACTCCAGCTTGAGCACCTCGTGCACGGCGTGGCGCGCGCGCTTGTTCGGCCGCCACATCGACGGCGCCTTCCAGCGGTTGTTCTTGAAGGAGCGGCTCATCGACAAAGCGGACGACCCGCCGCTGGCGGCCCTGACCTGGCGAGCGTGCGCACCGGGGTGCAGCGTGCCGGTCGATGGTGCAATCCGTTGCACGCCGGGGCAGCACCGATGCGAGCATCGGTCGGTGTTTCCGCGCCTCGTCCAGTTGGTCCTCACCTTGCTCTGGAGCCGCTGATGACCACCCTGCCCTGCCATCGCCTCGCGCCGCTCCTGCTGCTCCCTCTCGCGGTGGGGTGCGGCCCCGGAGTCGAGCGCCTCGGTGGCGCGGAGATCGACGTGCTCATGAGCCTCTCGCCTCCCAACGTGAGCATGAACGTGAGGGGCACGACGAAGGAGACCTGCACCGACTTCCGCTACGACGTTCGACTGGCGGGAGTGACGCTGGTCGATGTCTCGGCGGGCGCCTGGCGCGATGACGGCGCGTTCAACGGGTCTCCCACCTGCCTCTCGACCACCTACCGCACGACGGCATCACCCGAGACCATCGTGGCGGCGCTCGAGTCTGGCGAGGCGCTGCGCTTCAGCGACGGGCAGTCGACGGTGACGGCGCGGCCTCCGTTCCAGTGCGCGCGCGTGTGGTTCACTTCGCCGTCGAAGCCGGTGCGCCCCGGAGAGACGTTCGAGCTCGAGTACACGCCCATCGACGCGTTTCCGCCGCTCACGCTGAAGCAGCTCCCCGCTGGCTGTACACCGTGGGTGCCCTCATCGACGTCGTGCCGGTCCTCGAATGCAGTCGCCCTCGGGGAGAAGGTGCGTGATGGGCTGGTGCGCTTTCGTGTTCAGCCCGGCGAGCTCCCGGGAACGTACGACGTGTACGGAGCGTCGACAGGCTTTGCGTACGTCCAGTGCCCCGGGTTCGCGAAGTGCAACTGGACCTGCAACGCGCTCACGGACGGGTCGTTCACGCTGACCGTGCAGTAGGCGCCGGAAAGTCAGCTCTTCGGCGTGGCGCGCAGATCGAACTTGCCCGCGGTGAGCAGCGGGGTGCGCGGGTCGAAGACGAAGTCGACGTAGTGCGCGTTCGACTCCTTCTCGGCGAGCTCGACCTTCGCGCGGCCGACCTCGCGGTCCTCGGCGTCGTAGGCGCGCAGCTCGACGGAGCCGGTCCACGCCTTCTCGAACGTCATGTAGACGGTGACGGTGTGCGCGGCCGTGCCGGCTTCGCCACGCGTCGCCCGGGTCGCCGTGAGGCCCTGGCTCGCGAGCGACTCGTGGGCGGCGATCTTCACCTCCTTGAAGCCCTTCTCGATGCCCGCGCCGAGGCCCTTCACCACCTCGCCGGTGCCCTCCGCGAGGGACTCGGCGGCCTCCTTGCCCTCCTTCTTCACCGCGTCAGCGGCGCCCTTGAGCAGCTTCGCCTTGGTGGCGACGAGCAGGTTGCCCTCGTCTTCGGCGGCCTTGAGCTTCTCTTCGCGGCTCTTGCAGGACGTCAGCGACAGGGTGGCGAGGGCGGCGGCGACGACGAGGGTTCGCATCGAGGGGTCCTTTCTCAGCGGGACGACTTCGTGAGTGTCACGGCGCGACATCGGGGTGATTTCACTGCGCACGCGCTTGCGCAACGCCTGACGTGGCCACGGCCGGTTTCAGACGCGCGCGCGCTTCTTCTGGAACGACGAGAGGCCCTTCGCGGCGCGCTGCTGCACCTGCTTCTGCAGCCAGCTCGTCCACCCCAGCAGCAGCCCGGGCAGCCCGAGCGCCTGGCGCGCCCAGGTGGCGAAGTCGAACGCGTCGCGGTGGTCGACGATGCGCCCGTCGCGGAAGCGGAACTCGGCCCGAATGTCGTTCACCACCTTCTTGCCGGTGGCGCTGAAGGTGTAGCGGGCCACCCATCGGGCCCTGCCGCGCGTGTCGTCGGCCTCGATCTCACTCGCCTCGACGCGCAGGTCCTTCCCCTGCTCGCAGAGCATGCGCCACATGTCGCCCGCGTTCTTCCCCTTGAGGTCGGGGAACGCCGCGTCGCCGAACTGCACGTCGTCGGCGTAGCAGGCGGCCATCGCCTCGGCGTCGTGCTTGTCGAAGGCCTCGTAGAACCGGCGGATCACGTCGGCGTTCGGGTGCGTCGGCGTCATGGGCGCTGCTTCATAGCCCAGGCGTGCGAACAGCGGCGGGCTGTCGGGGCTTGCCTTCGCGCGCGCCGAGCGTGAGAGCTCGTTCGTCGGCGAGCTTCGCGAAGCAGGCGTGATGGTCGGCTTCGTTCCCGACTTCCTGCCGGACCTGATGATTGGCTTCGACGCCGTCGGAGCCGCCGAGGTGGCCGCTGGCACGTACACGGCGTGGGACTGCGGCACGCGCTCCGGCTGGCGCACCGTCAGCTTCTGGCCGCTCGACTTGCGCACGCTCGCGCGCGACTACGCGCGGCTCCCTCACGTGCAGTGGGCGTATCCGAACGGGCTCGCAACGGTTCCACTCTGCGGAAGCAGCTCGGACCTCTGCGTCGAGCCCTCGGCAACGGGCGCGTGGACCTGGCTCGCGCTCGTCCAGGGCACCGACTGCGGCGAGACGTTCTTTCGCCTGACGACCCAGCCCGATGTCGGTCGCACCATCGAGCAGTGGGATGCAGGTGGACCGGCGCCAACCGTGTGGTTCGAGCAGCCCCCCTCAGTGCGCGATGGACCTCTCGGGCCGGCCGTGGCGCACGGCGGACGGCGGCGTCGTCATGTGGCAGCGGGACGCGGGGCCGTCGTCAGAGCGAGGTGCAGGCGGCCGCGCCGTTGATCCACAGGCAGAGCTGGTTGGCGCCGCACTGAGCGGTGATGCCACAGCCGCACGGCTGGCCCGATTGACCGACCGCCACCGCGCGACACACGTTGCTGCGCAACACGTCACAGGCGACGCAGTCACCGGCTGCGTTGGTGCAGGTCGGCCACCGGGCGCTCACCATGCCCGTTCCCGAACAGCACTGGCCCTGTGTGACAGGAGAGGGAGGGACGCAGGCGTTCACCGATCACCGCCCCGACAGCTGGCACGTGTTCGCGACGCCCTCGCAGCGCTGACACGCGTTGCCGGCGTTCCCGCACAACACGCGGGTGTTGTCGCAGACGTTCGCTGCGCAGCACCCTCGGCAGCCCGACGACTGGTCGCAGAGGCACCGACCGCCCGACGCGCTGCCGCACCGGAGCCCGTCGCCGCAGGTCGGCGTCGAACCGCACAGGCACGCGCCGTTGCTGAAGGCGTTCGCGCGGCCGGGGTAGCAGATGCCCGTGCAGAACTGGTTGGTCGGCCCTGAGAGGATGATCGCCAGCTGCTGCTGCGAGCCGAGCGGAAGGACGATGGGCATCGCGCAGCCGCCGCTGGCGTCACAGCACCCGGTTGGGCACGTGCAGCGCACACCGGCGTCGCGAGTGCCCGCGTCGAAGCCGATGCCTGCGTCTGACGCGCCGCCGTCCACCTGGTCCGTGAAGGGCCGCAGCGTGATCGTGAGGCTGACCTCCTTGCGGGCGAGCGGGGTCACCGGCTGCGTCGCTGCCTCGACCGGGTCGCCATCGGAGTTGAGGCCGATGACCGTCACCTGGACGGGCACGCCGCCACGGCTGTCGTTGAGCAGGACGCGCACCGTCTGGGGCACCGGGAACGGCGCGCCGGTGAGCTGCTCTGGCCGCTGGCTGGTGGGGAAGACGTTGACGGGCACTCCGTCGAGCTCCGCGGTCCCCGAGATGAGCAGCGCCTTCGTGCCACGGCTCTCGTTGAAGTACACCTCGAGGACGATGGCCGTGGGCCCGACCTCGGTGACGGTGCCACAGGCCGATGCCACGCCAGAACCGAGCGCGAGGCCGCCGAGGAGCGCCGCGAGCCGCATCAGCGCCTCCCATCGATGTCGGGCAGCGAGGTGGTTCGCGGCACGTACATCACCTCTCGGGGCTGGCTGAGCAGCACGCCCGTCGTCACGCCGGCAGCGGTCGCGACCACCGCGCCCCCGACCACGATCCAGAACCACGCCTGCTTCGTCACGGGCTCCGGCTCGACGGCCGGTGGAGGCGGGGGCGGCAGCTGCGGGAGTTCACCGGGGGTGAGTGGCGGCGCGATCGGCGCGTCCTTCGCTTTCGCTTCGGCGGCTCGCTTCTCCGCCTCGGCTCTCGCCTCGTCCGCAGCCCTCTTCTCGGCGTCGAGCTTCTCGGCCTGCCTGCGCTCCATGTCCGCCTTCAGCTCGGTGGCCAGCGCGACGTTGGCCGCCTCGGGCTTCGTGTTGTCGATGAAGCGCCCGAAGAAGAACGCAGCCCGCTCGTAGTTCCCCAGCTGGCGGTGGCACTGCGCGATGTTGAAGAGGAAGCCCGGGAGCGCCTTGAGCTTGTACGCTTCGGAGTACAGCGTGAGCGCGCGATCGAACTCGCCGAGGTCGTACGCCTTCTGCCCGTCCGCGAAGAGGGCGCGTGCAGCCTTCTCGTCCGAGGGCTTCTTCTGCGCGAACGCCACCGGCGCCGCGGCGAGGCTCGCGAGCAGGAGCCAGCGGAGCAGGCTACTGGCTGAATGGATCAAGGACGCCATCTCGGCTCACCGGCTTCTTCCCGCCAGGTCCCTTCGGCTTCGCGGTAGGCGCATCCTGCTTCACGGTGGGGACCAGGTCCACCGAGACGGTCGCGTTCGCCTTGAGCGAGACCTCGCGGGTGAGCGGCTGGTGTTCGTCGAGCGCGAAGGCGAGGGGGACCGACGCGGCCGTCTCGAGCTCGATGCGAAACGGCGTCACGCCGAGCAGCACCATCGAGTCAGCGCGCACGACCTCGGCGCCGGGTGGCGTGCTGCTCACCTCGAGCCACACCCTGGCGGGCCCGGGGGGTACGACGGCGGTCACCTCGGGGAGGCTCGGCGGGACCACGACCGGCGAGGGGGGCGCGGCCCGCTCCATCGGCGGCATGAAGAGCAGCACCCCGGCACCCAGGAGCGCCAGCACCACCGAGGCCGCGACCACCACCGGCGCCTTCGAGCGCTGCACGACGAGCGCGTCATCGGCCTCGTTCGGCGAAGGCAACAGCGCGGGCATTCTCGGCATCGGCGTTGGCGCGAGCTCTCGCACGGGCGCGCCGGTGACGAAGGGCTCGAGCGCGTGGGCGAGCTCCTCTGCCGTCTGGAAGCGGCGATCGGGCTCCTTCTCGAGGCAGCGCGTGATGATGCGCTTGAGCGTGGGGTGCACGACCTCGCCGAGCGCGGTCTTGTCAGGCAGCGGCGGCGGCGGCTTCGAGGTGATCTCCACCACGAGCTTGCCGAAGGTGTCGGCGTGGAAGGGCTGCACGCCTGAGATGAGCTCGTACAACACCAGGCCCACTGCGTAGAGGTCGGCGCGCCGATCGGTGGGTGCGCCGAGGGCCTGCTCGGGCGCCATGTACTCGGGGGTGCCGATGACGATGCCTGCGGCGGTGCCCGACTGCGGGAGGTCGCCGATGGGCTTGAGGAGCTTGGCGACGCCGAAGTCGAGCACCTTGAGGAACTCGACGTCGTCACCCTTCCGGTGCAGGAACATGTTCTCGGGCTTCACGTCGCGGTGCACGACGCCGATCTCGTGCGCGGAGTGGAGCGCCTTCGCGAGCTGCCAGCCGAGCCGCACCGTGCGCGCGATGGTGAAGTGCTGCTGCATCACCTCGGACAGCGGCCTGCCTTCCAGCAGCTCCATCACGCAGTAGGCGAGCGCCGAGCCGTCGGGCTGCGGCTGCTCGCCGAAGTCGTAGACCTCGACGATGTGCTCGTTCCGGATGGCGTTCACGGCGGTGGCCTCGGCGATGAAGCGCTGCACGAGGTCGGGGTTCTTCGCGTGCTCGGCCTTGAGCACCTTCACCGCCGCGACCCGTCCGATGCGCTGGTGCTTCGCCAGGTACACCTTCCCCATCGCGCCTTCGCCCAGCAGGCGCTCGAGGTGCCAGGGCCCGAGCTCGGCGCCGCTCAGGTCGAAGTCCATCGAGTCCACGACAGCACCATGGGTGGACGGGCTGGTCTGCGAGGGCGAGCTCACCGTTCGCACCAGCTCAATCGGGGTGGCCAGGCTCGCGCCCAGCGGGTCGAAGCGCACATCGCTGAAACCCGCGCGCCCATGAGAGGTTGCGCAGGCAGGCACACCTTACTCCCGAAGTCGCCCACACGCGCGAATTCCGGGCGTTCGGCGCCCCACCGGAAGGAGGGCGCTCACGAGCGGACGAGCGCGTTTCCGAACGTCCTCAGCACGACCGCGAGCACGAGCGCGCCGATGGCGCCGGCGAGGATCAGCCCTTTGCGCCGGTGCTCGAACTGCGTGAAGGCATAGACGACGTTGTAGATGGGGAGCAGCAACACCATCACGCCCGTGCCCAGGCTGCGCTGAAAGGCGTGGGCGAAGATGAAGACCCAGCAGACGACCGCGACGAGCTGAAGGGCGAGTCCGACGAGCACGAAGGTCACGGCACGGGCATAACACGCCGATTCGAAAGGTGTTCAGTGGGAATGTCCCACCGACGCGGCGCAGGGCGTCTCTCCACTCAGTTGTTCCACTCTTCTGGAGAACGCCATGACGGTCCTTCACAACAACATCCGCAACTTCGTCCAGGGCGCGCAGCTGCGCTCGCAGATCGCCGGCGCGCGCGCCGATGGCCGCGTCACCACCGCCGAGGCGAACGCCCTCATCGCGCGGGCCCGTCAGGGTGGGGTGCAGCCGTCCGAGCTGGCAGCGCTGCGTGAACTGGCGCAGAGCTCGCGGGGCAACAACAGCTTCGACGCCGGCGCGAAGGCCGCGCTCAACAACTTCCTCGGGCGGTCGGCAGACGCGTCGCACGCCTCGGGGCGGCTGCCGCCCGCCGCGAACCTGCCGCAGCGGCTGGGCTTCACCGACCGCGCCCGCCTCTCGGCGCTCGACGCCCACTTCAAGAAGGACGACGGTCGCATCGGCCGCTCCGAGATGCAGCGCGTGCTGCGGAACATCTTCAAGGACGGCAACCTGTCCTCGACCGAGCGCTCGTACCTCACCGCGAAGCTGCGCGATCCGAACGTGAGCGCCGACGCGAAGAGCGACATCCGCCTCATCCTGTCGCTGGTGCCCGGCGGCCGGCTGCCCATCGGCGGTGGGGGGTGCATTCGCCCGCCCTGGCCGCGCCAGCTCCCGCCCCAGCCGCAGCCGCAGCCTGCGCCGTCCGACCTGACAGCCAGATACGCCGAGCAGATGAAGGAGTTCATGGCCCGGTTCACGTCCCTGCAGAGCAAGGTGGACGGGCTGCTCGCGAAGCTCAAGGACGTCGTCGCGGGCGGCAACCTGCCTCCCAACCTCTCCCAGCCGACTCCGCCAAAGGACCCGAAGGACCTTGCGGCGCTCAACAGATTCGCCCAGGACCTGGTCAGCTACATCGCCGCGGCCCTGCAGCACCAGGCGACGCAGCCCACGACGGGCGGCACGGGCTCGACCGGCACCGGGGGAACGGCGCCTTCGTCGGGGACCTCGCCCTCAGCGCCCGCTCCCTCGTCTGGCAGCACCTCGCCCACGTCGGGGAGCGGCGGACCGACCTACAACGGCGGCTTCCCGGCCTACCCGACCCCTCCGAAGGACCCGAAGGACCTCGCGGCGCAGAACAAGTACCAGGAGGACATGTACGCCTTCCAGCACGCGCAGCAGCAGATGAACACCTTCTGGACGACGATGCAGAACGCGCTGAAGTCGATGGGTGAGGTCGCGATGGGTGCGGCGCGCAACCTGCGCTGAGCGAGACTCCCTGAAGTGGTTCGTGAGGGTCGTTCCGGGTGCGCCAGCCCGGGACGACCCTCGCTGTTTCACGTGCCGCCGGGCGCACCCGCCCAGGTTCGGTGCCGCGCCCTGCGCTCTCACTCACCCCGACCGGGTTTCCGTGGCTCGCTGCGGCGGAGCGACGATGACGCGCGAGTGCACTCCGATGATGACGGAGTAGCTGGCGCCGGGCACGAGCGGCGCCCACGGGTTGCGCACGAGGAACTCGGCGAAGTGGCCGTCGGGCAGGCGCAGGGAGTAGCCGGCCCGACGCTGCCGCTCGTCGAGGGCAACGGCGCCGCGCACCTCGACCGCGCGCCCGAGGAAGGCGTCGAGCAACGCCAGGCGGCAGACGCTGGACGGGAAGAGGCCGAGCGCGCCGAACACGATGGCGAAGGCCAGCCGGGCGGGCAGCGACCAGTCGGCGCGCAGGCCCGCGATGGCGAGCGTGAAGAAGCCGAGGCCCAGCGACGCGAGCAGCAGGCCCTTCAGCAGCAGGCCCAGGCGGAGCCGCGGCGGAATCGTCATCGTCCCCGCCGCTTCGGAGTGACGAGGACGAGCTTCTCGGCACGCGACAGCTGCTTGACGCGGTACTCCTCGCGCAGGGCCGAGGGCTTGTCGCGCTTGCGGCGGCTCCACACGAGCACCACCGGCGCGCGGGAGCGGGTGTAGCGCGCGCCCTTGCCTGCCGAGTGCGCGGCCACGCGCCGGGCGAGGTCGTTGGTCGCGCCCGTGTAGAGCGTGCCGTCACGGCAGCGGACGATGTAGACGAACCAGGGCACGCGCCCGGACTGTCGCAGACCGCCGCCCCGTCAGGAACGGCGCGGGCGCTTTGGCAACACCGAGGGCACGTCTCGCCCCAACAGCCAGTCGTCGAGCAGCGCGTCGGTGAGCGTGTCCGAGACGACGTAGAGCGACGACACGAACGCACCGGCGGTGAGCGGGTCTTCACAGGTGACGACGCCGGGCTCGAGGTACGACGAGTGGCAGAACGCCGCGCGATCGCCGTCGAGGCGCACGAAGCCCACGTGCAGGTCGAAGCCGACGACGAGCAGCTGCGCCTCGGGGAAGCGGGCCTTCATGTCGGCCAGCGCCGAGGCGGCATCCTTCGGGCGCAACCACTCCACCTTCGAGCCGCGCGCGAGCGTCGAGACGAGGTACGCCGAGGCCTGCTGCGCCAGCTTCACGCGCTCGAGCTTGAAGTGCGCCTGCTCGAGCACCGTGGTGACGAAGTAGCCGCAGGCGATGGCGCCTTCCTTTGGCGTCGTCGTCGTGCCGTAGAAGGCCCAGGGCGTGCCGCTCCAGGCGGGGAAGGCGCCGTCATCGAGGTAGTCGAGCAGCGCCCGCCGTGCCTCCGCGCGGGCCTTCGCCCGGTCCCGCCTCCAGACCGCCGAGAGCTCGTCGCGCCTCGCCGCCAGCGCCTGGCGGGCCTCGTCGTACCCGGGCGAGACGGTGAGGCTGAGGGCGAGGAGCGCGGTGACCATCGCCGTCGGAACGCGCGGGCCACCAGGTCGGTTCCACGCTCCGGGTCACGGCCGACGGTGGACCAGCCGCAGCAGCTCCCCCTCGGGCTCGAGGTCGAAGCGGAGCGTGCCGAGCGCGAACGTGTGGCCCGGCGCGATGGCCCGGCCGAGCGCGGCCTCCGTGGCGAGCTGCTCCACCGCCGCCGTCGCCCAGGCCGGCAGGGTCGCGCGGCGCTCCTGCGCGAAGAGGTCGCCCGTCTCGTCGCTCTCGACGTCGAGCAGCAGGTCCGGGCGCCCGAACTTGCCCAGGCCGTGCGTCTCGACCCGCCACCGTGGCGCGCCCTCGAGCGGCGCGACGCTCACGCCAACCTCCCGCTCGAGCTGGAACTTGCGGCCGTCAGGCCAACCGGCCCGGTGCCAGCCGAGGACCTCGTCGCGGCTCCACCAGCGCGCGCGCTCGACGTCGAACACCACCGTCGCCCCCGACTCGAGCAGCCAGCGCACCACCGCCCAGGCGAACTGCAGGTAGCCCAGGTCGGGCGGATCGACGACGGTGGCCACCACTCGGGCGCCGAACCCCGCGTCGCCGAGCGCGGCCGACAGCGCCGGCGTCATGCCCGAGGCCGGGGCGTCGAGCGCGAGCCGCGCGGCCTCCTCGACGCTGCTGAAGAGGTCGGGGGCGTTGCGCCGCTCGACGAAGCCCCACTCGACGCCTGCGGCCCACTCGTCGAACGGGCACCAGTCCGCCCAGTCCATCGGCATGGTGCCGTCTTCCGGCGTGGGGAACGGCCGCGGCGAGTACACGAGGAAGAAGCAGCGCGCGGCGCCCCCATCGGCGGCGAACAGGGGCCGGGGCCACACAGGGGTTCGGAACATGGAGACTCTCCGCTCGGCAGTTGCGCCGCTGCGCCGCTTTTCCCACAATCACCGACGAGATGCCGGACGAGATCGACGACCGCACGCGCGACGTGCTCAAGGCGGTGGTGCAGGAGTTCATCAGCACCGGTGAGCCCGTCGGCTCGCAGCAGCTCACGCGCCGGGGCGACTTCGAGGTGTCACCGGCGACGATGCGCAACGTGCTCGCCGAGCTGGAAGAGCTCGGCTACCTCGAGAAGCCGCACACCTCGGCCGGCCGCGTGCCGACCGACCAGGGCTACCGCTTCTTCGTGGACACGCTGCTCCAGCTCTCGGACCCCTCACCGAAGGAGCGCAAGGCCATCGAAGAGGGCCTGGCAAACACGACGGTGGAGGAGCGCCTGCAGGAGGCCGGGCGCGTGCTGCACCAGATCTCCCATCACGCGAGCGTCGTGCTGATTCCCCGGCCGTCGGCGGCGACGCTGACGCGCATCGAGTTCGTGCGCATGAAGGGCGACAAGGTGCTCGCGATTCTCGTGTCCTCGGGCGGGCAGGTGCAGAACAAGCTGCTCACCCTCGACTTCCCGGTGACGCCCGACGAGCTCGTCACGTCGGCGAACTACCTCAACGAGATTCTGAAGCAGGGCCTCGCCATCGAGGACGTGCGTGGGCGCATCCTCCAGGAGCTCGAGGCGCAGCGCATGCAGTACGACGCGGTCACCGCGCGGGCGCTCAGGCTGGGCGCGGCCGCGACCGACGTGTCGTCGAACGAGCGCCTCGTCGTCGAGGGCACCGGCACCTTCCTGGAGCAGCCCGAGTTCGCCGAGGACGTGAAGCGCATGAAGGCGCTCTTCCGTGCGCTCGACGAGAAGCACAAGCTGCTGCAGCTGCTCGATCGGGTGCAGCGCGCGCGGGAGATGCAGATCTTCATCGGCGCGGAGAGCGAGTTCTCGTCGCAGGGCGACGTGAGCGTCATCGTCAGCCCGTACGGTCCGTCCGAGACGGTGGTGGGCACGGTGGGCGTCATCGGCCCCACGCGCATGAACTACCAGCGCGTCATCCCGCTCGTGCACTTCACCGCGCAGGTGCTCTCACGCGCGCTCGACGAGAAGTGACCGGTCAGCGGGGCCAGCCCGTTTCTTGAGGCGCCCGCGAACGCCGCTACCGTTCGGCCCATGGACAAGCACTTCCTCGCGGCGCAGCTCACCACGAAGCTGCGCGCCACCTACGACCAGGCCCTGCGCTACCTCGAAGACGCGCGCGTCGACGCGAAGTCGGGGGCCCCGCGCGCCGTGAACATCGCCCAGGCAGCGAAGCAGCGCCTCGAGGCGGCGGAGTCAGCGTGGGCCGCGGCGGCCGACTTCAAGCCCGCGGCGCTCAGGAAGGGCGAGCGCATCGGCCTCGGCGCGCTCGTCGAGGTGGAAGACGGCGACGCCGGCAAGACGTTGTTCGTCGCTCCGGCCGGCGCGGGCGAGGAGCTCACCGGCCCGGGTGGAGACGGCTTCCTGCACGTGGTGACGCCCGGCTCGCCGCTCGGCAAGGCCCTCATCGGCCGCAGGGTGGGCGACGTGGTCGAGGTGATGGTGAGGGGCGAGCTGACCGAGTGGGAGATCACCTGGGCGTCGTGAGCGCCCGCGTCACAGCTGGAAGTCGACGGTGGCGTTCTCGCCGTTGCGCACAGTGACGGGGCGCGTCCCCTTCACCATCGGCGTGACGGCGCGGCTGTCGAGCTCGACGACGTAGTCTCCGGGCGCGACGTTGGTGAGGGTCGTCGTGCGCGCGCTGCAGCTCTCCTGCTTCTCGGTCACCTTCTGGGTGAGGGCGCCGCCCATCATCGCCGGCGGCCGGTAGAGGGTGAGGAAGTACGGCAGCACGACGCCAGTGGGGCAGCCGCCACCGGTGCCGAGGCGCCAGTTCACCACCACGTCGGCGGGCTTCGGCTTGAGCGTGAGGTCGACCGGCGCTCCGCCGTTGCCCTTGGGTGAGACGGTGACGGTCGAGCTGAAGTGGCGGAAGCGCGCGACGCCCGCCGCGTCGAGGCCGACGGCGGTGATGCCGTACGAGCCGCCCATCGCGCCGAACTCCCCGAGCTTCCCCTGCCCCGCCGTGCACGGGAACTCGACGTCCTGCATCGCGGCGCCGGCCGGGCCCCAGCTGACCCGCACCTTGTCCACCTGGTTCGACGCGCAGTCGCCGCTCTCGAACTTCCACGCGACGTTGAGGGACAGGTCGGTCGCCGAGCCACCACACGCCGTCAGCAGGAGCAACGTCGAGGGGAGCATTCGCATGGGCGGGATGCTGCCCGACGGTCGGCCCGTGGCAAGCGCTGCGTTCGCCGGCGCGCGTCGTAGAGTCGGCGTCCCACCGGAGGAGCTCCGTGCCGAAGTCCGACCCCCGCGTCGACGCGTACATCCAGAACGCGCAGCCGTTCGCGCGCCCCATCTTGACTGAGCTGCGAAGGCGCCTGCACGCGGCGGTGCCCGGCCTCACCGAGACCATCAAGTGGAAGGGGCCCTTCTTCCTGCTCGACGGGCGTCGCCTGTTCGCGTCCATCGCGGGGTTCAAGGCGCACGCGAAGGTGCTGCTGTGGAAGGCCGACTTCAAGAGCGCGATGCCGGCGGCCATCTCGGCGACCAGCCTCAAGGACCTGCCGAGCGCCGCCGTGTTCAAGAAGCTGGTGCGGGCATCGGCCGCGACCTTCACCACGCCGGCCGCGAAGCAGCCCGCACGCGCAGCGAAGAAGCCTTCCGCGAAGCGTCGATGAAGTCTGCTCGTGCAGACCTGCCCACCCTGGCGAAGGTGCGCGAGCGCCACGAGGAGCGCTCCGCTCGCCGAATGAGCGTGTCGATGCGCGGCCCACCGGCCCTTCCCGGTCCTGTCGCTTCCGAGATACACATCGGGCCGGCATGGCTGAGCTCGACCTCGACGCGTTGTCCCGCCACCCGGTCGTCCGGAAGCTGACCGACAAGGTGCGTGAGAGCCTGGGCCTCACGTTCCTGTTCGTCTCTCCAAAGGCGCGCATCGAGGGCATCCCGGCCGGGCAGTTCATGCCCACCAGCAACGCGCTCTGTACGCGCATCTGCACGGACGCGAAGAAGGGCATGAAGGCGTGCCTGTCGGCGGGCGCGGGGTTGTTCTCGACGCGGAAGCTGTCGTCGGGCGACTTCACGCAGCGGCCCTGTCACATCGGCCTGCAGACGCTCGGCGCGCCCATCGTCATCGACGGGCAGTTGATGGGGCTCATCGCGACCTGTGGCTTCATGCGCGCCGAGCACGTCTTCGAGGAGGAGCAGGCGGTCGCGCACCGGGCCGCGCGCCAGGGCTGGGCGCCGGGCTTCGACGAGGCGCTGGCGCAGCTGCGGCAGACGCCGTCACTCAACGTGCGCGAGGTGAAGATCGCCGCGGACCTCATGCAGTTGCTCATCGAGCAGCTCATCCACTTCTCGCGCTCGAGCGAGGCCGACGCCGAGCAGCTGCAGCGCGCGTGGCAGGCCCTCGAGGTGTCCTGCCCCGAGTCACCGCTCATCGGCGAGTCCGAGGTGATGCGCTCGGTGGGCGCGGTCGTGCAGCGCTCGGCGTCGAAGCGGCTGCCGACCCTCGTGGCTGGCCCGCAGGGAGCTGGCGCCACGCACCTCGCGCGTCACCTGCACCGGGCTGGGGGCTTCGCGCGCACGCCCTTCGTGGCCATCGAGGCGAGCGACGGCCTCGCGACGGTGAAGGGGCTGCTGAAGAAGGGCTACACGGGCACCCTCGTCGTCGAGCACCTCGAGCTGGCGGACGCCGGCGCGCTGGACGAGCTGGTCGACCTGGTGCGTGGCAAGCCCGACGTGTTCTGGATCTCCACGACGCGAGGGCCGCTGGAGCCCGCGGCCGCCTCGACGGTGGGGGTCGTGCAGGTGACGTTGCCAGCCTTGAAGGACCGGGCGCAGGACATCGGGGCGCTCACCGGCGAGCTGCTCACGAAGCTGGGCACCGCGCACACGGTCGCTCCGGGCGTGCTGTCAGCGCTCGAGCGCTACGGGTGGCCCGGCAACGTGGCCGAGCTCGAGGCGGTGCTGCGGCGGGCGCTGGCCCTGGGCGGCCTGTCGCTCGCGCACCTGCCGCGGGAGATCGCGATGCTGTCAGCCCGCACGCGCCGTCGCGCCGGCTTCCACGACGAGGTGCTGCAGTTCAAGACCGAGCTCGTCGCCGAGACCCTCGCGCGCACCAACGGCAACGTGAGCCAGGCCGCGCGTGAGCTGGGCCTGCAGCGCACCTACCTGCACCGGCTGATGAACGAGCTGGGCGTGCACCCGCAGCGGGACGGAAAGGACGTCACGTCCAGCTGATGCGGTAGGTGCAGCGCTCGGTCACCTTGTCGTGCGTGGCCACGGCGACGCGCAGCTCGGTGGCGCCGGCGATGGTGAGCATGTCCTCCATCACCGCCTGCATGTACGAGGGGAATTCGTTCGACGGCTCGAGGTCGAGCTCGAAGGCCGACGGTGTGAGCTCACGCAGCGTGACGTTCATGTAGTTGTTCGTCGAGCGGAAGGTGCGCGCGAGCCGGTGCATGGTGCGGCGCGGGCCGATGAGGCGCACGACGGCGAGCGTCGCGGAGCCGATGGTGGTGGCCTTGAGCCCCGAGGTGACGTGCTGGCCCACGCGGTACATCGCGTCGGACATCGACAACGTCGGGAAGAGGCTCTTCGCGGTGTGGGTGATGGCAGCGTGCACCAGCGCGCGCGGGTACGCAGGCAGCAGCGGCTTCGTCACGTCGAGGCCCATGGCCGCGAGCTGAGCCACGAGCGTGGGCGGCAGCTTCCCTTTGAGGCCGCGCTGGTAGAGGCCCTCGAGGGTGGTGCCGAAGACGAGCTGGTCCTCTTTCGCGGCCACGTGCGGTTCCCCCGGGGTGCCGAGTGTCTCAGACGACCCGCAGGCGTGGCAACGCGGCCGGCCTCAGCGCGAGCGCCGCCCCGCCTCCCGCACGCGCTTCACGAGCGTCAGCATCATCTGCCGCTGCACCGCCGGCCGCGTGGCGATGAGCTCGTTGAACTCGTTCGCCTTCAGCTTCAGCACGTCGCAGGACGACTCGCAGATGGCGTCGGCGCTGCGGGCCTCGTTGGACAGCACCGCGAGCTCGCCGAAGCACTCGGGGGCGTCGAGCTTCACCAGCACGCGCTGGCCGTCGCGAATGGCGACGGTGCCGCGGACGAGGAAGAAGATGGCGTCGCCCGGGTCGCCGGCGCGGAAGACCGCCGAGCCCTTCACGAACGACTGCTCCGACATGCGGGCGCCGATGACGTCGAGGTCGATTGGCGACAGCCCCTCGAAGATGGGGATGGACTGCAAGACACGGGCGCGATCGGCAGCAGTCACGTGCGTCACTGTGACAGGTCTGCGCACGGCGGACGCGACGAAAGAGTTCGTGAGCCTGACTCAAGGTGCGCCGTCGCTGCAGCCAAGCGCCACCGCCGCGGCCGCGCACACGGCTCGCAGCTCGCTGGCCGAGAGCGCGCTGACGTACTGCCGTAGCTGCGCCTTCTCGACGGTCTGGATGGCGTCGCAGGTGACGGCGCTCGGGCTCTTGAGCCCGTGGCGGGTGTCGAGCCGGAGCTCGCTGGGCAGGTCGCGGATCGTCGAGGTGATGGGGGCGACCATGACTCGCGGGAGCACCGCGATCGCCTCGTCCCGCGAGACGACGAGCACCGGCCGGCGCTTGTCCGGGCGCTTGAACTCGTAGAGCCAGATCTCCCCGCGCCTCACTCCTCGGGCCATGCGCCCTCCTCGCTCCACCCGGAGAGCTCGTCTGGTGGTTTGCTGGAATAGGCGCGCCGGTAGGCCTCGGCGAGCTGCGTGCGCCGCTTGCGGGCGAGGTACGCGGCCAGGGCCCGCCGGATCACCGCGCTCCGCCCGTCGCGCTTCACCTCCGGGTCCTTGTCGGCGCTCCGAAGCAGCTGGTCGTCGATGGTGATCTGAATGGTCTTCATGTGGAGAACATATGTGGACTATCTCTCCACATCCAGCCGCGCTGCGTGACCGCCACCGGCGAACGCGCGACAGTGCCGCCCGTGCCCGCGCTGCTGCTCGCCCTCTTGCTGGTGCAGAGCCCTCCGCCCGAGGGACCGCCGCCGCTGCCCGCGCCGCCCCTGCCGGTGGTGGCGCCAGTGGACGCAGGCACGCCGGGCCCCACGCTGCCGCCGGTGTTCTCGAGCGACGTGCCCGTCGAGGTCGCGCCTGCTCCGCCGACGAAGCCCACGCCGCCGGCCGAGCCCGAGCGCACCACCATTCTGCACTTCGCGCCCCTGAGCCTCTTCGCCACGCACCTGTCCTTCGAGCTCGAGAAGGCCATCTCGAACTCGGTGACGGTCTTTGGAGCCATCGGCGCGAGCCTGGTGCTGCAGGTGGGGGTCGACCTGGGGCTTCGCGTGTACGTCTCCAACCGCGCGCTCGACGGCGCGTTCCTCGACGTCCAGGGCTCGGTCTTCTACTTCTCGAGCGTGCAGACGCTGCTGGTGGGGCCCGGCGCGCTCTTCGGGTACGTGTTCAGGCCGCGCGGCTCGTTCGCGCTCTCCGTCGGCGCGGGCTTGCAGGTCTGGTACCAGCCGACCGTGGACGCGGGCATGACGGTGTTGGGCATTCAGCCGCAGGCTCCGGTCATCTTCCTGCCGGGCTTCCAGCGGCCCGGCACCGGCAACTGGGGACCGCAGCCCATCTTGCGCTTCACCGTCGGGCCGGCGTTCTGATCAGCCCCTGCGCAGGGTCGAGCGCAGCGTCGGCTCAGCCATCGGTCGCGTCAGCACCCTCATCGAGGCTCTTCAGGTTCTCGAGCAGCCTGAGCAGGTAGTGGAGCGCGTGGGTGACGTCCTCGTCGGACAGGCCCTGCAGCGCCCGCTCGTAGAAGTCGTGAATCTTCGGCTGGGCGCGTCTCTCCCACAGCCGCCGGCCGGCGGGAGTCATCGTCACCAGGCGCGAGCGACGGTCCTGGCCATCGGGAGACGCCTGCACGTGGCCGTCCCGCTCCATGCGCGCGAGCAGGCCCGACAGGTTCTGCCGGCTCACCAGCAGGTAGCGCGCGAGCTCTCCGACGCTCAGGCCGCCGCGCGCCTGTTCCCGCGAGAGCGCGCCGAGCACCGCCCACTGCTGGGTCGTCAGCCCCTCGGCCTCGACCGCCCGGGTGCCGGTTTTGTGCAACATATTGGCGCATTGGTAGAGCTTGAAGAACAGCCGGTTGGCCTGCTCGAGGCGGGCCTGGACGGGCCTCCGGTCCCGCTTCTCCACGGTGGACATGGCGACCTCGTAGCAGACGCCCCTTGCGTCCGCACGCACGATCGCGGTAGGCATTGCGTCAACATATTGACGCATTTGCGAGGGACTGCTCATGGGACGCTTTGACGGCAAGGTGGTGGTGGTGACGGGCGGCGGCGGCGGCATCGGGGGCGCGACCGCGAGGCGCTTCGGCGCCGAGGGCGCGAAGGTGGCGGTGTTCGACCTCAGGCTCGACGCGGCCGAGGCGGTGGCGGCCAGCGTTCGCGCAGCGGGCGGCGCGGCGGTCGCGGTGCGCTGTGACGTCACCGACCGCGCGAGCGTCGACCAGGCGCTCTCGACGACGCTGGCGAGCCTGGGGCCGGTCGACGTGCTGGTGAACAACGCCGGGTGGGACGTGTTCCGCCCGTTCACGAAGACGGCGCCCGAGGAGTGGCAGCGCCTGCTCGCCGTCAACCTCGTCGGCCCGCTGCACCTGCACCACGCGGTGCTGCCCTCGATGGTCGAGCGCAAGACGGGCCGCATCGTCAACATCGCCTCGGACGCGGCGCGCGTCGGCTCGTCGGGCGAGGCGGTCTACGCGGCCTGCAAGGGCGGGCTCGTGTCGTTCTCGAAGACCATCGCCCGCGAGCACGCGCGGCACGGCATCACCTGCAACGTCGTCTGCCCGGGCCCCACCGAGACGGCGCTCTTCGAGGACTACAAGCGCGGCGCGGGCAACCCCGAGAAGCTGGTCGAGGCGTTCACCCGCTCGATCCCGCTCGGCCGCCTCGGCCAGCCCGACGACCTGCCGGGCGCCATCCTCTTCTTCGCGAGCGACGACGCCGCGTTCGTCACCGGCCAGGTGCTGAGCGTGTCGGGCGGGCTCACCATGAACGGCTGAACCACCACGAGGACGACTGCCATGACCTACGAAGACCTCATCGTCGAAGTGAAGAACCACGCGGCGTGGATCACCATCAACCGCCCGGAGAAGATGAACGCGTTCCGCGGGCGCACGTGTGACGAGCTGATCCACGCCATCGGCAAGGCCGGGTGGGACCCGTCGATCGGCGCCATCGTGCTCGCGGGCGCCGGCGAGAAAGCGTTCTGCACCGGCGGCGACCAGTCGGCGCACGCCGGCCAGTACGACGGCCGCGGCACCATCGGCCTGCCCATGGAGGAGCTGCACAACTGCATTCGCGACGTGCCCAAGCCCGTCATCGCGCGCGTGCAGGGCTACGCCATCGGCGGCGGCAACGTGCTGTGCACCATCTGCGACTTCACCATCGCGTCCGAGAAGGCGGTGTTCGGCCAGGTGGGCCCGAAGGTGGGCTCGGTCGACCCGGGCTACGGCACCGCGTTCCTCGCGCGGGTGGTGGGTGAGAAGAAGGCGCGCGAGCTGTGGTACCTCTGCCGCCGTTACACCGCCGCCGAGGCGCTCGCGATGGGCCTCGTGAACACGGTGGTGCCGCACGACCAACTCGACGCCGAGGTGCAGCGGTGGTGCGACGAGCTGCTCGAGCGCAGCCCCACCGCCATCGCCATCGCGAAGCGCTCGTTCAACATGGACACGGCGCACCAGAACGGCATCGCCGGCATGGGCATGTACGCGCTCAAGCTCTTCTACGAGACGGCGGAGTCGAAGGAGGGCGTGAAGGCGTTTCAGGAGAAGCGCAAGCCCGACTTCCGCAGCCCGCGCTGAGGAGAGCCACCATGCACGCTCCGTACTTCGACGCCTCGCTCGAGGCGCTCCAGGCCCAGGTGCGCCGCTTCGCCACCGAGCGGGTGGCCCCGGGCTTCCTCGAGCGCGACCGCACCCGCACGCTCGACAAGGCGCTCGTTCGTGAGCTCGGCGCGCTCGGCCTCATCGCGCCCGAGCTGCCGGCCGCGTTCGGTGGCCAGGGGCTGTCGAGCCTCGCGAGCGGCGTCATTCACGAGGAGATCGCCCGCGCCGACCTCTCGTTCTCGTACGTGAACCTGCTCGCGTCGCTCACCGGGCACATCCTCGCGCGGTACGGGCGGCCCGACGTCGCGCGGCCGTGGCTCGAGCGGCTCACCACCGGCCAGGCGATGCTGTCCATCGCGCTCACCGAGCCGCGCGGTGGCTCCGACGCCGCCAGCCTCGAGCTCAAGATGGAGCGCGACGGCAGCTCGTACGTGCTCACCGGCGAGAAGACGTCCATCTCGGCGGCGGACCAGGCCGACGCGAGCGTGGTGTTCGCGCGCACCGGCGCGAAAGGCTCGGGCGCGAAGGGCGTCTCGGCCATCCTCGTGCCGATGGACCTGCCGGGCATCACGCGCACGCGGTTCGACTGTCACGGGCAGCGCGCCATCGGCCGCGGCTCCCTCTTCTTCGAGGGCGTGCGCGTGCCGGCGAGCCACCTGCTGGGGGACGAGGGCAAGGGCTTCGTGCAGGTGATGCAGGGCTTCGACTTCTCTCGCGCGCTCATCGGCCTGCAGGTGCTGGCGGTGGCGAAGGTGACGCTCGAGGAGACGTGGGCGCACGTGACGGAGCGGAAGGCCTTCGGCAAGCCGCTGTCGGCGTTCCAGGCCGTCTCGCACCAGCTCGCCGAGCTCGAGACCCAGGTGACGGCCGCGCGGCTGCTGTGTCTGCAGACGTTGTGGCTCAAGGACCACGAGCTGCCGCACACGGCCGAGGCGGCGATGTGCAAGTGGTGGGCGCCGAAGCTGGCGTACGAGGTGGTGCACGCGTGCCTGCTGCTGCACGGACACGGCGGCTACGACCGCGGCCCGCTGGAGCAGCGCCTGCGCGACGTGCTCGGGTTCCAGCTCGGTGACGGCACGGCCAACGTCATGAAGACGGTCATCGCCCGCGCGAAGGCTGGACGCGACGCGGTGCCGGCGTGACAGACGTGCATGGCGAACGCGCACCGTCTCGACGAAGGTGCCGGCCGCTGCCTAACCAGGAGACGACGAGATGGCCCTCGACCCCGAGTCCTTCGAGCTGCTGAAGCAGACGGTGCGCCGCTTCATCAAGGAGCGCCTCGCGCCCGCCGAGGACGAGGTCGAGCACCAGGACGCGGTGCCGAAGGCCCTCGTCGAGGAGATGAAGCAGCTCGGCCTCTTCGGCCTGTCGATTCCGCAGGAGTACGGCGGCATCGGCCTGTCGATGGCGCAGGAGATTCAGATCGCCTTCGAGTTCGGCCAGACAGCCGCGGCCTTCCGCTCGGTCTTCGGCACCAACGTCGGCATCGGCTCGCAGGGCATCTTGATGGACGGCACCGAGGCGCAGAAGCAGGAGCTGTTGCCGAAGGTCGCGCGCGGCGAGCTCATCATGTCGTTCGCGCTCACCGAGCCCAACGCGGGCAGCGACGCGGCGGCGCTGGAGACGAGGGGCGACAAGGACGGCGACGTCTACGTGCTCAACGGCACCAAGCGCTTCATCACCAACGCGCCCTCGGCCGGCGCCTTCACCCTCATGGCGCGCACCGACGGCCCGGGCCCCAACGGCATCTCGGCGTTCATCGTGCCGGCGTCGGCTCCGGGCCTCACCCTGGGCAAGCCCGACAAGAAGATGGGCCAGCGGGGCACGAAGACGTGCGACGTGCTGCTCGAGAACGTGCGCGTGCCCGCGGCGAGCCTCATCGGTGGCGTGCCAGGCAAGGGCTTCAAGACGGCGATGAAGGTGCTCGACCGCGGGCGCCTGCACATGGCGGCGATGGCGTGCGGCGTCGCCCAACGGGTCATCGACCTCTCGGTGGCGTACGCGAAGCAGCGCAAGCAGTTCGGCCAGCGCATCGGCGACTTCCAGCTCATCCAGGCGATGCTGGCCGACAGCCAGGCCGAGCTCTACGCGGGCTGGTCGATGACGCAGGACTGCGCGCGCCGCTACGACGAGAAGGCGCCGGGTGCGGCCGACCCCGACGTGAGCATGCGCGCCTCGTGCGCCAAGCTGTTCTGCACCGAGATGGTGGGCCGCGTCGCCGACCGTGGCGTGCAGGTGCACGGCGGCGCCGGCTACATCAACGAGTACAAGGTCGAGCGGCTGTTCCGCGACGTGCGCCTGCTGCGGCTCTACGAGGGCACCTCGCAGATTCAGCAGCTCATCATCGGCCGCGCCCTCATGCGCGACGACGCCTGAGCGCCCTGGTCACCGCGTCACCTTCACTGGCGCGGCCGTGGCGCCGATGGGCTCGAGGCCGAGCTGGCCGCGGCGGTTGTCGCCCCAGCAACGCACCTTGCCCGAGCGGAGCAGCGCGCACGTGTGCGCCGCCGAGCCGGCGAGCCGAAGCACCGGCTCGGGCATGGTGACGAACACCGGCGACGCCGACTCCGCGGTCCCGTTGGCCAGGCGCCCCAGCAGGTTCGAGCCCCAGCACTGCACGCCGTTCGTCCCCACCAGCGCGCAGCCGCCGTCGACGTCGCCGAAGACGTCTCGCGCAGGCAAGAGGCCCGTCAGCTGGCGGACAGCCCCGATGCTCGCTCCGCAGAACACCCTCCCATCGACGAGCGCGACGCAGTCGTCGGAGACGAAGCGCGCCGCGGCCGGCAGCGGCACCCGCGCCGCGCTCGACACCTCGGTGGGACGGGCGCCCCGCACCACGCCCCCATCGGTCAGCAGGAACGTGGCGCCCCCAGAGGCCGCGAAGCCCGCTGGCGCCACGCGCGGGTCGCCCCACCAGCTCGACCAGAACCAGCCCCCGTCAGTCGTCACGCCACAGACCTCGTCTCGGGCTCCGACGACGGGCGCACAGCCGAAGATCTGCGACACGCCCTCGTGCGCCGGCACGGCCTGCCCGAGGAAGACCCGCCCACGACGGTCGAGCCAGGCGACGACGTCTTCGTCGCGACCGAAGGGGCGCAAGACGAGCAGCACGTGGACCTGCTGCGCGGGCATGACGAGGCGTGGGCTCGCCCCGCCGTCTCCGTGAGCGCCCCAGGCCCAGATGCCCGAGGCCGTCGCCGCGAAGCTGGCCTCGACCCCCAGCGCGAGCGCCACGGCAGGCTCGGGCAGGGGCACCTCGACGGGCTCGAGCGGGAGCGTCGACAGGTCGCCGAGGCCGCTCGCGCTGAAGGCCGAGCCGCCTGGCGCGTGGCACAGGACCTCGCCGGCGCTCGTGAGCCCGCACAGCGCCGAGTGGTGGCTGGTCGTCAACCTCGTCAGCCCTGGCGGAAACACGACGCCCGTGCCCGCGCACGACACCCGCCCCGCGGCGGTCCCGAGGCAGGCCGTCTGGCTGTACCCGCCCACGAGCGCCCCCGCGTCCGCGCGCAGCGTCTCGCGCCAGCCCAGGGCCTCACGCGAGAAGCACCGCACCGACGATGCCGTGTGGCCGCAGACCGCGGTCTGGCCGGCGGCCTCCAGGCGCGCGACCGGCTCCCCGAACCCGGGGTGGTCGGTGCTCGCGAGCTTGCTGACGCCTCCATCACCCAGCAACAGGAGCGGTACGGGGTCGCCGAGCGCCACGCCACGCAGCCCGGCGTCGTCTGGCCGGAACACCACCGCATCGACGGACCAGCCGAGCGCGTCGCCGACCAGGAGCCACTCGTCGTCCAGGTCGCCTCTGGCCGACATGGAGACCGGCCCGGGGTACTGCCCCCCGTCGAGGGGAATCCGGCGGAAGACCCCGGGCGCCTGGAAGCGCCACGGCGCGCCCGTCGAGTCGAGCCCGTAGATGCGCCCGCCGTGGTTGGAGATGAAGTGGAAGCCCGGCGGGGCGGGCACCTTCCGCGGGCCGTTGACGAAGCGTGGGCCGGTGCGCCCCCAGCAGCGCACCTCGGCGCCCCGCGTCAGCACGCAGACGTCGTCCTCGCTCGAGCGCAGGTCGTCGTAGCTGCAGTCGAGCGCAGCGGACGGGCGGGTGCGGCGCTGGCACTCGCCGCTGAGGCAGATGAGCGCCGTCGCGCAGTCCGACGGCCCGCACGACACCCCGTCTTCGACCTCACGCTGCTGACAGCCTGCGTCTGGCGTGCAGAACGCGACCCGGCACGGCGACGTGACAGGGCACTCGACCGGCGGGTGCTCACAGCCACGGGCGCCACAGGCGTCGAGCGTGCACGGGTCGCCGTCGTCACAGCTCGCGAGCCGGCCCACGCAGGCGCCGCCAGAGCACTCGGCCGCGGCGAAGCACGACTCGGGCGCGGTGCAGGCGGTGCCGTCGGCGAGGCGCTGGCTGGTGCAGCGCCCCTCGGTCGGGTCGAAGGCCACCGCCGTGCAGGCGACCGCAGGGCACTCGAGCGCCGCGCGGCCGAGTCCACGAACGGGCACCGTCACCACCCGGCCCGGCTCCGTCACCTCGAGCGACGCCTCCGCCACCCCGGCCAGCCTCGGGGAGAAGCCGAGGAGCACCTCTGCCGCTGCCCCGCCGCCGAGGGTCAGCTCGCCCGGCGTGACCGAGAAGGGCGGCGGCACCGTCACCGTGGCCTGCACGGTGGCGCGGTTGGGGTTCGTCACCGTCAGGGCGCGGCGCGGGGTTGACCCGATGAAGACCTCACCGAAGTCGAGCCCGGGCGGCGAGACCCGCAGCGCCTCACCCTCACCGCCGGCGACGGGCGGAGGACGGCACGCGCACGCCGAAGCGAGCGTCAGGCAACCGACGAGGACGAGCCGCACGGTGCGATGACACCGGCTCCACTCGATGGATGCAAGCGCACCTCGCTCGAGCCGCGCACGTGACGGCTCAGTCGGCGGCGGCCCGCAGCGTGAGCCGCCAGGAGAAGCGGGCACGCCCTGCTCGTTGCTCCACCAGCCGATGTGCCCGAGCAGCGCACGGCCGAACTGCGCCAGCTCGGCGACCACCACCTCGAACGACGCCGTCAGGTCAACGGCCGTCGTGCAGACGGGCGCGGTCGGCGCCAGCTCGTCGTCGGGCTCGTCGAACGGGTCGGGGTCAGCGGCGTCCGGCTCACGCGGCGTCGCGGCCACCCGGTCGGCGAACTCCTTCGACGGCACGAAGGCCCGCAGCCGGGCGCGCGGCACGTCGACTGGCCCGCCCGTGCGGGGGTTGCGACCGACCGAGGCGGGCCGCGTCCACGTGAAGAACGAGCCGAAGCAGGTGGCGACAGCCTGGTTCGCGGCGATGGCCTCCTCGAGCCACCTGGCGCCCCGGCGGTGTTCGGCGAGCCACTCGCGCGTGTCTGCGCTGACCCCGGCCGCCGCCTCGACGAGGCCGCGCGCGTCGAAGCGCTCCCACTCTGCGTCGCACCCGGTGCACCACAGGTCCTCGACGAAGGGGTTGAGCCGCGCCTCGTCGGTGAAGGCCCACCCGAACACGACGTCGAGCCTCAGCTGGGCGCCGCAGCTCGGGCACCGCACCCACCCTTCGTCCAGCCGCTTCGCGGCGAGCCTCGTCGCGGTGAGGGTCACGACCGTCTTTCAGCCGCGCACGCACTCACCGTCAAGGTCTGCCGCGACGAAGCCCTGAGCGCCCGGTTGGGCGTGAGGTAGCGTTCCGCCGATGACACTGTCGGGGTGGGTCCGAAGCCTCTTCCGCACACCTACCTCCGTGCATGACGTCGTCGCGCCGCGCTTCGTCGGGGCCAACCTCGAGGGCGTGCCGCACGAGCTGTTCGACCGGCCCGCCGCGCTGCTCGCGCTCACCGACGGGGAGCTGGGCCCGGCCTCCTACTCGCGGGCGAGAGACGACGAGGGCCGCCCCCTGCTGGTGGTCACCTCGCCCCGGGGCGAGTGGCGCGTTCAGCTCGAGCCGGATGAGACGATCGATCTGGTCAGGCTCGCGGGCGAGCTGAACCGGGCGCTGGAGTCCTGCGGTGCGCAGAAGCGGCTCGTCGCCTTGACGTCGGGACAGTTCGCGTGGGCCTCGCCGGGTGAAGCGGCCCGGCTCGCGGCCGCGGGCCTGCTCGACGACGCATACGACGTGCCAGCCAGCACCGTTCGTTCGTTCCCCCTCGAGCCGACGAGTCGGGCCACCATGTGGCCCACCGGGCAAGTTCAGAAGGGGCTGCTGGCAGCTCCGACGCAGATCCAGGGCCTCCTCTGCGCGCCCGGCCCGCTCGAGCTCGACTCTCGAGGCGGTCTCGAGCTGGCGACGCTGGCAGCGCCGCACGTCGTCTCGGGGCTCTCGCTGCCCAACGGAACGGTGCTCCGCTTCTGGGAGCGGGGCGACGACGGAGCCCCTGGCCGGGTCGAGTCCGCCACCCTGCCCGCCACGTTCGCCTTCGGCGGCCTCGAGCTGCCGGCCGGCACCGAGCTGCGGTTCGACGAGGGCGGCCAGCTCCTGGGCGCCTGCCTCGGAGGCGACGTCCTCGTCGGTGGTGGACGCGCGGAGCAGGGTGATGTCCTCGACTACGACGAGCAGCGCGGCTGGTCGTGCGACAGCCTCTTCCTGCCCGATGCGTCCGAGCCCTCGGTGCTCGACGACCCCGACGTCAAGAGCCTCACCGACCTCGCCCGGCTCTACCCGCTCCCTTCAGGCTTCGAGTACCAGGAGCGCGACGGCCAGGCGCGGGTGGTGCGCCTCGCGGACGGCGGCGTCTTCTCCATCCTCCTCGAGGGCGAGATCCTCCGCTTCTGGGACACGCGGGGCGCCCGCTCGCGCACGACCGAGGTCGAACGTGTCCGGTGACGCGCGCGCTGACGAAACCACCGCGTCAGCCGCCGCGCCGCTCGAGCTCGGCGCGCACGAGATCGCGCACGGCCTGGGCGTCGACGACCTCTTCGCCGTCGATGCGCCCGCCCGAGGGGCTCGACCCATCGAGGTCGTACAGGTACTGCTCGGGGTCGTCGAAGGCGGTGAGCGCCTCGAGCTCGTCGCGGCTGACCGACGTCACCACCCGCTGCAGCAGTGTCGTCAGCAGGCGAACGACCTCGGCCGCGTTGTGCCGGTCGGACGCCAGCAACCGGAGCCACCGCACCGCGCGCACGTCGAGCGCCGACGCCGCCGCCACGGCTTCCCGCCCGGCCGCCGACCAGAACGCGTGGTCTCCGCTGAGCTCGCGCTCGAGCACGGTGACGTCCTGGCCGGCCAGGGTCTCGCGCGCAGCTCGACCCGCCGGCAGTGACGCCGCCTCCTCAGCCGGTGGCCAGCCGGAGCCGCTCAGACAGCGCCGGCCCCACGAGCATGGTCCGGCAAAGGCACGAGTCCCCGGAGGCAGCTCCCGCGCGACCGGAGACACGAGTGTCGCGATGCTCAGCGACGCACGAACCGCGCTCCGTGCCCGTTCGTGATGGCCCGCTCGAGCAGCACGTCCGTCATGCCTTCGATGGTGCGCGCGCGTTCCACCTCCTGCGCGGTAGTGACGTCCGAGAGCAGCGAGTTGTCGGCGCAGACGCACGCCTTGACGCCGCGTGCGAGCCAGCGCGCCAGCGGGTGCGCCGCGACCGAGGGGAACACACCCGTGTGCACGTTCGACGTCGGGCACGCCTCGATGGTGACGCCGCGCTCGAGCACGAGGTCCACCAGCCGGGCGTCGTCGAGCAGCGTGCTGCCGTGGCCGATGCGCTGGGCGTGCAGCGCCTCGATGGCGACGCGGATTTCCTGCGCTGGCCGGCCTTCGCCGGCGTGCACCGTGCGACCCAGTCCCAGCTCCTTCGCGCGCGTGAACGGCCGCGCGTAGTCTTCGAGCGAGAAGCGGTGCGTCGGCGCGGGTCCGCCCGCGAGGTCGATGCCCACCACGCCAGGCCGCGAGGCTGCGACGTCCACCAGCCGCTCCAGCACCGCCGGGGCTTCGCCGTAGAGCCCGCAGAGGATGAGGCCAGCGCGCCCGTTCACGCCCTCGAGCGCGGCGTCGACGATGGCCTCGATGGGTGCGCCGCCGTGCAGCTGCGGGGCGAACCGGACCTCGAGCGTCGTCACACCGCACGCCCGCTCGTCTTCACACAGCTCGGAGGCGACCCGCCGCACGGCCTCGGCCGTCTGCAGCAACGACAGCGTGAAGGCGAAGCGCGACAGCGCGTCGGCGAGGCCCATGCCGGCGTGGAAGCGAAGGTCGGCTGGCACCACCTTCTTCGCCGCGCGCGCCAGCTCCTCGAGCGTCGCGGGCCGAAGCGAGCCGTCGAGGTGCAGGTGCAGCTCCGGCAGCCCCGCGCTCACCGCTGCACGACGAGCTCGTTCGACACGAACGAGAGCTCGTCCTTCGAGAAGTGGTTGAAGGCCTCGAAGCGCACCGTCACCGTTCCGGCCGCCGGCACCTCGTAGGCGTCGGAGAGGTCGACGTCGACCTGGTAGGCGCGGCCGGGCTTCACCATGATGAAGGAGTCGGGGCGGCCGCGCTTGGCCATCATGCCGCGGTACTCGAGCTCCTTCCCGTCGACGGACACGCGGAAGACGCGGTTGCTCACCTCTCCCCCTTTGCAGACGGTCGGCTCGTCGAGCGCGAGCGGCTTCGGGCCGAGGTTGGGGATCGTCAGGCGCACCGTGAAGGGCGCGGCCTTCACGAGCTCGACGCGCACGGGCCAGTGCGAGCCCCGCTCCTTCTCCTTCACCGACACCACGTGGGTGCGCCGCGCTTCATCGACGATGGTGAGCGTCTCGGCCTTCGCGTCGTGCGTCATCGAGGTGAAGCGCACTCCGCCCTCCTCCCGGCCCGCGACGAGGCGCTGCGGGGCGACCTGCGTGATGAAGAGCAGCTCACCGGACTTCGCGGCGCGCGCGAACAGGTACCCGGGCCACGAGAGGTCCTGCTCGTAGCGGATCTGCCCGACGACGACGGGCGTGAAGGCGGGCGCGGCAGACGGCGGCATGGGCTCTCCAGCGAGCGCGACGGTGGCGAGGAGCACGACGGGGAGGACGCGCATTCACCCATCGTACTCCTTCACGAGCGGGTGCCGGCCCTTCAACCGGGAATGGAGGCCGTCGCGAGGAACATCGGGGTCGGCTCTCCATGGAGCGTTCCGGCGGTGACGCCCTCGAGCGGCACGAAGCCGTACCGACGAGAGAAGGCGACCGCGTCGGGCTTCGCGTCGGCCACCACACCCAGACAGCCGGCGCTCGCTCGCAACGACAACGCGACCCCCAACACGTGCCGGAGCAGAGCCTCGCCAACACCCTGACCCTGCGCGACGGTCGCCACGCCGAACCGGGCGAGCCGCAGCACCGGGAGCGGGTAGGCCGGCAGCCGACGCCTCGCGGCCGCAGGCATCGAGACCCGCTCGATGGCTCCTGGACACACCGTGGCGAACCCGAGAATGACCTGGGCCGTCACCGCGACGTACGTCACCGACAGTCCGAACTTGAACTGGTTCTGTCCGGCGTAGTGCTCCAGGTAGCGGTCGAGGTCGCCCTGCCCGCAGGTGAACGACGACCGGTCGTCCTCCGCCCGCAGCGGCCGGATCAGCAGCTCACTTGCCACGCATCAGCTCGACGAGCGCGCGGGTGGGCTTCGGCGCCTTCTCCATCGACTTCACGAGCTGATCGAATGCCTTGTTCTCGAGCACGATGCGCGCGGGCACGAACGCCTCGTCGGGCAACGTGCGGCGGGCCTCCATGAACATCAGGAGCGCCTGCTCGACGACGAGAAAAACCAGCCTCGCCCTGCTTTCCCCCGCTACTGGCCCGCCAGCTTGAAGACGAACGGGTAGCTCACCGTGAACCCGGCCTCGGCCTGCTTCGACGCGGGGAACTTCCAGGTGCGCACGCGGCCGGCGAGGCACTCGCCCAGCTCGGGCGTGGCGGCGTTCGACGAGACGACCTGCGAGCTGTCCACCACGCCGCTCCCCGTCACGTGCCACTTCACCACCACGCGGCCGCTGAGCGTGGGGAAGCGCGGCAGCAGGCTCTCGTAGCAGTAGCGCACCTGGCCCAGGTGCTCGCGCACGATGCGGCGGATCAGCTCCTTGTCGAGGCAGCCCACCGACGCGCACACGATGACGGGCGGCAGGAACTCGGGCTCGGGCGTCACGCCGGCGGTCTTCTTGAGCGTCACGTCGGGGCCGCCGCCGGGCGGGCCCACCTTGAGGCCGATGCCGCCGATGCGCAGCGGTCCACCGAGGTCGCCGCCGCTGCCGTTGCCGCGCAGGCTGATGCCGCCGAGCCCGTTCGACGCGCCCACGACGTTGCCCAGCGCCTTCGTCAGCTCGCTCGACAGCCCGCCGTGGCCGAGCACGCCCTGGCCGCCGAGCCCCGCGAACAGCTTCTTGATGTCGGGCCCCACGGCGCGCGGTCCACCTTCCCCCTTCGTCACGGGCGTGGGCTTCGGCTTCGGGCTGCCTTCAGCCGCCGCCTGGCGCTTCTGCTCTTTCTTCTCGGGGGAGTGCTCGACGGCCTTCTGCGGCTTCTCCGGCGGCGGGGTCGTCAGCAGCACATGGCGCATCGTCACCGCGGCCGACGAGAGGCCGTCTTCGTCCACGCCGTCGCCTTCCATCGCCGACAGCTCGAAGCGCAGCACCAGCACCAGCGCCACCATGAGCGTCGCCAGCAGCACGTTGAGCCACCGGTAGTCCCACACCCCGGACGCCAGGCCGACGCGAGCGGGCGCCTTCGTGGGCCACGCCTCGACCGCCAGGCTCCCGAACTGCAGCACCACGCCGTCGCGCCGGCCGAGCGGCAGCGCCCAGGCCTCGCCGTCCTCCTGCGCCAGTCCGCGGTGAATCACGTCCGACATCGGCAGCTCGGTGTCGCCGTTGCGGAACACCTGCCCGCGCACGCCGTCGGTGAAGCGCACCACCGGACCGTCGGCGTCCATCGAGAACGACGCGGCGCCCGCGCGTGGCACCGGCACGTCGCTGCCCGGCGCCTGCCCGAGCGAGAAGGCGCGCCCGTCTTCCCTGCGCAGGACCTGCGAGCTGATCAACCGGTCACCCCAACGGACGGAGATGGCCAACGCGGCGGTGGACATGAGGTGCACCTCTCGGAATGCCCATGGGACACCACCTCGCCGCGCAGGTTCCCGGGCCGGAAAGTTCCCTTGCCGGTTGGCCGCGCTACACCCGCCTCATGCGCTGGCTCTCGTCCCTGGTGCTGTGCACCGCGTGCGTCACCGCGAAGCCGGCGCCCGAGCCTGCACCGCCTCCTGCACCGCCGCCCGTCCCCACCGCGCGGCCCAACGCCGTGCGCGCCCGGGCGACCCCGTTCGATGTGAGCGTCTGTGCGCCGGCCGTCTCGTTCACGCCGCTGATGGGGGCGCTGCAGGAGCTGCTCGAGTACGAGCGGGCCCGGTTCGAGGCCTGCCTCGCGACGCCTGGCAGCCGCGACAAGGCGGACGCGAGCGCCGACGTGAACGTGACCGTGTCCATTGGTGGGGCTGCGGTGTCGGTGACGCCGCGTGACGTCACGCCCGAGGGCGTCGCCTGCCTGGAGGCTGCCGCGAAGCGCTTGACCCTCACGGCCGCGCCGAAGCAGGTCCTCACCGGCACGCTCGTCGTCGCCCCGCCGCCCGGTGCACCGGACCCCGCCGTCGTGCTGCTGCCCGAGGTGAACGCGCTCCGCGCCGCGGTGACGCAGGCGTGCGCGTGCTTCGAGGTGCTGGGCACCAACGCTCCGCCGCAGCTCGTGCTGCGCGTGAGCCCCTCGACCGCCGTCGACGTCGTCACCAGCGCCGACCCGCTCGCCGCGAAGCTCGAGCGCTGCCTCGAGGAGCAGCTCGCTGCGCACCCCCGGCCGTCCGTCGAGCTGACGGTCGATCTCCCGCTGCTGCACTCTGGCGCGCTCCAGCTCAGCCCCGACGCCACGCCCGAGATCGCCGAGCAGCAGCAGCAGGCCCTCGCGCGCCGACGGGTGGCGCTGGTGAAGCTGCTCTCCGCACGACGGGCGGCGCTGGTCAGCTCCCTCGACGCGCTGGCCACGAAGCTCGAGCGCAAGCCGACGCCGGCCCTCATGAAGGAGCGCCGCGCGCTGTGCGGGACGCTCTTCGAGGTGGACGACGCCCTCCCGCCGGCCCTCGAGGCGGCGAAGGACACCGAGCTGGCGAAGTCGATCAGCGTCGCTCCGCTGCAGACCTGCGCCGCGGTGAAGCGGACGAGCGCGCAGGCGGAGTAGAGTCCGTGGTCCCTTGAACGGCCTCTTCCAGACCCTCCAGGCGCTGCTCGACGCGGGCGAGCCCTTCGTCCTCTGCACCGTCATCGCGTCGCACGGCTCGACGCCCCAGAAGCCCGGCAGCAAGCTGGTGGTGAAGGCCGACGGCTCGCTCGTCGGCACCGTCGGCGGCGGAGCCATCGAGCAGCAGATCATCGACGCCGCGCGGCGCCTGCTCGACGACCCGACCGCCACCACCACCACGCTCGAGACGCACCTCACGCACGAGCTGGGCATGTGCTGCGGCGGGCGCATGAGCGTCTTCCTCGAGAAGCACGCCCGCGCGCCGGCGCTGTTCCTCTTCGGCGCCGGGCACGTCGCGAAGGAGGTGTCGGCGCTCGCGGTGGCTGCGGGCTTCCAGGTGACGGTGGCCGACGAGCGGGAGGCGTGGGCCACGGCCGGGCGCTTCCCCGGCGCGACGGTGCTGGTGCGGCCCGCCGACGACGTCGCCCGCGAAGTGCCGGGCGGCGCTGACTCGTACTTCTGCGTGGCGACCCACGACCACCCGCTCGACCAGCGCTGCGTCGAGGCGCTGCTCGACAAGCCCGCCGCCTACCTCGGCGTCATCGGCAGCCGGCGGAAGGCCGAGCGCTTCCGCCAGCGGCTGCTCGCGGCAGGCTTCTCGAAGGAGCAGGTGGCGGGCCTCGAGTGCCCCATGGGCGTGGACATCGGAGCCCTCACGCCCGTGGAGATCGCCCTCTCCATCACGGCCCGGCTGGTCGCGGTGCGGCGGGCCGGGCGGCGCGAGGCGAAGACGCGCCACCTGTCCTCGGTGTAGGGTGCTGGTCCTCGTGCGCCGCCTCCCTGCCCTCTTCCTCCTCGCGCTCGTCGCTGCGTGCCCACCCGTCATGATGAGGCCTGACGCCGGCACGGTGCAGCCGATGGAGGACGCGGGCGAGGTCGAGCCCGAGGTGGACGCGGGCCGGCAGCGCTATGACGCGGGCGCGCCCGACGCCGGCTTCACCACGGCCTCCGTGGGCACCTGGTGCCGGACGAAGGCGCTCGCCGCGTGTCTGCGGCAGGTGCGCTGCCTCTCGGTGTCCGAAGGCGCGCTCACCGACTGCGTCGTCCGCACCGCCGAGACCTGCGACCAGGTGGCCTTCACCATGGGCGCGGACGCCGGCCGCCTCGTCTTCGACAGCGCGCGCGCCGTCACGTGCCTCAACGCCTACGCCGAGGGGAGCTGTTCGCTCGAGCCGCCCGCCTGCGCGGCGGTCTTCTCCGGTCGCGTCGCGGTTGACGGCGGCTGCGTCAACACCGCCGAGTGCGGCGCCGACTCGTTCTGCGACATCTACACCGGCACCTGCCCGTACCGCTGCCGCGCCTTCGGGAAGCTGAACGACCCCTGCGACTTCTTCCGCCAGTGCGACCCGACGCTGGCCTGCTACCGCGGCGACGGCGGCACCGGCGAGATCTGCCAGCCCATCAAGCCCTCAGGGGCCTCCTGCATGGACTTCGACGAGTGCGGCCCGAGCGGCGCCTGCATCACGGGGCAGTGCGTGGCCCGTCGCGCCGACGCGGGCCAGCCGTGCGGCGTCCGCAGCAGCTACCCCTTCTGCGCCGAGGAGTTCTTCTGCCGGCAGGACCCGCCCGCCATGGAGGGCGAAGAGCCGCCGCCGGGCACGTGCCAGCGGCGCGCCGGCCTCAACGGCACCTGCACGGGCACCGGCACCTGCCTGCCGTCGCTGCGCTGCTCCACCGTCATCACCACGGGCACCTGCCTCGCGCGGGCCCGGCGGGGCGAGCTGTGCGGCTCGTACGCCGACTGCGAAGACGGCCTCTTCTGCTCGAACGTCTCCCAGCGCTGCGAGCCCTTCCCCGGCGATGGTGGCGACTGCGACTACACCAGCGGCTCCAGCGGGCGCTGCCGGCCCGGGTTCTACTGCCAGTACTTCTCGTCCGATGAGCGGCGCTGCCTCGCCCGTCGTGCGGCGGGAGAAGACTGCGACTATGATCAGATGTGCCTGTCGAATGAATGCGAGTTCGGTCGCCGCGCTGATGGAGGCTTTGGAGGCTCCTGCGGCATCGCCTGCTCGCTGAAGGCCGACGCCGGGCTGTAGGACGTACTTCGTGCTGACCATCAGAGGCGCCTTCTCGGTAGGACTGCTCCTGGGCGTGCTGGGCGCGTGCGGCGCCTTCGGTCCCCCTCCCACCTCGCTGCCGGACGGAGGCCTCGCCGGGGGACCGGTCGCAGGTGGCTCCGCGAGCACCGGGGGCGGCAGCGCAGACGCGGGCCTGCCCTGGCGAACGGCGTGCACGACCCTCAACGCGCGGCGCTGCGAGCTGCTGCGCACCTGCGGCGTCATCGAGGACACCACGGACGCGTACCGGCAGTGCATCGCGTGGCTGACGGCGACGTGGTGTGGGCCCACGAGGTGGCAGTCGCGCGTCGAGGTGGGCACGCTGCGCTACGACGGCGTGCGCGCGTCGAGCTGCGCGACGGACTTCGCGGCGCGGGCGTGCACCGACTGGGCGACGGAGCCGCTGTCGTGTCAGCGCTTCGTCACCCCCGCCGTGCCCCCTGGCGGGCGCTGCTACGACGGCTTCCAGGAGTGCGCCGACGGGGTCTGCCGTGGCGGGGCGTGTCCGCGGGTGTGTGGGGCGCGGGGCGGCATCGGCGAGGTGTGCGTGACGGCGAGCGACTGCCAGCCGAACCTCTATTGCCGCCCCCCGCTGACGACGGGCTCAAGCCAGTGCACCGCGTGGGGCCTGGAGCAGGCGCCGTGCTCGCCCACGCAGCTGTGCGCGGTGGGCCTGGTGTGCGCCAGCGGAGCGTGCCGGCGGCTGCCGCAGGCCGACCAGGCGTGCCTGATGGGCCGGTGCGACGAGTCGTCGTTCTGCGTCGTCGGCGTCGATGGCGGGCAGTGCGAGCTGCGCCGCGACGCGGGCGTGTCGTGCACCGACGACACGCAGTGCGGCGGCGGGCTGGTGTGTGAGCCGACGCGGCAGCAGTGCGTGCCCGCGGTGGTGGCGACGGTCGGCGGGGAGTGCGCGCCGTCGCAGCAGTGCGCTGCTGGAGCGACCTGCATCGTCGAGGTGGGCCAGCAGGTGGGCACCTGCCTGTCGCCGAAGAAGGCGGGCGAGGCGTGCCGCATCGCGAGCGACTGCCAGGGGCACCTCACCTGCGTCGAGGCCGATGGCGGCCGCGTGTGCGGAGCCCGGCTGCAGAACGGCGCCTCGTGCACGACCTCGCGCGACTGCCTGGCGCTGTCGGCGTGCGTCGGTCGTGCGTGCGCGGCGCTGCCGGTGCTGGGCGAGGCGTGCTCGGCGACGATGCCGTGCCTCTGGGGCGCCTGCGTGGACACGAACGACGCGGGCGCGGTGTGCATCGAGCCCCAGGGCGCCGCGCAGCCGTGCCGCTCGGGTGGCGACTGCGCGTCGGGCCGGTGTGAGCAGGGGCTGTGCACGTCGGCGTGCCTGCCGTAGGCCGACCCCGCGAAGGCGCTGGCGCTCTGTCGAAGGAGGAGCGGAACCGCGACGGGTCGAGTCGCGCAGAGCGCCTGGCCGCTCTCCCCTGTGCGGAGGAACGTCGCGGGGCCCCGGAGCCCACCGCGGTTCGCGAGTCCTGCAGCATGTTGGAGGGAGCAACGAATTGCAGGACTCGCGACTCCCACTCGCGACCTCCCTTGTACGAAGGAACGCCGCGGGGCCCGGAGCCCACCGCGGTTCGCGAGTCCTGCAGCATGGTGGAGGGAGCAACGAATTGCAGGACTCGCGACTCCCACTCGCGACCTCCCCTGTGCAAAGGCCCGTCGCGGGGCCACCCCGGTTCGTGAGTCCTGCAGCATGTTGGAGGGAGCAACGAATTGCAGGACTCGCGACCCTCCGGTGCAGGGTGCCCGGGGTCAACCGGACGTCACGAGTCCTGCGGCGTGTTCGCTGGCGGAACGAGCTGCAGGACCCGGGTGCCAGTCGCCCGTCGTGCGGCGGGCACTTCCGCTCACGTCAGTTGATGGGCGTCGTGCACGTGCACTGCCCGGTGCCACTGCAGGGCGACAGGTCGGGCGCGAGGCAGCCGAGGCCGGCGCAGCACGAGGTCCCTCCGGCGGTGCAGGTCTGGCCCGCGCCCACGCAGGCGGCGGCGGCGCAGGTGCCGGTGGTGCTGCCCGCGGGGATGGCGCAGGACGTGCCCGAGCAGCAATCGGCGGTGGCGGTGCAGGTGGCGCCGAGGGGCTGGCAGACGCGGGGCGGCTCGCAGCGGCCGGCGGTGCAGATGCCCGAGCAGCACTGCGCCGAGAAGCTGCACATCGCCGAGAGGGCGAGGCAGACGCCGGCGTCGGGCATGGCCGCGCCACCGTCGGGCACGGCCGGGCGGCACGCGCCCTGCTGGCAGGTGGTGCCGGCGCAGCACATCGCGTCCATGGTGCAGGCGCCGCCGGCGGGCGTGCAGGTGGGCGACTGGCAGCGCAGCACCCCGCCCATGCCGGGCAGACAGAGCGCGCCATCGCAGCACTGGTCGCGGAACTGGCACGTCTGGCCTGCGGCGATGCAGCAGGGCGCGGCGCCGGTGTAGCCATTGGGGCAGGTGCCCGAGAAGCCGCCGTAGCAGCGGGGAATGCCCGACGCGTCGAGCTTGCAGACGGCGCGCATGCCGTCGCAGCAGTTCTGGGAGGCGTTGATGCTGACGGAGCCGCCGTCGGGCAGCGTGGCGGTGCCGCAGATGTTGCCAACGCCGTTGCACATCTGGCCGTTGTCGCAGCGGCCGCCGGAGCAGCGCACGCGGCCGTTGGGGTTCACGCCTCCGCCGCAGCACGCGTCGTCGTTGGCGCACGAGGTGCCGGTGAGGCGGCAGCCGCCGGCGGGCAGGCACACGGTCGCGCCGGAGCCCGGGTCGAAGCAGGTGCGCGAGCAGCAGGTGGAGCCGCCGGAGCACGGGTTGCCTTCCTGGGTGCAGCCGCCGGCGCCGCCGCCGGTGATGAAGAGGCAGACGCCGACGCCGCCGTCAGGGGCCGAGCAGGCGTTGCCGCAGCACTCGGCGTTCGACGAGCAGCGGTCGCCGTTGGGCTGGCAGGAGTACGCGCGAGCGCAGCGGCCGCTCCGGCACAGCGTGGAGCAGCACTCGGTGTTCTGCGAGCAGGCGTCACCGAGCACGCGGCAGGAGCCTCCGGGCACCTGGGCGCAGGCGCCGTTGGTGCAGGTGCGGGTGCAGCACTGCGACGCGTCGGTGCAGGCCTGGCCGGTGGCGCCGCAGGTGCCGCTCGCGCACGAGCCGCTCTGGCACGAGTTGTTGCAGCACTCGGAGTCGGCGGCGCACGAGGCGCCCGGGTCCTTGCAGAACGTGGAGGAGCGGCAAACGGAGCCGACGCAGGCGCCGCAGCAGGGCGTCAGCGGGTCGCAGGCCTGGCCCGCGGCGAGGCACGAGCCTGACGCGCCGCCTCCGCCGGCGTTGGAGCCGCCGTCCGAGCCTCCGTCGGCGCCGGGCGGGTTGACGCCGCACTGGCAGGCGGCGGCGAAGAGGACGAGGGCGACGAGGGCGGGCGTTCTCATGGTGCGCAGTGTCGCCCGAAATCGGTTCGCCGTCGCGTCAGCGGTTCCTGCACGTGCCCGGGTCGTCGGGCTCGGAGCCCTGGGGCTTCTCGCACTTCTTCTTCATGCCCGAGCCGTCGGCACAGTCGCTCTTCGAGTGGCAGCAGGACGGAGCGAGGCAGAGCGCGCTGGAGGAGGCGGTGGCCATGCGGCTGACGGCGGCCTGCTCCGAGATGGGCCAGGTGTGTTGGCACTGGTTGTTGATGCACTCATCGACGCTGACGGCCGCCATGTCGGCGCAGTCGGCGGTGCGGGTGCAGTAGTTCTCGGGGTAGACGGTCTCGCAGCGGTAGCGGAAGCGGCCGTTGGTGGTGGCCATGCCCTTCTTGCAGCGCACGGTGGTGCCGGGCTCGGTGGGGTTGCCGCACTGGCCGTCGATGCAGCACTCCGAGGCCGGGTCGCAGTTGGTGGGGACGGGGCCGTTCACGGCGGCGCAGCGGTTGGGCACGAGGGTGGTGCGAATGGTGCCGAGGTCCATCGTCTCGTTGAGCAGGCTGACGCCGAGCACCTCGACGACGGCGCCGATCTTCGGGGTGACGCCGACGTCGAGCTTCGTGCAGAGCTGGCCGGACCAGGCGCCGCCGGACACCGTGGCGGTCGAGGTCATCTTCGCTTCGCCGAAGGTCTCGAGGGTGATGGTGGCGCCGGCGATGGCGAAGGCCTTCACGTCGAGGCGGGGCTCGATGAAGGCGGTGGCCTTGACGCGACCGTCGAAGGTGACGTTGGGCCCGAACTCGGTGAAGCGGCTGTCGCGCTCGTCAATGGAGTACCACTGCAGGCGGTCGGAGTAGCCGAAGCCGACCTCGATGGAGTCGGTCATGTCGAAGCCGTGGGTGACGACGAGGGTGGCCTCTCCGTCGAGGCGGTAGCCGGCGTAGAGGGAGGGGTTGATGGTGACGAGGATGCCGCCGACGGAGATGGGGAGTTCGGGGCCCTCCCACAGGCGCACCTTCTCGCCGAAGCCGCCGGTGGCGATGATGTCGAGGCGGGCGTGCATGGAGGCGTCGATGGCGCCGCCGACGGAGAGCTCGAACTTGTCGAGGTTGGCGAAGCCCTCGTCCCACTCGAGGATGGCGTCGACCCAGGCGCGGAGGCGGAACTTGCACTTCGTGAGGTCGAGCTTGACGCGGCCCTGGGTGAAGGGCGGCGTGGTGTCGATGATGTTCTTGTCCATGACGTTGCCGGAGCAGTCGCTGGGGCCCAGCGCGATCTCGAGGGGCTGCTGCAGGCGGTTGGGCTGGCCGGTGAGGGGCTGGGGCGGGAGCGAGGCCTTGTCGGTGATGGGGATGCGCACGCGCACGCGGCCGCGGGCGAAGGCGTCTTTGAGCTGCACGCGGGCGAGCTTCAAGGTGACGGTGCGGCCCGAGCGGGAGAGCTCCTCGACCTTGTGGAGCAGCGGCGGGCGGTCTTTGCGGGAGCGGTAGAGGATGGTGCCGGCCTTGATGCGCGCGTCGGGCGAGGCGTTGGCCTTCAAGGTGATGGTGAGGGTCGAGGTGGCGGGGTCCCACGCGCCGGACTCGACGTTGAGGCGGCTCTCGTCGTCGATGCGCACGACGTTGGCGCGGGGCTCGAGGCAGTTCTGGGAGCCGTTCATGGGGTCGCACTTCGTGGCGACGGGCACGTCGTCGAACTCGTTGGGCTGGGCGATGAAGTCGTTGGTGGGCTGGGTGGGGCCGCACGAGAGAATGGCGGCACTGAGGGTGAGCGCGAGGAGGCGGGGGTGCATGGTGCCGCATTCAACCCGGTCGGCGGTGGAAGGTCTCGGTCACATGGGAGGCCGTGGGAGGGCTGGGAGCTGGGTGCGAAGGATGGTGCCGAGGCGGGGCGCGAGTTCGTCTCCGTGTTGGGCGTGAACGGCTTGCGAACTCAGCTCCACATTGAACGCGCGTGCGTGCGCAGGTTCCGAACTGGCCCTTCTTTCCTGGGATTCGTCAGCTGCATCCGAAGTACGGTCGTCACCCATGCGTTCATCTCGTGCGTTGTTTCTGGCTCTCGTCACCTTCGCGGCGTGCGGCGGTCCCTCTTCAGGCTCCGACGCTGGCTCAACGGCTGGTGGCTCGGCGATGGCTGGCGGCTCGGCGACGTCTGGTGGCTCGGCGACGGCTGGCGGCTCGGCGACAGCTGGTGGCTCGGCGACGGCTGGCGGCTCGGCGACGGCTGGTGGCTCGGCGACGGCTGGTGGCTCGGCGATGGCTGGTGGCTCGGCGATGGCTGGTGGCTCGGCGACGGCTGGTGGCTCGGCGATGGCTGGCGGCTCAGCAACGGCTGGCGGCTCGGGAACGGCTGGCGGCTCAGCGATGGCTGGCGGCTCAGCCAGTGCCGGCGGAAATGCTGGCGGAACTTCCGATGCTGGTGTGCCCTACACCGTGATCGTCGTGAGTACTCCTGATGCCGGACGCATCAACGAGCACCTCACCGATGCCTTCGTCTTTCGGGTTCTCCAGGGCGATGCCGGCGTCGCAGGCGTGCCGGTCACCATCGCCGGCACGCTCGGCCTCACGCCCGATAGCCCAAGCATCGTCAGCACCGCGGGGGGACTGGTTCCTGTTTCGGTCACCCTTGGCCGTCGCACGCTTGCGCAGACGCTCACCGCGACCATCGCCACTGCGAACGCTCAGGCCACGGTGACCCCAGTTGGTGTCCCGAACGGGACCATCGTGCCCATCTTGAACAGGGCCAGAACGGCCCCATCGGGCGGCTTTCGGTCCGGCATTCCCGGCCACGCAGCTGCCGCGGTCGCCCAGAGCGTTCCTGCGTTCACAGCTGCGACGGATGGGACGCTCTACGTTGCGACCGCGAACTGCGTGCTCTCGAAGATCGACGTCGATGGGACGATTTCCGACCTCGGTGGCCTCGCCACGCAATGCCAGACGGGCGGCGACGGAGGACCCGTGAGTGCTGCCAGGTTCCAGCCGATCATTCGCCTCGCGCTCAACGACTCACAGAGCATGCTCTACATCCTCGAGAGAACGAGGCTGCGCCGGCTCGACCTCACGACGATGCTCGTGACGACCATCGCGGGCGGTGGCACCGCGGGAAGCTCGATGAACTACGGCGACGGCGGGCAGGCGACGAACGCGACACTGTCTGCCGTCGACCTGGTCGCGACTGACACCGAGGTGGTCATACTCGATGACCAGCCACTCCGTTTGCGCCGTGTTGATCTCGCATCAGGCCTCATCACGCGTGAGTTCACCGCCACGCCCGTCGGCTGCGGGACGGGGATGACGAATGCGGGAACGGTTGTCGAGCTGCAATACTGGCTGGCGAAGTTCGGCCCTTCGACATTCTTCGGGGGTGCACGATGCGAAGCACCCGCCTTCAACGCCGCCGCAGGCGCAGTCTCCCCGACCCGTGTCGTTCGACGAGACGGACCCAACCAATTCACCAACATCACGCGCGGCGGCGAGGCCGCCAACGGGGCGGCTCTTCCCCCTGCGGTCGCCGGGCAGTCGATCCACGGACGATCGCTCCAGTTCCTTGCCGGTGGGGGTCGCCACGGGGTCGCGTTCGGGCCGCTCGGCGATCTGCTCATCTCGCACGGCAACCAACTTCTCCGGGTCGACCGCAGAACGAGCATTCTCAGCGCTGTCTGCGGGGCCAGCTCGGGACCGTTCAATCCAGAGTACTCCGACTGCGCATCAACGAACTTCGACGGATTGCTCGCGCCAGCGCCGATCGCAACCGATGGGGCTGGCAATGTCTACTTTGGGTCAGCGGCTGCCGGGAGCGTCGCGAGTGGCATCTTCATGGTCAGTGGGGTTGCCACGAGCAACACCCCGCTGAGTTTCGCTGTTACTGCGGGCAACGGGCAATCACTCCTGTGGGGTGCACGAACCACCGCAATGGACTGCACGGCCACGAGCGGCGGCCAGCCAGTCGCGAACATTCGAATGGAGAGCGACTCGTCTGACCCCGGCAGCGGGTTCTATGGGCTCGACGGCTATACCAACGCCTCGGGTGTCCTGTCCGACACGGCGCGCGTCGGCATGCTGAGCGGGCCGGTGACGCTGCAGCAAAGGTGCTTTGACCTGCATCGGAACCAGATTGGCGCCTGTACGTGGAACCACACCGTGAACGCTCCGGCGGTCGGCACGATCTTCCCGATCATGAACGCCGACCGACTGAGAACCGACGACCTCAACACACCCGCATGGGACGGACCCGCCACGATTGCGTCGCCGTCTCCTGCGACGCACTTCGCAGTTCTCCCAGACCGGAGGCTTGTCTTTGCAGGTCGCACCTACTCCGGACCTGCTACCATCATCATGAGCGCGTCGGGCGGCCTGACTCCAACAGTTCTACCACAGTACTACGCATACGCATCGACGCCTGCAGGGCTTGTCTATGGTGCCGGGTTCGTTCCTGGTGGTGGCGCCATCGACCGACTCGACCTCACAACCGTCCCTGCAACGGCAACCCGGTACGCCGGTGGCGGCACGGGGCCCGAGACACCCGGCGTTTCTTCGGTTGGCGCGAATCTTTCACTGCAGCCCATCTGGTCAGGCACCGGTTCCCGGCTCTACTACCAGAAGTTCCGATACATCGAACCGGGCACTCTCAACGTCATGGACACGCCATTCAGCCCGCCGATGATGGCGTGTAGCGGCGTTCCGGGGGCCGGTTTGGAGTTCGACACGACTGGGTCGATTCGGTATGGGGTGGGCAATCTTACGGGAGTCCCTGCTTGGGGACTGCGCCGAGTGTGGACGACACAACCAGCGTGTAATGGCGTGTCCACACTAGCATGGGTCGATTCGGTCACTGGGGCGTACACCTTCCGCGCCGTAGTCCCAGATGTTCAGGAGGCAGTTGCTGATGCGGCTGGCAACATCTTCTTTGTTTCGTCCACCCAGATCGGCGGCGGCACGCCCATCAACCACCTCGTGTACATGCTGCCTGTTGGCTCGTCGACCCCAGTGTTGCTCGCCGGAGGTGGCTCGTCACTCTCCCATTTCGTTGACGCGCGAACGGTTGACCTCTCGATCACGCCCCATTTGGCAGTTTCGCCTGGGGGCATTCTTTTCATCCATTCAGTATGGAGTTCGGCATTCGTCGCAATCGCAGGGGTCCAAGGCGTCCGCTATCAGTAGCGTGTCCCAACTCGCACGGAGGGCAGGCGCCGAGGCGGCGCTGCTACGGGTTCAGCAGACCAGCCCTTCGGGCCTGCTCGACTGCTGTGTTCAGCCGCGCAATCAGGTCGCCCACCGTCTCTACACTGGGTATCAGCGCATACGCCTTCCGCTTCGTGCTTGCTGGAACGAATGACTTCAGGCGCTCAGATTCCATGTTCGAAAGGAGATCGGCCGAGAGTTCCGGGTCCAAGGTGAGCAGGTATTTCTCCGGAATGCGCTCAGCTTCATTCAGGATCTGCCGCCACCGCTCGCGCACTGCAGACTTGCACGCAACCATACGCAGCCACTTCTCAGGGAACGCCCTGTCAGAGTAGTGGGTTTGACCTGGTATCACGAAGTCTGGCGTCTCCCCGCGCTCTGTTAGGCATTGGGGCGTGTACGGGATCCCCTCTCGAGTGAGCAACGCACCGAAATGCGATTGGAGACTCAGACCACGCCTCGCTTTTCTGGACTGGAAGATTGACAGTGCAAAAGCAAGAAGAGCGTTTAGTTGCGCTCCGTCCTCGACCATCTGTCGAAGCTTCCTCTCGTTAACAACTTTTTCAATACCGAAGTACAGTCGAGACTCCTCGTCGACTGTCTTCTCCAAGAACTCGTCGGGAGGGACGTCGCCGTAGCGCGCGATGATCGACGTCCTTGCCGCCCTTGCAAGCTCTTCTGGCTTGGGCATTCGTCTGCTTCGAAGAGCCTCGGCAAGAAGTGGATGCTCCGCAATAGGATGCTGCTGCTCAGTGAGCAGTTTGAGCTGGCCGATCTGCTCCATTTCGGTCCGCTCAAGTCGTCGGTCTTCCCGGAGCGAAAACCTGGCTAATGCAGCTCCAGGATCGACTCTGAGCGCACTCAACAGCATCCCCTCGATTCGAGTGCCTTGCCGGACGATGACTGCGATGAGTCTCTTTCCGTCCGTCTCGGGCCGAAAGACGACCAGCAAATCTCCCGCTCGCGCCAGCTCAGGAACTCTGTCCGTGTGATAGTACAGTCGGTACTCTGCGCTGCGATGCGTCTTCGCTCGACGCGCGTCGTAGAGTCGGTAGGTTGCGCGCTCAACGACCGGCTCTTGGTCATCCGCTGTGTAGAACAGCAGCTCAAGATCGGCGCTCACATCCGTGGGAAGTCTCAGTTCTCTTCGGAGCATCCCAGCGTTGAGTTCATGCTGGTTCGATGTGCCTAACGACTGCCGTCGGAGCCCTTGCCGCGCCGAGACTTCGACTTGCGAAAGGCGCTTGATCGCGAAGTGCATTTGTCGGGACCTGCATGGGTATCAACGGCGTGAACTCGAACACCAAGTCAAAAGCCTGCGTAATACCTACGCCACTTGCCGCGGGAACAACTCCGCTTGGTATTCCGCGAGCGGCCTCCTCTGGGTGTCGAACGCCGCCACGACCTGCTTGCAGATCGCTGTCACGACCGGCACCACTACCGAGTTCCCGAACTGCTTGTACGCACGCGTATCCGAGCAGACGATCTTCATCTGCTCCGGGTAGCCCATCAGCCGCGCACACTCCCTCGGCGTGAGGCGACGCGGGTTCTTCCGCGGCTGGGCGACCAACACCTCTGAGCCGTCCTTGTAGTACCGGGCGCTCAGCGTCCGAGACACACCCTTCGGGTCGGTCATGCCAAAGCCGAAGCCATTCCCAGCCGCCTTGTGCTTCGCGGCGTAGGCCTGCAGGTACTCCCAGAGCCCGTCGGTAAGCGTGTACTTCGGCGCCACGGTCTCCTCGAGGATCGAGCGGAACTCGGGGCTGCCCTCCGGAGGGGTCGGCCACTTGAACGCCTTGTGCTCGTTCTCCTCACGGAAACCGACGATGAAGATGCGCTCCCGGTGCTGCGGCACCCAGGAGCGCGCATCGATCACGCGCGAGTCGAAGTGGTAGCCCAGCTCCTTCAGCGCCTCGGTGATGACCCTGAACGTGTTGCCCTTGTCGTGCGACTTCAGGTTCTTCACGTTCTCCAGGATGAACGCGCGCGGCTTCCGCTTCTCGATGATCTTCGCGACGTTGAAGAACAACGTTCCCTGGGTCGCGTGCTCGAAGCCGTGCTTCCGCCCAAGCGCGTTCGCCTTCGACACGCCGGCGATGGAGAACGGCTGACACGGGAACCCTGCCGTGAGGATGTCGTGGACCGGAATCTCCGAGGGATCGATCTTCGTGATGTCGCCGTGAGGCCGATGGCCGAAGTTCGCCTCGTAGGTGGTCTGCGCGAACTTGTCCCACTCGGATGCGAAGACGCACGTGCCCTTGAGCGTGCGCTCGAGCGCCCAGCGGAAGCCGCCGATGCCCGCGAAGAGGTCGATGAACGTCGGCCCAGAGGCCTTCCGGCTGGTCATGTTCGTCACGCTCCTGCGCTTCGTCCGGCTGCGCGGGCGCTGCCTACCATTCGCGGCTGACATCTCGACCTGAGCCAACGGTTGCCCCTCTTCTGGTTCAGCGGAGTCGCCTTTGTGCCACACGCGGCTCCGCGGGCCAACTCAGCCTGGACGGATGACGCCCTTCACGCGGCCGACCTTCTTCGTCGAGCGCACACGCTCCTCCACCTGCTGCCGGGTGCCGTCGCGGAGTTCCTCGAGCTGGCGGCGCTCCAGCCCGGCGACCGGGTCGAGCCAGGTCACCCGCACCACGCGCCACGCCTCCGCCCTCGCGACTCCGGCCGTCAGACTGTCGACCACCAGGTTCGCAACGCGCTCCGGGTCCTCACGCAGCTCGTGCTCCCACACCCTCACGACCGTCCATCTCTCGGCGTCGAGAGCCAGCGTCTGGCGGCGGTCCCTGTCCACGTTCTCGCGCAGCTTCGTGTCCCAGAACTCCTTCGAGGTGCGCGGCCGCACGTAGTGCTCGGGGCACCCGTGCCAGAAGCACCCATCGACGAACAACGCCACCTTCGACTTCGCGATGACCAGGTCCGCCTTGCCGCCTGGCGTCTTCACCTGGTTTCTGAAGCGCAGTCCCCGCGCCCGCAGCGACCGACGGAGAATGAGCTCGGGCTCCGTGTCCTTCCCGCGGATGCGGGACATGTTCTCGGAGCGGCTCAGCGGATTCGTGGCTCGCGCAGGCATGTCAGCCCCTCGTGGTACTCCTCTTCGTTCCACGGAGGAATCATGCACGCACTCGACGCTCACCTTCCCTCGAAGGTCACGACGCCCGACGAGGCCGCCCAGCTCTGGTGGGCGCTCATCGACGCGGGCATCAGCTTCCACCCTGACGACAACCCCGGAGACTGGGTGAAGCGCGATGGCAGCCCGTGCCTGACCGAGGCCCAGGCTCGCTCCGTCGGCCGGCTGCTCGACCAGGCAGCGGGCGTTCCCGAGAGCGATGACGCCGCGCTGGGAGCCCTGCGTCTGGCCCTGCTTCTCGGGCCCAACGCGCTCCGACGCCTGAGCCCCGCACACCTGAGCCGGTTCGCTGACTGCCCGTCGGCCGCTCGCGCGAAGACGCTGGTGCGCCGACTGTCCCGGAAACCGGCGAACCATGAGGGGCTTCACCACGCCCCCGTGCACCTTGGGCTCCAGAATCGGCCGGTCGCGCCCCACCGGCCGTGTTCCGACCTCCGAACACGCCCAGCGACGCGCCGCTGACCGCCTCCCGAGCCAACAACACGCCTGGCGACGCGCGCTCAACTGCCTCCGCGGCGGCGCGCACGCCCGGTCACGCGCCACGCGAGGGCGCTGGACCTCAGAACACCTCCGGAGTCCGCCTCACTGGCCGTCGCCCGCCTCCTTCTTCGACCGCTGGCGGCCGCCGCCTTCCCCAGCTCGGCGATGAGGGTGCCGTACACCTTCTCCATCGCGCGAGATCGGTCTGGGCCGGAGCGAACGCCGTGCGGGCCTGCTCCACCGCCGCCCCAGGTCCGCAGAGTCTCGAGGCTCATGGACGAGGCCTCTGAGGTCCCCGAGAGCGACGAGCTCGCCTTCGGCGCCCGGCGCCTCGCGCTCTTCCCTGGTCCCCGGCCCTTTCTCCGACTCAGCCCCGAACACCTCGCGCAGTTCGCCGACTGCCCCAGCCTCGCGCAATCGAAGTCGCTGGTACGACGCCTCGCCAGGAGACAGGGCCGCCACGAGGCGCACCACCCACGCGTCAAACGACGCTGAGATCGCCCGTCGTCAGTCGCGGCAGCACACCACGCCGTCTTCACTCCGTTGCCGGCACCCTGGAGCCCGCCCAGACCCCGGAACGCTCACGGAGATCGCACAACACTGAGCATCGATTCGACCCCGATCCGCAAGGCACGACGCTCCGCCATCGGGCACGGCCGCCGGCGCATGCTGAACGCCCGACAGGAGCAGACACCCCCGGCCCATCCCCGCCATGTCGTCCCGATCCGGATTCCCCTGGCACTCCAGGGGCTCACAACCATCGAAGCGGTCGTTCGAGGCCCGGTAGGCAAAGCAGCCGGGGAACGCGAGCGCGTCGACCGTGCGCACGGTGGCCAGCTCGGCGTCGGTGTTGGTGCACACGTGGAAGCCGGCGCCGCAGAGCGCGTCGGCCGCCGACGAGAGGTCCCCGCTCCAGGTCCCACGGCAGGCCGCCAGGTCGGGCCACGCGACGTCGTCCACGAACCCCTCGCGCGTCCCGTCCGCACACCCTGCCGCGCCCACGCCCGCGTCCGCGAGCACGCAGCCCCCGTTCCGGCACACTCCCGCACAGGTCCGCCCGCACGCCCCGCAGTCCGTGGCGCTCGAGGTGATGTCCACGCACGCCGCTCCGCACCGCATTCTCCCCGAGCTGCATTCCCGCGACGTCAGCGCCGTGACCCGCAGGCCGAGGTGCCGCTGCGACGGGCGCCACCAGATGTCGGTGCTCGGTTCACGCACGTCTCCCCCGTCGGTGCTCCACGTGGGCTCGGTCGGACCTGACGTCGGAGAGTTGCCGACCCACCGCTCGTAGATCCACCCGTTCGGCACGCGCGGCCGCACCCGCTGCGTGAAGCCATAGCTGGCGTCCGGCTGCCACGCGGGCACCGGATCCGACAGCTCGGGGATCGCGTACCAGTCATGGCCCAGCTGCGCCCAGGTGAGCCCGTCATCGGGGGAGCTGAACAGCGGCGGTTGTGCGTTCCGGTTGCCCACCACCAGCGCGCCATCGGCCCCCCGCGTGATGCCGGCGAGCGCGACGGTCGGGGTGATCGGCAGCGCGCGCTGGCCCCACGCCAGGCCGTTGTCGAGCGAGAACCAGACCGTCGAGCTCGAGGTGACGAAGAGCCGCGTGTCGGGGCCGTAGACGATGGAGTCCTGCGAGGCAGGAGAGATGGGCGCGACATGCCCGCCGTCAGCGACGAGCCGAAGGTCGCCCGACCCGACCATGCTCGGTCCGATGCCGCGGTTGTCGTAGAAGAGCCGCGCCCCTTCCGCGGGCGAGAAGTACGGCAACCGAGTGCCGCCGTCGTTCGGGAACAGGCCCGCGTTGCCGAAGTTCGTGTAGGGCACCGCGCAGAGCTGCGGACTGACGGACCACACGAAGTCGTACCCGCCGGGCGTGAAGATGCGCCGCTGCCAGGTGGTGCCGTCGTCGCTCGAGGTCAGCGAGCCATTGAGGAAGTTCGCCGGGCCTCCGTTGATGCTGACGAAGAGGGTGCTGGTCGCGAGCTCCCACGCCATCGACGAGATCGCTCCTGATGAAGCGGCGCTCGCTCCGTCGAACACCTTCGTCCAGCCGATGCCGTCCGCCGAGCGCCAGAGGCTCCCCTCGGGGTTGCCGCTGGCCGGAACGTCGTCGGTCAGCGCGAAGAGCCACTGGCCTGTCGGCGAGACCGAGAGCTGCAGCACCGGAGGCAGGACGGTGACGTTGAGGCGCTGCCAGCCCGTGGGGCCCAGCGTGGCGACGACGGTCTCAGGCGAGAGGTTCGTGCGCCCCTCGGGGTACAGCAGGCCCGCGATGAAGAGGCCCGCCGGGTTGCACTGCCCGGTCCGGCAGACCGAGCCAGCCGGACACGTCATGCCCTCGCACGCGACGTCGGTGCAGCGCCCGCCCAGGAAGACGAAGCCCGGAGCGCACGGGGTCCCCGACTGGCTGCTGACCGGCAGGCACATGCCCCCGACGCAGGTCGCGCCAGGCCCGCACTCGACGTCCACGCAACGAACGTCCAGACAGGCGCCATTCACACAGAGCGTGCCGGGCGCGCAGGTCCCAAAGCGGCAGATGCGGGAGAGACACCGCCCCGCGGCGCACTGAGCCGACGAGCCGCAGCTGACACCCGCGCAGGCGAGCGCGCGACACGTCATCCCGTCACAGACCTCTCCGACGCCGCACGTCATCGTCCCGCACGTCGAGCCGTAGCAGCGCCCGTCGTTGCACGCTCCGGCACAGCTCGTCAGACCGCACGCAGTGGTCCGACACTCGACGTCGGCGGTGCACGCTCGGCCGTCCGCGCAGGCGCCAGCGCACGAGAGCGGAGCACCCGCATCGGGCGTCCCGGCATCGATGGGACCGCCACCGGCAGCGCCTCCCGCCGTGGCGCCACCTGCTGAGCCTCCACCGGTCGAGCCGCCTGCGGTCGCGCCTCCGGCTGAGCCTCCACCGGTCGAGCCGCCTCCTGCCGAACCGCCTCCTGAGCCTCCTCCTGTCGAGCCGCCTCCGGTCGAGCCGCCTCCGGTCGAGCCGCCTCCGGTCGAGCCGCCTCCTGTCGAGCCGCCTCCTGTCGAGCCGCCTCCTGTCGAGCCGCCTCCGGTCGAGCCGCCTCCTGCTGAGCCGCCTCCTGCTGTCCCGCCTGCTGCCGAGCCCCCGCCCGTTCCGCCGTCCGGTTGCGGCGGCGGTCTGCCTGCGTCGAGCTCGACGGAGATCGACTGTCCGGACGCGAGCCTCACCGTCCCGAGGTCCTGCGTCCCCGAGGTGAACAGCCGCCAGCCGAGCAACGCCGTGACGAAGCCGCTCTTCTCGACGCCCACGAGGTACGAGCCCGCTGGGACTGGCCCCACCGTGAAGCGCCCGTCGGCGCCCGTCCGCGCCGTCACGGACGTACCCGAATGGCCTGCGATCTTCACCAGCGCGCCCTCGATGGGTCCGTCGGCCGACAGGACGAGTCCGGTGCCGGTGGCGGCCTCACTCGGCCGTGCGATGAGCATCACGTCCACCAGGCGCTTCTCCTCTCCGGCGGAGAGGACGACGTCGCGCGTCTCGGCGAGGTAGTTCGTGCGGAAGAACGTCACGCGCTGCGCGCCTTCAGGCAGGGCGTCGAGCGTGAAGCCGCCGTTGTCCGCGGTGAACGTGTTGAACACGGTGCCCGCGATGAACACGGTCGTGCCCAGGTGAAACGCGTCTCCGGGCAGATCCTCTCGCAGGGCGCGGCCGATCACGCGCGCGTTTCTGCCGAGCACCACCTGGCCCAGCGACACGTCCCGGCCCGGGCCCGCGGCGATCGACTCGAGGGTGATCAACCGTTGCCGGTCGGGCGTGCCGTCACCGTCGAGGTCGAGCCGGAAATACAGCTGGCCGCGGGTCCGGTCGATGCCCGCCAGCAGAAAGCGCCCCTCCTCGTCCACCACCGTCGACAAGGAGGAGTCGAGGATCGAGACGACGGCGCCTCGCGATGGCGCTGGCTCGGTCTTGCCCGACACCGAATGGACCAGGGTGCCCTGAATCGTCCCGGGGCCTGGCGGCGGCGGTGGTGGGGGAAGCGCCAGCTCGAGACAGCCCGTAGCAACCACTGCGAGCGCGACGACGAGCCGACGATTCATGGCAGGCAGTTGAGGCCGGCTTCTCCGAGACCTCAACCCCGATTCCGCTCGTGACCCAGGTCATGGAACTCGACCTCGAACTCTGGAAGTCGGAGTCGACGTCACTGCCACCTGAAAATCGAGCACCGGCACGACGACCGGACTCGGCATCACCCTCCCCGCCTCCTCCAGGTCGAACCGCGCCTCCCACACCGCCCGGCACAGCGCATCGACGACGTACCGCTCCACGCGCCCCAGCCCGTCCACGAACGCGCCCACGTCGTGCACGCCCAGCAGCCTCCGCCCTGGCCCGCGCGCCACCGGCTCCCCCTGCTCGTCCACCACCGCGTGCCGCGCCACCACGTCGTTCACCAGCGCGTGCCCGCCACGCAGCTCCACCAGCCGCCGCAGCACCCGCACCACCTCCCCCCGGTCGAGCAGCCGCGGGAGCCTCCGCCACCGCCGCCGCGGCCGCGCGTCGAACGCCTCGAGCCGCGCCAGGTGCGTCAGCGCGTGCTCCCCGATGAGGCCCTTCGGCACCACGCCCCGCAGCACCCCGAGCCGCGCGGCCTTCGGCACCTCGCGCGTCGTCGCCGTCGCCCACCGGATGAACGGGTTCACCTTGTCCGAGCTGCGCCGCCGCTCCACCACCTGCCGCACCGCCCGGTCGCTCGTCGCGAACAGCCCCACCTCGTCCTCCCACGCCTCCGGGTCCTCCTCGAGCGCCGCCAGCGCCCGCGCCACCTCGCGCCGGTTCGCCCGCTTCGCCAGCGCCTTCGCGTGGCTCGCGCTCCGCCACCTCGACGGCAAGAGCGACCGCGCCATGTCCCTGTGCTTGTCCGACCGCATGGGCGCTCCCGACGGGCAGCGGGCGGTCGACTGACCGGTGCGCGCGCCTCTCAGCTTGTCGAGCGAGATCGCACCGCGGCGCTCAGGACTGCCAGCTCAACGCGGCACGCGCCCCAAGCTCTTCGTCGACGTCGGCCAGCTCTGCTTGCTTCGCCGCATCCGGCGTCGTCTCCAACTCACGCGCGAGCTGGTCTCGCCGCTTCAAGAGCGCGCTCGAGCCCGCCTCGAACTCGCGGTCGTCGCTCTCACCCGGCCACGCTGATGCCCTCGTTCGAGGCGAGGCGGCGTTGGCCGCGACACCCGCGAGCTCTGCGAGCACGTCACTCGCGAAACGAACCGACGACCCCCGCTGTGAGAACTTCCGCAGCTCGACCGGGCTGAACTGAATGACGTCGCTGACGACCACCACGCCGAAGTCCTGATTGAGACCCAGCGCCTCGGTGAAGCTCTCGGCAACGGCGACCTGCGCGTACCTGACCGCGACCCGCTCCAGGTCCTTCCTTGGGCCGATGACCAGGAGGGCTGAGGCAGTGGCTCCATGATTCTGGGCCCTGTGTGTCATGGGGTCAGTGTCTCATGAGTTCGAGTCGTCAGACCAGCGCCGCTCCCAGATCGGACAGGCGCGCGATGGTCGGTGGGGGCGTGGCACCGAGACAGATCAGCGGCACCTCGTCGTCGCGGCTCGACAGCGCACCGAACTCGACACACGCCCCGTGATCCCCCCTCCGGTCGCGAGCCGGCGGCCAATGCGATCGGAGTGCCGGGGGAACACCACCTGCGTCGGCATCTGGCTGTGGACGAACGAGGACGTGATGGTCGCGGGCGGGCATGAGACCGGGTTCAGCGCAGGAGGCTGGGCCTCCACGAAGGTCGGCATCAAGGGCGTCTGCTGGTCGTAGCCCACCAGGTGGTCCCCCTCGTGGCACCAGCGCAGTGACGGCAGCGGAACGGTGTGGGTGCCCTCCAGGACGCCGGGAGCCGTCGGGTCGAACTCCAGATGTCTGCCGGTCAACCGCGCACCGTGGTCGCTCGTCATCACGACTTCGAAGCCCGCCTGCCGAAGCCCGTTGCCGTGATCGAGCGCGGCCTGAGCGGCGCCCAGATGCGCACTGGCCCCTGGCCCGGAGTCGTGTCCGTGCCAGTCCGAGCTGAACCATGACTGGACCATCCACGCCTCGGGCGCGGCGAGTTGATTGAGCAGCAACTGGCCTGCGCTCGCGTACCAGCGATCGATCTCGATCGCGTGCTGCCGGACGACGTTCGCCCACCACCGGTAGGCACTCACCGAGCCCGTTGGGGGGAGTTGCCACTCCAGCTCCAGAAGTCCGCGCTGCTGTGGGAACGCGCTCACGGTGGAACCGGGGGCGATGCGCCTCGCGAGGGCCTGGAGCGAGGTGAGCAGGACGTGCTGCTGGGCGATCACGGCCGCCGCGCCTGCAGCCGTTCGAGGGTCGCAGATGACGACGAGCTTGAAGGGGCCGGTGCCGCTGTCTTGAAACGGTCTCGAGCTGGTCGGGTACAGCGAGACGTCGGCGTGCGGGGCTCCCAGCAGGAAGGGAACGAAGTCTTTCGCGGCGACGATGACGATGCCGGCGGCCGGGTTCGCAGCGCGGATGCGGGCAGCGAGGGAAGACTGGCGGAGTACGGCGCGAACGATGTGCGGCGTCGGCGCACTTCCAAAGCGCGGGCTCGTGTCCACCACCAGCTCGATGCGTCTGAGCTGACCGCCCTCGTACCACTCACGCCCCTGCACGCGGTGGCGCGCCGGGTTCATCCCTGTCGAGATGGTCGTGTGCCCAACCGGAGTGGTTCGCGGGATGTAGCCAAGCCGAAGCGCCCGTGAGGTCGCGCCTCGCGGCAGATGCAACGAAGGCACGCATGAAAACGGCAGCTGGTCGATGATGAGCAGCGCCCGGCGGTTTGTGTTCCACATGACCCCTCCTGCCTCAGCGTATCAACACGGCGAGTGGACCCCGTCCGCTCGAGTGGCTCCAGATGCTTGAATTCCCTCGCAAACCGGCCCATGAAACGCCCGCGCCTTTCACCCGTAGGTGCTCTTGAACGCTGGCACTCACAGCCCGAGCGACGAGGAGCTCATGGAGCGCTTCCAGACAGGTGACGCCCGCGCGCTCGAGACGCTCTTCGAGCGCCACGCCACGGGCGTGCACGCCTTCCTCACCCGCATGGTGAACGACCGCGCGCTCGCCGACGACCTCTTGCAGACGACCTTCCTGTCCGTCGTGCGCTCGGCCGACCGCTACCAGCGGGGCCTCAAGTTCTCGCCCTGGCTGCTCACCATCGCCGGCAACGCCGCCCGCGACACGCTGCGCCGCAAGCGCATGGCCGTCGAGGTGCTGCACGATGACGACGAGACCAGCCCGCCCGAGCCCACCGTCGACCCTGCGCTGTCGGACCCGCTCCAGCGCCGCCGCATCGAGGCCGCCTTCGCCCAGCTGCCCACCCAGCAGCGCGAGTGCGTGCTGCTCCACAAGGTCGAGGGGCTGTCCTTCGAAGAGATCGCCCAGATGCTCGACATCACCTCCACCGCCGCGCGAATCCGCGCGCACCGCGGCTACGAAAGACTCCGTGAGCTGCTCGACGAGAAGCCCTGACCGATGACGCCCGACGTCCCCCTCCCACCCGCTCCGAAGCCGCCCTCGGCCGAGGCCCTCGCGAAGGCCCGCGCGGCGTTCGCCTCGGAGCTCACCCGGCCCCGGCGCTCGTGGAGGACCGGCGTCCTGAGGGCGTCGGGCACCATCGTCGGCGTGGTGGTCGTCGTGGCGGGCGTGCTGCTCTCGGTCGGCGCCTGCACGCTCGACTTCCTCTCGTCACGCGCCGTCACGCTCGCCGCGCTCATCACCGTGGGCGTGGTGACGACGTGGGCCTCGCTGCGGCCCCGGGGGCGGGTGGGCCGGCTCGTCTCCCTCGGCCTCGTCGCGGCGGCGGCGGCCCTCATCGTGCTGATGCGCGGCGCTGGCACCGTCTCGGAGCTGCCGGAGTGGGTCTGCACCGTCAGCCACCTCGGCGTCGGCCTCGCTCCCGCCGCCGTCGCCATCGTGCTCCTGCGCAACATGGCGCCCAACCGCCTGCGCGCCATCGTCGCCGGCCTCGCCGCAGGCACCACCGGCGCCGCCGTCGGAGAGTTCGGCTGCGCCCAGTCGGCCGGGCACGTCGCCGTCTTCCACCTCTCGGCCTGGGTCGGCGTCGCGCTCCTCGTCGCCTTCGTCTCGTCGAAGCTCACCCCGCGCAGCTACGCGCCGTAGGCCCGAATCCGTTGCGGTGATTTTTCCGCGCCGCTACCTCCCGACATGCTTCACGACCTCGAAGTCCGCACCATCACCGGCGAGACGAAGTCGCTCCGCGAGTTCGCCGGCAAGACGCTCCTCATCGTCAACACCGCCAGCGGCTGTGGGCTGACGCCGCAGTTCGCCGGCCTCGAGGCCCTCTACCGCCGCTTCCAGGACCGCGGCTTCGTGGTGCTCGGCTTCCCGTGCAACCAGTTCGCCGGCCAGGAGCCGCTCGACGAGCAGGGCATTCAGACGTTCTGCACCTCGAAGTACGACGTGACGTTCCCCATGTTCGCGAAGCTGGACGTGAACGGGAAGAACACGCACCCGCTCTACGTCGCGCTCAAGAAGGCCGCGCCCGGCTTCCTCGGCACCGAGGCCATCAAGTGGAACTTCACCAAGTTCCTCGTGGACGCGAACGGCGCCGTCGTCGCGCGCTTCGGGCCGAAGGAGACGCCCGAGGAGCTTGCCGGGAAGATTGAAGCCGCCCTGCCTCGCCGCGCGGCCTGAGCCCGCTCACCTGAAGGACGCGACGAGGAAGTCCCACGTCGCCGCCACGTGCGGCACCTCGCGCAGCCCCTCGTGCGCCACCAGCCACAGCTCGTCAGTGGGCAGCGCCGCCACGTCACTCGCGAGCCGCCGCGAGACGCGCAGCACGTCGAAGCCGTACACCGCCGCGTACGGCTCGGGCACCAGCGCGACGCCCAGCCCCTCCCGCACCGCCGCCACCTGCAGCCCGAAGGCGTTGGTGCGCAGAAGCAGCGCCGCCTTCACGCGCGCCGACAGCCACGCCGCCACCGGCAGGTGCGCGAGCTCGAAGCCCCAGCCCACCCACCTGAGCGAGGCCCAGTCCGTCACCTTTCCCAGCCGCGCGGCCACCGCCGGCGCCGCCATCGGCAACCACTTCGCGCGGGTGAGCCGCTGCACCTTCAGCGGCCCGGCCGTCGGGCGGATGGTGCGCAGGGCGAGGTCCACCTCTCGGCGGCCGACGTCCCGCAGGCGCGTGCTCGCGTCGACCTCGAAGCGCAGCCGCGGGTACCTCGCCGACAGCGCCGGGAGCGCCGGGGCGATGAACGCCTCGCCGATGCCCGGCGGCAGCGAGAGGCTCACCACGCCCTCCACCTCACGCTCGAGCCCGCCCGCCTCACCGGTGAACGTCTGCGCCGCCTGCGCCATCGCCTGGGCCGCCGGCAGCAACCTCGTCGCGGCCTTCGTCGGCGCCAGCCCCTCGCGCGTGCGATGGAACAGCGGCACCTCGAGCCGCTCCTCGAGCCGCGCCAGCCGCCGTGACGCCGTCGAGACGTCCACCCCGAGCGCCTTCGCGCCCGCCGTCAGCGACCTCGCCTCGAGCAGCGAGAGGAACAGCCGCACGTCGTCCCAGTCGTCGAGCGCCATGGCCGGGAGTCTTGCACAGCTGCAAGGCTCCCTTGCCTGAATGGGCGTTGCCGTGCAGCCCTGCAAGGCGCACCTTCTGACCATGACGGCGACGACGAAGCTGGCGGTGGTGCTGGGCGCTGGGCAGGTGGGCTCGCTGGTGGCGGAGCGGCTGCGGAGCCGGGGCCTCGCGGTGCGGCAGGTGCGGCGCAGCGGCGCCTCGTCGAAGGACGTGCTCGTGGGCGACCTCGCGGACCCGGGCTTCGCGGGAGAGGCCGGCCGGGGCGCGTCGGTCATCGTCCACTGCGCGGTGCCGCCGTACCACCAGTGGGCGAGCCTGCTGGAGCCGCTCAACGAGGGCGCGCTCCACGCGGCGAAGACGAGCGGGGCCCGGCTCGTGGTGCTGGACAACCTCTATGGCTACGGCCGTCCGTCTGGACCGATGAGCGAGACCACGCCGGTCGCTCCCATCAGCCGGAAAGGCGCGCTGCGGGCGAAGGTGGCCGAGCGGCTGCTGTCGGCACACCGGGCCGGCGACGCGCGGGTGAGCCTCGCCCGCGCCTCGGACTTCTACGGGCCCGGCGTGACGCTCTCGGGCGTCTTCGGCGAGCGCTTCTTCCAGCGGGTCCTGGCGGGAAAGACGGCCGAGGTGTTCGGCGACGCCGACGCGCTCCACAGCTACTCGTACGCGCCTGACGTGGCCGACGGGCTCGTGACCCTCGCGCTCGACGAACGCGCTGACGGTGAGGTGTGGCACCTGCCCGTGGCGGCCCCGGAGTCCACCCGCCAGTGGGTGCAGCGCTTCGGCCGCGCGCTCGGGCGTGAGCTCACCGTGAGCAAGGTGCCCGCGCTCGCCCTGCGCTTCATGGGCCTCTTCGCGCCCGCCGCCGGGGAGATGGTCGAGATGCTGTACCAGTGGGAAGCGCTGTTCGTGCTCGACGACTCGAAGTTCCGCGCCGCGTTCGAGGCGACGGCGACGCCGGCTGACGTGGGCGTCGAGGCCACCATCGCCTGGGCGAAGGGCGCGTTCGGCCGGCGCGTGGCCTGAGCCGACTCAGAAGGTGAACGCCAGGGACGCCGACGAGCGCCTCCTCTCGCCCTTCACCCCACCCTGAACAACCTCTGGAGCACTGGCGTTCATCAAGCCCCAGCCCTACCGTTCCTCTCCGTCCCGCGGCAGCGACGTGGAGGACTGGATGCACACCATGCTGGAGGCCATGCTCGCAGAAGGACGCCGCCTGCACGACGAGCGCCGCTTCGACGAGGCGCTCGCGACCTATGCCAGGATCCTCAAGGCGAGCCCCGCGCACCCGCACGCGCTCTATGAAGCCGCGCTGACGCTGCGCGCGAAGGGCGACACGGTACGCGCCCGGTCGCTTCTCGAGCGCGTCGTTTCCCAACCAGGACAGGTCGAATTCGCGTTCGTGCTGCTCGGTGCCATCCACGACCAGCACGGCGAGTTCGCGCAAGGAGAAGCCGTCTTTCGTCGGGGGCTCATGCGCTTCGGCGACGACGCCCCGCTGCGGTTCAGCCTGGGCGTCAACCTGCTGGCACAGCACCAGGCGAGTGCAGCCCTGCCAGAGCTCATCCGGAACCTCGCGCTCAGGCCAGTCCATCCACGCGGGTGGGCCATCGCGGGCGACGCCCTCTGGGAGAACCAGCTCTGGGCGTGGGCGCTGCTCGCGTGGGGTCGCGCGCTTGTACTCCGCGTGGACGATGTCTTCGCCAAGCGCACCGCGGACAGGCTGTGGCACGGCTGGTTCGCCGGCCTCAGCCCGGACCGGCTCTCCATCAGAGTGCCGGCGAGCACCGGAGAAGACGCGGCCATGACGACAGCCGAGAATCTGGCCGTTGCAGCGTCGGCCGTCTCCTGCGCTTCGGCGAGGAGCGAGACGGCGTTCCTCAGCGCTGCGCTCGACAGCCTCAGGCAGGCTCTGCGCGAACTGCACTCGCACACCGTGGTCGCCTCACGCCGCTTCTGGCACGGCCGGCTGCTCGGCCCGAGCGAGTCTGCTCAGGTGGTGAGCGCATGGCTGGCGGCCCGTGCCTGACCAGACATCAACCTGAACGCAGACACCCGTCCGAACGAGGACGTGTGTCGCCTGTACCACCTCGTCACCCGGTGCGGGGCCGCCTGCGCGCAAACGGGGCAACGCCGAAACGCGTCACGCCCGACGGCTCACCGGCCAGGTCGCCTGGACCCGGAGTCGACCGTCATCGTGACCGGCGACCTGCGGGCTGGGCGCCTGGTGAGCGAGGGCGGGTGCGCGGAGGTCTTCGGCGATCTCCAGGCAGTCACGGAACAGGCTCTTGACGGTGAGGTTGCCGTCCACGAACAGCAGGCTGGTGAACGGCTTCTGGCCCGTTCTCACCTCGGGCACCACCAGGTCGCCCTGATGCACCAGCACTCGCCGGAGAGCTCGGCAACGGCCGCCGACGCGAGGAGCCGGTCCACGACCTTGCGCACGCTCGAGCCCTCGTACGTCCCCTTGAGGGACCCGCGCACGCACGAGGCTGCAGTGGAGCTGGGCTGAAGTTCGTCGATGCCGCCTGGAGAGGGTGTCCCAGTCCTGAGCCCACTCAGAAGGTGAACGCCAGGGACGCCGAGCCTGAGAGGGCGAACCGCTGCGTGCGATTGAGCCGGATGAACCAGTCGAACTCGGGTGACAGCCACAGCAGCACCGAGTCGGCGAGCTCGACCTCGAGGCCGCCGTGTATTCCCGCGCCGGCGTGCAGGTCGTTGACGTTCAGGCCGGCGGCGGTCACGGCGTAGAGCGTCACGAGCTGCACTCCGAGGAACGGGTGAACGACGTCTCCGCCGAAGTACCAGCGGAGCTGCACCTCGAGCGCGACGAGCGGCGCCACACCCCTGCCGCCGGTGCCCAGCGCGCCGAGGGCGACGCCGCCGAGGCCGAGCCCGCCGCGATACACGACGTCGAGCGACTCGATGACGTTCGACGCGCCTTCGAGCCAGAGGACGCCGAGGTCGCGCGGCATCAGCGGGTCATCGGTGATGACGTGGAAGCCGCTCGCCGCGAAGCCGAGGGAGCGGCTGGCGACGTGCGCCGGCATCGTGCTGGTGACGAGCGGCGTGGGTGAGAGGTGAACGGCGAGGACGAGAGAAGTCAGGGTGAACGACATTCGGGTCTCCTGCGCGCCTCCAGAAGGAGAGGCGGGCAGAGACCCTCGACTGCTGCGTCGTCACGGCGCACGGGCGTCACGGTGCGAGGCCGCGGCGTCGTCGTCACCCGCGTTCGCAGTGGAGACGACACGATGGGCACCGGGACACGCACGAAGTCGTTATCGGCAGGCGGCGCCGCCCGTTGCGTGCGGAACGCGGCGCTCGCCCAGCGGCGCTCGATGCGCCAGATTCCGCCTCACTCACCCCCGAGGACCCACGATGAGAACCTGGTTGCTGGTGATGATGGCGGCGCTGTTCGCCGAGGGCTGCAATTGCGGCAGTGGAATGCAGCAGATGACGGGCGGCGGCTCGGCGACCAGCGGAGGGACGTCAGGGTCGACCGGCGGCGGCACGGCGGGGGGCTCCGTCGCGGGTGGCGCGGCCGGCGGTGGCGTCGCGGGCGGAGCGGTCGCTGGTGGCGCGGCTGGCGGTGGCGTCGCAGGCGGAGCGGTCGCTGGCGGCGCGTCGGGTGGTGGTGTCGCGGGCGGAACGTCAGGCGGTGGCGCAGCAGGCGGAGCGGTCGCTGGCGGCGCAGCAGGCGGTGGCGTCGCGGGTGGAGCGGTCGCTGGTGGCTCAGCAGGCGGTGGCGTCGCGGGTGGAGCGGTCGCTGGCGGCGCAGCGGGCGGTGGCGCGGCGGGTGGAGCGGTCGCCGGTGGAGGGTCCGGTGGCGGCACCTCGAGCACCGACGGCGGCGTCGACATCGGCTGCGCCGTCGTGCGGCCCATCCGCCACGACGCGGGCACCCAGGACGGCCTCTGCCCGTCTCCGCTCGAGGTGGGCGCCGTGCCTGCGCTCGTGTTCGGCGACAACCGCACCGGCCTCGACACCCAGGTGACCTGCAACTACGGCGTCGCCGCGTCCGAGCGGAACTACCGCTTCACCGTGCCGACCGCGGGCGAGCTCACCATCGACCTCACCAACCTGTCGCGGGACGCGGGCTTCAAGCCCACGCTCGGCGTGTACACGGGCTGTAACCTCGCCATGCAGATCCCCCAGGGCTGTCTGGTGTCGCACCCGCTCGCGCCGGTGACGCACCTGGTGATTCCTACCATCGACGCGGGCACGTACCTCCTCGCCGTCGACGGGTTCGACCTCGCGATGGGCGACTTCTCGCTCGCCATGTGTCTGCGCCCGACCCCGGTGAGCGCCGCCGGAGACTCCTGCACGAACCCTGCGCCGCTCGCGGTGACGAACCAGCACGCGTACGTCGAGGGGAACTCGCTGAGCATGGCCGACGACGCGCGCCTCATTCAGGACAACGCGGTGCCGTGCTTCGGAGACGTCGACCGCGTCTGGGTGCTCGACCTGCCCGACGCCGGGCCCGGCGGCCTGTGGGACGTGCACCCGCGCGCCTGGCCCCTGACCGACGAGTTCTTCGCCCCTTCGCTGGCCCTCACCCGCGACTGCCCGGCCGGCAGTCCCGTCATCGACGGCGGCGTGCTCGCGTGCGGCGTCGGGATGGGCCCGCTCGCCGGCCACCCGTTCGGCGCCAGCTTCGCCCAGCACGTGCCCGCGGGCCGCCACTACCTCTGGCTCCAGGGCACCGAGAGCGTCGCGCCGCGCATGCCCCAGGCCTGGGCGCTCGACGTCACGTACGCGCGCGTCGGCTCGGTCGCCAACGACGCCTGCTCGATGACCGCGCCGCTGCTCGCGCCCAACGCCACCTACGCTGGCACGCTCGTCGGCGCGACGGACACGCTCTCGGCCGTCACCTGCGCCGACATGAGCGGCCAGAACGGCTCCGGCGCCGACGTCTTCTACCGCTACGTCGCGCCCGCCACCGGGACGGCCACCTTCGAGCTCATCGGCGAGGTGACGAGCGCCTTCTACGTCGGCCTCTTCTCTGGCTGCAGCCCGACGAGCTGCCTGACGATGGTGAACCCCAACGGCACGCAGACCCAGACGCGCTTCACCGCGCCCGTCGTGCAGGGCACCACGTATTACCTGATGGTCGAGGAGTACGACTCCACCACCATGCCCTCGCCGTCCATCGCGTACGGGTGGCGCGGCGGCTTCTCCATCAGCGTCAGCCAGTGACGGTCAGCACGGCACCTCGAGGTCGATCCACTTCTCCCCCGGCTTGAAGAGCCTCGGCGCTTCGTCGGGCCGGTCGCTGCGCGCCACCTTCAGGCCCTTCGCCTCGAGCGCGTCGAGCAGCTCGGGCAGCGGAATGTCGTTGCGGTAGGTGCCCTTCCCTTCCTGCGTCGACACCATCGCGGGGATGGCCTTGGGCAGCACGTCTTCGACGAGCGTGCGCGAGGTCGCGTTGTGGCTGCCGTGGTGGCCCACCTTGAAGAACGTGGTGCCCTTCAGCAGCGTGCGCGCCTCGGCGCTCGCGAGAATGCGCTTCCACGTGCCCCACTCGGCGTCACCCGGCAGCAGCAGCCGCGCGCTCCCCACCTCGAGCACGAGCACGAGGCTCGTCGAGTTGATCATGTCGTCGAGCGCCTTCGCGGCGAACACCGGGTCGACGTTGCGCGAGAGGCTGTCGAGGCGCTTCAGCTCGTCCGGGCGCAGCGGCGGAGGCCCGTCGGCCAGCCAGCGGTCGCCGAACGGGTGCCGCACCGGCCCGAGCGGCTCTCCCGGCATCTCGGCCGCGCGCATGAGCAGCGCCCGGTACGTCTCGTCGTCCTTCGACGGGTCGAGGTGCGCGATGAGGTCGGGGTCCGCCGGCGGCCCGAGCGCGTGCACCGTCACCCCCGGCAGCACCGGCGTGGTGAACGTCTCGGGTAGCGCCTTCGTCGCCGGCAGGTAGCGCCGCCTCGCGCCCGGGTTCCGAAAGCCCTCGCGCAGCGTCGTCATCGCGTCGGCGTTGCTCCACGCGGCCAGCGGCGCCTTCGGGTCGACGCCCGCGTTCCACAAGAGGAAGTCCACCGCCTCGCGCACCTCGGCCTTGAGGCTGAAGCTCGGCAGCGCGCGCGCGAGCCCGTACGCGAAGGCCTGCTGCTTCTTCCACAGGCGCACCACCGCGGGCTTCGTCAGGTCCTCGACCCACGGCAGCCACACCTCGCCCACCTCGAGCGCGTCCCACGTCTTCGAGTTGAACGAGACGATGTGGTCGGCGTGCCGGTGCGTCGCGATGACGACGTCGACGCGCGCCTTGCCGGTGAGGGCCTTCACGTCGGCCAGCACCTGCTCGGCCAGCTCGTTGCCCGAGAACGCGCCCTTGCCCTGGCTGTGAAAGCCGGCGTCGACGAGCACCGTCTGGCCGGTGGGCGTGCGCAGCAGGAAGCAGTCGCCGAAGCCCACGTCGTACATGCGCACGTGCAGCGTCGCGCCTGACGGCCTCTTCTTCGCCGCGGGCTTCTTCGGCGCCGGCGTCTTCTTCGGCTTCGGCTTCGTCGTCCGCGCGGCGCTCATCGGAACCTCCGCTGGTCCATCGCGCGCAAGGTGAAGGCCTGCACGAGGCGGCGCGGGTCTCTCTCGGACTGCCAGCCGGCGCCGGTGTCTTCGTCGAAGGCGGCGACCCACGCCCGGAGCTGACCCAGCCGCGCGTCGGTGAAGGGCTTGTGAATGCGGTAGCGCACGCGCCCATCGAGCCCGCACACGAGCGTCATGCCGGCGGTCCACGCGACGCCGCCGAGGTCCTCGTTCACCGCGCGCTTCTGGACGATCTGCACCACCAGCTCGGAGACGATCTCCCCCGACGGCGAGACGCGCTGCGCCGGGTGGAAGCCCTCGAGCACGAGGCGCTCGGTGCCGTCGAGGCCCAGCGTGTGCCGGTGCTGGTCGAGCCACCCGGTGAGGCGCTTCGCCACGTCGCGACGCACGGGCTCGGGGTCGATGAAGGCCTCGCTCTCGTTCGCCTCCTCCACCATCTCGGCGGCCCACTGCTGAATCGGCGCGGCCTCGGGCACCGGCGTGGACGGCGCGGGCAGGCCGTCTTCGGCCACCTCGCGGCTCAGGCGCAGCGTGTTCCAGTGGATGAGGTCGGCGACGATGCGCGCGAGGTCGGCGTCGGGCGCGCCCTTCGGCTCGGGCTGCAGCAGCACCGAGTCCACCGCGAGCGACTCCGCGTCGGGGCGGATGCCGCGCACCCGGAAAGCCTCGATCATCGCCGCGCGAATGCCGCCCTCGTCGGCGCGGTTGAGCTCGTAGTCGGCCGTCACCATCGCGCGCAGGAAGTCCGAGAACGTCGGGTCCACCGGCGGCAGGTAGTCGGTCGCGCGGATGCACATGGTGAGCACCACCTGCGCGGTGCGCGTGCAGACCTGTGCGAGGCGGTTGACGAGGTCGGGGTGGAGCTCGCCGTCGGGCAGGCGGCCGCTGCCGCCGGTGGCGAGGCGGATGAGGTCGGCGCTGCGCTCCTCGTACGAGCGCACGAAGCCCTCGTAGACGGCCGAGAGCAGCCAGCGGCCCAGCGCGTGCGGCTCCCGCTCGGTCGCGAACGAGCGCAGGCCCTTCGAGTCGAGCGCGCTGCGCAGCGCCGTGCCCAGGCCCGCGGCCGCGCCGAACTGCGCGCCGATGGTGAGCAATGGGTGGGGCCGCGAGAGGTCGCCCCGGTTGCGGCGCACGAGGTCCTTCGCGAGCTCGGGGAAGGTGATGCGCTGGAGCAACGCCACCACGTCGGCGAACGCCTCGTGCAGCGCGGGCACGTGGGGGTTGGTGGGCTGCTGGTACTGCGGGCGCAGGCGGTGCAGCAGCGCGTGCGTCACCTCGTGCGCGATGATGTCGTGCGAGAGGCAGGTGAAGACGAGCTGGCCGGCCAGGTTCTCGCCCGGGTCGTCCTCGTCGGCCTCGAAGAAGCCGAACAGCACCGCGTTGAGCTTGTGGTCGTAGTACGCGTTGCGGCCGCGGAACGCGTGGGGGATGAGGCGCAGCCGCTTGCCGTTCGAGAAGCGCACCCGGCGGCCGAGCGCGCGGTCGAAGTTCTCGAGCACCCGGCTCGCCACCGCGTAGACCATCTGCTGGTGGAACTGCGGGTCCGACTCCGAGGGCTCGAGGCCGTGCTGCAGCGCCACGTGCGGGTGGTCGAGGTCGACGACGCGCAGCAGCCGCCCCGAGATGGCCTCGTAGTCGATGACCTGCAGGCGATCGTCGAAGAAGGTGGTGCGCTCGTTGTCCGGGTCGTCGTCCCGGTGCTCGTGCGCGTCGGTGAGGGTGAGGTCGCGGTACGGGATGTCGACGGTGATGCGGTAGTCGCCCGCGCGGCCCACCATCGGGTCGAGCCCGAAGATGCGGAGCGGCCGCTTCTCGGGCCGGGTGTCTGACGGTGTGGCGCGCATGGGGTCCCCTCGGTTGGCGCGGGAACCGTAGCGCAGCGGCTGGCCGTCCGGCCCAGGTCCGTCGATGCGCATGACGGCGCTCGCTCGTGTACGCTGGAGTTCGTGAACCCGGCTGACCCGAAGGACTGTGACGCCCTCGACCTCCGCCCGGTGTGGCGTGAGCAGTACGAGAGCTCAGGGCCGGCGTGGGACCGCGCCGTCGAGATGGGCATCGACCCCGCGCAGCTCCTGCATAACCTCTCGCTCACGATGACCGAGCGACTCCTGCAACTGGACGAGATGACGCGCCTCTATGAACGCCTCCACGGAGCAGCCCTCGCAGCGGACGCCGGAACTCCTCCAACGTCTCGTTGACGCGAAGGTCGAGCTGACCGTCATCGGTGGGTGGCGGCCGTCGCCTGGGGCTCGACCCAGTTCACGAAGGACCTCGACGTGACGGCGCCGTTCACCAGGGAGAATCTCACCCGTCTCATGAGCGCGCTGTCGCCCCTGCGACCACGTTTCTATCAGACCCTCGGGAAGCCCCCGGTGACCCGCGCGTCGCCAGCGCTGAGCCGCCCACCTCCCGAAACGTGCAGGTGACACGGCCCGCGCGCCGCTGTTGACTCCAGAATCAATCTTCTGCTCTGAAGCGCTCGGTTCCGCACTTTTCACGGGCCGCGCGAAGTCCACGGCCCCCATCGGAAGGGACGCACATGAGTGAGCTTCGGTTCGACGGCAAGGTGGTGGTCATCACGGGCGCGGGCGCAGGGCTGGGTCGCTGCCACGCGCTGTTCTTCGCGAAGCGCGGGGCGAAGGTCGTCGTCAACGACCTCGGCGGCTCGGCGCACGGCCAGGGCGCGTCGTCGTCGGCCGCCGACAAGGTGGTCGCCGAGATCAAGGCTGCCGGCGGCACCGCGGTCGCCAACTACGACTCCGTCGAGCAGGGCGACAAGATCATCAAGACGGCCATCGACTCGTTCGGCCGCATCGACGTGCTGATCAACAACGCCGGCATCCTCCGCGACGTGAGCTTCCAGAAGATGACGAAGGACGACTGGGACCTCATCATGCGCGTGCACGTCAACGGCGCCTTCGCCTGCACGCACGCGGCGTGGCCGTACATGCGCGACCAGGGCTACGGCCGCATCATCTTCACCACCTCGGCCGCCGGCATCTACGGCAACTTCGGCCAGGCGAACTACTCGGCCGCCAAGCTCGGCCTCGTCGGCTTCTCGAACACGCTCGCCATCGAGGGCGAGAAGAAGAACGTGCGCGCGAACGCGATCGCGCCGGTCGCCGCCTCGCGCCTCACCGAGACGGTGATGCCGAAGGACATGCTCGAGAACCTCAAGCCCGAGTACGTGACGCCGCTCGTCGCCTGGCTCGCGCACGAGGAGTGCACCGAGAACGGCGGCCTCTTCGAGGTCGGCGCCGGCTTCTTCGGCAAGCTCCGCTGGGAGCGCACCGAGGGCAAGATGTTCAAGCTCGGCCGTGAGATCACCCCCGAGGCCGTGCGCGGCGCCTGGGAGCAGGTCACCGACTTCAAGAAGGCCACCCACCCGGCGAACATCACCGACGCGCTCGGCCCGGTGATGGCCAACCTCTCGACGAAGTCGAAGGGCGGCAACGAGTTCATCGACGTGGACGCGGCGCTCGGCTTCGAGATGGAAGAGGTGCGGTCCTCGTACGACGAGCGTGACCTCGCCATCTACGCGCTGGGCGTCGGCGCCGGGAAGAACCCGACCGACCCGGCCGACCTGCACGTCGTCTACGAGCGCAACGGCGACGGCTTCTACGCGCTGCCCACGTTCGGCGTCATCCCCGCGCTCAACGCCTTCTTCAAGGTCGTCTCCGAGGGCAAGAGCGCGCCGGGCCTGAACTACGGGCTCGACCGCATCCTCCACGGCGAGCAGTACACCGAGGTGCTGCGCCCGCTGCCCCCGAGCGCCGAGCTCGTGCACAAGGCGCGCATCTCGGACATCTTCGACAAGGGCAAGAACGCCGTCGTCGTCACGCACTTCGACTCGTACGACGCGAAGACCGGCGAGCTGCTGGTGAAGAACGACCTGTCGATGGTGGTGCGAGGCGCGGGCGGCTGGGGCGGCGACCGCGGCCCCTCGTCCGACGTGAACGTGGCGCCCACGCGGGCCCCCGACGTGGTGGTGACCGAGAAGACGACCGAGAGCCAGGCGCTGCTGTACCGCCTCTCGGGTGACTGGAACCCGCTCCACGTCGACCCCGAGTTCGCCACCATGTTCGGCTTCCAGAAGCCGATCCTCCACGGGCTGTGCACCTTCGGCTTCGTCGGCCGCGCCGTCATCAACGCGTTCTGCAAGGGCGACCCGCGCTACTTCAAGTCCATCAAGGTGCGCTTCGCCGACTCCGTGTACCCGGGCGAGACGCTGAAGATCGAGCTGTGGAAGGAGAGCGACCTCAAGGTGCTCGTGCGCGCCACCGTCGTCGAGCGCGAGAAGGTCTGCATCTCGAACGCGGCCGTCGAGCTGTACGCCGAGATCCCGAAGCCGAAGGCGAAGGAGGCCCCGAAGGCAGCAACGGCGGCCGTCGCAGCGCCCGCGAAGCTCGACGCGGCGACCACCTTCAACGCCATCGGCGCGTACGTGGCCCAGACGCCCGACCTCGTGAAGAGCGTCGGCAATGTCTACCAGTTCGTGCTCAAGAACCCCGACTCCTCGTGGGTGGTGGACTTGAAGAACGGCGCCGGCGCGGTGAAGGCCGGCACGGTCGAGAAGGCCGACTGCACGCTCGCGCTCTCGGACGCCGACTGGCTCGACATGGTGAACGGCAAGGCCGACCCGATGAAGCTGTTCCAGGGCGGCAAGCTGAAGATCACCGGCAACGTGATGGCGTCACAGAAGCTCGACTTCTTGAAGAAGCTCGATCGCTCGGCGCTCGCGGTCAGCGGCGGCGCGGCTGCGGCGGCGGCGCCTTCGGCAGCTCCGGCGGCCAGCGGCGCCATCACCTCGGCGATGACGTTCCAGGCCATCGGCGCGTACCTCGCGAAGACGCCTGAGCTCGCGAAGAGCATCGGCAACGTCTACCAGTTCAACCTGAAGAACCCCGACTCCGCGTGGGTGCTCGACCTCAAGAACGGCGGCGGCAGCGTGAAGGCCGGCGCCGCCGAGAAGGCCGACTGCACGCTCGCCCTCTCGGACGCCGACTGGCTCGACATGGTGAGCGGCAAGGCCGACCCGATGAAGCTGTTCCAGGGCGGCAAGCTGAAGATCACCGGCAACGTCATGGCGTCGCAGAAGCTCGACTTCCTGAAGAAGATCGACCGCAAGGAGTTCGAGGCGGCGCTCGCCAGCGCCCCGGCGGCGGCGGCGCCTCAGGCCGCTTCGCCCACGGCGCATGAGCACAAGGCGGGCACCGTCATCGCCGCGCTCAAGGAGCGCCTCGCGAAGAACCCGGCCCTCGCGAAGGAGGTCGGCGCCACCGTCGCCTTCAAGGTGCTCGACGGCCCGGCCTTCACCCTCGACGCCTCGGGCCTGCGCGACGTCGCCGACGCCGCGGCGGTCACCACCATCACGCTGAGCGACGAGGCCCTCGTCGAGCTGGCGAAGACCGGCGCGGTCACCAGCCTGTACCAGCACGGCGCCCTGCGCGTGGACGGCTCGATGAAGCCCGTACACCGCCTCGGCTTCTTCAAGCAGCTCGTCTGAGTTCAACCCCATCCATCAATCGCATACGGAAAGGCAGACATCATGGGTCGCAAAGTCAATGTCATCGGCGTGGGGATGGTGAAGTTCCAGAAGCCCGGCGCCTCGGACGGCTACGAGGTGATGGCGAAGGGCGCCATCAGCGAGGCGCTGAAGGACTCGGGCGTCGAGTTCAAGGAGCTCGAGCAGGCCTACGCCGGCTACGTCTTCGGAGACTCCACCTGCGGCCAGCGCGCCGTGTACTCGGTGGGGCAGACCGGCATCCCCGTCATCAACGTGAACAACAACTGCTCGACCGGCAGCTCGGCGCTCTACCTCGCGCGCCAGGCCATCGAGGGCGGGCTCGCCGAGTGCGTGCTGGCCGTCGGCTTCGAGCAGATGCAGAAGGGCGCGCTCGCGTCGTCGTGGAGCGACCGCACCAACCCGCTCGACAAGCACGTCAACGTGATGAACGAGCAGCAGGGCGTCAACCAGGCGCCCTTCGCCGCGCAGATGTTCGGCGGCGCCGGCCGCGAGTACCGGTGGAAGCACGACACGAAGCGCGAGACCTTCGCGAAGATCGCCGCCAAGGCGCGCCAGCACGCCGCGAAGAACCCGTTCGCGCTCTTCCGTGAGGTGCTGTCGGTCGAGCAGATCCTCGCCTCGGACGAGGTGTTCGACCCGCTCACCCGCTACCAGTGCTGCCCGCCCACCTGCGGCGCCGCGGCGGCCATTCTCTGCAGCGACGAGTTCGCGAAGAAGAAGGGCATTACGAACCCGGTGTACATCGCCGCGCAGACGATGACGACCGACTACCCGTCGAGCTTCGAGGGGCAGTCGATGATCAAGATGGTCGGCTACGACATGGCGAAGCAGGCGGCCGGCCAGCTCTACGAGAAGGCGGGCCTGGGCCCGAAGGACGTGCAGGTCGTCGAGCTGCACGACTGCTTCACCACCAACGAGCTGCTCACCTACGAGGCCATCGGCCTGTGCCCCGAGGGCGAGGCCGAGAAGTTCATCTGGGACGGCGACAACACCTACGGCGGCGACTTCGTGGTGAACCCGTCGGGCGGCCTGCTCTCGAAGGGCCACCCGCTGGGCGCGACCGGCCTCGCGCAGTGCACCGAGCTCGTGTGGCACCTGCGCGGCACGGCGGGTGAGCGGCAGGTGCCGAACGCGAAGGTGGCCCTGCAGCACAACCTGGGCCTCGGCGGCGCCTGCGTGATGACGATGTACCGGCGCAACTGACGCGGGGCTCCAGTCGAAGGGCAGCACCGGCGCCAGGGGTTCCGTGAGGGTGTGTAGGTCGCCAGCAGATTTCCGGTATATTTGCTGGCGATGTATCCACGACGACTCGCCCCGCCAGAGGGCACCACGCTGCTGCTCGGCCCGCGCGCCACCGGCAAGTCGACCTGGCTCGAGCAGGTGCTGCCCGACGCCACCCGGTTCGACCTGCTCGACACGCGGCTCGCGCGAGACTTCGCGGCCGACCCGTCACGGTTCGCGCGCGAGGTGGAGGCACTCCCTGCGGGGGCATGGGTCGTGGTGGACGAGGTGCAGAAGGTGCCGGCACTGCTCGACGAGGTGCACCGACTCGACGGGAAGAAGGGCCGGCGCTTCGTCCTCTCGGGCTCGAGCGCGCGGAAGCTGAAGCGGGGCGGGGCGAACCTGCTCGCCGGTCGTGCGCTCAGGCGTGACTTCTTCCCGCTCGTGTCGGCGGAGATCGGGGCCGCGCTGCCGCTGGAGCGGGTCGCCTTCGGCGCGCTGCCACGGGTGCTCGGGCTCCAGCGGCCACACGCCTACCTCGAGTCGTACGTGGACACGTACCTTCGCGAGGAGGTGCAGGCCGAGGCGTTGACACGGAACCTCGGCGGCTTCGCGCGCTTCCTCGAGGTGGCCGCGCGGCAGAACGGGCAGGTCACCAACGTGAGCAACATCGCGAGGGACGCGCAGGTCGCCCGGCCGACGGTGCAGGGCTTCTTCGACGTGCTGGTCGACACGCTGCTCGGCTTCTGGCTGCCGGCGTGGAAGCTCAAGCCCGGGACGAAGCTGGTCGCGCACCCGAAGTTCTACTTCTTCGACGCAGGCGTGGCGCGCACGTTGACGCGCCGGCTCGCGTACCCCCCGACGCCGGAGGAGCTGGGCACGCTGTTCGAGACCTGGCTGCTGCACGAGGTGCGAGCGTTCCTGTCGTACTCGGGACTCACCTACCCCCTCAGCTACTTCCGAACGCACGATGCAGTGGAGGCCGACGTGGTGCTCGAGACGCGCGACGGTTTCCTCGCGCTCGAGTTCAAGGCGAGCGACGACTGGCGCGCGAGCTTCAACGCCGGCTTCAAGCGGCTCAGGAACGAACTGCCGAACCTCACGTGCGTCGGCGTCTTCACCGGCCGTCGGAGCCAGAAGGCGGACGGGTTCACGGTGATGCCCTACGCCTCGTTCCTCGAGACGCTGTGGGACGGGACGCTGATCCGCTGAAGCCGCGCTCATTCGAGTGGAGCAGAGGTGCTCGGGAAACGCATTCCCGCTCCACTCGATGCGTGACGAGGTCGGCTCCAGCCGGCACGACGCCACGCCGCCGTCGCTCACGCAGGTGAAGCGCCCGTCACCGGATCGACTCCGACCCGGCAGTCGGTGTTGCACGGGCGCGTCGCACGTTCGCAGGAGCCCCGCTCGGGCGCGGCCGGCGGTTGCTGTGGGCACTCGGCGTCGTCCATGCAGAGGCCTGGTGGCGCAGCAGCGGTTCGCGGTGAAGGTGCCGCCCGGGTCCCCGCGAGCGTCGAGTCGAGTCGCGCCCTGCAAGGCTCTTCAGTTGAGCGCGACCAACACCACCACGACCAGCGCCAGCAGCCCGACGGCGCCGAGCACCATCAGCACCGAGTTGCGGGTCATCACCGCGCGGACCTCGGGCGGAAACTGCGCGCGCTCGATCTTCCCGCACTTCGCGCACGAGTACCCCGCGAAGGCCATGTAGACGAGCAGGCCGACGAGGCCGGCCGCCTGCTGCGCGACCCGCCCACTGCCGCGCTCAGCAGGTCCACCACACGTCGGACACTGGTATGCCATCGCACGCCTCCCGGACGAGCGATTGTATCTCACCGGTCCGCCCAGCGCCTGTCGAGGCGCTCACCGACGAGTACCGAGCGCCCAGGTCGATGGAGAAGGCCCGAGACGCGCTCCGTCACTGTGACGCCTCCGGTCACGCGCGCCGACGCCCGGCCTCGAAGAGAATCACCCGCTTGAGGAGCGGCCGCGCGGCTTTGAGTGCTGGCAAGGCCTGTGCTTCGGTGCACCCGTCATGAACGCCCCGAACCTCCTCGTCTCCGCGCTGCTCGCGCTCTCCCTCTTCGCGTGTCCGCTCCCCCCGGGCGCGTGCCCCACCGAAGGCAACGGCTCCGTCGTCGTGACCTTCTCGGGTCTGCCCACCGGCCTCGAGCCCAACCTCACGCTCACCGGCGCGACGGCACAGACCGTGACCAGCCCCCAGACGCTCATGGTGGGCGCGGGACGGTATGAGGTGTCGGCCCGCAGCGTGACGGTCGATGACCCGCTGGTGCGCACCGTCTACCGGCCGAAGCCCTCCACGCCGCAGTTCTGCCTCGGCAAGGGCAGCACCCTCACCGTCGACGTCGTCTTCGAGAAGGTCGCAACGTCCAACCGGCTGTGGGTCGGCAACGGCTCCGGCGGCATGGGCACCACCCACGGCTTCGACGCGGCCTCGCTGCGCGCGAGCGGCGCCGTCTCCTCGTCGTGGAACGCGGACGTCGCGGCGAGCCGCTCCATCGCCTTCGACAAGGACGGCAACGTCTGGGCGCTGGGCAACACCACGGTGGATCCGTTCGTCGCGCGCTTCTCTGCGCAGGCCTTCGCGACCACCTCGCCGCCGATGCCCGACGTGAAGCTCGAGTTCAACCCGGGCTGCTTCCCGGCCGGCAAGTCGCTCGCCTTCGACAAGGGCGGCAACCTGTACGTCGCCGTCACCTGCAAGCGCGAGGTGTACCGCTTCGCCGCTGACGTCATCACGAAGTCCGCCACCGTGACGCCGGGCCTGACGCTCGCGGGCTTCATGGCCCCCGAAGCGCTCGCCTTCGACAAGGACGGCAACCTGTGGGTCTCTGACAGCGCGACCGACGAGGTGCTGCGCTTCGACGCGGCGGCGCTCTCGAGCGGGGCGGCCACGGCGGCCCGGCGGCTCAAGGTGCGCAAGTCAGACCAGCCTGCCGACCTCTCGGCCTTCAAGCCTGACGCGCTCGCCTTCGACAAGGACGGCAACCTGTGGAGCTACGACTTCGGCCTCAACATCGTCTTCTCGGTCCCTGCCGCGGAGCAGACCGGCACTGGCATGCGCAACGCCACGCCTGCCGTGCGCATCTCGCTTCCTGTCTCGGCGGTCCTCGACGGCCTGGCCTTCGACGAGAGCGGAGGGCTGTGGGTCCCCTTCAGCGCGACGCGGCTGGCGCGCCTGTCGCCCGGGCAGCTCACCGTCTCCACCGGAGCGGGCTCTCCGACGATGCCTGACACCGTCATCACCGGCTCGTCGCTGGGCAGCGCGCAGGGCCCGGCCTTCTTCCCGGCGCCGAAGGGCTCTCCGCTGTTCCACGCCCTGCCCTGATGCTCGGCGCGCTGCTCGAGAGCCTGGCGGCGCCCATCGCGGGCCCCACCTTCGACGCCTTCTGGCGCGCCACGGCCGACACGCGCGCGCGCCATCGCCACCCGACGCTGCGCGCCGCCGGCCTGGGAGCCCGCGCCGACCGCCTCGCCTTCGCCTTCGCTGGCGGCTACGTCGCTGCGCTCTCGCGGCTGGACCCGACGCTGGGGCCCGACGACGTCGCGGCTCTCTGCGCGACGGAAGACGGCGGCGCCCACCCGCGCGCCATCCACACGACGCTGAAGGACGGACGGCTGTCGGGCACCAAGCGCTTCGTCTCGGGCGGCCCGCTGGCGACGCGGCTGCTGGTGGTGGCGACGACGGGCGAGGTCGACGGGCGCCCGCGCCTCGTGCTGGTGCGGGTGCCGCCGACGGCGCCTGGCGTGACGCTCACGACGATGGACGAGCTGCCCTTCGTGCCCGAGCTGCCGCACGCCTCGGTCGAGCTGCGCGACGTGGTGGTGACGCCCGCCGACGTGCTGCCCGGCGATGGCTACGCCGACGCGCTCAAGCCCTTCCGCACCCTCGAGGACCTGCACGTGCACGCGGCGGTGCTGGGCTACCTCTCGGCGGTGGCGCGGCGCAGCGGCTGGCAGCACGAGGCGAGGGAGCGGCTGCTCGCTTCGCTGGTGACGGCCGTCGCGCTGGGTGACGAAGACCCGCGCGCGGCGGGCACGCACCTCGCGCTGGCTGGGGTGCTGGCGACGACGCGCGCGCTGGTGCACGAGCTCGCGCCCCTCTGGGCGAAGGCCCCGGCCGACGAGGCGGCGCGCTTCGAGCGCGACCGGCCGCTGCTCGACGTCGCGGCGAAGGCGCGGGAAGCCCGCCGGCTCAAGGCGTGGGAGACGCTCAGCCGATCCGGCACATGAGCACCAACATGGCTGCGGGACGGCGTCACCAGGCCTGAATGAGGGCGGACGCGCCGTTGCGCGCGCCCGGCCCGCCGATGCCTCCGTCGCTGACCCTCAGCACGGTTCCGCCATCGAGCAGGAGCGCCGAGTTGCCCACGAGCACCACGGCCACCGACGGGCCGCCTGCGCCGCTCCCGCCCTGCTGACCGTCGGCGCCGCGGCCGCCGGGGCCACCTGGCACGCCCGGCTGGAGGTCGATGAACACCTCATCGCCCGGACCGTTCCCGTAGTAGCAGGCGACCGGCATCATCGAGCAGTTGCTGCCCACGGTGAACCGGCACGGCTTCGTCTGGCAGCGCACCCCCATGCCCGTCCCGCCGTCGGTCCCGAGGGCTCCCTGGCCACCGGCCCCTCCTGAGGAGCCGTTGCCACCTCGTCCCGCCTGCAGCGAAGAGAAGTCGGCCCGGATGGTGGAGTTCACTGCGAGCACTGCCACCGACGCGCCGCCACCCCGGCCAGCGCCTCCTCCCGACCCGCCGCGACCGCCGCAGCCACACCGGCCGGCTTCTGCCTGCTGGGGCAGCGGACCGGTCGACACGCAATTCACGCCGCAGCCGCAGCCGAGGTAGCAGCTCATCGCCGTCTGGCCGAGCCCCCCGTCCCGCCCGGCCTGTCCGTCGGGACCTGCTTGTCCAGGCGTTCCGTCGCCAGCGATGAAGCCGTTCGCCGTGAAGCGCCCCCCGTCGGAAGGGCGTGCGGTCGTGAGCCACGGAGTCCCAGCCGCGCCCTCCTGGCAGTCAGCGACGCCGCTGCAGCTGCGCACTCCGCCGCTCGCGCCCAACGACGCGGTTCCACCGGGCACTCCGTCTGTCGCGACGAGACCGACGTCGCTCAGCGTGACGTTGGCGTTGCTGGCGACGAGCGCGGTGCGTGACCCGCCCGCCTGGTCAACCACCGGTGCCGCCATGAGCAACGTCTGCACGAAGAGCGAGCGGAAGACGAACCCAGCGTCAGCCACGGAGACGGCGGGCCCAGCGTCGAGCGCGAGAATCCTGGTCTGGCTGCGCGCGCCAGCGGAGCAGTCGCGGGTCCAGGTTCCGAACACGACCGTCCACCCGCCGAGCAGCGCCAGACTCGTTCCCGAGAGCGAGACGTTGCCCGGGTAGGTGCCGTTGCTGATGTAGATGGTGGTGGCGCCGCTCGCGGCAGCGAGGTCAGCCGCCTTGCCGATGGAGGCAACCGGGAAGTCGATGCTCCCGGGAAGCAGGTCGTCGCCAGTCGGGCTGACGAAGACGGCCTTCATCTGGTCGACCTGTTCGGCGGGGTCGCACGGCGCGGCGAGGCCACCCGCTGTCGAGCCACCCGCTGTCGAGCCACCCGCTGTCGAGCCACCCGCCGTTGAGCCGCCGGCCGTCGAGCCACCCGCTGTCGAGCCACCCGCTGTTGAGCCGCCGGCCGTCGAGCCACCGGCCGTCGAGCCACCGGCCGTCGAACCGCCCGCCGTCGAACCGCCCGCTGTCGAACCGCCCGCCGTCGAACCGCCCGCTGTCGAGCCGCCCGCCGTCGAACCGCCCGCCGTCGAACCGCCCGCCGTCGAACCGCCCCCCATCGAACCGCCCGCTGTCGAACCGCCGGCGGTGGAGCCACCCGCCGTAGATCCACCCGCCGTCGAACCGCCCGCGCTCCCTCCGTCCGCGACGACACAGTAGCGCTCGCCCGCGAGCGGCACGCAGGTCAGCCCTCGAGGACAGCTGCCGTCGGGCTCGCACCGGAAGACGACACCGTCTGGAACGGTGCACGACGCTCCGATGAGCAGGAACGGGAGGAGTCGGTTCGACATCGCGCCGTACTGTAGCCCAGCGCCCCACGTCGCGAGCGCCTCGGGCAGGGAGCGACACGCATACGTCACTGAAGCGCCGCTCACGGAACCCCGCGCCCCGCCCCGGATCCGCCTTGAAACGGGCAAGCGGTGTGGTACGCGCGCCGCCGCCATGAGCGCTTCCGTCACCATGAACGGCCGCATTACGCAGATCCTCGGTCCAGTCGTCGACGTCGAGTTCCCGCCCGGTGGGCTGCCCGAGGTCTACACGGCCCTCAAGGTCACCAACCCCGCCATCTCGAACGAGCCCGACAACCTGGTCGTCGAGGTCGCCCAGCACCTCGGCGAGAACACCGTGCGATGCGTCGCGATGGACTCCACCGACGGTCTCTCGCGCGGCATGCCCGTCAAGAACACCGGCTCGCCCATCAGCGTGCCCGTCGGCCCCGAGACGCTCGGCCGCATCCTCAACGTCACCGGCCAGCCGGTAGACGAGCTCGGCGCCATCAAGGCCACCAAGTTCTATCCGATCCACCGCCCGGTCCCGGCCTTCACCGAGCAGAGCAAGAAGATCGAGATGTTCGAGACGGGCATCAAGGTCATCGACCTGCTCTGCCCTTTCACCCGCGGCGGTAAGATCGGCCTCTTCGGCGGCGCCGGCGTCGGCAAGACGGTGCTGTTGCAGGAGCTCATCCGCAACGCGGCCATCGAGAAGGGCGGCTTCTCGGTGTTCGCCGGCGTCGGCGAGCGCACGCGCGAGGGCAACGACCTCTGGGTCGAGTTCCAGGAAGCCGACGTGATCGCCTGCGAGAAGGAAGCAGACGGCAAGCACATCAAGAAGGACGCGCAGGGGAAGATCACCCTCAAGCCCGGCAAGTCGCAGTGCGTGCTCGTGTTCGGGCAGATGAACGAGCCGCCTGGCGCCCGCGCCCGCGTCGCCCTCTCGGGCCTCTCCATCGCCGAGTACTTCCGCGACGAAGAGAACCGCGACGTGCTCCTCTTCGTCGACAACATCTTCCGCTTCACGCAGGCGGGCTCGGAGGTGTCGGCGCTCCTGGGCCGCATCCCGTCGGCCGTCGGTTACCAGCCCACGCTGTCCACCGAGATGGGCGCGCTGCAGGAGCGCATCACCTCGACCATCAAGGGCTCCATCACGTCGGTGCAGGCCGTGTACGTGCCCGCCGACGACCTCACCGACCCGGCGCCTGCGACGACCTTCGCGCACCTCGACGGCACCATCGTGCTCTCGCGCGCGCTGACCGAGATCGGCATCTACCCGGCGGTCGATCCGCTCGACTCCACTTCACGCATCCTCGACCCGCAGGTCGTCGGCGAGGAGCACTACCTGGTCGCCCGCAAGGTGCAGTCCACCCTGCAGCGGTACAAGGAGCTGCAGGACATCATCGCCATCCTCGGCATGGACGAGCTCTCGGAAGAGGACAAGCTCGTCGTCGCCCGCGCGCGCAAGCTGCAGCGCTTCCTCTCGCAGCCGTTCAACGTCGCCAAGATCTTCACCGGCGCCGACGGCAAGGTCGTGTCGATCCCCGACACGGTGCGCGGCTTCAAGGCGATCGTCGAGGGCAAGCACGACGACCTGCCGGAGCAGGCGTTCTACATGGTCGGCGGCATCGACGAGGCCATCGAGAAGGCGAAGAAGCTCGCGCAGGGCTGAGCGCAGCGGATGACACCCAGCGGAGCGGCCCCGTAGCCGGAGGCGAAGTGGGGCCTGCAGCGGAGCGAATGATATGGCGAAGCTCAAGGTCGAGGTCGTGACGCCGGAACGCCGCCTCGTGCAGCTCGAGGCCGACGAGGTCATCGCGCCGGGCGCGCAGGGGCTCTTTGGCGTGCGGCCTGGCCACGCGCCGTTCCTGTCGCTGCTGCAGCCGGGACCGCTGACGGTTCGTGAGGGCGCGAAGAGCGAGCCGTACTTCGTGTCAGGCGGCTTCGCCGAGGTGGGCCCCGGCAACGTGCGCGTGCTCGCCGACGGAGCCCAGCCCGCGAAGGAGATCGACGTCGCGCTCGCGAAGAAGAAGATCAGCGAGGCCGACGAGAAGCTGAAGCTGCTCGAGGTCACCGACCCGAAGGCCGAGCCGCTGCGCGAGCTGCTGCGGTGCGAGAAGAAGCGCATCGAAGTCGCGGCGATGAAGTGAGGCCCGGAGGAGCGCTCGACGCTCCTCGCGGTGCCCAGGTTCCCAGCGTCGTTCTCGTGGGCGGTCGTGAAGATCGGCGCCGTTCGTGCGTCGAGAGCCGGCTTCGTTTCACGGGGAGCGACGGATGACGACGCGGTGGGCGCTGGTGCTGGTGGTGATGACCGCGTGCAGCGGGCGTCGCGCCGTGCTCCGTGAGCGGGTCGCCGACTCGATGACGGCCGGCCCGACCGCGCAGGTCACGCTCCGCGAGCCCATGCCCGTGAAGGTCGAGCGGGTGCCTTGCCCCGCCAGCCCGACGCCGAAGGGCACGCTCGCGAACGTCTTCAGGTCGCTCCCCAGCCCAGGCGGCGCGGTGGAGCGGCTCGAGCGGCTGATGCTGAACGTGGCGACCGTCTCGAGCTTCGTGCAGGACGACACAGGCCTCGCGCTGAGCCTGCTGCTCCAGATTCCCGAGGCGGGCGCGAGCCTGCCGGTGCTGCGCCGCACCTCGGGTGAGCTCGTGGCGGTGCCGGCACTCTCCGAGCCCTTCATGCTGAAAGGGCGTCCAGCCGGGATGTCATACAGCGGCGGGCGCTGGCCCTCGTTCTGGCACGACGGCACCTGCGAGGTGTTGGAGGACGGCCCGGTCGGCGCGCTCCGTGGCGCCGGCAACGGCGAGGTCGTCGGGGTCCGCTCGCGCCCGGGACAGCCGCGCGACGTGGTGCTCCGCCGCGTCGACGGAACGTGGTGGTCCATGGGCGAGCTGCCGCACGAGGTCGAGCTGTGGCCCTCGACGGACTCAGGGCGCATCACGCTCGCCTGGTCGCGCTTCGACGGCGTCGGGCTCACCGCCGCGGCGCAGTTCCCCGACCTCGGCCGCACGGAGGTGGTGCAGCGCTCCGCGAAGTTCCAGCCACGGCACCTCTACGGCGGCATCACGCCTGCGCGGGTGCCGTGGGGAGGCTCCCGGTTCTCTCCGCCGCTCATGCTCGACCTCGACTGGGAGAAGACCGGCGCGCTGGTGCTCGAGCGGCCGGCCCGGGCCGGAGGCTTCGAGCGGCTGCCGCTGGCGACGGTGAAGCCCGAGCGCGGGTGCGAGCAGGAGCGCGATGGTGCGGAGCAGAAGACGACGCGCGTCACGGTCTCCCGTCCCGAGCTCGTGACGCTCGACACCCAGCGAACCCTGGTCGCGTGGGTCGAGGACCGGCTGAGGTGCCGCTTCGAGCCAGCCCCCGAGCCGAGCGAGGACGCCTGTCCCGGTTGCCCGCGGCGCGCACGCGAGCGCGACGTCTGGGTTCCGAAGCGGACGAGCCGCCACCTCGAGCTCGTCCTCCTCGGAGTGGACGACGACGTGGGCGAACTCCAGCGCGTCGAGCTGCCCGCCACCCTCGAGGAGCACTCGCTCTCTGGCGTGAGCCTCGCGGTGCGCGACGGCCGCGTCCTCGTGTTCGCGCAGGGGTATCTGGTCGAGCTCGACCAGCGGAAGCTGGAGGCGGGATGGTGAACACGCGGCGCGCAGCGCTCCCTCCTGGACCTCGACCGGCAGGAGCGGGAGGCGCGATGGTGACCGCGCGGCTCGTGTACACGCGGCGGTGCCTCGTCGCGTTCGACGACCGGAAGCTGGAGGCGCGATGACCGGGCAGCTCGTGGTCACGCGGCGGTGCCTCGTCGCGTTCGACGAACGAACACGGGCGGCGCGATGGTGACCGCCCTCCTCGCGCTCGCGCTCGCCTCGACCCCGGACGGCGGCGTCGTCATCGAGGGCCGGCTGCGCTCCGGCACGCCCTCGCAGGGGACCTGCACCATGGAGCGACTCGCGGCGACCACGCCGGCGGTGCGCTGGGCGTGGCGCTCCGCGTGCGGCCTCGACTGGGTCCAGCAGCACGCCCTCAGCTCGGGCGCCCTCGCGCTCGGCAACTACGACTTCAACCCGGTGCTGCTGTTCGACGAGGCCCGCGCGCTGAGCGTGGGCGTGAAGGACGTGCCCCCGTTCGCGGCGGAGGCGGTGCAGCGGGTTCGCCAGCGGCTCGTGCGGTCACTCCCGCCCGGCGTGTTCGAGGTGACGGTGGACCCGCGGGACCAGTCGCTGCTCGTGATGATGGACCAGCAACTCCTGCGCGGCCGGCGCGACGCAGCGGCGTGGGAGCCGGTGTTCCCATCGACGAAGCCATGGTCAGCCGACGCGCGCGCCCTCGCCTGGGACCGGAGCCCGGCGGTGAAGAACCCATGGCTCGTCACGGACGCGACGCAGGGCAAGGAGCACCTCGTGCGCCTCATCGGGCCGGCCGACACGTCGCGCGTACTCGTCCGCCGTCCCCGCACGACGAGCGAGCTCACGCGCACCCGGCTGGCGGCCGTGCTCCTGCCTGGCGCGGCGCTGCCCATCGTCTCCGTGCTCCTGAACGACGGGCGACACTCGCTCTTCGTTCCCACGCCAGACGGAGCCGACCTCGTCGAGCGCACGTTCGACCGCGTGCCGCTCGTGGGGCCGCCGCCGCCGCCGGCCGGCGCCTCGACGAAGCCATCGGGCCTCCCGCGTCAGTGCAGCGAGACGGTGCTCGAGCACGTCGGCGAAGCGCGCGCCGAGCCGCTCCTCTTCGAGCGGGGTGGCGCCGCGTTCCTCGCGTACGGCGTGCAGACGACGCGCTCCCGCCTGCGCTTCGGGCTCGTGCCTCGTCGGGGCCCAACGCCGGACGACGACACGTACGCCTGCGAGTGGATCGAGGACGCGCGCGCCGTGAGGCCGGCCCTCGTCATCGCCGAGGTGCTGCCCGATGGGTCGACGCGCGAGCGCCTGCACCTCGACCTCCAGCAGCCGGTCGTCCAGCTCGTCATCGACCAGGGGCCTTCGCACCTCGTGGCGATGCTGAAGAGCCTGGACCTCACCGTGCTCTCGCTCGACCCGTCCGTCCTCGCGCGGTGAGACGGGCCGCACGAGGGGCCGCGCGGTGGCGCAGCGCGCGAGCTTCGGGGCAGACTTCGCCCATGCGCCTCCTCCTCCTGCTCACGCTCCTCTCGCTGCCCGTGATGGCCCAGACCTCGACCGACCCGCGCGCTCCGAAGACCGAGCTCGTCTTCGAGGGCGACCTCATCGAGGGCACCGGGCAGGCGCCCGACCTCGAGGTCATCCAGCGCGAGCGGCGGCCACGGCACGACCGCCTGCTCAAGGTGCGCTCGGAGTTCCGCCGCGAGGTGCTCGAGTCGGTCAGCCAGCTCTGACGCGCCCGCGCGACGAGTGGAGCGATTCGGCCGTGGTGCTAGACCGCACCCATGACGCCGCTCCTGCTCGCCGCCTCGCTGTGCTTCGCCGCACCTGACGCTGGGGTGCCCGTGCGCGCCGACGCCGGCGTCGCCACGACCCCGACCCAGGCGATGATGCGCGGCGCGCTCGAGGCCCTCTTCCAGCTCGAGCCGCTCGCCGCCAACCCCGACAAGCTGAAGGACCCGGCGCTCGCCGACGACATCAACCGCCGCCTCGACGCGCTCGCGAGCCTGAAGCACGCCTTCCCCGCCGACGCGAAGGCCCAGGAGCCCGCCACCGCCGCCCTCTCGGGCCTCTTCTCGCAGTACGCCAACGAGACCCGCCGCCGCTTCACCTTCGGCGACCGCGAGACGGTGCCCGCGCGCGTGCGCACGCTGGTGAGCCTCTGCTTCACCTGCCACAGCCGCGAGCGCGCCTCCGCCGACTACCAGGACCTCGACAAGCGCCTCGAGGCGATGAAGCTCGGGCCCTTCGAGAAGGCGCAGTACCTCGCGGCCACGCGGCAGTTCGACAAGGCCGTTGACGCGTACGGCGCGCTCATCGCCCAGCCCGCGAAGGACGAGAAGGCCCTGCTCGTGCAGGCCCGCGCCATCAAGGACCTGCTCACCATCCTCGTGCGGGTGAAGGACGACCCGAAGGCCACCGAGGTCTTCCTCGAGGGGCTGACGAAGCGCGACGACCTCGCGCCCTTCCTCCGTCGCCCCGTCACCGCCTGGCGAAAGGACGTAACGGCCTGGCGCAAGGAGAGCTTCGACGCCCAGCGCGCCTCGGCGAAGGACCTCTTCAACCGCGGCAAGGTGCTGGTGCTGAAGGCGAGCGGCCCGCGCAGCTACCTGCCAGACGAGACGTACGAGGTGGCCTACCTGCGGGCGAGCGCGTACCTCAACCTCGCGCTGGGGAAGGACCCGAAGCTGCCCCAGCGCGGCGAGGCGCTCTTCCTGCTCGGCCTGTGTGCGGGGGCGCTCAAGTCTCCGCTGCTCTGGGACGTCGACCTGCTCTTCTTCGAGGCGTGCATTCGCGAGAACCCGAAGTCGGCGCTCGCGAGGCAGTGCTTCACGCAGCTCTCCGACCGTCTGTACTTCGGGTACACGGGGTCCTCGGGCACGCACCTGCCAGACGACGAGCTCGAGCGGCTCGCCACCCTGCGCGCGCTGGCCGAGTGACGTGAGCGCAGCACAGCCGCTCTCTCCCGGTGCCGCGCACGGCCTGCTGCACGTCACCGTCTTCATCTGGGGCTTCACCGCCATCCTCGGGCGGCTCATCAGCGTCTCGGCGGTGCCGCTCGTCTGGTACCGCATCGCCCTCGTCGTCGTGGTGATGGGCTCGCTGCTCGTCTTCAAGCGCCTGCCGCTCACCACATCGCCGCGCACCATGCGTGCCTTCTGGGCCATCGGAGCGCTGGTCGCCATTCACTGGCTCTGCTTCTACGGCTGCATCAAGTACGCGGGCGTCGCGGTGGCGGTGCTGTGCCTGTCGTCGGTGACGTTCTTCACCGCCCTCATCGAGCCGCTCGTCTTCCGACGTGGAGTGGTGCTGGCCGAGCTGCTCATCGGGCTGGCGGCGGTGGGCGGCGTGGCGCTGCTGGTGCGCTTCGAGACGACCGCGACGCCGCTGGGCCTCGCGCTGGGCCTCGGCTCGGCGCTGTTCTCGGCGGCCTTCGGCACGCTCAACGGCGTCTGGAGCCGGGGAGAGCCGCCCGAGCGTGTCACCCTGCACGAACTGGGCAGCGGGCTGGTGGTGACGAGCCTCGGCTTCGCGGCGTGGGACTTCGTGCCGCCGTGGGCGCTGTCGGCGGGCGACGCGGGCTGGCTCGTGGTGCTGGCGGTGGTGTGCACGGTGTTCCCCTGGCTCACCACGCTGCGGGTGCTGGGCACGCTGTCGCCGTACACCGTGGCGCTCGCGGTGACGCTCGAGCCGGTCTACTCGTTGGCGCTCGCGTACGTGCTGTTCCCCGGCGAGGAGCAGCTCAACTGGCGCTTCTACGCCGGCGCCCTGGCGCTGCTGGGGCTCGTGCTGCTGAACGCGTGGCTCAAACGCCGGCTGGGCCCCGGACGCGTCAGGTCGGCGTGAGGCTGCGTGCGTCAGCCGCCCCTTAACTGATCGATCTCAAGCGCGTAGCCCAGGGCGCCGATGATGCGGCGCTCGAGCCCTGGCGTCGCCACTGCGCGCACGTTGTCCAGGTTGACGAAGCAGGCTCCAGCTGTCGCGGTGGCGAGAAGCTCGAGCGTCCAGGCTGGATTCGCGAGGCGAAGCGAGAAGAACCATGTGCTGGTATGGACAGTCAACGATGCGCCTCCACCTGGTTGTCCTTGCGATGTTCCTGGTCACTGCGAGTGGCTGCAATTGCGGCTCGGACCGGACTGCGTTCTCCCGTGCGCGGCTCGACGTTCTCCCAGCGGCGTTGGATTTTGGAGTACTGAGGCCGGGAGAAACGAGCGAGCGGGTGCTGGTCCTTTCCTCGGACGGCACAGCGCTGCTGGCGATCTCACGGCTGACGCTGAGCGGCAACGAGCGGGCGGCGTTTACGGTGTCGGCGCCACCGGCGGTGCTGCAAGCACAGGAGCGCGCCGAGGTGGTCGTTCGCTACCAGGCTCCGGGAACTTCGGGCATCGACACGGCGGTGCTGACGTTCCACAGCGACTCGCTGGTGACGCCCGAAGTCCTCGTCTCCGTCGTCGGCCTCGTGGCGCCCGAGGGACCCGTGCCAGACGGTGGCGCGCCCGACGGTGGTGCGCCCGACGGTGGTGCGCCCGACGGTGGCTCCCAGGACGGTGGTTCCCAGGACGGTGGTTCCCAGGACGGTGGTTCCCAGGACGGTGGCTCGCAGGACGGTGGCTCGCAGGACGGTGGCTCGCAGGACGGTGGCTCGTTGGACGGTGGCTCGCTGGACGGTGGTGCGCCGGATGGTGGCGCGGCGGACGGTGGTGCTCCAGACGGTGGCTCGCTCGACGGTGGCGCGCCGGACGGTGGTGCTCCAGACGGTGGTGCGCTGGACGGCGGTTGTCGGCCCCGCACCTGCGGCGACCTGTCAGCCAACTGTGGCGCGCCCTCCGACGGGTGCGGGTCAGTGTTGAGCTGCGGGACGTGTTCAGGGTCCGACGTGTGTGGCGGCGGCGGTACGGCTTTCGTGTGCGGCGCAGCGAGCACGCTCGGCACCGCCTGCGCGCTCCAGCTTCCGCGCGACGCGGGCCTTCCCTGCTCGGTGCCGGAGACGACCGCGATCTTCTATGTCGACCCGTTGTCCGGAGACGACGCGCGCAATGGGGCCTCGCCTGGGATGGCCTGGAGAACGCTGGCGCATGCTGTCGCAGCAGTCCCCGACGGAGGCACCGTGCGCGTCAGTGAGGGCATCGACGCTTCGCCCGCCGTCGTGGTTTCGCGCCCGATGGTGCTGAAGGGCGGCTTCGACCCGACCTTCACCAACTGGGCGCCCGACCGACACCGAACCAGGCTGACGGGGCGGGTGGTGATGTCGCACGATGACGCCGTCCTCGGGGGCTTCCACCTCCTGCGTCGCACGGCGGACCGCGGCGCGCTCGTGGTCTCGGCGGGCACGTGGCTGCGCAACTTCATCGAGCTTCAGCTCCTGCCGACGCCCCTTGGCGGCAGCATTCCCGGCGCGCACTCGACCTACTACGGCGTGGTGGCCGCGGCGGCTGCGGGACGAAGGGTCGTGCTGCGCTGTAACGACGTCGTCGCACGGCTCGAGGCCACGGGTACTGCCTACATCGCGACTCCGCAGCTGTCCGTCATCGCGCTGGGGAACATTCAACTCCACAACGGCAGCACCACGCTCGACGCGAACCGCGTCTGCCTCGACGCACCCGTGGGGACGCCGAGCACCAACGACGTCGTCGTCTCCGGCTACGGCAGCTGCCTCGCCGGAACCCCGGCCTCGGTGTGGCTCACCAACAACGTCTTCGAAGGACGCGCGACGCGGGCCGCCGCTGTCCACTTCTCAGGGTGCATGGCGCCGCTCGACGTGCTGGCCACCAACAACACGACCCTGACGACCGGCGCGGGGGTGGCGGGCAGCTCCGGCTCGCTTCGGTGGTCACTGGTCAACAACGTCATCGGACGGGTGCTGCCGGGTCCCGGGCGGGCGGTCGACCTCGGGAGCTCACCGACCGTGCTCGGTCGGCTCGAAGGCAACGTCGCGTTCGGCTGGGCTGACGCTCAACCTCAGCCAGCACCGCTGGTCGCGTCGTCGAATGAGCTCGGCGCGGCAGCGGGCTGGGCCCAGGTCTTCGTCGCGATCCCGGCAGGCGACTTCCGTCCACTCGCGGGCGGCCCGGCCACACGGGGGGCGCTCAACGTCTTCGGTGAGGCGGCCTCGGGTGACGTTCGAACCGACCTCGAGCAGCAACCTCGGCCCGGCGCCGGCGCCTGGGTGCGCGGCGCGCTGCTGCCATAGCCTGGCGCACGCGTCGTGCCGCCGCCGGTGGGGCTTCGCCGCGTCAGGTGCAGCGCGCGTGTGGCGTGCAGCGGGTCGATTCGAAACCCGGCGACTCGCGCGTGGGCGGGGCAGGAATGCACCGGACAGGCCGAGCTTGCGCAAACCGTGCAGGCCCCTGTGACCCGCGAGGCGCGGATTCGCAGGGTGGCACGGCGTATTCATGGCTCTCCTGCAGACTGGAGGTTCGCCATGCTCCGCTTGCTCCGGCTCTGCGTGCTGTTGCCGTTCCTCACCGCCTGCGTCGAGACGGTGCTCGTCCCGACCGGCTCCGTCGTTCGTGAAGGCTCGCGGCAGGTGGCCTTCGCCGAGGCGGCGGGCGTCAAGCTCTGGGCCGAGTTCCAGTGGTCTGGAGACCCGGTCAACCTGCCGGACTACGTCACGCCGGTGCTGGTGACGGTCGAGAACTCGAGCGGTCGCCCCATTCGTCTCGCATACCAGGACTTCACGCTCGTCGGCGCGACGGGGGTTCGGTACGCGGCGCTCCCGCCGTTCGGGCTTGCGGCCGGTGTCAGCGAGCGCGCGCAGCCCGCCAGTGACATCGTCTTCGTCGATTACCACCCGGCGACACCCGTCATCCGCCACCCGCCTCCGCCGCCGCCCGTCAAGGTCCGCATCCACCACCACCGCTTCCACGTGGCGCCGCCGTACGCGCACTTCTACGTCGGGGTGCCGCTGTGGGCCGGGCTGTGGGCGCTCAACGCGGGCTACTACGCGCGCTGGCAGGCGGCGTGGCCGGTCAGGCTGCCCACCGCCGACATGCTGGAGCGCGCGCTGCCCGAAGGCGCGCTCGACGACGGCGGCCGGGTGACGGGGCACCTCTACTTCCAGAACGTGCGCCGCGAGGCCGCCGTGCAGCTTCAGGCGACCCTGCACGACGCCGCCACGAGCCAGGACGTCGCGACGCTGACGCTGCCCTTCGCGGTGCGGTGACGGTGGAGCGCGTCAATGCTCGAACCCGAGCCTGAGACGTCCGCGCTCGGCTCCGCGGTTTCGCTGGTGGCACGCCCGCCGCTGCGCGCGAGCGCCTCACCTCAGTCACGCATGAAGTGGCAGGTGTACCCGCCCGGGTTCTTCACCAGGTAGTCCTGGTGGTACTCCTCGCCCTTCCACCACTTCTTGAAGGGCTCGACGGTGGTCGCCACGGGCTTCTTCCACTTCCCCGACGCGTTCACCTTCGCGATGACGGCGTCGGCGGTCTTCTTCTGCGCGTCATCGACGGGGAACAGCGCCGAGCGGTACTGCGTGCCCACGTCGTTGCCCTGGCGGTTGGGCGTCGTCGGGTCGTGCATCTTGAAGAACCACTTCTCGAGCAGGTCGGCGTACGAGATCACCGCCGGGTCGAACACCACCTTCACCGACTCCGCGTGCCCCGACTTCGAGTCGTGCGTGTCGTCGTACTTCGGGTTGTCGAGGTGCCCGCCGGTGTAGCCGACCTCGGTCTCCACCACGCCGGGGATCTTCCGCAGCAGGTCCTCCATGCCCCAGAAGCACCCGCCCGCGAGGTACGCCGTCTCGGTCTTCGCCGGCCCCTTCGCAGTGCCCGCCGGCTGGAACAGCTTGAGGTACTCGCCGTAACCCTCGACCTCGAGCTTCGCGACGGGGATGAAGCGCAGCGACGCCGAGTTGATGCAGTAGCGCAGGCCGCCCTGGTCGGCCGGGCCGTCGTCGAACACGTGCCCCAGGTGCGCGTCGCCGGACTTCGAGCGCACCTCGACGCGCACCATGCCGAAGGTGATGTCCTTGTGCTCGGTGACGACCTGCTTCTGGATGGGCTTCGTGAAGCTCGGCCAGCCCGAGCCGGAGTCGAACTTGTCCGTCGAGCTGAAGAGCGGCTCGCCGGTGGTGACGTCGACGTAGATGCCGGGCTCGTGGTTGTCCCAGTACGCGTTGCGGAACGGGGGCTCCGTAGCCGCCTCGCACGTCACCTTGAACTGCTCGGCGGTCAGCTTCTTCTTCAGCTCGTCCTTCGAGGGCTTCACCCAGGTCTTCACGGGCAACTCCGGTGCGGGGGTTGAGGGGGCCGACGCCGCGTCAGCGCGCTTCGTCTTCGCGGCCTGGGCCCAGGCAACAGCGGCGACCGCGAGGACGACGCCTGCGACGAGGAAGACGAGACGACTCATGGTGACGGGCTCCATGTGGCGGGGACCCGAGGCATACGCCACCGGAGGCCGTCCGGTTTCGCCCGAACGAACGGTGGGCGAAGTGGTTGATTGGCTTGAAGAAGTCAGGCGCGCTCGAAGAGGGCCCCGGCCCACGTGAGGCCGGAGCCGACCACGCAGAGCGCGATGGCCTGACCGAGCGCCTCGCTGCCCCAGTGCTGCGAGAAGACGCTCGGGGCACCCGACGCGCCCACGTTCCCGCGTACGTCGACGTTGTACAGGTGCCGGCCCGAGGGCACCTCGCAGCGCCGGGCCACCGCCTCGAGCATGCGCAGGTTCGCCTGGTGGCCGATGAAGGTGAGGTCGTTCACGCTGCGTTCCGGACCGCCCTTGAGCCACTCGCCGCGCAGCGCCTCGTACACCTCACCCGCGCGCTTCACCGCGAACTTCTGCACCTCGGCGCCCTGCTGCGTGAAGTGACCGAAGCGCGGCACCTTCACCTTGTCGGCGCCGCCAGGCTCACCCTTCAGGTACGTCGACGTCACCTTCCACGGGCCCGGCACGCGCGGCGACACGATGGCGGCGGTGGAGCAGTCGCCCCACAGCACGCAGCTCGAGCGGTCCGTGTAGTCCACCACGCGCGTGGAGTTCTCCGGGTTCACCAGCATGATGAAGTCGGGCAGCTTCTCGGGGCGCATCGCCTCGAGGAAGTAGAGCTGGCTGCAGAAGCTCGAGCAGGCGCTCGCGATGTCGAGCGACGGGCCGTCGACGCCCAGCACCTCGGCCACCCGGTTCGCCTCGGCCGGGATGCACTCGTCGGGGCTGCAGCTGCCCGCGAGCACCATGCCGATGTCCTTCACCTCGAGCTTCGCTCGCTCGAGCGCGACCCGGCCCGCCTTCGCGCCCGTCTGCGCGTTCGTCATCGTCGCCGCCGCGATGGCGTCGCGCGGGTTCTGGTTCTTCGTCTGCCGGATGTAGTCGAGCGGCAGCACCGTGTGCCGGGAGCGGATCCCGACGCGCTCCATGATCCACGCCTCGTTCGTGCCGATGTCGAGGCTCTCGAGGAACGCGTTCGTCACCACGTTCTCGGGGTGGAAGTGTCCAATGGCGTGCAGGTACAGCACGGGGTGTCCTCCCTTGATCCAGCGCTAGGCGGCGCTTCCTACCGCGTGACCGATTGGTCACGCATCAGGGGAGGCAAAACATTTTTCGTGCTCTCGACGCGGCGTGCAGCGCTGCTGTCAGGTGTCGCTGAGGTTGGCGATCGTCACTGACTTCGACTGTCGCTACGGTTCCGCTTCCATGCGTCTGACTCGCCTCGCCCTCGCGCTGCTGCTGACCGGTTGCCCTGCGTCCTACCGCTACCCGGAGCTGATCCGTCGTGAGGCGTCGAGCCCCACTGTCACCGTCTTCCGAGACGTGCGCGTCTTCTCCGCCGTGGACACCAGCGCGGTCGACCACCAGGACGTGCGGGTCGAGAACGGGAAGATCGTCTCCATCGCGCCGACGGGCACGGACCTCACCGGCGCGCGCGTCATCGAGGGCGCCGGCAAGACGCTGGTGCCCGGCTACGTCGACTTCCACGTGCACCTCACCGGCAGCCCGGCGCCGCCGTGGAAGGTGGCCTGGCCCGACGAGCCCCACAACCTGCGGGCGCTGCTCGCCTCGGGCGTCACCAGCGCGATGGACGTGGGCGGCGAGCTCGAGCGCCTCAAGGCGTTGTGGAAGTCGCAGGCCGAGCCGTCGTACCTGGGCCCGCGCTTCTGGTACTCGGGGCAGATCGTCTCCCTTCGCGACGGCTACCCGACGTCGATGGTGAACATCCTCTTCCCGTGGCCGGCGAACACGGTCGCCGACAAGCGCTTCTCGGGCCCGGTGTCCGAGCCGCTCGAGGCGGTCGCGGCGGTGGACTGGCGGCTCCACAACGGCGCGCACCACATCAAGCTGGCCATCGCGAGCGTGCCGCTCAACGCCCAGACGATGCCGCCAGAGCTCGTGAAGGCGACGGCGACGCGGGCCCACGAGCGCGGCGTGAAGGCGGTCGCGCACACCGACACCGCGGTGCACGCGCTGCGGGCGGTGCGCGCCGGCGTGGACGCGCTGATGCACGGCATTCACCTTGGCGCGCTCACGGCTGCCGAGGCCCTCGAGCTCAAGCAGGCTGGCGTCGTGGTGGCGCCCACGCTGGTGGTGTTCGACCGCGCCGAGCAGCTCTACGAGCGCCGCTTCGCGCCGACCGACGCCGAGAAGTGGCTCTACCCGGCCGACTTCCTCGAGCCGTTCTCGCCGGCCGGGAGCGCCGGCAAGACGCTGGACCCGCAGCTGCTCGAGTGGCTCGCGAAGTTGAAGGCCGACCGGGCCGACCGGATCGCCGCGGTGAAGACGCTGTACGACGCCGGCGTGCCGTTGCTGGTGGGCAGCGACGCGTCGGGCTCCATCGGCTGCCTGGCGGGCGGCGCGTACCTCGACGAGCTGCGGCTCCTGTCCGAGGCCGGCGTCCCCAACGCGGACGTGCTGCGCGGAGCGACCGTGCTCCCGGCGCGCTTCATCGCGGGCCCGAACGCCGACTTCGGCACCATCGAGCCGGGCAAGCGGGCCGACCTCGTGCTCGTCGACGGCGATCCGCTGGCCGACATCACCGCCACCTCGCGCATCGCGCACGTCATGCAGGGTGGGCGGCTCGTCGAGAGGGTGCCGTGACGCGGGTGCGCCACCAGCGGCTGTGCATCCTCTCCCGGCAGCGCTCGCTCTACTCGACGACGCGCCTGGTCGAGGCCGCCACGGCCCTGGGGGCGAGCCCCATCGTGATGGACACGTTGCGGTGCACCATGGTGGTCGGAGGCGGCGGCTCGAAGCTCCTGTACCGGGGCGTCGCGGTCGAGGGCCTGTCCGTCGCCATCCCCCGCATCGGCACGAGCATCACCAACTACGGCATGCAGGTGGTCAACCACCTCGCCACCATGGGCGTGCCCGTCATCAACCAGGCGCACGCCATCGCGCGCAGCCGCGACAAGGTGCGCTGCCTGCAGCTGCTCAGCGCTGGAGGTGTTCGGATTCCCCGCACCGTGATGGCGCACGACACGACCCACATCGTGCGGCTCGTGGACGCGGTGGGCGGGCTGCCCTGCATCATCAAGCTGCTCCGCGGCACTCAGGGCGTCGGCGTGATGCTGGCCACGACGATGAACGAGGCCCGCACCATCGTCGACACCTTCACCTCGCTCGGCCAGGACATCTGCCTGCAGGAGTTCGTCGCCGAGTCGAGCGGCCGCGACGTGCGCGCGCTCGTGGTGGGCGAGCGCGTGGTGGGCGCGATGCGGCGGCAGGCCCGGGCCGGCGAGTTCCGGAGCAACCTGCACCGCGGCGGCGAGGGCAGCCCGGTCGAGCTCGACGCCACCTTCCGCGAGACCGCCGTGAAGGCCGCGAAGACGGTGGGGCTGGAGATCTGCGGCGTCGACATGCTCGAGGGCCGTGACGGCCCCTGCGTCATGGAGCTCAACTCGTCGCCCGGCTTCGAAGGCCTCGAGCGCACGACGAAGCAGGACGTGGCGAGCGAGATGGTGCGGTACGCGCTCGCGCGCGCCCAGTCGATCGGCTGAACCACCGTCGGGAGGTCGCACATGAAGAAGCTGTTCGCAGGCCTGGGGGTGGCGTCGTCGCTGGCGGCGTGTGGGCCCTTCCCCTTCTGTGTCGCTCGGGGCTCGCGGGTGAAGACGCCCGCCGGCCATCGTCCCATCGAGGAGCTCGAGGTGGGTGACGAGCTCATCGTGGCCGACCCTGAGACAGGGCTCACCGCGGTGGGGCGGCTCGAGGCGGTGAAGCAGAGCACCAGGGAGTGCGGAACGCTCCGCTTCTCGGGCCGGGCGCTCTCGGTGACCTCGGACCACCCGCTCTACGATCCGCGCGCGCGCGGGTTCTTTCCCGCCGGCGACTGGCTGCTCGGGCGCCGCAGTCACCTGCTCGAGATCTCCGACTCGGGAGCCAGCATCGTTCGGGTCGAGGCCTCGGAGGCCTTCTCGCGGCTCGACGAGGTGTTCGATCTCACCGTCGCCCATGAGTGGCACACCTTCGTCGCCGAGGGGGTGCTGGTGCACAACAAACAGCCGCCCTCGTGCACCGCGCCGACGGGCGAACGCGTGCCGATGTATGCGACCCCGGGCCCGCCGTGCAGCTGCGGCGATGGCGGAGTCGGTGAGTGGGTCTGCGATGCGAACCGCTCTCCCTCGGTCACCTGTGAACGCTGCGTCGCTGTGCGTGACGCCGGGACACGCGACGGCGGCGCAGACGGTGGGCCTTGAGGGCGCGCCCGGCACCCGTCCGGCAACGTGGAGGCCTCGCCCGCACGCCGATGGGGTGTCTCGGCTCCCCCCGGGGAGCCTCTGCCGAGGAGCGCCGGTGACTCGATCCACCTCATCGGCGCGCGCAACATCCCCCTGCACGAGCTCAGCTCCACGGCCTCAGCGGGAACGACGATCAGCCACGCATCGAGGTTCGGCCGCCGGCTCGAGGCGACGAGCTGGGGCGCACCGAACGAGCGTGAAGCTGGCCAGGAGCGCCTTCACCGGCGCCGGCGTCCACTCGCCACGGGCGGCCTGGCGCTCGGCCCTCTCGCGGCGAGCGCCGGCACCGGCGGGACTCGACGCACCAGGCGGAAGCCGACGGTGGGACTGCCGGCGCCCTGCTCGTCGGTGAGGGCCATGCGGAAGCTGACGGTGACGGCCTCTTCGTCGTCGGTGAAGCACCCGCCCCGCAGCACCCGCGGGCTCGCGTCGGTGAACGACGCCGGGGGCCGGCGCGGGTGGAAGGCCAGCGCATCGTACGGGTCGCACGTCCACTCCGAGACGCCGCCACACGGGCCGTAGAGCCCGTAGCCGTTGGGCGGCAGCGACTTTGGCGCGCGAATGGCGAAGTCGCCGAAGTGGCCGAAGTCACACCGCGACGGGTCGGGCGGCTCATTGCCCCACGCGTAGCGGGCGCCGATGAGACCTCCGCGGGCGGCGCGCTCCCACTCGCGCTCCGTCGGCAGGCCGACCTGCACCGCCTCCGTCGAGAGGCGCTCACCCAGCGCGGCCGCGGTTCGCCAGCCGACCGCCACCATCGGCTTCACGCCGTAGTCGGGCGCGCCCGGTGACGCCCGGGGCACCTCGCCGAAGTCGGGCATGCCCGCGTGCGCGTGCCAGTCGCGCGCCTCGAGCGTGTCGGTCTCGCAGTACTGGAGCCGCACGCGGCTCTCGAGCATCTGCGGAGGAAACGGCGCTTCGGCCTCTTCGGGCGGCGAGCCGTCGGGCGGCGGCGCCCACCCCATCAGGCGACAGTGGTCGGCCCAGGTGACACACGTCTCCGTCACCCAGAAGGCGGGCACGCGCTCGAGGTGTACGGGGCGTTCGTCTGCGTCGCCGGTGGTGCTGCCCATCAGGAAGCTGCCGGCAGGGATGTACCGGAACACGAGGCCATGCTCGGTGACGGCCAGCTCGTCGAGCACCTGCGCGCGAAGCCTCGAGAGCCCTGCATCGCGGGGAGAGAGCCCACACGCGCGGTCGAGCGCCGACGCAGCGAGCGGCTTGTCATTCGCCTCGAGCGCGAGGTCGGCGAGCACCGACGCCACCGACGGGTCGTCATCGGGGTCGCCCCGCCCGACGACGCGCTCGATGAGCTCCTCGGTGATGCTCTTCACGGGCGCCTCACGACGAGAGCACGGGCAAGGTGTACGACGGCGGCGGTGTGTCTTTCCGGCGCTCCCACGCCTCCTGCCAGGGGTCCGCCGCGTCCACGTCACCGGCGAGCCGCAGGGCGCGCGCCCGACATCCTCCGCTGAACCGGCCCGGCGCGGGCGAGGTGGACAGCGCGCGCATGACGCGAAAGCCCTCGCCCTCGTTCCAGATGTCGCGGAACGGGCGGTCGCGCACGTTGGCCACGTCGAACGCAGGGCCCAGGAAGCTGCACGGGCTCACGTCACCCCGCGCCGAGATGGTGGCGATGGAGTTCGCCGCGCCGCAGCCTGAGTTCCCATGCACAGCCGCGCTCGAGTCGGCGCGCGCCTGCGGGCTGAACGGGTCGATGCCGCGCACCGCGCCCCGGTCGGCCAGCGAGCGGAGCGCCTCCGCGTACTGCTCGTACTCCGGCATCAGCTCGGGCCGGTGGCGGGCGGCGCCGACGGGGTACAACGGGCGGAACACGACGTTGTGCGCGCCCAGCTCCTTCGCCAGCTCGGTGAAGGCCACCACCTCGTGCGCGTTGCCGCGCATCACCGTGAACGAGAGCGTGAAGCGCATGAAGCGGCCCAGCGCGCGCAGCTTCGACACCACCGCGTCGAAGGTGCCGCGGCCGCGCACGGCGTCATTCGTCGCGGCGGTCGCGCCGTCGAGGCTGACGTTGAGCCACACCAGCTCGCGCGCGCCCAGCTCCTTCGCCCAGCGCTCGTCGAGCAACAGGCCGTTCGTCGTCAGGCACGGGTGCAGGCCGGCGCCGGTGGCGGCGTCGATGACGTCGAGCAGCTCGCGGCGGAGCAGCGGCTCTCCACCCGTGAGGCCCAGCCGGAAGCTGCCCATCGAGGCGAGCTCGCGGAAGAGCGCGCGCAGCTCGTCCAGCGTCAGCAGCTCGCGGTTGCGCGGCAGCGGGTCGGCGAAGCAGTGCGTGCAGGCCAGGGTGCACGCGCCCACCACCTCGACGTGCACGGCGAGCGGCCCCACGAGGTGGCCCGCCGGCACCCGGGCGACCTCGTTCACCACGCCGGCGAAGCGCCCGTCCACGGTGAACCAGCCGCGCGCGTCGAAGGACTCGTAGAAGGCCTCGAGCGCCTCGTGCTCGTGAGGCGCGCGGCGGGCCATGAGCTCGGGGAAGGGCCGCTCGGCGAGCTCGCGCAGCACCGCGGTGGCGTCAACGTCGAAGGGCAGGTACCGCGACGAGCTGCGCTCGAAGACGAGGCCGCCGAAGTGCTGCGGGGTGAGGACGAGGGGCGCCGCCGTCATCAGCGGCTCACCTGGCGGGGAAGCTCGAAGCGTTTGCGCAGCCAGGCCGGAACGCCCGGAATGGCGAGGGGCTCGGAGCCCAGCCGCCGGTCCTCGTCGAAGCTGCGGCGGGCCCAGTGCTCGAGGTCGCGCCCGGCGGTGGAGGAGCGGCGCAGCGGCGCCCACGTCGCGTCATCGAAGCCCCGCTCCGTCCAGCCGGTCGGCGGGGGCGTCGTCGTCGCCCGCCAGGAGCCGTCGTCGCGGGTCTCTCCACCGGCGAGGCGCTGCACGGGGTACGTCGGAGCTCCGGGCTCGCGCCGCTCGAGGTGCACCATCACCCAGGGCGCGGTGGCGGGCTCCTCCTGCGCGGGGACGAGGGCGAGCGCCAGCAGGTGTCCACCGGGCTGGAGCCGCACGCCCAGGCCCGACACCGGCACCCCGTCGATGAAGGCCTCTGCCACGCGCGACGAGGAGCGCACGTGCACCCGCACGGTGACGCCCAACGCCGGATTGCGCCACTGGAACACCACGCCGCCGCAGCCCGCCGGCACCTCGCAGTGCGAGTGGGCCTCGAGCACCAGGTTCGACCGCTTCTGGAAACGGTTGAGCGAGTTGAGCCGGAACGCGTCGTCGTCGTCCACGCGCCCAGCGTAGCTGGTCCCGCGCATGAGGCCGAGTGGTCGTCGTCCTGACCTCGCTCAGCGCGCCGCGCGTTCAAGCAACTGCCCGGCCAGGGCGAGGGCGGCCTCCGGCTTGAGCGAGGCGTCCAGACGAACGAGTTCACGAACGATGGCTTCCCTGGTTCCTCCGTCGCTCATCTGAACGAGCCGAACGGCGTGGACGATGAGCGTGTGAGCGGCTTCGTCGTAGCTCACCGAGGTGACGCGTTCGGGGGCATGCCGGTCGAATGCGTACGACGCGTCGCCGAGCAACAACCAGCCCTGGTCGGCAACCAGAAGGCCGTGCGACGGACTGTGGGCCCAGAGCTCCGGAGGCTTCCTCCTGAACTGCTCATAAGGGTCGCTCCCTGCATCAGGGAGCTTCCAGGAAAACTCGTAGAAGCGGGACGTGAACAGTCGGTCGAGAAGAGTGACGGCCAGGACGCCGACCCCCACCGGTACTCCCCACCACCCGCCAACGTACGCGGCTACCCCCCCAATCGCCACGCTGGTGGCGGCAGCTGTCACGAAGGGCATGGCCAGGCGTCGCCGTCGGCGCGCGCGATAGCGTCTTCTCACATCCTCGAGGGCCTGGTCGAACGTCACGCTCCGCCTCCGCAAATGATGAGAGACCACCATCGGCGCGATGCCCCGGTCAACGGTAGCGGCCCTGCGCCGACTTGTTGGGAGACACGCGCACCTGCATCGTCCAGGTGCCGCCACTGGGCGGCTTGACAGCCTGAGCGAAGGCAGCCGCGCTCGCGATGACGACGAGGGTGGAGAGAACTCGCATGTGGTGAACAGGAGAGCGCCCCAACGAGAGGCTCCACCACCAGGCGCGTGGCGCCTTCGGTCAGTCGGCGCCGAAGCGCGACTCCGTCTCCACCTGCTTCAGCGTGGGGGTGCGCAGCCGCCCCAGCTTCAGGGCCGTCGCGGCCTGCTCGACGGGCGCCCGCTGCCCCAGCGTCACGAGCTGGTACTGCGCCGACGAGGCGGTCACCAGCTTCCACGCCGCCGCGGTCTGTTCGACGCTCACGTCACGCAGCTCCGCGAGCGTGCGCGCGGAGTCGAACGTGCGACCGGTCAGCAGGCTCCCGAGCCACAGACCCGAGACGCCGTCGAAGCTCGTCTGCGCCCGCTCGAAGAACGAGGTGAGCTGTCGCCGGGAGAGCTCGACCTCGTCGGGCGTTGGTGTCGAGGGGTGATCGACCGCAGCCAGCAGCAGCTGCAGGCCCTGCTCGGTCGCCGCCGCGGGCAGGCGGGAGCAGACGACGAGCCCCCGGTTCTGGACCCGGAACTCGAGGCCGGTTGACACGTCGTAGGTCAGGGTCGCCTCTTCGCGAAGGCGCGCCGTGAGCCTGCGCCCCAGCACATCGGCCACCACGCGCAGCACGCCGTCCGACGCGGGCACGTCACCGAGCGGCCTCGCCGCGCACACGAGCGTTGTCCGGGCGCCGGGCCGCGGAAGGAAGGTCACGCTCTTCCGGGTGGCTGGTCGCGCACGCACCGGCCTCGCAGCGGTCGGCTCCCCGTCTCCACCGCTCCACGCGCCGAACGTCGATTGGAGGGTGGCCCTGAGGCCGACAGGGTCCACGTCGCCCGTGACGAGCAGCGTCGCCCCGCGAGGGTGCACGAGCGCGGCCTGCCGGCGAACGACCTCCTCCCAGCCAAGGCGGGAGATGCTCTCGGCCGTCCCGCGCGGCGCGCCTGCCTCTTCATCTCCGAACGCGAGCTGCAGCACGGCCCGGCTCAGGACCTCCGGGTCGGAGATCTGCCGCTCGTCCAGCGAGTCCGCTGCCTCCTCGAGGAGCACGCCAAACGACTGCTCGCCCTGGCGTGGGTTGCGGACGGCGTCGGCGAGCAGCTCGAGCAGCGCCCGGCTGTCACGCGCGGGGCCGTCGATGCCCACGAAGGCGCCGTCGAGGTCCACGCCGGCACGAAAGGCTGCGCCGCGCTCGAGCAGCGTGCGCCGCAGCGTCTTCTCGGTGTGGTCGACCTCGCCGGTGGGGAGCATCAGCTCGCGGCCCATGCCCAGCAGGGACAGCGCGAACCACGTCGCGCCCGCGCGGGCCGGGTCGTCGCTCGACGAGCCTGAAGGGAAGACCAGGCGCAGGCGCACCACCGGCCGCTGGTGATGCTCGACGACCACCACCGTGATGCCGTTCTTCAGCTTCCAGGTCGAGACCTGGGGAACGCGCCGCTCGATCGGAGCCAGGGGTGGTGGCGGCTCGGTGGGCGTCCAGGCGGTGGGCGGCTTCACCTTCACGACGACGGGAGCCCACGTGCTCGGGGTCGCGCACGCGAAGGCCAGGGCAGCGACGAAGACGAGCGCGCGCATCAGCGTCTCCTCCGTGGCGGCGGGAGCGGCCGGACGGGCTTCGACTCGAGCACGACATGGGCTCCTTTGAGGAGCGGCGAGCTGCCCGCGAACAACTGCTCCGGGCTCAAGCGCCAGTGGCGATCGAGCGGCGGGAGGGTGTGGGCGCCCTCGACCTGCTGGTAGAGCTGCGAGATGAGCCCTGCCCGCTGGGCCATGGACGACAGGCCCGCGAGGAGCTGGAGGTCGAGCATGTGGTAGCTCGCTGCGACGACATCGGCAGGCAGCGGTGCGTACGTCAGGTTCCGCAGCACCACCTCGGCGTTGCTCGCGGGCTCGGTCGCGCCGAGTGGGTGAGGGGTCGTCACCGAGAGCGCGAAGATGCCGCCCACGCCATTGGGCACGAACGCGGACTCCACGCGCATGCCGATGAGGCCGTCGGTGTACACCTCGAGCAACGTGGCTCCCAGCGAGAGGGTGTACGCGTCGTCCTTCCGGACCATGGGGAGCCACCACGCCATGGTCACCTGCGGCTTCCGGGCGACGTCCTCGACGACCTCCGCCGAGCGGCCTTGCGCGAGGCGCGGAGTCTCGGGAACGGGCTCGAGGGGCGCGCCCACCGGGATTCGCCCCAGCGTCGCCTCGGCCGCGCGCACAGCCTGCTCGACCTCGAAGCGCCCGGCGAGAGCCAGCACCGCGTTGTTCGGCACCAGACAGGTCCGCGCGAAGGCGACCGCGTCATCGACGGTGATGGCCTCGAGCGTCGCCGCGGTGCCGATGATCCCCTCGTGGAGCGGGTGACGCTTCGAGAAGAGGTAGCGGAACATCATTCGGCTGGCTGCGCCGTACGAGGCGTCCTCGATGCGCAGCAGCTTCTCCTGCAGCACGATGCGCCGATGCCTGTCCAGGTCGGCCGGAGTGATGAGGCGCTCGCGTCGCCCCAGGCGGTCGGCGTGCACCCAGAGCGCGAAGGGCAGCTCCTCAGGCGGCACGACGCCGGTGAAGCCCATGCGGTCCATCGTGGTGAAGCCGTTGAAGTCGGTCGCGCCGCGCGCCTCGAGCAGCCGCTGGTAGTCCGTCTCAGGCGTTGGCCCCGAGGCCAGCGCGTGCTCGACGAGGTGGGGAAGGCCCGCGCGGTCGGGCGCCTGCCGAAGGGCCCCGCAGCCGAACGACAGCTCGACGGCGACGTCGTTCGCTCCGTCGTCAGGGCTCATCAGCAGCACAAGCCCATTCCTCAGCTCGCGCCGTTCGACGACGAGGGCGAAGTCAGCCGGGCGCGACTTCCGGGCGGCGACCGTCTGCCCGTTGAACTGCGCGAAGGCCGAGCTCGCCACGGCCACCACGACGACAACCAACCGGTTGAAGTTCATGTCGATTCGGGAGCGTAGTGGAACTCCCCCACCACGTCCCGGCGTCAGGACCGAGATGCTCGTCACCCTCATCCCCCTCCTCCTCGCCAGCGCGGACTTCCCCGAGCGGTGCCCCTCGCCGCTCGTGCGTGGGGCGCCCCTGCTCGCGCGTGGGCAGGTCCTGGCCCCCGCTGACGGCGTCGCGTCGGTGCGGGAGGATGGGGTGACGCTGACGCTGTGCGCCTATGAGAACCACCTCGTGCAGCCGGTCGCCCTCGAGGTGCGCCGGGCGAAGCAGGTGCTGGTGAAGGACGGCGCTCGCGTGACGCGGGGCGAGGTGCTCGCGAAGGGTGGCCTGGTGCTGCTCGACGGCCTCTCACCCGAGCGCTTCTTCGCGGCCCACCCGTTCCTCTACGAGCCGCGCGCCGAGCCGGTGCTGCTGGTGGTGGACGTCGAGGGCCACGCGGCCCGCCGCTTCGAGAAGGGCCAGCGCACACACACCTGGGAGGTGGGGCGCGGGCAGGCCGAGGGCGTGAAGGCCGTGCGCGGCGACCTCAAGACGCCCCGTGGCCTCTACTTCGTCACCGACAAGTCCACCGGCCCCTTCGGCGGCGACTTCGCGGCGTACTACGGCGGGCACTGGGTGAAGGTGAACTACCCCAACGCCTTCGACGCGGCCCGCGGGGTCCGCGACGGCTTCTTGAGCGACGCCCAGCGCTCCACCATCGACCGCGCGTGGTGGCGCCGCGAGCTGCCGTCCCAGAAGACGAGGCTGGGCGGTGGCATCGGGTTCCACGGGTGGATCGCCCCGTGGCGCGGCGACGCCGGGGGCTATGGCCTGTCGTGGGGCTGCGTCGTCCTCCACCCCGAGGACATCGCGGCCTTCTACGCGTCGATTCCGGTCGGCGCCGCCGTCGTCCTCGAGTGAGGCCAGATGGACGAGTGCAGACCGAATCGAAGGCGCCGTCGAGCGCTCACGGCACCTCGTAGCAGCCGATGTCGGGGGGCGTGTTCGTCGGGTTCGGCCGCGGCGCCCGGATGAGGTCCTGCGCAGGCGCGCCCATGGTCGTTCCGGCCTCACGCGCTGGCGAGTTGCCATCGAGGCTGTAGTTGCCATTGCCCGCGTTCTGGAAGCGCGGGTCGCCTGCGAGGTTGCCGGCCGCTCCCATCAGCAGGTTGACGGCCATCGCCGTCGTCAGCGTGGTGGCGCCCTCGTCGAAGTAGAGCGCCGGGGTGGTGGGGGTCCCTCCGCCGGGCGCGAAGAAGAGGTTGTTCGTCAAGAAAGACGGATCGACGCCTGGGCCGTCTTCTCGAAACGCGATGGACCGCGAGCCGGCGCCCTGGCTGGAGCCAGCGAAGATGATGTTGTTGCGCCAGCTGCCACCGACCAGCGCGCTGGCGCTGCCCGCGGGCCCGGTGAGGTTCACCCCCAGGCTCGTCAGCACGCTCGTGCCGCCGCCCGTCACCGGGTGAGAGACGATGGTGTTCGAGTGGAAGGTCGGCGACGGCGTGCTCCCATCGCTGCGCAGCGCGAGCACGTGTGCGACGCCGATGCTGGTGAGGCACTGCCCGGCGACGATGAGGTTGTTCACCACCGTCGAGGCCGAGCCCTGAATCGTGAGGCCGCTCACCGCCGCGTTGTTGCCGCACGTGACGGCCGTGGAGCCGGCGCCGATGAAGTTCTGGCGCACCCCCGGAGACGAGTGCCGAACGAGGACGTGCACCATCGAGACGCCCGAGCCCGCGGAGAAGGTGTTGTTGACGACCTCCTCACACGAGCCGCGGCAGGAGCCAGGCTGGTTCGCGCAGGTGCCGTCACAGAGGAGCCCGATGGAGTTGGTGGCGCCCGCGGCCCCGCCCACCGCCGTCACGCCCGCCACCGAGCAGCGGGCATCGGCCCCGTTCTGGTTCCGCAGCCCGGCGAAGGAGCACGCGATGCCGATGGTCGTCTCTGGGCCTGCACCCAACCCGCCACCACCCTGCGTCGTCCCGGTGAAGACGGCCGCGCCTGGCGTCGTGCCCTCGAAGCGAACGCCGCAACCGTCGGTCGACGCGCCGCCGACCGCGAGGCTGTTGCTCCCTCCGACGACTCCGCCGGTGGCGATGACGTTGCGCACGATGGGCGCGGCGCCACCAACGCCCAGCGGCGGACAGCCGTCGAAGAGCACACCCGCGCCGAACCGGGGCGGGTTCAAGATGTTGGGCACGCGGGGACAGCCGGTCGCCGTCACGCCCTCGACGCGTACGCCGCCCGACTCACCGGTCGCCGAGAAGCCCGCGCAGGTCGCCGCGGCGCCGGCCGTGTAGGTGCCCCGGTTGAACGTCGAGCCGCTGCCGTTCACCAGCACGACGCCGGCCGAGAGCTGCCCCGCGCCCTCGCCAGTCAGGTCGACGTTGTTCACCGTCACGCGGTGCGCCGCTACCGCCAGGGCGATGCTGCTGGTGGTACCAGTCCCCGCCGTGACGGTGCTGGGGCCCGTGTTGCCACCCTGGAACGAAGGGCCTCCGATGCTGGTGCTCGAGCCAATGACGTCGATGCCGATGGCGTCGGTGGCCGAGCCGATGCTGATGGCCGGCGCGTCGATGTCGAAGTCCCGCACCAGCGGCGCTCCAGCGTTGACGGTGATGCCGGCGATGCGCCCGCCCATCAACCCCGCGCCGGCCTTGGTGATGGAGAACCCATCGACGACGGTGGCGCCGGTGATGCCCGGCGGGAACTTGAGGCCGCTCGCGGCCGTGTTGCGCAGCTGAGTGCGTGGCGCCGAGCGGGCCCAGGTGAAGTTGCCGTTGGTGCCGGTCACGGACCAGCGCCCATCGAGGGAGTGGCCCTCGGCGACCGTGACGTCCTCCGAGTAGCTCATGATCACGCCGCCGTAGCGGGACGCCACGAAGACCCGGCCGAGGTTGTTCATCACCGCGAGCTGAATGCCGCGACTGATGGTGTCGACGGGACGGTTCTGCGTTCCCGGGTTCGACATGCTCGCGCCAGGACACGAGCCGCAGACGTAGACGTCGGTCTGAGCGGCCCCGCCCGCCGAGCCTCCGGCCACGGCTCCACCCGCCGTTCCTCCCGCGACCGCGCCGCCCGCGACGCCTCCCGCCACCGCGCCGCCTGCAACGCCTCCCGCGACTGCTCCGCCTGCAACACCTCCCGCGACTGCGCCGCCTGCAGCGCCTCCCGCCACCGCGCCGCCTGCAGCGCCTCCCGCCACCGCGCCGCCTGCAGCGCCTCCCGCGTCCCCGCCAGCCGCTCCGCCTGCGCTGCTGCCGCCCGCGTCCCCGCCACCCACTCCGCCAGCCGCTCCGCCTGCGCTGCCCCCGCCGGCGTTCCCACCACCGGCGTTTCCACCGCCAGCGCTCCCGGCGGAGCCACCCGCGACGCCGCCGTCGTCATCGACGGGAACGACTCCGCAGCTGCAGCTCGAGGCGAAAGCAAGAGTGAAGACGGCTCCGACGAGCGTGAGGTGACGCATGGTGTGGACTCCACGAGGCGCTCGGCGGCCGACGAACGCTGCTCCTGTTGGACAGCCTGCTGCCGTGATTCTGCAAGACCTGTGGCGCCGGCCTCAAGCGCCCGGCGCTCAGGGACAGGTGCCTGTCCGCTGGGTAGAGAGGCCATTCACGGCGCCCATCCCGCCGGGGCCGATGGTGAAGCTGGGCGTCATCAGCGACGGCGTCGAAGGGCCATCGCACCAGATGCCCACGGAAGGTCCGCCAGCGCCCTGCCCGCCATTCCCTCCGCGCCCGCCTGCGCCCCCGCGGCCTCCGGTGCCGCCGTCGCCCGCGAAGAAGAGCCCGCCGAGGGCCTCCCCGGTGCCGCCCGGGCCCCCTGCGCCGCCGAGCCCGCCCTCGCCGCCCGGGCCCACGCCGCCGCCGTTGCCGCCGCCAATCGTCGTGAAGCTGCAGCGATCGAACACCGGCGACGAGCTGATGAGGAGCGCTGCGATGGACGCCCCGCCCGACTCGCCGCCGCCGCCGCCCAGGCCGGGACACCCGCCGGAGCCCGAGCCGCCTGCGCCCGCTCCCCTCGCAGCCACCCCTGCGTCGACATCGATGACGGCGCCGCCGCCCGAGGCTGGCCGACCAGCAAAGCCCGGCTGCCCTGCGTCGCCCGGCCGACCATCGACCGGCGCCCAGCGCCTCGCGACGATGACTCCGGGGCTGGTGCCGTTCGCACCATCTGGCCCCCGTCCCCCGTCCGCGCCATTCGACCCCGACGCGCCTGAGTTGCCGGAGCAGGGAGGCGACGCGCACGACACGCCCACGCCGCCCGCCCCGCCGTCTTCGGTGTCTTCACCGTCGATGAAGGTCAACGTGCCGCCCCGCCCGCCCCGCGCGCCAGGCACTCCGCAGGGTGACGTGCCACCGGTGCCACCCATGCCGCCGTCATCACCCGCGGCGCCCGGCTGCCCGGGACTCCCGTTGGCGCCGATGAGGCCGGGAGCGCCCGCGACGCCGTGCCCACCGCGACCTGCGGAGAACTCGCACCTGCTGACCACGACGCCCGCGGAAGCGTTCTCCATGATCAGCGCGTACACGGCGGCGCGCGACGACATCGTGTCCGGGACCGACACGCGGAGGAAGTCGAGCGCCAGGGTGCCACCGTCACCGACGACGACGAGCGGGCGCGTCAGGTCGGGGCGCACGGCCGTGCGCGCCCAGCTCGAGGCGGTGTAGCCGCCGTAGACGCCGAAGTTGCCGGTGCCAAGCCCGAGGTCCTCGCCATAGGTCCCGCTCGCGACGAGCACCTGGGGCCGTCCGGCGTCCACGCCGCGGGTGATGGTGCGGAACGGGGCCAGTCGGGTTCCAGCGTTCGTGTCCTGTCCGCCCACGCCATCGACGAAGGCCGCCAGGGTCGCGTCGCCGTCGATGCCGTCGCAGTTGGAGTCGATTCCGTTCTCGTCAGGCAAGTCCACCCCGGGGCCGGGCACGCAACCTGCGTCGCCACTGCCGCCCGCGCTTCCACCGGCCGAGCCGCCTGCGCTTCCACCGGCCGAGCCGCCTGCGCTTCCACCGGCCGAGCCGCCCGCGCTTCCACCGGCCGAGCCGCCCGCGCTGCCTCCAGCCGTTCCGCCTGCGCTTCCACCAGCCGTTCCGCCTGCGCTTCCACCAGCGGTTCCGCCTGCGCTGCCTCCAGCCGTTCCGCCTGCGCTGCCTCCAGCCGTTCCGCCTGCGCTGCCTCCAGCCGATCCACCGGCCGAGCCGCCCGCGCTTCCACCCGCTGTCCCGCCGGCGCTTCCTCCAGCCGTTCCTCCAGCGCTTCCACCAGCCGTTCCACCAGCGCTTCCACCCGCGCTTCCTCCAGCCGAACCACCGGCGTCGCCACCCGCCATTCCTCCTGCGTCTCCACCGGCCATTCCGCCAGCGTCTCCACCGGCCATTCCGCCAGCGTCTCCACCAGCCGTTCCCCCGGCAACCCCGCCTGCGGCCCCGCCAGCAGATCCACCTGCGACGCCACCGGCTGATCCACCTGCCCTGCCGCCCGCAGTGCCGCTGAGCACGCACCGACCCTGCACGCAGGTCCGCGCCGGGTCGAGACACGTGCCGTCAGACTCACAGGCGTAGATGAGATCCTCCGGCGGCGTGACGCAGGTACATGCGGACACGACCCCGAACGCCAGCAGGCTCCACAGACGAAGAGGGACGAAGGTTCGGCTCATGGCGTCTGGCTCCAGAGGATGGCCGAGACGACGCCCAGCACGCCCGCGCCGATGCCGGCTCCGAGCGCGACCGTGTAGTTCGTGTTGGCCTGTGCAGCCAGCGCGTTGGCCTGGCTCCGTGAGAGCGGCGAGACGCCCGCCTCGTTCTTCCCAAGCTCACCCGCAGTGGTGAAGCCCAGCGCGCCGAACGTGCCTGCGACGCCCGCCGCCGCCACCGCGAGGCCCGTCGTCGTCCACGCGGCCACCGTCAGCCCAGAGCCCTTCGGCTGCACCGGCGCTACCACCCCCTCAGGCGGCGTCACCACGACGGGCTCGAGGTTCGTCTTCGTCGGCGTGTCCGGCTTCGGCTCTGGCTTCACCGCCACCGGCTCCGTCTTCGAAGGCGTCGTGGGGTACGGATCTGCCTTGAGCGGGTCCACCTTTGGCGGGTCCACCTTCGGCGGGTCGGCCTTCGGCTGATCAGGCTTGTCGGGGGCGGGCTGCGGCTCGACCTTCTCCTTCCGGGCCTTCACGACCTTCGCGAGGCGAGCGATGACGGGCTTGAGCGCTCCCCCGAGGTTGGTCGCGGGGCCAGTCGCCACCTCACGCTTGATCAGCTTCCCCTCATCGGAGTCGAGCATCTGAAACGTCACCGTCGTGCGGCCCTTCGCGGTGGTGGCCTTGATCAGCAGCACCGCCTCGACGAACGCCGTCTCAGCGGCCTGGGCGAGGCAGCGGTTGCGCTCGTTGCCCTTGTTGAGGCACTGCGAGGCCGGCGCCTGCGGACCCGCGACCTTCAGCTTCACCTTCGCCTTCCCGAACGGCTCGACCAGCTCCCCGATGACCTCGCGCGCCGGGTCGTTCTCCGCAACCACGAGCAGCGATGAAGCGAGGGCGGGCGAGCTGCACAACAGGAGGAGAGCTCCGAGGACAGGTCGCATGGAAGGCGCATTGGAGCGCGCCCACACGAGAAAGCAAAGTCTCGTGCGCGTCATCACCCCGTCGCGGGCGCTCGGCACGAGCCTCGCAGAGGGGTTCTCGCCTGAAGGAGCCCGTCATGGACGTGAACGCCATCGCGACCCCGGTGTCCCGTGTCAGCGAGGAGCCCCAGCCGTCGAGGCTGGGCAAGGACGAGTTCCTCAAGCTCCTGATGACCCAGCTGGGCAACCAGGATCCCCTCTCGCCGATGGACAACCAGGCCTTCGTGACGCAACTGGCCCAGTTCGCTCAGGTCGAGCAGGCGCAGCAGACGAGTCAACGGCTTGACGCGCTGCTGATGGCGCAGGCGTCGGCGAACCAGCTTCACGCCGCGTCCCTGGTGGGGAAAGACGCGGTGCTGGAGCATGGGGACTTCGCCTGGAAGGGCGAGCCTGACGGCGTGCTGCTGCGTGGAGATCTCGGCCGCGAAGCCGCGCAGGTCACGGCCGTGGTGCAGGACGCGAACGGGAATGTGGTGCGACGCGCGCTTCTGGGCGCGAAGGGCGCCGGCCCGTTCGAGTTCACGTGGGACGGGAAGAACGACCGCGGCGAGCCGGTCTCACCGGGCGACTACGCGGTGTCCTTCACGGCCGCCGACGCGAAGGGCGAGGCCATCGACGCGCGCGCCCTCACCCGTGGCCGCATCACCGGTGTCGGCTTCGAGACCGGCTACGCCGAGCTCATTCTGTCCAACCACCAGCGCGTGAAGCTGGCCGACGTGCTGCGCATCGCCGAGGCCGGCTGACGTTCTTCCCCCGCAGTCCCCAGGAGCACACCGATGGGCCTCATGTCTTCGATGTACACCGGCGTCACCGGGCTGGAGAGCAACTCCACCGACCTCACCGTCATCGGCGACAACATCGCCAACGCCAACACCATCGGCTTCAAGGGCAGCCGGGCGGCCTTCGAGGACGCGCTGTCACAGAACCTCATCGGTGGCGACCAGGTCGGCATGGGCTCGCGGCTGCAGGCGATCCAGAAGCTGATGACGCAGGGCGCGCTGATGAACACCGGCCTCGTCACCGACCTGGCCATCAACGGTCCGGGGTTCTTCGTCGTGCGAGGCAACCACAACGGCGCTGACGGGCAGTTCTACACACGCGCGGGCCAGTTCACGGTGGACAAGGACGGCAACCTCGTCAACCTCGACGGGCTGATGGTGCAGGGCTACCAGGCGGACCCGGCCGGCAACATCACGGGCACCCTCGGCGACCTGCGCGTCGGCTCGGTGTCGGCCCCGCCCAGCGCGACGGCGAACATCACCTTGAAGGGCAACCTGGACTCGAACTCCGCGGTGCCACCGGCCGCCTGGAGCGCGGCCAACCCGGTGCCGCTGGCCGGCAACGCGACGACCGGCAACTACAACTTCAGCACCAGCACCACGGTGTACGACTCGCTCGGCAACGCGATTCCGGTGGACATCTACTTCCGCAAGACGGCCGCTGGGCAGTGGGAATGGTACGGCACGACTGACGGAGCAAACGTGACGGGCGGCACCGCGGGCACACGCACGCAGATCGCCAACGGCACGCTCACCTTCGACGCCCAGGGCAACCTGACCGCGAACACGCAGACGAGCAACTTCAACCCCATCGGCGCAGTCAACCCGCAGCCGCTCACCTTCGACTTCGGCTCGGCGGCGACGGGCATGACCCAGTACGGCAGCACCTCGGCGATGTCGTTCCTCGGGCAGGACGGGTTCGCGGCCGGGCAGCTCGCGCGCATCAGCATCGACAACGACGGCACCATTCTGGGCACGTTCAGCAACGGGCAGAACCGCGCGCTGGGCCAGGTGGCGCTGGCGGACTTCGAGGCGCCGGACAAGCTCGAGCGCATCGGCGGCAACCTGTACGGGCAGATGCCCGGCTCGGGCCAGCCCACCATCGGCCAGGCCTCGACCGGCGGTCGCGGCTCCATCGTGGCGGGGTCGCTCGAGGGCTCCAACGTCGACCTCGCGACCGAGTTCGTGAAGATGATCTCGGCGCAGCGCGGGTTCCAGGCGAACTCGAAGACGATCAACACCGCCGATCAGCTCCTGGGCGAGCTGATGAACCTGAAGCGCTGAACCGTCGGCTGAAGGCGTCAGGCCGGCCCCACCCCAGGCGCGGGCGAGCACGCTGCCGCCCGCGCGCGTCATTTTTCCAGCAGCGCGCCCAATGAGTCCGCTCGGCTCCGGGTGCGGGGCCGCATCGCCCCGCCCGCTGGGGTCGCCGGGCCCCACCGGTGTGTCTTCGACCTCAGGCCCTGCTCCCAAGTGGGTTGGATCGACTGAAGCCCGAGCACGGATCCGCTCTTGCTCTCTTCAGCCGCGCGGACATCGAGCCGATGTCCTCCAGCAGCCCAACCAAGGAGCGGATGACATGAACGGGGAGCGAGGCAGCCTGACGTGGAGAACGATCGCCGTCGGAACTCTGACGGCGTTGGCGGTGAGCTGTGGGCGGCCGGCAGAGACGGCGCTGGACACACCGTCGAGCTGGCGTGGCGTAGAGGAGGCCGACCAGGCCCTCACCCCGCTGGCCACACCATGCGTCTTCACGGGCGCCTCGGGCGTCGCCACCATCGTCCTCGCCGATGACGAGGTCGGAGTGGTGTCGAAGCGCTCGGTGGACAGCGCCATCCTCGTCAACGGCGAGGCGTGCGGCACGGCCACCAGCGTGAACCTCAAGCGCATCAACGTCACCGGCAGCAGCGGCACGAACGTCTTCATCCTCGACTACATGAACGGCACGTTCGCGGCTGGCGCGGCCTCGTCGGTCGGCGTGGACGTCGACCTCGTCTCTGGTAGCAACGACGCGCTCAAGATTCGGGGGTCAACCGGCGCCGACACCATCACCTTCGGCGCCGATGGAGCCGCCATCAACTCCGACACCTCGAAGGACATCAACTTCGCGAACGTCGACTCCATCGTCGTCAGCCTGGGTGCTGGCAACGACACCTTCACGGGCCAGGGCGGCGCAGGCACGGGCGCGGTGGCGACGGCGGTGCTCACCGTGTACGGCGGTGACGGCAACGACGCCCTCACGGGCGGCGACGGAGCCGACGTCATCTCAGGTGACGAAGGCAACGACACGCTCGCCGGCGGCGGCGCGGCTGACACGCTCAACGGCAACGCGGGAACCGACACGTTCAGCGAGGGCGCAGCGCCCAACGGCGGGGACACCTTCAACGGAGGCGCCGGCGTTGACACCGTCAGCTACGCCTCGCGCACTGCTGCCATCACCGCCACCATTGGCGCAGGCGCCAACGACGGCGAGAGCGGAGAGAACGACGACATCGCGGCCGACGTCGAAGGCGTCACCGGCGGCTCCGCTGATGACTCCCTGACGGGGAGCGCGAACGACGACGTCCTCTCAGGTGGCGCCGGAGCCGACACCCTCGTCGGCGGTGATGGCAACGACACGCTCAACGGCGGCGACGGGAACGACACGCTGACGGGCGGGAACGGCGACGACACGGTCAACGGCGACACGGGGAATGACTCGTTCGTCGCCGGCGCGGACGCCGACGGAGCCGATGTGTTCAACGGCGGCGCGGGCACCGACACCGCGACCTACGCCGCGCGCGGCACGGGCGAGAACCTCACCATCACCCTCGACGGCACCGCCAACGACGGCGAGTCCAGCGAGAACGACAACCTCAAGACCGACGTCGAGAACGTCATCGGCGGCGGCGGTGACGACACCATCACCGGCAGCGCCTCGGCGAACGTGCTGACGGGCGGCGCGGGAAACGACGTGCTGAACGGCGGCGCTGGCGATGACGTCTTCGCTGAAGGCTCTGCGACGAACGGCGGCGACCGCTTCATCGGAGGCCTGGGCACCGACCGCGTCGACTACAGCGCGCGCGTCGCTGCGCTCACCATCACCATGGACGGCGTCGCGGCCGACGACGGCCTGGCGGGTGAGAACGACGACGTCGAGGCTGACGTCGAGAACGTCGACTGCGGCTCGGGAGACGACTCGGTGTCTGGCAACGCGGGCAACAACGTCATCAACGGCGGTGCCGGGGCAGACACCATCCTCGGGGCGGGGGGCAACGACACCCTCTACGGCGACGGGGGCAACGACAGTCTCAGTGGCGAGGCGGGTGATGACCTGCTTGATGGCGGCGCCGGGACGAACACCCTCGACGGCGGCGATGGCTCAGGCGACATCTGCTACCTGGGCACGGCGACCGCCTGCGAGCTGTAAGGGCCGTGCCATGAGGCAGCCGCCGGCGCGCTGGACTGGCGACGGCGGCTGCTCCGCGTGGCGACGCTGAGACCAACACACCAACGGCCTGGAGGCGCCCAGTGAACCGCATCATGCGCGGCGTGTGGATGGCGGTGTTCATCAACGCAGCGGGCTGCGCGCCCGCGACGAGGGACTTCGACCCCAACGGACCGCTGGCGACCGCGCCCGAGGCTCCCTCCATCAAGGCCCTGAAGGCGCGGGCCGCCGGCCGCTGGGCCCAGCACCTGCGCGTCTCAGTCGAGGGCCAGGACGCGAACGGCGACGTCACCGGGCTGTGGGTGAAGCTGAGCGACGAGCGCGGACGCCCGTGGCTGCTCTTCGACGAGGACCGCGACGGGCGGCCCGAGTCCGCCGAGACGGTGCTGCCTCCCGACGCCCCGGTCGAAGGCGTCAAGGCCTTCACCGCGAGCCTCACCTTCGAGAGCCTGCTCGCCGACGGACAGAAGGTGGCGCAGGTCGAGGTCGCGCTGGTGGACCGCGAAGGCGCACGCTCGGCGGTCGCCTCGGCCACGGTCGAGCCCGGCAGCTTCCGCGCGCTGGGCGAGGCGTGCGACCCGACGTACGTCGAGGACCGCTGCACCGACGGCATGGGGTGCTGGGGCACTCCTGCGACCTGCCGCGAGCCGTCGCCGCCGACGGTGGACCGCGCAGCGTACCTGCGCAACGTGTTCGGCCCGCGTGTGCTGGTCGAAGGGCGCGACCCTGACGACGACGTGGCCTTCATGAAGGTGGCGTTCTTCAACCTCGCCGGCCAGCCCGTGCGGCTCGACCTCAACAACGACGGCGTGCCCGACAGCGCCGAGCACGAGGTAGACGTGCGGGGCCGGTCGGCGGGCGGCCGCTTCTTCGTCGAGCTGCAGTCGGCGCCCGGCTTCGAGGCGACGGTGGTGCAGGTCGTCGTCACGCTCCGGGACTCCGGTGGCCGCACCACCCCGCCAAAGACGCTGCAGCTCGCGCACCCTCCGCAGCGGGGCCGGGGCCAGAGCTGCGACCCGCGCGGCTTCGACGCCTGCATCACCGACTACAGCTGCACGCCGGGCGTCGAGGGCGCCTCCAACGTGTGCGTGTCGTCCGTCACCGCCCGCACGCAGGCGTGCCAGGCCGCGCCGGTGCTCGAGCCCCAGAAGGGCCCCGCTACGCTCCGCGCCGCGCTCAAAGGCACCAGCTTGTGGGACCCACCGGCAGGCTGCGCCGCCAACGACCCGCGCGGGAGGGCCGAGGTGGTGGTGAAGGTGGTGCTCGCGGCGCCTGCGACGAAGCTGACGCTCACCACCGCACGCCCCGGCACCGGCACCGACACCATCCTGTCCGTGCTGTCCGCGTGCAACGAGCCTGCGCGCCTCGCGCCGCTGGCCTGCAACGACGACGGGCCGAAGACCTCGGCCTCCACCGTGGTGCTCACCAACGTCGCAGCGGGCGAGTACCTGGTGGTGGTGGACAGCTGGGCCCAGACGAGCGGCTACTTCGAGCTCGAAGCCCGAGCGGAGTAGCGTCGGCCCGCGTCACCCCAGCGCAGCCGGCGCAACGTCGTGCGCAACGGGAGAAGGCCTCACCGACGCAGCCTCCTGAAGAGGCGTGCGCGCAGCGGCGGGGCTCACGGAGTGACGGCGGCAGGCGCTTCATGGACGGAGCGTGTGCCCGGCTGGCACTCCTCACCACCCGCGCGCAGCCAGGGCTCGAGGCTGCGAGCGTGCAACCGCGCGCTCACGGAGCCGCGGAGCCGGCGTCTGCGGCGCTGGCGCGTCGGGCGAGCCGTTCCTGCTGACGCTGCACGCACTGCGCGAGCATCGTCTTCATCATCTCGTGGGGCACTCCGGCTTCGACGCGGAAGCCGCCGCCGCTGCCGCCGCGCACCCTGGCGAGGTCGAGCAGCTCGGCCTCGCGGCTCCGGCCCCTCGACTGCGCGCGCAGCCGGGCGAGTGACACCACCGAGCCGATGGTGCGCCGCAGCTCGTCGGTGCGCGCGGCGTCGTTGGCCTCGACGTCCGCCACCACCCCCACGTCATGCCCCACGTCGACGTGCAGCTGGAGACCCTTCGTCGCGCTCACCAGCGCGTCTCGCACCTGGCGGTCGTCCTCGCCGAACAGATCGCCGAGCGCCTGTGGGTTGATCACGCCGTACACCTCGCCGAACGCAAGCGAGTCGGTGAGGGGGCTCGCCCGGGGCGCCTCTCCACGCTCGAGCCGATCGAGCAGCGCCTTCGTCGAGGCCTCGTCCTTCGCAGCGACGAGGAGCTGGTCGTCCCAGACGCCAAGGACGTCGTCGGCGTTGCCGCCCGGCAGCTCCACCAGCTTCGCGCGTCGCCCGTACTGCTTCACCACCGAGCCCGGCGGCATCGGGAGCTTCTGGAGCGAGCCGGTCATCGCCAGCGTGTCGTCGAACACGGCCATGCGGTCCACGTGCACCATCGGGTCGAAGCCCGCGTCGCGCAGGTCCGAGAGGAGCCGGGGCGCTCCGGCGGTGACGCACTCGAACAGGAGCCCGCCCAGCTCCGAGTTGAGGATGGCGCTCACCTCGGCCACCACTGCGCCGCGCTCGATGGACGACGGCGCCAACGACAGCAGCGGGTCCATGGGACGCGGCGGCGGCGCCTGAACGCCGTCCGCGGGCTGCGCGGGGAGGAACGTGCGACGCGCCTCCACACGCGCGCGCTCCGCCGGCGTCATGCGGGTGGGCAGGTCGATGGGAGGCGGCGGCGGGCGGGGCGGGGGCTCGGCGCCGAGCATCACCCACCCGCCGACCAGGAGGAGCAGCGCCGCGACGACGAGCCATGGCCAGGTGCGACGACGGGGTGAGCGCATCAGAAGTCCATTCGTTCGAAACGCCACGCCGCCAGCGCGAGCATCGCCACCGCGAAGAGCCCACAGCCAGCGACGAGCCGCGAGACGACCTCGCCGTCGAGCGCCTGGGCCGCTGCGATCCGCGCGGACACCGTCGCGAGGCTGCCCAGCCGCGGCATCGGCACCATCGCCCACGAGAACAGGGTGCGACCGACGCCCGGCTGCATCAGGCTCGCGAGCGTCTCGCGATAGCTCGCGACGACCCCGAGCACCAGCGTCGCCACCCCCGCCACGCCGCTCACCGCCGCGCTGCGCACGAAGAACGCCACGCACAGCATGACGGCGTAGAGCGCCGCGAAGCCCACCAGGCCGATGGCGCTGCCGGTGACCAGGGTGACGCTCCACGAGCCGGTCTTGGCGCCGAGCAGCACCGTCAGCCCCGTCGCGCCGTAGAGGATGCCAGCGGCGGTGATGACGAGCACGCCGAGGTAGGTGCCGAAGAGCAGCTGCCACCGGGCCACCGGCAGCGACAGGAGGTGCTCGATGCGACCCGGCGCGAGCAGCTCGGGCGCGAAGTCACTGCAGGCGACGGCGAGGAAGAACGCGCCCCCATAGAAGGCGACGTACGCGGTCGCGAGCGAGACACCCGCGAGCGCCCTGCTGGCCGAGACGACGTCGTCGAAGAGCAGCGCCCCGAAGAGCTTCGAGCCCGCGAGCGCACCGTCCACCACGTCGAGCTCGAGGGAGAAGCCCAGCACCCCGAGCACCAGGGTGATGCCGCCGAAGAGCGCGAGGAACCACCGTCGCCGGGACGCCTCGAGCAGCAGGTCGATGGCGACGCGCAGTAACTGCCTCACGAGTCGCCTCCCATCGCGTCGGACAACACCTGCTCGAGATCGCGGACCTCGGGGGCCAGCGAGACGAGGCGCGCGCCGCTGGCCCGCACGACGTCGAGGGCTGCGTTGAGCGCCTCGACGTCACCCGAGAAGCGGCCCTCGATGAAGCCCGCGCCGCGCAGGGCGCCCTCCGCCGCGCCCTCGGCGAATTGCACGCGCCACGCCGTCGAGACGCGGCGCACCTCGTCCAGCGAGCCCTCGAGCGTGAGCTTCCCGGCCTGCAGCACTCCGACGCGGTCGCACACGCGCTCGGTCTCCGAGAGCAGGTGAGAGTTGAGGAGCAACGTCGCGCCGCGGGCGCGCTCTTCGAGGAGCAGCCGGCGCACCTCGACGCGCCCCACCGGGTCGATGCCATCGGTCGGCTCGTCGAGGATGAGGAGGTCGGGCGAGCCCAGCATCGCCGCTGCGAGGCCGAGCCGCTGCCGCATGCCCTTCGAGAAGGCGCCGATGCGCCGCCGGTCGTCCGGAAGGTCCACCCGCTCGAGCGCCCGACGAAGCTCGGCGTCGGACGGGGCGAGGGCTTTCAGGGTCGCGACCGAGCGGAGGAACTGCCGCGACGACAGCGCCGCGGGCAGGTGCAGGCGCTCGGGCAGGTAGCCGATGCGGGCGCGAACCCCGACGTCGCCAGGCTCGCCGCCCAGCACCGACACCTCGCCGCCCGAGGGACGCACGACGCCGAGCAGCACCTTGATGAAGGTCGTCTTGCCTGCGCCGTTGGGCCCGATGAGTCCGAAGGCCGCCCCGCGCGGCACCGTGAGGGACAGGCCCCGCAGGGCCACGTGGTCGCCCCCCAGGAAGGCGCGGTAGGTCTTGGTGAGCTCCGTCGCTGCCAGGGCCGCCGTCACGGGCCGCACGATAGGAGGCACGACGCCGCCCCGCACGCGCCGTTCAGGGAGGCGTCGGCCCGAGCGGCGCGAAGTGGTTGACCGGCCCGACGCCGTGGCCAAGGCCAGGCGCGGTCGCGATGGCGCGCGTGAGCCACGCCTTCGCGCCCTTCACCGCGTCCAGCAACGGCGTGCCCTGCGCGAGGCGCGCGGCGATGGCGGCCGATGAGGTGCAGCCCGTGCCGTGCGTGTGCGTCGTGGCGAGGCGCTCGGCGAAGAGCTCGTGCACCGTGCCGTCGGCGAGCAGCAGCACGTCCACCGCCGCCCCCTCGAGGTGCCCGCCCTTCACCAGCACGTTCTTCGCGCCGCGCTGGGCGATGGCCTTCGCGGCGTCCTTCGCGTGCGCGAGCGTCTCCACCGGGCGACGGGCAAGCGCGGCGGCTTCAGGGGCGTTCGGCGTCACCAGGAACGCGTGCGGCAACAGCTGGCGCTCGAGCACCTGGACGGCCGAGGCGTCGATGAGCGGGTGCCCGTGCTTGCTGATCATCACCGGGTCCACGACGAGCGGGAACGCGAAGGCCTTCGCGCGCGACGCCACTACCTCGACGAGCGCCGCGTTGCCCAGCGCGCCCGTCTTCGCCGCGCCCGGCGCGAGGTCGGCGAGCAGGTGGTCGAGCTGCTGCGCGAGCAGGTCGGACGAGACGGTCTCGACGCGCGCGACGCCCTTCGTCGACTGCACGGTCAGCAGCGTCACCACGGCCATGCCGTACGCGCCGTGCTGGTGGAAGGTCTTGAGGTCTGCCTGCAGCCCGGCGCCCCCCGAAGGGTCCGAGCCGGCGATGGTGAGCGCGATGCCGTTCATGCCCGCTCGCTAGCAGCCCCTCGAACGACCTGCGACCACCTGACATCCGTGTCCGGGTTTTGAACGCGGCTGATCCACGCGGGCACCACCGGCAATCCATGCCGACCCATCAAAAACCAGAGGGTTGCAGCGCGTGGGTCCCACTTCGCGCTACAACGGGTCTCCCGTTGCAGGGAGCCCCCCGCGTGAGCAAGAAGAGCGTCATGGTCGCCAGAGGGATGTCAGCGTCAGCCGTGGTGCTGACGACCGCGCTCGTGTCGGCGTGCGGGCCTGATCGGCTCGTCGCCACCCTGCCCCCCGACGTCCGCATCGACTCGTACACCCAGCAGGCGGCGTCGAAGATCGACGTGCTGTGGGTGGTGGACAACTCAGGCTCGATGGCGCCGCGACAGGACAACCTGGCGCGCAACTTCTCCTCCTTCATCGACCTCTTCACCCGCTCGTCCATCGACTTCCGCCTCGGCGTCACCACCACGGACATCTTCCGCGACAAGGGCGCCCTCAAGGGCAACCCGCGCGTCATCACGCCACAGACCGCGAACATCGCCGCGGCGTTCTCCAACAACATCAAGGTGGGCATCACCGGCAGCCCGTACGAGGCGGGCCTCGAGGCCGGGCGCCTGGCCATCGAGGCGCAGAAGGAAGCGAACGCGCTCCTCATCGAGCAGTGCAAGCGGTCGTGCCCGTCGAACCGCCCCGCGTGCGTGACCCAGTGCGACGAGAAGAAAGACTTCCAGTTCCTGCGCCCAGACGCGTTCCTCTACCTCATCTTCGTCACCGACGAAGAGGACGAGTCGCGCGAGGACGTGCGCTTCTATTACCGCTACTACGAGACCGTGAAGGGCATCGGCAACGACGGCATGGTGACGACCGCCGCCATCATGGGCCCGGAGAGCAACTCGTGCGGCGCAGTACCGGGCCTCCGCTACAAGGAGCTGAGCGAGCTGACGGGCGGCGAGGTGGGCTCCATCTGCGACGCCGCCTTCGCGGGCACGCTCAAGAAGCTCGCCACCAACGCCGTCGGCCTCAAGCGCAAGTTCGCGCTCCAGGAGAAGCCGAACGTCATGACCGTCGAGGTGCGCGTGAAGTACCCCTGCAACACCCCCGACGCGAACCTCTCGAAGTGCGACTCGGTGGACAAGAAGGCCTGCATGGACATGGCGCCCGACAGCTACGGGCTGGTGTGCAAGCCGCCCTTCAAGGGCACCGACGGCTGGGACTACGAGCCGGCGAACAACCTCGTCTTCTTCGCGGGCGACTCGGTGCCGGGCCTCAACGCGCAGGTCGAGCTGCAGTACTACGAAGAGGGCAAGGGACCGTGAAGCAGGCCAGCCTCGCCGTTCTCCTGCTCGCCCTCTGCGCGGGCTGCCGCAACGACAACCTCGGCATGGTGCGGCCGCGGCTGGCGCCTCCGGGCTCACCCGTCGAGTTCGGCACGCTGCCGGTGCTGAACGAGAAGACGATGGAGGTCGAGCTCACCAACCTCGGCCGCGCGAAGCTGAACGTGTCGAACGTCGCGCTCGCCAGCGACGACGGCATCTTCCGCATCGTCTCCGCGCCGTCGGTGGTGGAGTCGGGAGAGACCGGCAAGCTCGCGCTCGCCTTCCGGCCACGGCAGGAGAAGGACTACTCGAACAGCGTCTCCTTCGAGACCGACGACACCGACAACGCGAAGCTCACGCTCGAGCTGACCGGCAAGGGCTCCACCCGCGCCATCCTCGAGCTCGACCCGCCGGTGCTCGACTTCGGCCGCGTGGGCGAGTGCGCCACGGCCGTTCAGCAGCTCAGCCTCAAGAGCGCGGGCACCGCTGACCTCGTCATCAACGCCATCGCCTTCACCGAAGGCACGCCCAGCGGCTTCACCTTCGTCGGCTCCACGCGCACGCCGGCGGTGGTGAAGACGGTGGATCCGCGCACCAGCCTGCAGGGGCAGATCCAGCTCACCGTGCGCTTCGCCGTGCCGCCCGGCGCCATGGGCGACATCACCGGCGGCATCCGCCTCGAGACGACCGACCCCGACAAGCAGCAGGTCGTCATCCCCATTCGCGCGACCATCAACCGCGCGCCCACCGCCACCATCGCCGACCTCGGCAACGGCGCGCCCGGGCTCAGCGTGACCCTCGACGGCACCGGCTCGATGGACCCCGACGGCGACACGCCGCTGTCGTACCGGTGGACCCTTCGCAACCGGCCGCTCGCCAGCAACACCACCATCGCGATGCCCGAGGCAGCGCTCACCGCGATGCGCCTCGACCCGTCGGTGCCGGGCGCTTACGAGGTGCAGCTCGAGGTGACGGACAGCCAGGGCGTGAAGTCGTGCCAGCCCGCGCGCAAGAGCATCATCGCCTCGCCCGCCCAGAAGCTGCTCATCGAGCTCTTCTGGGACAACATGGGCACCGACCTCGACCTCCACGTGCTGCGCACGCCGTCCACGCGGGTCGGCTCGATTCCCGACGACGTCTTCTACCAGAACAAGAAACCCGACTGGGGCGTGATGGGCGACAGCGCCGACGACCCCGAGCTCTCGCGCGACGCCCTCACCGGCTACGGCCCCGAGGTCTTCGGCTGGGTGAACCCCATCGACGGCGCCTACCGCATCGCCGTCGCCTTCGAGCAGGACTACGGCCTGGGCACCATGGCGCGCGCCTCTCGCGCGACGGTGCGCGTCTACCAGTTCGGCATCTTGAAGGCCGAGGTCACCCGCACGATGACGGAGCGCAACGAGATCTGGCTCGTCGCCGACGTGGTGTGGCCCTCGGGCGAGGTCACGGTCGTCCCATGAGGCCCCTCGCGCTCCTCCTCGCGCTCTCCGCGCTCGCGTCCGCGGCGCTGCTCGGCAGCGGCTGCCCCCGCACCACCCCGATGACGGACGCCGGTCGGCCGCCGGAGTGCGAGACGCGCGCCGACTGCCCGGCGGGGAAGGTCTGCACCGCCGAGAAGTACTGCGACACCTGCTCCACCAGCGGCCAGTGCAACGTGAAGGAGGAGTGCAACGCCGAGACGAAGCTGTGCGCGCTCCGCCAGGGCTGGGGCACCGAGTGCGCGAAGAACGAAGCCTGCCAGGCGGGCGACTGGTGCAAGCAGGGGCTCTGCCTGCCGCGCTCCGGGGTGAACCTGTGCCCTACCGGCGCCAGCTCGTCCTGCCCGCAGGGCGAGCGCTGCAACGCCGTCACCACCGTCTGCGAGGAGGACCTCGGCTGCTCCACCAACGACGACTGCTCGGCGAGCGAGGTGTGCAACACCGGCAGCCGCAAGTGCGTGCCGCGCTGCACGGCCGAGACCCAGGCCGCCGTCTGCGGCGCGGGAGAGCGCTGCGTCAACGAGCGGTGCGTGCAGTGCACCCAGGCCTCGGAGTGCGGCGTGGGCCTCATCTGCGACCTCGCTGGCCGCTGCAGCACCGCCGAGCGCTGCTACTCCGACCGCGACTGCACCGTGCCGCTCGCGTGCTTCCTGCAGACCGGCGCCTGCCTGCCGCGCCGACGCTCCTGCACCTCGAACGACGTCTGCCCGCCCGATCAGCGCTGCGACGTGGGCGCCCAGCGCTGCGTGCCCCGGACCTGCCAGCCCGATCGCTACGAGCCCAACGACGACCAGGCTCGCGCCTTCGGGGTGATGGCCGGCACGTACCGCGGCATGACGTTGTGCGGCGGCGACCAGGACTGGTTTGGCCTGCAGCTGGGCCGCGGCGACCTGCTCGGCGTGAACCTCGACGCTGACCCTTTCAGCGAGGGCACCTTCAGCACCGTCATCAAGGACGCGACCGGCCGCACGGTGGCCGCTGGCCGGCTGCTCGTCAGCTATGTCGCTCCGACCGCCGCGCGGTACTTCGTCGTCGTCTCGTCCACCGACCCGTACCAGACGTTCGACGCCACCTTCCTGCTCTCGCGCGGCACCCCCTGCGACGACGACGGCAACGAGCCGAACGACGCGCTCGCGTCACCGACGGTGCTGAACGCCCAGACGCAGATTGACGGGAAGATCTGCCAGCAGGACCAGGACTGGTTCCGGGTCGCCGCGCCGACGGGCGTCGCGGTGTCCCTCATCAACTACGACGCGAGCAAGGGCCTGCTGCGCCTGTGCGTCACGACGGCCGACGGGGCGACCGAGCTGGGCTGCTCGGAGGACGTCATGCCCCGCGTGTCCGTCTCCGCCGCGCAGGTCGGCGGAGCGCCCGTCGTGCTGGTGAAGGTGACCGGCAGTACCGACCGCATCGCCAATGCCTATACGCTGAAGGTCGATCCCCCGTGAGGAACGCCATGACGACGCGTCACACGCTGTCGCTGTCACTCCTGCTCTTCTCGCTCATCGCCCTCACCGGCTGTCCGCGAGTCACCGTGAAGCCTGACGCTGCCGTCACCGAAGAAGACGCTGGCGTCGAGGTGGACGCGGGCTTCGAGGAGGACGCCGGGGTCACCGCTGACGCGGGCGCGACCGACGCTGGCCCGCCGCCCGAGCTCAGGGTCCGCCGGCTGCTCCCTCCGCGCGGCTCCACGGCCGGCGGCAGCACGGTGCTCATCGAGGGCTCGGGCTTCCTGCGCGACTTCGCCACCACCGGCAGCCGCGCAAAGCCGCTCACCACCGTGCGCTTCGGCACCAACACCGTGCCCGACCTCACCATCATCGACGACCAGACGATGGAGGTGCGCTCGCCGCCCGGCCTCCCCGGCGCCACCGGCGTCTCGGTGCAGAACCCCAACGGCCGCATCGTCTGCAACAACTGCTTCACCTACTTCGAGGACCTGGTCGTCACCGGCTTCACGCCGCGTGAGGGGGCCCTCGAGGGCGGCACCACCGTCACCGTCACCGGCCAGGGCTTCGACGACGAGGTGCAGGTGCTGTTCGGCGCCAACTCGGCTACCACCGTCACCAGGGTGAGCTCGACCGAGCTGCGCGTCACCACCCCGCGCGGCCAGGCGGCCGACCTCGTCGACCTCGTCGTGTACAACAAGAACGGCGCGTCGACGCAGCGCCGCGGCTTCCGCTATCTGCCCCGGGTCCGCGTCACCACCGTCGCGCCGCTCGCAGGGCCCACGACCGGCGGCACCGTCGTCACCCTCACCGGCTCGGGCTTCACCGGCGCGACCGAGGTGCGCTTCGGCGCCAGCCCCGGCGCAGCCCTCACCGTGACGAGCGACTCGAGCCTCACCGTCGCCTCCCCCGCCGCCAGCGCGGGCGCGGTGGACCTCACCCTCGTCACGCCGCGCGGCTCGTGGACGGTCAAGCGCGGCTTCTCGTACGTGGACGCGGCCGGGCCCCTCGCCGTCTTCGCCGCGGCCCCTCGCCTCGTCCTGGCAGGAGACAGCGTCACCCTCGTCGGCCAGGGCCTCGACGCCGTCGGCCTCACCGTCACCATCGGAGGTGTGCCCGCCGTCGTCGGCGCCCAGACGCCCACCACCGCCGTCGTCACCGTGCCGCCGCGGGGGGCAGCGCCGCGGCGCTCCGACGTGATCGTCACGGCCGGCACGTCATCGACCCTCACCGAGGGCCTCACCTGGCGGGTGGCTGCCTCTGCCGTGACACCGGCCAACGGCCCCGTCGCCGGCGGCACCGCGGTGACCCTCACCGGCTCCGCGATCCCCGCCGATGCGCTGGTCTCCATCGGCGCGCTGCCTGCGGCCAACGTCACCGTGGCGAGCGAGACCCGCCTGTCGGCGGTGACGCCGAGGGGCGCCGGCGGGGCAGCCAGCGACGTCTGGGTGCGCGAGGCGGCAGACCTGGAGAACGAAGTCGTGCTGGTCGGCGGCTTCACCTTCGACGAGCCCCTCTCGCTCGGCCGCGTGCAGCCCGACCGCGGCGCCATCGCTGGCGGCACCCTCGTCACCGTGCTGGGCAGCGGCTTCGGCGAGGGCACGGTGGTCGAGTTTGGCCGCTTCACCGCGAAGGACATCAAGTTCGTCAGCCCCCACCTCATCACCTGCCGCACCCCGCGCGGCGACGTGGGCACCGTGGACGTGAAGGTGGTGCGCGCGACGCAGAACGACACGCTGCCTGGCGGCTTCTCGTACTTCGACCCGCGCAGCATCTCCGGCGGGCTCTCGGGCGGTCCGCTGGTGGGCACCCTCAACGTCACCGTGCTCGACTCGACGCCCAGCAACTACGGCGCGCCCATTCCGCTCGCCCGGGTGATGCTCGGCACCGACGAGACGACGCCCTTCCAGGGCTTCACCGACAACCGCGGGCAGCTCACCTTCTCGGACCCGTCGCTCGTGAAGGCGCAGACCGTCACCGTCTTCAAGGAGAACTACCAGTCCGTCACGGTGGCCAGCGTCAACGCCGAGAACCTCACCGTCTTCCTCTCGTTCACCGGCGCTGGTGAGGGCAGCCCCGGCGCCCCCCCACCTGGCGTGCCGCCGTCGCAGATCGCCGGCCGGGTGCTGGGCTTCAAGGCCCCCCGGCCGCTGCAGAGCCACGAGAAGCTCGAGGCGCGCGTCTTCGTCGCCCAGACCTCGCTGTTCGCGGGGGCCCCCTTCCGCGGCGCGCCGTCCCGCATGGGCGAGAAGTGGAAGGTGACGATGGACGGCGGCGAGTACCTCGTCTTCACCGGCGCCGGCCTGCGCGCCGTCTACGCGGTGCTGGGCATCGTCAACTCGGCCAACGGCGTCTTCACGCCACTCACCATGGGCATCAAGCGCGGCATCACCACCTCGGCCGACAACCCGGCGGTGAACAGGGACATCATCCTCGACATGCAGCTCGACCTGACCGTACCCATCACCATCGACTCGCCCATCACCTTCCCGGCCGAGCTCCAGGGCTTCCCCGACGAGCCCGGCAACAACAAGGTGTACGCCTGGCTCGACCTCGGCGCCGAGGGCTTCGTGCCGAACCCGAACAACTGGGCCACCGGCACCGCGGGCACCACGTCGGTCGCGTCCACCATGCCGACCCTGTCGTTCCCCGACTTCCCGCAGCTCGACGGGTCGAACTTCATCTTCATGAACGAGTCGTCGGGCGCGTCGCCGTACCCGGTGACGTACTTCTTCCGGCGTCAGCCCGGCCCCATGGCGATGGGCGTCACCATCGGCCCCATGTTGCCCCCGCCCCTCATCGCCGAGCCCTCCACGTCGTTCACCGGCGTCGTCTCGTGGACGACCCAGCCAGGCGCGGTGGCCGACCTGCACAACGTGCAGATCCTCAAGCCCACGCCCTTCGGGAACGTCAACCTGTGGAACGTGGTGCTGCCGGGCGCCGAGACCCGCGTGGTGCTGCCGCCGCTGGCCGTCCAGAAGCTGCGCACGGAGAACCCCGGCGCGCAGCTCTTCGCCGTCATCTACTCGAGCCGCTCGCCGAAGTTCGCCTACAACCAGTGGACGTACGACTCCTTGTCGGGCGTCGCGTGGTCGAGCTTCTCCATCGCGCTGTCGCCCGCGTTCGCGCCGTAAGGAGCCTTCGTGCAGCGGCGAGCCGTCGCAGTCGCAGTGAGGAGCAGCCTGCTGGCGCTGGGCGTCGCGGCGGCGCTCTCGCCGATGGCTTGCCGCGACACGCGGGTGATGGGCGGCAAGTGCGCTGTGGACGCTGACTGCGCGAGCTCGATGACGTCGTCGCTCGTCCTCGGCGCCGGCGCCGGAGCGTACCGGTGCGAGGCGCAGACGGGCGTCTGCTACTGCCGAACGGACGAGGCGTGCCCGCCCTCGCAGCTCTGCAACGGCCTGGGCTTCTGCCAGGACCGCGCGGGCTGCGCCACCAACGCGGACTGCGCCTCGGCCACGCTCTACTGCGACACCACCGTGGGCCAGTGCGTGCCGAAGGGCCGCTGCTCGACGGATCTGCAGTGCGCGCTCGGCGAGGTGTGCGACTTCAAGAAGGGCAGCTGCGTGGCGGGCTGCCGGAAGAACGGCGACTGCAACGGCGTGTCGTGCCGGTGTGGCGACGGGGCGTGCTCGTGCACGGGCACCTCACCGGCCGAGCTCGCGCGCTGCACCATCGGCGTGTGCGACTCCACGTTCTGCGCCTCGAATGACTTCTGCGCCTTCGGGGAGCAGTGCGGCGTCGTGCCTGACGCGGGCGCGCACGCACCTGACGCCGGGCTCCGGGCGCAGTGCTTCTCGGACTACGACCAGCGCCTGCGGCCCTACTGCGACAACTGCGTCATCGGCGCCGGCGGCCTGCAGGTGTGCGGCTCGGGACCCAACTACTGCCTCATCGACACCCGGAACCCCGGTAACTTCTTCTGCGGCGCCGACTGCAGCGAAGGCCAGGCCTGCCCGCGCGGCTACGGCTGCTCGGACGTCATCGTGGTGCTGACGCAGTGGTCGTGCAGCCGCAGCAACCCCGCGTGTCCCATCAACCAGATGCTACCCTGCACCGAGGACAAGGACTGCCGCCGCGGTGGAGTCTGCGCGAAGAACCCGGGCGAGCCGAGCGGGTACTGCGCCGGCCGCTGCGCGGTGGACGAAGGTGACGAGCAGGGCTTCTGCAGCTGCCAGGTGGACAGCGACTGCGCGCCTGAGTCGTGCATGGGCGGCGAGTGCAGCATCTCGCGCAAGCGCTGCGTCACCGCCGACGACTGCAAGTCCATTCGCTGTGTGGACTTCAACGGCGCGGGAGGCTGCCTCATCGGGCAGAACTGCGCCCCCGCGAGCGGCCTGGCCTGCAACGACGTGCGAGGCATGTCTCAACCCTGAGGACGTGGACGTCTCGGCGGTTCAGCGTCAGTCGTCCCCCGTCCCTGCGTCGGCGGCATCGACTCCCCACTCGAAGTCGTCGAGCAGCACGAGGCTGTCGAGGGCGCCGTCGCCGACGTTCCACACCGCGGCGCGCAGCTCGAAGACCCGACCAGGCGCCACGTTTCCAGCGGTGGTGAGCCACCGCGTTGCACCACCTGACGGGCACGGCATGCCGCCGAACTGGGTCTGCGCCAGGTCGCCGGGGCCGAGGTTGCACGACTTCTCATTCACGCTCTTGTCCCAGCACATCTCGTTCGTGGCTTTCGCAACACAGGTCTGGAAGAGCGGAGTGCCGGTGGCCAGGTTGACCCCGACCGGCCACACGCCCGCATCGGCCGAGTACATCATGAGGTTCTTGTCGGACGGGTTGCCGAACGCTCCCGGGGCGTTGATGAGCAGGACGACCTGGTCATTGAAGGCGGAACAGACGAACTCGGGGTACTCTTGCGAGAAGAACCTCGACTTGATGCGGAAGGACTTCGCGTTCGTCGGCGCGCGGATCTTCAGGTACAGCATCACCGAGTCGTTCGCGATGTTCTGACCGCTGGCGCCGGCGCACATCGGAGAGTCGGGGAGCCTGTTGGGCGCCTTGCTTACCCCAGCCGCCCCAAACCAGTCCTTGATGCAGAGGGGCGCAGTGCACGCCTGCATGTCGGCCCTGGTGGACACGTGTCCATCACCCAGCGAGGGGTTCGTCTGCACCCTGTCGCTCGCGACGTTCGTCGAGAGCACCGCCAGCCTCGCCCCCTCCTGGGGAGGGATAACGCCAAAGACGGGCCTGATGGACGCGGAGTTGATGGCCGCCCCGCCGTCCCCGTCCACCAGCATCAACTGCGCCGCGATGACGCCCCAGGTCCGCTGGGGAAGGGGGGCGTCTTCCACCGCGGTCCGACAGAGCCCCAGCGCCTTCGCGAAGTCGATCGTCGAAGAGGGCCGGGAGCCCAGGCCCTCGTCGCAGGGCTGCACGTCAGTGGTGTCAGCAGCGTCAACCAGGCCGTTGCAGTTGTCATCGACGCCGTTGCCGAGGGCTTCGATGGCGCCCGGGTTGACGACCGCGGGCTTGCTGCAGGCGTTGTACTGGTCGCAGCAGTCTCCCTGGCTCGGAAGCCAACCATCCGAGTCGCAGTCACCGCCAGGACACGGCACGCACGCCCCGCCGATGCACGCTTGATCGGCGTTGCACTGCACGCCGCAGTCGCCGCAGTTGAACCAGTCGGTGGAAGTCGGGGCGCACACCCCGTTACACAGCGTGCCGCCCGGGCAACGCTCGACGACTCGAATGGTGATCTCAGCGGTGACGTCCTTCCACCGCCCGGTGATGGTGATGGGCCCCTTGCATCCAGGGTCCTGCAGCACATCGCACGAGAAGGTGGTGGCGCCGGTCCCGAAGGAGTCGAGGGTCACCGGGGAGTCGATGAGTCCGGCCGAGGCCTGGAAGCTCACGGACCCCGAGCCGATCTTCCCTGCCGCGTCAGTGGCGACGAAGGTGATCTCGGTTGGCTCACCGTCGTTGATGATGCGGTTCTTCTTCGCGCGCAGGTCGAGGGTTCCCGGCATGGACTGGGTCGAACAGGTGGCCAGCACAACAGCCGCCACCATCGCCCCCATGAGCCGCAGGTTGCGAACAGTCATGGGGAAGGAGCCTAGCCCAAACGCCGGCCTTCGTCCGTTCAGCCCCGGATGGCAGCGGCCGCGACCCCGGGGACCTTGAGCCAGCTCGGCGCGTACTCGAAGGTCGTCAGCCGGCGCCCGAGCAGGTGCTGCGTCTTGTGGCCCGGGAACCAGGGCGAGATGGGGAAGTTCTTCGCGGGAGCGCGCAGCACGAACTTCTCGACCCCGTCGAGCAGCAGGCTGTTGTGCACCCACCCACGGCCTGACTGAATGTCCTGCAGCGTCGCCGACGGGTGGCCGCCCCACGGCGAGTTGCCGATGCCGAAGACGGCTCCAGCCCAGGTGTTGATGGCGACCGTGCCGTACTCGAGCTCGCGCACCATCTTCTCGACGGCGGCGCTGGCCGCCGGGTCCTTCATCGTCTCGGGGTGCACGAGCACGTTCGCGGCGAGCGTTCCCCAGACCGACTCGTTGAGGAACGCCGTCACCTCGTCGCAGAACTTCGCCGGGTCGCCCGCATCGAGGCTCGTCTCGCTGATGACGGTGCACCACGGCTCGCTGGTGAAGATGAGGTCGTCCTTCACGGCGCGATCGACGTCGGTGATGAGGGCGTAGGGCAGCTGCTCGCCCTTCCCCTCGCCGATGACCTTCACGTTCGGCCGCCCCTCGACCAGCCGCTTCCAGCGGTCCGCCGCGCCCGGGTAGTAGCCGTGCCGCACGCCGCCCGACGCCATGTGCCGGCTGAGCGCGTCGAGGAACGGCTGCCGGTGGGGCGACGCCTTCGAGGTGACGAGCAGCTTCGCGGCGGTACAGTTGAAGCTGGCGTTGTTGCACACCATGCCGGCGACGTTGCGCGCCTGGTACTCGAGGCTCGCTTGATCCCACGGACCGGGCACGACGATGACGGGCGAGATGTTGCCGAGCTCCGAGGTGATGTCCTTCTTGAGCAGCGGCTCGTTGCGCGCCTTGCGGGCGTCGCGCTCGGGGCCAGGCGGGCCCCACACCATGAAGTCGTGCGTCTTGTCCGAGCCGGTGATGTGGACCTCGTCGATGGCGGCGTGGTTCACGAGGAACGCGCCCTCTTCGGCGCCGCCGTACACCACCGCGAAGAAGCCGCGGGCGATGAGGGGGGCGAAGGCCTTCTCGATGAGCGGGCCGAGGTAGGCGTTGACCGGGTTCATCTTCAGCACGCAGGCCGTGCCCTCGACGAACATCTTCCCCACGACGTCCGTGGGCGGAATGGCGTTGACGTTGCCGGCGCCCAGCACGAGGCAGACGCGCCCCTGGTGTGGCTTCCGGTAGTACGCCGCCTGGTGGTCACGCAGGTTCGCGCGGGTGATGCCCGGCTGCATGTAGTTCTCACCAAGGTGCTTCGCGAGCAGCGCCGAGTCGAGCGCGTCGCCGGGGAACGCCTTCACCGCGATGCGGCCGTCGGGCAGGTCGCGGATGAGCTTGTCGGCGATGCGCGGCGCGCCGTACTGCTTCACCTCGGTGAGCGCCCACTCGGTGAGGCGCAGCACGCGGAGGGTGATCATGGGGCCGGCGAGCCACTCCTCGCCCGACACGGGGCTGTCGAAGGGAATGCCCTTGTAGGCGCAGGCCAGGCGCACCGACTCCTCGGCGATGCTCATGTAGCCGTCGCGCAGCTGCCGGAGAAACGCGATGCGCTCGTCGACGGTCGTGCCGGCGAACGCGGGGGCGCTCTCCTTGACGCGGGTGAGAATCGTCTCGAGCTGCGACTGCGGCATCGGAGGCGGAATGGCGACGGCGGCGGTCATGGCGGGCTCCTCGGTGTTCGGCGGGCGGCTGTGTACTGGTGACGCCGCCGGGGGGAAAGGGGGCGCCACTGAACATGACGACCCGTCGGGAGCGCAACGGAACTGCCAGCGGTCGCGGCAGGCGCCAGGGGCACGCCCGGCACACCCGACGCTGGACGCGCCGAAGGCAGACGGCCTGCCAGCGAGGCGAACGCACCCGACGCGGCGACCGGCGACGCGAGTCCTGCAGAATGTTGCACCCACCACCTTCCTGCACGACTCGCGACGAGACGGACGGCCCCGCGGGCGACGCGAACGCGCCCGACGCGGCGACCAGTGCCGCGAGTCCTGCAGAATGTTGCGCGCACCAACTTCGTGCACGACTCGCGACGAGACGGACGGCCCCGAGGGCGACGCGAACGGACCCGACGCGGCGACCAGTGCCGCGAGTCCTGCAGAATGTTGCGCCCACCATCTTCCTGCACGACTCGCGACGAGACGGACGGTCCCGCGGGCGAGGCGAACGGGCGCGACGCGTCGACCGGAGACACGAGTCCTGCACTGCACGACTCGAGACGACGGACGACCCGGCGGGCGAGGCGAACGCGCCCGACGTGTCGACCCACCACCTTCCTGCACGACTCGCGACGAGACGGACGGCCCCGCGGGCGAGGCGAACGCGCCCGACGTATCGACCCACCACCTTCCTGCACGACTCGCGACGAGACGGATGGCCCCGCGGGCGAGGCGAACCCACCCGACGCGGCGACCAGTGCCGCGAGTCCTGCAGAATGTTGCACCCACCATTTTCCTGCACGACTCGCGACAAGACGGACGGTCCCGCGGGCGACGCGAACGGACCCGACGCGGCGACCGGTGACACGAGTCCTGCACTGCACGACTCGAGACGAGACGGACGGCCCGGCGGGTGAGGCGAACGCGCCCGACGTGTCGACCCGCCACCTTCCTGCACGACTCGCGACGAGACGGACGGCCCCGCGGGCGAGGCGAACGCGCCCGACGCGTGACCGGTGACGCGAGCCCTGCAGGATGTTGCGCCCACCACCTTCCTGCACGACTCGAGACGAGACGGACGGTCCTGACGGCGAGGCGAACGCGCCGACGCGGCGACCGGGGACGCGAGTCCTGCGGGATGTTGGCGCACACGAGCGGCCGAGCCACACGAGCCACACGCGCTCACGGAGCACCGCGCCCACACGGCCGACGGAGGCACACGAGCCGCCGTGCCGCCGTCCCGCCGTGCCGCAGAGCCACACGCGCTGCACACGCGCTGCACACACCCTCACGAGCACCGAGCAACACGGCCGCTGAGCCAAGCCACACGAACCGCTGAGCCACACGAACCGCTGAGCCACACGAACCGCTGAGCCACACGAGCCACAGCCGCCGCCAGTGCACACGCCGCCTCCCGTAGCCCGGGGAGCGCGGGCTTTCGCTCGGCCGGGCGTAGCTCGCTGTCGGAGGAGCAGAAGACGCAGGCGCGCACAGCGCCCTCCATCCACGCGAGTCACACGCTCTCACGAGCCACACGGCCGACGGAGGCACGCCCGACCGAGCTACGCACCCGGCACGCCCGACGGAGGCACGCCCGACCGAGGCACACTCCCGACAGAGGCACGCCCCCGAAGCCCGCGCTCGACAGCGGCTACTGGAAGCTCACTCCCGACAGAGGCACAGTCGATCTGTCACGGCACAGGCCAGGGCTCTGGCGTCAGCGTCTCGACGTGCCATCGTCAGCGCGACCATGGACAGCCGGCCCTCTCCCCTCGACGTCCTCGACGGCGCCCCGTCGGTGCTCCCTCACGGCGCCGAGGTGACGACGCGCGTCGAGCGGTTGCTCGGCGAGCGCAGGCTTCCCCCCGGGCTGGTGGGACGCGTCACCCGCGCCCGTGACGGCGGCTACGACGTCCAGGTGCTCGGCCTCGGTGAGGTGTGGTTTCGGCGGGATGAGCTGCTGCCGAGGCGCGAGGGGCAGGCCGCCTTCGCGGTGCGGCGAGAGACGGCCTGGAGCGCTCTGCGCCAATGCGCCGTCCTGGAGGCGACAGTGGGCTCTCGGGCCTGGGGGCTCGCCGACGCGACCTCGGACACCGACGTGCGGGGGGCGTTCCTGTTGCCCTTCCGCTGGACAGCGGGCCTCGTCGAGCCACCCCGAGACCTGGTGAGCGCTGACGGCAGCCACACCTTCTGGGAAGTCGAGAAGACCATCGCGCAGGCGCTCCGCGCCGACCCCAACACGCTCGAGCTGCTCTTCGTGCCGTCTGTGCGCGCGCTGGATGAGGTGGGGGAATGGCTGCTCTCGGCGCGGCACGCCTTCGTCTCGAAGCAGCTCTTCGGTAGCTTCGGCCGGTACGCGCTGAGGCAGCTCGACTCCCTCACGAAGTCGGCGCGCCTCGCCGCGCATCGCGACACCGTGCTCGACTGGCTGCGCGCGAATCCGGCGCTCACCCTCGACGACGTGGCGGCCCGCCTCGCGGACCTCTCGCCGAGGGAGCACGCGTCTTCGGCCGAGGCGCTGCTGGCGACGAAGACGTACCTGAAGCAGCTGTACCGCTCGCTTGCCGATCAGGGCTTCATCGCCGCCAACGACTTCGCGTCGCTCAAGGCCTGGGCGCTCGCTGGCGGCGTGGTGCACCGCGGAGACGACGACGGTGAGACGTTCGCCCGGCGGCTGTCGCCCAGGAACGCCTACAACCTGCTGCGCCTCATCCACCTCGCGACCGGGTGGCTGCGCACCGGAGCGCCTTCCTTCGAGGCGACTGGCGCGCTGCGGGCGCGGCTCCTCGACATCAAGGGCGGCGGGGTGCCGTTGTCGGAGGTGCTGGCCGAGGCAGAGGCGCTGGCGCCGGCCCTCGAGGCGGCGCGGGACACCAGCCCGTTGCCCGATGGCCCCGACCTCGCGGCTGCGCACGGGCTGCTCCAGCGCATCGCCGAGGTGAGAGCGGCCCGCTGGCTGTCCCGCGCGCCGGGTCCATGGGGACACGATGCGCCACCCGCACCGGCGCCCGCCTCGACGGACCCTCGAGTGGGACCCTGAGTCGCTGAGAGGCGTCCCGGCCTTCCCCGTCGGCGGGAGAGCGCTCTCTCGGAGTCACGGCCCACGCCGGTCGCCTGCCGAGCTGTGGCGGCATGTCAAGCCGGGAGCAGAAGCCCCTGCGTCGTCCCGCGACGTGAAGCCGCCGCCCTGCACCGCGTTCATCACCGGTGACATCCTCCGCGCGTGCGCTTTCGTGTCTTCGTCGAGTGTCCGACTCCCGGCTGTGAGAAGCGGGGCACCGTCGTCAACACCGTCACGTCGGGCCCCTTCGACGACCGGGACGAGCTGGAGTCAGAGCTCGAGCTGTTCCTCGACGGCTGGGAGGGCGACGACCCAGCCGACCGGTGTCCAGCCTGCCGGCAACGCGGCGTCTTGCGCGAAGGGCACGAGCAGGTCGACTGAGTCGTTGCCCGTCAGTGGAGTGGCGCCCGTTCGTCCAGACCACCGGGAGACGTCATGACGGCCACGCTGACACCGCACCAGACCGCTGTGGCCACCGCGTTCCTCGCCGATCAGGCGCGCGAGCGCCGCCACCTCGTCGTGGCGCTCTCGGGCGCCCACGCCTACGGCTTTCCCTCACCGGACAGCGACCTCGACCTCAAGGCGGTGCACGTCGAGCCGACGCGTGAGCTGCTGGCCCTCGAGCCGCGCTCCCGACACCGCGAGCTGCTCACCGTCATCGACGGCGTCGAGGTGGACTACACGTCGAACGAGGTGCAGTTCGTCCTGCGCGGCGTCGTGGGGGGCAACGGCAACTTCATCGAGCGCCTGCTCGGCCGGCTGCAGCCAGTGGTGGCGACCGAGCTCGTCGGGCTGCGGCCGCTCGTGACGGCGGTGCTGTCACGGCGGGTGTACCGGCACTACCAGGGCTTCGCGCGGCAGCAGCACCGCGAGTGGGAGGCCACCGGCTACACCTCGGCGAAGCGGCTGCTCTACGTCGTGCGCACGGTCCTCACCGGCGTGCACCTGCTGCGCACCGGCCAGCTCGAGACGGACGTCACAAGGCTGGCGGAGCCCTGCGCCGTCGCCGACGTGCTCGCCCTCGTCGAGGCGAAGACGAAGGGAGAGCAGGCGCCGCTGCCGACCGAGCTGTCCACGCTGTGGCGGGAGCGCACGCGGCACCTCTTCACGAAGCTCGACGAGGCGAGGGACGCGAGCGAGCTCCCCGCCGAAGCGCCCGTGAAGGCCGTTCAGGCGCTCGACGCGTGGCTGCTCGAGCTGCGGCGCGCGCAGTGGTGAGCGATGCCCCGGGACTGCCGGACTCGAGCGGCGGTCCCGGGGCGGCGGCGGCCGGTCAGAAGCGCAGCCCGAAGGTCCGCTCGAACCAGTTGGTGGGGCGCTGAAGGTCCTGCTCCGAGGTCGGCACCACGAGCGAGCCGACGAAGTCCGCGCTCGCATAGGTGCGCTTGATGGAGCGCTCGACGTCGGCGAGGTCAGAGTCCGACACCACGCCGTTGCTGGTGGCCTTGTAGAACTGCACCGTCACCCGCACGGGGAAGCGGTCGTCGCGCACGAGCTCGAGGCCGCCGCACTCTTCGTGGGGCCCCATCGCCTCACCGTGGCCGAGCACCGCCTGCTCGACGTCCGACTCGTCTCGCGCGCGGCGCGCCAGGCTCTCCTTGTTGTCCATCGGCGCCGACGCGGGCATCGGGGCGCCCTCTGCGAAGCCCAGCAACAGGCCTCGACGCGGTGGCTCCCGGTACTTCAGCGGCACCTGGACCAGCATCATCATGTCCGCGCCCTCGTCGAGCGCGCCCTGGTCGGCGGCGGTGCCCTGCCCGCTCGCGATGCGGTTCGCCACCGCGCTCTTCCGCTCGGCGGTGAAGGTCGTCTTCTGGCCCTTGTCGTTGAAGAAGAGCTGCTGGCCCCAGCCCTGGAACGTCTGGTCACCCGGCTTGTTCTCGATGACGCGCACCGACAGCCCCTCGCGCGTCACCAGCAGCGTCAGCACAGCCGGGTTGCCTGGCGCCGACTGGTAGTTGAAGAGCACCGGGTTGAACTCGGCCTTCCCCTCCCGGGGCAGGGGCACGAAGACGTGCTGGGCGCTCACCAGGAAGTGCGTGTCACGGCCCGCGAGCAGGTTGCCCGAGCCCTTCAAGCTGGCTGGCACCGAGAGGTACTCCTTCAGGTTCTTCAGCACCTCTGACAGGCGCACTGCGCGCTTCGTCGCTCCATCGCGCTCGTTGCCGACGCGCACCCAGAGCCGGTCGGCCTTCACGTCGGCGGTGGTGTCGGTGAAGTTCGGGTAGCGGATGACGGGGAGCAGCGAGGTGCGCACCTGCTCGCCGACGCGCTCGCGCACCTGCAGCGTCAGGTCGCTGATGTTCGGCCCCACGGACGAGCCCTGGTAGCGGCCGGTGTCCTCCCACATCACGTTCATCACGTTCAGCCCGCGGCGACCGGCGCGCGCCTGGAGGTCCTGGTCCATCGGCATCGCGCACACCCTCGCGATGACCTCGCGGAACGAGGGCGGCGGCACCACCCCCCACGACTCGGCGAAGGCGGGCGCAGCGAGGGTCGCGGCGGCGGACGTGAGGACGAAGCGGCGGGTGAGCTTCATGGCGGCTCCTGAAGAGGGTGTGGGCTCTTCAACGGACGGCCTGCCGGGTCGATCTACCGCCCTGACGCTGGTCAGCCGCTCGACGGCTCAGAGGTACTGCGAGAGGCCGAAGGTGAAGAACCAGGAGCGGAACGGGAGAAACAGCACGCCGCCGTCGATTCGCGGCACCAGGGAGGCGAGCGTCGTCCAGATGAAGCGCAGGCCGGCGCCGGCCGAGAGCGCGGGGACGGCCTGCACGGGTTGGCCGAACGCGTCGATGCGCGCCATCACCGCCCCGTCCACGAAGACGACCGGCTGGAAGAAGAGGGTGGGGGTCACACCGAGCGCTCGGCGCAGCTCGAGGTTCCCGAAGCCGTGCGCCGCCGTTCGGAAGAGGTTGTCGGGGAGGCCACGCACGCCGCCGCCCTGGGAGACGTTGCCCAGCAGCATCGCGTTGTTCGGGTCGCCCCACCACGACACCGCTGCGGCGCCCGCCAGGAGGAGCGCGGTGCGCTCGCCGAACTTGAAGGACGTGAGCACGCTCGCTTGAGCGCCGTGACGCTGCGTGACGTCACGCGCCGTGAAGAAGAGGTACGGAGCCGCTTCGAAGGTGACGCGCGTGCCGTGAGGCACGAGGTCATGCCACTCGAACCGGTCCCACACCGCGCCGAGCAACAGCCCCACGTTCAGGCCCTCGGTGCGGACGCCCGCCGGCAGTACGCCCGTCGAGCGCTCGTACGAGAGGTCCACCATCGCCGAGAGCCGCCACTGGGTGCCGTACCAGAAGGGCGCCCGCGCGCCGAAGCGGGCCGACCACCACCTCCGGCTCCACTCGAACTCCGTGTCCTCGAAGAAGAGCGAGCTGCCGATGGACGAGACGTCGGCCTGAAACGAGACGGCGCGCGCCCGCGTCTCAGGTTCCTTCCAGGACAACGCAAAGGACGGGCTCCGCTCGCTCCACATCGCGAAGCCGCTCAGCTCCATCGCGCGACCCAGGAAGTTGAACTCGGTGAGGCTCAGGAAGAAGTAGCTGTCGACGAGGGTGCGGCTGGTCGCGAGGTCGGCGGTGGGGATCAGCGTCCACTTCTCGCGCAGCGTGACCCGCAGCACCTGCCCGTCGCGCTCCACCTTCACGGCGTCGAAGAGCCCGAGGCTCCACAGGCGGCGGTCGATCTCCTCGAGCTGGTCGTCGCTGACGCAGAGCGGGGGCGGGCCCGGGAGCAGGTCCTCCACCACCTCTCGCCGCAGCCGCGCGGTGCCCACCACCTCGAGCGCGAGGGGCTCGCAGGGCGCGGTGGCCAGCAGGCTGAACAGGACGGGCCACATCGCGGGGCTTCATGCCAGAAGACGAAGCTGGTCCGCACGAGGTCGACCGGTCCGTCAACGCTCGATGTCCACCCCGACGCCGGCCGACGCCATCACGCCTCGCACGAGATGCCCGTCGGGCGCGGGGAAGAACACGGTGCCGCCCGAGCCCAGCACGTAGAACGACGTGAAGAGCCGCCAGCGCAGGCCGGCCGTCAGCAGCCATCGCGGCGCCTGGCCGAGCCCCACCGCCCCCACGCGCGCCTCGGCGATGAGCTTCTTCTCGAGCAGCTCGACCGAGAGCGTGGTGTCGAAGTCGGTGCGCCCGAAGGTGAAGGCCTCGACGGCGCCATCGACCGTGATGAGCTGCAGCAACCGCAGGCGCAGCTCGCCGAATACCGAGAACGCGTCCGGGAGCATCTCGCTCGCGAGCGCGGGGAACCCGAAGCCGATGCCCGAGAACCGCGCCAGCTCGTACTGAGGCCCGAAGTAGCCGTGGCGGAACGCGCCCGCCTGCTTGCGCCCCTCGGCTCGCAGCGACACCTCGACGTCAGACAGGCGCACGTCCATCGCGCCGCCGAGGAGGAAGCCGAGGTCTCTCGACGCCGTCGCGCGGGCCCCGAGCCCTGCCACCAACATGAGCGAGATGGTGCTGCTGCGCAGGAGCACGGCCGACACGTCGAGGTGCACGAGGCTCGACGGTTCGAGCATGGCCACCGACGCCGGTTCGCACGGCTGCTCGGCCTGGCACACAGGGCCTCTGACCGCTGCCGGCGTCCCCACGGCGAAGTCATGTCCGCCCGAGAGCGAGAGCATGAAGCGGCCGTGCGCCGAGGCGTCCCCCGAGAACGAGCGGCCGATGTCCCACGTCACCTCAGCCGCGAACAGGCGACCCGCGAAGATGTCCGAGGCGAACACCTCGAAGCGCAGGAAGCTGACCGACAACACCGCCGTCGCCGCCGAGGGCCGCGCGTCTGCGTTGAGCCGGTTGGAGTATCGGAACAGCAGGTGCCCGAGGCCCAGCGTCTTCTTGTGAATCGGCCCCGCCTTCAGGTGGAACGTGCTGGTCTCGGTGCCGATGCGGAGCGACTGGAGCAGCTCCCCGAAGTCACCTGAGCGGTCCCAGTCCTGGCCGCGCACCACGCCGCCGAGGTCTCGCGCACGGTCGAGCGGCGGGGTGTCGATGACGCGCAGCCGGATGAGGGGACCGAGCTGAATCGAGAACACGTCTCCGACAGCCATGCCCACCATCGGCCTGAACCCGAACATGAGGTCGACGCCGTTCTCGGCGGACCCCGAGGGCAAGAGCCCCAGCTCGCCCTCGGCGCCGGCTGAGAGGTGAACGGTGGGCTCGGGATCGAGGGGCGGAGGCGCCTGCACAACAGTGGGCACGCCGCCATCGGGGCTCTGAGCGAGGACCAGAACGAGCGCGAGCGGCAGCACCGGCGTCGACCCTACCACCGCTGCGCGAGCACGGACGGACGCGTGGAACCGACGGCGCCCGAACGGGTGCGGGGTACCTGCAGCGCTGCACCCCGGTTCAACTCGTGGCTCTTCCGTGAGCGGTCCGTGACGACCTCTTCGCGCGGACGAAGCGCACCCTTTGGCCATTGACAGTCGTACCTGCTACGGGGACGCCATGCGCACGCTCTCCGTCGTCCTCGGCCTCGTCGCCGGCTTCGTCGTGGCGGTCCTCCCCTCGTGTGGCGCGCCGCGGTGCTCGGCCGCGACCTGTGCTCTCGGATGCTGCGACACGGCTGGACGGTGTCAGTCCTCGTCCAACCTCAGCTGCGGAGCGAACGGCGCGGCGTGCGTCTCGTGCTCGCTGTCGCAGTCGTGCGTCTCGGGCATGTGTACCGGCGGCGCGGGCGCGGGCGCGGGCGGCGGCCCTTCCGGCGGTGGGATGAGCGGCACCGGCGGTGGCTCGTCGGTCACGGGCTACTCAGCCTTCCTCGACGACTTCAGCACCGTGTATTGCCAGAAGGCCATCGAGTGCGGAAGCCTCCCCACCACTTCGACGGCGGACTGCGCAGCCGTCCTTCGGCAGATGTTCGCCACGCGCGGCTACGGCATCAACACGTACCTCGCGACGGAACGCTCGGTGCTTGCCGGCGCGGCGACGTACAACGCCACGCGGGGCCAGGCGTGCCTCGCGGAGGTCGCGGCGATTCCCTGCGTGGGCGGCAGCCCGTCGGGCAACCCGACTTCGTGTGATGGGGTCACCTCACCCGCAGCGGCGGCGAACGGCGCCTGCTTCTCTCGCACCGACTGTGTGGACCCGACGCTGTCCTGCAACGGCGGCCCGTGCATGAGGCGCTGCACCGTCGGCGGGAACCTGGGGGAGTCGTGCCGCGCCGACGGCAGCTGCGCCACGCCGTTCGTGTGCATCAACAACACCTGCTTGAACGAGCCAGCGCCCGGCTCGGCCTGCAACGGCTTCCTGGGCTGCGGGCCTCGTCAGGAGTGCCGCAACAGCGTGTGCGTCGCCCTGCCCCTGGCGGGCGCGAGCTGCCCCGACTTCCGGTGCGTCCCCGACGCGTACTGTGACTCCAGCCGTATCTGCCGCCCGAAGAAGGCTCTCGGCACGGGCTGCCAATCGACGGGTGAGTGCATCGAGGGGGCCGTCTGCGCCAGCCTGGTCTGCTCTCCGGCGGGCGCACAGGGCAGCGCCTGCCGCTTCTCGAGCGACTGCCAGCGGCCTCTTCAGTGCATCCTCGGACGGTGCAACCCGCAGGGCGGATCGGGGGCCCGTTGCCTCTACTCGAACGACTGCCAGTCTCCGCTGGGGTGTGATGACGTGCTGAGGATCTGTCGCGAGTACACCTCGAGTCAGCAGACGGGGCAGGCGTGCTCGAGCACCCAGTCCTGTCGCAACTCGAACGAGGTGTGCCGAAGCAAGAGCGTGACCAACGACGGCGGGACAGGAACGCCCGGCACGTGCGGCGTTCCGCAGGTGGGTGACGCCTGCAACGGCAACTACGAGTGCGGCGTGGCCCAGTACTGCACCATGCCGAGCCGCCAGTGCCAGGCTGCCGGCCCGGCGACTCCCTGCTCGAGCGCCTCGAACTGCCGCAGCACCGACTACTGCACCTCGAGCAACGTGTGCGCGACGAGGGCGGCCTCTGGGCAGGCCTGCGACTCGACCCGGAGCGAGTCGTGTGCCGCCGCGGGAGAGCGCTGCCTGACGACTGGCGGGACGGCGAGGTGCGCTCGCACTCCCACACTCGGAGAGCCGTGTGGCTCCGAGTGTCTCTTTCCGTACACCTGTGTCGGCGGAACGTGCGCGGCCGCCGGACGAGTCGGGCAGCCGTGCATCGCCAACTCGCCGGTGCCCTGCTTCACCGGTGAGTGCCTGGCCGCCGACGGAGGTGTCGGCCGCGAAGGGACCTGCGTCGCGCCGCGCGGAGAGGGCGCGATGTGCCAGTCTGACGTTGGCTGTCTGTCGGGCTACTGCGACCTGCTGGCTTCGCTTGGCCCTCAGGGCGCCGCGGTGTGCGTGGCGGCCTGCCGCTGAGGCGAGCCCAGCGACAGAGGGCGGTGGGCCGCTCGCAGAAGAGCCCAGGTCAGGCGTGCGGGGGGACGGCTCGCAGGCTGGCGCTGGCGAGGCTCCAGTTCACGGCGGCGAGCGCCGTGATGACGAGGCCAAGCGACAGAAAGACGGTCTGAATGCCGGCGCTGAGGCCCATCACCGCGACCTGCACCACCATCCACCCCAGCAACACGCAGCCAACCGCCAGGTGCGCGAGGACCGCCCACCGTGCGTGCCGCAGCTCAGCTCCCGCCACCACGAGCGGGAAGACGCCATTCGCGAGGAGCAGCACGACGCCCGGAACGAGCCAGTCCTTGAAGATGGAGGACCCCGTCAGGAACTGGTTCGCTGGCATCTGCAGGAGGCCGCCGCTGGGGTCGCGGACCAGCTGCGTGCCGCCGTAGAAGGCGCCCGCCGCCAGGAACAGCTCGAGCACCACGAGACTCCACTTCAGGGCCGTTCGGAGCATGCGCGCACCTCCACCGACGCTCCGCTGCATACGCCGCGCTCACGAGTCATTCTCACGCCCCTGGCGCGAGGCACCACGCAGGACTTGCGGACAGGGTGGCCGCGCCGTCGTGTCGTGCGCTGCGGTCGCGCTCCGACTCCCGTGATGTCAATCGGGCGTGGTCGTGAGGGACTACTTCGGCTGCGAGAGCACGAGCCAGAGGTCGCCGCCCTCGTGCCCGCCACCCTGCAGGTAGAACGACTTGTCCTTCGCGAGTGAGTACGTCGCGTCGGTTGGTGGCAACTTGACCCGCAACGTCGCCACGCCGTCCTTGAGGGCCTCGAGCGTCAGCTCGGCCACCTTCCCGTTCGGCAGCGCGACGGTGGCGCCGCGGTTGGTGACCTGCAGCTTCTGGGAAGAGCGCTTCTCGAGCGTCAGGTACTTCACCTTCGCGCCGAGCGTCTCCTGCATCTTCGTGAGCGAGGGGTCCACCTTGCCAGCCGCGGTCGACGCGAACACCACATCGGCCTGTACCGCCACCGGGCCGTTGGCGAACGCCGCGGACGCGAACGTGAAAGCGGCGAGCAGCAGGCAGCGGCGGGGCAGTGTCGTCATGGCGATCAGAGGTCCTGCTTCTTGAGTTCCTCGGGCGGCGCAGGCGCGATGTCTTCCTCGTCCGACCCGCCCTTCTTGCGTCCGCCGTCCTTCTTCTCCGGCGCGTCCACCACCCAGATGACCGCGTCGCCGCTCTCGGTCTCGAAGACGACGGGCTTCACTGTGGCCTCGGTGTCCACCGAGACGGTCTGCACCTCGACCCGGCCGGCGCCATAGCCCTCGGGCGCCTGGCCCATGAGCGAGATGGTGAGGGGAATCGCGATGGCGACGGCGGCCACCGCGCCCACGAGGCCCGCCACGAGCGGACCGCGCTGGTAGGTGAACATCTCGCTGAAGGTGAGCTTGAGCCGCTCGAACAGGGGCAGCTTCTCGGGCGTCACCCGCGCCATCACGTCTTCCGAGAACTTCTTCCAGTCCACCTCGTCGGCCTGCATCTCGAGGGCGTTGCGCATCAGGCCGTCGCCCGCACGGAGGTCAGCGACCTGCGCCGCGCTCTCTTTGTTGTTCTGCAGGTGCTGCTCGACGAGCTGGCGCTCTTCGGGGGTGAGCTCGCCGTCGACGTAGGGCGACAGCATGGGCAGGAACTTCTCGCGGGCTGGGTTCTTCATGTGAGCACCTCGACGTTCCTGACGGCTCCTGCCTGCCGATATTCTCGCGCAATTGCGCGACCGCCCACCTCACCCCTCACTGCCCACCCCGGCCTTCGCTTCGTCCAACTCGAGGTATCCACTGAGGATCTTCTGCATCTTCAGCCTCGCGTGGAAGAGCCGCGACATCACGGTGCCCTTCGGAATGTCGAGCGTGCGGGCGAGGTCCTCGTAGCTCATGCCCTCCACCTCGCGGAGCAGGAGGATCTGCCGGTGCGCTTCGGGGATCTGCCCGATGGCGGCGGTGATCTTGTCGGCGAGCTCCTTCCGCAGCGCGGCCTTCTGGGGGTTGGTGCCCAGCCTGGTGCCCAGCGCGCCCAGGTTGGCCTCGCTGGTGTCGAGGCGCACGGACTCGTCGAACTCGACGTGCTCGTCGCCGCGGCCCGAGCCCTTCTTCCGGAGCACGTCGATGCAGATGTTGACGGTGATGCGGTAGAGCCAGGTGTAGAAGCTCGCGTCGCCCTTGAAGTGCTCGAGGTACTTGTAGACCTTGACGAAGGCCTCCTGAGCGACGTCGCGGGCCTCCTCCTTGTCCTTCACCATGCCGAGCGCGACCGAGTAGACCTTTCGCTGGTAGCGCTCCACGAGCAGCTTGAAGGCCCGCTGATCTCCCTGTCGAACGCGCTGCACCAGCGTGAGGTCGTCGGTGGCCAAGGCGGAGCGGACCATAACCCGTGGTCGGTGGCGGGTGAACGACTCTCGCCTGAACCGCGCAGCGGGGACCCGGCGGGTGGCAGAGCGTGGCATGCGCCGTCTGACGGGGGGTCACCAGCGAACTTCACCACCGCGCCCGAGCCAGCCGGCCCCGTCACCCTGACGCGGCCTCAGCGGACCCTGCGACGGGCCGGGGCAGCACCACCCGGAAGACCGTGCCTTCCCCCTGGGTGCTCTGCACCTCGATCTGCCCCCGGTGCTCACGGACGATCTCTGCGCACACTGCGAGCCCCAGGCCCGTGCCCTTGCCGGGCGGCTTGGTGGTGAAGAAGGGCTCGAAGATGTGCGGGAGCGCGGCGTCGGGAATGCCGCACCCCGAGTCCTTCACCTCGACCACCACCTCTGTCGGGCCTCGCGAGAAGGTGCTCACCTCGATGGTGCGAGGACCGTCGGGTCGCAGCTCGACGGCGTGGGCGCTGTTCACCAGCAGGTTGAGGAACGCCTGCCCGAGCCGGGCCTCGTCGCCGCTGATGGTGCTGATGTCGCCGGCCTCGAACTTCACCTTCGCCACACCCTCCACCTGCCGACGGGACAGCCGCAGGACGTCCGTCAGGGCGCGGTTGAGATCGACCTCGGTCGCGCTCCCCCCCCTCGCCCGTGACAACCGGGAGAGCGTCGCGACGATGCCGCTGATGCGGTCGCAGCCGGCCCTCGCGTCTGCCAGCGCGTCGTCGAGGTCCTGATCGACCGGGAAGGCGTCCTCCTTCCGCAGGTCGGCGATGCGCGTGCGCGCAAAGTCCACGTTGGTGCCGACGTAGCTCATCGGGTTGTTGATCTCGTGCGCCACTCCCGCCGCCAGCAGCCCGACCGACGCCATGCGATCGGCCGTGGCCAGGCGGGCCTGCGCAGCCTCCATCTCATCGATGGTGAGGTGCAGGTTCCGTCGCTCGAAGACCTGCTTGACGAAGGCGAAGACCCCGGCTGCGACGGAGAGGACCACCCACTGGGCAATCCGCCCCGGCTCGGTCTCATCGCGCAGCAGCACCGCGAGGCCTCCTCCCAGCGAGGCGACGGCGATGGTGAGGCTGCCGACCCAGGCGTCGCGAACGAAGAGCCCGTAGATCAGCGGCAGCGCCCACAGCGTGTGGAAGCCGATGCAGTGACTCCCGCCCGAGTACCACGCCGAGAGCGAGGCCCCCACGCCAAGCAACAGCGCGACCACCACCGCGACGAACTGGCCGCTGCGCTCGTCCACCCTCCTCGAGAGCACGCCAGCGACCGCGAGGCCCAGCGCCATCGCCAGCCCGATCCCCAGCGAGGCGGCTGAGTAGATGCCCAGGTGCCAGAAGAGGACGTAGTACGCCGCGAACAGCGCGCCACCGCCGAGGAGCAGCCGCTGCGCCTCCACCTTGAGGCGGTCCGCCGTCGCGGTCACTCTGGTGTTGGCAGATCCGGCGTCCATGCGGATTCCACGCTCCTTGGAATATTGTAGTCGAAGCGTCTCTCCGGCTCACCGGGTCGCTTTCGACCCGAATCGGAGAGTGCAGCGGGTGGTCACGCGTGGTGGAGTTGACGACATGAGCAGCAACGCGCGGTGCCGCATCGTGGTGACGGGAGGACCCGGCGGAGGCAAGACGACCGCCGCGGACCTGTTCCGGCGTGAGATGGGGCAGCGGGTCGTCGTCGTGCCCGAGTCGGCGACGCTGCTCTTCACGGGCGGGTTCCCGCGCTACGACGAGTCCGACGCCCGCGTCGCAGCGCAGACCGCCATCTTCCACGTGCAGAAGAATCTCGAAGACGTGCAGGCGGCGCGACACCCCGACCGGATTCTGCTGTGTGACCGCGGCACGGTGGACGGCGCAGCGTACTGGCCCGGTGAGCCCGACGGCTTCTTCGCGCACCTGGGGACGACCCACGCCGCTGAGCTCAGCCGCTATGACGGAGTCATCTTCTTCGAGACGGCAGCGGCTGGCGGCCTCGCCATCGAGGGAGGGAACCCGGCCCGCATTGAAGACGCCCAGACCGCGCTCTCGCTCGACCGCAAGCTGCAGGTGCTCTGGTCGAAGCACCCCCGGTACCTCTTCGTTCCGAACAACCACTCCTTCTTCAAGAAGATCAGCTTCGGGCTGCTCGCGCTGGAGTCACTCGTGGGGCAGCTTCGCAGCGAAGCCTTCTCGAGGTGACGAGCGGTCACCGGTTGAACGTCTGCGTGAGGCGCAGCGTCAGCTCGAGGCCGGCGCCGTCACGCAACGTGAAGACCTGGTCCTCGCCGTCCCACTGAGGCCGCAGGTCGAAGGCCATGCCGTACGCGGTCTCCTTCGGCCAGCTGGCCACCTCGGGGCAGGTCCCTTCACACCTCGAGAAGTCGCTGATGGCGTCACTGTCGAACACGGTGACGCTCACGTTCTGCAGCAGCGCCCACGGCATGAACGCCTGAAACGGCAACGACCAGCTCTCGTTGAGCCCGTGGCGCTCGTCGGTGCACAGCACCTGCTGGCCGGCCTGGCTGGTGAACGTGAAGCAGACGAACGGATCAGGCTGATCCGTCGAGACGTTGTCCCAGAACCGCCCCTGGTTGGTGGACGGCAACTTGAGGGCGATGGACTGGAACTGCCAGTTGGTGTCGGTGCGCGGCCCGGGGATGCACGAGGGCGTGAACGACGGACCCAGGTCCACGCACGAGACGAAGCGCGAGGTGTCACCGCGCTGAGCGCACTGGCCGTTGCTGCACGCGACCCGGCAGCGCCCGAGCTGGCCCTCGGAGTTCCTCGCGAAGCAGGTGAGCCCCGACGCGCACTGCGCGGAGTTCATGCAGCCCCGGCCATCGGCCAGGTTCCGGCACTCGGTGGGGTCGTCGGTGGTCTCGCAGTCCACGCACTTCGCGTTGCAGGCCGAGAGGACGCAGGTCGCGACGACGAGCCACCAGAGCCGGGAGGTGCGCATCCACCGGAACGTACCATCGGCCATGTTCGGGTCCTGCTCGATCAGCTCAGGTCCGGCGCACACGCTCACGCCGACTGTCTCCTCCCGGGCGTCAGTGCGGCGCCGGTCTCCCGCGCAGCGTGGTCGGGTGTCGCCTCTGGAGAGACACCTGCTGAGGGCGCGGCGCGTGGCACGAGCCGTGGAGAGTCGAACCCTCATGAGAACCTCCCTCGCGACCCTGCCCCCGACGCTCTTCTCCACCGCCACCTCTCTCCCTCGCTCCGTGGTGCCCGATCGCTCGCCGACCGTCAGCCGCAGCCGGCTCGACGCGTTCGAAGGCGATGCGCCGCTGCGCGAGCTGCTCGCGGGCAACCTCGCCGCGGCCTTCCGTGATCTGGGCGGCGGTCCGGCCAACGTGCGCGCTGGCGCCGACCTGCTCACCCGGCACCTGCTCGACCACCAGGAGCACGAGAGCCTCGACGCGCTGGTGAAGTCTGGAGCCCTGAAGAGCGAGCTCCAGAAGCTGCCGAAGGGCCAACCCCTGGTGCTGACGCAGCGGTTCTCGTCGATGGACGAGGCGAAACGAACGCTCGGCCTCACGGCGCCGACGAAGGCGCCCTCGACGAAGGGCAAGAAGAAGAAGCCGGCGAGCTTCCTCGGGAAGGTGTGGAACGTCATCACCCGCGAGCCGAAGAAGAAGCAGCCGTTCTGGAAGAAGGCGCTCGGCGTCGTCGGCGCGTCGGTCGCGTTCTCGCTCTTCGACTACGTCGCGTTCAACATCGCGCGGAAGCACGACAAGGTCGGCCTGTACCGGCCGCTGCAGGTCACCGCGCAGGCGGGCCTCACGTTCCTCTTGAAGGAGCAGTTCGGCTGGAAGACCGCCGGCGCCTTCAACGCGCTCTGGTGGACCTTCAATCACGACCTCATGTACTACGGCTGGGCACACCTGCTGAATCCGGGCAACGGTTGGGACAGCCGGCCGGCGTTCAAGGGCGTGCTCGAGGACAAGGTGACGTGGGCCTGGTGGACACCCGCGGGCCTGGTGAACATGCTCGGCGACGGCAAGATGCGAGACCCCATCAAGGGCAAGACGCTGCTGGTGCAGGCAGGGGTCGGCGTCGCGGTCGCGCTCACGCTGCTCGGGCTCGACTGAGGCCCGCTCAGTTCCCGTAGATCTCGATCTCCGAGATGGCCGGTGCGGCGCTGGTGGCCCGGCCTGGAAAGAACCGGATGCTGGAGATCTGCGGCACCACCGGTCCTGCAAGGAAGTACTGCACGTAGTCGCCATCCGCTCCGTCCAGCAGGATCGGATAGGAGACCGCGGTCCCTCCGTCGGGCCGGAGCAGCTCGAGCTGACCCGTCACCACCTGGCCCGGCAGGGTGGCGGTGCGGACGACGATGGCCGTGAGCGTCACGTTCCTCACCCACGTCACCGTGGCGTACGCCGGCTCGCAGCAGAACGGCCCGGTTCCAGTGCAGGCCAACGTCCACGCCGTGTTGACGTCGCCATCGACGAGCGCGGCAGCGTTGATGTCGCCGCTTCCACCCGAGACCGTGGCGGAGAGCTGGGAGACGAGGCTGTGGGGACCGACCACTCCGCCATCGACAAGCTGGCCGCTGGAGCCTCCGTCGAACGTGGCTCCGCACAACCCGGAGCCTCCGGCACTTCCGCCTGCGCTGCCTCCCGCAGAGCCGCCTGCGCTCCCACCCGCAGAGCCGCCCCCGCTCCCACCCGCAGAGCCGCCTGCGCTCCCACCCGCGGAGCCGCCTGCGCTCCCACCCGCAGCGCCGCCCCCGCTCCCACCCGCGGAGCCGCCAGCGCTCCCACCCGCAGAGCCGCCTGCGCTGCCACCCGCCGACCCTCCTGCGCTGCCACCCGCGGAGCCGCCTGCGTTGCCACCCGCCGACCCTCCTGCGCTGCCACCCGCGGAGCCACCTGCGCTGCCACCCGCCGACCCTCCTGCGCTGCCACCCGCGGAGCCTCCTGCGCTGCCACCCGCCGAGCCGCCTGCGCTGCCACCCGCCGACCCTCCTGCGCTGCCGCCCGCTCTCGGGTCGATGCACAGGCTGGTGGACCGCTCGCACACGAAGCCGGGCTGACCGCAGCCACCGTCCTCCTCGCAGAGAAACGCCACGTCGGGCAGTTGCGCGCAGGTACAGCCGTCGATCGCGGCCGCGATGCCCACCACCACAGCCCACCCGAGTGACTTCACGGCAGCACGAGCCATAGGACTCCCGAGAGGATCGCGAAGACGGCGCCGCCCAGCGCGGTGACGAGACCGGCGGTGAGCATGCCGTTGGCCTGTTGCTCGAGCAGCATCGCCTGCGAATAGGACGCCTGCCCCGGCATGAGCGTGTTGACCCGCTGCGCCTGGCCTGCACCGACGAGCCCCAGCACGCCGCCAGCCACCAGCCCCACCCCTGCGACGCTGAAGCCAACGACCTCGAGGATCCTCGAGCGTGGAGGCCGCTCGGTCGGCGCGGTGCCCTCCACGAGCGTCCCGATGACCGGTTCGACACCAGCGCGTCGCGCCTCCACCCCGGCGATGGTCGCCGCGAGCCGGGCCGTCACCGCGGTCGCGATGCCATCCAGGTCATTGGCAGCGCCCTTGTCCCCGGCTTCCTCCAGCACCCTCCCGTCGGGAGCTGGAACCCAGGCCGTCAGCGCGACGCGCTCGCGAATGCCCACCGCGCTCACGAACACCAGCTGCGTCGACCTCACCTGCGGCGCCAGGCAATCAGCCTGGGCCTTCGCGGCGAGCTGCAGGCATGAGGCGGCTGGAAAACCGGCCATCACCGGCGCCTGCCGCCCCGTCTTCTCGAGCGCGCGGCTCATCGCGCGAGCGCCCTCGAGCGACAGGGTGTCGCGATCGGCCGGCACCACGACCCACACCGGGCTGGTGGTCTCCACGAAGGCGACGACGAGACTGAGCCCGAGGAGCATGAGCGTCGGCACGCTACTACATCAGTGCGATCGGCCGGATCAGCGCGCGAGGTGCTTCCGCTCCCAGTCATCGAGGAACACCTGCAGCTCGACCCGATCTGCCGCCGAGGGCGAGGCTGACAGGCGCTCCCGGGCGTCTTCCAGCAACAGCGCCGCCGCCTTGCCGCCGAGCGCGCGGCCTTCCCGTACCGCGGCCTCGTCACGCGCGAGCCTGCTCGAGAGTTCGGCGAGCGAGGGCGTCTTCGCGAGACGATCACCGGGAGCTGCCGCCGGGCGCGCTGGCTCCGCCTTCCGATCGGGGCGCACCGGACGGACGACCGGCGCAGCCGTGACGGGGACCGGGGCGCGCACCGGTGATGTGGCGACCGCGCCTGACTCGGCGTCGGTCGGTGGTCGGGGAGACGCAGGCTCCGCTGCCTCGGCGACGGGCCCCCGCGCGGGCGGCACGAGTCCCTCGAGAGGCGCGGGCTTCGGCGCAACGGGGGACCCGTCGGCGGTTCCTCGCGCTGGCGTGACGGAGTCGTCCGCGACCGGTGTTCCCTCCCGAGGCGCGGACTTCACGGCACGCTCTGCTGCTCGCGCAGACAGGACGGAGTCGTCCGCGACCGGTGTTCCCTCACGAGGCTCGGGCTTCACGGCGCCCTCTGCTCCTCGCGCAGACAGGACGGAGTCGGCCGCGATGGGGTCCGATGGCGCGGTTCGCACCTGACGGACGACGAGCGCAGCGACCGTGAGGACGAGGAGTGCGCCAGCGACGTACGGCCACACGACGCGACGAGCCGCCACGAACGGCTGGGTCACCGGCGAGGCGGCCGCTCGAGCCGCGCCGACCAGCAGCGCGGGCGAGGTGTCAGTCCCGCGCGCGGCCAACGCGGGCATCGTGTCGGTACGTGAACCCCCGGGCGACTCCAGGCCCCGCTCGCCCAGCGGCGGCAGCGGGTCGGTCCGCGGGCTGTCCACGCGCTCTCGCACGCCGAGGGGCGGAAGCGTGTCGGTGCGCGCGGCGCCGGGGCTGTCCACCGACCGTGCGTCGAGCGCAGGCATCATCGTGTCGGTGCGGGGACCTCCAGACTCCACGAGCCGGGCATCGAGCGCCGGCATCATCGTGTCGGTGCGCGGCCCAGCGGCTTCAGGCACCCTCGCGACGACGGTCTTGGCCGGGGGCGCTGCGAGCGGCGCGTCGGGGTCTGCCACGTCCAGGCCCTCGAGCAGTTGCTTCGCCTCGCGCGCCGACGCGGGCCGGTCTGCGGGGTCCTTCGCCATCAGCCGCTGCACCAGCTCGTCGAGCGCCCGGGGCACCGCGGGCACCAGGCTGCGGACGGAGGGCACGGGCGTCAGCAGGTGGTGGTTGAGCAGCGCGAGGAGCGACTCGGTGGGGAACGCGTACCGTCCGGTGAGCATCACGAACGCGACGCAGCCGATGGCGTAGAGGTCGCACGACGGGCCCGTCTCGCCGCGGATCTGCTCCGGCGCCATGAACGCGGGGCTCCCGAGCAGGACGTTGGGCCGGGTGAGCTGCTCCTGGCGGTCCACACGTCGCGCGATGCCGAAGTCGAGCACCTTGAGCCGCTGGTGACCGCGCTTGCCGACGAGGAACAGGTTGCTGGGCTTCAGGTCGCGGTGCACCACACCCGCGTCGTGCGCGGCGGCGACGGCCTCGAGCAGCTCGAGCAACCACTGCCGGGCCTCGCTCGCGGGCAGCGGCGCCCGCTCCTTGAGGTAGCTCGAGAACGACTCGCCCTCGAGCAGGTCCATCACCAGGTACAGCCGCGAGTCCGAGAGCGTGCCGAAGCCGAAGATGTCGACCACCGCAGGGTGCTTGATGGTGGTGACCGCGCGCGCCTCTTCGATGAAGCGCTTCACCTGAGAGTCGTCGCGGGCGATCTCCTTTCGCAGCACCTTCACGGCGACCTGCCGGCCGATGACGGGGTGCACGCCGAGATAGACCTCACCCATGGCGCCGGCGCCGAGCTGCCGCTCGATGCGGTACTCGCCGACGAGGGTGCCGATGAGCTCCATGTCGCCTCAGGCCCCGGTGAGGCCGTGCCGCTTGAGGAGCCGGTGAAGGTACGCGCGGTTCATGCCGGCCTCGCGCGCGGCCTGGCTCACGTTGCCCTTCGCGCGCTTCAAGATGAACGCGGCGAAGTCGCGCTCGAACGCCTCGAGGGCCCGGTCCCGCGCCTCGGCGTAGTCCACCAGCCCCGCTTCGGTGACCGGGTCAGCGGCGGGCTGGTCGTCGAGCCCAACGGCAGCGGCGCGCTCGAGGAAGTTGCGCAGCTCGCGCACGTTGCCGGGCCAGGGCTGGCTCTGGAGCAGCTGCAGCGTCGAGGGCGACAGGCTGAAGCCCTGCGCGCGCTCGCCCAGCTGCCCGAGGATGGCGCGCGCGAGGAGCGGGATGTCTTCGAGGCGCTCGGCGAGACGTGGCACCTTCACCCGCACGACGGCGAGGCGGTGCAGCAGGTCGGCGCGGAACTCGCCGGACTTCGCGCGGGCGTCGAGGTCGCGGTGCGTCGCGGCGATGACGCGCACGTCGACGGGGATCCACTTGTCCCCACCCACGCGCTTGACGGTGCGCGACTCGAGGGCGCGCAGGAGCAGCGGCTGCAGCTCGAGCGGCAGCTCGCCCACCTCGTCCAGGAAGACAGTGCCACCGCTGGCGCGCTCGAAGGCGCCGGCCCGCGCGCGGTCTGCACCAGTGAAGGCGCCACGCTCGTGACCGAAGAGCTCCGAGGCTGCGAGCTCCTTCGCGAACGAGCCGCAGTCCACCGTCTCGAGCGGTCTGTTCGCCCGCGCGCTGGCGGCGTGCACGGCGCGGGCGATGACGTCCTTGCCCGTGCCGGTCTCGCCTTCCAGCAGCACGGTGACGTCCTTCGGCGCGGCGCGGGCGAGCACGTCGAGCACCTTCTGCATCGCGGGGCTTCGGGTCTCGAGCGTGCCCAGGCGTGCGACGGAGGTCTCGAGCGGGTCCAGCCGCACCTCGACGGCCCCCAGGAGCAGGGCGACGCCAGGCGGCACCAGGGCCTCGGTCAGCTTCGCGTCGGACAGCCGGGTGCCGTTCTTGCTGCCGAGGTCCTTCGCGAGCACGCCGGTCGCGAGGTGCCTGAGCAGCAGGTGCCGGCGGGAGACCTGTGGGTGCTTCACCACCATGGTGTTGGCGTCGTCGGAGCCGATGGTGAGCTCCTGACCCGGCGACAGGACCGCGCTCGCCAGCTCGCGGCCCTGCACCCTCGCGGTCACCTTGAGCGGCGCGGCGCTCGCGTGCTGCGCCTCGTCGGCGGGCATCGTCGTCACGATGGTCACAGGTGAGGCACTCTATACCTCCCCGCAGCCAACTGGACTCGCGGGTAGACTGTGAATCCGCGAACCGGGCCCGCGTCGAAGCGGCCCCTTGAGGAGGCTTTCGGATGTCTCGTTCTGGTTCCCTCGTGGCCTTCGCGGCGGTGGCAGTCCTGGCGGCGCTGACCTCGTGCTCCGCGAGCACCGGCGCACCGGTCGGCAGCTGCGGTCCGTGCTTCGGCTGCTGCTCGTCGAGCGGCCAGTGCATTCCCGGCACCTCGGACGAAGCATGCGGCACCGACGCGCGGAACTGTGACGTCTGCGTCCGCGGCGCAGGGCAGCGGTGTACGGCCGGCGTGTGCCGCGTGATGGAGAACTCCTCCGCAGGCGGCCAGGCTGGAGCAAGTGGTGGCGGTGGCTCGACGGCTGGCGGTTCGGCTGGTGGCTCGGTAACGGGCGGCGGCTCGGCTGGCGGCTCGGCTGGTGGCTCGGCGACGGGCGGCGGTTCGGCTGGCGGCTCGACCGTCCGGTCTGGCGTGGGAGGTCCCTGTACCGCAAACAGTGAATGCCGCGGGACGCAGGCCTTCTGCTTTCTGCCTTCGCAGGGCTTCCCCGGCGGGTACTGCTCCGACTTCCCGGGCTGTGTGCAGAACGTCGTGCGCGACCCGTGCCCGACGGGCGCCGATTGCCGGGTACTGGGCCCGACGCAGAGCGCGTGCCTCAAGACGTGCACGGCCACCGCGGACTGCGGGCGCGCCGACCACGCGTGTGACCGGGGCCTCTGCCTGCCGCGCTGCCAGCTCGTGGGGTGTCCTGCCAACTACTCGTGCCAGACCGACGGCGTCTGCGTGGGCAACCCGGGCTGTCGGGGCATGACGTCGGTGACGGACGCGCGCGACGGCCAGCGCTACGACCTGGTGGAGATCGGCACGCGCTGCTGGTTCCGCCAGAACCTGCGGTATCACGCGGGCTCGAACTCCCGCTGCGTGGGCGGCTGCGTGGACGGCGGCGCGCGCTACTACATGGCGAGCACGTTCGACGCCTGCCCCTCGGGCTTCCACATGCCGACCGACGACGAGTTCAAGGAACTCGAACGCTTCCTCGGAATGAGCCTGGCCGACGTCGACGCGACGGGCTGGCGCGGCACCGACGAGGCCGACGACCTGCTCGCCGAGCGCACCAACAGCACCGGCTTCTCGGCGCTCTACGAGGGCTGGGTGCTGGAGTTTGCGGGCCCCATGGGCGGCGGCAACGAGACGGCGCTGTGGTGCAGGCTGCGGTCGCCCAGTGAGAACCAGTTCTTCCGCCGCCTCGCTCGAACGCGGCCCGCCGGCGATGGAGGGTTCGTGTCTGAGGGGCGCATCTTCCGCGACTCGCGGAGCCCGAACGGACAGCAGCACTTCTACAGCATCCGCTGCCTGCTGAACTACTGAGCCCGCCGCAGAGAACGTCTGCCCGGGCTGCGGGCAGTTTCGGAGCCTCGCGCCGCGCTCCGGCGCGCTCACCGCCTGCGGATCCACAGCTCGACGTTCTGGTCTTCTGGAGTGCCTCCGACGAGGCGGTCGCCAGCGAGCCAGCCCGAGGTGAGGTCCGCCACGCTCGCGCGTCGCCCCGCGAGGCCGACGGCGTCGTCGGTGAAGTCGAGGTCGACGATGGTGCCGCGCAGCATCACCCACTCGCCCTGCTCGAAGACCTCGACGACGCGCACCTGGTTGGGGAAGTCGATGACGGCGGCGGTGGTGACCTCCCACCAGCCGGCAGCGCCGACGCGCACCGGCACAACGCGGTTGGTGTGAGAGTGGCCCACGAGGCTGAAGGCGACACGGCCGCTCGCGGCCAGGCGCTCGAGCACCCGCGCTGGTGTCATCGCGTCGGCCTGTGCGACGCCGAGGGCTCCGCCGTTGGTCGTGAGCCGGTCGGTCGCGTGGTGCGCCGCCAGGAGCACGACCCGGCCCTCCGACGCAGCGCGCGCGAGCACCGGCTCGATGAAAGCGTCGAAGTCCTGACCGCGGAGGAGCGCGTCATCGCCGCCCGACTCGGCCGCGGTGTCGAGGAGGAGGAAGGTGAGCGGCGTGCCCGGCACGTCGAAGCTCGAGAACGCCTTGCCGCGCTCGAGCGCCGCTGGCGTGAGGCCATGGCCGTCCCCGTCCGCGCCCACGCGCGACAGCAACGCCTTCGGGGTGAGCAGCCCCCGTCGCGCATCGGCGGGCGTCATCGACCCGGGCTCGAGGAGCGCGCCGGCGCCGGACCGCGTTCCACCCGCAGCGTCACTGCCCATGGCCGCGGCCTCGCGCTCGGCGTTCACCGCGAACAAGCCCTGCACGAGCTCGTCGTGGTTCCCCGACACCCATCGCCACGGCATCGCGAGCCCCTCAGAGACGAACGCGTCTTTGCCGTCGTTGGCGGGGCCGCGCACCGGGTCGTCGTCGTCGCCGGAGTCGCACTCCACGGCGCGGCCGCCGTTCAGCACGCCGAGCAGCCAGTCGAGCTCGTTGGCCTGGGCGCTGTCGATGTTGTCACCGCCGAGCAGCACGAAGTCGAGGGGCGCCTGCCGGTGGAGCGCGTTGATGGTGCGCACCGCGGCGTTGGCGAGGCGGCAGGCGTGGGGCTCCTGAGGACGCGCGGCGCCCGCGGCGAAGCCGGCCGCGTCGAGGCTGGTGATGCGCATCGGCGACTCGTCGTCGATGAGCTGCAGGTCGGCGAGGTGCACGAAGCGCACGAGCGGGCGCACCCCGGGCTCGAGGCGTGGCGCGGGCGAGCCGTCGAAGGTCCGGGCAGCGTGCGGTGTCCCGGGGCCCTCGGTCGTGTCACCCCAGCCGTTCGCGAGCGCCCGTGAGAGCACCGCGGGAATCGCCGGGTTGTCGGGCGACCGCTGCCGCCGGGTGGCTGGGCTGAGCGTTCGGTCGAGCGTCGTCCGTACCGGGTCGAGCGGCCGCAGGGACGGCGAAAGCGGCGACGGGCCGCACCCCAGCAACACGACTGCCACGACCGAGAAGCGCATGGGGGTCCTGCATACACGGTTCGGGCCGTGAGCCAGTGACGCGTCGCCTGCCCCGAGACAAGCGGGTGCCTCCTCGCAGCCTTGCGCGGTGGCCCATGGACTGCAGTGAGCACTGGCTCCCATCGCCGAGGCTCGCCGAGCTCCTCAGAGCCTTCGACGCGCTTCCAGAGGGTCCTCGCGCTGGCCGGCTGCAGGCACGAGCGCAGTGGCGGGCGGGCCCTCGGAGTCGTCCGCTGTCCGGAGCGCTCGTCGCCTCGATCAGCGATGGCGCGGCGGTCTCCATCGCGGAGTGCCACCGTCGCTGAGCCGAGAGCGCCGTCGCGCTCAGGGGCGCGCGCGGCGGCCCAGGACGAAGCCGAGGGCCCCACCCAGCGGCGCGCCCAGGATCATCCCGATGAACGACGCCGGGAGGATCTCCTCGTACGAGCCAGTGGTGCCGAGCTTGAACGCGGCGAAGACGAGGACCGGCAGAAAGAGGCCCGCCACCATTCCCAGCACCACCCCGAGGACGCCGCCGAGCCACCTCATCGCACCGGGACTCGAACAAGGGCGCCCGCGCGTGGCAAGCACGGAAGGCTGCGCCTCGCTGGCCACCCCGTGCTTTGTCGCCTGCGGAGCGACAGTGGAGCGCTCGCTCCAGGCCCGTCCGCTCCAGCCTGTCGCCTGCCCGGAGACGACGGGCCTTCCTCTCGCAGCCCTGCGCGGTGGCCCATCGACTGCACTGAGGAACGGGCATGACGACCATCCGCCGCCACCACCCGCTCCCCATCACCTCCTCCCTGCCCCGCCGCCAGCTCGCCGTCTGCGACATGTCGCCGACGAGCCCAATACGCATCAACGACGCCTGGGTGAAGACCCCGGTGCGCGAAGTCACGCGCGTCGAGGCGCTGACCAACCCGAACGACCGCCACATTCCGTCGCTCGAGGAGGCCTTCGCGCTGGCCACCCGGTTCCCCGGCAAGGTGATTCAGCTCGACACCAAGCTGCCGTCCGACAAGCCCGAGGTCGCCCGCCGCATGGCGCGGCAGTACATGGAAGCCCTGCGCAAGTACCCGCAGCTGAAGAACCAGGTCTTCATCGCCTGCAACGACGAGAAGATGCTCAAGGTGATGAAGGACGAGTTCAAGAGCTCGAAGGACTTCTCGACCTTCAACCGCTTCTCGCTCGACAAGGAGCAGCTCAACGCCTTCTTCATCGGCAACTCGCCCGACGCGGCGGATCCGCTGAAGGGCAGCGGCAACAACGCCTTCGTGTCCATCGGTGACCCCCGGGCGCCCTTGAGGACGGGCGGCTTCGACGATCTGTTGCGGCTGACGAAGCAGACGCTGTCGAAGACCCGCGACCCGAAGAGCCCCCACTACGGCAAGCAGCTCGTCGTGTGGACCATCAACGACGAGGCGAAGATGCGGAAGCTGGCGAAGCTGAAGCCGGACTTCATCGTCACCGACAACCCGGCGCTGCTGAACAAGGTGCTCGACGAGGTCTGCGGGAAGAACGACCCGCTGCGACCGAAGGTGCAGTGCCATCGCGGCGGACCGGATGGCAGCGGCGCTCCCGAGAACACGCTGCCGATGCTCGAGCGCGGCTTCCGCGCGGGTGACTCGATCGAGTTCGACGTCTGCTCGGCGGTGGACGGCGCGGTGCTGTACCACGACGAGAACCCGAACGCGGTGGTGAGCATGATCCGCAACCTGGGGCTGGGTGGCGAAGGCGAGTTCCGGCCGACGTACCCCGAGCTCGGCAGCTCGCTGCGCAAGCCGCTCCACCAGCTCACGGTCGAGCAGATCCGCCAGGGCTACGGCTACGAGTACACGGGCCACCGCGCCGACCGCTGAGGCGCTCGTCGGGCAGGACAACGGGCCCTCGTCGGGCAAGATGCGCGCATGCCGCCTCCGCCGGAGCTCGCCCGCGTGCTCGCGTCACCTGACGACCTGCAGCTGCGCCAGGTGTTCGCCGACAAGCTGCAGGAGAAGGGCGACCCGCGCGGCACCTTCATCTCGATGCAGCTCGAGCTGCTCCGGCTCGACCCGGCAGATCCGCGTTACCCGGGGATCTCCGCCGAGTCGCGCCGCCTCGAGCACCGCCACCGCCGCGTCTGGCTCGCCGACGTGTTCGACCGCATCGGCGACTGCGCGCCCGTGTTCCGCGCGGGCTTCCTCTCGACGCTCACCATCGATCCGCTCGACCTCGATCAGCACTGGCCCTGGCTGCGCGCGCGAGAGCCCGTCGAAGGCGTGACCGTCGAACTCCACGAGGCGCTGCCTGAGGAAGCCCGTGTCCGGAAGCTCGGCCCCGAGCTGAAGCGCCTGCGCGTGGTGCCTGAGCAATGGGTGACGGCGTTCAGCGTGTCCGAGATCCTCGCGTGGGACGTCTCGCGCCTCGTCTCGCTCGACCTCTCCGGCTGTGACCTCGGCACCGACGGGGCGAAGCTGCTCGCAGGCCTCGAGACGACCCTCGGCGAGCACTTCGAGCGCTTCGTCGCGCCGCCGCCGTTCGTGCCAGGCGTCCTCCGCCAGCTCCAGCTCCGCGGCTGTCAGCTCGGTGACGAGGGCGCCGCCACGCTGCTGGGCGCCGAGCGGCTGGGCGGCCTGACCGACCTCGACCTCAGCCAGAACCGGCTCTCGGACACAGCCACGCTGAAGGCGCTCGCCGCGGCCCCGCTCCCGTCTCTGGAGCGCGTGTCCATCGCGGGCAACGTCTTTCGCGACGGCCTCGCGGCGCTGGGCGGGTGGAGTCAGCTCTCGAAGCTCAGGGCGCTCGGGCTCCCGCAATCGACGACGAAGGACGACGTGCTCGCGCTGTTCAAGAGGCCCTCCGCCGCGTTACGCGAGCTCGACCTGCGCAGCGGGAAGGAGCTGCTCGAGACGCCGCTCGTCGTGTTCGACTGCGCGACGCAGCTCACGCACCTCGACCTCGGCACCACGAGCCTCGGCGACGACGGCCTTCAGGCGCTGCTCGATCACCCGGCGAGCGCGACGCTGCGGACGCTCAAGCTCAACGGGTGCTCGCTCTCGGACGCGTCGGTCGAGCTGCTCACCCGCCAGCCCCGCGGTCTCGTCGAGCTCGACCTCTCGAGCAACAAGCTCACGGACAAAGCGCTCGCGGCGCTCGCCGCATGGGATGGGCTCTCGACCGTCGTCGCGCTGCGGCTCGGGAACAACCGCAAGTTGACCGCGAAGGGCTACGACGCGCTCGTGCGCGCCCAACACTTCGAGCCGGCGCGCCTCGACGTCGGGAAGGTCGGCGACAAGGGACTCCTGAAGCAGCTCACCGCCCGCTTCAACGACGCGCTCGTGAGCGGCTGAGCAGTGCGCTACCGGCAATAGCCGGTGTTGTTCGTCATCGTCCGCGAGATGCAGCCCGCGGAGCACGACTGCTTGAAGGTGAAGACGCCGCCGTCGCACGCTGAGAGGTCGTCGTAGTCCGCGACGCTCAGCGCCACGCCAGGCCGGCAGCCGTACCACCACGCGCGGTTGACGATGCTCAGCCCGCAGTAGTCGTTCTGGCCGTTGTAACAGCCGCAGGCGCCACCATCGGGCGGAGCGGCCGGCGGCGAAGGCTCGGGGTGGATCCAGCAGATGCCGGCGTCGGCTCCGAACCACGAGGACGCGGTGCTCGCCTGACTCGAGTTCATGTCGTCGCGGCGGAGCTCCACCTCCGTGAGGCCTGCGACTCCTCGGGATCAGCAGTCGTCGGAGCGGCGGCGCAGACCCACATCGCACCACCGGTCCCGGCGTTTCCGACGTGGACCGCGAAGTGCAGATCTCACGGGCATGGCCACCTCAACACGACATCTGAGGCGATGTTCTCCTCGAAGCGCCACCGCTCCGTCACACCCAGCCCCCGGGTCACGCCGAACCGGGGTGGCACTTCCGACCCGGGCCCTGGTCGCCGCCACCGCGTTGACCTGCCTTCAGGCCGTCGCCGCTCCGCCGAAGCCTGCGCCCAGGGAGCTCGACGCCGCCACCACCGAAGACACCGCGGTCGAGGGCCAGCTCGCCGCGCTGCGGCCAGGCGAGAAGGCGGTGCTCACCCTCAAGCGCTGGCCGAAGCATGGCCAGACGACGCTGGACCCGGACACGGGCGCGTTCCGCTACCAGCCCGAGCGCGACTTCCACGGTGAAGACGGCTTCGCGGTGGAGCTGCGCACCAGCGGCAAGCCCACCCAGGTGAACGTGCGCGTGCAGGTCGCGCCAGAGAATGACGCACCGACGGCGAAGCCCGCCGCCATCAGTGTCCCCGAAGACGGCTCGGCGAAGGGCCGCGTCGAGGCGCGCGACGTCGATGGCGACCTGCTCACCTTCAGCCTGAAGTCGCCTCCTCCTCACGGTCAGGTCCGCGTCGAGCCCCGCACGGGCGTCTTCACCTACCGTCCGAAGGCCGACTTCAACGGCCCCGACACGTTCACCGTGGAGGTCAGCGACGGCGCCGAGACCGTTCGCAGCGACGTCTCCGTCACCGTCACGCCGGTGAACGACGCCCCACGCGTCCAGGCCGTCACGCAGCCGTGCTCCGAGGACACCGTCTGCGAGGGCAAGGCGCTGGCCGTTGACGTCGATGGCGATGCGCTCACCTGGCGCATGGTCGCTCCGTCGAAGCACGGCACGACCACCATCGACCCCGGCACGGGCGCGTTCACGTTCTCGCCCCACACCGACTTCCATGGAGACGACGCGGTGGCGCTCGAGGTCAGTGACGGGAAGCTCAAGGCGAGCACGGTGCTGCGCCTCGTCATCGCGTCGGTGAACGATGAACCGGCCGTCGCCGCGGCCTCGGCGAGCGCTGCCGAAGACACCACCGCCTCCGGCCAGGTCGTCGCCAGCGACCGCGACAAAGACACCTTGAGCTACCGGGTCGGCAAGGCCCCCGAGCACGGCGTCGCGAGCGTCGATCCCTCGACCGGCGCGTTCACGTACGACGGCAACCGGGACTACTTCGGGGCTGACGAGTTCACCATCGAGGTGAGCGACGGCCAGGCCACCGTCCCGGCGACCGTCCAGATCACGCTGAGCCCGGTGAACGACGCGCCGGTGGCGAACTCGAGCGGCTACGGCCTCAACGAGGACTCCAGCGTCGAGGGCGCCTGCCCGGCGACCGACGTCGAAGGTGACACGCTCACCTTTCAGCTGGGCAAGAAGCCGAAGTCGGGCGAGTTCAAGCTCGACCCCTCGACCGGCCGTTTCACCTATCAGCCGGCGCGCAACTTCAACGGCCCGGACAGCTTCAGCTTCGTGGTGTCTGACGGACAGCTCACCTCCGAGGCGGTGGTGCGGCTGACGATTCGCCCGGTGAACGACGCTCCGGTCTCGGCGCCGCTCGCGCTGTCCTCACGCGAAGACGAGGCCGTCTACGGCGCGGTGGCTGCCTCCGACGTCGATGGCCAGCCGCTCAAGTACGTCGTAGCCGAGGAGCCGGCGCACGGCACCGTGAAGCTCGACGCCCGCACCGGCACCGTGAGCTTCCACCCGGCGCGCGACTACCACGGCCCAGACCGCTTCGTGGTCAGCGTGAGCGATGGAGAGCTCACCAGCACCTCGGTCATCGACGTCTCGCTCAGCCCGGTGGACGACGCGCCGGTGACGCGCCCGATGCGCCTCGAGACGAAGGAAGACGTCGTCGCCGAGGGCGCGCTCCCGGGGTCCGACGTCGATGGCGACGTGCTCACCTTCCGCGTGCTGGGCTCGTCGAGCCTGGGTGCCGTGACGCTGCTCGACGCCCGGACCGGCGCGTTCCGCTACAGCCCGCGGGCGGACCTGAACGGAGACGATCGCATCGCCTTCGAGGTCACCGACGGGCGCACCACTGCGCGCGGCACGGTCGAGGTGCGGGTGGCGCCGGTGAACGACGCTCCGACGCTCGCGTCGCTGGCCCTCGAGACGCGCGAAGACGAGCTGGTGACCGGGTCGATGAAGGCTGCGGACATCGACGGCGATCCGCTCACGTGGAGCATCGTGAAGCAGCCCGCGACCGGGCGGGCGTTCGTCGACGCGCAGGGGCAGGTCCGCTTCGAGCCAGCGCCCGACCACCACGGCACGGTGACGTTCTCGGTCCTCGTGAGCGATGGCGCCTTGTCGTCTGCGCCAACCGAGGTGACCGCGACGGTGGCACCGGTGAATGACGCGCCGGTCGCGCAGGGCAGCACGTTCACGACGAAGGAAGACACGGGCGTCAAGCTCAGCCTCGTGGCGCGAGACGTGGATGGAGACGCGCTCACCTTCTCCATCTCGCGCGCGCCGGCACGTGGAGAGCTCACCCTCGTCGACGCGGCGCGGGGCATCGCGTCCTTCCTGCCCTCGGCGAACTGGAACGGTGACGACAGCTTCGCGTTCACCGTGACCGACCCGGCCGGCCTGACGAGCACGGCCGAGGCGAAGCTCGTGGTGACCCCGGTGAACGACGCGCCGGTCGCGGTGAGCGACGACCTCAGCGTGACCTGCAACAGCCAGATGACCGGCCAGGTCAGCGGCTTCGACCGCGAGACGGCCCGGGTCACCTTCAGGCTCGTGCAGCGGCCGTCGCAAGGTCACGTCCGCTCGTTCGACGCCCGCACCGGCCAGTTCGTCATCGACATGGAAGGCGCCACCGCGCGGGTCGTGGTGTTCACCTTCGTCGCGTCGGACGGAGAGCTCGAGTCGGCGCCGGCGGAGATGCGCGTGCACACCACCTGCTCCGGCATGGCGTCGGCCCGCTGACGGTCGCGGGGCCGTCACACACCTGTCCTCCGCGTCGGCCTTCGCAAACGCGGGCACGTGAGCTATCCGCGACGCCGTGAGTGATGCGGCCAAGGCCCTCCAGGACTGGCTCGACGCTGGCGCCGCCCAGTACCCCTCGGTGAGCGTGAGCGCGGCGCAGCTCGACGACACGCTTCGACGCATCTGCCCCGAGCCGGCCGCGCGCGAAGGTCTCGCCCGCGCCGACGTCGTGCTGGTGGCCGGCTGCCTGCACGGCGACCCTGGCGCGCTCGGCATCCTCGAGGGCCTCTTGAACAGGCTCTGCGCCTCGGCGGGCAAAGGCCTCGACGCGGCGGAGCTGACGCAGCGGGTCCGGTTGCTCCTGCTCGTGGGAGACGGCGCGCGGCCACGGCTCTCGACGTGGGCAGGCCGCGGCGCCCTCGTGAAGTGGCTCTCGGCCGTCATCCACCGCACCGCGCTCAACCTCGTCCGCGAGCGCAAGCCCATCGACTCCGCCTCGACCCTCGACCGCCGCCCGGCGAGCGCCCCCACGCCGGAAGCGGCCCTCATGCAGGAGCAGGACGCGGCGGTCTTCAAGGCGGCCTTCAAAGAGGCCCTGGCCGGGCTCTCCGAGCGCTCGCGGCACCTGCTGCGCCTCTATTACCTCGAGGGCTTCACGGCCGAGCAGGTCGCCCGCATCGAAGGCGCGCATCGCGTGAGCGTCGCCCGGTGGCTCGGCCAGGCGAAGCGGGAGCTGCGCGCCGCGACCCGGCTCCGGCTGGCCCAACAGCTCTCGTCCTCGCGGGTGGACAGCCTGATGCGGCTGTCGAACGCCCGGTTCAGCGTCTCGCTCGAGGGCGCGTCGCGGTCCGGGTAGCACGCGCCCGGTTACACTCTCCGAGGTCGCTGTGTCCCCTCGTGGCAGCCGGCACGAAGCCGGCTCCATTCACGAGGTCTCTCATGGCGTCTCCTGTTCGTTTCGTCCTGTTTTCGTGCGTCTTCGTCGGTCTGGCCTGCTCCCCACCTCCTCCGGCCGGCGGGCCCACGGGTGGCGGGGGCGGCTCTCTCCTCAGCGGCGGCGGCTTCGTCAGCGGCACTGGCGGCGGCTCGAGTGGCGGCGGCGCGAGCGGCGGGGGCTCCGCGATGGCGGGCGGCAGCGCACCAGGGGGAGGCTCCGCAGGCACCGCGTGCGACCGCTCGACCGCGCTCATCCAGGCGAAGTGCGGTGCAGCGGCCAGCACGGTGCTGACGCAGTGCCAGATGCTCCTCGGCTCGGCCTGCCCCGCGCAGGCGACCACGTGGCTCGACTGCCTCGTCGCGACTCCGGCGTCGGTCACCTGCGTCAACGGGGACTACGGCTCGACGACCGCGTGCAGCGCGCAGTACGCAGCGCTCAACTCGTGCCTGCGCGGAGGAACGGGCGGCGGCGGCGCCGGGGGAGGCGCGGCCGGCGGGACGGCGACGGGCCAGCCCTGCCCCAACTCGGCCCCGGTCTGCGCAGGCACGAACCTGTACTGCGCGCTCGCCGTGACGCCGGACGGCACCTCCGACGGCGTCTTCGCCTCGACGGGCGCGTGCCGGAAGACCTGCAGCACCGAAGCCGACTGCGGCGCGACGGAGGACTGCTGCATGCTGCGCAACGCCTCGGTGACGGTGTGCGTGCCCTCGACGACGGGCATCTGCGACCGCCCCGTGAGCGTGTGCAAGGCCAACGGCCAGAGCTGCGTGAACGACACCAACTGCTGCTCCGGGAAGTGCAGCGCGCTCTTCAGCCAGTGCGAGGCGCGCTGACGGCGACGTGCTACGGGGCGAGTCATGTCCACGTGCCTGGACGAGAACGAGCTGGTGGCGTTCGGCGACGGAGCGCTGACAAGCCCGGCGCTCGAGCGCGCGGCAGAGCACCTGCGCGGGTGTGAGGCGTGCCGCGCGGTGCTCTCGTCCATCTACGAAGCAGCGGGCGAGCGCCGGAAGGACGCCGAGCGGCTCCAGTCCGGCGCCGCGCTGCTGCCGGGCGCCGTCGTCGCTACCCTCGCGCCCGGCACGCTCATCGGCCGGTACCGCGTCGAGCGCGTTCGGGGTGTCGGCGGCATGGGCGTCGTGTACGAAGCGACCGACCCACAGCTCGCCCGGAAGGTGGCGCTCAAGTTCCTGCGCCACGCCACCGCCGCCTCGACGAGCCAGGTGCTGCAGGAAGCCCAGGCCCTCGCGCGCATCTCCCACCCCAACGTCGTGCCGGTGTTCGACGTCGGCACGCACGACGGGCACGTCTTCCTCGCGATGGAGTTCATCGAGGGCGCGACGCTCGCCGACTGGCTCGCCAGCAGCCCGCGCGCGGAGGACGTGCTGGCTGCGTTCCTCCAGGCCGGCGAAGGGCTCGTCGCGGCGCACGACGCCGGCCTCGTCCACCGCGACTTCAAGCCGGCGAACGTCCTCCGCCGGAGCGACGGCCGCGTCTTCGTCACCGACTTCGGCCTCGCGGTGGTGAAGGAAGCCCGAGGGGACGACGGGCTCGGCGGCAGACCGGGCACGCCGGCGTACATGGCGCCGGAGCAGCTCGCCGGGCGGCCCGTCGACGCCCGCGCAGACCAGTTCAGCTTCTGCGCCTCGCTCGCCGAAGCGCTCACCCGCGTTCGTCCCTTCGCCGGCGACACGCCACGAGCGCGCCTCGAGGCCATCGAGCGTGGCGCGCTGGGCCTCGACCTGAAGCAGGTCCCGCTCGGCGTCGGCCCGGCGCTCCGACGGGGCCTCATGGCCACTCCCGACGAGCGGTTCCCCGACATGCGCGCGGTGCTGGCTGCACTGCGGCCACGAGCGCGGTCGCGAGCCGGCGTCATGCTCGCAATCACCGTCGTCGCCTTGGCCGTCGCGCTCGCGGGCTACGCCGTCAGCCGACCTGCCCCGTGCGTGCCCGGCGCCGACCGGCTGGCGACGACCTGGAGCGCCGAGGTGCGCGCGGCGGTTCGACAGGCCATCAGCCGCCCCGCGAAGCCCTGGAGCGCCGACCTCGCCTCGACGCTGACGAGCGCGCTCGACGGCTGGGCCTCGACCTGGTCCCGCAGCTACGACGACGCGTGCGCGGCGACGCACGTGCGCCACGAGCAGTCGGAGCGGCTGCTGGACCTGCGCATGGCCTGCCTCGAGCGACGGCGCGTCGAGTTCGCCGCGGTGACGAGCGCCCTCGCGTCACTCGACGAGAAGTCGGCCGACACCGCCTCGACGCTGGTGCGCGGACTCCGCTCGGTGAGCGCCTGTGAGGACGCCCGCCGCCTCGAGAGCACCGCGCAGACCCTCTCGGAGCGGGGCCGCCTCGAGGCCCAGGCGCTGCAACCCCGGGTGAGTCAGCTCAAGGTGCTGCACGACTCCGGCAGACTCGCGGACGGGTGGGCGCTGGCCGAGCCGCTCCTCGCGACCCTGGGCTCGGTCGAGGCGCTCTCGGTGCAGGCCGAGGGCTGGTTCTGGGCCGGCTCTCTGCAGCTCAAGCTGGGGCAGCCGGCGAAGGCGCGCGAGCTGCTCCAGAAGGCCCTCACGACCGCGTCGGTCAACCACGACGACGAGCTCATCATCCGCTCGCTGTGTCAGCTGCTCGAGGTGGCTTCCAGCCGGCTTCATGACGTCGCGCTGTCGAAGGAGTACCGCGAGCTGCTCGCCGTGGCGCGCGCCCGGGAGCCGCTGGAGCATGAGCTCGAGGCCATCATCGAGAACCAGCTCGGCCTGGCCGCCTTCACCGAGGGAGAGCTGCCGAAGGCGCTCGCGCACTTCAGGGCGGCGCGCGACCACTACTCACACGTCACCGGACCCTCGGCGAAGAACGCCCTGCGCACCATCAACAACGCCGCCGTCATCCTCTCGCACCTGGGCAAGCCGGACGAAGCGCTCCCCGAGCTTCAGGCCGTGCGCACGCTCATCGCTGCCGAGCTCGGAGAGGCTCACCACGAGGTCGGCCGCGCCGAGGTGAACATCGGCGTCATGTTCAACGACCTGAAGCGCTTCGACGAAGCCCTGCCCCACTTCGCCGCGGCCCAGAAGAACTTCGAGCGCGCCTACGGCCCGTCGCACGTCGAGCTCGCGGCCGTGCACAACAACCTCGGAGACACCTGGCTCGGCCTCGACCGACCTGCCGATGCCCTGAAGGCGTTCGAGCAAGCGCTCTCGATTCGGGAAGCGGCGCTCGGCCCGGATCACCTCAAGCTCGCGGGCGACCTCGTGGGCATCGGGGCTGCGCTGCTGGCGCTCCACCGCGAGGCCGACGCCGTGAAGCCGCTCGAGCGCGCGCTCACCCTCCGCGCCGGGGACGCCGCCAACCCGGGTGAGCTCGGCAAGGTCGAGGTGCTGCTCGCTCGCACGCAGGACGCAGGGGCGCTGCGGCGGCGCGCGCTGCTCGACTCGGCGAGGAGGCACCTCGAAGCGGGTGGCGACGACTACGCCGGAGACCTGAAGTCGCTGCCTGGCCCGTGAGGTCGGAGCTCGCCCAGCAGCTTCCCCGGTTCGCCTGCAGCCTGGTGGCGCGGTGGACCCGCTCCAGCGCCAGCCCGCCAGGTGAGGCACTCGCGGCACCGCACGACGCGCCGCAACGGAAGAACGTCTCGCGGTCCTCGAAGGCCGGTCGAGCCCTGTGGGCCAGGTTCGTGGGACGCGAGACGAACGAGCGCGCTGCGTGGTGAAGTCGAAGCTCATCGTCTGCCGCGTGAGGTTTCGTCCCATGATCGCCAACGCCCGAGTCCGACAGATCGCAGGGCGCCTCGTCGATCAGCGGAGCCACCGGGTCGTCTTTCTGTCCCACTGCCTGCTCAACGCGAACACCCGGTACCTCGGAGGCGCGGCCTGTGGGGGCGCGAACCGCGAGCTGGTTCAGCAGTGCCTCGACGCGAACATCGGCATCGTCCAGCTGCCATGCCCGGAAGAGGGAGCGTGGGGCGGCGTCCTCAAGCGGCGAATGCTGGCGGTGTACGGGCGGCCGGCCTTCGAGGCGCTGGTGCCGGTCGCTGAGGCGTACACGCGGCGGGTGTACCGCCGGCTCGCGCGCAAGGTGGTGGCGCAGCTCGCCGACTGCCTGGCGTCAGGCATCGAGGTCATCGCCATCGTCGGCATCGACGGCTCCCCGTCGTGCGGCGCAAGGGTAACCATCGACCTCGGCGGTGCAGCGCGCGCGATGGCGGCGACGCAGGTGGACTCGCTCACGACAGCGCGACAGAACGAAATCGTCCGCGAGCACGCCCGGCCTGGCCGGGGCCTCTTCATCGACGAGCTCGAACGGGCGATGCGCCGGCGGGGTGTTCGGGTACCGGTCCTGGCGCACGACCTGTTCGCAGAACTCGACGGCAAGCCATCGACGCTGCGGCTGTGCTGAGGCTTCGGCGGTGAGCCCGGGCGTCACGTCGCGCGGCCGTACGGTGATCCGCCAGTCGCCGCCTCGCAAGAGTTGTCGCTGGCCTCGCTGCGCGCTTGACCGGAGATTGTTCGTTCGCCTAACAAATGACCATGCCCCGCGCGTCCACCGCTCACCATCCGCCGCCAACGCTCGAGCTCGAGCGACACCTCTCCCTTCAAGTCTGGGCGTTGGCCGAGGCCTTCAAGGCCCGCCTCGAGCACGACCTCGCGCCCCTCGGCCTGTCTGCGTCGGCGTTCCGGCTGGTGGGCGAGCTGATGCGCGCGCCAGGCGGTCTCAGGCACGGGGAGCTGGCGCGCCGGCTCGGCGTGAAGCCCCCGTCCGTCACGGCCATGGTCGCGCGCCTCGAAGCGGCGGGCGTCGTGACGACCAGGAGCGAACCCGGTGATGCTCGTGCGACGCGCGTTCAGCTCAGGTCCGGGGCGCCGCTCGGGCCGGGCGTCGAGGTGCTTCGGCAGCTCGACCAGGTGCTGGCCGGGGATGATGGGCGAACGGCCCGCGCCGAGCTTTCCCGCGTCGTGACGGTGCTCCTCGCGCGCCTGGGCGAGGGCTCGTGATGGAACCGGCGCTCCTCGTCACCGGGCTGCTGGTGTGGACGTTCGCGGCGCTCGCGCTCACCGGTCGGCTCCGCACGGCGCTCGGTCAGCGGGCGCGCCTGGACGTGGCGGGCAAGACCGTCGTCGTCACCGGGTGCGACTCCGGCTTCGGACGCGGCGTCGTCGAAGAGCTCGCGCGCCGACGCTGCCGGGTCATCGCCTGCTGCTACACCGAAGAGGGGAGCCGAGCGGCGCTGGCGGCCGGCGCGGCCCTCGCGCCCCGCATCGACCTCTCGACCGAGGCGGGCGTCGAGGCCGCGGCTGACACCCTGGTCGCGGCCTGCGGCGCCGAGCTCTGGGCCCTCGTTCACAACGCGGGCATCGTCCTTCCCGGGTTCATCGACTACCAGCCGCCGGCCTTCTACCGCTCGACGATGGAGGTGAACTTCTTCGGCCCGACCCGCCTCACCCAGCGGCTGCTCCCGGCGCTCAAGCAGGCCCGCGGGCGGGTGGTGCTGGTGAGCAGCGTCGATGGCCTGGTGAGCCTGCCCGGCAACGCGCCGTACGACGCGTCGAAGTTCGCGCTCGAGGCGTTCGCGGATGCGCTGCGCGCCGAGGTCTCGTTCTGGGGAGTCGAGGTGAGCGTCGTCAACCCCTCGACGATGCGAACGCCGCTCGCCCTCACCTTCTTCGAGGGCCACCGGAAGGCGTGGGGCGAGATGGCTCGCCTGGAACCCGACGGTGCGTGGCAGCGTGACTGGCCACGCGAATGGCTGGACGAGTACGTCACGTGGAACACGAAGAGCCTCGAGCGCATCGCCCAGGCTCCGACGCGCGCGGTGCTGGACATCGTGCACGCCGTCACCGCCCGCCGGCCCCGCCTCCGCTACCTGAGTGGCACGCTCGCGCGAACGCTGTTCTACGCGCTGTGGGTTGGCCCCGAGTCGTGGGCGGCGCGGGTGAAGACCGCGATGATTCACCCTGCACCGAGAACCCGCCTCTCCACGCGCGGGGGGAGGGGCTGGCTGGTCGTGGTGCTGGGCGCCCTCGTCCTCGCGGGAGTGGCGCTCGTGGTGACCTCGAAGCAGGGCGCGGCGAGCGACGCGGGCCCGCACGTCACTGGAATGCTGCACGTGAACGTCAACTGCAGCGACTTCACCCGCTCGAAGGCGTTCTACGAGGCGCTCGGGTTTCGAGCCCTGATGGACGTGGCGCCCGATGGCGAGGGCGGGGTCGCGCGCGCCGTCGGCATGGAGCGCTACCGGGTGCGCGGCGCCCTCCTGGTGCACGCCGACGGCTCGACCATCGACCTGCTCGAGTGGGAGCAGCCCCGCGACGCCCGGCCGCCTCCCGACGCGCTCAACCACCTCGGCCTGGCGCGAATCGCGCTGGTGACCCGCGACCTCGACGCTGACGTCGCCCGCCTGCGCGCGCGCGGCGTCGAGTTCCTCTCGGCCCAGCCTGGCGAGGTGCGCGACCCCGTCGGGGGCACGACGCGCTTCATCTGCTTCAAGGACCCCGACGGCACCGTCCTCGAGCTCGTTCAGCTCGGCACGACGATGAGCCTGTTGCGGAGCGCCTCGTCCGCCGCCGCCGAGGGCGCGCGGGACGGCCGCTGACGGCCGGGGTCAGCCCGACGTCTTCGACGCTGGCCCGCTGGCCCCGCCCTTCGGGTCCGGTCGCTCGCGCATGAAGATCCACAGCGCGGCGGGCAGCGCCGTGAAGTCCGCCAGCATCGCGAAGGCGAAGGCGACGGACGTCACGATGCCGAACTGGCGCATGGGCGGCAGGTTCGAGAACGACAGCGCGAGGAAGCCGCTCGCGTTGATGAGCGTCGCGTAGATGATGGCGTGCCCCGACACGTGCAGGGTGTGCAACATCGACCGCTCGGCGCTCGCGCCGTCCTTCTTCACCTCCTGGTAGTGGTGGAAGAAGTGCACCTGATCGTTCTCGGTGGTGCCCAGCACCGTCGTGGCGATGAGGATGGTGGCGACGTTGAGGGGAATGCCCGTCAGCCGCATGACGAAGAACGTCGCGAGGATCGCGAACACCGACGGCACCATCGCCATCAACCGCGCGGCGCCGCTGCGGAACACCACCAGAAAGGTGAGGAAGATGAGCGCCGCGGTCAGCCCGAAGCTCTCCGTCAAGGTGGGCACCAGGTGCTGGCCGATCTTCGCCTGCAGAATCGACTCGCCCACGACCTGCGCCGTGGCGGTGCTGAGCGCCGGTGAGCGTGCCTGCTCCGCCTTCCACAGCCCGTCGAGCCGGGCCTCGAGCGCGGCGAACGAGGAGGCGTCACCGCGCTTCGTCAGCACCATGAGCTGCGCCTGCCCGAGCGTCTTCAAGTCGATGAAGCCGCGCAGCTCCTGCTCGGTGAGGAGCAACTGCTCCAGGTCCGCCACCGCCTCGGCGAAGCCGGCCTCTTCCTCGGGCAGCGCGTCGCCCTGCCCCGCCACGTACCGCCGCAGCCTCAGGAGCGTCGTCGGGCCGATGACCGAGCTGACGCCGGGCTCGTTCGCCACCGCGGTGCTGAAGCGGTCGAGCGCCTGCAGCGTCGGCGGCTCCACCACCGCGCCGTCCTGCGTCTTCACCCAGATGCGCACGGCGGCGAGGCCGGCCACCGCCTGCTCGTAGACGGCCATGTCTCGTCGCAGCGGCAGCGCCTCGTCGAGGTACTCGACGGCGTCCACCTCCATTCGCATCGGGGCGACGAGGCCGGGCACGCCGAAGAGCGCGGCGCCGCCCGCGAGCATCACCACGAGAGAGCCCACCAGCAGCGGCCAGCGGAAGCGGAAGGTGAAGCCCGGCAGCGCGTCGGCCAGGCGCACGTAGAGACGGCCTGCGGGGGTGGTGCCCTGACGCGTGGGACAGGCGAGCAGCCGCTGCAGCGCGGGGAAGAGGGTGAAGCTCGTCAGCCAGGACACGCCGAGGCCCGCGGCCGTCCACAGGCCCATCTCGCGAATCGGGCGGATCTCCGACACCGCCAGCGCTGCGAAGCCGAGCAGCGCCGCCACCAGGCTCGCCGTCACCGGCAGCGCCTTGTTGGCCAGCGAGAAGACGTGGTGTCGCTCGAGCGCCACGTCTTCGGGCTGCTGGATGTACCGCGAGTGCAGGTACACGAGGGTGGCCGTGGCGGTGACGAGCACGACGAGCGGCACCAGCTCGGAGACGATGGTGAGCGTGAAGCCGACGAGCTGGCCCAGCCCCATGGCCATGAGCACCGTCACCCCGAGCGTCAGCAGGATGGCCGCCAGCGCGCGCCACGAGCGGTAGAGCGCCAGCACCAGCAGCACCACGAACGCACCGAAGAGCGGGAAGTAGCGCACCGTCGCCTGCTTCGTCTCGGACTCGAGCCACTGCTCCACGTATGGCTGGCCCACGCGGCGGGGGGCGCCGAGGGCTGTGTGCGGCACCGAGGCCATGACGCGCTCGAGCTCGTCCAGCGTCGCGTCCCGCTCGTGCGGTCCGGGCGCCTGGAACGTGACCGCGACCGAGAGGTGCTTCGCGCCGACGAGCCCCTGCCGACGGAAGAAGGAGCTCCCCTCCGCGAAGGCGCGAAAGCGGGCGGAAAAGCCGGCGGCCGAGAGGTCCGCCTCACGGCGGCGGAACAGCGAGAGCGCCGAGAACGGCACCACGCCCTTCACCTTGCCGAGCGCATCCTCCAGGGCCGCGAGCTGGGAGAGGACGTCGGGCGCGAAGACGTCACCCTCCGGCTCGAAGAGCAGCACCACCTGCCGCCCCTCCGGGAACACCTGCTGGAAGGCGCGGGTGCGCACCACGTCGGGGTCGCGCTCGACGACGAGGCGGTCGATGGCGCCGTCGCTCGGCAGCTTCAGCGAGAGCCACACCGCGCCCGGCACCAGCGCGAGCCACACCAGCACCACCACCCACCGCTTCGCGATGACGGCCGCGAACAGCCTCTCGACCCATGACGCCTCGCCCATGTCACGACGTGCTTACTCCCGCGCCGTCGAGGCGTACATTGCGACGCATGCGGTCCCTGCTCGTCACGCTCCTCTGCCTGCTGCCGTCGCTCACCTTCGCCGCGCCGCCGAAGGCGCCTGTCGCTCCACCCGCGCCCAGCGGTCCGCGCGGGCTCGTCTTCTGCGCGCCCGGCTACCCCGGCACCACGCAGGAGGCGCAGTCGCGCATGGACGAGCTGGCCGGCGTCATCAGCGAGCTCGCCGGCTGGCCTGTGGGCTCGCTCGCCGCGACGTACTTTCCGACGGAGAAGGCGGGCCTCGCGCGCTTCTCCGAGCCTGACGTCGTCTTCGCGCTGGTGCCGCTGCCCTTCTTCCTCTCGCACGAGGCCGAGCTGAAGCTCACCGCGCGGCTCGCCATCGTCCAGCAGGGCCTCGAGGGCACCCAGAGCTGGTCGCTCATCGCGAAGAAGGGCGCCGTGAAGAAGCCGGCGGACCTCGACGGCGCGTCGCTCTTCTCGACGGCGGGCTACGCGCCGGAGTTCGTGACGAAGGTGGCGCTCGCCGGCTACGAACTCCCAGCGACCGTCAAGGTCACGAGCGGCGGCCAGGTGTTGTCGGCGCTGCGCAAGGCGGCCACCGGGAAGGAGCCGCTCGCGGTGCTGCTCGACGCCGAGCAGGCGAAGTCGCTGTCCACCCTGCCGTTCGCGGCCGACCTCGAGGTGGTGCACGTGGGGCCGAAGGTGCCGGTCGCCGTGGTCGCGACGCTGGGCGAGCGGTTGAGCGCTGCCGACTGGAAGACGGTGGCGGCGGCGTTCACGAAGGTGCCCTCGACCGAGCGTGGCAAGGCTGCGCTCGAGGGTGTGCGGCTCACCGGCTTCGCGCCCCTCGATGAGGCAGCGTTCGCGGCTGCGAAGAAGGCCTCCGGGAGCGCAGCGAAGTGAGGTGGTGGTCTCTTCTCAGTGCAGCGCTGCTGCTGGCCTGCCCGCCGCCCCGCGTGCCTGTCGTCGTCGTGACGCCGGGGACCTCAGCCGAGCGCACCCTGCTCGACGCCGAGGCCGCGTTCGCACGACGGCCGGACCTCGACGCTGCGAAGGAGGCGCTGGCGCTGTTTCGCACGGCGGCCCTCGCGGATGTCGCGAAGGTGGACGGCCCCATCGGGGTGGTGCGGACGGCGGCGTGGCTCGTCGAGAACGGGCCGAAGGCGGAGCGCAAGCTGCGCGCGGCCGAGGCGGTCGAAGCGGGGCAGCAGTGCCAACAGCGCGCGCCGGGCTCCGCTGGCTGCGACTACTGGCAGGCCGTCGCGCTGGGGCTGTCGGCCCGTGAGCGCGCGCTCACCGCCGTGGTGGAGCTGCCCAACATCATCGCGCTGCTCAAGAAGGCCGACGCCACGGCGCCCGGCCTGGACGACGCAGGACCTGCCCGGGTGCTCGCGCTGCTGCTCGTGCGCGCGCCAGGCTGGCCCACGGGCCCGGGCAACGCGGACGACGCGCTCGCGGAAGCGCAGAAGGCGGTGAGCCGCGCGCCCCAGCATCCGTTGAACCAGGCGACGCTCGCCGAGTGCCTGGCAGCCACTGGAGACACAGCAGCCGCCCGGGCTGCGTACGCCCGCGCCATCGAGCTGGGGACAGCGCGCGGTGACGCCGACGGAGCCGCCTGGGCGACGCAGGCCCGCGCTGCGCTCGCCGGGCTCGACTGAGCGACCCCCCTGCGCACGCGAGTCGCTGGGGACCCGCCGCCGGGTGAGATGGAGGGTCCCGGCCATGCGCGGGACGGTCGCTCCCAGCAATCGGAACGAGGGCATTGCAGCGTGAGAATCTCCCTGGTCCCGCAGCTGAGGCCCGTCGTAGACGATGGCGTCCCATCCATCGGATTCCCTATGCGCCGGCGCACGAGCCGCCTCAATGAACGCGAACCGAACACCGCTTCTCGGTGTCCCGAGGTGCCTTGATGCTGACCCTGCTCCTCCTCGCTCAGCCTCTTCCATCGCTGCTCGGCATGCCCTCTTCAGACAAGACGTTCGGCCACACCGCCCTCAAGGAGAAGGTCCGCCTGGATCGCGCCGAGCTGGTCGACTTCGACTTCGAGATCCCCTCCGACGCGTACTACTGGATGAACCTGCGGGTCGCGAAGGACGTGCTCTCCGGCCCAGCGGTGGTGGCCCCCGGGCCCTGCGAGGGCGCCGCGGACCTGTCGGCGGGGCCCCCCGTCGTCCTCGGTGAGGCGTGGGCGCTGAGCGACCCCTGGCGTCTGCCCCTTGGCCAGGTGCTTCACCTCGAGGAGTCCCTCGACTACGGCCGCAAGCGCTACTTCGACCTCGGCACCGGGCGGAGCTTCCTCAAGGCCGGGCGCTACCGGGTCCGGATCGGCGTCTTCGGCGCTCCGGTTGGAGTCGCCCCAGGCTCGGTGGGAGAGCTGATCGTGCGAAGGAACCCCGACCAGCACGCGCGCAGCAGCCGCGACCCATCCCACACTGAGAAGGAAGTCGAGCGGCTCGAGCGGTGGAACAGGCGCCCGACGGCGTGCTCCTGGCCCTCGCTCCCGTCCGTCGAGGCGCTCGAGCGCGACCGACTCACGCTGCCTGAGCACCTGTCTGGGCTCGCCCCCCTCGAGCAGTTGCTGCTGCGCCAGTATGAGGCCGCTGCGGCGGCACGTGAGGAGAAGCTCGACTCGAAGGAGCTCTCGGCGCGCTTTGCGCGGGCGTTCTCCACGCTGACCGCTGACGATGCCCTGGGGCCGTTCACCGTCCAGGGTCGTCTTGACGCCGCGAGACTGCCCAAGCGGAGCCTCCGCGAGGGGCGCAGCCAGATGACTCGCACCCAACGCACCGTCGAGCTGCGCATCGACGAGCCGGCCTGGCGCGCCGCCGACCTCGCCGCGGCGTTCGGCCGGCCGACGGCGGTCGCGCAGATCGTCGGCCCTCCCCCCTGGGAGCTGGCGCCGACGCCCGATGCCGGCGCCGAAGCGGAGCCATTCTTCATCGGGCACCGCGCCGTCATGCACGTGATGGTGAGCGCACCCGCGGGGGACGCGAGGCAGCCCTCCCGCGAGCGCCTGGTGGTGACCGGTGTGCGCCTCGTCGCCCAGCTCGACTGACGCCGTTGGTGCCCGTGGCGACCTGGCTCGCTCCTGCTCAGCTCCCTGCGGTCCGCAACCAGGGCGCGTGGCGGGTCCAGAGGCGCTCACCGCACCGGCGTCGCGAGGGAGCCGGGGTCGCGCGGGCGTTGACGCCGCTGGTGCTCGTGGAGCGCGGCGGCGACCACCGGATGGCACCACGCCGAGAGGTCTGCCCCCTCGCGAGCAAGCTCCTTCAGCCGCGACGAGCTCACCTCCGCGCGAGCAGGATCGGCGTTCACGAAGACGGTGGTGAGTTCGGGCGCGAGCGTGGCGTTGAGGCTCGCCAGCCGGAGCTCGGCCTCGGCGTCGGTCACGCTGCGCACGCCGCGCACCAGCCACCTCGCCCCGACCGACCTCGCATAGTCGATGACGAGCCCCGGCGTGCTCGTGACGACGACGGAGGGCGGGACGCACGCCTGCAGCAGCGCCACGCGCTCCTCGACGGAGAACGAGCCCGTCTTCTCCGGGTTCATGGCGACCACCACGTGGAGCGTGTCGGCGAGGGCGCGCGCCTTCTCGATGACGTCGAGGTGCCCGCTCGTCACGGGGTCGAAGCTGCCGGCGTAGACGGCGATGCGCATGGGGCCTCCTTCGGGTGAACGCGTTTGAGCAGCAGTGCGGACGCGACGACGGCGCCCATCGCGAGGAACGCGGCGAGCACGAAGTGCAGGTGGTGGCCGAACGTCTGGGCGCTGAAGCCGCTCCCGGCGCTGGCGAGGAGCGTCGCGACGACGACGGTCGACGCCTGCACCGTCGCGTCGGTGGCCGAGTGGCCCGGGCGGCACCAGTCCATGATGCAGGTGAAGAGGGTCGTCGTGGCGAGCCCTCCGGCGAAGTGCTCGAAGGAGACGATGGCGGCGAGGTCGCGCCACGCGGTCGCGCGATCGATGAAGGCATACGCCAGCACCGCGCAGGCCTGCAGCGCGCCGAACCCGAGCAGCGCGCTGCGCCGGCCGAGCCGATTGACGAGCAGCCCGCCCACCACCGCGCCGAGGAGGCCTGCGACGAAGCCGAAGGTCCCGACCAGGACGCCCACGTCCGAGAGAGACGCGCCGAAATCCACCAGCGCCGGCTTGAGCATCGCGACACCGAACGCCTCGCCGAACTTGAAGAGGAAGAGCACCGTGAGCAGCGGCGCCGCGTCGGCCCGCCGGAAGAAGCCGGCGAGGCTTGGGGCGTCCTTCGTTGGAACCCGCGGCGGCTCTCGCCACCGGGAGACCGGCAGCGTGGTGAGCAGCGTCATCGCCGCCATCGCGAGGAAGACGCCCGACCAGCCGATCCACTCGAAGGCCACGAGCAGCGCGCCGCCTCCGATGATCATCCCAACGCGGTAGGCCCCCACCTGGAGGGCGTTGGCGAGACCTCTCCTCGAGGGTGGGAGCGCGTCGACCGCGATGGCGTCGGTCGCGATGTCCTGGCTCGCCGCCACCGCGTTCACGAGGAAGACCACCACGAGCAGCGCCGGGAGCCAGCCCGGCTCGAGCGCGGAGGCGAGGATGAGGAGGGCGGCTCCGGAGAGCTGAAGCACGAGCACCCACAGCCGCCGGGAGCGAGTCCCATCGACCCACGGCGCCACGAGGAACTTGAGCGCCCAGGGCGCGGCCAGCAACGAGGCGAGCCCGATGCGCTCAAGCGACACGCCAGCCTCCCGAAGCATGACGGGCAGCGCCTGGGTGAAGAAGCCGAACGGCAGGCCCTGAGCGAGGTAGAGCGCGCCGAGCAGCGTCAGGAGCCGGCGGTCGCGCGTCATGTGAGGAGCCCCCGCGCCATGCGCTTCACGGTCCCCGCCGCCGAGCCTCGTGGCACGAGCGCTCGCGCCGTGGCGGCCACCACGAAGTAGCCCTCGATCGCCGCGAGGAGCCCGGCGGCCGCGGCCTCCGCGTCGATGCTCGCCTTCACGGCGCGGAGCAGAGCCACCAGCCGGCGTCGCAGCTCCGCGAGGCCCGCGGCGTAGCGCTCCCGCACGGGCTTCGACTTGAGCGCCTCGCCGCCCAGCAGCACCCACAGCGCGAGGAGCTCTGGCTTCGCGGTCGAGCCGGTGGCCAGGTGGACGTCGATCATCGCGTCGAGGCGGTCGAGGGGGCGCGGCCCCGAGGCGGCCACCGCCTGATCCACGAGCTCGAAGTGCGACGCGAGGAGCGCCTCGATGAGCGCCTCGAGGATCTCGGCCTTCGACCCGAAGTGGTAGTGCACGAGGCCGGGAGAGAGCCGCGCTGCACGCGCGATGTCCTGAATCGTGGCGCCCTCGTAGCCCTTGACGCTCATGACCTTCAGCAGGCCCCGGGTGATCTGCGCCCGTCGCTCATCGGTGTTCGGTGGTCGAGGCATAGTAAGTTGGTTACCCAACCTAACAACGACCGCGAGCGAGCACAAGACAGCGCGGCCGTCACCCTTGCAGCGCAGCCCCGGGGACCGGCAGCCGGCCTCGGCGATGGCTCTCGTCGTCCAGCCTGAGGTCGCGCAGGGTCCGGGCAGCTCCTCGTGGATCCGCGCACCCCTCGTCTCGGCCCGCCTGCCGAAGCGAAGCGGTCGCGACGTCACGGATCCCGTCGAACGAGGTACCAACCCGGCGCCTCCGAGACAGCCGACCAACCGCTGCGCGGCACCCAGAGCTCGCGCTCGACGACCGCCCACTCTCGAGCGCCGAGCTCCGCGACATGAAAGGGAAGGAACCGGCGCTCGGCAGCGAGCAGCGCGATCATCGACCACGGGGAAGAGCGGGAGACGATGTCGACCTCGGTGCCCGGTGGGAGCGCGTCGAGCTGAGGCGCGAACACGGTCGAGAGGGCGCACGCTGGCCGGCAGTACAGCCGCGCGATTCCCAGCGGCCCCGCGATCAACCCTGTCGCGAGCAGCAAGAGCAGGGTCCCGTTCGTGATTCGCACCGGCAGCCGATCAACCGCCGGCCCGACCGCCGCGCCCGCCAGCGCGCTCAGCATCGGGAACAGCACGAAGACGTGCGTGTTCAGCTTCCGCGCCGGCAACGACAACGCCGCGATCGCCAGCACCCCGCCGAGCGAGAGGGAGTGAAACGAGCGGGGCGGTGGTTCGGGGATCGTCCCGCACAGCCTCCGCCGCACCGGCAGAACACCGAACGCGATGAGCGCCAGGCCCGGCCAGAACATCTCGAGCACCATGCGCGCAGGAAAGAGCGGCCCGCCCCCACCATCAGAGCGGGTCCCATTCATCGAGGCGATCAGCTGCTCCCGACCGTAGTGTTCGAGCCAGTCGCTGGACGTGGCGACGAAGAGCACGACGGGGAGCGTCGCCAGGACAGTCAGGGCCGTCGCTCTGGCGGCCCACCGAACCGAGCGCTCGACGATGACCCGGCCAGCGATGAGCGCCACCGGCGTGACGAGCCCGAAGGGAGCCTTGGTGGCGACTCCGACGAGGGTTCCGCCGAACATCAGCCACCCGGCAGCGGCGTCGAGCCTCGGCCGGAGCGCACCCGCGACCACCATCGCCGCGCCCAGCATCAGCACTCCATCGAGGAGCGTCATCGGCGCGTAGAAGAAGAAGTTCTGCGTCATCCCCAGGCTGACCATGGCTGCCAGGGCCCCGCCGGGACCCGCCGAGGCCCGCGCGCCCCACCCGACCAGCAGCACCGTCAGCACGGCGATCAGCAACTGCGTCACCGGCAGCGCCTTCACCGAAGAGCCGGATGGTGACGGCCATGGGCCACAGTCCAAACGGGAGGTGTTCGTAGAAGGCCGGATAAGCGCTGGGCAGGTAGCGCATCGTGGTCCACGCGCCGTCCTCAGCCAGGTGGCGCGCGACGACCCGGTAGAGGCTCGCGTCGGTGTCGTCGATGTGCCGATAGAAGGACGTGGCCGCCCAGGCGAGGAACACGGCGATCGCGGCGAGCCAGCGTCCGCGGCGAGCCAGCGTCCGCGACGAGCCAGCGTCGGACCTCCGTTGCGGCCATGCGGCCTGCATACGAGACGTTCGCCTCGAACCCAGGCAACAGGGGTTCAATCGCCTGAAGCGAGCCGGGCGCTCACGGAACGTTCTCGTCTGTCGCGCGGCGCCCGCTGGTAGGGTGCGTCGTCCATGCGCCGTCGGAGCCTCCTCGCCGCCCCCAGCCTCGCCGTGCTGCTCTGCGCCTGCGCCAGAGGCAAAGCCGAGGGCCTGCCCTCGACGCCCTGCGTGCTGCCGGGCGTCCCGCGGGAGGCGCGCTGCTCGTGGCTCGAGGTGCCCGAGAACCCCGACGCGCCGGCGGGCAGGACGCTGCGGCTCCACCTCGCCGTGGTCGGCGCGACCGGCATCCGTCCCCTGCCAGACCCCATCTTCGTTCTCGCGGGTGGACCAGGCCAGGCCGCCTCGGAGATCGCCGGCAGCGTGCTGCCCCTCTTCGCGAGCCTCGAGCCACGTCGCGACCTCGTCTTCGTGGACCAGCGGGGCACCGGAAGGTCCGCGCCGCTCGCCTGCCCCGACGACCTGCACCGCCGGCCGCTCGCCGAAGCCTTCGACGACGAGGCCAACGCCGCCCGCCTCACCGCGTGCCGCGACGCCTTCACCGACGCTGGCGTCGACCTCGCCCAGTACGCGACGTGGATCGCGATGAGAGACCTCGAGGCGGCGCGACTCGCGCTCGGCTACGGCCCGGTCAACCTCTGGGGCGGCTCCTACGGCACCCGCGCGGCGCTCGAGTTCGCCCGGCAGTTCCCGAACAGCGTGCGCACCGTCGTCCTCGACGGCGTCGCGCCAGCCCAGCAACCGCTGCCGGTCGCCCTCGCGTTCGACACGGACTCCGTGCTCGACCAGGTGCTGGCGCAGACCGACGGCGGCCTGGCCGAGGCGCTCGACGTCATCCTCGCGCCCGACGCCGGCGTCGCGACGGTGACCGACCCGTTCTTCGGCGGGGAGGTGCGGCTGCGGCTCGAGCGCAAGCAGCGAATCGGCCTGCTGCGCGGCCCGCTCTACGCGCCCATGCTGTCGGCCGCGCTCCCCGAGGCCATCTCTCGCGCCGGGGCCGGCGACTGGAGCGCGCTGGTTGGCCTCCAGGCGGGCTTGAGGGGCGGCCGGCTGTACGCAGGCATGCACTTCTCGGTGCTGTGCGCCGAGGACGTGCCGCGCATCTCCGACGACGACCGCCGCGCCGTCGCCTCGACGCGCGCCGGCACCACCTTCATCGACGAGTACGAGCGGGCCTGTCGCGGCTGGCCCACGCGCCCCGTGCCCCAGGCGTTCTTCGCCCCGCCCACGTTCTCGGCGCCCACGCTGCTCCTCTCGGGCGGCCGGGATCCGGCGACGCCGCCCCGCAACGCCGAGGCCGTCGCCCGCACCCTGCCTGGCGCGCTGCACGTGGTCGCGCCGCGCCTCGGACATGGGGTCAGCTCGGCCGCGTGCGCCCCGCGCCTCGTCCGCGACCTCGTGACGCGGGGCGCTGTCGCGGGCCTCGACGGCGGGTGCCTCGGCGACCTGCCTGCCCCCACCTTCTTCGAGGCGCCCAGGCCATGATCCGCGTCGAGGCGCTCACCAAGACCTTCGTGACCGGCCGGGGCCGCCAGCGCGTCGAAGTGCACGCGGTGCGAGGCGTCTCCTTCACCGCGCCCGACGGCGCCATCACCGCGCTCCTGGGGCCGAACGGCGCCGGCAAGACGACGACGCTGCGCATGCTGTCCACGCTGGTGAAGCCGGACTCCGGCACGGCGCAGGTCGGCGGGGCCGACGTCGCACGAGAGCCAACGACCGTGAAGGCGACCCTCGGCGTCCTGTCCGACGCGCGCGGCCTCTACACGCGCCTCACCGCGCGAGAGAACATTCGCTACTACGGCGAGCTGCGGGGCCTTGGCGGCGACGCGCTCGAAGCGCGCATCACCGCGCTCGCGACGCTGCTCGAGTTCGAGCCGTTGCTCGAACGCCGCACCGAGGGCTTCTCGACCGGCGAGAAGTTGAAGGTGGCGCTGGCGCGCGCGCTGGTGCACGACCCGCAGCACGTCCTGCTCGACGAGCCGACGAACGGCCTCGACGTGGTGAGCGCCCGCGCGCTGCGGCGCATGCTGAGCCGGCTCCGGGAGGCAGGGAAGTGCCTCGTCTTCTCGTCCCACGTGATGCAGGAGGTCGAGGCGCTGTGCGAGCGCGTCGTCGTCGTCGCGAAGGGCCAGACGCTGCACGAGGGGACCATCGCCGAGCTGAAGGCGCGCACGGCCCAGGCCTCGCTCGAAGACGCCTTCGTCGAGCTCGCCTTCGGACAGGGGGTGTGAGGTGAGCCAGCTGGCGACGGTGGTGAAGAAGGAGGTCATCGACGCTGCGCGCGATCGGCGCGTGTGGCTGGTGGTGCTGGTGACGGCGCTGGTGAGTGGACCGGTGACGCTGCTCCTCGTCTCGAAGTTCATGAGCGACCTCAAGTCGCGCGCGGAGGCGCGGGAGGTGCTCGTCGACAACGCCGCCGCGGCGCCACGCCTGGTGAACTTCCTCGAGCGCCAGGGCCGCATGGTGAAGGCGCCGCCGCCCGACGTCCGCGAGGCCATCGAGGCTGGCCGGTTCGACGACGCGGTGCTCGTCATCCCGCCGGGGTTCGAGGACGACCTGCTCCACGGCAAGCTCGCTGACGTGACGGTCCTCCATGACGCGAACCGCGCGCAGTCGTTGACGGCCGCGATGACGCTCGACCGGCTCGTGACCGGGTGGGGCCAGGAGCTCGGCCTTCAGCGCCTGCTCGTCCGCGGGGTCGATCCAGCGCTGCTCCGGCCCGTGCGCTCCACCGTCGTCTCGGTCGGCGCCAACCGCGGCGGGGCCTCGCGCATGCTGTTCCTGGTGCCGCTGGTCGCGCTGGTGTCGGCCGTCATTGGCGCCCTGGCCATCGCCATCGACGCCACGGCAGGGGAACGTGAACGGGGCTCGCTGGAGCCGTTGCTGATGAACCCCGTCTCGACCGCGGCCCTCGTGCTCGGCAAGTGGCTGGCGGTCTGCCTCGCCTCGCTGCTCACCCTGATGGGCACCGTGACGAGCTTCGCGGTGGCGGGGCAGTTGGTGCGCGACGAAGGCCTGTCAGCGGCGTTCCAGTTCGGGCTGGCCGAGGCGGGCTTCACGCTCGCAGTGCTGGGGCCCTTCTGCCTGCTGGTGTCGGCCGGGCTCATGCTGGCGGCGCTCTTCGCCCGAAGCCACAAGGAGGCGCAGGCCATCACCAGCTACGTCGTCTCGCTCGTCTCCATCGCGCCCTCGCTGTCGATGTTCCTCTCGCTCCAGGACTCGGGGTGGCAGTTGCTGGTTCCGGCGCTCGGTCAGAACATGGTGCTGGCCCGGGTCTTCCGGGGCAGTCCGGTGAGCGGGGTGGATCTGCTCGTCCCGGCAGCGGTCTGCCTGGCCTTGACCGCGCTGGCCCTGCTCGCCCAGACGCGCCTGCTCGCGCGCGAGGCCATCGTCTTCGCCCGCGGCTGACCCGGGGGTCCGATGAGAACGAGCTGGTGGCTCGCGGTCGCGCTGTGGGGGACGAGGGCGCTCGCGCAGGACGGCGGGGTCGCAGCGTGTGCCATCGACGTCGAGGTGAGCGGCGCACGCGACGGCGGCGTGGTGTGGGTCATGTTGTTCTCCGACGCGCAGGCCGCGAGCTACCCGTCGAAGCGCGCCAACGCCCTCGCCCGGAATGACGTGGTGCCGTCGAGCGGACTGGTGCGCACGTCGTTCGACCAGCTCGAGTGCCGCGACTACGCCGTGTCGGTGGTGCACGACGAGAACGGCAACGGCAAGCTGGACCGCGGGCTGCTGGGCATTCCGAAGGAGGGAACGGGCGCGTCCCGCAACGCGAAGCGGCTGTTTGGTCCGCCTCGCTTCGACGAGGCGAAGGTGCCGGTCCGGGCAGGGCGAACACGCGTGCAGCTGAAGCTGTCGTACTGAGTCGCAGGCGCGCTCACCGTGTGCTCCTGTTGCCCGGGTCGCATCAGCCTCACCGCCGCGCGATGACCCGGCGACACGTGGGTCTGCGTGTGAGCCCTGCATTCATCGCCATCGCAGCTGCCGGTGGTTATCGCCCGTGGCCCGTGGGGCCGGTTGGATCCGCCTTTGCTCCGCTGCTCAGTCATGGACGGAGGAGGCGGAGCCACGTCGCGGGTGCTCGTCATCGACGACAGCCTGATCGTGGTGTCGCTCCTCGAGGCCGAGCTGGCGTCTGTCGGCCACGAAGTGCGCACGGCGCTCGACGGGGCCTCTGGCATCTCGGTCGCCGAGCAGTGGAGCCCGGACGTCGTCCTGTGCGACCTCAACATGCCCGGGCTGTCCGGGTTCGAGGTCGTCGACGCGCTCAAGCAACGCGCCCCGATGACGCCGGTGCTCATCTTCACCGACAGCGATGACCTGCGCTGCGCAGTGGACGCGATGCAGCGCGGCGCGTGGGGCTATGTCGTCAAGGGCCAGGGCGCCGAGGCGCTGCTGAGCGAGCTGGCGCGCGCGCTGGTGCATCGCCGGGTCATGGAGCGGAACCACCAGCTCGAGTCGGCCAACCTGCGCTACCAGCGTGAGCTGGAGCAGATGGTCGAGGCCAAGACGAAGGAGATCGCGAGGCTCGAGGCGGAGCGCACCCAGGCAGAGCGACTGGCCGCGATGGGCTCGTTCGTCGCCGGCGTGGCGCACGAGGTGAACAACCCCCTGGCGGTCATCAAGGCCAACACCAACTACCTCGCTGCCGAGCTGGCCGAAGCCAGCACCGTGGGGGACGAGGCGAAGACCGCGCTCGCCGAGATTCAGACCTGCGCGAGCCGCATTCAGACCATCGTGGCGGGCCTCAAGCGCTTCTCCTGGGCGGGCACCACGTCGGAGCAGTGCGCGGTGACGCCGGCGCTCGAAGAGGTGAAGCTGTTGTGCCGGGCGCGGGTCTCGGAGGCCGTGTCGTGCCGCTGGCGGGTGGACCCGGCCGCGAGCACCGTCGCGATGCCGCACGGAGATCTCGTGATGGTGCTGTCGAACCTGTGCATCAACGCGGCGCACGCCATCGAGGCCACTGGTCGACCGGGGGTGGTGGCCATCGAGGTGGCGCGCGAGGGTGGGCAGGTCGCCATCTCCGTCACCGACAACGGCACCGGCATTCCGCCAGAGCTCCGCACCCGCATCTTCGACCCGTTCTTCACCACCAAGCCGCCGGGCAAGGGCAGCGGCCTTGGCCTCGCGCTCGTCCGGCAGGTCGTGAAGAACGCCCAGGGCACCTTGCACCTCGACTCTGAGGTCGGTCGAGGCACGACGATGCGGATCTGCGTGCCCGGAGAGGCGAGCCAGGCATCGGCGCCCCCCGCGACTGAAGCCGCCGTCACGAGCTGAAGGCCGAGACGCGGCCAGGCGCCACCCGCCGCCGAGCGCGCCCAGCGTGGTGCCACTCGAGCGCATCGGCGACCGACGTCGCGATGGGGCGCGGCGAGAACCCCAGGTCTCGGCTGGCCTTCTCGTGGCTCACCGTGAAGGGCGCCCTGAGCGCGTGCAGCGCGTACGGCGTGAGGAGCGCGCGACGACCTGTCACCCGTTCGAAGACGGGGGCGAAGCCCGCGACCACCCGCGCGAGCCCGAGCGGCAGCAGGGGCGGCACACGCGCGCCACTCAGTCGGGCGACGGTGGCAGCGAGGCGCACCACCTCGACGCGCTCTCCGGCGAGCAGGTACGCCTCCCCGGTGCGCCCACGCTCTGCCGCAGCGATGGTGCCCGCGGCCACGTCGCGCACGTCCACGAAGTCGTGGGCCCCCGCCACCAGGAAGGGCACGCGGCCCGCCTCGAGACCGAGGAGCAGCTCCCCGACCTCAGAGAGGCGGAAGTCGAACGGGCCCACGACGCCGGTCGGCAGCACGAGCACCGCGTCGAGCGCACCCGCTCTCGCCGCGCCCTGGACCTCGAGGCTCGCCGCAGCCTTGCTCTTGCCGTACGCGCCCGACGCCCGCGCGGGGTCGAAGCCTGCCGTCTCGTCGAGCACGCCCTGTGCTGGCTCCGTCAGCGCGTGCACCGAGCTCGTGTACACGAGGCGACGCACGCCGACCGCGCGACAGGCCTCGACGACGTTGCGCGTCCCCTGCACGTTGACGGCCTGGAGCAGCGACTCCTGGCCGGTCGTGATGCTCACGAGGCCGGCGAGGTGGAAGACCCGCTCCGAGCCGGCGAAGGCGCGCTGCAGCGCCGCCGGGTCCCGCACATCAGCCGTCACCAGCTCGACGCCGAGCCCGTGCAGCGGCGACACATCGTCTCCGCTCGCAGCGACGGCGCGCACCGCCCGGCCCTGCGCCCGCAGCTCGCGCGCGAGCACGTTCCCGAGGTGTCCCGTCGCACCCGTGATGGTGTCGAATCCCATGACGACCTCCATGTTCATGATGCGAGCTTTCACTCGCGTTGACAGCTCGCGTTTCGCAGCGCCGGGAGCGGCCGTCAGGCGCGCGGATTCCGGGGCCGCGGCGCCCACGCGCGCGCCGCGCTGACGCGCTGATGACGAATGGCTCGTGTTCCCGCGTCACGACCGCGACACGCGGGCTGGTGACGGCCGCGCTCGTTGGTAACCTCCGGGCGCATGTCGCTCCGCCCCTTCAGCGAGCTCTCCCGTCGGCGGCTGCTGCGCGTGGCGCTCGGCGCGGGGGGGCTGGTGGCTGGCGGCGTGGGCTCGGTCTTCGCGCTGCGGGGCTCGGCGCCGAGGGTCGAGGGGCTGCGCGCGCTCTCGCCGCACGAGTACCGGACGATGGCGTCACTGGCCGAGGCGATGTTCCCACGCGAGACGCTCCCGGCGGGCGACCCGGCCGTCGACCTGGCGCGGGCCTTCGACGGCTACCTGGCCGACGAGCCCACCTGGGCGCGAGACGAGGCGAAGCAGGCGCTCACCCTGCTCGAGCTCGGCCCGGTGCTGTTCGACCGCCGCCTGGCCACCTTCAGCAACCTGGCCCTCAGCGAGCGGGTCGCGCACTTCGAGCGGTGGGGCCGCTCCGACAGCGGCCTGCGGCGGCAGGTGGCGACGGGCTTCCGCAAGTTCCTCTGTCTCGTGTTCTACGACCAGCCGTCCGCGTGGCCCGGCCTCGGTTACGAAGGGCCGATGCGGCCATGAGCGCCGGCGCCATCACCGACTGCTCGCAGGCGAGCCCCGGCGACGTGACGGTCGAGGTGTGCGTCATCGGCTCGGGCTCTGGCGGCGCGACGGCGGCGTGGGAGCTCGCGAAGGCCGGCCGCGACGTGCTCGTGCTCGAAGAGGGCGGCGACTACACGGGCCGCGCGCTGACGCAGCGAGACGGCGCCATGTACGACCAGCTCTACATGGACCGCGGCGGGCGCGCGACGAGCGACCTGTCCATCGCGGTGCTCCAGGGGCGGGTCCTCGGAGGCGGCGGCGTCATCAACGCCTCCGACGTGGTGCCCATCGACGACGACGTCGCGCGGCACTGGCAGAAGAAGTTCGGGCTCTCGGGCTTCGGCCCGGAGTCCCTCGAGCCGTTCCGCAAGGCGGCGCTGGAGGACCTCTCGGCCAACCGGCCCGCTGACGAGCTGCTCAACCGCAACAACCAGCTCTTGCGCGACGGCGCCGGGAAGCTCGGCTGGAAGGGCGAGGTGATGCTGCACAACCGGGTCGGCTGCGTCGGCTCGGGGACGTGTCTCATCGGCTGCGCCTTCGACGCGAAGCGCAACCCGCGCTTCGTCGCCATTCCCCGGGCGCTCGAGGCCGGGGCGCGGGTCTTCACCAGGGCGAGGGCCGTGCGGCTCGATGACGCGGGCAAGGAGCTCAAGCGCGTCGCCGTCCGCTGCCTCGACGCGAAGGGCTACCACGAGGGCGCCGCGTTCACGGTGCGGGCGAGACACGTCGTGCTGGCGGCCAACGCCGTCTCGTCGGCAGAGCTGCTGTTGAAGTCGGGCCTCGGCAACGAACACGTCGGTCACCACCTCTCGCTTCAGCCGCAGTTGCCGGTGACGGTGAGGTACGACGACGAGGTGCGCTTCTTCCGGGGCATTCCCCAGGCGTACGCGGTGACGCAGTTCGAGCAGCGCGAGCACCCGGAGCACGGGTGGTGGGGGTTCCGCCTCGAGGCCATCGCCGGCACGCCCGGCATCGTCGGCTCGCTCCTGCCCGAGGTGGGCGCGCCGGGGCTCGAGCTGATGCGCGGGTACTCGAAGCTGGGCGCGGCGCTGCTCCTGCTGCCCGACGCGATGCAGGGCCGCGTGCGGGTGGAGTCCTCGGGCCGGCTGCGCATCGACTACGCGCTCGACGAGGAGCTGCGTGGGCGCTTCCGGGAGGCGGTGAAGGCGATGGCGAGGCTGTCGCTCGCCGTGGGCGCGAAGGAGGTCTACGTGCCCTCGGTGCCGCCGGTCCGGGTCCGCTCGGAGGCCGAGCTGGGGAACGTCGATGGCCTCACCCTGGCGCCCACCACGGCGCCGCTGCTGTCGGCGCACCAGCAGGGCACGGTGCGCATGGCTCCCAACGAGAGGGACGGCGCGGCCTCGCCCGAGGGTGAGGTGTACGGCACGCGCGGCGTCTTCGTCTTCGACTCGAGCGGCTTCCCGTCGAGTGCGTCGAGCCACACCATGGCGCCCATCATCACCGTCTCGCGCATGCTGGCCCGGCAGCTCGCAGCGCGGGGGTGAGCCGCCGGACGTGGAGCGTCACCGCGGCGGAGCGACCGCGAGCGCCGGGGCATTGCGTCCTGCTCCACCACCGCCGAGACCCGGTAGCCCTCCCCAGGAGTTGACTGACGACCCGCTCCGCCTCGGCGTTACTCGCGACGGTTCGGCGCGCGCGGACACGGCGAGCCCGCCGACCGGCGCGAGGGGCTGACCGGCGAGGTCGTCCAACACCGTGCGGACGGCCTGATGGAGCGGCGTCATGGCAGCGGCCGGGGTCGACCGACGGCGTCTCCGTGCTCGGCGCCAGGTCGGGTCTGAAGCCATTCGACGAAGCGCCGCTCGAGCTGCTCGTCAGTCTCGTCGGGGAAGCGCCGGCGCAGGTTCTCTCGCATCATCGCGCACCCGAGATCGTGCATCTCGAACGCGAGCCGGAGCTTCTCCTCGGGGCTGAGCTCCGCGCCGGTCATCGTTGGGAACGTAGCACGGGCGACCGGTGCTCACGTCGGCGGCCGCGCGTCAGACCGCACGCGCAGGAAGCGCCACCGCACGCCCACACCGCGGACGCTACTTGAGCAGGTTGACGAGCTGGTTCACGTTCACCGGCAGGCCGAGGCCACCGGACTGCACCTGCGCGTTGAAGGCCACCTGAGCGTTGCCGCCACGCGCGATGACCGTCGCTGCGCTGGCAGCCTGCAGGAAGTTCACCGTGAGCGGCAGGGAGACGTTCTTCACGCCCCTGCCCTCCATGTTGCCGAGGTCGCCGGTCGAGAGCGTGCCGATGTTCGCGCCAGCCAACGAGAGGGCGCCGCTCACCCCGGTGATGGGCAGCGCGTAGGTGTTGCGGTTGGTGACGGCGAGGGGGAACTCCACGGTGGCGCCGCTGAAGCTCACGTTGGTGACGCGCGGGTTGCCGAACTGCACCAGCGGCACCTTGGGCACCTCGAACTGGCCCTCCGTGGCGAGCGGCAGGCGGATGACGCCGATGGGCGTGTTGACGCCGATGGCGCCCGAGGCCTGGTAGCTCGCGGAGTCCTTGTTGAGGAACGTCTCGACGACGGCCACGAGGTCCTGGAAGCGCACGTTCGCCGGGAAGTGCAGGTCCGAGGCCGAGTTGGGGGCGATCTGCAGGCCCTGCGGTGGTGCGCCGGCGATGACCTGCTTCTGCTCGACGGCCAGCGCGTACTCGACGCTCGCGAGCGAGATGCCGATGTTGTTCGGGTTGCGCAGCTCCCAGATGGTGTCGAGGGTGAGGCCTCCGAGCGAGATGTCGGTGAGGCCGAGGTTCTTGAAGTTGAACGACGGCCGCTGGAAGGCAGTGGCCAGGAACTGCTTCAAGAACGCGCAGCCGGACGAGAAGACGGCGACGGCGGCGACGAGGGGCAGGAGTCGGCGGGGCATGGTGAGCTCGGGTCGGCCGCGCCACGAGACGCGGGTGGCGCGCAGCCTATTCAGGTCACGGCGAACGAGCTTCAGGAATCACCGCGCCCGTCAGGGCATAGTGAGGGCGTGGCCCTGCCTCCCCGCGTCCTCCCGCCTCCACCCGGCCTCGTCCCGGAGGACGCGCTGCTCGAATCGAACCGGCTGAGCGCTCCGGCGTCGGGGCTGTCGCAGGGCCTGCTCGAGGACACCCTGCGCGTCGCGGTGCTGGTTCCGTTTCCGGTGCCGGTGCGCATCGCCTGGCGGTGGGAGGGCGGCGACCACGGCGGGCTCGAGGTGTGGCTGCGGCGCGTGTGGCCCAACCGGCGCTACCGCCTCCGGTTCGGGTCGGGGCCCTTCCGCCAGGACCTCTACTTCCGCGCGAGCCCCGCCCCGCAGGTCGAGCCGAAGCCGGACGAGTGCGTGTGGCTGCCGCCGTTCCCGTGGGAGCCGTTCTTCTGGAAGCGGCTCTTCCGCGCGTTCCGGTGAGGCGTCAGGGCAGGAAGCCGTCGACCGAGAGGTAGCGCTCGCCGGTGTCGTAGCAGAAGGTGAGCACGCGGCTGCCCTTCGGCAGCTCGGGCAGCTTCTGCTTGACCGCGGTGAGCGACGCGCCCGACGAGACGCCGATGAAGAGACCCTCTTCCCTGGCGGCGCGGCGGGCGAGCTCGTAGGCGTCGGTGTGCTCGACCTGGATGACGCCGTCGAGCAGCTCCTTCTTGAGGTTCTTCGGAATGAAGCCGGCGCCGATGCCCTGAATCGGGTGCGGGCTGGGCGCGCCGCCCGAGATGACGGGTGACTTCACCGGCTCGACGGCGAACACCTTCAGCTTCGGCCACTTCGGCTTGAGCACCTCGGCGAGCGCGGTGATGTGCCCGCCGGTGCCCACGCCCGTGATGATGGCGTCGAGGCCTTCGGGGAAGTCGGCGAGCACCTCCTGCGCGGTGGTGCGCCGGTGCACCTCGAGGTTCGCCTCGTTCTCGAACTGCTGCGGCATCCACGAGTTGGGGGTGGCGGCCAGCAGCTCCTGCGCGCGCGCGATGGCGCCCTTCATGCCCTTCTCGCGCGGCGTGAGGTCGAAGGTGGCGCCATACGCGGCCATCACCCGGCGCCGCTCGAGCGTCATCGACTCGGGCATCACGAGGATGAGCTTGTACCCCTTCACCGCGCAGACCATGGCGAGCCCGATGCCCGTGTTGCCGCTCGTGGGCTCGATGATGACCGAGTCCTTCTTGAGCACGCCCCGCTGCTCGGCGTCCTCCACCATCGCCAGCGCGATGCGGTCCTTGATGCTGGCGCCCGGGTTCGCGCGCTCGAGCTTCAGCCACACCTCGTGGTCGCTGCCGAAGAGGCGGTTGAGCCGCACGTGAGGCGTCCGGCCGATGGTGTCGAGGATGGAGTTGGCGCGCATGGGCGTTCCTTCGTGAATGGAGAGGCCTCCGTTTTAACGGATGACGCTCCGTCCGTCGAGCGTTTCAGCGCAGCCCGTCGATGCCCCGGTTCGCGAGCGCGTCGGCCCGCTCGTTCTCGGGGTGCCCGGCGTGGCCCTTCACCCAGAGCCACTCGACGTCGTGGCGCGCGGCGGCGGCGTCGAGCGCCTGCCAGAGGTCGGCGTTCTTCACCGGCTCCTTCGCCTTCGTCTTCCAGCCGTTCTTCTTCCACCCGTGGATCCACGCCGAGATGCCCTGCTGCACGTAGGTGGAGTCGGTGTGCACGCGCACCTTCACCGGCCGCTTGAGCACCTCGAGCGCGCGGATGACGGCGGTGAGCTCCATGCGGTTGTTGGTGGTGTCGGGCTCGCCGCCGTACAGCTCCTTCTCGTGGCGGCCCGCGCGCAGAATGGCGCCCCAGCCTCCGGGGCCCGGGTTCCCCTTGCAGGCGCCGTCGGTGAAGATGTCGACCAGCTCGTCCTTCATCGCGGTGCTTCTACACCGGCGGCGTCAGTTGCATTGCGAGTACTCTTTCCCGTCGGCGTTGATGATGGGGTACCCGTTCGAGTTGCGGGTGATCTGCAGCGGCAGCAGCTCGAGGGGGCCCCCGCCTTCCGACATGTAGAGCTGGCCGCCCTTCACCGTCCACTGGCCGCCGGCGCCGCTGTTGCCGACGGAGTGCGCCGAGGTGCCGGCGTAGTCGTTGCGGCCGTAGATCTCCGACTCCTTGTTGTTCGACCAGGTGCCGTCGCGCGAGAAGTAGACCTTCTCGGTGTACGTGTTGCCGCTCGCGTAGCGCAGGTAGCACCAGCCGCTCGACATGAGGAGCTGGCTGAGCTGGTCGTTCCCCGCGCCGCCCCGTGCAGGCGCGCCCGGCTGCCCCCGTGGAGGCTGCTGGCCGCGAACCCCCTGCCCACCCGCGGTCGGCTGGCCGCCCTGCCCCTGCTGCTGCGCGAGAAAGCGCTGGGCCTCCGCGAGCGCCTCGGCGTCGGCGTCGGCCTCGCTCTGCTTGTTCATCGCCTTCGACAGCTTGCCGGCCTTCTGCACGGTGACGCCCTTGCCGGCGCGGGTGAGCGTCATCGGCACGCCGCCCATGTTGAGCGTGAGCGAGTCGCCCGACAGCGAGTACGTCACCTTGTCGGCGCCGTCCTCGTCGTCGACGATGACGAGCGTCTTCCCCTCGACGCTCCACTTCAGCTTGCCGTCTTCCATGGTGCCGGTGCCGTTCGCGTTGAGCGTCATGAAGGGCTGACCGGCGAGCACCCAGGTGCCCACGAGGGCGGGGTCGGTCTTTCCCGCGGCGAGCGCGAGGAGGAGCAGAGCAACACGCATGAGAGGCCTCCGGAGGACTGAAGATGGGAAGCCAAGCGCGCCGCGGGCCCGCGCGCCATAGTCAGCGTGCCGAGGCAGACGTCACTGCGTCATCGTGAGCGGCGCCGAGGCGAGGAACGCCTCCTTGCCGATGTCGGGGCCGCTCCCGGGCGCGCGCGCGTTGACCGCCGTCAGGAAGCGCAGGCTGTGCGATGCTCGGAGTCCGTGTCGCTCGTCGTCCACTACCGCTGTCACCAGTGCGGCGCGACGCGGGAAGGTGGAGGCGATGCGGGCTGGGTGCGCTGCCAGCACTGCGCGGCCCTCATCGGCTTCGACTTCCAGGCCTGGCTCGGCTCGAAGCGCTACGCCGCGTACCTGCGCGAGGCCGCGAAGCCCGAGACGATGGCGAGGTGGGCCACGTACCAGCAGCAGTTCGCGAAGGCGGTGGGCGAGGGCCGCGACGGGCTCGCGACGATGGAGGCCGCGGCCGACCTGATGATGACGCTGAACCCGGTCGTCGCCCCCGAGGAGGTCTCGACGAACGGCACCTACCGCGCGGCGGTGCGGCGGTTCATGGCCTTCACGCTGCTCATGCAGCAGGTGGAGCCGCGGGTGAAGTCGCTGGCCGACGCGCTCACCGCGCGACTCTCGAAGCTCGACTACGCGAACCCCCTGCCGACGCTCGAGTGGGCCGTGAAGAACCTCGAGCAGCAGTTCGCGCTGCTCGCCGAGCTGGGGCCGCCGGACGACCCCGACGGCCTGCCGTGGCCCGCGCGCATGAAGGCGTCGCTCGCGCAGTTCCTCACCGGTTACCTGCAGCTGCTCTCGGGCGACGACCAGCGAAGGGTGCTCGAGCGCGTGTATGGGAAGGACGCGCTCCACGGCCCGGGCGCCGCGCAGTCGGTCGACGCGCTGGGCCTCTACCTCGACTGGAGCTGCCCCGCGTGCGGCCTCGCGTCCCTGCAGGCGCGCATGGTGACCGAGTACACCTGCCCGGGCTGCATGTTCCGCAAGCCGGTGGCGGGTGGTGACGCGTCGCTGCCCGAGGTGAAGCTGGCCTGCGCGCGGTGTGGAGCACCCGTTGCCCTCGGCGCCGGCGAGCGCGAGCGCACCTGCGAGCACTGCAACACCTGGCTGCGCCGCATCGACCGCACCGGCGACGTCGAGCGGGACTTCGCGAACGAGGTGAAGGCGCGCGTGGCCGCCGAGCACGGCCTCGTCATCGAGGCGCTGCCGCAGGACGGCAAGCCCGGCTTCGAGGTGACGGCGCAGACACGGCGGGGCCTGCAGCTGACTGGCGTGACGCGCGTGGCCGCCTGGTACGGCGCGCTGGTGCCTGCGAAGCGCATCCGCGGGCTGGTGGAGCGCACCTTCGGCCCGGCTGGTCCGGCGCTGTGGAAGGAGCTCGAGGCCGTCGCGCGCGCCGAGGGCAACGACGCGGCGCTCCCGGTGCTCGCGCAGGCGGCGCAGCTCAAATCCCCAGGGTGAGGCCCGCCTGGGCGCCGTACACGATGGCGTTGCCGAAGCTGTAGACGCGCGCGCCGACCCGGACGTGGAGCAGCTCGAAGAGCGGCGCGATGACGGCGCCCTCGAGCGACGCGTCGATGCCCGAGGGACCGAAGAGCAGCGAGGGGCGCAGCTCGAGCCCGAACGTGCGCAGGTCGTCACGCCAGAACGCGTAGCGGTGCGGCAGGCCGACGTCGAAGCCCTCACGCACCTGGCCGCCGGGCGTCACGAGGCGCCGGTAGCCAGCCGCCAGCCCACCCTCGACGTGTGCCTTCGGGAGGAGGCGCACGAGCAGGTGCGTCGCGAACGCGTTCACCGCCGTTGGGTTCAGGTCGAACGAGACGTCGCCGCCGATGACGCCCCAGGTCATGGTGAAGCGGCCCTGCCCGTACGGCCGCGCGCCTGGAAAGGCGACGCCCGTGTCCAGGCCGCCGACGAGGTCGAGCTGGAAGCTGGGACACCCCCACCGCTGCTGAACGATGGGTGGCGCGTCGTCGTCGAGGGCGTAGACGACGATGGGCAGCGCGATGGCCACCAGCACCGCGATGACGAGCAGCGCCTTCCCGTCGCCGCCACCTCCGCCGACGCTGCCTCCGCCCGAGCTCCCAGAGGCCGTCCCTCGTCCGTTCGGGCCCGTGGCGGCGCCGCCGCCCGACACGACGACTCCCGTGCGGGGGAGCGGGAGCAGGTACAGGCCCGAGGGGTAGCCGAAGCACTGCTGCGCCCAGGTCGGGGGCTCCGCGGGCGTCGGTGGCTGCTCGTTCACCGGCGCAGGAGCCGGGTGCGGGTCGGGGGCCGGCTGCTCGAGTGGCGCAGCGGGCTCGGGCACCGGCAACGGCGGCGGGCTCGGGGTCTGCGCGAAGACGGCCGTGGACAGCAACCAGAGCACCGCTGTCGCTGGCCCTGCACCGACGCGTGGCATGTGGAGAGTTGAGTCCGCCCGGGGCCGGGCGGCAAGGGCTGGCCGCGAACGGGTTGCCGCTCAGCAAGGACGTCCGCGCTCGTGGCGCTGTCGAAGGCCTGGTCTCGGCCTCGACAGTGCCGGTGCTCCGGGCCACTCCAGCGTTGTCTGTGTGCCCGAGACACGGCACAACGCCTCCATGCGCTCGTCCCTCCTGATGCTGCCGTGCCTCCTCGCGCTCGCGTGTGGTTCGCCGCCGATGATGACGCCCGACGCGGGGATGACCTGCCTCATTGGCCCGGGGAAGACGCCTCCCAACCTGGCCGGCAACGGCTCGTTCGAGTGCGGAGACCCGTTGTTGGAGTTCAAGGCGCTCGACGTCAACGCGAAGGTCGAGGTGACGGGCGGCCGCAGCGGCAAGGCGCTCAGGTTCACCACCTCGAGCGGCGTGTTCGGCAACCGGTTCGGCTCGGAGTGGAAGCTCATCGCACCTGCGGCGGCGACCTACTGCCTCAACGTCTGGATCAAGAGCACGTCCACCGCGACGACGGTGCGCCTCTACAGCATCACTCCGAACTCCGGCTCGGCGACGGGGTTGCAGTTCGACATGCCCGGGCCGGTCACGAGCTGGGCGAAGGTGCCGCCCAACGTGAAGCTCGACGTCGCCGCGAAGGCGGGTGACGAGGTCAGCGTCGGCATCGAGGACAAGACGAACACCGCCGGCACGGTCATCGAGATCGACGACGTGGACCTCTGGGTGAGCGGGGACGGGCGATGCCAGGAACCGAGGTAGTCAGGCGCGGTTCGCTCGGGCAGAGTGCGCCCGACATGGCGCCGCTGCAGGTCAAAGGCTTCGCGTGGCTGAACCTGCTCGCCTGCGTGCGGGAGCGGTTCGGCGTCGAGACCATCGCGGCGATGAAAGCGGCGTTCCCCGACCACCCCACGTACTTCGACGAGGCAGCGGTGCTGCCGGTCGGCTGGGTGCCTGGCGAGCTGCACTGCGGCGCCATCGAGTGGCTGACCCGCGCGAAGTTCGGCGGCACGGCCGAGGGCGCTCAGGAGATCGGGACGCTCCTCGCGTCGCGCAACCTGTCGAGCACCTTCCGCTCGCTCTCGCGCCTGGAAGATCTGCGCACTGCCCTCGCGTCCACCCAGCGCGCGTTCAGCCAGTTCTACTCGCGGGGCACCATGGTCTTCACCGTGAAGGACGTGATGCTCGAGGCCCGCCTGTCGGACTTCCCCGCCGCGACCCTGCTCCTGGGGAACTGTCTGGGAGCCGGGCTGGTCGCGTTCCTGCGCGCGGGCCACCTGCCGGCGAAGCTCGAGCGCGTCGCGGTCGGAGCCGACTCCATCGCCTACGACGTCCGCCTGCGCTGAACGTCACGGCGGGCGGCGCGGGCCACCTCCTGCGAGCTTCTGTGCACCCGGCGTGCGGTCGCACCAACTCCACCGCCGCTGACCGCGCTCGCCGGTCCAGGTGCGGAAACCGCCCCTCAAACGGATAGAGCTGTGCGCGCCGGCGCGGTACGAGGGTGCCGGCATGCGCGCGTGGCTCCTCGTTCTGCTCTCGTTCTCCGGCTGCAACCTGGTGCGGGGGCCGCGACGCGATCACGAGTGCCGCTCGACGCTGCGGCAGATCATGGCGCTCGAGTTCGCGTTCCACTCCGAGCAGCTCCGCTACACGACCCACCCGCACGAGCTGGGCTTCGCCCCCGGCCCGGGGAACCGGTACCTCTATCTCTTCGACAGGCAGGGCGACGTCACCCGCCGCGACGACCAGCCCTCTCCTTCGCCACAGGACTCGGTCGGCTACGGCCCCGACACGAAGAAGCGTGACGTCACCGTCGAAGACCTGCTGCCGAAGCTGCCCGCCGAGGTGCGCGCGATGCTCGGCGTCGTCGGCGACTGCCCCAACTGTCAGCTCACCGTCGCCTGCGTCGGCAACCTCGACGAAGACGCTGACGTCGACGTGTGGACCATCTCGTCGCAGGACCGCCCGGGCGCCAACCGCGGCACGCCCCTCAGGTTCGTCAGCGACCTGTGACGCTTCGACGAAATGACCATGTCCACTGAAGCCTGACGTCCGGGTCCTCTCCCCACGACCGGCGCCTGTCGCCGCCACCAGGAGAGACCACCCGTGAAGATCCCAGCCCGCCCCCAGGTTCAGCTGCCCCCCATCAACAAGAAGCACCTCGAAGACGCCGCGAACACGGCCAGGAGGGTTCGCGACGCGGTGAAGCCGAAGGCCGAGCACCTCGCGAAGAACGCGGAGCGCGTCGCGAGGCCCGTCGCGAAGGTCGTCACGAGCTCCTCGGCGTGGGGCAAGTCCATCGGCGTCGATGACGGCACGACCGCGCCGCGACGCTTCGACTACGGCTCGCACAAGCAGACGCTCTCTGAGTTCGACACCTCGTCGGCCGACCGCAGCGGCGCGCGCCTGCGCCTCTTCGGTGAGGCGTCGAAGGAGACGCTCTCGGCGGCCATCGGGCTCGAAGGCGAGGCTGGCGCCAAGTCGAAGTACCGCAACGACGAGCGGGAGCAGACGTCCGACGCGTTCGCGGGGCTGCGTGGCCGGGTGTTCGCTGAAGCTGGAGTGCTGGGCGGGTCGGTGGGGGGCGAGGGGTTCCTCGGCGCTGAGGTCTTCTCGCAGGAGGGCGACGAGCGCGGCGCGCAGACCTGGCAGACGTACAAGTCGCAGCTCTCGGTCGGGCTGCGCGGCGCAGCCATCGCGTCGGCCGACGTCTTCGGGGTGCGCGCACACGGCCTGCTGGAGGCCGGGGCCACCTACCGGGGCTCCACGCAGATCAACAACCACCTCGCTGGACCCCTCGGTGTGTTGAGCACCACCGACTTCTTCGCCTTCGCTGGTGTGCGCGGCGAGGCGGGCGCGGGCATCGGGCTGACCGGGCTCTCGGCTGGCGCTGAGGTCTTCGCCGGGGTGCGTGCGGGCCTGGAGCAGCGGTTCGCGCTCTCCGCTGGCGGCTCGGAGCTGCTCGGGGGCGCGCTCAGGCTCGAGGGGTGGGCTGGCGTCGGCGCGAAGGCAGAGGTGAAGGCGGGCTACGACGCCGAGAAGGGCAGCGTCGCGGTGGGCGCAGACGTGGGTGCGGCGGCGGGCATCGGAGCGGGCGTCTCGGGCGGCGTCACCTTCAACGGCGCGGCGCTCGCGTCGGGCGGGAAGGACGCGGTCGGCGGCTGGTCCGACGGCAACGAGTAAGGTGCCTCGCGCAGACTCGTGAAGCGCCGCCTCAGTCTTCGGCGCTCCAGCGGCCGGCCCCCGTGAAATCGTCTGCCACGATGTGCTACGTCCTCGCCTTCGCCGGGAGGTGGCCGTGAGCACGTCGCTGACGCTGGAGTCGTTGTTCGGAGACCTGAACCTCGACCTCGGGCAGGAGCCGGAGCCGACGCGCGGCCCCGTCACGAGACGTCGCGCCGTCGAGGCCCTCCCCAGCTTCTTCGCCGCCGACGCCGAGGCCACGCTCGAGCTGGTGGGCTTCACCTCGGCGAGCGCCCTGCTCTCCGACGCGGACCTCGCGGTGCGGCCGACCCAGCCCTACGACATTCCCGCCGACGAGCTCGCCCAGAACCTCGCGCTCTGGGGCGACGACGAGCGCTTCTCGGCGCTCTCCACGGCCCCGGTCTTCCTCGACGAGCTGCCCGAAGAGGCGTGGCCAACCCAGTTCACTCCGCTCGAGCTGGAGTGAACCCTGCGCGACGCCCCGCCCGCTCAGCGGTGACGGGCGCGGTCGATGAACTTCTGCACCCCGGCCGCGGCGCACCAGGCGGCCCATGTCTCGCGCGGAGCCCCCTTCCACTCGAGCCCCTCGAGCGGCTCAGGCAACGGCACGTCGAGGCGCAGCGTCGCGAGCGTGCGGTACAGCAGCGCCTCCTTCCGGTGCGAGGCGAGCGTCGCCGCGAGCTTCTCAGCGCCGCGCACCTTCAGGGTCCACCTCGCCACGTCGTCGGGAATGTCCTCGAGGTGCGGGTACGTGGAGAGCACCGCGGCGGCGCTCTTCTCGCCGAACCCCTCGAGGCCGGGAATGCCGTCGGCCGTGTCACCCACCAGCGCGAGGAAGTCGGGCACGCTCGCCGGGCCGAAGCCGCGCTCGCCCTTCAGCGTCGCCTCGGTGAACACGCGTTTGCGCATGCGGTCGACCTGCACCACGCGCTCACCCGAGAGCACCTGGCCCAGGTCCTTGTCGGGCGTCATCACCCGCACCTGCGTCACCCGCGGGTCCTTCGCGAAGCGCACCGCCGCGGTGGCCAGCGCGTCGTCACACTCGAACTCCTTCATCGACCAGACGACGAGCCCGAGCGCGGCCACCGCCTGCTCCACATCGTCGAACTGGGCGTACAGCGCCGGGTCGATGCCCGCGTCGGTCTTGTAACCGGCGAAGAGATCGTTCCGGAACGAGCGGATGGGGTTGTCGAAGGCGACGGCCAGGTGGGTGACGGACTCTTCCTGGTCAGCGAGCAGCCCGAGGAGCGAGCCCACCACGCCTACGGTGGCCTTCAGGTCCTTGCCCGAGGGCGCCGTGTGCGGAGGTCGTGGCGCGTAGTGCGCGCGGAAGAGCTCCCACGTCCCGTCCACGAGGTGAACGCGCATCAGTCCTCCGTGCGCCGCGGCTTCCTCGACGGAGCCGTCTTCTTCCCGAAGAACAGCACGTGCGACGCGCCACCTGAGGCTCCCCGCGCGCTCACGCGCTTGACGTCGACCTCGAAGTGCAGCCGCTCGAGGGCGCGCTCGTACTCTTCATCAGGGCCAGCCGACCACACCGCGAGCACGCCTCCCAGCTTGAGCGCCCGGTGACAGGCCGCCACGCCGGCGAGCCCATACAGCCGCTTGTTGCCCGCCGCCGTGAAGGCCGAGGGCCCGTTGTCCACGTCGAGGAGAATGGCGTCGTACGCCTTCGACGCTGCCCCGATGCGCTTGACGACGTCGTCTTCCACGATGCGGACCCGCGGATCGTCCAGCGGCCGTTTCGCGAGGTCGGCGACGTGCGTCTTGTTCCACTCGACGAGCTGCTTCGAGAGCTCGACCACGATGACCCGGCAGTCGGCGGGCACGCGATCGAGCACGGCGCGCAGGGTGAAGCCGAAGCCCAGCCCGCCGATGAGCAGGTCGCGGGGCGCAGCGACGCGCTCGAGCGCCCACGCAGCGAGCAGCTCCTCCGACGCGTGCGCACGCGATGACATGAGCGTGTGCCCGCCCAGGCGAACGACCCACTCGTCTCCCCGCTGCGCGAGCTGCAGCTCCTGGCCCTTGGGCAGCGGCGCGCGATCGATCACTTTCCACGGCGTCATGGGCCCTCCCTCGCACACCTCCGTGGCCGATAGCAGTGGTGATCGACACGCGCCGAGGCCGAGCTGCCGCGGCCACGTCCCGAACTGCCCGGATTCGTTTCAGCTTCAATTGGCGTGAACTTCGCACCTGAGGTATTCTGTTGAGACTGCAACGCCGACCGCCCTGGCGCTGCGAGAGGGCCGCTCATGTTCGACTGGTTGCACACGCTGTTCTCGCGAGATCTCGCGATCGATCTCGGTACTGCCAACACCCTCATCTACGTGCGCGGCATCGGCATCGTGTCGAACGAGCCGTCGGTGGTCGCGGTGCAGCAGGACGCGCGTGGCGGCAAGAAGGTGCTCGCGGTCGGCAAGGAAGCGAAGGAGATGCTCGGGCGCACGCCGGGCAACATCGTCGCCATCCGCCCGATGAAGGACGGCGTGATCGCCGACTTCGAGATCACCGCGGCGATGCTCAAGTACTTCATTCAGCGGGCGCACCAGCGGAAGTTCAACGTGAAGCCGCGCATCGTCATCGGCATTCCGTCGGGCATCACCGAGGTCGAGCGGCGCGCGGTGCGTGAGGCGGCCGAGAACGCGGGCGCGCGCGAGGTGCACCTCATCGAGCAGCCGATGGCGGCGGCGATCGGCGCGGGCCTGCCGGTGACCGAGCCGTCGGGCAACATGATCGTGGACATCGGCGGCGGCACGACGGACGTGGCGGTCATCTCGCTCGCCGGCATCGTGTACTCGAAGTCGGTGCGCGTCGGCGGCGACAAGCTCGACGAGGCGATCATTCAGTACGTGAAGCGCAAGTACAACCTGCTCATCGGCGAGCGCACGGCCGAGCTCATCAAGATGGGCATCGGCACGGCGTACCCGACGGACGAGGCGATGACGATGGAGATCAAGGGCCGCGACCTCGTGGCCGGTGTTCCCCGCACGCTGACCATCACCAGCGACGAGATCCGCGACGCGCTCGCCGAGCCGGTGAACGGCATCGTCGACGCGGTGAAGATGACGCTCGAGCGCACGCCGCCCGAGCTCGCCGGTGACATCGCCGATCGCGGCATCGTGCTGGCGGGCGGCGGCGCGCTGCTGAAGAACCTCGACACCCTGCTCCGCGAAGAGACGGGCCTGCCGGTGTTCCTGGCCGAAGATCCGCTCTCGAGCGTGGTGATGGGCGCAGGCAAGGCGCTGGAGTCGCTCGACATGCTGCGCGCGGTCGCGACGCCGAGCTGAGTCCGAGCGCCACGCTCGAGCCGGCGGGGTGCGCAGAGCCGCCCCAGCAGCTCGCTGCTCGTGCACCAGGCCCCATGCGACGCGTCCCCGACGAGTTCGAAGCGCTCCTCTCGCCGCGTGGGCGCGCGGTGCTGAACGGCCGGACGCGGGTCTCGCTCGGCTCGTCCCGTTTCCTCGCTGCTGACGACCTGCTCGACACGGCCAGGGCCCGCGCGGTGACGGCGCTGCTCGATCGCGCCATGAAGGACGTGCTCACGCCCATGGAGGACCCGATTCCTCCGTGGACCATCACGGGCATGCGGCACGACTACGGCGAGCTGCTGCCGAAGACGGTGCGCGTACGCACGGCGACGTTCGCCTCGCGGCGCTCGAAGGGCTTTCGCCGCGCTGGCGACATCGGCCTGCACGACCTGCTCGCGAGCGAGAGCTACTACACCTTCGCGCAGCGGCTCGCCGGCAGACCGCTCCGCCGGGGCTGGGGCACGCAGGTCCTCTGCTACGGCCCCGGGGACTACGCCGGGCCGCACAACGACCACCACCCCGAGGACCCGGACGCGCGCGACGGCTACACCGACCTGCACCTCACCTTCTGCACGAGCGCGGTCGCCGGCCAGTCGCTCGTCTACGAGCAGGCGGGGCACTTCAGCGAGGAGCGCTCCGTCGCCACCGTCGGCGGCGTCACCTGCTACCGCCTCCCCTTCTGGCACTACACGACGCCGCTGCGTGCGAAGCCAGGGCGGGCACGCGACGCACGCCGGTGGGTCGTGCTCGGCACCTTCCTCGACGCGCCGGGCGGCCGCTGAGCTTCGATGACCGCTCTTCGCGACGACCGTGCGGCCCGGTGACTCGCTGGGTAGCGGAGCGTATGAGGGGCGCATGAACCGCACGCTGCTGTTCGTCTCGCTGGCCGTCGCGCTCGCCGCGGGGGCCGTCGTCCTGGGCCTGCGAGCGAGCAGGTCCGCTCCCGCGCCCCTGTCGCCTCCGACGACGCCCGCGCCGAGTGGAGGCTCGCTCCGGGACGGCCTGGTGGGCCTGTGGGACTTCGACGACGCGCATGGTCAGTTGCTGCACGACTCTTCGGGCAAACACGACGGCGTGGTCGTCGGCGAGTTCGTCTTCGGAGGCGTCGGCGTGCTCGGACGCGCGGCTGTGCTCGACGGTCGCACCGGCTGGGCCGTCATCCCCGACGCCCCCGACCTGCGCCCCCAGCGGCTCTCCGTCAGCATCTGGTTCAACCCGTCCCGAGAGCTCACCGGCCCCGCGACCCTCGTGGTGAAGCCGCAGAGCCCCGCCGTCTGGGTCTCCCCCTTCCTCTCGTGGATGATTCGCGTCAACGGCGCCACCAGCATGGAGGCCACCGTCGGGAGCGCAGGGCGCTACCTCTACACTGACGGGCTCTTCCAGGTGCCGCACCTCGAGCCGGGCCGGTGGCGCCACGCGGTGCTCACCTTCGACGGCGCGGTGCTGCGCTTCTTCCTCGACGGGCGGCGCGTGGCCGAGCGCGCCTTCGAGGGCCCGCTGGCGTACTCCGACCTGCCCATCCTCGTGGGAGCCGACTTTGGCGCGTCACCGGCGTTCGACTTCTTCCCCGGGCGCGTCGATCAGCTCGCGCTCTGGAGCCGGCCGTTGTCGAGCGACGAGGTGCTGCAGCTCTTCGGGGGTGGGCGCGGCGTGTCGCTGCCCTGAGCCATGGAGCTCGTGGCCCACCTGGACGTGGCCGCAGCCTCGCTCCTCGGGCGGGCGTTCGCGCGCGATCCCGCCTTCGTGTGGGTGCTGCCCGACGAGGCGACCCGTGCCGCGAAGCTCACCTGGCTCGCCTCGCGCCTGCTGCGCCTCGTGCGCCAGAGCGGCGGACGAGTTGACTCGAGTGACGCGGCGCCGTCGGCGGTCGCGCTCTGGCTGCCCATCGACGGTCCGTTCGAGGAGTCGCTCTGGCGCTACCTGCGCGCCGGCCTGTGGGCAGCCCCTCTCGTGCTCGGCGCACGCGCCATCCAGCGGCTGCGGGTGGTCGAAGGGCCGACGACGGAGCTCCACCGAACCCTCGCGCCCACGCCCCACGACTACCTGCTGCAGCTCGCGGTCGACCCGTCGCGGCAGGGCGGTGGGGTCGGCTCGGCGTTGCTCCATGAGGGCCTCGCGCGCGCCGCCGCCGGCGGCCGCGGGGTGTGGCTCGAGACGACGAACCCGCGCAACGTGCCCTTCTACGAGCGCGCCGGCCTGACGGCGCGGGGCACCCGGAACCTCCCCGGCGGCGTCACCCTGGTCGGCCTGTCCCGACCGGCGCCCTGATTCGTCCCGCTGCGTCGAAGCCGGGGCGACGGGGCTCGCGCGGCGATCGCGACTTGTTAGCGTCTCGACGGAAAGGGGACTCTCCATGACTCCGGCACGCGCGCTGCTCCTGAGCAGTCTGTTCCTCCTCGGCTGTCCGCAACCGCCGGCTGACACCGACGCGGGCAGCGGTGGCGGCGTCTCGGGCACGGGTGGCGGCACCTCGAGCACCGGCGGTGGTGCGAGCGCAGGCGGTGACGCGGGCGGCTCCGCAGCGGGCGGCTCCGCGGCGGGCGGGTCCACGGCGGGCGGCTCCACGGCGGGCGGCGGCACGGGCGGCGGCGGCGCCTGCTCCTTCACCGGCCCCTGCGACGCGGGCATGGGCCCGTGCGTGAGCGGCGCCCTCACCTGTGACTCCTTCGGCCAGCCCGCGTGCGTCTCGATGAACGTGCCCGACAACACGCCCTGCGGCACCGGGAACAACTGCCGCATGGGCCAGTGCGTGCCGGCGAACTGCGGCCTCATGGCGGGCGCGGTGTGCTGCCCCGGAAACCGCTGCTCGGGCGCGGGCCTCGCGTGCGTGGGCGGCAACTGCCAGACCTGCGGCGGTCCCGGCCAGGCGTGCTGCCCCGGCAGCCTGTGCGGCGCCAACACCATCTGCCAGGGCAACATCTGCCGTGTCTGCGGCAACCCCGGCGAGCCGGCGTGCCCGGGCAACGTCTGCAACAACGGCGGCTGCGCCTACAACCAGGTGTGCGTCGCGGCGGGGAACATGTGCGCGAACAACCAGATGTGCATGAACGGCTCCTGCGGCGCCTGTGGCGGACTCACCCAGCCGTGCTGCGGCAACCAGTGCACCGCGACGGGCGCCGTCTGCTCCATCTCGTCGACGACCTGCGTCGCTTGCGGTCAGGGTGGGCAGCAGTGCTGTCAGAACCAGTACTGCAGCCAGCCGCAGACGGTCTGCTCGGGCCTCACCTGCACGGCCTGCGGCACGCCGGGAACGCCGTGCTGCGCGGGCAGCGTGTGCAACGGCGGCTGCTGCGACCGCGCCAACCGCTGCCTCGCGACCAACGCGGTGTGCTTCGGGGGCGACCTCTGCCTCGCGACGGGCGCCTGCGCGGGCTGCGGCGGACTCAACCAGCCCTGCTGTGCGAACGACCAGTGCAACACCGGCTGCTGCGACGTGCGGGACCCGAACAACAAGGTCTGCCGGGCCAGCGGCTCGGCCTGCGACGTCGGCCGCACCTGCACCGGGACGAACCAGTGCACGCCCTGCGGCGGGCTGAACCAGCAGTGCTGCGCCAACAGCCGCTGCGCTGAAGGCGTGTGTTCGGCTGGCATGTGCCGGGCCTGCGGCGCCATCGGCGAGCCCTGCTGCCTCGGAGGCGCCTGCGACGCAGGGGCCTGCACCGGCGCCACCACCAACCCGGTCTGCGCGACGTGCGGCGGCAGCGGCCAGCGCTGCTGCCAGGGCAACACCTGCCAGTCGGGGTTCGCCTGCACGACCTCGAGCAGCACCTCGACGTGCACCGCCTGCGGAGGACCCAACCAGCCCTGCTGCGCGGGGAGCCAGTGCAGCAGCAGCGCCGACGCAGGGACCATCTGCAGCAACGGCTTCTGCCAGACGTGCGGTGGGCCCAACCAGCCCTGCTGCCCCGGCGGAGAGTGCTCGGCCGGCGGCTGCTGCACCGGCAACCGCTGCACGGCGAGCGGTCAGTCGTGCAACTCCATCTACGGCAGCGGCACGTGCATGAGCGGCAGCTGCGGCGCCTGCGGGAACACCGGGCAGAGCTGCTGCCCGCCCTTCAACCGCTGCACGGGCGCGTACGTGGCCTGCGGCGACGCGGGCACTTGCACGGCGCCCTGCGGAGCGCCCGGCCAACCGGTCTGCTCGGACCAGCGGTGCACCTCGGGCTGCGCCGGCCCCAACGGCGTCTGCGTGGCGGTGGGCCAGGCCTGCGACGCCAACCGCGCGTGCATCGCCGACAACACCTGTGCGGGCTGCGGTTCGGCCTATGCCCCCCCGTGCCCCGGCGCGACGCCCTGTGCCGGCGGCTCGTGCCTCGACCCTTCGACGAACCGCTGCATCCCTCCCGGCGCGAACGGCAGCGCGCCGAACAGCGTGTGCGTGGGCGGGGCCTTCACGGCCTGCGGCGGCCCGGGCCAGCCGTGCTGTCAGAACAACACGTGCGCGAACGGCGGCTGCTGCGCGAGCCAGGTGTGCGTCGCGCGCGGGGCGACGTGTCCCACCAACGGCCAGGTGTGCCAGGGCCTGCCCGGCTCGTGCGGGACGTGCGGCGGCGAGGGCCAGCAGTGCTGCGCCGGCAACCTCTGCTCCGGCTCGGGGCTCGTGTGCAACGGCTCCACCTGCCAGACGTGCGGCGCGCCGGGCGAGCCGTGCTGCCAGGGGAACTATTGCTTCGGCGGGGGCTGCTGCGGCCGCGGCGCCACCTGCGTCATCCAGGGCGCCGAGTGCGACTCCATCTTCTCGGGCCGGTGCAACGGAGGCTCGTGCTCGGGCTCGAGCTCGACGCCGTGCGGTGGGCCTGGCCAGCAGAGCTGCAGCTTCAGCTCGTGCGTGGCGCCGTACACCTCGGAGCAGAGCAGCACCTGCAGCCCCTGCGGCGCCAACGGCCAGGCCTGCTGCACGCGCAACACGTACTGCGGGCAGGCCAACGTCTGCTCTTCTTCCTCGTCGTCGTCAGCCACGTGCCAGTCCTGCGGCGGCCCGGCCCAGCGGTGCTGCGCCGGCAACTGGTGCCAGACCGGCACCTGCAGCGGCGGCATGTGCCCGTGACCCTTCGAGCGCCACGGGTTTTCGGGAACACCCTCGACGAGGGCGGTCGCCATCGCGCATGAAGGGCGCATGATGCCTGCGGTCACTCCTTCGAGGTCTCGCACCTGGCTGCGGCTGGCGGCGCTGGCGCTCCTGCTCGCTGGAGGGTGGTGGCTCGCGCGGGTGACGGGGTTGTCATCGCAGCTGACGACGGACCGACTGCGGGAGACGGTCGCGGCAGCGGGAGGGTGGGCCCTCGTCGTCTTCGTGGCGCTGTTCGCGGTCGGGCTGCTCGTGCAGGTGCCGGGCGTCGTCTTCCTGCTGCTCGCGCGGGTGGTGTGGGGACCGCTCGAGGCGTTCCTCATCGGCTATGCGGGCGCGGTGCTGGCGTCGGCCATCGTCTTCGCGGTGGTGCGGGGCATCGGCGGTGCGCCGCTCGCGGAGGTGCGGTGGCCGCCCGCGAAGGCGGTGCTCGCGGGCCTCGAGCGACGGCCCGTCCTCTCGGTCGCGCTCTTGCGCACGGTGCTCATCCTCACGCCGCCGCTCAACTACGCGCTCGCCTTGTCGAAGCTGCGCCACCGCGACCACCTGTTGGGGAGCGCGCTCGGCCTGCTCGTTCCGGTCTGCGCGGTGATGTTCCTGTCCGAGGGCGCGCTCGCGCTCCTGCGCTCGCTGGGCAACTGACCTCTCCGCCTGCTCTGGACGACGCGCTCCGCGACACGAGGGAGCGCCAGCCTCAGTCGCGGGGCGCGTCCGGCGGCAGGACGATGCGCTCTCCCTGGTCGAGCACCACCCACGTCGTCCCAGCGTCCACCGCGGCGAAGGCGGCGCGGGCGGCGGGCAGGTCGAGCCCCGGCATCAGGCCGAGCCCCTTCTCCCAGGGCTGGAAGAAGTTGTCGTAGTGCGTCGGCAGCACGAACTTCGGCCGCGTAGCGCTGAGCAGGCCGCGCGCCTTGTCCACGGTCTGCGCCTCCCCGGTGACGCCGACGATGAGCGTACCGGCGGGTGGAGCAGTCGGAGGAAGCTCTCCGTCGGCCCAGGTGCTGGTGGGGTGCCACCAGATGGAGGTGCCGTTCGCCTCGAGCCTGAAGAACAGCGTCTCGTCGAGCGTGTACTGCCAGAACCACAGCCGGCCCGCCTCCACGGGCAACGGGCCGCTCATCGGCTCCGACAGGCCGGCGATGCGCGTGTGGCGTGAGCGGCCGACGTCGATGGTGAAGGTCCCCACCGTGAAGCGCTCACCGGCCTTCACCACGCGCGTCTTCGCCTCGGGCACGCCACGGGAGCGGGCGAGGTTCACCGTGTTCTGGGAGCCCGCCACCAGCGCGCCCGTACGCTTCGCGATGGCCGGCACGTCGAGGGCGTGGTCGTAGTGCGTGTGGTTGACGAGGATGAGGTCGGCCTTCGGGCACTCCTTCGCGCCGAGCGCCTCGTCGGGGTCGAGCGGCAGGAGCAGCGCGAGCGGTGGCGGCCGCGTCGGTGTGGGGTCGAGCAGCACCGTCGTCACGCCGTCGCTCACCTCGTAGCCGGACACGCCGAGGAAGCGCAGCGTCACGCCGCCGTCCAGGAGGTCGGTCGGCGCGCGCAGGCCCGGTGGGGCGCGGTCCGCTTCCGCGACGGTGAACGGTACGTGCCGGCTCCAGAACAGGAACACCGCGACGAACGCGGTCACCGCCGACAGCACTCCGCCAAACCCTCGCCTGAGCCGTTTCATGTTCCCCAGTTCGACTTCGCCTTCGTTCGGCCTGCGCTCCTCGGCCTGAAGGTGACGAGGTGACGCTCGCCTCGTCGACTCCGCCCTCTCTTCCGGCTTCGTCTCACGCTTCCCCAGTTCGACTTCGCCTTCGTTCGGCCTGCGCTCCTCGGCCTGAGGGTGACTCTTCCGGCTTCGTCTCACCCGCCATCGCATCGGCGCTGGTCTCCCGCAAGCCTCGGAGTGCGGCGCGTGCGCTCCACCCATGACAGACCGCTTTGCAGTGATGGAGCGCGCGCGCCGCACCGTCTGGAAACGGTGACGCTCACCTCTTGCGCCTACATGGGCGCTCGCCAGTACAAACCCGGCCGCGCAGAAAAGGGGGGCGCCAGGAGGGGCCCATGCAGCGACGCTTCATCATCACCATCAGCGCAGTGCTCGCGGCGTGCGGCGACGCCTCGGTGGTCATTTCGGACGACGTCTCCGGGCTCGACGACCTCGGCATCTCGGAGCAGAGCGCTCGCGTCACGCCTCAGCAGGCCCAGCTCGCGGCGCAGTTGGTGGACTCGACGCGCGCCTACCTGCCCTACGCCTTCACCGAGGACGGCTGCTACGCGCGCGCCCTCTACATGTCGATGGAGCTCGCGACCCGACGCGTGCCGTCCAGCGCACAGTACCTCACGGGCACCTTGTACCCGTCCGCGAGCGTGACCTGGGGCTGGCACGTCGCGCCGATGGTGGAGATTGAAGGCTCCACCGGCCGCACCGTGCTCGACCCCGCGCTCGCGCCGACCGGCCCCATCACGCTGGCGGAGTGGATTCGCCGCTCGAACCCGCGCGGCAGCTACGAGCTCTTCTGGACGCTGGGCAGCACGTACTACCTCACCGGCTTCTACACGCCGAACGCCCAGTCCGAGCCTGTCATCCAGTCCTTCGCCGAGCTCGCGCCCTTCCAGCGCAGCGACGTCGAGCACGCGTGCGGCGTGATGAGCGAGTACCTCTCGTACGAAGGCCGTCCCGACCAGGCGCAGAAGCGCGCGCTGCTCCTCGGCCGGACCCGCTCGCTCGCGAACCGGCTCCTCGGCGTCGGGAAGCTCACCGGCTACCAGACGCAGGGGGCGCTGCGCTGCGGCCCCGCGAGCGTCCCGCTCTGCAAGGAGGCCCAGGAGCGCTGCACCCGGAACTCCGACTGCTGCTCGACGCTCTGCAACGCGACGGGCCTCTGCCAGGCGCGCCCCATCGACGTGGCGCCGACGACGCCGCCCTCGGGGGTCACGGACGGCGGCGTGAGGGTCGATGCCGGCGTTCCTGCGCCGACGCCCACGCCGGGCCCTGGCGCTCCCGACGCGGGGACGCCGGGCGGGACGGGCACGCCGCTGTCGAACGGAACGCCGGTCTCACTCTCGGGCGCGTCGAGCAGCACGAAGGTGTACCGGTTCGAGGTGGGCGCCAGCGTGACCAGCCTCTCATTCGCGCTGCGCGGCACGAGCGGCGACGCCGACCTCTACGTGCGCTACGGCACGCCCCCGACGCTCACCGCGTACGACGCGCGCCCCTACCGCTCGGACAGCAATGAGACGGTGAACGCCACGCCACGCGCCGGCACCTGGTACGTGATGGTGCACGCCTACAGCGCCTACTCATCGGCGACCCTGACGGCCACTGCGCGCTGAGCGGAGGGGCGGTGGGGCGCTCCCACCGGCCATCCTTCCTCCTCGCGGCTCGCGGGGCGCTGACTCGCTCAGGCCTCGGCGACGGTGACCTTGATCACCTTCACCGGCGTGCGCGGGCGGTCGCTGGCGTCGGTCGGAGTCGTCTCGATCTTCTTGATGACGTCCTGCCCGGTGACGACCTTCCCGAACACCGGGTGCCTGGACGGACCGGGCGTGAACCAGTCGAGGTAGTGGTTGTGCACGGTGTTGATGAAGAACTGCGAGCCGCCCGAGTTCGGCTGGCCGGTGTTCGCCATCGACAGCGTCATGGGCTCGTTCGACAGCTTCGCGGTGTGCTCGTCCTTGATGTCGCCCCACGGCGGGCCGCCGGTGCCGGCGCGCGGGCTGTTCGGATCCTTCGAGTGCGGGCAGCCGAACTGCAGCATGAACTGGTTGATCACCCGGTGAAAGTGGAGCCCGTCGTAGAAGCCGCTGGTCGCGAGCTTCACGAAGTTCTCCACGGTGTAGGGCATCTGGTCCTTGTAGAGCTCGGCGGTGAACGTGCCGAGCGAGGTCTCGAACGTCGCGATGGGGTTGGCCATGGGCGCGGCGTAGCACGGGGCCTCCTCAGCGGCAGCCTCTGCGTGGTAGGCGCCGCGTCATGCGCCGCTCCGGTCCGGTCCTCTTCGCTCTCCTCGCCGCGTGTGGCCCCCAGGCGGCGCCCGCGCCCGAAGACCTCGACGGCAACCTGCGGTGGTTCTGGTCGTCGTCGAAGGACGCGAAGGACGCCGAGGTCGTCGAGGCCGCGCTCAAGCTGCAGACGGCGGGGAAGGCCGACACGCTCACCGCCGACAAGCCCGGGCGCGGCTTCATCACCCGGCTGACGCCCGACGAGCTCGCGGTGGTCGGCTTGAAAGACGTGGTGGACCCGTCGAAGGCGCGCGGCTTCTTCGTCAGCAACGTCTTCCCGTGCACGCTCGACAAGCTCGAGGCCGTCGTCTCCGCGCTCGACCAGAAGGCGCAGTACCCCGAGGCCTACGACGCGTACACGCGCACGTACACGAGCGACGCCGACGCCTTCAGCAAGCGCACCACTCCGACGCTCACCTGGGACGTGACGCTCACGGCGAAGCTGGTGACGGCGCCGTACACCTCGAACCTGAAGGGCGGCCTGCGCCGGGTGACGCCGCCCGAGGGGAAGACCAGCTTCGGCCCGCTGCTCATCGCCCGCACCTGGCTGCCCGCGCCGGCGATGTTCAGGAACCCCGACCCGGCGACGAGCTTCGAGCAGGACTACCAGATCGAGATCTTCTGGGAGCGAACGCCCGGCGAGCTCTTCCACGCCTACGGCATGTGGCGCGACCTGCGGCTCGGGCTGGGCTTCACCACCGAGGACAACGGCGTCGCGAACACGATCATGACGGGGCTCCTCGACTGGGACAAGAAGACCGTCGAGCTCTGCAAGAAGTAGCCGGGCGCCTCAGCGAATCGCGAGCCGGTCGGTGGACGAGAAGAACTGGAACACGCCGAACGAGAAGCCGACCTGCGGCTGCCCTCCGACCAGCGTCACCGCGAGGTCCGCGCGCAGGCCGGTGCGCAGCATCTTCGGCACCAGCAGCCGCACGCCCACGCCCGCCGACAGCAACCCACGCGAGCCGAACTGCTCGGTGCGGGCGAGCGCGCCATCGACGAAGACGGCAGGCACCACCGCGAACCAGGTGGAGTCGAACGCCACGCCCCGCAGCTCGACGTTGCCGAGCACGAACTGCTCGGTGCGCAGGGTGGAGTCGTCGTAGCCGCGCACGAGGTCGAGCCCGCCCAGGTAGAAGCGCTGCTCGGTCGGCGCGGTGGACGACAGGCCGCCCTGCACCCGCACCGCGAGGTTGAAGCGCTGCCCCAGCATGAGGAACCCCAGCGCCTCGGCCCACGACTGCATGAAGAACGTCGCGCCCGGCTCGTTGGTGAACCCCACGGTGTTCCGCACCTCGAGCGACACGCCCGACTCGCGCAGCCGCACGGTGTCGACCCGGCCGACCCGAATCGACGAGTGCACCATCACGCCCTGCAAGTCGCGCGGGAGCCGGGCTTCTCCGACGAGGGGCCTCGAGTACTCGTCGCGGAACACCTCCGTGCGCAGCCCGAGCAGCATCACGTCATCGACCTCGTGCAGCACGTCCACGAGGCCCTGCAGGCGGCGCCGCGTGTACTCGGGCCGCGGGCGGAAGAGCCACTCCACCTGCGCGAGGCCCACCAGCCGCTTGCCGAACAGCCGCGGGTCGCGGAACCACACCTGGCCCCCGTTGAAAGCGAGGAAGCGCTCGTACCGGAGCCCCCACTCGAGGAAGCGGCCGAGGAAGTTGGTGTCGTTCGCGCCGACGCGCACCCAGGCCGCGCCACCACCGACACCGAAGCTGAAGAGCGGGTTGAGCGAGAAGCGCTCCTCCAGATCCAGCACGGCCACCACGCCCTCGGGGCGACGCTCGAGCCGGCCGTCCACCCGGCTGAAGAGCCCGCAGTTCCACAAGCGCGTGATCCCCAGCGACCACTGCTCCGCCGTCACCAGGCCGGGCAGGTCGAGCTGCAGCTCCCGGTGAACGACGGCCGGCTTCGTCCAGGAGAAGCCGGTGAGCTCGACGCGCTCGACCCGCAGCGGCAGGGCCTCGGGCGGCACCACCTCGAACACCACGCCAGCGTCGGGGCCCGGCCCGCCGTCACTCGTGACCGCGCCATCAGCAGACGCCAGGACGAGAGTGAGCACGGCGAAGAGCACCGGCGCCTCCTACTCCACCGCGTCGTCGAAGGAAGGCGAAGCACTCGTCAACCAGGTGCGCGAGAAGCCGGGTGTCATGTTCGGCTCGCCCGAGTACACGCCGGGACCGGGCGAAGCGGGCCCAGCGCGTGATCTGCGGCATGCAGTGGTGCTCCACACGGGCGAGGGTCATCGCGACCCCACTGGGCTGTGGTGACCCGGGGTGGCCGCTCGGGTCCCGCGTGACCGCAGAACGCACGCCCTTTGCACAGGAGACGTGCGTCATGCTCCTCGCACAGCGCAACCCCAACTACGGCCGTGGAACGCACAGCATCACCGAGGATGCGACCGAGCCCGACACAGAGGCGTTCAGCGGGTGGCTCGAGGCGTTCATCGAGAAGGGCTCGCAGGTGCTTCCCCGACCGCCCACGGTGGCGCTCGAGATCCACGAGCTCTCGCGCCGCGCCGACACCTCCATCGAGCAGATCGCGAAGCTGCTCGCGAGAGAGCCCATGCTCGCGGCGCGGGTGCTGAGGCTGGCGAACTCGCCGCTCTACCGGGGCGAGATGCCGTCGGCGACGCTGAAGCAGGCGCTCACCCGCGTGGGCCTCGCCGCGGCCCGCGACATCGTGATGGAGGCGGCGATGAAGATGACCGTCATCCGCGCCGAAGGAATGAACAAGACGCTCGAGCAGGTGCGTCGGCACAGCGCCGCGGTCGCGTGGGTGTCTCGCGCGGTGGCCCGGAACACCTGCCTCGAGGCCGAGAACGCCTTCCTCATCGGGCTGCTGCACGACCTCGGCATGTCCATCGGCCTCATCGGCCTCAGCGAGTACCTGAAGGCGAACAAGCTGCCAGTGCAGTTGAGCGCGGCCTGGTGGCTCGTTGTTGATCAGCTGCACCAGAGCATCGGTCGCAAGGTGCTGGAGCAGTGGCAGGTCGGCCCCGCCATCGCGCTCGCCGTGGGCAATCACCACCACTTGATGGTGGGCGGCTTCCCGCACCCGTCGGTGGCGGTGCTGCTGGTGGCCGAGAACATCGTCACGGACCAGGGCTGGGACATTCGCCCGATGACGGAGGGCGAGGACGACATCGCCTTCGTCCACGGCGCCGAGAAGGTGTCACCTGACGAGACCGACCGCGCGTTGTCCGCGCTGCTCTTGACGCGCAAGCACTACGACCAGGTGCGCGACGACGCGAAGCCGATGCTGGCGACCCTCGCCGGGCAGTTCAAGGACTGAGGCTGCGGGTCACGGCAGGCGCAGCCGGACGCCGCCCGACGCGGTGAAGGTCGTGTTGTCGGCGCGGTTGGTGTTGATGACGAGGTGCTGACCGCCGACCTGCGCGAACGCGCCGAACCACGGGAGGAAGAGGAACTCGCCGCCGCCAGCGCCGCCGAAGCCGAAGCCCGCGCCTCCGTTGCGGAAGAGCAGGGGCACATGCGCTTCGATGTACGCGTTGAAGCGCGCGAGGATGGGCACCACGAAGGCGCCGCGAAGCACCACGCCGAAGTAGGCGGGGAAGCGCGCGTACAGCCCGAGCCGCAGGTAGCTCCACTCGAAGCCACCGCCGATCTCCATCGCGCCGGTCGGCACGGCGCCCGCGGCCGCCGACGCGTCGAAGATGCCGCGAACGTCGCCGAACGGCTTGAGGGCCTTGGGCTCGGGCTGCACCGGCACCAGCACGGGCGGTGGCGCCTGGCCCTGGACGAACTCGATGCGGACCTCCTTCTTCGGCTTGATGACGAGCTCGAGGGGCGTCATCGGGCCGTCGCCCCAACGGGCCTCGAGCTTGTGCTTGCCGATGGGGGCCTGCAGCGTCTGGGGGGTCACGCCAGCGTTCTTCGTGTCGAGGAAGAGGCTGGCGCCCGGCGGCGTGGAGTTGACGATGAGCGTCGCCGTCAGCCGCGTACGCACCGCGTCCAGCAGCTTCACCACCGTCGGGTCGACGCGCGCCGGGTCGAGCGAGGCGTCAGGGTTCGAGTCGAGCGCGAGCGCGAACGCGTCTTCGGCGCGCACGAAGTCCTGGCGCGCCGAGAAGCACTGGCCGCGCAGCAGGTGCACCTTCTCGAGCACCGCCGGCTCACGCTCCTCGGCTGCGGCGACGTCGAGCTGCTTGAGCGCGCCCTCGAAGTCCCCCTGGTTGAAGAGCTTCTGTCCCTGCTCGAAGCGTGTGCCCTTGCCGGCAGCAGGTGCGGGAGTTCCGGCGAGGGCAGACACGAGCAGGAGGACGCCGAAAGACATGGCCGCGCGGGAATGCGCCACACTTTCGGCGTCCAGTCACGGAAATCAGCGGCGCTCACTCGACGCCCTTCACCACCGGCTGCGCCCGCCGGGCTCCGCGACGGGGTCGGAGCAACGGCGCTCACTCGATGCTCTTCACCACCGGCTGCGCCCGGCACAGCGCCTCGCCGGGGCTCGGAGCAACGCCGCTCACTCGATGCCCTTCACCAGCGATGCCCTTCACCAGCGGCTGCGCCCGGCACAGCGCATCGCCGGGGGTCGGAGCACCGCCGCTCACTCGATGCCCTTCACCACCGGCTGCGCCCGGCACAGCTCATCGCCGGGCTCCGCGACCTTCTGGCCCGCGAAGGTGACGCTCAATCGACCCACGCCGTGGACGTTGCGCACGAAGAGGGCTCCGTCGAAGGTGGACTCGCCGACGAGCTCGAGATCCGACGCGGGGGCGTAGATGGAGCCCACCACCGACTGGCTGCCGACCAGGCCCAGCTTCCGCGTGCCTGCCACGTACAGCTTCACCGCACCCGGGCTGGCGCCTTCGCCGAACGACGAGTCGCCGACCATGTTCACCTCGCCGTCGATGTAGAGGTCGAGCGTGCTGCCCGGCGTCAGCTTCAGGTGCGTCGAGCCCACCGTCTCGAAGTCGCCCTTCACGAAGAGCGCCACCGCGCCGTCGACGGTGAGGGTGTGCGCGCCGACCGCCTGCACGCCGTCGAAGACGTAGCTGCCGCTGCCCAGCACGAGGCTGCGCTCTCCGATGCTCTCGTGGAGCGAGAGGCCAGCAGCCTGGTTGTCGTTGCGCTCGATGGCCGTGGCCATCACGGCGGCGATGTCGAGCACCTGGTCCTTGCCGCAGCCACAGGGCGGGCCTGAGAGCGGCTCGACCGCGCCCTTCGCGCCGATGGAGGCGCGACCCGTCCACGCCTCGGCCTCTGGGGTCCGGAGAGTCCCCTTCACGGTGAGCCGGCCCACGCCCGACACCCCGCTCGCGGCGTTGAGGTCGCCGGCCACCTCGATGTCGCCGACGGTGTCCACGCTGCCGGCGGTCGAGAGCGAGCCTCCGACGGTGAGGTCGCCCACGCCGCTCACGCCGCCGTACGCGACGACGTCGCCTGAGAAGTCGTGCCGGCCGACCACGTCGAGGCTGCCGTTGAGGCCAGCCGCGCCGCCCTGCACCCACGCGCCCTGTCCGACTGCCGCGTAGTCACCGCAGAGGCACATCGCCGACGTGAAGACCTTCTTCGCTGGTGACGCCGGGCAGGAGAGCACGGGCTGCCTCGACGTTCGGGGCGCCGACCGCGCGACGTCGCCCCCGTCGAACGACACCCCGCACCCCGACAGCGCCACCACCACCAACAACACGATGTTCGTTCGCATGTGACTCCCTGGTTGACGGTCTGGCGGAGTCCATCGCACCGCCCATGCCGCCCGCAGGTGCCCGGGATTGTTGGCGACCTGTCGCGTCGCGAGGGCCCGGTGGCGTGTCTGCGCGCGGGGCAGTGTCCGGTCGGCCGGTCAGCGCTGCGCTCTGCCGGGCAGCCGGAGCGCCGGCTCCGCGCTGCTGGTGCTCTGCTGTCGGGGCCCGAGGTCTGGGCGTGGAGCCTGTTTCCGCTCGGACGACTCGACGGGTGTCGTCTTCGGGCTCGACATTTCGCGACCGGGTGCATGTGCTGGCGCCATGCGGGTGCTGGTGGCGGCGTTCGGGACGCGAGGCGACGTGCAGCCAGCGGTGCTGACGGCGAAGGCGCTCGTCGCGGCCGGCCACGCGTGTGAGGTCTTCGTGCCGCCGAGCAGCCTCGGGTGGGTGCGCGCCCGGGGCCTCGAGGCGACGGGGGTGGGACTCGACTACGCGGCGGTCTCCCGCGCGGCCGCGGAGGGGCGCTTCATCGACCTGCTGCGCACGCTGCCGCTCCTGCGGCGCGAGGTGGACGCGCAGGTCGACGCGATGCGAGAGGCAGCCGGGCGCTGTGACCTCGTGCTGGGGTGCTCGGTGTTCGCGGCCGGACGGCTCCTCGCGGAGCTCCACGACGTGCCGTACCGCTTCCTCGCGCTGTCGCCGTTCCTCCTTCCCTCGGCCGAGCACCCGGCGCCCTTCGTGCGGGCGCAGACGTTGCCCGCGTGGCTCAACCGGCTCAGCTGGCGCTTCAACGAGCTGCTCTGGGGCGCCTTCCTCAAGGGCCCGCTCAACCGCCGGCGCGCCGAGGTGGGCCTCGCGCCGGTGCCTGCGGTGTGGCCCACCTTCCTCGCCGACGTGTGCCTGCTGGCGGCCGAGCCGTCACTCTTCCCGCTCGCGAGCCAGCTGCCGCCGGCGCGCGAGGTGCACCAGACGGGCGCGGTGTTCCACGACGACGCCGGCGCGCTGTCGGAGAAGGCGGCAGCGTTCCTCGCGGCAGGAGAGCCCCCCGTCTTCGTCGGCTTCGGCAGCATGGCGGACCCGAAGCCCGCGCGCACGGCGGCCGCCATCGCGGACGGCGCGCGGCTGGCCAGGCGCCGGGTGCTGGTGTCGCGCGGCTGGGCGGGCTTTCAGTTGGCGGACGACGAGTGGGTCTGCGTCGTCGATGAGGAGCCCCACCACCTGCTCTTCCCGCGCTGCGCGGCGGCGGTGCACCACGGCGGCATCGGCACCACCCACGCGGTGGCGCGCGCCGGCCTTGCGCAGGCCGTGCTGCCGCACCTGCTCGACCAGTTCTACACGGCGCACCGGCTCGAGCTCGCTGGCGTGGGCTTCGGCGCGCCGCGCTTCGGGCTGACCGGGCCACGCTTCGCTGCGGTGCTCCAACGGCTCGCGGCGCCAGCGCTCGTCGAGCGCGCGAAGGAGGTCGCTTCAGGCGTCATCACCGACGGGGTGCAGCGGGCCTTGCGCGCGCTGGTCGGCTGAGCGTCGTCGCGGGCGTCACAGGCGCGACCGTTCCTCGGCGTCGCCACCACCGACGCGAGCCATCAGCACAGGCGTCGGGGCGAACAGGAGCGGCACCGGGGCGATTGGCCCGGCCGCTGCGCTCACGGGAGCCGACGGACACCGCGAGCCGCCGTCCGGCCTGGGCCACAGCTCGACGCCCTTCGCCGAGATGTCCGTTCCCTCGTTGGAGAGCACCCGCGCTTCGAGGCGCCAGGTGGCATCGCTGCCAGGTGAAGGACCCACTCAAGGTGCCGCTGAGCGGCGGCGGTCGAACCCGGCGCTCCCGCAACGAGTGGCAGCGCTGCGTCGCCTCGGTCGGCGCATGCCGAACACGCGCGCGAAGTCCCGGTTGTGCTGGAAGACAATGGCGACCGGTGACTCGGCAACGCCCCCGCTGCGAGCGCCCCCGGCTTGCCGGTGAAGGTCAACGCGCGACGCCGCGGTCACGGTGAGAGATCGATCTTCACCAGCGCCGGCTTGCCTGCTGCGATCAACACCCGCCGCTCCTCGACGCGGAAGCCGGGGCGTTCGACGCGCACCTGGTAGCGGCCGGCAGGCAGGTCGAGCAGCAGCGGCGTGCGGCCGCGGGGCACTCCGTCGATGGACACCTGGGCCCAGTACGGCTCACCGGCGTGCATGGTGATGACGTTCAGCTTGCCCCGGCGCTTCGTCAGGCCCACCACCACGCGCCCGCCATCGGCCGGTACGTCAGCGAGCGCCCCGGCGTCCACGAGCTCGTCCAGGCCTGCATCGACCTCCGCCACGAGGGCTGGGCCGGCGTCGTCCCCTTCCGACCCGGCGTCTCCCAGCGAGACGACCAGGGCCGGGGCGCCGGCATCGACGGCGGAGTCCGGGCCGTTCACGACCCTCGTCTCCCACGGGCGCCACAGGGCCACGCCCACCGCAACGAGCGAGACGAGCGCGAGCACGACGAACGGCAGCCGTCCCGGCCTGACGGACGCGAGCTCTCCCGTCATCAGCGCCTGTGGCGGGGCGGGCTCCGCGACCGGACCCGGCTGGGGCGCCGGTGAGGGTGAAGACACCACCGGCAGCCGCGGCGCGCTCGTGCCCGGCGAGAGGCTGGGCAGCACCTTGAGCCCCGAGCCGGTGATGACACCCACCGACGGCGGAGGGTGCTTCGGGGCCGCCGGGTGCCCTCCCGAGTCGCGGTACGCGCGCTCGAGCGCCTTCACCAGGTCGAGCCCCGAGTAATAGCGGTCGTCCGCCTTCTTCGAGAGCGCCTTCTTCACCACGTCGGCGACCGTCTTCGGTATCCACGGGGCGCGGTCGAGGATCTCGGGCGGCGGGGAGTGCGCCTGCATCTGGATCAGCCGCAGCTCGCTGTCGGCCTCGAAGGGCAGCGTGCCGGTGAGACACTCGAAGAGCACGACGGCGAGCGCGTAGAGGTCCACGCGGTGGTCGACGTCCTTCATGCCCATCGCCTGCTCGGGCGCCATGTAGTGCGGCGTGCCCATCACCATGCCCGTGCGGGTCAGGCTCGCGTTCGCCTTGCGGCTGCGCAGGATGCCGAAGTCGAGGATGGTGGCGTGCCCCTCGGGCGAGAGGAAGATGTTCCCCGCCTTGATGTCGCGGTGAATGAAGCCGCGCTGGTGGATGTAGTCGAGCCCCGCCGCGAGCTGCTTCATCAGCTTGAGCGTGTCGTCGCTCGTGAAGCCGCCCTTGTGCCGCAGCACGCCCGCGAGCGTGTCGCCCTGCAGCAGCTTCATCACGATGAAGGGCCGCCCCTCGTGCCGGCCGACGTCGTAGATGGGCACGATGTTCGGGTGGTCGAGGCTCGCCGTCAGCCGCGCCTCCCGCTCGAAGCGCTCGACGACCTCGGCGTCGTTCACGAGGTTGGGTGACAGCATCTTGATCGCGACCTCGCGATCCAGCTCGCTGTCGTGGGCCGTGTAGACCGTGCCCATGCCGCCTTCGCCGATCTTCTGCTTGAGCTGGTAGCGGCCCGCGAGCTTGTTCGCGGCGGCGATGGGCATCAGCGTGCGCGGGTCCTCCGCGGCGGGCAGGTTGCGCTGCGACATGCGCTGCGACACGGCCGTGCTCGGCCCGGAGAACTGCAGCTTCTCTTCCGGAGCTGGGCCCGGTGGAGCGGGACCGGCGGGCACGAGCGCAGCAGGCTCCGCGGGCACGAGCGCAGCAGGCTCGGCGGGAACGAGCGCGGACGGGGGCGCCGGCACCAGCTCGGACCTCAACGGGCCCAGCGCAGACGGGGGCACCGGCGTGCCACACGCCAGGCACACCTTCGCGTCAGGTGGGTGCGGTGTTCCGCAGCTGAGGCACTTCACTCGAAGGCGCGAGTCTACCGTCAAGGGCCGGGCGGATTCGCGTGAAAGGCATGTGCGCCCATGGCTACACTCTGCCCGCCATGGCCGGCACCCCCGTTCAGACCGTCGAGGTGCCGAGCCGACTCTTCGGCCGGTACCTCATCCGCTCGCGACTCGGTCAGGGTGGCATGGCCGAGGTCTTCCTCGCCGAGGCGGTGGACGAGAAGGGCGACCAGGTGAACGTCGCGCTCAAGCTCATGCGCAAGGGCATGTCGGAAGAGAAGTTCGCCGACGAAGCCGACCTGATGAGCCTGCTCGACCACCCGAACCTGGTGCGCATGCTCGAGGTGGGCAGCGCCTTCGGCCGCCCCTTCATCGCCATGGAGTTCCTCATCGGCGGAGACCTTCGCGAGGTGATGGAGGCGCACCGCAAGCAGATGCGCGGCTTCCCGCTCGGCATGGGTGTTCACCTCTGCATCGAGGTGCTGCGCGCGCTGGCGTACTTTCACACCGCGAAGACGCGCACCGGCCGCGCGCTGGGGCTCGTGCACTCCGACGTCAACCCCGCGAACGTCTTCTTCTCCGGGAGCGGCGAGGTGAAGCTCGGGGACTTCGGCGTGGCGAGCTCGGGGCACCTCGACCTCGGGCCGGGCGAGGGCGTGGCCGCGGGCAAGCTCTCGTACCTGTCGCCAGAGCAGACGCGCGGCGAGCCGCCGAGCCTGTCGAGCGATCTCTGGGCCGTCGGGGTGATGCTGCACGAGCTCGTGGTGGGCTACCACCCGTTTCAGAAGACCGGCGCCGCCGAGCCCGAGCTCATGCAGCTCATCCGCACCGCGAAGCTCAACATCCCCGACTACGTGGACAAGCCGCTGGCCGTCGTCATCCAGAAGGCGCTCGCCCCCGACGTGCGGCAGCGCTTCCGCAGCGCGGGGGAGCTGGCCGGGCCCCTCTTCTCCTGGGCCCTCGACCAGAACCAGATCCCGACCCACCGCCAGGTCCAGGAGTGGCTCGAGTCGATGCTCGGCCTGCTCTCGTGACCCGGGCTGAAAGGCTCACTGCGTCGGCTGGCCGGCGAGGTCGTAGTACGTCTTGATGGGGCCGAAGAGGGTCGCCAGCAGCCCCTTCACGATGAAGCCGAGCGCGAGGACGGCGATGAGCCCGGCGATGACCAGCGTGAGCAGCCGCACGGCCCGGAGCGTCTCCTCGTGGACCTCGGGGGCGAGCCGCTCGAGGGTCTCGCCGAGCGTTCCCGTCGTCTCCGCGATGCCGAGCTGCCCGATGGTGTTGCGGTCGAAGAGCGAGAGGGCGTTCAGCGCGTCGAAGAGCGTGCCTCCCTGACGGATGCTGGCGACCGCCGCGTCGGCCTTCGAGGCGAGCGACGGCCGGCCCGTGGAGATCACCGCGACCCGCACCGCGCGCGCGATCTCGAGGCCCGCCGACAAGCTCAGCCCCAGGGTGAGCAGCGCCCTCGAGGCCGCGAGCGAGCGCAGCGCTGACCCGACGCCCGGGAGCCGGAGCGCGAACGCGTCCCACTGACGCTCGGCCCCGAACGCGGCGATCGCCACCGGCAGGAACACCACCGTGAGCAGCACCGAGACGCCGACCAGGAGCAGGGGCACGAGGCCCGCCACGTACGCGCCGCCGACCTGGCCCAGCGACCGCACCTGCGACTGCGACGCCACCCCCACGAGCGGGCCGATGAAGATGAGCGTGCCCAGCAGGTAGGCCGGCCAGATGGACGACATGAAGGCCTGCCACCGCAGCCGGCGAACCTCCTCGAGGTGCTTCGCGAGCGCCGCCGTCACCTTGTCGAGCGTGCCCGCCTGCTCAGCCGCGGACAGCAGCTCGACCTGATCCGGGTCGAAGAGGTGCGGCTGCGCCTCGAGGGCGGCCGCCAGCGTCTGTCCTCGAGCCACGGCCTGCGCCACCACCGACAGCCCGGCAGCGAACGCCTCTGACGGCGCGTAGGCGCGAAGCTGGACGAAGGCCGTCGGCAGGGGAACGCCGGCGCGGACGAGCGCGTGGAACTGACGGTAGAAGACCTCCTGCTTGCGAAGGAGCGTCCACCGGCTCAGCAGGTTCTTCGACCAGAGCGCCACCAGGGCAGCTTCTTCCAAAGCGCCCGCACACGGCACAAAAGAAGGCGGCCCAGTACCAGGAAGGTACTGAGCCGCGGGTCTTCTCAGACTGCCAGCCCGACGAGGCTGCTGAAGTGGTGGGGGGGAACCTCCTTCAACCTCGAATTCGTCGAGCTGAGTGATCGCTTAGCCATCATCATGCCAGCGCCACAAGCCAGTGAATTCAAGGTCTTGGGCCTCATCCCATGCCAACCCGGTTGCAGCGTTGCAAGGCGACCCTTTCACCATTGAAAAACAGCTGAGAAATCAAGGCGGTTTCAGGGCATGCAGGAACGAACAGGGGTGGGGGCCCGGCCTCCCATTCTCAGTGGTTCAGCCGGCTTCAGGAGGTGGGAGCTCCTGGGAGGTCTTCAAGCCCAGGCGCTTCATCTTGCGCCAGAGGGTGGTGGTGGAGACGCCGAGCACTTCGGCAACGCGGCCGAGATCACGGAGCCGCTCGATGGCGACCTGAATCGCGCGGCGCTCCGCTTCGGTGACGGCGTCAGCCAGGGTCACGACGCCGGCTGGGAGCGACGTGGGCTGCCCTGCCGCCTCGCCTCGGACCTTCTTGAGGGGGAAGTCCTCGGGGCCCAGCTCGGTGCCTTCGGCGAGGGCGGCGGCCTGCTCGACGAGGTTCTCGAGCTCGCGCACGTTTCCGGGGAAGGCGTAGCCCGCGAGGTGGTCGAGGGCGGCCTGGGTGAGTCGGCGTGGAGTGCGGTTGCGGGCGTTCGCGCGGTCGAGGAAGTGCTGGGCGAGCAGCGGCACGTCTTCGAGGCGCTCGCGCAGCGGCGGCACCTTCAGGGTGACGACGGCGAGGCGGTAGAAGAGGTCTTGCCGGAAGCGCTTCTCGGCGACGTCCTTCTCGATGTCGCGGTTCGACGCGGCCACCACGCGCACGTCCACCGAGATGCTGGCGTTCTCGCCGACGCGGCGAATCTCGTGTTCCTGCAGCGCGCGCAGGAGCTTCGACTGGAAGGCGCCGCTCGTCTCGGTCACCTCGTCGATGAACAGCGTGCCGCCGTGCGCTTCTTCGAAGAGGCCGCGACGGGTCTTCACGGCGCCGGTGAACGCTCCCTTCGCGTGGCCGAAGAGCTCGCTCTCGAGCAGGCTCTCGGTGATGGCGGCGCAGTTCACCGGAACGAAGGGCGCCTTGCTGCGGGCCGAGAGGGCGTGGAGCGCGCGGGCGACCAGCTCCTTGCCGGTGCCCGACTCGCCCTCGATGAGCACGGTGGCGTCGCTGCCGGCCACGCGCGAGATGCGGGTGGTGAGCTCGCGCATGGCGACGCTCCTGCCGACCAGCGCTGAGAGCCCGTGGCGCTCCTTGAACTCGCCCGCGAAGGAATCGACGGTGCTGATGAGGCGCGCGCGCTCGAGCGCCTTCTGCACGCGGTAGACGAGCTCGCCGTCCTTGAAGGGCTTGGTGATGTAGTCGTACGCGCCGGAGCGGATGGCCTCGACCGCCGTCTCGATGCTGCCGTACGCGGTCATCACGATGATCTGCAGGCCCGCGACGCTCTCGAGCGCGCGCTTGAGCAACACGATGCCGTCCATCGGCTCCATCTTGAGGTCGGTGAGGAGCAGCTCGTACGGCCGCTGGGCGAGCAGACTCAGCGCCTCTTCGCCGCTCGCCGCCTCATCGACGAAGAAGCCCTCGTTGCGCAGCAGCATGGCGGTCGTGGCGCGCATGTTGCGCTGGTCGTCCACGACGAGCAGACGGCCTTTGTTCTCGGGTCCGGAAGACGCGTCCACCCCGCCGATGTAACGCCGGGCCGGGCGCGAGTCACCCTCCGACGCCGCGAAAGTGGTGCTCGACCAGCCCACGCGAACTCGCTACGCCAGCCTGGTCGCCACGCTCTCTGGAGATCGCATGTCTTTCTCGTTCTCGCCCATTCTCCCCCTCGGGCATCACGACTCGACGCCCTGGCGGCTGCTCACGAAAGAGCACGTGTCCACGTTCACCGCCGAGGGCCGCACCTTCCTCAAGGTGGCGCCCGAAGCGCTGACGCTGCTGACGCAAGAGGCGATGAAGGACATCTCGCACCTGCTGCGCCCGGGGCACCTCGAGCAGCTCCGGCGGATCCTCGAAGACCCCGAAGCCACCAACAACGACAAGTTCGTCGCGCTCGACCTGCTCAAGAACGCCGTCATCGCGTCAGGGGGCGTGCTGCCGATGTGCCAGGACACCGGCACCGCCATCGTGAAGGGCAAGAAGGGCCAGCTCGTGTTCACCGGCGGCGGCGACGAGGCGGCCATCGCGAAGGGCGTCTTCAAGACGTACACCGAGACGAACCTGCGCTACTCGCAGCTCGCGCCGCTCTCGATGTTCGAAGAGAAGAACACCGGCTCGAACCTGCCGGCCGAGATCGAGCTGTCAGCGACCGATGACGACGAGTACCACTTCCTCTTCATGGCGAAGGGTGGTGGCTCGGCGAACAAGAGCTACCTGTTCCAGGAGACCAAGGCGCTGCTCAACGAGGCGAGCCTCATGAAGTGGCTCGACGAGAAGCTGCGCACGCTCGGCACCGCCGCGTGTCCGCCGTACCACCTGGCCGTCGTCGTGGGCGGCACCAGCGCGGAGTACGCGCTCAAGACCGCGAAGCTCGCCAGCGCCCGCTACCTCGACGACCTGCCCAGGCAGGGCAGCGCGGCAGGCCATGGCTTCCGCGACGTCGAGCTCGAGGGCCGGGTGCACGCGTTGACGCAGCGGCTGGGCATCGGCGCGCAGTTCGGCGGCAAGTACTTCTGCCATGACGTGCGCGTGGTCCGACTGCCGCGGCACGGGGCGAGCTGCCCGGTCGCCATCGCGGTGAGCTGCTCCGCCGACCGCCAGTGCCTCGGGAAGATCACGAAGGACGGCGTCTTCCTCGAGGCGCTCGAGCGCGACCCGGCGAGGTACCTGCCCGAGGTGGACGAGAAGAAGCTGGGCGGCGACGTCGTGAAGGTGGACCTCACGAAGCCCATGAGCGAGATCCGCGCGCTGCTCTCGCGCTACCCGGTCAAGACGCGGCTGTCGCTCAGCGGCCCGATGGTGGTGGCCCGGGACATCGCGCACGCGAAGCTGAAGGAGCGCCTCGACGCCGGCCAGGGCCTGCCGCAGTACCTCAAAGACCTCTGCGTGTACTACGCGGGCCCGGCCAAGACGCCGAAGGGGCTTCCGTCGGGCAGCTTCGGACCCACGACCGCGGGCCGCATGGACAGCTACGTCGACCTCTTCCAGGCGAACGGCGGCAGCTTCGTGATGCTGGCCAAGGGCAACCGCTCGAAGGCGGTGACCGACGCGTGCAAGAAGCACGGCGGCTTCTACCTCGGCAGCATCGGCGGGCCGGCGGCGCGCCTGGCGCAGGACTGCATCAAGAAGGTCGAGGTGCTCGAGTACGCCGAGCTCGGCATGGAGGCTGTGTGGCGCATCGAGGTCGTCGACTTCCCGGCGTTCATCGTCGTCGATGACAAGGGCAACGACTTCTTCGCCGAGCTGATGCCGCCTGGCGTGAAGGCCTGAGCGCGGCCGGGCAGCGCGAGGCTGGAGTATGGTGCGGGGGTGACGCTGACGCTCGTCCTCGCGCTGTCGCTGCAGGGTGCGCCGTCGGTCGTCGATCAGGTCCACTTCGCGTTCCGTCGCGAGGGCGGACAGTACGTCGCTGGCCACGACACCCATCGACTCGAGCGTGACGAGCGCGGCGCGATCTCCTTCTTCCCCATCGGCGATCGCGACGTGGGCCCGGTGGACGGCGCGCTGCGGCTCGACCTGCGTCGCGTCAGCCGCGGCAGTCAGGCGCTCGACGTCACGGTGCGCGCCGTCCAGCCGCGCGGCGTGGATCAGCTCGAGGTCTCGCGACGGGGCTTCGTCGAGCTGCTCCAGAACCGTGGAGACGGAGTGGAGCAGAGCTTCCGCTTCGAGACCGCGCCGGGCCGACGGGGCGACCTCGAGGTGGAGCTCGAGACGAACGCCCGGTGGCTGGGAGTGACGGCGCGCGGCCATCACTTCGCGGCCGGGCAGCTGCTCGTCGTCTACGGGCCCGCGACGTGGGTCACCGCTGACGGCGAGCGCCACGCGCTCAGGACGAAGCGCACCGCGGCCGGTCTCCGCATCACGGTTCCGGCGGCCCTCGTCGAGCGGTCCCGGTTCCCTGCGACCATCGACCCGGTCCTCTCGAGCGAGTCGGGCATCGACCAGCCGGTCCTGGCGCCACTGCCGGGGCAGCAAGACGCTCCTGCGGTGGGGTACGACGGCTCGACGTGGATGGTGGTGTGGCGCGACTTTCGCGGTGGCCTGGGCTCGGATCTGTACGGCGCGCGCGTCAACCAGCTGGGCGCGCTGCTGGACCCGGGCGGCCTCGCGATCGCCGTCGGACCGGGAGGGCAATACCAACCCGCCATCACCTTCGGCGCCGGCCAGTACTACGTCAGCTTCAGCGACACGCGCGCCGGAGGCTCGGACATCTCGGGCATGCGGCTCAGCACCGCCGGCGTGCCGCTGGACGGCGACGGCGTCTCGCTCACCACCGCGACCGGCCTCCAGGTGAACTCCGACGTCGTCTTCAACGGCACCGACTACCTGGTCGTCTGGGAGGACCTGCGCCAGGGCGGCATGAACTCGCCCGACGTGTACGGCGCGCGCGTCACGACGGCTGGCGTGGTGCTCGACCCCACGCCGAACCTCGCCATCAGCGCGGCGAGCTGGGGCCAGTATCTGCCGCGCGCCGCCGCCGATCCGGCCTCGGGCACCGCCTTCGTCGTGTGGGAGGACACGCGCAACCTCGAGTCCGACATCTACGGAACGCGGGTGAGCGCGGCTGGCGCCGTGAGCGCCGTCGTGCCGATCAACCGCGCGGCGGCGGCGCAGGACAAGGCAGACGTCGCCTTCAACGGCGCCGACTTCATCGTGGTGTGGACAGACCGCCGATCCTCGACGAACGGCGCTGACATCTACGCGGCCCGCGTCAGCACTGCGGGCGCCGTGCTGGACGCCACCGGGGTTCTGCTGTCGGGAGCCGCCGGTGATCAGGACTGGCCCGCCATCGCGGTCGGCGGCGCGGGCGCGGACCAGTTCGTGGTGTGGAGAGACGGCCGGAACACGACGACTGACGTCTTCGGCACCGCCCTCACCGGCAGCGCGACGCCGGTCACCCCCATGGGTGTCCCGGTGTCCACGGGCGGCGGAGCCGAGGCCGAGCCGAAGCTCGATGGTGAATCGACCCGCTACCTCGTGGCCTTCAGCGACACCCGCAACGGCACCCCAGACATCTACGCTACGCGCGTCACGCTGGGTCCGACGGTCCTCGTGGAGGACCCGGCGGGGGTGCTGGTGTCCATCGCGGCGAACCAGCAGAGCACCCCCGCGCTGGCCAGCGACGGCACCAGCTTCCTCGCTGCGTGGCAGGACTTCCGGGATGGTGGGGCGGACGTCTTCGCCATCAGGGTCGCGCTGACAGGAGCCTTCCTCGACGCGGCGCCGTTCGTCGTGAGCGCTGCGCCGGGCAACGAGTCAGTGCCGGCCGTCGCGTTCGATGGCACGAACTACGTCGTCGCCTGGTCCGACCTGCGAACGCCTGTCGCGCAGGTCTACGCAGCGCGGGTGTCTCCCGCCGGCGCTGTCCTCGACCCGACCGGCCTCGCCGTCACGAGCAACCCCACGCTGCCGGCCGTCGCGCCGTCCATCGCGAGCCTCGATGGGGGGTCGCTCGTCGTCTGGCAGGCAGGCCTCTCACCGATGAACACGGACATCTACGGAGCCCGCCTGTCCAACGCGGGCCTCGTGCTCGACACGACGGGCTTCCCCATCTCCGCCGCGGCCGGGACCCAGAGCGGCCCGAAGGTGACGGTGCACGACGGTGACTACCTGGTGGCCTGGACGGACACCCGGAACGGCAACGCCGACATCTTCGCCGCCCGGGTCTCGACGAGTGGTGTGGTGCTCGACGCCCTCGGCATCGGGGTCTCGCTGGGCGCCCAGACGTCCGACTCGGTCTCGGTCAGCTCGAACGGAAGCACTGCGCTCTTCGTCTGGCGGGACACGCGGGCGAGCGTTTCGACCCCCAGCATCTACGGCATCTACGGCGCGCGCTTCACGGGGGGCCTCGTCGTCGATGGCTCGGGGCTGCCGATCGCCACCAGAGCGACCGTCAACGGGAACCCGGCGGTCGGCTGGGACGAGCCGCGGCAGCAGTTCAACGTCTTCTGGGACAACTCGGCGGCGATTCTGAGCGGGGAGCTCGAAGGAACGGACGTGAACCTGCAGGGCGCCGTGTCGGTGAGCGTCTCCTATGGGCCCGGCCGCATGCCCCTCCTCTCGTACTCGACAGCGGGACCGGGGCTGCTCGGCACCCAGCGGTTCATGCCCGCGCCCGACCACAACTTCCGCGCCCGGCTGAGGTTGGCCGGGAAACGAGCGGCGGGCGCTCCGTGCAGCGACGCTGCCCACTGTCTCTCGGGCCGTTGCCTGGTCGAGGGCCTCTGCGGAGCTGTGGATGGGGGCCTCGAGGCGGACGCTGGTCTCGATGGTGGGCTCCAGGATGCGGGGGTGGACGGCGGCGTGAGTGACGCGGGAGTCTCAATCGATGACGCGGGCGTACCGGACGCGGGCGCATCGGACGCGGGCGCACCGGACGCGGGCCCATCGGACGCCGGCGCACTGGACGCGGGCGCGGATGCAGGGCTCGCGATTGATGCTGGGGTTGACTCGGGCGTTTCCGACGACGCGGGAGTCATCGACGCCGGAGCCACGAGCGACGCAGGACAGGAGCTCGATGGAGGCGCCGCAGGTACGCGGCCCCGCGAGCTCGCGGTCGGCTGCGGTTGTGGGAGCACGATGAGCTCGCTGTGCTGGCTCCTCGCTGTGCTCGCCTGGTGGCGCAGGCGCACCCCCTGACGTGCGGTCAGCCGGTGGTTGACTTGCCTTCTCTGAGCGGGCCAACCTGCAGGGGCGCTGAGCGTGCCGGCGCAGAGCGCGAGCCGACTACTTCTTCACCTCGGGGCGTCACATGAAGCAGGTCATCGGGTTGTTCTGTGCGGTCGTCTTCGCGGGCTGCAACTGCGGCGTCGTGGTTCCCGAAGATCCAGACGCGGGCGTGGGGGGCGGCACTGCGGGCGGCGTCGCGATGGCCGGCGGAACGACGGCCGGGGGCGCGGCTGCCGGAGGCTCGACGGCTGGCGGAGCGGCGGGCGGTTCCACGGCCGGTGGGGCTGCTGGTGGTTCGACAGCAGGCGGCGCGGCTGGCGGTGACGCGGGTGGCTCCGCAGCAGGTGGGACTGCGGGTGGTTCGACGGCTGGCGGCGATGCGGGGGGCACGGCTGGCGGCTCGACGGCTGGCGGCTCCACGGCTGGCGGCTCCACGGCTGGCGGCTCGACGGCGGGCGGCTCGACGGCGGGCGGCTCCACGGCTGGCGGCTCGACGGCTGGCGGCTCCACGGCTGGCGGC
>JAEUJQ010000072.1 GCA_016793095.1 Myxococcaceae bacterium | reverse complement strand
CACCGGCAGCTCGAACTTCTCGCTGTCGTAGTGGAAGCGCAGCGGCGACAGCTTCGCCATGCCCTTCTCGAACGTCACCTTCTTCGCGTTCACCTTCGCGACGAAGAACTTCATGCCGGTCTGGATGTACGGGCGGAAGAGCGGCTCGGCGCCCTCGGGAATCTTGTACTTGTTCTGCTTCAGCCACGTCTCGAGCGCGAGCGCGTCCTTCGCCGAGAGGATGACGATGTCGTACTCGCCGACCTCGAAGCGCGCCTCGACCTTCACCAGCGGCGCGCCGCCCTTCCTCGGCTTCGCGTCGTCCATGCCGCTGCTGGCGGACTCATAGACGCGCAGGTTGTCCATCGGTGGCTCGACGTAGCAGGGGTCCTGCTCCCAGTACTCGACGAGGCGGGGCGCTGAGAGCGTGTCGATGCGACCGAAGACGTCGTTGGGCAGGGTCTTGACCATCTCCTTCTTCAGGACGACCGGCACCGGCACCACCATCGCGAAGTCTTCCGGCGGGCCCTGGTAGTTGTTCTGCATCGAGAGCACCGTGCGGTTGCCCTCGCGCATCAGCACGACCTGGGTGGCGTTGTTGAAGAGCTCGGCGCCACCGCCTGCGACGTAGAAGCCGCAGAAGGCGTGCGCCGCGACGGGCGAGCAGGACAACAGGGCGAGCAGCAGACGGTTCATGACGACCCCCGAACGGTGAGAGGTCGCGACCATACACGGGCTCTCCCCGAACGCGGGTCCCCTCTGCGCTGCGGCTCATCGCGCTGGCGACGGTGTCGGCGCTCGGGTGCCGCTCGGCACACCGGCGACATCGGCTGTCGCGCCCGTGCCGGGCCGGCTCATGAATGTCAGCCTGGTGTGAGAGAAGGGGCGCAGACGTTGGGCGACGGGGGTGGATGATGGGGACGAAGGACGTGTCGTGCGCACGGTTGGCGGCTCGGCAGGAGGGCATGCTGCACCGGGACCAGGCGCTGCGTGCGGGGCTCAGCCTGCGGCAGATTCAGTGGAGGGTGCGCACCGGGCGGTGGCAGCGCGTGCACCCCGGAGTGTACCGCGAGGCTGGCGCACCGACCTCGTGGCGGGCGTCACTGCACGCGCTGGTGCTGTGGCTCGGCCCAGACTGCGTCTTGTCGCATCGAACGGCCGCCGAGCTTCACGGGTTTCCGCGGTACGAGGCGACGCATGCGCTCGACGTGACCGTGTTCCGCCGTGTTCGGGAGTCACCGGGCGTCCGGGCGCATCGCACCAGCCACCTGGCCTCGCGAGAGCTCGCCACCATCAGCGGACTCCGTGTCACGAGCATCGAGCGGACGCTGCTCGACGTCTCGGCGACCGAACCTCAGCAGCACGCGCAGGCCTGCCTCGACCACGCGCTGAGCCGGAAGCTCACGACCCTCGACCGCCTCGAGGCCTTCCTGCTGCGCCACACCGGCCACGCCGGGGTCGCCTTCCTCAAGGCGCTCGTCCACCGCTATCGAGGGGGTGACGGTCCTGGCGAGAGTGAGCTCGAGTCGCGGGTGTTCGAGTTGCTCGACGACGAGGGGCTCCCGCGTCCGGTTCGCCAGCAGACGGTCATCGCGGGCGGTCGGACGCGCAGGCTCGACTTCCGCTTCCCGGGGACGCGGGTCGTCCTCGAGGCCGATGGCTACGCGTACCACTCGAACATCGCCTCCTTCGAGCGCGACCGCGCCCGCGCGAACGCGCTCACCCTGAAGGGCTTCCGGGTCCTCCAGTGGACCTGGAGCGCGATGAAGGAGCACCCTGCGCGTCTGCTCGACGAGCTCCGTGTGCTGCTCGAGCTCGAGGGTGGGCGCCACGCGGCCTGAGGTCCCTCAGCGTCGCTGGGCGAACAGCCAGTCGAAGAGGTCCCTCCTCGCGAAGGCCTGCTTCCAGGAGTCGTGCCCGACACCTGGGAACTCGGTGTAGCGCATGACGCCGCCCACGCGCTGCATGAGCGCGAAGAGGGCGCGGGTGTTCGTGTTCGAGACCAGCTCGTCGTGCTCCCCATGGAAGGCCCAGAGGGGAAACGACAGCAGGTCGAGGGCCGTCGTCGGCTCGAGGTCGCCAGCGATGGGGACCGCGGCCGCGAAGAGGTCGCGGTGTCGGCTGATGATGTCCCACAGCCCGATGGCGCCCATCGAGAAGCCGATGAGCGAGACGCGCCGCGCATCGACGCTCCGCCGGGTGCAGAGCTCACGTACGAGGGCGACGACGAGGCGTTGCGTGCGGCTCGTCCCGCCGTACCAGGAGCCGCCGAAGGTGTCGTCGCGGTCGCACTGCGGAGCCACCACGATGCAGGGGTGGCGGTGGCGCAGGGCTGGCTCCTCGAAGGCGCGCGCGCCGTTCTTGAGCTGCGCGACGTTGTCGGTGCCCCGTTCACCACTTCCGTGGAGGAACACGACGAGCGGGTACTGCACGCGCTGCGGCTCGTAGGGTTCCGGCAGCAACACCCTCGTCGGCAGTCCCTGAAGGACGTCAGGGAGCCAGGGCTCTCTCTGGTTGTCTGCCATTCACGCCCGGATAGCGCAGAACGACGGGCGTCGCGAGGCACGTGGGCGACATCGCGTGTCGCGGTTGTGCCGCGGGAGACGCGCTCGTGGCGCGGAGGAAGCGACACCGGTCGAGGTCGAAGCGTCTGGGCCCGCAGGCCGGCGGTCCAGGCGACCCGTACCCGCCCGTGCGTCCTCGAGATTCAGTCCCGCAGCTCGATGGTGAGCTCGCCCTCGACTCCGCGGCGCTCCACCGTCAGGACCACCTGCTTCGAGTTCTTCACGCGGCTGTACACCTCGAGCGCCTTGTCCGGCGTCGAGAGCTCCACGCCGTTGACGGAGCGAAGCACATCGCCGTTGCAGAGCCCGACGCGCTCCGCAATCAGGCCCTTCTTGATGCCGAACAGCTTGAAGCCTGAGGCACGGCCATTCTTCATCGCAGGGATGAGGTGGGTTCCAGGGTCGAGCTGGGCAGGCAGCTCTCCGCGGCGGAGCAGGAAGGTCGCGCCGAGCGCGCCACACGGCGAGCCCTCGGTCGCCACGCCGTCAGTCCCCGCTCGCTCCACGACGTCGTCCTCGTCAGTGAGGTCGTCAGCGCCGAGGGACTTCACCTCGACGGTGGCGCCCACCGCTGAGAGGTCGAAGTCGCGGCCCCACGCGTCCGTGCGCTCCGACTCCTTCAGCTGCAGGTCGGCCAGCCGCACCGGGAACTCGGGGCGCGCCTGAAGCGCCGCCTGCGCGCGCGCTGCGAGCGCCTTCGCTCGCCGCCGGGTCGTGAGCGGCCTCAACGCGTCGCGCAGCCGGAGGAGCCGCGACACCTCGAGCAGCAGCGGTGCCTCTTCGTCGAGCGCCGAGAGCGCGCGACGGCTCGCCTCCGGCAGCGCGCGCCATCGCTCCTCCCCCCGGACCTCGTGCTCGACGATGGCCCCGTTCGCGTCGCCGACGACCTTCTCCAGCCGCTCCCGGAGGAGGTCCCGTTGAAGCCAGAACGCCACCCTCGCCAGCGGGTCGGACTGCTTCTCGCCGAGCTGCACGAGGTACTCGTCCACGCTGCTCTGTGCGTGCAGGCCGGCTTCCCGCTCGCGATGGACGATGAGGAAGTGCCCGACCACGTCGGACAGGTCGTCGCTCCCGACGCCCGCCTCGTCGAGGCGCTCCGCGGCGGCCGCGAAGACGGTGAAAGGCTCGGTGGACTCGGGTGGGTACCGAAGGCAGGGCGGCGCACCGCGGTGGTACGCCGCGGCCATCGCGGCGGGCTCCACCGACTGTCCCTGCTCGACGAGCTGCCGCTTGCGCAGGTGCCGACGAACGCCATAGCCCGCGAGGCCCACGAGGAAGAGCGCGAGGAGCAACACCAGCGGCCGCTTCGTCATCGGCGCCCACTCCTGGTGGTGAACGCGTTCCGCGCCGTCTGGAGGCGCGCCCTTGCGTGGGCTCGCGGTCGCCTCTCCTGAATCGACCTGCGGGCGGTCGGGGCTGGGTCTTCGCGGAGCACGTCGGCTCTTCTCTTAGCAGGCCCCGGCAGTCGCGGTGCGTGCGCTCCCCTGAGTCGTCGCGCAGACGTCATCTGTCGAGTGGGGCGCTCCGGAGTGGGAGCCTGCACCTGTCCATCTGGAGTCATCTTTCGCCCTGTGGAGGCCCTTCACGTGATTATGGTGCGGCGCACATGCTGACTGCACTGCTCGCGCTGACCCTCACCGCGCCTGTCGCTCCTGCCGCTCCCGACATCCTGCTCGACGCGCTCACCGCCGAGCTGGCGCGAAGCAAGAAAGGTCTGCCGGGCGAGAAGGACGCTCCACTCTACTACCTCTCGTACCGTGTCACCGACGGCGAGGCCTGGAGCGCCTCGGCCAGCTTCGGCGCGCTCGAGGGCCAGGCATCACGCCGCGGCCGGTTGACGGGGCGCGTTCGACTGCTCGACATCATCGCCCGCGTCGGCACGCGTGACCTCGACAACACCCACAAGGTGCGCGGCAGCTTCGACTTCGACTTCGGAGGCGGGGGGCGCACGCTGCCCATCGACGACGACCGGGGCGCGCTGGAGGTCACGCTGTGGAAGGCGACCGACGAGGCGGTCCGCTCCGCGACGAAGGACCTGCTCAAGGTGCGCGCCAACGTCGCCGTGAAGGCCGCCGAAGAGGACAAAGCGCCGGACTTCTCCACCGACAAGCCCCACCAACGCCTCGAGGCGCGGGCGAAGCCGCTGGCCGACGTGCTCGACCGCGACGCCTGGGAAGCCCGCCTCAAGCGCCTGTCCGCGGCCTTCAAGAGCCACCCGCTCGTTCTCCGCTCTTCGGTGTCGATGCAGGTGAGCTCGATGACGCACTACTTCATCGACTCCGAGGGCGCGAAGCTTCGCGAGCCCCGCTTCTTCGCGCGCCTCGGCGTCTGGGGCACGGTACGCGCCGACGACGGCATGGAGCTCGACTTCTACGACGCCGTCGAGGCCACCTCGCCCGATGCTCTGCCGACGGAGGCTGAGTTCGAGAAGCGCGTCGCGCGTGCGATCGAGCGGCTCGAGGCCCTGCGCGCCGCGCCTGCCATCGAGCCCTACGTCGGGCCCGCCATCATCACGCACCGCGCCGCGGGTGTGTTCTTCCACGAGATCTTCGGGCACCGCATCGAGGGGCACCGGCAGAAGGACGCCGACGAGGGAAAGACGTTCACCAGGAAGGTGGGCCAGCAGATCGTCCCCGACTTCATCAGCGTCACCGACGACCCGACGCGCACGAAGTGGGGCGACCTGCCGCTGAACGGCTTCTATCTCTTCGACGAAGAGGGCCAGCCGGCCCAGAAGGTGAACCTGGTCGAGAAGGGCGTGCTCAAGTCGTTCCTGCAGAGCCGCTCGCCCATCAAGGGCTTCCCGACGTCGAACGGGCACGGGCGGGCGCAGCCGGGGCTCAAGCCGGTGGCCCGACAGGGGAACCTCATCATCGAGTCGTCGAAGCAGCTCCCGTGGGACCAGCTGCGCGCGACGCTGCTCGACGAGGTGAAGAAGCGCGGCAAGCCGTACGGGCTCGTCTTCGAGGAGATCTCTGGAGGCTTCACCAACACGCGCGCCGGGGGTGCGCCGCAGGCCTTCAAGGTGATTCCGCAGATCGTCTACCGCGTGTATGCGGACGGCCGGCCCGACGAGCTCGTGCGTGGGGTGGACCTGGTGGGGACGCCCATCGCGTCGTTCGAGCGGATCCTCGTGACCGGTGACGACGCGAAGGTCTTCAACGGCTTCTGTGGTGCCGAGTCCGGCTGGGTGCCCGTGTCGGCCATCGCGCCGAGCCTGCTCATCAGCGATCTCGAGGTCGAGCGGAAGGCGAAGGGGCACGAGCGCGGTCCGCTGTTGCCGCCGCCTCCGCTGTCAGCCCCAGCCGCCGCGCCCGCGAAGGGAGGTGCGCGATGACTCTGCTCCTCGCGCTGGTGTTCGCTGCGGCTCCAACCGGCAAGGACGACGACGCGGTCATGGGCGTGATGGAGGCGGAGCTGAAGCGGGCGATGACGCTCTCGATGCCGCCGTCGGGTGAGTCGAAGCCCGAGAAGCCGTACTACGCGCGCTGCTACGTCACGGTGGAGGACGAGCTGAACGTCGCGGCGAACCTCGGCGCCTTGTACGCGCCGGGCGGAGGCCGCTCGTTGTCCATCGACACCTCGGTGCGCGTGGGCAGCGAGACGTTCGACAACACGAACTTCTCGGGCGGCGGCTTCGACTTCGGCTTCGGAGGGCGCGGCCGGTTCCCCGCCGAGGAAGACCTCGACGCCATTCGCCGGGCGCTCTGGCTCTCGTTCGACTCGAACTACAAGTCGGCGGTCGAGGGCATCGCGCGCAAGCGCGCCTTCCTTCAGGCGAACCAGGTGAAGGAGGTCATCGCCGACTGGAGCAAGGTGACGCCCGAGACGGTGTTGCTGCCCCGCGAGCAGCCGCCGTCCATCGACGCCGACGCCTGGGCGAACCGGGTCAAGAAAGCCTCGGCCGCGTGCCGCGCCTCGATGAAGGCGCACGCGTGCACGGTGTCGCTGCGGTCCCGGCACATGTGCCAGCGCTTCGTCGCAAGCGATGGCGCGAAGCACCGGTTCTGCGAGACGAAGTTCGAGCTGAAGGTGAACGCGCAGGCCCAGGCGGCCGACGGGATGCCCGTGGGCGCGGAGTGGACGAAGCAGGGGCGCTCCGAGGCCGAGCTGGGTGACGAGGCGGCGCTGCTCGACGCGGTGAAGGACACGTGGACGTTGCTCGAGAAGAAGCTCGCCGCCCCCTCCGCGACCGAGGACTACGTCGGCCCCGTGCTCTTCACGGGAGTAGCCGCCCCGACCTTCTTCCTCGCCACGCTGGCCGGCCCGTTGAGCTTCCCCCGCGAGAACCTGGGCCAGCGCCAGCAGGGCCGCCTCACCGAGCGCCTCGGGAAGCACGTCACGGTGAGCCATGTCGCGGCGGTCGATGACCCGACGCAGAAGACCTGGACGTCTCCGGCTGGCGTCACGTTGCCCCTGTTCGGGCATTACCCGGTGGACGACGACGGGGTGTCGCCGAAGCCCATCATGCTGGTGAAGGAGGGCGTGCTGCAGAGCTTCTTCATGTCGCGCATTCCCACGAAAGCGTTCGCGGCCTCCAATGGCCACGCGCGTGGGAGCCAGGCGTCCACCGGCAACCTCTTCGTCACCACCTCGCAAGCCCAGAAGCTCGCGGAGCTGAAGAAGCGCCTCGTCGAGCTCGCGAAGGAAGAGGACAGCGACTTCGGCCTGATGGTGTCGGTGCTGCCGCAGAACCTGAACGACCGGCCGAACGGCTCCACCGTGACGTTGCCGAACCTGCCGCTGCTGGTGCATCGCGTGTACGCCGATGGGCGTGAGGAGCTGGTGCGCGGGTACGGCTTCAAGCCCACGAGCCAGCGCGTCTTGAAGGACATCGTCGGCATGGGCGACGACCCGACGCTGCTCAACACCGAGCAGTTTGGTCAGAACGTGTCGGCGGTAGCGCCCTCGGTGCTGGTGAAGCTGCTCGAGCTGAACCGCGCGCGTGACGACTACGGCAAGCCCCCTGTGCTGCCGCGGCCGGCGCTCTCGAGCTTGAAGCCCTGACCGCCTGCTCAACACCGAGCAGTCTGGTCAGAACGTGTCGGCGGTAGCGCCCCCGGTGCTGGTGAAGCCGCTCGAGCTGAACCGCGCGTGACGAGTACGGCAAGCCGCCGGTGCTGCCGCGGCCGGCGCTCTCGAGCTTGAAGAGGGGTTCGACGACCCGGGCTGTCTCTGGCTCGCGCGGTTCGGGTTCATCGCATCGATGGCCGCGCAGGGACCGGTAGAAGGCCGTGAAGTGCTTCACCTCGGTGGGCGCCCACTCGGTGAGGCAGCAGAGATCGTCAGAGCCGCACGAGGCTCATGGTGAAGTCAGCGAGCAGGTTCCACGATGGGCCGGTGACGCCCTCGAGCAGCGCCATCGACGTCATGAAGGCGATGAGCGCGATGACGAGCGCGTAGGGAACGGCGAGCAGCGCGGCTCCGAGCTGCCGGCGATTCCACGGCCCCGCATCGACGACGCCCACCCGGTCCTGGAGACGGAACATCACCCAGGCGAAGGGAATCAGCGCGCACAGCCACGCGACGAAGTTCACCAGCGGAACACCGTGGAACCAGGGGGGCAGGGTCTCGTGCCACACCCAGCAGCCGGTGAGCGTCGCGATGGGGTCGATCTGCAGGTCGAGCATGGTCGCGAAGACGCCGACCAGCACGGCCGACAGGAGCGCGCGCCGCTTCATCCACGGCAACCACTCGCGAAGGCGCCAGACGAGGTGCGTCGCCATGCCCAGCACCACGCACCAGCCGATCATCGTCGCGACTGGCGCGACGAAGGGCTTCACCATGGTGGCGCTCAGGTTCTGCTCGTCGAAGAAGCCGAGCACGATGCCGCCGTTCTCGAGCACCGCGCCGTAGACGAGCGCGACGCCGAAGAAGAACGCGAGCAACGTCTTCTCACGCTTCCAGAAGTAGCGAATGAGGAGAGCAGCCCAGAGGAAGTTCGAGAGCTCGTAGACCGTGCGGAGGGTCGCTACCTCGAGGGGCGACGGGGTGTGCCAGAGCAGGTTGACAGTGGGGAGTCCGAGCGCCATCGCGACAGGCACGACCAGGGCGAGCTTTGGGAAGCGCACGCGGCTCGACTTCAGTGCACGCACGGTGGTGAAGAGCACGAAGACGGCCATCGGGAAGACGATGGTGGGCGCGAAGTCAGGACGTGCCGGAGAGAGGTTCGTCAACGAGGTGTTGAGGAGGAGACAGGCGTTCCAGAAGAAGAGCCACGCCGGCAGGTCCTCGCCCATGGCCCGCCAACCCGCGCGCAGGTACGGGAGGATGGCCTCGCGGACGCCGACCTCGGACAGCGGAAGCTGGGTCTCACCGGTGTTCGTCGACATCACACCCTCGAAGCAGATTGGGACGGGTGCGGAGAGTGGGCCAGCCTCCGCCCTGAGGTCAACACGTGGAGGGCGTTCGGCGCGCAACCCCCCTTCGTCCCACCGGTGGCAGTTCCGTCACTGGCGGAGATCCGCGTGGTTACGCCGAGCGAACCGACGCGCGCTTCTCATTTCATGAGAAGGGCCTCCCGGGGTCTGATGTTTCCGCTGGTCACTTTCCCGGTCGGTAGATGTGACCGTTGGTGACATTGTGGTGAGAACCTCAATCCGCGTGACCCCTCCCGGCAGGTGCGCGACCATCAGGGCGATGGACCAGCGACTCGCGCAGCTTGCCGTTGCTCTGGTGTTCACGTTCGGCTGTGGGTCGGGGGCCGGCGTCGATGCAGGTGCTGGCGGTGGTGGCTCCGTCGGCGGTGGCTCCGTCGGCGGTGGCTCCGTCGGCGGTGGCTCCGCCGGTGGTGGCTCGGCCGGTGGTGGCTCGGCCGGCGGTGGCTCCGTCGGTGGTGGCTCCGTCGGCGGTGGCTCCGCCGGTGGTGGCTCGGCCGGTGGTGGCTCCGTCGGTGGTGGCTCCGTCGGTGGTGGCTCGGCCGGCGGTGGCTCCGTCGGCGGTGGCTCAGTCGGCGGTGGCTCCGTCGGTGGTGGCTCCGTCGGTGGTGGCTCCGTCGGTGGTGGCTCACCATCAACGGATGGCGGATTCTCGCTCCGCTTCTTCGGGACGCAGCGCAACGACCTGGACCGCGTCAAGGTTCGTGCTGATCAGGGGCCGGTCAACATCGGCGGCGACTTCACGCTCGAGCTCTGGCTCAAGGCGACCGCGGCTGAGAACCCACTCGACTCCTGCGGAACGGGCGGCGCGGGGTGGATCAACGGCAACATCTTCGCGGACCGGGACATCTACGGCGCCGGCGACCTCGGCGACTACGGCCTGTCGCTCAATGGCGGCCGGGTGGCGTTCGGGGTCGAGGTGCTCAACAGCGGTGCCACGCTCTGCGGAGCCACCTCCATCACCGATGGTGGCTGGCACCATGTCGCCGTCACGCGCCGCGCGAGCGATGGCCGGCAGCAGCTCTTCCTCGACGGCCGGCTCGACCGCACCATCACCGGCGCGACGGGGGACCTCTCGTACCGCACGGGACGCTCGACGGCGTGGCCGAACTCCGATCCCTTCCTCGTCTTCGGTGCAGAGAAGCACGACGCCGTTCCACCCGGCACGGGCTACTCAGGGTGGATGGACGAGGTCCGCCTCTCCCAGGTCGTCCGCTACGACGGCGGCTTCTCCAGGCCGGCCAGCCCGTTCAGCCCCGACCCCGACACCGTTCTGCTCCTTCACTTCGACGAGGGCCAGGGCCTCAGCGCGATCGACTCCTCGGCCTCGGGACAGCACGGTGTGCTGAGGGATGGCGGCTCTCCAGAGGGTCCACGGTGGACACGAGACACCCCGTTCTGACCTCGACCGCCGAACGGAGTGAAGTGATGTCTCCAGCCTGGCGACCACCAGCAGGCGTTCAGTGGCACGACCCCGGAAGGGTCATTCATGTGACCATTGGCGACATTTCTACTCATGCCAGAGTGGCGTCCATGCGATGGACCGTGTGGCTGGTCTCATTGGTTCCCCTTTCCGTCTGGGCCGGCGGTGAGCCGTGCCCAGGGGTGAAGGACCCGAAGTACGCCTGCGACTCGAAGGTGACGGCAGAGGCCTGCCTCAAGGCAGGGGACGCGCTGGTGAGCGTTTCCGGGTGCCGCGACGCAGCGCTGGAGCGCTACCAGGCTGCCTGTGACCGCAAGGTCCTGCGCGGCTGCTCGAAGCTGGCCTTCCGTCTCGTCCAGACGTCGCGCGAAAAGGACGTCGTCGCGAAGGCCGTGGCGCTCTTCAGCCGTGCGTGCGACGGCGGAGACGCGCTCGGCTGCTCCAATCTCGCTTCGTTCTACTGGGACGGTGAGGGAGTCCCGAGAGACGTGAAGAAGTCGGCGCAGCTCTCGCAGAAGGCGTGCGACGCCGGCGACGCGTTCGCGTGCGGCACGCTCGGGAGCCTCTGGGCGCAGGGTGAGCTCGGAGCGAAGGACCCAGCCAGGGCCGTCCCGCTCTTCAAGCGTGCATGTGAAGGCGGCTCGGCGTCGGGCTGCAATCAGCTCGGCAACGCGACCGCGGCGGGCTTCGGCGTCGAGAAGAGCCTCGACGCGGCGATGACGTGGTGGACGAAGGCCTGCGAGGGCGGCAATGGCGCCGGGTGCACCAACGCAGGCCGCTACCTGCGCAAGAAGGGTGACGATCGGCGCGCCGACAAGGCGTTCGCGCGCGCCTGCAGGCTCGGGGACGACGAGGGATGCTCAGAGCGAGGGCTGGCGCCTCCTGACGACTGAGTTGCGCGGTTCTCCAGACCAGGCGCGAGCCGCTCAGGCGAAGCAGCGCTCTTCGACGCAGCACCGCCGACCCTCATCTCCCCACTCATCAAGGCAGCGGAACGAAGATCTTCAGTCCGCTCCGCCCGCCAGCCGCCAGGGTGTTGCGCTCGACGAAGTCGCTGGTCGTCGTGTACCCGTTGCCGGTGGTGATCGCCGTGTGCCCGTAGCGGCTCCCCAGCGCCGTCGAGGTGCGCTCCCACGTGAGGACGAGCCCGGGGATCTTCAGCGCCTTCGAGAGCGGCATGTGCACCTGCTTGAAGTGGGCGCGCGGCAGGTTGTTGTCGATCTGGTTCCCGTTGCCCCAGACGCGGAAGCCCATGGTGCGCTCGATGGCGCGGCTCACTCCCGTCGCGCAGAGCCCCAGCCCGCTGTACCCACCCATCGAGAGCGCGACCGCGCGACCGTTGGCTGCGAGGCGCCGCATCTCGTTCGTCACCTGGATGCCGCCGGTCGTGCGCGCCAGCTTCTTCATCTGCGCGAGCTGCTTCGAGCCGATCTCGCCGTTGCGCTCGAGGTCGTGCTTCTTCTCGTACGCCTTCACTGCCTGCTCAGTGCGACGGTCGAACAGGCCATCCACCTTGCCGGGGTTGAAGCCGAGCTTCTTGAGCAGCTTCTCGCTCTGCTTCACCGCGGCGCTTCGCTCACCCCGTCGCTGTGCCGGGCTCGCGGCGCTCTTCGAGAGGATGAAGGCGCCCTTCAGGTGACGCCACGTCTTCGCGTCCACGCGGCCCGTCGCCTCGAGGCCCGACCGGCGCTGGAACGCCTCCAGCGCGCCGCGCGTGCGCTCATCGAACACGCCGTTGGTGTGCTTCGGGTCGAACCCCGCCGCGCGCAGGTGCCGCTGCACGTTCTCGACGGCCGCGCCGCGTGCGCCCTGCGCCAGCCCCACCGTCCCGTCCGGGCTGTGCGTCAACGTCGCCTTCGCCGTCTTCGCGTCGAGCCGGTGCTGCGCCTTCGTCGGATCGAGCCGGCGGCGCTCGGGCGCGTGCTGCAGCTTCGCCACCTCGCGCCGCAGCGCGGAGCGGCCGCGCTCGGCGAGGTTCCCCGACTCGTTTCGCAGGTCGGGCTGATCAGCCTTGAACTTCTTCACCGCAGCCGCGGTCTCCTGCGAGTACACGCCGTCGGCCTTGCCGACATCATAGCCGAGCGTGCGCAGCCGCTGCTCGATGGTCTTGATGGCGCCGGACTTCTGGCCGACGGAGACGAACTGATCAGCCTGGTGCTTGCGAATGCGGTCGCTCGTACGGCGGAGCTTCTGCATGGTGCGCGCGTCCGGCTGGCCGGTGGTGGGCAGCCCCCAGGCGCCCTGGAACTCCCGCAGCGCCTGCTGCAGCGCCGGCGAGCTCGCCCCATCCACCGCGCCAGGGTTGAAGCCCGCGCGCTTGAGGAGCCGCTCCGCTTCCCGGACGAGGCTCGCTGGAAGCAGAGAGCCCCCGGGAACGACGGGCGAAACGGGACGGGGCAGGTTGACGGGACCGGGCATGGCGACCTCGCGGAGACGATGTACGGAATGGTCGGCGCGTGCCCGCCTCACGTCCTGAGAGAGATCGTCAACCCCGCTGACAACAGGCGCGGAATTTCGGGGCCCATTTTGCGATGCGGCGCTACACGTCCCGCATGGCGACTCCGAACCTGTTGATGATCCCCGGTCCCATCGGGCTCACCCCCGAGGTGCTGCGAGCCCTGTCGGAGCCCCAGCGGGGACACCTCGACCCGAACTTCATGCAGGCCTTCGCTCGCGTGTTGAAGCGGCTGCGTGAAGTGCTCGGTGCCCCACAGGCGCAGCCGTTCGTCGTCGCAGGCTCGGGGACGCTCGCGATGGAGATGGCGGTCGCGAACCTTGTACAGCCAGGCGAGCGCGCGCTCGTGGTGAACAGCGGCTACTTCTCCGACCGCATCGGCGCGATGCTGGAGCTGCACGGCGCACAGGTGACGCACGTGCGCAGCGAGCCTGGCGACTTCCCGTCCCTCGACGAGGTGGAGCGCGCGCTGGCGAGCGGTCGCTTCAAGCTGATGACGGTGACCCACGTGGACACCTCGACGGGTGTGCTCGCTCCAGTGGAGGCCCTCGCGAAGCTCGCCCGCACCCACCAGGCGCTCTGCGTCGTCGATGGCGTGTGCAGCGTCGGTGGCGAGGCGCTCGAGCAGGACGCGTGGGGCATCGACGTCGCCTTCACCGCGAGCCAGAAGGCCCTGGGCGCCCCTCCCGGGCTGGCCGCGCTGCTCGCTGGGCCGCGCGCGATGGAGGCGTGGAAGGCGCGCACGAAGCCCGTCGCGGCGATGTACCTCGACTTCGCGCAGTGGTTGCCGATTCACCAGGCCTACGAGGCTGGCACGCCGTCCTACTTTGCAACCCCGGCGGTGAACCTCATCTCGGCGCTCGACGTGAGCCTCGGCCAGCTGCTCGAGGAGACGATGCCTGCGCGGGTGGCGCGGCACGTGAGACTCGCGAAGGCGGCGCGCGCGGCGTGGACGGCGCTGGGGCTCGAGCCCGTCACGAAGCGAGAGGAGCTCACCGCGCACACGCTCTCGGCGATCCGGTACCCCGCTGGCGTCGACGCCGCGCTGGTGAAGCACGTCGCGGCGGCGGGGGTGAACATCGCAGGCGGGCTCCACCCGGCGTTGAAGGCGAGCTCGTTCCGAGTCGGACACATGGGTGCGGTGACACCGGGTGCGTTGCTCGAGACCGTCGGTGCGCTCGAGCGTGGCCTGCGCGCCGCGGGGCACCGCTTCGAGCCGGGCGCCGGCGTCGCGGCGGTACAGCGCGCGTCGATGTAGCCCGCTCGACTGGCTGGTCGGACTCGCTGGCGAGGCGCGCCGTTGAGCCGAATCCGGTCTTCCTCCGCGGTCACCGGAGCGTCGGCCTCATGGCCGTTCGGTGCGCGGTGCTCTTCATCGAGCTCATCGGCGCTTGACGGGCTTCGCCGGCAACACGAGCGGCTTCTGCGCGGTCGCTCCCTGCGCCTCGAGCCAGCCCATCACGACGTTGGGCAACAACACGTCGGCGTCGAGCGGGTTGGCGTCCACCGCGTCCATGCCGACCCCGGTCCGGTAGACCCACTCGGTCGTCGCGAGCACGTAGCTGCCGTTCGGCTCCACCTTCGCCGGCAGCGAGAGGAACGCATCGGGGTGCGAGACGAGCTTCGTCAGCACCTCTCCCGGCACGTCGACGAGGAACACGCGCTCGAAGCCCGGGAGCGCATCGACGACGTGCCCGCGCGTCACCTCGCCGCCGGGCAGGGGCGCTTTGAGCCGCTTCGACATGAAGAGGCCAGCGTCTGCGGTAGGGACGGCACGCAGTGCAGTCGCGATGGCGAACGCAGAGGCGCCGAGGTCTGGCGAGCCCTTCACGACCCCGACCACCTGGCTCCGGTGGGCCTGCGCTCGCGCGAGCCAGGCGTCACGAGCTGCCGCAACGGTGGGCTCCTCGGGCGTCGACGCGGGCACTTCGACGAGCTGCGCCGACAGGGAGCGCACCGCGCCCAGCTCAACGCGCAGCGACGCGAACCGGCCTGGCGCCGGATGCAGCAGCATCGCCGTCCCGACGCGGCCGTCCTTCTCGCCCTCGCACGGGCTGGCGACGACGAGGTCCACCTTCCAGTCCTGGTGGGCCTCGAGCAGGCGCCGCACCACGGTGGCGCAGCCGCTCACCAGCACCACGACGACGTCGGCCTGCTTCGCGGTGGACTCCACCGTCGTCTGGAGCGCTCCCTCGAGCGGCAGCGCTTCGAACGCGCCGTCGTCCTTCGTGAGCGAGGAGACGCCGATGACGCCGATGCGCACGCCCTTGCGCTCGAAGACCGCCGAGGTCGGCGCGCCCAGCGGCGGCGTCGCGTGCTCCCGAGTGTTGGTGAGCACGAGCATCGCGCCGCTCTCGCCACGCAGCGCACGCAGCGCGGGCAAGCCGAAGTCGAGGTCGCGCGGGCCGGGCACGAGCGCGGCTACGTTCGCGGACTTCAAGAGGCTCGCGGAGGGCGCGCCCTCGAAGAGCGCGCTGAGCGGGTCATCGACGGCGCGGACGTCCGTGACGAGCGCGAGGGCGCCGGTCGGCCAGTCGGCGGCCGCGCGCCAGCTGGAGACGAGTCGGGGAGCGTCAGCGAGGAGCGAGCCAGTCGCGGCCACGACCCAGGCGACTCGAACCGGCGCGGCGCGCGCGGGCAGTGGTGGCGGCGCAGAACTCTGGGGACACGACGACAGCAGGAGCGTCAGCGGGAGAACGAGGGCGCGCATGGGAGGCGTGGAGCAACCATGCCACCGGTCCGCCGCGAGCGCCCAACCGAACACGACGCTCCAGCACCTGAAAGACATGCTCGCCGCTCCACCGCAGGGCTGCTCTTCGTCTGCGCCGACCTCCACCGGCCGCGCGCGCTCCGTAGAAGAACCAGCCCGCGGCGTGCTGCCACACCTGAATGGCGCTCCCGCCTGTCAGTCGTGCGAGCACGACCCGCCAGGTGCTGCGCTTCGTCAGGGAAGTCCGCGCCGAGCTCCACCGACCGCGCGCGCCGTAGAGGAAGACCTCGCGGCGTGCGCACACGACCTGCCTGTCCAGTCGCGCGAGCACCACCCGCCAGGTGCTGCGCTTCGTCAGGGAAAGTACCGCGCCGAGAAGTCGATGCCCGCTCCACCGACCGCGCGCGCTCCGTAGAAGACGACCTCGCGTCCCGTCCACACGGCACTCACGCGCTCGTACTGGCTGGGCGCGTTGGTGAGCGACATCGGCGCCCACGTGTTCGTCGCCGGCCGGTAGCGGTAGCCGCGCCGCATGCCGTACGGCACCGGGCAGCCCGCGTAGACGGCGCCGCCCCAGGTGATCAGCTCACTGCCGGTCCAGACTGCCGACGCCTCGTTCCGGTCGCACGGGTCGCCGCGTGGGAGGGTGCTCCAGGCGTCGGTCGCTGGCGTGTAGCGGTGCCCGCCGACCTGCGGATCGCCGGTGTAGCCGCCAAACACGAGCAGGTCGCTGCCGGTCCACGCCGTGGCCGCAGGCGTCCACACGAAGCCGCAGATGGTCGGCGCACCGGTCGTCGTCATCGGAGCCCAGGTGTTCGTCGTGACGTTGAAGCGCGCGCCGTCGTTGAGGCACTGCGCGGCGCTGCCGCCCCAGATGATGACCTCGTCGCCCGCGCGCACCATCTCGGGGCGGTGCCGGGGGGCCGGTGCGCCGCTCGCCGGGAGCGGCCGCCACGAATCGGAGACGGGGTTGTAGAGCGCTCCGTCTCCGAGGTTCTCGCTGCCGCCGTCGGGCATCAGGCCGTACCCACCGAACACCATCACCTCGGAGCCCGTCCACGCCAGGCGATGCAGCCACCGTGGCGAAGGAGCGCCAGCGAGGTTCATCGCACGCCACTGGTTCGTGCCCGGGTCGTAGCGCGCGCCGCCCTGCTGATACGCCGCGTTCCCGAAGGCCGACGAGCCGCCGCCCCAGATGATCAGCTCGGTGCCCGTCCACACGCCGTCGGTGCGCCGATAGCCCTCGGGCTGGCCCACCGTCGCGAGCGGACGCCACGTGTCGTTCGCGGGCGTCCATGCGAAGCCCGACTGCGCGGTGCCGCCCCACAGGAGCACCTCCGCGCCGCTCCACACCATGACCTGCTCGACGCGCGCGCCGGGATGTCCGACCTGGCTCATTGCGGCCCACCGATCAGCGGACGGATAGCCGCCGTCGGGGATCGCGGAGCCCGCGTCGACGCCGCCGCTTCCACCACCACCGGAGCCTCCACCCGACCCGCCTGCTGCGCTCCCGCCTGCGCGGCCGCCTCCGATTCCCCCCGCGCTGCCGCCAGCCGGGTTGCCGCCGGCCGCGCCCTCGGCGGATCCACCAGCCGAGCCTCCACCCACGGTTCCGCCTGCCGTCTGGCCACCGGCCGCACCCCCAGCCGAGCCACCTCCACCCGAGGTCCCGCCAGCCGCGGAGCCACCCGCCGCGCTGCCTCCCGCTCCCGAGCCACCACCGATCGCCGCGCCTCCGCCGGTTCCGCTGGTGCTCGAGCAGCTGCCGAGAGAACAAAGCGCCGGGAGCGTGCAGGACGCGCAGCTTCCGCCCCGTGCTCCGCAGGCCGACACGGTCGTCCCGCTCTGGCACACCCCTGCAGCGTCACAGCAACCGGTCGAGCAGGTCGATGGGCTGCATGGAGCGACCGGCCCTCCGCACCCGGCGAAGGCGACCAGCAGCGCGAGCGACCAGGCGTTGAACACTCTCATGCGCCCGAGGACACCCGAAGTCGTCAGCCGATGCATCTTTCGCCCTACCGCACCTGAACGACGAGCTTGCCCGTGGACCGCCGCGACTCGAGCGCCGCGTGCGCCGAAGGGACCTCGTCGAACGGGACCGCCCGCACGTGCAGGCGAAGCCCACCGCTGCGCAGCTCGTTGAGCACCGCGTCCACGCCGCGGGCCCAGACCTCCGCAGGGTGTGGCGTGCGCAGCCACCAGCCAGAGAGCCTGAGGGAGCGCTCGAGGAGCCGGGCGGGCGCGATGGCCGGCGCAGGACCGCTCGCCTCGCCGAAACAGACCCACCGCCCGAACGGGCGCAGCGCCCGGAAGCCCAGCTCGGCGGCGTCTCGCCCTACCGAGTCGAGCAACACGTCGACGCAGTCCTGGAGCTGCAGCGCCTCGTCGCCGACCACCACCTCGTGCGCCCCGTGCTCGAGCACGACCTGGCGCTTGCCTTCCCACGACACGACGCCGATGACGAAGGCGCCCGCGCGACGCGCGAGCTGAACGGCCAGCAGCCCGACGCCTCCAGCCGCCGCCGTCACCAGCACCGTGTCGCCGTCCCGAACCTGGGCGGCCGTGTGCAGCACGTGCCACGCCGTCAGGCCCTGCACGGGGAACGCGGCGCCCGAGACGAAGGACATGTCGGTCGGCAGAGGAATCAGCCGGTCGACGCTCGCGACACACGCCTCGGCGACGGAGGCCGACGCGAGGAAGGCCACCTCACGGCCCACCCACGAGCGGTCGACGCCAGGGCCAACGCCGCGCACGACCCCCGCGCCCTCGAAGCCCGTCGTCGCGGGCAGCGGCTCGTTCGCCAGGTACAGCCCACGCCGCCGCTCGATGTCGGCGAAGTTCACCCCGGCCGCGTAGACGTCGATGAGGACCTGCCCGGCCTCGGGGTTCGGCAGCGGCACCTCGTCCAGCTGCAGGACGTCGGGGGCGCCGTACCGGTGGAACCTCACCGCGCGCATCAACTCGTTCATGCCCACAACCCCCGCGCGATGCGGGTCCACCGCGCCGCGCCTCCATCGAGCGGCCGCACCATCGGCAGCTCGTCATCCCGTGACCTGCGCGCGCCACCGGAGGGGACCGGGAAGCGCGTCGTCTCCCACACCCTCACCGCACCGAGCCCACAGGCGCCCGCGACCGCACAGGCCTCTCTCAACATCGACTCCGCCTCGCCGTCGTCCTGGAAGTCGTACCAGAGCACGTGCAGCTCGTTCGTCTGGAACGACGCAGCCGCCGCGAGCGACGAGGAGCCGCGCACGAGCAGGTGCCCCGTCGGCGCAGGCCGGCCCAGCGCCTTTGCATAGAAGCGCTCACGCTCGACGTGCCAGGCGCACTGCGCGTCGGAGAGGATGAGCTCGAGCTCACCGTCGCCCGCTGGCGGGAACGCCGGCCCGGCAGAGATGGTGCGCCATGTGTCCGTTGGTAACACTGATGTTTCCGCTGGTAACACGACGTCCCACGTGGGCTGGGCGACGAACCCTGCGCGCTCATAGAGCGGTGCGCCGACCTCGGAGAAGAGGGCCAGCGCGAGCGCGCCCGGTCCGGTGAGCGTGAGGGCGAGGGCGTCGAGCATCGAGCGCGCGAAGCCGCGGCCGCGAAGGCGCGGTTCCGTGAAGACGGACGCGACGAGCCAGGCCCGCCCCTCGACGGGCCCCCGCCTCGCGCGCACCTCGAAGGTCTCACACGAGCAGCAGACCTCGTCCCCTTCGACCCACAGCCACGTCCGCATCGCCTCCACCGCGAAGGGGTGCGCGCGGAGCGTCACTTCGCGGTCGAGGAACTGCGCCGGCCTCAACAGCCGTCCCCACGCCGACGCCGTCAACACGTCACGCGCGCGCCGCTGCGCCTCGGTCGCGACGACGAGGCGCGGCACTCACTTCACCTGCAGCGTCACGACGCCTTCGTCATCGGCAGTCAGCAGCCACGTCTTCTCACCCACCCACGCGAGGCCCTTCACGAGCCCCTTGATGGCGGCGAGCTCGGTGGTGGCCTCTTCGCCGGCCCTGGCCTCGTAGAGCCGGGGCGCGATGCCCGTGCTGGTGTAGCGGGCAACGCCGCCCTGCACGGCGAGCCACTCCGCGTCCACGCGGGCGACAGTCTTCACGGCGCCACCGCTCCGCGCGCCGCGCTTCAGCTCGGGGCTCGAGGCCTGAGGCGAGCGCCAGGTGATGCCATCGCTCTCGAGGAAGAGCGGGCCGTCGGCGCGCTCGGCGATGCGGGCGGTGAACGAGCCGTCGAGGGCGGCGCGCGTCAACCCCGAGGGGTAGCCGGCGACGAAGAACGCATCGTCCTTGCCGTCGAACATCACCTCCCGCGGGCGGATCTGCTCGAGCGCGATGAGCTTCACGTCACCTCCGTCCACGACGGCGACCGCGCCGTTCGGGTCTGCCGAGAACGGGTCGCCGTCCTTCGGCACGAGGGAGACCACCACCTTCGAGCCCCACGAGCCGAGTGACGTCACCAGCCCGCGCACGAACGAGACGAGCGTCTTCACCTCGCCGCCACCGACGGGCACTGCCTTCACCAGGCCGCCCTCGGCCCAGACCACGAGCTTGTCCTTCGGGTCGAACGTGACAGCCGAGACGTTGCCGGACCGGACGGTCAGCACGGCGGGGCTGCCGCCCTGGGGGAACGTCACCAGCGCCGTGGCCCCGCTCTTCTCGAGGACGAGCACCACGCCGTCGGACGTCGCCCGCAGCTCCCTGGCCTTCACCGCACCTCGGAGCAGGGGCGTGAACCCGTCGACCGCGTCACCGCTCGAGGTGAGCAGCGCCTGCAGGTCGAAGGCGTCTCTCGGAGCCGCAGCGTCGGGGGCTGGAGCGGCGGTCTCGATGAGCGCCTGCATGGTCGGCGGCGCCGTCTGCGCGTTCTTCACCTTCTTCGCGGACTTCTGTCCGGACTTCTTCTCTTCGGACGGGTGCCGGCGGGAGTACTCGGTGAGGCCAATGCCGATGAGGATGAGGGCGAGGCCAGCGACGAGGAAGCGCATGGCGGCGCTCTAACTCCCCCGCTCACTCGAGTCGATCTCCGTCGCCGCCGCGACCGGCATGATGCCACCGCGCCCGCCGCGGCTCGACGGCATCGCCTCGACTTCGCTCGGGCCCCCGCTCACTCGAGTCGATCTCCGTCGCCGCCGCGACCGGCCGGGGTCACTTCGCGAGCGACGCGTTCTCCAACACGACGGGCCACTTCGTGCCCATGCCCACGTCCTTGTCCAACGCCACCACGCCCACCAGCGTCACCTTCGCGTCCGCCTGGAGCGCCTGCTGGCTGATGATGAAGAGGTCGTCCGTCTTGTCCGTCGCCGACCCGCTCCCGTCCTTCAAGTGCGCGTAGTGCAGCCCTCCGATGGGCGTCACCTTCGACACCGTCCCGCTGATCCGCACGGCGCGGCCCTGCAACATCTGGCGCTCGGAGAAGACGTCGGCGACCCGCATGGGCAACGCGTCAGCGAGCTTCGTCGCGTCGATGGCCCGCGCGACGACCTCGGCAGGCGACGGCGGCGCGGCGCCCATCGGCGGGTGGCCGGGCGGCAGCGCAGCACCTTCGTCGACCGGTCCCGGCGGCCCGCCCGGAGCGCCGAGCGACCCGAAGGCGATGCTGTCGAACGTGCGGTTGAGCGTCTTGCTGGTGAAGCTCTGCATGCGGGTCTGCACCTCGACCGTCACCGTCTGCCCCGTCGTCACGGTGTTCGTCGTGGCGACCGCGGCCCAGTCATCGCCCACCGCCGTCTTCAAGTGCAGGTACGTGTAGTTGGGGACCTGCAGCACCTCGGCGACGACTCCAGTGAGGCCCGCGCCCTGGGCGGAAGCCGACGGCATCGACGGGGGCGGCATGGCCATTGGCGCTGCGCCCACTGGACCGCTCGGAGCCGGGGCGACCGCAGTCGTGGGCGCGGACGCGCGGCCGGTGAAGAAGCCGACGATGAAGACGACGACGACGATGACGGGCACGAGGGGAAACTTCATGACGCCGTCGTTACACGAGATGGCGCGCGGCCGGAACCCGGAAACTCGAGCAGGCCGTCAGGGCGGGGCCCACCGCGCGCGCTCCTGCTTCAGCGCCGCGACGCGCACCGAGTCGTTCGCCCCCGTCGCCCATTCCTCCCAGAGCTCGAGGAGCGCTGCCGCCCCGGGCGCCCGGACGAGCGCCGAGTCGAGGGCGGCCCAGCCCGCCACCACGCCGTGCGCCTCACGCTCCACGAGACACCAGGCGACGAGGTGTCGCGGGCTCCCATCTCGCGCAGCCGCCGAGAGGGCCGCCACCGCGCCCGCCCGGTCCTTGACTCGCCACCTTGCGAGGCCCAGCGCATACGCAGCGCTCTGTTGCCACGGCCCCTCTTCCTCCGCGGCGGCCGCGAGCAGCGCCACCGCCTCGCCCCGCCGGAGGTCGGCCAGGTTCACCGCGAGGGGCACGAAGTCAGGCTGCCGCCACAGGCCCTCCTCGAGGAGCCGCTGGGCCTGCTCGTCATCGCCGCGGGCCCGGGCGAGCTCACTGCGGGTGAGCCAGGCCTCTCCACGGAACGCGTTGACCTGCTCGGCCGTCTCGACCTCGAGCAGCAGCCCCGGCGGTACGACGCCGTCCGCCGCGAGCGCACGTCCCGCCTGCACCCGAACGGCCCGCCGCACGTCACGCAGCAGCGCCAGCCCGACCTCTCGCCGTACGCCCGCCGGCGCATGGACGAGCGCGCGCGCGGCGCCGTACCGCAGCCAGTCATCACCCCGGGCCGCCCGTGAGAGCAGCTCGACGTCCGCACCGGTCCACGGCCCCGTGCGCAGCGCGAGGAGCGAGGCGAGCTCGAAGGACGACACCCGGGAAGCCGACGAGACCCGGGCGAGCCGCCAGGCTGCGTCCACGCGCTCCTTCGCCACTGCCTCGAAGGCGAGCGTCGCCTCCTCCTCCACTCGGAGCCGCGCCGTCGTGGGAGGCAGCGTTTGATGGCAGCCCAGGCAGACCTCACGTCCTGGCCGCCGAAGCGAATGGTCGTGGCGCCCATCGACGCCGAGCACCGTCACCGTCGGCAGATGACACGAGGCGCACGAGACCGCGCCGCGCGGGTGCTGGTGGTGCGTGGTGGTGGCGAAGGTGGACTCGCGATGGCACCTCGCGCACAGCGCATCTCCCTGTGCCCTGAGGCCGCCCCGGTGCGGGTCGTGACAATCGGAGCAGCGCACGCCGGCGCCGTGCATGCGACTCATCAGGAATGGGCCCGCCTCGTAGACCTCGTCGAGCGCGCGCCCGTCGAACGCGAAGGCGGCAGGCCGCATCAGCTCGGGCTCGAAGCGGTCGAAGAAGTCGGCGCCCTCGTCGCCGTCGATGAGCGCCCGGCGGCGTGAGTGGCAGGGAGCGCAGGCGAGCGTCTGTTGATCAGCCGCCACGCCGGTCCCCTTCGCGATGGCGCCGCCGTCATCGAAGGAGAAGCGCGCGCGCTGGCGCAACGACCGCGCGAAGCCCGCGGCGTCGGCCGCCGGTCGTCCTGCCTCCACCCACTGTCGATGGCCAGCCGCGTCGCCGTGACAGGCGGCGCACGACACCGAGAGGGCGCTCCAGCGGCTCTCGAAGCCGCCGTCGCCGAGCGCGCCCACGCGGAAGCCGGTCGCGTGACAGGGGGCGCAGGCGCCGTTCCACGAGAACGCCGGTCCACGCCAGTCACCCGCTGACGAGCGGAGCGCCACCCAGCCCGCGTCACGCCCCCAGCCGATGGGAGGCACCTGGAGCCGGCCGTCCGCCGTCTCGACAGCGAGCTGGACGAGCGGCTCGACGCCGAGGGTGAAGCGCGCGGCGCCGTGACGGTGGCCGCCGTCCGCGTCCGTCCACCTGACGTCGAGCCCACCATCGAGGTGCGTCACCAGGAAGCCAGCGACGGCGCCCTCCGGGACGTGCGCCGCCGACGCGAGCGCCTGGCCGCGTGCGTGCATCGAAGCGGCGAGAGCGGCGGTCAGCTCGGCGTGGCAGGACTGACACTCGAAGGGAGCGGCTCGCGTGTCGCGGCGGCATGCTCCGAGGAAGCCGAGGCAAGCCAACGCCAACCAGACGGTGCGCGCGCTCATCGGCCCGTGAGGAACCGCGTCGTCGTCGGGCCAACGCTGCGCAAGTCGAGGGCGCCGCGCGGCCCGAAGGTGAAGCGCCCCTGCTTCGTCGCGACGTGGGTGCGCCCGGTGAAGCCCGCGAGGTCGGCGGCAAACGACAGCGAGGCAGCGAGGGCGGTGATGATGTCGAGCGACGAAGCGCGGCCCTCGAGCTCAGCCAACCGCTTGTGCAGCGCCGCGAGGTCGTCCGCCATTCGCGCGAACCCTACCCCACCCCACGCAGCGAGCGTCCTTCACCCGAAGCTGTCAGTCCCGCTGGGCGCCCGCTACCATGCGCGCGGTGTCGCTCCGCGCCGTCCTCCTGGTGAGCCTCTTCGTCTCCTCGTGCGCGACGAGCGGAGGTGAACGGTTTCGGATTCGTCCCGACCGCACGCTGCTCAAGGGACGCGAGGCGTGGCTCTCGCAGCCGACGCACACGCCGCGGCAGAGAGTGAACGTCGTGCTCATCGTCGCCGACGACCTCGGGCGCGCCGACACCACGATGTACGCCGAGGGCAAGGTGGCGACGCCGGGCCTCGACGCGCTGGCCGACGAGGGCGTGCGCTTCGGAGCGGGCTACGTCACCGCGTCGCTCTGCTCGCCCTCTCGCGCAGCCCTGCTCACCGGCCGCTACCAGAACCGCTTCGGCCACGAGGTGCAGCCGCACGACCGCTACGCGAAGAACGGCTTCGAGTTCTTCTTCGCGCGCCTCTTCCTGCAGACCGAGGACTGGCGGCTGCTCACCTTCAAGGCGCCGGACCCGGAGGACGTCGAGAAGCAGGGCATTCCGCGCTCCGAGCTGCTGCTGCCCGAGTTGCTGAAGCGCGCCGGCTACGCCACCGGCATGTTCGGCAAGTGGCACCTGGGCTGGAACGCCGACGTGCAGCCGCACCGCCGTGGCTTCGACGAGTACGTGGGCTTCTCCGAGGCGTACTCGCTCTACGCCTGGCCCGAGGACCAGCCCGGCGTCGTCAACCAGCACCTGCCGGAGTTCTCCGACCGCTTCATCTGGCAGCGCGGGCGTTCGGGCATCTCGTCGCTGGTCCACAACGGGCAGGTCATCGAGGAGCGCCGCTACCTCACCGACCGCTTCGTCGACGACGCCATCGCCTTCATCGACCGCAACCAGCAGCAGCCCTTCTTCCTCTACCTGCCGCTGCAGAACCCGCACACGCCCTTCCAGGCGAAGCAGGCCGACTTCGACGCCTTCCCCGACGAGAAGGACCCGATTCGCCGCACGTACCTCGCGCTCATCCGCTCGCTCGATACCTCCGTCGCGCGCGTCGTGAAGGCCCTCGACGAGCGTGGGCTCTCGAAGGACACGCTCGTCATCTTCATCAGCGACAACGGCGGCGCCCTCTACACGCGCGCGACCTCGAACGCGCCGTTCCAGGGCGGCAAGTTCACGCTCTTCGAGGGTGGCGTGCGGGTGCCGTTCTCCATGCGCTGGCCGGGCCACATCCCCGCCGGCGTCCGCTACGACGAGCCGGTGAGCGCAGTGGACGTCGTCGCCACCGTCGCCTCGGCCATCGGGTTGCCGCTGCCGGAAGACCGGACCTACGACGGCGTCGACCTGCTGCCCTTCGTGCGGGGAGAGAAGTCGGGCAGCCCCCACGAGGCGCTCTACTGGCGCGCGGACTACACGAGCGCGATTCGCAAGGGGCCGCTCAAGCTCATCCGCGACGGGCAGTCGAACGTGACAGCGCTCTTCGACGTGGTGGCGGACCCGGCGGAGTCGAAGGACCTGGCCCCCGCGCGCCCGCAGGACGTCGAGGCGCTGCTGAAGGACCTCGACTCCTGGAACGCGCAGTGCGCGGCGCCGCTGTGGCCGGCGGTGATGGACTACCGCTTCGTGGCCAGTGACGGGCGCGAGTACTGGTACCCGCTGTGATGGCGCGCTGGCGTCAGAAGGCCTCGAGGAAGTTGAAGTAGACGGCGCGTGACTCGCGGCCGAAGCCCACGTCGAGCCGCACGGTGACACGCCTCAGCAGCTCGACGCGCAGGCCGACGCCGGCCGCCGGCAGCACCGAGGAGAAGTCAGGCACCAGCGTCGATGAGAGCGCGCCGACGCCGAGCCAGGCCGCCGCGCCGAGGTGCGACCAGAGCGACTCGGAGGGGAACGGCAGCATGAAGCGGTACTCGAGCAGCGCGGTGACGCCGGTGCGTTCGCGGTGCTGGCCCCAGCGGTACGCGCGCAGGTCGAAGGGCGTCCCAACCTGCGTGAGCTCGCTCCACGGAGCGTCTCCGAGGGCGGCGCGGTACTTCACCTGCCACGCGAGCGTGCTGCCTGGGCGACCGAGCTGCAGGTACTGCCGGTAGTCGAGGGTGAGCGCGTACCAGGTGGTGTTGGCGCCGAGCGCCGCGCCGAAGCCGGTGAGCGTCGCGGACACGAGCAAGCCCTTCCAGGCGTTGATGGGGACGTCGCGGGTGTCAACCTGCAGGGTGAGGCCGACGCCGGTGTTGATGATGGTGGGCCCGTGTCGCTGGAAGGCCTGGTCCGCCAGCACGCCCGCGCTCGCGTCGCGAACGTGGGTGCCCGAGATCTGCACCACCGCGCCGACGTAGAGCGGCCCGGCCACCTGGCGAAGCAGCGTCGGCTCGATGTTCCACCAGGTGCGCCGCATCGCGGTGGTGTCGGCGCCCAGCGCGCGGGTGAGGCTCTGAGACAGCCCGACGCCGAAGTAGTGGTCTGGCTGATCGCGAACGTCGAGGGGCACGAGGAAGCGCACCGAGTCGCTCAGCACGAACGCGTTGAGCCGGGTCTGCAGCAGGAAGGCGCCGACGGTCCCCGCGCCCGCGGTGACGGTCAGGGACGAGCGCGGGAGCGAGACGTTCCCCACGTCGCCGTTCCACGTCATCACGCCGCCGGCCGCGAGGATGAAGCCGAGCTCGGGCGTGTACGCGGGCGCCGCCACTGGCAGCAGCTTCACGTCTGCTTGCGCCGCCGCCAGCCGACCGCCGAGCGCCAGGAGCAGGAACCAGAGCCTCGCGCTCGTCGGGGAGTGAGGACGTCGGCGCATGGCGCCCGCTGACATTACTGCCCGTCGCTGCAGCGTCGAGCCGAGACTGGACGGGCGGCGCCCGCAACCGCGACGGCGAGCAGCCTGACGAGCCCCGCTGCTCGTCGCGCGGGACTACGCTCGCCCCGTCATGCCGACGAACGACGACATCGCGCGGGGGCTCGACCGGGTGGCCGAGCTGCTCGAGCTGCAGGCGGCCAACCCATTCCGGGTTCACGCCTACCGACACGCAGCCGACGCCGTGCGTGAGCTCGATGAGCCGGTCAGCGCGGTCCTGGCGCGCGAGGGACAGACAGGCCTCAAGGCCCTCGGCATCGGGCAGGCCATCGCGTCGGTCGTGGAGGAACTGCATCGCACCGGCCACCTCCGCATGCTCGAGCGGCTGGAGCGTGAGCTCCCACCCCTGCAGCGCCTCCAGCAAGTCCCCGGCCTCGGTCCCAGACTGGCCAGGCAGGTGTACGCGGCGCTGCACGTCGAGACGCTCGAGGAGCTGGAGGTCGCCGCCCACGACGGCTCCCTCGAGCGCCTGCCGGGCTTCGGCCCGCGCCGCACCCAGCTCGTCCGCGATGCGGTGGCGGGCAGGCTCCAACGCTCGGGACGGTCGACGCGAGTGTCAGCGGGGCCCAGCCCACCTCGTACCCCGCCACCGCACCTGCCGGCGCTTCACCCGCAACGGCCGCCGGTCGCGATGCTGCTCGATGTCGACGCGGAGTACCGGAAACGAGCCGACGCCGGAGCGCTGCCCACCATCGCGCCGAGGCGCTTCAACCCGAAGCACGTCACCTGGCTGCCCGTGCTGCACACCACCCGCAACGGCCTGCGCTTCACCGCGTTGTTCTCGAACACCGCCCGCGCGCACCAGCTCGGCACGACGCACGACTGGGTCGTCCTCTATTGGGGCCACGACCACCAGGAGAGTCAGTGCACGGTCGTGACGGAACACCGCGGCCCTCTCGCGGGCCGGCGCGTCGTCCGTGGCCGGGAGCTCGAGTGCGCGCGTCACTACGGCATCGGCTGGCAACGACCACTCCCCCTCGCACCGGGGCGCGCTGCCAGTTGAGTCGCACTCCTCGGGAGCAGCACAGGCGGAGACCACGCACCGCGGTTCGCGGTTCGATTGTTACCACTGGTAACTCAAGATGTTTCCACTGGTGACATAGCGCGCCGAGCCCGCCGCTCCCAGTCCCCGGAGGCGGCGACGGCGCGAGGGGCCCCGACGGGCGCCTGGCCGTACAGGTCGAGCCCCTGAGGCCCTCGTCGCTGACGACCCACGAGCCGTGCCGTGGGGCGATGCGGCGCCGAAGAACCCCTTCGCGCGGGGCGACTCTGCCCGGAGGAGGCCGGTGCGCGTCGAGCACCTCAGGGACAGGGAAACGCAGCGTCGAGGGCGCCCGCGACGGCTCCCACGTCCACCTGCGCCGGGTCGGTCTTCGCCAGCTCGGCTGCCACTCCGGCTGCGTGCGCCGGGCTGCGCTCGCGGAGCGCACGATCGATGAAGGGCGCGAGCACCTTCGCGAAGGCCAGCCTCGCGTCGCGCGTCTCGCCCGAAGTACACGCGAGCTCGGCCACCCGCTGCCGCAACACCACAGCCACCCCGCGCAGCATCGCCTTGTCGAGCTGCTCCCGTGCGCGGTCGCGCAGCGCGAGGTTGGTGCCGGTGCCCGTCTCGTTGTCGAGGTTACGCCAGCACCGCACGGCGAGGGTCGCGTCGTAGGCGCGCTGGTGCGTCTCCGGAGCGAAGGCGGCGATGGCCTTCGCGAGCCCCAGCGGCTGCTCTCGCGGTGTCCCGCCCGAGTAGTACGCCCAGCAGCTGTCGCAGTCCTGTGCGCGAGTGGTGCACGTCATCACCTCGGACAACGCGGAGACGTAGAGGAACCACAGCAGCGCAGCCTCGATGCGCGCGGCGTGGACCTGCGGTGTCTCGCCCATCGCGCCCTTCGTGAATGCGTCGTTGAGGATCGGCAGCAGCCTCGACGGGCCCACGCAGCGCTCCGGGTACTGGGCGGGGATGCCAGCCGTGCTGCAGGGCATCGGCGCCGCAGGGTAGTGCACGTCTTCGCGCCGCTGCACACGGGAGTCGAGCCCCTGGTCGAGCGCGTACTGCACTCGCGCCTCGACGAAGTCCTGCGGTCCAGGGAGGCGCTGGGCCCGCCAGAGCCTCTCGGCGATCTGCTCATACGCCGCGACGCGCGCAACGGTGGTGATGCTCGGGTTGACGGGCGAATACGTGTTCGAGTCGCTGATGCACGCAGGCCAGGTGTCGCTGGCCGACATCCCCGTGCGCGGGCGGTAGTCGTCCATGCCGGCCACGCACGAGGTGACGTTCTCGCTGTACGCCGGCGGCGTTGGGCAGAAGCCGGCGCCCGTGGTCGAGCCGCCGTCGAGCCCTCCGTCAGCGCCCATCGGCAGGGGTTCCGGGCACGCAGTCACGAACGGGAGGACCAGGGCGAGGCGCAGGGTTCGCATCGTGCCCGGTCTTAACTCACCGCCGACCGAGCGACCGCGGCGTCATGACTTCATCCGGTAGCCGGTGGCGAGCATTCGGTGCGCGACGGCGGTCGCGGCGAGGGCCAGCGTGCCGAGCAGCGCGAGCCCCAGTGGAGCGCCCTCGTCCAGTCCGAGCATTCCCGCGCGCAGGCCCTCGACCATGTGCACCACCGGGTTGACGAGGCTGATCGTACGGAACGGCTCCGGCAGCGCGTGCACCGAGTAGAAGACGCCGCCGAGGAACGTGAGCGGCAGCATGAGGAAGGTCGGGAAGAAGTTGATCTGCTCGAACTTCTCCGCCCAGATGCCCGCGACGAGACCGAGCACCGCGAAGACCCACGCCGACAGCGCGAGGAACAGCACCGTCGAGGCGACGTGCACGAGGTGCGGCCCGGTGAAGACGAGCGCCGCGACCCAGGTCAGCAACCCCACGAGCAGCCCGCGCACCATCGCGCCCAGGACGAAGCCGAGCAGCAGCTCGGTAGGCCCGAGCGGCGCGACGAGCAGATCGACGATGGTCCCCTGAATCTTCGTGATGAAGAAGGACGACGACGAGTTCAGGAACGCGTTGTTCGCGACGCCGAGGAAGACCAGGCCCGGCACGATGTAGGTGACGTAGGGGATGCCGTTGACGTCGCCCTGGCGCCCGCCGAGGGTGAAGCCGAAGACGACGAAGTAGAGCGTCGTGCTGATCAGCGGCTGCAGCACCGTCTGGCCAGGCACGCGCAGGAAGCGTCGCACCTCCTTCTTCAGCAGGGTCCGGGTGCCGATGACGTTCATCACGCGCTCCCATTTCCCGATCGCAGCACCCGCAGCAGCACGTCCTCGAGCTTCGCGGGAGTCATGTTCACGTCGGCGACCGGCAGGCTCGCGGCGTACAGCGCTCCGAGGACGTCGGCGCAGGCCGGCGCCCCCGCGCGCTCGACGAAGACGAAGGTGAGGCCGTCCGCCGACAGGCTCCCCGCCGCGGCCGCTGGTGGCAACGTCGCCACCGGCGCGCGGAAGTGCACCTCGAGGCGTCGCTCGCCCAGCCGCTTCATGAGGGCGCCTTTCTCTTCGACGAGCAGCAGCCGGCCCTTGTCGATGATGCCCACGCGGTCGGCGAGCTCCTCCGCCTCCTCGAGGTAGTGTGTGGTGAGCACCACCGTGGTGCCCCCGGCACGCAGCTTGCGCACGTAGCTCCAGAGGTCACGGCGCAGCTCCACGTCCACGCCAGCGGTCGGCTCGTCGAGGAACACGAGCCTTGGCCGGTGCACCAGCGCCTTCGCGATGAGCAGGCGGCGCTTCATGCCACCGGAGAGCGCGCGGGTGGGTTGATCAGCCTTGGTCGACAGGGCCAGCGCTTCGAGCAGCTCGTCGATGCGTGCCGGGTCCGCCGGCCGGCCGAAGTAGCCGAGCTGCAGCTCGAGTGACTCGCGAACGGTGAAGAACGGGTCGAAGTTGATCTCCTGCGGCACCAGGCCGACGTCACGACGAGGCGAGATGGGATCGACCTCGAGGTCGATGCCGAGGAGCCGAATGCTGCCGCTCGTCTTCTTCACGAGCCCGCAGACGGCTCCGATGAGGGTCGTCTTGCCCGCGCCGTTGGGTCCGAGCAGCGCGAAGATCTCTCCCGGCGAGATGCTGAGGTTGACCGCTTCGAGCGCGGCCTGCTTCGCGTAGTTCTTCGAGAGGCCGACGACCTCGAGCACGGGCTCCACCAGCACCTGATGGCACAGAAGTCCCGATCCATGAACGGAGACCGCAACGACCTGCACGAATCCGAGCGCTTGAGTCTGGTCCACGTCGCGAGGTGCCGCTTCTTCCCGGAGCGCACATGAACCGTCTCAGCCTGGTCCTCGCCGTCTTCCTGCTGTCCTTGATGTCTGGGACGAGCCCCCACTGGAAACGACCTGCGTATCGCCTACCCCGCGGCTCGAGCACCGGCTCGGCGACGAAGACGAAGTCACCGCCGCGTGCGCCGCGCTCGCGCTCGCCGCCCTGGCGCTGCAAGGCGCGCCTTCCGCCGGGCGCCTCGCCTCGACCCTCGAGGCCGGCTCCGACGACGACCTCCGCGCAGACGCGTGCGCCATCGGCCTGGCGTGGCTCGGGAACACAGCCGAGCCGACGGTCGCGCGGCTCGCGGCCATCGTCTCCCGGCCGCCCGCGCGGTGGAGGCGGTTCCCATGGCACGACGACCTCGCGCTGCTGGCGCTGGAGGCGCTCGAAGCGCGCGACGAGGAACTCCCGCCGGCAGTCATCGACGCGCTCTTCGGGTCGCTGGATCGCGTCCTCGCTGACGATCATTTCACGCTGATGGACCGCGTCGAGCCGCTGCTCGAGCTGGTGTTGCCGATGGGCCCAGCGCCGAGCCGCTGCTCTTCGAGGAGCTCACGCCGCGGCAGCTTCAGCTCCTGCGAACCATCGCCACCGCCCCCAACCTCGCGGCCGGCAATGTCTCCAACGCGCTCCGCGCCCGCCGGGTGCCGTGCGACGTCGATCAGCTCGGCATGTTCCTCGAGCTCGGCCCCGTTGACCGCGCCCACGAGCGCCGGGTCTTCCGGTTGCCAGACGGGTCGGCTCGCCGCTGGCCGCTGTGGCGCTTCGTCGTTGCGCTCGCGCGTGAGCCCGCCTGGGTGGGGCCCGGGGCTGAGGAGCTGGCCCGCCAGTTCTCGACGCGCGAGCTGGTCCACGCATGGTCCACGGTCGATTCGGCCGTTCGCCTGTCCTGGGGCGGTGGCGAGGGGCGCGGGTACTAGCGCGCCATCGCCAGCCGGCTGGGACGCGAGCCGGAGCTGCCGGTCCTTCCGTCCGGCAGCAGGCAGGAGCGGACCTCCCGGACGGTCTGGGAGGCGGTGCTGGACCTGTGGGTCGCAGTGCAGGAGGACGTCCGCATCGAGGACGAGACGCTGGTGGTCGCGCTCGACTACGCGTCCCCACTCCCCTGGCTCGAGGCGCTGGTCCTCCGGCGTCCCCAGGCCGAGCGCGAGGCCCTGGTGCTGGCGGCGCTGAGGCGTCTGCCGGCTGGAGATCTCCGCGCGCTCACGAACAAGGTGGATCGGCCCGAGCTCGTCCGCGGGCCCTGGCGGTACTTCTCGCTGGCGCCGACTGGTGACGTCGCGCAGGCGCTGTTCGACGTGGTCGAGCGGGTGCGCCCCTGGGACTTCCCGCTCGCCGAGGTGTTGCTGTTCCTCGCGCGTCTGCCCGAGGCGACGCTCACCCAGCTCGAGCGCGCCGGTCGCCGAGCGATGTTGCGCCGAGCCCGCTGGGTGCGTGAGGGTGGGCGGCGAACCGCCGAGGAGCTCGCGGGGGACCTCCGCGATTGGTTCCGCGAGGGGGTGACCCTCTCGTCTGGCCTTCACCCGTCCACCCTCGCCCCTCCGTGCCGATCGTGTGGCGCAGTGCTCCGCGCGGGGTTCGGTTCGAAGCTGGCGACGTGCCTCGGGAGAGGGGCTTCGTGGTGTCACACTGGGAGACCGGCGGGCTCATCGAGGTGACGCCCGGCGCGTCGTCGCATCACCCGGCGATTCAGGCGGCGATCGACGCGGCGACGGCCATGGACGGCACCGTCGACCCGGCGTGCGTCGAGCTGGCGGCGCTCTCGTCATTCATCGAGCGACTGGAGCAGTGGTACCGCGAGCTGCACCAGCGCCACCTCGCCCTGGCTTCGCGCTGATCGAGCGCGTCCTCCGCCCAACCAGCACCAGCGCCGCGAGGAGCAGGAACGACGCGTCGACCGAGGCACAGCCGCACGAGCCGGGCGGCTTCATCGTGCCGGCACCGCCGTCCACTGCCGCGCTGCCACCGTCCGTCCGCGCGCCCGCGTCATGCGCCCCAGCGCCCGCGTCCATCGGCGTGAGGCCCGCGTCGACCTGCGCGCCCGCGTCGGGCGGAACACCCGCGTCGAAGGGCACGCCGGCGTCGAAGGAGCTCTCGTCGAAGAACGCGCCGCAGGCCGGGTCGATGGCGTTGCCGGCCCGGTGCGCGAGGGCGAGCGCGTAGACGCCGGCGCCGAAGCCCACCATCGGGGCGTTGAACTTCCACGCGCCCGTCTGCTCGTCGAACGTCTCGGGGATGATGCCGGCGTTGGCCACCGCGTTGTTCGTCACCCACGAGAGCACCGCGTCGGCGCGCGTCGTCTGGCCCTGGGCGCGCAGCACCATGGAGCCGCGCACGTCGGTGATGACCCACTCGGCCGAGTCGTAGTCGCTGCCCCACGGCGAGAGGTCGGTGCGCCCAGCGTGGTCGCGGCGGTCGTCGTTGCGAGACCAGCCCGGGCCCGCCGTGACGCGCAGGCGCTCGAGGCCGGTGACGGTGGCGCGACCGATGCGCCCCGCCGGGTCGAAGAGGCCCATCGCCATCGCGTCGAAGACCGCCGCGTCGAAGTAGTCAGCGCCCGAGAGCAGCTCCTCACGGTTCGACGCGAGCGCGCCCGAGGCGTCGGTGAGCTTCTGAGCAATGTTCTGCCTGAGCGCCTGCGCGGCCATGCGGTAGCGGGTGGCGTTGGCGAGGTCCTGGCGGCGCTCGGCGATGGCGGCGGCGTCGCAGAGGCCGCGGGCGGCGGTGAGGCTGGTGTACGTCCACGCGCGCTCCCGGCCGAGCCAGTGCGTCTCCCAGATGCTGGAGTCCTTGCGCATCAACCCCGTCGCCGGGTCCACCAGCGCCACCAGCGGGTCGGCCACCTTCGTCGCGATCTCCTGCCAGCGGGCGTCGGCGAGCGAGGTGTCCTGGGTGCGCAGCTCGTGTTGCCGCAGCGCCCAGAGGAAGAGGCCGAAGCCGTCGAACTCGAGGTTGGGCCCGTAGTCGTTGAAGTCGGTCTCCTCGACGCCGAAGCCCACGTAGCGCGTGAGCGAGATGACGTACGGCGGCATCGAGTACGGCTGCAGCTCCGTCCACGACTGGAACCGCCCACCCTCTGCGTCGAGGTAGAAGCGCAGCGCGTCGCGCGACTCGGTGGTGAGCCCGAGCGTCGCCATGGCCGCCGCGGCGTACGCGCCGTCGCGAATCCACGAGTAGGTCCACTCGCCGGGCGGCAGGCTGGCGAGCACCGCGCCGCGCCCCCGGTGCACGACGGTGGCAGGCAGGTTCGCGCCTCCGTCAGCCGTGCGGAAGCGGGACAACCGCGGCTCTCCGTCGCGCGTGAGGTGTTCCCGGAGGAACGCCTCGCCGGACTTCACCTGCCCCATCGCCAGCACGACCGCGGACTGGCGCACGACGTGCTGCTCTGCCGCCGACAGGCCAGCGGGCAACGTCAACCCCTGTTGGAACGTCTCCCAGCCCATACGCTCCGCGTCGATGAGCTGCTGCGCGGTGCGCCCCGACACCCACCCATCGAGCGCGGCCTGGACGGCCGCTGCGCCGAAGGGGTCGCCGTGGTGCGCGACGACGACGGCCGCCCAGCGCTCCTGCCCCTGCGGCACGTCACCCAGGTCGAACTGGAACGCGGTGGCCCAGTCATCTGCCACGCCGAGGTCGCCCGCGCGGTCGCTGAGGTCCCCGGTCGTCTGCTCCACCACCCGGAAGGCGTTGTCGCCCATCGCCGAGGTCGGGTTCCACGCGCTCGCCTTCGTCGCCTGACCGACGGGCCGCGCCACCACCACGCCGGCGAAGCCGCGCTCGAGCACGTCGCGCCCGGCGCCGACGACGACCGTCTCGCCGTTCGCGCCCACGTCCTGCATCACGCCTGGCCGGCCATAGCCCAGGTGGAAGTTGTGCAAGGAGAACGCGCTCACGCCGGTGAGGGTGGCCGCCGAGGTGTTGCGCACCTTCAGCGCCATCACGAAGCTCGCGTGCGGCAACGTGCGCGGCGCGAAGACGTACGTCGTCGCCTCGAGGCCGAGCGCGGTGTGCTGCCAGGTGATGATGCCGGAGCCTCCGACGGGTGACGGAGCGGCGGTGACGTAGCCGCTCGACGCCGGTTGGCCGGTGAGCCAGCGCTGCTGCCCGCCGGCACGCAGGCCGAAGTACGCGTCGAAGAGCAGGTCGCGCGTCTTCACCATCTGCGGCTGGTTGCCGACCCACACCTCGCGGCGCATGGGGTCGAGCTGCGGCTCCTCGGTGGCGGGCAGGTGCTCGCGGAAGTGCACGACCTTCGACGTGCGCGTGTCCGCCATGACGGCGCCGTGGCCGTTCGACGAGGGCAGCGAGAAGAACTGGCGCGCGGGCTGGGCCGGGGCCGGGGTGGCGAGGCCCACCACGAGGAGGACTGTCGTCCCCGCGCACGAGAGGGCCGACGCACGTCGCGCGGTTGCGGTTGGAAGGAGCAGCATGGGGCACTTCTTTGCGCGCCCCGTGCCGGACGCAAGGCCAGGTGGAATATGGTGCGCCCCGATGTCGACCAGCGCCCACACCGAGACGGATCCAAAGCTCCCGCTGCAGTTGACCCGCCTCCGTCGCCCCGCCGCGGTGGAGTGGACCGACGCCACCGGCCCGCACCGGGTCCCCGTCACCGGTACGATGGTGCTGGGCTCGGCCGAGGGCGTGCCCCTGCGCGTGGTGGACCCGCGCGTCTCGCGCTTCCACGCCGAGCTGACCCTCGACGACGGCGGGCTCTGGCTCCGCGACCTCGGCAGCACGAACGGGACCTGGCTCGACAGGGTGCGGGTGGACCGGGTGCGCCTCGAGCACGAGGGGCGCTTCACCGTGGGCTCTCTCGAGGTGCAGGTGCGCTTCGACGCGCCCGCGAAGGTGGCGCTGTGGCCACAGGACCGGCTGGGCTCGCTGCTCGGCCGCTCCGACGCGATGCGCGAGCTCTTCATGCAGCTCACGAAGGTGGCGGCCAGCGACGCCTCGGTCCTCATTCATGGTGAGACGGGCACCGGCAAGGAGCTGGTCGCGCAGGAGCTTCACGCGGCCTCGCGGCGCTCGTCGAAGCCCTTCGTCGTGGTGGACTGCGCGTCGCTGCCAGAGAACCTGCTCGAGGCCGAGCTCTTCGGGCACGCGCGCGGCGCCTTCACCGGGGCCGTCGCGGCGCGCACCGGCTCCATCGAGGCGGCCGACGGAGGCACCGTCTTCCTCGACGAGGTGGGGGAGCTGCCGCTGGCGATGCAGCCCAAGCTGCTGCGCGTGCTCGAGTCGAAGACGGTGCGACGGGTCGGCGAGACCGAGCAGCGGCCCGTCAACGTGCGCTTCGTGTGCGCGACGCACCGCGACCTCGAGGCGATGGTGGCGCAGGGCCAGTTCCGCGAAGACCTCTTCTTCCGCCTCGCGGTGCTGCCGCTGCACGTGCCGCCGCTGCGGGCGCGGCCCGATGACCTCGAGCTGCTGCTGACGCACTTCCTCGCCGGGCGGGAGGGCGCGCCGTTGGACTCTGTGACGAAGGACCTGCTGCGCGCCCAGCGCTGGCCGGGCAACGTGCGCCAGCTCCGGGGGTTCGCCGAGCGCGTCGCGGCGCTGGGCGTCGAGCGCGCCGTCGCCATGCTGAAGGGCGCTGAGCCACAGAAGGAGCCTGGCCGCGCGGCCGCCTCCACGTCGGCCAACCCGCTCGCCATCGACCTCGCGCTGCCCTTCAAGGACCTGCGCGAGCGGTGGATCGACCACCTGGAGCGCGAGTACCTCTCGGGGCTGATCAACCAGGTGGGCCGCAACGCCGGCGCGCTCGCCGACGCGGCGGGGCTCGACCGCAGCTACATCAACCGGCTCTTGAAGAAGCACGAGCTGTAGGCGGGCGGTTGCACAGCTCCCCGGGCCGGGGTGTGGAAGACTGCGTCAGGTGTCGCTCGTCTCGTCCTCGCCCCGCACCGTCGGCCGCTACCTCATGGGAGGTCCCATCGCCGTGGGCGGCATGGCGAGCGTGCACCTCGGGCGCATCGAGGGCTCGGCCGGCTTCAAGAAGCCAGTGGCCATCAAGCGCATGCTGGCGTCGTCGGCCGACACCGAGGCGCGGGCGATGCTGCTCGACGAGGCGCGGCTCGCCTCGCGCGTTCAGCACGCGAACGTGGTGCAGACCCTCGACGTCATCGAAGACGGGCCCGAGCTCTTCGTGGTGCTCGAGTACGTCCACGGCGAGTCCTTCGACCAGCTGCAGGCACGCGCGCGGAGCCTCGGCCAGCAGTGCCCGGCGCGGGTCGCGGCCGGCGTCGTCGCCGGAGCGCTGCGAGGCCTGCACGCCGCGCACGAGGCGAAGGGCGAAGACGGCCAGCCGCTCGACCTCGTGCACCGTGACTTCTCGCCTCACAACGTGCTGGTCGGCATCGACGGGGTGCCGCGCGTGCTGGACTTCGGCGTCGCGCGCGCGAGGGGCCGCCTGCAGGGCACCCGCGACGGCCAGCTCAAGGGCAAGCTCGCCTACCTGAGCCCCGAGCAGGTGCACGGCGAGGCGTCGCGGCGCTCCGACGTCTTCGCCGCCGGCATCGTGCTGTGGGAGGCCCTCACCGGGCAGCGCCTCTTCGACGCGCCGAGCGAGGCCGAGGTGCTGTCGAAGGTGCTGCTGTGCCGGGTGCCGCCGCTCGACGACGCGCTGGCGGCGTGGCAGCCGGTGCTCGACCGCGCGCTCGAGCGGGACCCTGAGGCACGCTTCCCGACGGCCCTGGCGATGGCTGAGGCGCTCGAGCGCGCAGTCGTCGCCACCACCGCAGAGATTTCGGCCTGGGTCTCGTCGTTCGCCCAGGAGGTGCTCGCGCAGCGCGGCGCTTCCCTCGAGGCCCTGGAGCGGGCCCCGGCCACCCCTGCCGTCGTCACCCCGCCCGCGGTGCCGTTGTCGCGCACGCGCAGCACGCCGCTGGCCGCGCTCATCGCCCTCGGCGTGGTCGTGGCGGGCCTGGGGGCGGTGGCCATGCGCGCGGTGCTCGAACTGCCCGAACCTCAGCCCACCCCGCAGGCCGTCGTCCCTCCACTCGAGGCCACGCCTGCGCCGGTCCCGCCGACGCCAGCGCCGGAGCCCCCTCCACCGCCGTCTCCCGTCGTCGCGAAGCCGAAGCCGACGAGGCGTGACGACGCTTCGAAGTCAGCACCGGACCGCTGCAATCCGCCGTTCACCATCGACGCGAACGGCGTGAAGCAGTTCAAGGTCGAGTGTCTGAAGTAGCCGGGCGGTCGGCATCGACGGAGTCACCGCGCACGGCTGCGAGCAGGGCCGCGGGCGCGAACGGCTTCGCGAGGAAGACGGCGCCGCGCTCGAGGAGCGGCGTCAGGGTGGCCGGCTCGGCGGTGAAGCCCGAGATGATGATGACGCGCAGCCCGGGGTGTCGGCTGAGCAGCGCCTCGGCGAGCGTGATGCCGCTCTGGCCAGCGAGGTGGACGTCGGTCACCAGCACGTCGGGCGCCGGGAGCTCCCGGTCCGCGAGGGCTTCGTCGGCCGAGCCGAAGCTCCGGGTCTGGTAGCCGGCCTGGTCGAGGACGCGCGTGAACGTGTGGCGCAGGCTGACCTCGTCGTCCACCAGCACCACCACCGTATCGCCCGGCGTGCGAACCTGAGGCGCGAGCGGGTGCGGCTGCGCGGCCGTCGGCTGTTCGCTGAGCGGCAGGTCGATGAGGAAGGTCGTGCCCTTGCCAGGCGCGCTGTCGACGGCGATGCGACCGCCGAGGCGCGTGGTGATGCCGTACACGGTCGCGAGGCCAAGCCCGGTGCCCTTCCCGGCGGGCTTCGTCGTGAAGAAGGGTTCGAAGGCGCGGGCCCGCACGTCGTCCGTCATGCCCACGCCGGTGTCCCTCACCATGAGGCGGCACTCCCTGGTGCCAGCGGGCCGCTCGAGCGTGATGGTGAGCTCGCCCTTGCCGCTCATGGCGTCGCGCGCGTTCACCGCGAGGTTCATCAGCACCTGCTCGAGCTGGGCCGGCGACGCGAGCACCGGGCACGGGTCGTCACAGAGGGTCACCCGCAGGCTGACGCCGCTCCCGAGGAGCCGCTGGAGCAACACCGCCACCGCCGACGTCACCTCGCGCACCTCGACGATGCTCGACTTGACGACGTCGCGGCGGCTGAAGGCGAGCAGCTGCTTCGTGAGCTCCGAGGCCCGGCTGATGGCTTCTTGCAGGTCCTTGCTGTCGGTGCGCGCGGGGCTCGAGGCTGGGAGCTCGCTCTCGACGAGCGACGCGCACGACTGCATCACCGTGAGCAGGTTGTTGAAGTCATGGGCCACCCCGCCGGCGAGCCGGCCGAGCGCCTCCATGCGCTGGCTATGCTCGAGCTGCTCGGCCAGGCGCGCCGCTCGTTCGTCTGCTGCGTGGGCTTCGGCGTCCCGTCGGAAGAGATCGGCGAGCAACTGGTTGAGGCTGACGGTCATCGCGACCGCCATCAACGCCGTCAGCACGTAGAGCAGCGTGCCCTCTGCGTAGACGCCGCCGAGCGTGTCCAACCGGGTGTCCGCGGGCGCGAAGGACGCCACCACGGCCTCACCAAGCAGGCCGAGCGCCGCCACCACGACGACGTCACGGACCTCGAGGGTGACCGCGGCCAGCACGACCCCGACGACCATGTAGAAGCTCGCGTAGCCGGGGTTCCCTCGCAGCGTCGCGCCACCGACGACGGCGCCAATCGCCAGCAGCGAGAACCCGTAGCCCGCGAACCGGTGCGAGCCCCGCCTCGCCGCCATCGTGAGGCCGCCGACGACGGGCACGAGGAGGGCCAACATGCCGGCGAGGGGCCACTCGGCGCGCGTCACGGACCAGATGAGGAAGATGGTGACGGAGGCGAGCAACACGAGACCAACTCCGACAGCGGCGCGCTGCCGACGGCGATGCTCGGCCTGTCGAATCTGCGACGACATCGACCCCCGCCTCGCGAAACAGTTCGTGTTTGCGGCGCTCGATGACATCCTCGCGTGCGCGTGGGTGGAAAGCGAGCGGGTGGGTGACGGGGCTGACGATTGCAGTGCTGCTGTTCGCGACGACGTCGGCCGCGCCGAGCGTGCAGCAGTGTGTGTCGGCGAGCACCGAGGCGCAGCGCGAGCAGAAGTCGGGCAACCTGCTCTCCGCGCGGCGCCAGCTCGAGGTCTGTTCTCACCCGGACTGTCCCGCCGTCGTCCAGAGCGACTGCACGAAGTGGCTGGCCGAGGTGCTCGCGGCCACGCCCACGCTGGTGGTGGTGGCGCGCCTCGATGGGGTGGATCAGCGCCAGGCGCGCGTGCTGCTCGACGGCCACCTGTGGCTGGGCGAGCTGAGCGGCAGACCGGAAGACGTCGAGCCCGGCCAGCGCGAGCTGACCGTCACCGTGGGCGCGCAGACGCGGGTGCAGAAACTGCTCGTGAACGTGGGCGAGAAGAACCGGCTCATCGTCTTCGAGTTCTCCACCGCGCTCACGGACACGGGGGATGTTCCACCTGCGCCGCCAGGGCCCTCGGTGACGGGCCGACGCTTCCCCGTCCTCGCGCTGGTGCTGTCGACGGTGGCGCTCGCGGGCGTGGGCGCCTTCACCGCCCTGGGGCTGTCGGGCCGCGCGAGCCTCGACACGCTGCTCAAGCAGGACTGTGCCGGCACGAAGTCGTGCGACCCCCGGCTCGTCGCCGACGTGCAGCGTCGCTTCCTCTTCGCCGACCTGTCGCTGGGGGCCGGTGTGCTGAGCGCGGGCCTCGCCATCTGGCAGTGGCTCGCCTGGGCGATGGACTGAGAGATGAAGCAGTTCCTGCTCGCGGCACACCCGACCGTCGGCCACACGCAGGCGCTGCGCGCCGTCGGCCGCGAGCTGCTGCGCCGGGGACACCGCGTGCGCTTCGCGATTCCCGCGATGAAGCCGCTGCCCGCGTTCCTGCCCGTGCCCGTGCCGCTGCGCTCGGCCGAGGCCGTCACCGCGGGCCTGCAAAGCGACGGCTTCGAGCTGGTGCCGCTCCCGCTGGCCCTGTCGTCGGGCTTCGCGGCCTGGATGACGTCGAGGACGCGCGGCTACGACGAGCTCGACTGGGCCATGCGCCTGTTCGCGGGCGAAGCGCTGCCGGCGGCGAGGGCGCTGCTCGAAGCGCTGTCGAGCACACCCGACAGCATCGTCGTCGCCGACTGCTTTCACTTCGGCGCGTGGATGGCGGCGGAGGTGGTCGGCGCGCGCTTCGTCCCGGTGTTCCACAGCGGGCTGCCCTTCCCGGCGCCGGGCGCACCTCCCTTCGGGAGCCCCCTCGAAGGGGGCGATGACGCCGAGAGCCTCCGCCGCCTCGAGCGCCTGGTGGACGGCCTCGACGCGAAGCTGGCGGTGAGCCGGCGCGCCGTCGGGCTCGGGCCGGCGCCCCGCCGGCTCCTCGAGCGGCCGTATGGCTCGCACCTCAACGTGCTGACGACGTTCGAGGCGTTCGAGCTGCCGCGTCCCGACCTCGCACGGAGCGCTGCCGGCCCGCTCTTGTGGGCCGGTCCCTGCATCGGGCCCGCGCGAGCGCCCCCGCCGTTTCCGTGGGAGCAGCTCGAGCGCTCGCAGCGCCCCGTCGTGTACGTCTCACTCGGCACCGTCTTCAACGACCAGCCCGGCGTGTACCGGGTGTTGCTCGAAGGGGTGCAGCTCGCGGGCGCGCGCGCGGTCGTCGCGGCGGGTGCGTCACTCGAAGCGCTCAGGCGCCACGCCGGGCCCGAGGACATTCTCGTGCGCTTCGCGCCCCAGGTGGAGCTGCTCGCGCGCGTGCAGGCGGCCGTCGTGCATGGCGGGAACAACTCGACGAACGAAGCGCTCCGCGCCGGAGTGCCGATCCTCTCGGTGCCCTTCGGCGGGGAACAGGTGGCCAACGCCCGGCGCGCCGTCACGCTCGGCGTCGCCCGGGCCCTCGCCGTCGGTAGCCTGTCGGCGCAGCGGGTCGCGGACGCCCTTCGGGAGCTGTTGAGTGACGCGGCGCGCGCGCGCTCGAGGCGGCTGGCGAGCGAGGTGCCTTTGCGTGATGGGGCCGCGGTCGTCGCGACCGCGCTGGAAGGACTCTGACGCTCGCTCACTGCGCGGGCTGGCAGCTCCACTTCGCACAGGTGACGTCGCGCACGATGCTGTTGGTGTTGCCCTTGCCGTCGGGCACCGACTGGGTGTTCGCGGGGTCGAGAATCCACCGGCTGCCGTCGATGAAGAACTTGTACTGAACGGTGGCGCCCCAGGGGACCCGCAGCGAGGCACTCCAGGTGTCGGTGGCCTTCTCCATCGGCACGCCGTCCACCCAGCCCCCGTCGCGGAAGTCACCGCGCAGCTCGACGGAGCGCTCCATCGCGGCCTTCAGGCTGAACGCCACCGGGCAGACGCGCAGCGCCGTGTCGCACGGCTCGACGTAGTTCGACGTCACGTCGGGAATGGGCGTGAACGAGCAGCTCGCGAGGAGCAGGAGGGCCAGCGGACGCATCAGACCGCTCTTATCGCACGGCCCGGGTCCGGGGCGTCACCCTCCACTGGGGGAGCTGCACCCGAGGCGTCAGCCGACAGGGAAGGAGGACAGGCGTCCTCGCCGCCGGCTGCGGGCAGCGGGTGAGGGCCGATTCCAGCGGGTTAGCGGGCGCACGCGGGCTGATCCGACTGGCACGTGGAATGCCTAGCGCGAGCCCGGAGGCTCCATGACCCGCCGAATCCCCTTCATCCTTGCAGCGCTCGCCCTCGCGTGCGGCGACACCACGACACGTCCCTCTCTCACCTCGCAGCGCACCTTCACGCCTGACTGCGCGAACGGCCACGGCGGCGGCACCGGGACTGGCGCTGGCGCGGGGACGGGCGCAGGGACGGGCGCAGGGACGGGCGCAGGGACGGGCGCGGGCACCGGCGCGGGCACGGGGGCAGGCGTGGGCGCGGGCATCGGCGGCGGGTTCAGCCTGGGCGGCGGTGAGGCCGGCGGGGCGACAGGCGGAGGCTCGGCGCTGGCGGGCGGCGCCGCGGGTGGCGCGACCCAGCTGTGCGCCGAGGCGGCGCGGCGCTGCGCAGTGGACTTCACCTTCCCGGCGGGCACCGAGATGTCCGTCGAGGTGCGCGGCGACTTCCGCGAGGACGGCTGGACGGCCGGCGTCGCGATGACGAAGACGGGAAGCCAGTGGCGCGCCTCGGTGCCGGTGCCCTGGAACCAGCCCGTGCAGTACAAGTTCGTCGTCGACGGCAGCACCTGGCTGCTCGACCCGGGCAACCCCGCGACGGCGCAGACGGGCGGCATCACCAACTCCCTGCGCGCGGCGACGACCTGCCCGACCTCGTACACCTGCGCGATGACGACGCCGACGACGGGCGTCTTCGACTGGCGCGACTCGGTCATCTACTCCGTCTTCGTCGACCGCTTCTTCGACGGCGACACCACCAACAACTGCAACGTCGCCGGCGTGCCGACGCTCGCGAACTACATGGGCGGCGACTGGAAGGGCGTGACGGCGAAGCTGCGCGCCGGCTACTTCCGCGACCTCGGCGTCAACACCCTCCTCATCACCTTCGCGGCCGAGAACGCCGACGGCTCGGGAGCGGGCTTCGACGGGCGCAACTACAGCGCGTACCACGGCTACTGGCCCAGCGACGTGACGCGCGCCGAGCGCTGCCTCGGCACCGAGCAGGACCTGAAGGACCTCGTCGACGAGGCCCACCGCCAGGACGTCAAGGTGCTGCTCGACTACGCGATGGTGCACGTGCACGAGTCGGCGCAGGTGTTCCAGCAGAACCCCGGCTGGTTCTGGCCGCTGCAGTTCAACGGCGGCGAGTGCATCTGCAACGACAGCGGCGTCTGTCCGTGGAACAGCCAGGGCCACCGCTGCTGGTTCACCCGCTACCTGCCTCACTGGAACTTCACCGTGCCGGCCGCGCGCGCGTACTCGGTGGGCAACGTCATCGACTGGGTGAAGCGGGTGGGCTTCGACGGCATCCGCGCCGACGCCATCAAGCACGTGGACGGCTCGTGGCTCACCGAGCTGCGCACGCGCCTCGAGACCGAGGTGCACGCGACGCAGTCTCCGCGCCAGCGCTTCTACATGGTGGGCGAGACGTACGACTTCGGGAACCGGCAGTACCTCGCCTCGTTCATCGACCCGCGCACGAAGCTCGACGGGCAGTTCGACTTCCCGCTGCGGCGAATCCTCCTGCAGGCCACCGTGCGCGGCGCCGAGCCGATGTCGAACCTGTCGGGCTTCATGGACTCGAACGACGGCTTCTACGGACCGAACGCGGTGATGAGCACGTGGATTGGAAACCACGACATCGGCCGCGTCATTCACATGGCCGAGCGCCCGCCGCGCTGGGGGGAGTACGACAACGGCTCGAACTGCGCGTGGACGGGCCCGGCGGCGGTGAACTCCCGCGAGCCGTACGAGCGCCTCGCGGTGGCCTTCGGCGTGCTCTACACGAGCCGCGGCGCGCCCCTGCTCTACTACGGCGACGAGGTGGGCCTGCCGGGCTGCGGCGACCCCGACAACCGGCGCTTCATGCAGTGGAGCGGCCTCAACCCGCACCAGCAGTGGATGTTGACGCGCCTGCAGAAGCTGGGCGCCATCCGCAAGGCCCACCCGGCGCTGCGGCGGGGCACGCGCACCACCCTCAACGTCGGCAACGACACCTGGCTGTACTCGATGAACTCGGCCGAAGGGACCGTCTACGTCGCCATCAACCGCGGCGACGCACCGGCCACCCTCTCGGGGCTGCCGAGCCGCCCGATGGACGAGCTCGTCGAAGAGGTGATGTCGGCCGGTGGCTCCGTCACGGTCCCCGCGCGGCAGGTCCGCATCCTCGTGGCGAGGTGACTCATGCGCAGCGCACTCCTCTCCTGCTTCTGTCTGGCCTCCGTCGCGGTCGCTGAAGACGCCACGCCCTCACGGCCGGTGGTGCCCGTGGCGCCTGCCGCGACCGCGCCAGCGCCTGCCGAGGCGTCCAGCTACGACTTCTCGAAGGGGCGCTTCGAGTTCGGCTCCTACGGGCGCGTCGGCATCGGCACCGACCTCGCTGGCCAGACGGGCCGCAGCACCAACCTCGTCAGCCACGGCCCCCGCCTCATCGAAGACTCGTACGCCGAGCTCGAGCTGCGCCGCGAAGACACCTTCGGCTCGGTGCAGAGCCGGGTCGTCTCGACGGTGGCCTTCTTCCCGCCCTTCTTCCACTTCAACGGGCGCTCGCTGCAGAGCATCGGCCTGCGCAACCTCTACGCGGAGGCGTCGGTGGGTGAGGGCTTCTCGGCGTGGGCGGGCTCGCGCATGTACCGCGGCGACGACATCTACCTGCTGAACTTCTGGCCGCTCGACGACCTGAACACCGTGGGCGGAGGCGTTCAGCTCGGGTTCGGCCAGACGAAGCTGCGCCTGCACGCGGGCCTGCAGCGCCTCGACACGCCCGCGACGTACCAGCTGGTGGTGAACAACGACCCGGTGGACTTCGGCACGGTGTCGGTGCCGCGCCTCGACCGGCCGCGACTCGTCGAGAGCCTCAAGCTGACGCACGAGGTGAACGGCGCGTCGGGGCTCGGCCTGCGCTTCTCGCTCTACGCCGAAGCGCACCAGCTGCCCGCGGGCGTGCGGCGCAGCCCCACGACGGGTGACGAGCAGGCGCTGCCGGGCGACTGGGGCGTGATGGCCGGCGGCCAGGCGTCGGTGTGGCACGGGAAGCGCTTCGCGCACCTGTGGGCACGGCAGACGTGGGGGCTCGCGACGACGGACGAGCTGACGATGCCCACGCGCTTCAACAACCAGCTCACCACCGTGGGCGCGCGCTCGTCGCGGCTGGCGCTGGCGGGCGGCTGGGACACGACGCACCTCGGCCTGCTGGTGGGCGGCTACCTCGACCTCGTGCGCGACGCCGGCGTCTCGGAGACGTCCTCGGGCAAGTACGACGAGGGCGCCTTGTCGGCGCGCATGCAGTGGTACGCGACGCGGCTCTTCGGCGTGGCGGTCGAGGCCAACGTGCAGCGGCGTGTCTACGCGCTGGTGGACCCGAACACCGGCGGGCTCCGCGGTGGCACCGTCGCGCAGCTCGGCCTGATGCCCTACTTCTCGCCGTTCGGGCACGGCCTGTTCCAGCGGCCGCAGCTGCGGCTCGTCTACGCCCTCTCGCTTCGTGACGCCGGCGCGCGGTCCTTCTACGGCGTCGATGACCCGTTCTCGCGCCGCACCGTCGAGCACTACGCCGGCATCTCGGTCGAGTGGTGGTTCAACGCGACGACCTACCCGGTGCGCTGAGGAGACCTCACCATGCGCTTCCTGCTCTCTGCCGCCTTCGTCCTCTGCTCGGCCTGCCTCGCGCCGCCGCCCGACGCGCAGCCGGTGCCCCTCACCACGCACGTCGACGACTGGCGCGACGAGGTCATCTACCAGGTGCTCGTCGACCGCTTCGCGAACGGCGACGTGAACAACGACTACGGCGTGCAGGCTGGACACCTCGCGCGCTTCCAGGGCGGCGACTGGCGCGGCCTCGAGAACCACCTCGACTACTTCGAGCGGCTCGGCGTGACGACGCTGTGGATTTCGCCTGCCGTCCGCAACGTCGAGACCGACGCCGACTTCGACGCCTACCACGGCTACTGGGCGCAGGACCTCACGGAGCCCAACCCGCACTTCGGCGACGTGTCCGAGCTGCGCAGCCTGGTGAAGGCGGCGCACGACCGGAAGATGAAGGTGGTGCTCGACATCGTCACCAACCACATGGGGCAGGTCTTCTTCTACGACCAGAACCTGAACGGGAAGCCCGACGTGTACATCGGCGGCTCGGGCGGCACGTCACCGGTGACGCGCTCCACGGAGTTCGACCCGGACTACGACCCGCGCGGAGTGCAGGTCTTCACCTCGCTCGGGGTGGCGGGCCGCGCGCCCATCACCTTCTTCGACGTGCCCGACATCTACCGGCAGCGACCGAAGCCGGACGTGCTGGGCGCCGCCGACGCCTACCATGGGCTCGGCCGCACCCTGGACTACGAGCAGCCAGACCAGCTGCTGCTCGGCGACTTCCCCGGCGGCCTGAAAGACGTGGCGACCGAGCTGCCCGCCGTGCGCGAGGCGATGGTGGACGCGTACGCGCGCTGGGCCGAGTGGGTGGACCTCGACGGCTTCCGCATCGACACGGTGAAGCACGTCGAGCACGGCTTCTGGCAGCACTTCGCGCCGGCGGTGCGGGAGCGGCTCGCGGCGCAGGGCAAGCACCGCTTCCTGATGTTCGGCGAGGCCTTCGACGGGCGCGACGAGCTGCTCGGCAGCTTCACGCGGCCGGGCGAGCTCGACTCGGTCTTCAACTTCTCGCAGAAGTACGTGGTGTACGCCGACGTCTTCGAGAAGGCGCACGACGCGAGCAAGCAGCGGGGCACCAACCAGATTGCGTGGATGTGGGCGCAGCGCGCGAAGAACTGGAGCTCGACGCCCCAGCCCAACGGCATCGGCCTGGCGCCGGCGAAGGTGCCGGTGAACTTCATCGACAACCACGACACCGCGCGCTTCCTCTCCAACGCGCGCGGTGACGCGAAGGCGCTGCGCAACGCGCTCACCCTGCTGCTGACCGAAGAGGGGCTCCCCTGCGTCTACTACGGCACCGAGTACGACTTCGCGGGTGGCAACGACCCGGCGAACCGGGAGGTGCTGTGGACGACGGGCTTCGACGCGAGCGGCGAGACGTGGCAGCACCTGGCGGCGCTGACGGCGGTGCGCAAGCAGCACGTGGCGCTGCGGCGCGGAGACACCCGCGTGGTGTTCGCCACCGGCAACACGCAGGAGGAGAGCGACGCCGGCTTGTTCGCCTTCGAGCGCACGGGCGGCGACGCAGGCGAGGCGTACGCGCTGGTGGTGCTCAACACGAACGGCCGCCACGGCTCGCGCACCCGCCTCACGACGTCCCGGCCAGCGGGCACGCTGCTCGCGAACGCGCTGGTGCCGGGGCCGGCGCTCACCGTGGGCGCGGGTGGCGTGCTCGACGTCGAGCTGCCTGCGCAGTCGTCGCTCGTGCTCGTGCCGCGGTGAGCGTCAACGCGAGAAGAAGACGTCTGGGCGGACGGGCTTCTTCGACTTCGCAGCGCGGTAGACGAGTCGGCTCTCGTCCGTGGACTTCTCGACGGTGATGGCGCCGACCTCGAGGCCTCGCGCCGTCTTGTCGAGCAGCTCGCCGAACGAGCGGCAGACGAAGACGACCTCGACGTCGTCGCGCGCGATGACCTGCCCCGCCGTGCCGCGGGGGCCGGGCGCGAAATCGAGCAGCAGCCGGTCGTAGTCCCAGAAGGGACTCCCGGCGATGGGGACGTGCTTCGGGTGCTGGTGGACCTGGCGCACGCGCCGGCCGTCGTCGAGCCACTCGAGGCGCTCACGCATCTCGTGCTCGTCGAAGAGCGCGCGGTCGTCCTTCCAGCATGCGGTCAGGCTCGCAAGCGACCCGAGGCGCATGGCGTAGGGAATGATGCGCACGCCGGGGTGGTTCTCCTGGCCGTCGTGCACGAGCAGGGACTCACGGAAGTCCGCCGGCAACGCGACGCCCAGCTTCTTCTCGGCCGCGGCGATGGCCTTCGCGGTCGCGGGTGGGCGTAGCGTGAGGTCGAGGTCGGGGCGGTGCGCGGCGAACCACGCCTCGAGGCGGGCCCAGGCACCGCGCACGTCGACGGCCGCCGTCAAAGCCGCTCCGGGCCTCTTCGCCACGGTCAGAGGCTCGCGATGACGCGCTCGAGCTTGCCGCGGACCTCCTTCGCGACCGCGAGGAAGCGGTCGTCGTCGAGGGCGCCGATGGAGCGCAGCGGGTCGACTGCCCGCACCACGGTGCCGGCTGCGTCCTCGTAGACGACGACGTTGCACGGCAGCAGCGTGCCGACGTCGAGCGACATCGAGAGCGCCTGGTGCGCGTACTTCGGGTTGCACGCCCCGAGGATGGTGTAGCGGCGGAAGTCGACGTCGATCTTCTTCTTGAGCGTGTCCTTCACGTCGATGCTGGTGAGCACACCGAAGCCTTCGACCTTGAGGGCCTCAGGCACGCGGGCGAGCACGGCGTCAAAGGGCTGCGACAGCGTCTTCTCGAGTGGGTTCATGGTCGCTCCGTGCGAGCCGGCGGGGAGGCCGGACGATTCGGGCCGCAGCCTGCCGGACCAGGTGACTGCCCGCGCGCAGAATCGTCCCCGGCCCGCTCCAGGCCTCACGGAACGCCTCGAACACGAAGGTGAGGACTCCGCGCTTCGTGCCCCGTCACACCGGGACGACACCGGCCCCAGGCGCGCAACGTGATGCTCGGCAGCGGCGGCTTCGCGCCCGTCTCCACCTCGAGCGCGCTGGAGAGCCTGGAGTTGGCCCCGGTGCGCCGGGCCCTCGGGTCCTCAGCGCCGCAGGCTGCCGTAGCGCGCATCGAGGTGCCGCAGGAACGCCTCGGCCGTCAACGCCCGCCCTGTCACTGCCTGCACGCGCTCGAAGACATTCCCCTCGCCGCCATGGGTGTGGATGCGCCCCTTGAGCCAGGACACGACGTGCGAGAAGTCTCCGCGGGCCACCTCATGCTCGCAGTCCGGCCGCTCACGCTTGAGCGTCTCGGCGAACTGCGCCGCCGCCAGGTTGCCCAGGGTGTACGTGGGGAAGTAGCCGAAGCGTCCAGCGCTCCAATGGCCGTCCTGGAGCCACCCTTCGAGGTCGTTCTTCGGGCGCGTGCCGAACCAGTAGGCCGACGCGTCGCTCCACGCCCCGGGCAGGTCGTCCACCTCGAGCTTCCCCGAGATGAGGGCGCGCTCGAGCCGCATGCGCAGCACCACGTGCAGGTCCGACGTCACCTCATCTGCCCAGCCCCGCATGAGGCCGCGGTGCACCCACTTCACGTGCTTGCGCAGCGCGAGCGCCGACGACGCGTCGAAGTGAGGCGCCCACGCGGCCTTCGCCTTCGGCCACAACCAGTCCCAGAAGGCGTCGCTGCGGCCCAGGTGGTTCTCGAAGAAGCGCGCCTGCGACTCGTGCAGCGAGTGCGAGGCCACCTCGCCCCGCGGGGTGCCCCAGCTGTTCTCTGGCGCGCCATCGTCGGTGAACCAGTGGCCGAGCTCATGGAGCAGCCGCAGCACCGGACCCGTCGCGTCGAGCTTCGAGAGGCGCACCGTCACGCGCACGTCGCCGGGCCCCACCGCCACCGAGCTGCCGTACGAGCCGGTGTCGATGCGGCCACGGCGCTCCGAGAACCCGACCGCCCGGGCGACCATCGTGCACAAGGAGAGCTGCGCGGCCTCGGCGACCGGCCCCGGCAGCTTCTCCGGCGCACCGCACTCCCAGGCCGTCGCGCGCCGAAGCAGCTCGTGCGCGACCGCCTCGACGAGGCCCTCGGTCGTCGCCGCCGAGACGAAGGGCTCGTACTCGTCGAGCAGCGCCTCGTAGCGGTCTCCTCCGTTCGCGAGCGCGTCGGACTCTTCGCGCTTGAGCGCCACCACACGCGCGAGCTGCGACTTGAAGACGCGCCCGTCGTTGGCGTCGCGCGCCGACGCCCACGCCTCACGGGCGAGGGTGCACGTCTTCGCCAGCGACTCCACGAGGCGCCGCGGGACGCGCGAGGCCCGCTGGTGCAGGCGCTTCCACCGCCGCACGTCGAAGTCCTCCGAACACGCGGCGAGCCACTCACCCAGCTGCGGGTCAGCGGCGAGGTCCCTCGCGAGCCCGAGGAGCTGCGCCTGCTGCTCGGCCCGATGTCGCGCGCCGGCGCGGGGCATGCCGGTCGCTTCGTCCCATGACAACAAGGTGCTGGTGGAGAGCAGGAGCGCGCGCTCCTTCATCCGCTGGGCCACCCGGGCCCGCTGGTCGCCGCCTTGCGCCATCACCGCGACTGTACCACCCGGGCACCGTACGGCGAGGCGCCGAGTCACGTGCGACGACGAGGCTGGGGTCGACTCGGCGTGGCCCGGGCGCTACGCCTCGCGCATGCACCTCGGCCACTCGTACAAGCAGCAGCCACCCTCGGGGCGCTTCGACGCCATCGTCATCGGCTCGGGCATCGGTGGGCTCACCGTCGCGGCGATGCTCTCGCGGCACGGGAAGAAGCGCGTGCTGGTGCTCGAGCGCCACTACCGCATCGGCGGCTACACGCACACCTTCACCCGGCCCGGCTACGAGTGGGACGTCGGGGTGCACTACATCGGCCAGGTGGGCGAGCACGGCGCCCTGCGCTCGGTGTTCGACAAGCTGTCCGACGGGCGCATCCGCTGGGCGAAGCTGCCCGAGGTGTACGACCGCGTGGAGCTGGGCGCGCGCGGCTACGACCTCGTCGCCGGCACGCAGAACTTCATCGAGACGCTGGGCAAGGCCTTCCCCGCCGAGAAGGGCGCCATCGCGAAGTACGTCGAGCTGGTGAAGTCGACGGCGAAGAAGGGCTCGATGTTCTTCATGACGCGCGGGCTGCCGTCGCTCGTGTCGGCCGTGGCCGCGCCGCTGGCGAAGCGTGGGTACGCCGAGCTCGCCGCGCGCACGACGCGTGACGTGCTGCTCGAGCTGACGAAGAACGAGGAGCTCCTCGCGGTGCTGACGGGGCAGTACGGCGACTACGGCCTGCCGCCCTCGCGCTCGAGCTTCGCCATGCACGCGTCGCTGGTCGCGCACTACCTGGGCGGTGGGTACTACCCGGTGGGCGGCGCGTCGGTCATCGCCGCAGGCATCGCGCCCCTCATCGAAGAGCACGGCGGCCACCTCGCCACCAACGCCGAGGTGGAGTCCGTCATCGTCGAGCAGGGCATCGCGGTGGGCGTGCGGCTGGCGGACGGGAGCGAGCAGCGCGCGCCGCTCGTCATCAGCGACGCGGGCGTGGCGAACACCTTCGGCAGGCTCGTGCCCGAGGCGCACCGCCCGGCGGCGTGGACGAAGGCGCTCTCGAGCGTTCCGCCGTCGGTGAGCTACGTGTGCCTGTACCTGGGCTTCAAGTCGACCGACGCCGAGCTGGGCCTCACCGGCACCAACCTCTGGCTGTACCCAGACGAGAAGCACGACGAGAACGTGGCGCGCTTCGAGGCCGACCCTGAGGCGCCGTTCCCGATGATGTACCTCTCGTTCCCCTCGGCGAAGGACCCGGACTTCGCGCGGCGCTTCCCCGGCCGCGCCACCATCGACGCCATCACGATGGCGAAGTGGGAGTGGTTCTCGAAGTGGCAGGGCACGAAGTGGCGCAAGCGCGGCGCGGAGTACGACGCGGTGAAGGCGCGGTGGACCGAGCGCATGCTCGAGGTGTTGTTCAAGCGGCTGCCGCAGCTCAAGGGGCGCGTCGACGTGGCGGAGCTGTCGACGCCGCTGACGACCGCGCGCTTCGCCTCGCACCCGCGCGGAGAGCTGTACGGCCTCGACCACACACCCGGGCGCTACGAGCTGCCCCTGCGCGCGAAGACGCCGCTGCCGGGGTTGTTGCTCACCGGGGCCGACCTCGCGACGTGCGGGGTCGCGGGCGGGGCGCTGGGCGGCCTCATCACCGCGGGCGCCCTGCTGGGCCCCGGGCCGGTGATGGACATGCTCAAGCGCGCGTGACGGTCAGCGAAGCGACCGCAGCCGCGTGCGCACTCAACGATGAGGCGCGCGCCCGGGTGCCTGACGAGGCCGGAGCCGCCGTCGGCGTCGAAGTGGCGCGACAGTGCGCAAGGGGGTCGGCGCACTCGTCCTCCCTTCGCGGCCGTGCCTTCGATGTCGAAGCGACCCGGGCAGGTTGTGAGCAGCGCTGGATGAGCGGTGAGCGCAGGTCCAGGATGAAGGGATGTCGATCCACTTCAAGACGGCCTCCTCCAGCAGCCGGGAGCTCGAGCGCGCGACCGAGTACAGCGAAGGACTGGTCGCTTGGATGCGTCCACTGCGGGAAGACCAACCGCTCGACGCACACCGCCAGGCTCTCATCACACTCGGACTCAGGCGGGTCTCCGACTCTTCATCGAGCTCGAGCTTCGACGGAGGAAGCAGCTCCGGGCACGGGAGCTCAGGGAGCTGGTAGCGCTCGGCGCGAAGGTCGACGTCGCCCGTGAATCGTCAGCGGTCCCCCGAAGCGGCGCCGCAGCCGCACTGTGGTGGCAACGAGAGGAGGCACAGACACCGCGCCGGCGCGTCGCACGCGATGACGTCGCACGCGCTGCGGTCGTTGGCGCCCGTGCAGTACTGCTCGCCGGTCCGCCACGTGAAGCATGAGCCGGCGTCTGGGGCGCACGTCTGGTTGGAGCACCGCTCGAGGCCCGGCTGCACGCGCCCCGTCGGAGGCGCCGGCTCCCGTGCGAACGAAGAGGCCTGCCCGCAGGACGAGAGAGACCAGAGCAGGATGGCGGTCCGCAGGCGCATCACGCGAAGTCTGGGCTGCCATGTGCTCGCGGAGCAAGGTGGGCTACTTCGCGCGGTAGGTGATGCCGCACCCGCACTGCCTCGGAAGCGTCTCGAGGCACCGGCACGTGGCTGGCGCGTCGCACTGCATGACGTCACAGGGCGTCTTGCCCTCGCCGGTGCACGTCGGCGCCTTGTCGAACAGCGACACGAAGCAGGTGCCCGCGTCTGGGCAGCGCTGGTCGGCGTCGCAGCGGCTCAGCCCGGACAGCATACGGCCCGTCGGCAGCTGCACTGGCGCGGGCGACTTCTCGCACGCCACCAGCAACACCACCGACAGGCCGAAGACCTTCACCACCCCACCGCCCACTCGAATCGGTCTCCCTCGCCGCGGCGACCATCAGGAAACAACTCGACCGCTTCAGGTGAGTTCGAAGCGAGCTGCGTTCTTACGTCGGGTCCGGCTTCGGCGTGTCCTTGCCGCTCGCCAGCGGCTTCGGAGCCTCGAGGCCCTTCGGCAGCTCGCCCGTGAGGGCGTTGAGGAAGGTGACGATGGAGTCGACCTCCTCCTTCTTCAGCTCCTTGCCGAGCTGGTGCTTCGCCATGAACGTCACCGCCTCGGGCAGCGTCTTCACCGTGCCGTCGTGCAGGTACGGCGCCGTCTTCGCCACGTTGCGCAGCGAGGGCACGCGGAAGAAGAACTTGTCGGCGTCCTTCTTCGTCACCTCGAAGCGGCCCGTGTCCTTCAGGTCGGGCACCGGCTTCACGAGGCCGAGCTTCTGGTACATCGCACCGCCCAGGCCCTCGCCCATGTGGCACGAGACGCAGCCCGCGTTGATGAACGCCTGCATTCCCTTCTTCTCGGCGTCGCTCAGCGCCTTCTCGTCACCGCCCAGGTACTTGTCGAACTTGCCCGGCGTGGTGAGCGTGCGCTCGAACGCGCCGATGGCCTTCGCCATGTTGTCGAAGGTGACGGCCGCGTCCTTCTCGCCGCCGAAGGCCTTCGCGAACAGGGGCGCGTAGCCGGGAATCGACTTGAGCGTCTTCTCGACCGCCGCCGCGTCGGGCAGCGCCATCTCGACGGGGTTCAGCACCGGGCCCTTCGCCTGGTCCTCCAGCGTCGCCGCGCGGCCGTCCCAGAACTGCGCGATGTGGTTGCCCGCGTTGAAGACGGTGGGCGCGTTGCGGCCACCCTTCTGCTTCTTGTGGCCCGTCGAGAACTGCTCGCCGTCCACGCCGTACTTCGCGAGGTCGTGGCAGCTCGCGCACGCGACGTCGTGGTTCTTCGACAGCCGCTTGTCGAAGTAGAGCAGCTTGCCCAGCTCGACCTTCTCCTTCGTGATGGGGTTGTCCTTCGAGTCGTACTGCGCGGGCAGCGGCTTGAAGGTGGCCTTCGCCGTGTCGAGCTGGGCGTCGGCCCGTGCGGCAGCTGCGAGGAGGGTGACGGCGACGACGACGAGACGCATTGGAACTCCAGGGGCTAAGGTCTGGACGGTGTCTAAACCCTGACTCAGTCGCCCGCCAGCCGTTTTTCCGGCAGGGGGACAGGCCCTGGGGGGTGGGTGATGGCGCGCGAGGACATGGCCCGGTATGGGGCGACTCATGAGCGAGGCTCCCCTGAAGGCCTTCACCAAGCTCCTGGTGCTCGACCAGAAGGCGTCGGCGGCGTTCTACGAAGCCCTGGGCTTCACGCGGGTCGGCGCTGATGGCGCCTTCATTCACCTGCGCTGGCAAGACAGCGGTGACGTGCTGCTGGTGGCGACACCCACCGGGGTCCGCCTCGAGGGCAAGCGCGGCTGGGGCGTGCTGCTGTGCTTCACCACCGGCACTGACGTGCAGGTGCTGGCCGAGCGGGCGAAGGCCCTCAACGCGCCGGTGCAGGGCCCAGAAGTTCAGCCGTGGCACACACGCGACCTCATCGTCACCGACCCCGACGGCTACCGGCTCAACTTCGTGCAGCCCGCGTGAGGCCTGGCCACCGCGCCGGACAGCGAGCGGCCCTTCACCCGGACCCGCTGGCGCGCCTTCGCCTCACCCCCGAGGGGCGCTCGAGCACTCGCGCGGCGCAGGGCTGGTTGGCGCCACCGTCGGACCATGTCGCCAGTGGAAACATTCATGTAACCACTGGTCACACCGCGCGGTCGTCACCGCTCGACGAAGTCGAGGTCCGCCGAGAAGCTGTCGGGCATGCGCCAGAGCGCCAGCAGGCCCAGCGAGATGCAGGTGAGGCCCACCGAGAGGGTCGCTGGCACGGTGCCCAGCGAGGGCTTGAGCGTCATCCACACCGCGGTGATGGGAATGGCGGTGCCGCGCACGAAGTTGGGCGCGCTCGTCGTCACGGTCGCGCGCAAGTTGGTGCCGAACTGCTCGGCGGCAGTGGTGACGAAGAGCACCCAGTAGCCGGTGGTGAAGCCCAGCACGCACATGAGCGCGTAGTACGTGCCAGGGGAGCGGCCGCCGAAGGTGAGCAGGGCAACGACACTGCCCGCGAATGAGACGAGGAAGAGGCCCAGCACGCGCTTGCGGCTCTTCACGGCGTGGCTGAGCAGCCCCGACGCGAGGTCGCCTGCGGTGACGCCCGCGTAGGCCCAGAAGATGGTCTGCCCGCCCGTCGGGCGCGGGGTGAGCCCGAGGGCGCCGCCGATCTCCGGTGAGAAGACGAACAGCACGCCGCCGGCGAACCAGATGGGCATGCCAACGGTGATGACGCGCAGGAAGCGGAGCGCGCGAGCTGGCGGCCGGAACAACTGCCGCACATCCCCGAGGTGCACGTCCTGCCCCCGCGTGCGCTCGAAGAGGCCGCTCTCGAAGACGCCGAGCCGCAGCGCGAGCAGCAAGAGACCCACCAGGCCGCCGAGGCCGTAGGCCCACCGCCACCCGTCGGCCGCGCTCCACGACACGAGGGCGTCGCCGATGAGCCCGGCTGCGAGCGCCCCTGACAGCCCGATGGTGGCGACGAGCGTCGTGCCGAGGCCGCGCCGCTCCGTGGGGAGCAGCTCGGACACCAGCGTGATGCCGGCGCCCAGCTCGCCGGCGAGCCCGAACCCCGCGAAGAGGCGACAGGCTCCGTAGGCGAGGATGGAGCCGACGAAGGCGTTGAGGAGGTTGGCGAGCGAGTAGATGAGAATGGACCCGAACAGCACCGTCAGCCGCCCGCGCTTGTCGGCGAGCACGCCCCAGGCGATGCCACCCAGCATCATGCCGCCGAGCTGCAGGTGGAGCAGGACACCGCCCACCGGCACCAGGCTCGCGTCATCGACGCCGAGGGCCTTCAAGCTGGGCACACGCAGCACCGAGAAGAGCACCAGGTCGTAGATGTCGACGAAGTACCCGAGCGCCGCGAGGAGCACCGCCGCCGTCGCCGTTCGCCGGGCCGTCATCGCAAGCAGTATGGGGCGCGCGGCACAAAGACGACAGCTCCCGTCGCGGCTGCACCGCGGGTCGCACGACGACGACAGAACTCCCGTCGTGAGTGAATCGCGCGTGGCACAACGACGACACCCGCTGTCGCCGACGTGCCGCGCGCCCCATTCGCTGATGAAATGGCCCGCGTGCCGTCCCTTGAGCTCGCCCGACGAGGTCCCGCCTGGCCGGCGCTCGAACGTCCTGGCGCAGTGGACGGCGACGCCTGGGAGCGCGCGGCCGGGTGGCTCGAGCGGTCATTCCCCGAGAGCCCGGGACGCGCCGAGCGCATTCACTGGCTCACAGTGCCTGTCGCGCTCTGGCTGCTGCATCACGTGCGCGCGAAGCCCTCACGGCCGCTGCTCGCCGGGCTCAACGCCCCGCAGGGCGCGGGGAAGACGACGCTCACCGGTGCGCTCGTGGGCCTGCTGCACGACGTCTTCGGCCTGCGCGTCGTGAGCATCTCCATCGACGACTTCTACCTCCGCCGCCAGGAGCAGCTCGCCCTCGCCGCCGCGCACCCGGGCAACCGCTTCCTCGAGCACCGCGGCTACCCCGGCACCCACGACGTCGCGCTGGGCGAGTCCGTGCTGCGCGCGCTCTCCGAGGGGCGTGACGTCGACGTGCCCCGCTACGACAAGTCGGCCCACGGCGGCCGTGGCGACCGCAGCGTGGAGGTGACGCCGGTTCACGGCTCCGTCGACCTCGTCCTCGTCGAAGGGTGGATGCTGGGCTTCGAGCCCGTCGAGCGGGTGCCGGAGCCCGCGCTCGCCGCGCCCAACGCGATGCTGCGCGACTACGCTCGCTGGACGCGCCTGCTCGAGGTGCTGGTGTGCCTGCGCATGGCAGACCCGCGGCAGGTCATTCGCTGGCGCATCGAGGCTGAGGCGGCGATGCGAGCGAGCGGGCGTCCAGGGCTGTCGGACGCCGAGGTGGAGGACTACGTGCGGCGCTTCTTGCCGGCGTACGAGACATGGGGCCCGACCGTGGGGCGCGCGACCCCCGGGGACCGGCTGCTCGCCCTGACGCTCGACGCCTCGCGCACGCCCGTTCCCTGAGGGCCGGATGTGGCGCTGGCAGCCGGGGCTGCCGCGCCGGTCGTCCCCCAACTGGTGCACACCGATGTGCGCCCGGGACTCCGACTGCCGGCCGCTCGGGGCATGCAGCGCTCGGCGTGCCGGCCGACGTCGGAGCCCCGCTCCGCGAAGCTCGTGCTGCGGCTGTCGGGGCCCTGAGACGCGAAGAGCCGGAGGCTCCAGGTGGAGGCTCCGGCTCCTGCAGCCCGGCGCGAGGGTGCGTTACTCGGCGTCCTTCCCCTCGGCGATGCGCTGCTGAATGGCGCGCTTGAGGGCCAGCTTCTCAGCGTCCTCCAGGGTGCCGTTGGCGTTCACGTCGAACTGCTTCGCGACCTCGGCCCGCTTCGCCTTCCACGCCGCGATGAAGTCGCTGCGCATGGTCTGCTTCTCACTGTCGTCGAGCACGCCGTTGCCGTTCGCGTCGTACTTCGCGAGGGCCTGCTGCCGCAGCGCCTGCACCTTCGCGTGGAGCGCCTGCTTCGCTGCCTGCCGCTCGGTCTCGTCGAGGGCGCCGTCCTTGTTCGCGTCGAACCGCTCCATCACTCGCGCGCGAACGAGCCGGCAGCGGGCCTCGAGCGCGTCCACCAGCGCGGTGCGCTCCTCGGTCGACAGCACGCCGTCGTTGTTCTCGTCGAAGACCCACTTCACGCGCTTCACGACGGCGACGCGGTGACGCAGGCCGAAGCGAACGGCGACGGGGTGACCGACGCGCGCCTCGAGGTCGCGCTTGAGCTGCCCGCGCTCCGCAGGGCCCAGCTGGCCGTCGCCGTTCTCGTCGTAGCGGGCGATGACGCGCTGGCGTCGGCCCTCGAGGTCGCACACGCCAGGGGCGTCGCTCGGCATCGAGGGCAGCTCAGTGGCCTCGCCAGCCATCTCTTCGAGCGCCGCGTCGGACTCCGCCGCGCTCGCCTCGTTCGCCAGGTCGCCCGTCTCTTCAGCCACCGTCAGGTACGAGGTCGCTTCCCCCACCAGCGCCTCGTCGTCCGTCATGGCGCCCTGGCAGGCGGCGCCTGAGAACGAGAGGGCAGAGAGCGAGAGGGTGAGCAGTGCACGGCGAAGGGCTGTCATGGCGGTCTCCTGGGGACTTCGTGTGTCCGGCCTCGGAGAAAGGAACCCGGCCTGGCCTCGATGGTTGCGCGTCCTGCAGTGTCGCGGGGATGGCGGCGGGACCCACCGTCACCCGCCGGTTCCGCTCGCGACGGTGAGGGTTCCTTTCTGCTGCCCTTCACGGGTACACCGCGCCCGTGCGTTTCTCCGGTGCCTGCCTCGTCGCGCTCCTCGCCGCCTGTGGACCCGTTGCCGTTGACGACGACGGCGGCGCCGGCGGGGGCAGTGGCGCAGCGGGGGGAGCCGCGGCTGGCGGGGTCGGCGGTGGCGGGGTCGGCGGTGGCGTGAGCGGTGGTGGCGTGAGCGGTGGTGGCGGTGGTGGCGGTGGTGGCGGTGGTGGCGGCGGCGGCTCGACTGCGGGCGGCGCCTCGGGTGGGAGCGTGGACGCGGGCAGGCCAGATGGTGGTGACGACGCGGGTTCACGAGACGGGGGCTTCCTCCTCACGGACTCCGGCGTGGTGTTGGCCACCGTCTCGCACCCGCGGGAGCTGCGCGGCGTCTGGGTGGCGACCGTCTCGAACCTCGACTTCCCCTCGGGCCTCTCGCCGGACGCGGGCGTGGCCGCCATGCGCGCCCTCGTGGAGCGCACGCGCGACGCTGGCCTCAACGCCATCTTCTTCCAGGTGCGGCCCGAGTCCGACGCCTGGTACCAGTCCACCCTCGAGCCCTGGAGCCGCTACCTCACCGGCACCCAGGGCCGGGACCCGGGGTGGGACCCGCTCGACGCGCTGCTCACCGCAGCGCACGCCCGCGGCGTCGAGGTGCACGCGTGGGTGAACCCGTACCGCGCGCTGGTCTCGGCGAGCTCGCCCACGGCCATGAACCACGTCAGCCGCACGCTCTCGAGCGCGGCCATCACCTACGACGGCCGCGTGACGATGAACCCGGGCGTGCCTGCGGTGCGGCAGCACGTGCTGGGCGTGCTTCGCGACCTGCTCGGGCAATACGACGTCGACGGCCTGCACTTCGACGACTACTTCTACCCGTACCCCGCTGGCAGCCCGTACCCGGACGAGGCGACGTACCAGGCGTACCGCGCCGACGGCGGTACGATGACGAAGAGCAACTGGCGCCGCGACAACGTCAACGCGCTGGTGCGCGAGGTGATGGCTGTCGTCACCGCCGACCACCCGCAGGTGCGCTTCGGCATCTCGCCCTTCGGCATCTGGCGACCGAACAACCCGCCCGGCGTGGTGGGGCTCGACGCGTACGAGGACATCTCCTGCGACGCGGTGACGTGGATGAACCAGGGCTGGGTGGACTACGTCGCGCCGCAGCTCTACTGGGCGACGACGTCATCGGGGCAGCCCTTCGTGCCGCTGGCGACGTGGTGGGCCAACGGAGCGATGGGGGGCCGTCACGTCTTCCCGGGGCACGCCGTCTATCGGCTGGGCATGACGGGCTTCACCTCGGTGAACGAGATTCGTCTGCAGGTGAACGCGGGCCGCACGCTGCGCGCGCAGGGCCTCATGGGCGGCATCCACTTCCGCGAGGAGAACGTGCGCACGAACCTGCTCGGTGTTCGCGACCTCTTCCGGAACGAGCTCTACGCGACGCCGGCGCTGCCTCCGTCGATTCCCCGCGCCGGAGCTTCGGCCACCCCGCTGCCCCCCGTCGTGACTCGGAACGGAACGACGCTGGACGTGTCACACGTGTTGCCGATGACCGCGCGCTTCTATGCGCTCTACCGCTTCGACCCGACAGGGTGGACCCTGGTGGACGTCGCGGGCGGCGTGCAGGCCAGCTTCGGGCCGCTGTCGATGGGCACCTGGGCGGTGAGCGCCGTCAACCGCGGCGGCGCCGAGAGCCAGGGCGTCGTCACCGTCATTCCGTAGGCTGGCGCGCGCGGGACCGCCGCGTCACGAGTCGTCGTCGACGTCGTCGAAGAACGCAGCGACGAGGAACTCGACCGACCCGAAGGGCTCCGGACGCACCCGCTCCTCGGCCGTCGCGGCGAGGACGTTGAGGTAGCCGCCCTCCGCGTGTCGCATGACCACCAGCGTGCGTTCGACCGGGTCGAGGAGCCAGTAATGCGGAACCTGCGCCTGGTGGTACGCGCGCATCTTCACGACGCGGTCGTGGGCCGCGTTGGACTCGGAGACGATCTCGCAGATCCAGTCGGGTCTGATGGTGGTGGGTTGATCGCGAGGTAGCTCGCGGACGCGCTCGCGCCGCCAGCCGATGACGTCGGGTCGAAAGAGGTCTGCCCCCAGCACGACGTCGACCTCGGTGGCGATCCACCAGCCGCCCGGCAACCTGCCACCCGGCCTCCGCATGAAGGGGCGACCGACCTGGATTCCGACCCTCGTCTGGGTCACTCCGTGCTCCGATGACGGGCTGGCCTTCTCGACGAGATTGCCATCCACCAGCTCGAACCTGTGGCCAGCGGGCAGGGCGAGCCAGTCGGCGATGGTCCGGGTCCCACTCACCTTCGGCAACATGGCGCGAGACTACGCCAGCGCTTCGTCGCTCAGCCAGCCGGGAGCGCTGCTTCACGCGGGGCGGCGCTGCACCTCGACCCCCGGCGCGCGCAGCACCTCGTCGAGGGGCGCGTCGTCTTCACAGAAGCAGCGCACGGCCGCGACCGCGTCGTCCCACGAGGGCCAGCTCGCGCTGACGGTCGACGCGCCGTCGATGAGCTCGAGGTGGGCGCGCTCCCGAACCTGCCCCGTCCAGTCGTTGCGCGGCGTCACGAGGCACCGGCGGGTCGACCCGAGCGCGGGCACCACGACGTCGAACCACGCGCCGCGGGGCGCGAGCACCGGCTCGAGCGGACTGCCGAGCGCCTTCAGCCGCACGCCCAGCACGCGCTGCTCGAGGTGGTACGCGGAGCCGGAGAACGGCGGAATGGGGAAGCCCGCGAGCCTCGCCTCGATGCGCGCGAGCGCGTCGTCGAGCTGGAGCACGTCCCGGCCGACACCGTACCGGCCGTCCCCTGCCGGGGCGATGGGCGGCAGGCCCGGGTCGACCCAGGGGAAGTGCGAGCTCGCCGAGAAGCAGAGCCGGTTGAGGCTCGAGTACGTGAAGAAGCGCGTCGCGATGGGGCTCGCCGCGAGGCGCTCGTGCAGCGGCCGCAGCTCGGCGAGCACGTCGTCGGCGTCGGCGATGCGCTCGCGCATGTGCAGCCAGTGCCAGCGGGCCGGGTCGCTCTCGAGGACCTCCGCGTGCGGCTCCAGCGACGCTCGGGGCACCCGCGAGGGGAGGGCGCTCAGCGGAGTGCGCTCGAGCAGCCACGCCGACGTCGCGTCACCGACGTCCTCGAGCCGCGGCGTGAAGGCCACCGTCGCCTGCCCGATGCGGAACTGGCAGCTCGGCTCCTCACCGTTCGGCTTCAGCTCGCACGAGCGCCCCTCGCCGTGCACCCACAGCTCGTACGAGGGGTCGCCGCCGAGCTCCCAGCCGAGCCGCGGGTCGATTCGCCCGGCCACCGCGCGCATGAACCGACCCAGGCGGTCGACGAAGGGCGCCGCCACCGCGAGCTCGTCGCGTGAGCAGCCGGCGAGCCAGGCGCGCGCGCAGGCCACCACCTCACCCGCGTCACCAGTGCGGCCCTCGGCCACGGTGGCGGCGCCTTCCCTGAGCGTGGCGGCGTACTCCGGGCCGAAACGGGCATTCCCCGTGGGCCGCGGCCGCGCGCGCGCGTTCGCCGGGTTCATGCCCAGCAGCAGCCCGTGCGAGGCGCCGTACCAGAAGCAGTGCACGCGCATCGCCCGACCCGGGGTGGTGAGGTCGACGCGCCAGTGCACGCCGCCGCCGGTCGCGCTGCCTCCGAGCCCCTGCGCCCGAAGCACCGCAGCGAGGTCGTGCGCGAGGCGCTCCTGATCAGTCACGCCGGGGCTCCTCCGGCGCGTGCCCTGCGTCGGGGACACCGCGAGCGGCTCGCTCTCGTCGCGCTCGCTCGCGTTGCTCGAGCTCGTCAGCCCGCCGCTTGCGTGTCATGACGAGGTCGTCGTCGGGCACGAGCGCCGCGAGCACCCGCAGCCACTCGTTCCGCTCTCCCAGGTCGGGCACGACGGCCTGCAGCTCGACCCCGTGCTCGAGCAGGCTCACGGTCGTCTCGGAGCAGTGAAAGCAGATGAGGAACTGCACGCGCCGGTTCCCCTTCTCGAAGGTGAGGTCGAGGTTCGGGTCGCACCTGCCGCAGAGCTTGAGGACGCCGCACCTGCACGTCTCGCTGTCGAGCAGGCGGTACATCGTCGGGTCGAGCACGAGCCGTCGCACGGCCTCGACGTCCGCTGGCTGCTCGAGCGTGCGCCTCCAGTTCACCCGCTGTCGCTGCTCACGACCCTTTCGGGGCTCGAGCCCGCCGAGGCTGACCACCTCGGCCCCGGAGATGACGTCGGGCCACGGCGCCGGCAGCACCCGCGTGAAGCCCGCGTCAGGCTCGAAGAAGACAGCGCCGCGAAACGACGACGTCTGGCCCAACGTCGCGACGAGCAACACGAGCCACACGGCGCCTCCACGGTGCGGGCGATGCCCGCCGGCTCATCTCACCACGGTCGCGAGCGGGACGGGGCGAGCGGGCTGCAGCTCGCGTGCGCGGTGCAGCACGACGAACGAGCCCTCTCCGGTGACGTCGGGCAGGCCCTCATCCGGTTGCTCGGAGGTGACGCGCACCGGCCCCTCGAGCGCGAGCGACAGCGGGAAGGTGTCGGACCTGCGCACCTCCAGGGTGCCCCGCAGCGCCCACGTCATGGTGACCGGGCCCGCGTGCGTCTTCGCGACGAGCGCGGCCGAGAAGACAGCCACCGAGTCGGTCGCTGCCTCGAGCCTCAGCGAAGCTTCCTCGACGTCCACCGCGCCGCCCCCTCCAAGCGTCCGCGCCGCGAGCGCGCCAAAGGCCTCGTCGACCCCGGGGCGTCGTTCTCCGCGACGGAGCGGGGCCTGCATCAGCGCCACCTGCAGCGCGTCGGGCCCTGCGCCCACCTGCGCCAGCGCGCGCGCCGAAGAGGACTCCCGGGGACCTGCGAGCGTCCCGTCGTCGACGCTTCGCACCGCGAGCGCGTTCACCACGAGGCTGCGGCCCTCGACAGTGGAGGGGTGCATGCCGCGGTCCTCGAGCCAGCGCACCACCACGCCCTCGGCCCGCCGCTCGACCTGCGCTCGCAGCGAGGCGGAGTCCACCAGCGGCTGCCGCTCGCGCTCTTCTCCCACGCCGATGGAGAGGTCGAGGGAGAGGTGATGACGGCGCTCCACCTCGACGTCTGCGAGCGGCTGGCCAGGCAGGAAGGTGACCGGCGCTTCCCGGTGACATGCTGCGAGCACCACGACGAGGGCCACGAGGACGAGGCGCATGGACGGAGTTTCCCCACGCTCGCACGCGCCGTCCCGAAAACCGCCGCGGTGCTACAGCGTTGAACAGCGCGCTACGCAGCTCGTCGCGCCACCGGGTCGACGATTCGTCCGAGCACTCTCGTGGCGTCGTGCGCGTGGTCTCGTTCGACTCGTCCGGCAGCGGAGAGGAACTCACTGCGAGCGGTACCTTCGCCAGGCGCCGGAGCCTGGCGATGGTCGTCCAGTCCAGGCGCGTGCGCCCTCGGTCGTCTCTCGCTGCGTGGTCCCCCGACACACCTCACTCGCATCGTGCACCTCGTCACCCACGTCCGCTCGCTGGGTCGCCCGCCCGACACAACATCCGCTCCGTGTCATCCGCCCGGCGCAGCACCTCCCCTCGCTGGGTGGTCCGCCTGACACAGCACCCCTCGCTCGGTCGTCCGCCCGACACAGCACCTCCCCCGGTACGTCGTCCGCCTGGCGCAGCACCGCTCGCTCGGTCGTCCGCTCGACACAGCACCTCCCCGCTACGTCGTCCGCCTGGCGCAGCACCGCTCGCTCGGTCGTCCGCCCGACACAGCCCCCTCGCTGGGTCGTCCGCCTCGCAGCACCACCCCTCGCTCGGTCGTCCGCCCGACACAGCCCCCTCGCTGGGTCGTCCGCCTCGCAGCACCGCCCCTCGCTCGGTCGTCCGCCCGACACAGTCCCCTCGCTGGTCGTCCGCCTCGCAGCACCGCCCCTCGCTCGGTCGTCCGCCCGACACGGCCCCCTCGCTGGGTGTCCGCCCGCGCAGTCCCTCACGGCGTCGCGGGAGGCGCCTCGACCGCAGCGGCGCTCTGCGCCGGCATCGTCGCGAAGCGCAGCGGCGTCGGCATGAAGGTCAGCACCGTCAACAGGAAGCAGGCAGCGCAGACCAGCTTCCGGCTGCGCGACAAGGGCGCCTCGTCATCCACCACCGGCGGGTGCCCGAACTTCACGACGAACGTCACCAGCACGAACCAGACGAACCACGAGGTCGAGAAGAGCAGCGACGCCACGAGGATGATGGCCGCCACCACCCGGCCGATGAGCTCGGCGCGCCGGCCGAACCACGCGTGCGTCAGGTGCCCGCCGTCGAGCTGGCCCACCGGCAGCAGGTTCAGCATCGTCACCAGGAAGCCGAACCACGCCGCCACCAGCACCGGGTGCGCGAAGAGGTCATGCCCCGCGGGCAGCGAGCCCTTGATCAACCGCTGCAGCCCCAGCCCCAGCAGATTGTCGCCGAAGACCTGCACCACGTTGCCCGATGGCGCGGCGTCGCTCCAGTGAGCCACCACGTTCCACAAGGAGAACTGCCCGGGGAACGAGTCCGTCAGGTCCGGCGCCGGGGAGACGCGGGACAGCCACACCCCCAGCGCCCACAGCGGCACGCACACCGCCAGCCCCGCGAGCGGTCCGCCGGCCCCGATGTCCACCAGCGCGTCGCGCGTCGGAATGCGGCCCCGCAACCTGATGACCGCGCCCATGGTGCCGAACCCGAGCGGCAGCGGAATGAAGAAGGGCCACGTGGAGTCCACTCCGTGCCGCCGCGCCATCACGAAGTGCCCCAGCTCGTGCGCGAGCAGAATCGCCATCACCGACGCGGTGAACCAGGCGCTGCCCTTCAGCTGATCCACCAGGGCCTCGCTCTCGACCCCGCCGCCCGACTGGGTGAGGAAGGTGATGAAGACGCTGGCTCCCGTCGCGAAGAACAGCGCGACGTGCAGCCACGGGCGGTCTTTCGAGAGCAGGCTCACGAGGCCTCCCTATGACGTTCGTCAGAGACCATCGAGTCTGTCGTTGACACCCGGGGGACTGCCGGTATGGTCCGCGCCGCTCGCTGGGAGGGGAAAGCCCTGGCAGGCAGTGAAAGCTGTTACCACCTTGCTTGATACGAGGAGTCCACACATGAAGAAGGCGTTTCTGGCCCTGTCGCTCGCTGCTGCGGTTGGCTGCACGTCGGTTGAGTCTGCCACCGTCGCTGGTAACGAGGTCGTCGCGAACGGCGGCGAGGCCGTCGCGGTGATCCAGGCCAACAGCATCGGCATCACCCTCATCTTCCACATCATCGACATCGTCACGTCGGACCTCGACCAGGTCGTCAACAAGCTGCTCGTCGCCGAGGCCAAGGCCATGGGCGCGTCGAAGATCGACCTCAAGGGCGCCGGCACCACGCCGCGTCACGGCATCTTCGCCCTCGCCGGCAACATCATCGGCGTGACGAACTCGGGCGCGATGGGCATCGCGGTCAAGTAAGTCCAACCGCCGTGCGGTGACGAAGGGCTCGGTCGCTCCGCGAGGGGTGCCGGGCCCTTCGGCTTTTCCGGAGGACCGAATGACGCGCACCACCCTCATCCTGGCGCTCACGCTCTGCGGCTGCCCGAAGGAGCCGGGGAAGGCCCCCGAGAACCTGGCCTCGGAGGCACGGCGCGCGCTGGCCGAGCGGGACAAGCGCCTCGGCCACTACTTCGTCGAGGTCACCTCGACGCAGGGCGACGCCCTGGCGACGCACACCTTCGTCTACCGCGCGCCGAACCGCGTGAAGGGCACCCTGCTGACCCCGCAGCCCATGACGCTCTCGTTCGACGGCACACGCTTCTTCAAGCTGTCGCCAGCCGAGAAGAAGCTCGAGGCGTTCGAGCTGAAGCTGCCCGCCGACAAGGCGGCGCTGTTCCTCACCACGCAGTTCTCACCCTTCGTGCCGGAGGGCTACCGCACGCCGCTGCTTCCCTCGAAAGGCGTCGCGGCGGCGAGGGTGGCGCACCCGAAGGGCCCCGAGGCCTTCGAGCTGGTGCACTCGACGCCCGACGAGAAGGGCCAGCCCATCACCGTCACCTGGCACCTGCGCTACCCGTCCGGTGACTTCCTCGCGAAGACGACGCGCGCTGGCGCCGTGACGAACGAGGTGGTGGTGGACGAGGAGCAGTGCGAGCAGCGCCTGTCGCTGTGCGTGCCGAAGGTGGTGGTGCAGCGCGAGAACGGCGCCGAGCTGGGCCGCACCACCTTCACTCGCATCGACCTGTCCGCCGAGGTGCCGAACGACGCCTTCACGCTCGCCGCGCCCGAGGGCTTCACCGTCGAGAAGCACGAGCTCGTCGAGTCGAACTGAGTCGGCGCCGCGCACGTTCGTGCTTGTGCCCGCCCGCAGGCATGGGACGCTTGGCCTCCATGGTTTCGCTCTGGGCCAGGCTCTCGCTGCGGGTGCAGGCGGCCATCGCGGTGGTGACGCCGTGCGTGGTGGTTGCCCTCTTCAGCGCCATCTACTTCCCGTCGCGCCTCAACCAGCAGGCCGACGAGGCCCTCTCGAGCCAGGCGACCGCGCTGGCCCAGCTCGCCAGCACCAACGCCGCGCCCACTGTCCGCCTCATCATCGACGGGCTCGCGCAACCCGAGGAGCTGACGAGCCTCATCAACGGGCTGCGCACGAACCGCGATCTCTCTCAGGCGGGCGTCCTGGTGCTCGAGCCGAAGCGCGTCGTCACCTCTGACGGTCAGCGGGTGCTGGTGCTCGGCAAGGGCGACGCCGCGCTCCTGGTGGGCGACCTGCCGGCTGACCGCTACGCCCTTCCTCCCGTCGGCGAGTGCGTGACGTCGCGGACGGCGGTGCTCGACGTGCGCTGCTCCGCCACGGACAAGGACACCGAGGTGCTGGTCGTCCTGCGCTTCTCGCTCGCGAAGTTCTCCGAGCAGCGGCGGCAGAACCAGCTCGTCGGGCTCTGGGTGCTCTTCGCGGCGCTCGGGGGTGGCGTGCTGCTCGCCCTGTTCTTCTCGAGCGCGGTCGCAGGACCGCTGGGGGTGGTGTCGCGGGTGGCGAAGGAGCTGGCGGCCGGCGACGTCACGCTCAAGGCAGTCGAGGTGAACGGCGCCAGCGAGGTGCAGTCGATGGCCTCGTCGGTGAACGAGATGGTGGGCAGCCTGAAGCACCTCGTCGGCGAGATGGTGGCGCTGTCGACGCGCCTGTCCTCCGCTGCGAAGGGCCTCATCACCGCCTCGAGCGACCAGGAGCACGTCACCAGCCAGCAGTCGGCCTACGCGCAGCAGATCGCCGCCACCTTCGAGGAGCTGAGCCGCACCGCCGAGATGATCACCCGCTCGACCGAGACGGTGGAGCAGGCCGCGGCGCGCACCAACCAGGCGGTGGACGACGCCCGGGCCACCGTGACGCAGGTCGTCTCGAGCATGACGGACATCCGCCGTGAATCGGGCGACGTCGCCGAGGCCATCAGCCGGCTCAACGCTGACCTGCAGCAGGTCTCGCGCATCGCGGCGGTCATCAAGCAGGTCGCCGACCGCTCGGACCTGCTCGCGCTGAACGCCGCGCTCGAGGGCACCAAGGCGGGCGAGGTGGGCCGGGGCTTCTCGGTGGTGGCGGCCGAGATGCGGAAGCTCGCCGAGAGCGTGGCGCAGTCGGCGCGTGACATCGGCCGCATCGTCGAGAGCGTGCAGCAGTCCGGTGAGACCGCCGTGACGCGGTCGAGGCTGGGCGTCGAGGCGTCCGAGCGCGGCGCGCGCATCGCCGAACAGGCGTCGAGCTCGTTCCAGGCCATCCTCGAGCTGTCCCGCGGCACCAAGGAAGCAGCGCAGCAGATCGCCGTCGCGACCCGACAGCAGCGGCAGTCGAGCGAACAGGCCGTGGCCGGCGCCCGCAACGTCGCCGACCTCGTGAAGCAGGGAGTGGACGCGACGGGCCGCACCACCCGCATCGCCCAGGACCTGCAGACCTCGGTCGAGGCGCTCACCGCCGTCACCGGTCGCTTCAAGGTCGATGGCTGAGCCCGACCGGGAGCAACTCAACTCCAGCGGGACGAGCGAGCCTGATTCCCTTGCATCCCGCACCGCTCGTGGCGAGAGAAGGGCGGACGATGGCCTGGCTCAACTATCACCACCTGCTCTACTTCTGGACTGTCGCGCGCACGGGCACCATCGCCAACGCGAGCCGAGAGCTGCACCTCTCACAGCCCACCATCTCGACCCAGCTGAAGACGCTCGAGGAGTCGCTGGGGCAGAAGCTCTTTCAGCGCGCCGGGCGGCGGCTCGCGCTGACCGATGTCGGGCGGTCGGTGTACCGGTACGCCGATGAGATCTTCCGGCTCGGGCGCGAGATGCAGGAGTCCATCACCCGCGGGCCGATGAGCCGGCAGGTGAAGTTCACCGTAGGCGTGGCCGACGTGGTGCCGAAGCTGGTGGCCGAGCGGCTGCTGGAGCCGGCCTACGCTGCGGTGCCCGACCTGCAGCTCGAGGTGCACGAGGGCAACGTGGCGCAGCTGCTCGCGAGGCTCGCGCTGCACGAGCTGGACGTGGTGTTGAGCGACTCGCCGGCGCCGCACGACGTGAAGGTGCGCGCCTTCAACCACGAGCTCGGAGAGAGCGGGTTGACCTTCTTCGCGCGCGCGAACCTCGCGACCAGCCTCAAGCGCACGTTCCCGGCGTCCCTCACCGGGGCGCCGACCCTGCTTCCTCTCGCCGGCACGCCGTCGCGGTTGCTGCTCGACCAGTGGTTCGAGCGCCACGGGCTGCGGCCGAAAGTGGTCGGCGAGTTCGACGACTCGGCGCTCATGAAGGTGTTCGGCGCGGCAGGACGCGGGGTGTTCGCGGCTCCGACGGCCATCGAGGACGAGGTGGCCCGGCAGTTCCAGGTGCAGGTCGTCGGCCGGACCGACGAGCTGCGCGTGCGCTTCTTCGCCATCTCGGTCGAGCGGCGCCTGCGTCACCCGGCGGTCGTGGCCGTCGCCGAGTCGGCACGCCGGGACATGCTGGATTGACTGCAGCGAGGCTCAGTCGTTCGGAGCCCCGAGGTGAAATCCACGTGCCGATGGCCGAGACCTGGTTCGGAGGCGAAGCGGTCGTCGCCCAGTCGGCACGCAAGGCCATGCTGAGCTGACTGCAGCGAGGGGGATCAGTCGTTCGGAGCCCCGAGGTGAAATCCACGTGCCGATGGCCGAGACCTGGTTCGGAGACGAAGCGGTCGTCGCCCAGTCGGCACGCAAGGACATGCCGGCCTGACCGCAGCGCGGCTCAGTCGTTCGGAGCCCCGAGGCGAATCCACGTGCCGATGGCCACCACCTGGTTCGGCGGCGAGGGTGGCACGGCGGACGTGCCCCGGGGCATGACGTCGCCGCACCCGGCCGGCTGGGTACCCGCCATCTTCAGGTAGAGCAACGAGCGGCTCTTGTCGTTGGGCACCACCAGCGACGGAACCCCGGCGTTGCGGCAGGCGGCGCCGTGGTTGTGCCCGACGTTCACCAGGCGCGACCAGGCCGCGCCCGCGCTCGCCCCGACGGTGTAGCTGCCCATCGAGCCGTGGCAGCCGACGCACTGGCCCCCCTGCAGCACCGGCAGCCCGAGGATGGCGCCGTACACCTCGGAGAACCGCGGCGGGCGCACCATGACGGAGACCTCGCGGGTCTCTGGCGCCGAGCGGCCGTCGGTGACGCTCACCCGAAGCACGTAGGTCGTCGGCGCGAGCGTCTCAGGCGCGTACCAGCGCTGCGCGTTGGGGCTGCCGTTCTCGATGAAGCCGCCCTGCTCGCCCGCGGGAGCCACCTGCGTCCACGTGAAGGTGAGCCGGTCGCCGTTCGCGTCCGAGGCCGTGATGCTCAACGGGAAGAGCTGGCCCGCCCAGCCCGACGTCATCGGCGCGATGATGGCGGCACCGACGACGGGCGGAACGTTCGGGCCGGGCGTGCCTCCCGCGGTCCCGCCTGCGGCGCCACCCCCTGCCATGCCGCCACCAGCCCCACCTGCTCCGCCGTCCGTGACGCCGCCGTCCTGCCGGGCCGTGCCCGCGTCAGTGCGTCCGCCGTCAGAAGGAGCAGGCGTCGGCGCTTCGCCGCACGCGACCAGCAGCAGGGTCCAGCACACCACGACGCGGGGGATCACCACGCCGCACTCTAACCGAGCCCGCGCGAAGTCCTGCTCCCCGCCCGCCGAAGAGGTCCGTTCGAGGGAGCGCGGCTCGTTTGACTCACCGTGTCACCTTCCCCTATGAGCCGCGCACCATGACGACGCCTGCTCCTGACGTGGCTGGTCCGGCTGCTGCTGCGGTGCCTCTCGCGGTCGCGGCGACGGACGTGACGGTGTCGCCCGTCACCACCGCCGCCGAGAAGAAGGCCTTCATCCTCTTCCAGTACGAGGTCTACAAGAACGAGCCCGCCTTCGTGCCGCCCCTCGTGATGGAGCGCGAGCTCGTGCTCGACCCGAAGAAGAACCCCTGGTTCAAGTTCGGCACGATGCAGCTCTTCCTCGCGCGTCGCGCAGGCAAGATCGTCGGCCGCATCGCCGCCATCGACGACCCCCGGTACAACGAGTTCCACGGCACGCGCGTCGGCTGGTTCGGCTTCTTCGAGTGCATCGACGACCCGGGCGTGGCGAAGGCGCTCTTCGACGCCGCCGAGGCCTGGGTGAAGGCGCGCGGCCACGCGGAGATCCTCGGCCCCGCGAGCCCGTCGTCGAACAACGAGTGGGGCTTCCTGCTCGAGGGCTTCGAGCTCGAGCCCGCCATCCTCATGCCGTGGACGCCGAAGTACTACCTCGGCCTCACCGAGGCTGCCGGGTACACGAAGGCGAAGGACCTGTTCGCCTGGAAGATCGACATCACCGGTGAGCTGCCCCCGAAGATCGCCCGCGTCGCCGAGAAGGTGAAGGAGCGCGAGGGCATCAAGATGCGCCCGGCCAACATCAAGGAGTGGGACCGCGAGGTGCGGCTCATCAAGGAGATCTACAACTCCGCCTGGGAGAAGAACTGGGGCTTCGTGCCGATGACCGACGAGGAGTTCGATCAGCTCGGCAAGGACCTCAAGATGATCCTCAACACCGACCTCGTGCTCTTCGCCGAGGTGAACAACGAGCCGGTGGCGTTCTGCATCACGGTGCCCGACGCGAACCAGGCCATCAAGAAGGCCAACGGGCGGCTCACCACCTTCGGCCTGCCCATCGGGCTGGTGAAGATGATGCTCGAGCTCAAGCGCATCAAGCAGGGCCGCCTCATCGCGCTGGGCATCAAGAAGGAGTACCGCAAGCGCGGCCTCGACTCGGTGCTGATGAAGGAGACCTTCGACGTCGGCAAGCGCCTCGGGTGGACCGGCGGAGAGATCGGCTGGACGCTCGAGGACAACGACATGGTGAACCGCCCCATCGAGCTCTTCGGCTGCAAGCGCTACAAGAAGTACCGCGTGTACACGAAGGCGCTCGCGCCGAAGAACTGACTCCTGGCGCGCTCGCCCTGGCCCGACGGGCATGAAGCCGCCCGCGAGCCGCTTCGCCAGCGCTGAGGTCCTGGCGCGCTCGCGGTACTGTCGGGCATGGCCACCACCCGCCGTACTCGCGTCGTCGCTCTCGGCGTCGCGTCGTTCCTCGTCTTCTTCGGCCTGTCGCGGCTGCGCCGCCCGTCGCCGGACGAGCTGCCGCCGTCCGACGCACAGCGAGTGCTCGAGAAGGCGCTCGAGCGCGTCGCGAAGGGCGGGCCGAATCACCTGCACATGCGGCGCCTCTACTTCTACGCGCCGCGCTTCGCCGAGGCCGAGCAGGCGAACGTGCACGTCGTGCGCGCGGCGGCGCTGCTCCACGACGCGACCAAGGAGGACGGCCGCGGCGAGCCGAAGGAGCGCTTCTGCAACCACGGCGCCGAGGGCAGCGAGTGGGCGCGCGAGGTGCTGCCCGCGCTGGGCAAGAGCCGCGAGCTGACGACGCGCGCGGCCGACGCCATCGTCCAGCACATGGGCCCGTGCGGCCACAACGACGCCTGGGGCGACGACCGCTTCATGACGAAGTTCTGCCACCGCGCGTTTCCGACGCCGACCACCGCCGAGGCGCGCGTGCTCTACGACGTGGACATGCTCGACCTGATGACGGTGGACGGCGTCGTGAAGGTCGTCGAGCTGCGCCAGAAGAACCCCGAGTTCGAGCGCGAGCCCCTCAAGGACAGCGCGCTCACCGGGCGCGACAGCGCGTGGAAGAGCGTGAACGACGCGAACCAGACGCTGCTCACCGCCGAGGCGAAGCGGTGCGGCGCCGAGCTCGTCGGGCACACCAGGCGCTTCCTCGACGGCGTGGACTGGCAGCGCGTGAAGGACGTGCCCGCCTTCAAGGCCACGGCGCACGAGTACCTCGAGAAGGCGCCGTTGCCATCGTGCCTGCCCGGGGTGCCGGCGGGCGACGACGTCGATTGACCCCGCGCTGGCCCGGTCCACCACGGAGCGGCGGGCCATCGACGCACCGTCAGGGCTTCGCCGGCGTCGCGGGCCCGGGCGCCTGCCACTCGACGCGGTACTGCAGCGTGGCGCCATGGGGTGCGTGGAACGTCTCTTTCACCTCTCCTGGCGTCGTCACCTCGAAGACGAAGCGCAAGACGCCGAGCCACGAGCGCGCGACGCTGGGCGCCACCGGGCGCGGGTAGCTGACCTGCAGAATGCCGCCGTGGTCTCCGTCGGGCTGGAAGAAGATCTCGACGCCGCGAATCGCCACCTTCACCAGGTCGTTCAGCTTCTTCAGGATGGCGGCCGGCGACTTGTTCGACGAGGCCAGCGAGCTCTTGAGCATCGGCAGCACGATCGGCCCGAAGCGGTCCTGCATCGCGCGGTACGTCACCTGCTCGAAGGGCGCCTCGCCGATGAGGGCGACCGCTGCTTCGCCGAGCTCCTCGAGGAGCAGCGCCGGCTGCCACGTCTCGCCGTACGGGTCCTTCGCGAGCGCCTGGGCGAGCGGCGACACCTGCTCCATCAGCGCGTCGAGCTGGCCCGTGCGGCGCAGCCCTCGGACGATGGAGTCGACGTAGGCGGAGCTGAACTCGTAGTCGGCCATGACGGAGTCGTAGCACGGGCCGGGCGCCCGCCGCGTCGTCCGCGCAGGCGCGAGGCGTGTCGCTGGCGAACCGCAGCCGTTGAGCTCCGTCGCCTCCGGCCTCGACCACCACCGGTTTGCTCTTCGCTGCAGCGCGGCGGCGTGGCGTCGAACCTGCCCGTCGCGGCTCGACGGCATCACCTCGAGCAGGCCCGGTGCTAGCGTCGAGGTCGCCGTGGGCTCACGAGACTCGCACCGGGCGAGCGAGAGGCACCGGGCCATCCTCGGGCCACGGGCCACCACCGCGGCCATCGTGGTGCTGGTGTTGCTGGCGCTTGCCCTGCTCGCCAGTGGCGTGTGGTTCACCCAGCTCGGTGACACGAGGCTCTGGTACGAGGGCGTGCCGATTCCGTGAGCGGGCGTTTCCGTTCCGCGTGGGCGTCGGCTATTGCGCCAGCGTGAGCGACGCGCCGACGAAGAAGCCGAGGGCGACGCGGGGCCGCCCGTCGAAGGCGCTCCGGGTGCCGCGCTTCGCCGCCATCGCCACCGACGTCGTCGTCGAGGAGTGCACGTCACAGGCGCAGCGCGACGAGTTCGTGCGCCTGCCGCTCGAGCACTACGCGAACGACCCGGTCTTCGTGCAGCCCATCGTCGCCGAGCGCCGCGACTTCATCGACCCGCGCGCGAACCCCTTCTTCGAGTCGGCGCGGGCGACGTACTTCCTCGCGCGCCGGCAGGGCCGCGTGGTGGGGCGCATCGCGGCCTGCGTGGACAGCCGCTTCAACCGCTTCCACGGCACGCGCGACGGCTTCATCGGCCTCTTCGAGTCGCAGAACGACCCGGGGCTGGCGTCGGCGCTCTTCCAGCCGGCGTGCGAGTGGCTCCGGCAGGCGGGCATGACGCGCGTGGTGGGCCCGGTGAACCTCGCCTTCCACCATGACGTCGGCGTGCTCATCGACGGCTTCGACCAGCCGCACGCGATGATGAACGCCCACAACCACCGCTTCTACGCGGCGCTCTTCGAGGCGAATGGCTTCGAGCCCCTGAAGGACCTGGTGAACTACGAGGTGACCGCCGCGGCCGGCCTGCCGGACAAGGTCGTGCGTCTGGCGAACCGGGTGCGCGCGTCGGGCCAGGTGCGAATCCGCCAGGTGGATACGGCGGACCCCGAGGGCGAGCTCCTGCGCATCAAGGCCATCAGCGAGTCGATGCTGAAGCCGGGCGCGTTCGGGTTGTCGCCGATGAGCGAGGCAGAGCTCGAGCACATCGTGCGCAAGCTGAAGCCCCTCATCCTCTTCCGGCCCGAGCTGTGCCTGGTGGCCGAGGTCGGTGACGAGCCGGTCGCGTTCTGCATCACGGTGCCCGACACCAACGCCGCGGTGAAGGAGGCGCGAGGCGTGCTGTTCCCCTTCGGGCTGGCGCGCATGTTGTGGGCGGCGCGCAAGCTGCAGCGCCTCAAGGTGCTGCTCTTCGGCATCAAGTCGGGCTTCCGCCGCCGCGGCATCGACGCGCTGCTCGCCCACGAGACGTTCCTGGGCGCCGTGCGGCTCGGCTACACGACCGCCGAGGTCGGGTGGATGCCCGAGGACGACAAGTTGCTCACCCGCATGGTGCAGGCCGCGGGCGGCCGGCGCATCAAGACCTACCGCGTGTACGGCCGGCCACTCTGAAGGCGGGTCGGCTCCGTCGCGGCGCTCTGGTAGACGAGACCCCCCCGAGAGGAGCTGCCCACCATGAAGAGACTGCTCGCCCTGTCGTTGTCCACCTGGCTCATCACGGCCTGCACCGAAGACCTCACGCCCATCACGAAGACCTGGAACGACACGCTCGCGAAGCTCACCGCGCAGCATGGCGACGTCATGAAGGTCGCCACCGAGCTCAAGGCTCGCACCGCCGCCTTCGTGCCGCCCGCCGACGACAAGGACGGGCAGGCGCTGAGGGGCAAGCTGGACGCGGCGTTCACCAGCCTCGACCAGGGCATCACCGACGCGCAGGCGAGCCTCACCAGCGGCGCCACCGCGGTGAACGAGGCCATCACGAAGGGCAAGGTGGCTGGCGTTCAGGCCGCGATGGACAAGGTGAAGGCCGACGTCGGCGTGACGCTCGAGAAGGTGAAGAGCGAGCTGAAGTCCACCGAGGCGCTCGTCGCTGAGGCCGCGAAGCAGGTGGCTGACGCCGCGAAGCGGGCCCGGGCCGCCGCCGCCGCCGCGGAAGCGCCACCCACCGTCGATGCGACGAAGGCCGGCGAGGCGGACTACGAGGCCATCGACTTCAAGGCCGGCACCGACGAGCTCGCTCTCGACAAGCCTGCGGTGAAAGCCAACCTCGACGCGCTCGTCGCGCTGTTGTCCTCGTGCGAGGCGGTGCAGGTCGAGGTCGAGGGCCACACCTCGAAGGTGGGCGAGCCGAAGGCCAACAAGGAGCTGTCGGCGAAGCGCGCGCAGGCGGTGACGCGGTACCTCATCAAGGAGAAGGTGAGCCCGTCGAAGATCAAGAAGACGTACGGGTACGGCAGCGAGAAGCCGGCGATGGAGGAGCCCGACCCGGGCAGCGAGGCCGAGAAGGCGATGGAGCCCGCGAAGCTGCGGGCGGTGCGTGAGCGCAACGAGCGCATTCACCTGCGCATCCTGAAGCCGTGCCCCGCGGGCAAGTGAGGGCCGCGACTTTTCGTGAAACTCCCGCTCAGCTCGGGTGACATGAGCCACGATGCTGCATGGTCTCCTCGCCGGGCTGTTGGCCACCCTCGACGCCACGCCGGACGCGCCCTGCATGGACGCGGCGCGGGTGGATCGGTTGCGCGCAGCCCTTGACCGGCCCGACAGGAGCCTGCTGCTTCGGCGAACGCCGTCGGGGGCCCTCGTCGTCACCTTGAGCGCTCCGGGGCGCGCGACGTTCCGACGCGAAGTGCCGGTCGGCGAGGCGTCGTGTGACGCGGTCGAGCGCGTCGTCGTGTCTCTCGTTGGCGCGTGGCTGGCGACGCCCACCAGAGCCGCTTCCAGCCCCGACGCCTCCGATGCTGGTCGCGGTGCGGAGCCGGCTCGCGGCGCGCCTCATGGGGGCATCGCAGCCGTGCCGAACGGCCCGGCGACGGGAGTCGCGCAGAGCGGCGAGGTCCGGACCAGCGCTCCGGGCCGAACCGCGGAGTCGCCTGACGCAGGCCTCGCGAGCTCAGCGCCGGGTGACGGTGGGAAAGCTGCGCTCAGCCGGGAGGAACGAGGTGACGCAGGCATCGCGGCGTCAGCAGCGAGTGACGGCGAGAAGGCTGCCGCCCGACGTGACGCGAGAGCGGCGAGTGACGGCGAGAGGGCTTCGTCCAGCCGGGAGGAGCGAGGTGACGCAGGCATCGCGGCGTCAGCAGCAAGTGACGGCGAGAAGACTGCCGCCCGACGTGACGCGAGAGCGGCGAGTGACGGCGAGAGAGCTTCGTCCAGCCGGGACGAGCGAGGTGACGCAGGCATCGCGGCGTCAGCAGCGGACAGTGACAAAGCTGCGTCCAGCCGAGAGCGAGGTGACGCAGGCATCGCGGCGTCACCAGCGAGTGACAGTGAGAAGGCTGCGTCCAGCCGGGAGGAGCGAGGTGACGCAGGCCTCGCGTCCTCGACGGCTGAAGGTGAGAAAGCTGCAGCGGGCGTCGCGGCTGCGCTGGAGGCCGAGGCGAACGACCCGCCGTCGTCCCGATGGACCTTCGGGGCGGGCCTCTTCGGCGGTGTCGGCTCAGGCACCACGGCAGACGTGCTGCCGCTCGGCACGCTGACGCTCGACGTGACCCGCGGCTGGTGGGGCGCAGCGCTCGACGTCGGCTTCTCCGGCGCCTCGTCGCGACGAATCGACCCGGGCTCGGTGTCAGCCGCATGGCAGTGGCTCTCGCTCTCGGCCCGCGGGGCCTGGGCCGTCACGCAGCGGCTGTTGGTCGAGCTTCAAGCCGGCGTGCGCGGGCTCCGGCTCGACGCGGTCGCGACCGGCTACGACCGGGTGGAGCCTCGACAGGTGCTCCTGTCCTTCGGGGGCGTCGCGTCGGTTGGGGCCTCGTTCACGCTCGTCGGGCCGCTGGCCGTCAGCGTGCGCGCAACGGGCGTGGTGAAGCCTCCCGAGCGCTTCGTCATCACCAACGTCGGCGTGTTCGACCTCGGCGCGCTCGAGGCGACGGTGTCTGCGGGCGCCGTCGTGCGCTGGTGAAGCCCGGCCTCAGAACGTCGCCACCGCGAGGGTCGCCTCAGGTGCACGCCGCTCTGGTTCGACGGTCGCCATCGCGCGCGCCTCGACGATGAGGGGCACCGCCGCGGCGCTGACGACGCCGGCGCCGAGACTGACGGCGAGGCCGATGGTCGGCAGGACGAGGATCGCGACCACCGAGATGGCCGTCGCCACCCCCATCGCGAGGAACGCCCAGCCGATGGAGCGCCCGAAGCGCCCCTTGAAGTCGTCGCCGAAGAGCGAAGCGCCGATGGCCGTACCGATGGCCAGCCCGACGAAGGACACCAGCGCTCCGACGATGAAGCCGACGCCGAGGCTGCCCCAGGACCCGGCGCGCGCGACGGCGCCGACGAGGGCGCCCGCTCCAAAGCCGAGGACACCGCCCAGCACACCGCCCACCGCTCCCAGCACCGGCGCCATCACCATGCGCCCCGCGAGGTCGACCGGCGACGAGGCCTTCATCCCCTCTTCGTCCACCAACCGCGCCTGACGAGGCGTGCTGGTGACGCTGGGCGCGTCCACCATCGGTGGCGGCGAGAAGGGCACTGCAGTCGAAGCGAGGGCGGCCGCGGCGAGGAAGGTGAGCATGCCCTTCCCCTCTTCAGGACCGGTGCCCGCCTGCGATGCGAGCAACTTCAATCACTTACCAAACGGGCACTGCAGCCGGCTGCACACCCCGCTGCGCAACGCCGTTCCCGTGAAGCCGGCGCGTCGAAGCCGGCACCTCGACGTCGAGATGTCGCTACAAGCGCTCGTGATGACCCTGGGGGAGAGCCCACGAGAGGCGGTGCGGCGGCTCTACGTCGCGCACGCGGCGGAGCTGCGGCTGGGTGTGGCGCGCCTCGCGGGCCGAGACCTGGACCCCGATGACCTGCTCCACGAGGTCTTCATCGTGGCGCTGCGGAAGCCCGATGACGTGCTGAGTGCAGACGCCCCGAAGGCCTGGCTGTACGGCGTCGCCGTCAAGGTGGCCGCGTCGCGACGACGGACGGCGAAGCTGCGGCGCTTCCTCGGCCTGGAAGACGTGCACGAGGTCGCGTCGGCCGAGTCGTCGAGCCGCACCGCCGAGCAGCGGGACGCCTCGAAGCGCGTCGAGCAGGTGCTCTCGAAGCTGTCGGACAAGAAGCGCGAGGTGCTGGTGCTGCACGAGCTGCAGGGCCTGCCGGGCGAGGAGATCGCCGCCGCCCTGCAGATTCCCCTCAAGACGGTGTGGACGAGGCTGTTCCACGCGCGGAAGGACTTCGCCGCCGAGCTCGCGCGCCTCGAGCTCATCGAGCAGCGCACCAGCGGGCTGAAGGAGGAGCGTCATGGATGAGCTGAAGCCCTGGAGCGCGTCCACCGACCCGGCCGAGGTGAAGGCTGCCCGCCTCGTGGCGCTGGCCGCGCAGGTGCCGCCCGCGCCGCTCGACCACACCTCCTGGGACAGGGTGGTGCGGGGCGCAGACGGAGCGCGCGACGTCGTCCTCCTCCCCGCCTTCGCGGCGGCGCTGGTGGCGGGTGTGCTGCTCGTCCTCTGGCTCAGGCCCGCGCCCGTCAGCCCCGCGGGCCCCGAGGCGCCGGTCCTGGTGGCCTCCGCCAACTCGTCGTTTGCGCAGCAGCCGTCCGGCGTGGTGCGCCTCGACGCCGGGCGACTCGCGGTGCAGCGCGCGACCGCGGCGAAGGTGGTGTTCATCACGCCGCACGTCACGCTCGAGGCCAGCCGCTCGCGCTTCCTCGCCGAGGTCACGGCCGGTGGCACCACGGTGAGGGTGGAAGAAGGAGAGGTGGTGCTGCGCGCGAAGGACACCACCCGCGTCGTCAAGGCGGGTGAGACGCTCGTCTGGCCGCCCTCACCCAACATTCCCCTGCCGCTCACCACCGTGGCCAGCACGACGCCCGTCTGTGACGCGACTGCGGGCGAGCGCCTCGACTGCCTGCGCGCCGAGGCGAAGGGCGATGGCCTGCTCGCCCAGGCCGCCCTCTACGAGCTCGGGGTCCTCGAAGCGAAGCAGGGCAACCGCACCGACGCCCTCGCTGCGTGGACGACGTCGCTCTCGCGTTTCCCCGACGGGGTCCTTCACCCCGAGGTGCGGTTGGCGCTCCTCGTCGAGCTGACGAGGGCCCGGCGCTTCACCGAGGCGGTCGCCGTCGCGCGCGCCTTCGAGGAGCGCTGCGCACAGGACCCACGCCTCGCCGACGTCGTGGCCCTGCGCCGCTCGCTGGAGCGTTGACGAGCCGGGGCGGAGACCGACCAGGGCCGATGGGCCGCGAGAGGGGGCGGCTCTTCCTCGAGCACGGGCCTCCTCGACGCGCTCGAGGCTGGGCAGCACCTCGGGGAACGCGGGTGGCGAGACCGGGAGTCGCTCGGACCCGTCACTCGATGACGAGCGCCGTGCCGGTCGCGAAGCGCGCAGCGGGAGGGCTCCAGGCCTGCGCCCCAGCGTCGGCGTTGGCGAACCGAATCGCGAAGCGCGCATCCGTCATCGTGCGCGGGAAGACGTCAGGCGCCGCGAGCGAGACGTCGTAGGTGCCTCGCGTCGCGTTCGCGGGAATCGCCACGTCGATGACGAGGGTGGACGAGCCGTTCGCCTGCGCCGGGAGGGAGGACAGCAGCGTGGTGCTCGACGCCACGAGCGCCTGGTTCCCTTGCGTGAGGCGCACCACCAGCGGGCGGGCGCTGAACAGCTTCGCCCAACCGACGTTGCGCAGCTTCACCGTCACCCGCACCGTCGAGCCCGCTGGCGCGCTCGCCACGTGGCTCACCTCGTCGAGCTGGAGCCGGTAGCCCATCTGCCGCGTCACCTCGTCGAGGCAGCCCCCGTTGGTCCACGCCGTGATGAAGCCGGCGAAGAACTGACGGTTGAGGTAGCTCAGGTGGTACTGCGCACCCTCGGCGCGAACGTCGGCGCAGCTCGTCCGCAGCGGGGTGTCAGCGTCACACGTCTCTCCCCCGAAGGTGGCGTTCGCCGAGAGGGCGGCCACGTACGTCCGCTGCGCCTGCGAGGAGTACGTCCCCGTGTCCGTCGGCCCGGCGAGCCAGCAGTCGTTGTGCAGCCCCGCCCGGCTCTGCTGCGTCGCCTGGGGCCACCACTTGATGAGGTCTCCGGGGTAGCGAAACGCGATGGGAATGGACGCGGGCACCGCCGCGAGGACCGCGTTGCGCACGAGGAGCCGGTTCGCGTCGGCCTGCAGCTCGGTGACGCCCGGGTTCGTCATGTAGCCGTAGGAGTTCGAGTTCTTCGAGCTGTGCCACTCGCCCCACGCGCCGATGAAGCCCGCCTGGAAGACGGCGATGGTGTCTTCGTTCGCTGCGAGCAACGGCGTGAGCTGCTGCAGATGCGCGACAATCTGCATCGCGGGGGCGTCATTGCCCGCGGCGCTGTAGTCATACGCGAACCGCACCACCGCCTTCATGCCGAGGCTCCGGAGCGTGCCGAACCGGTTCGACAGCGCATCGAGGAACGGCGTCGAGAGGGAGGCCGACCGGAACGCGCTCAGGTCCACCACCGTGTAGGCGAGCCGGACGCCGGTTCCGTACGCGGTGGTGAGGGCGCCGGTGTCGATGGAGGCCCCGAAGTCGCCGCTCGCCCACACGTACCAGCCACGCTCCGGGTTGGGCAGCGCCGCGCTCGACGGCGTGAACGTCACCGTCACCAGACCCGCGTCAGGTGGTGAGCCCGCGTCGGCGGCGCCAGCGTCGTCGCGTCCACCAGCGTCGGTCGTTCCTCCACCTGCATCGCCACCGTCCACGAGCCCAGCGTCCACCCCCGAGTCGTGCGTCCCGGCGTCCTGGCCCATCGCGCCGCCGTCGACCAGGACGTCTCCAGCGTCCGCTCGTCCCGCGGCCGGCCCGGGGAACGCGTCAGCGCACCCCATCACCGCGAGCACCGGGAAGAGCCGTCGCACCATGCCCGCGTCCTACTCCAGGCGGGCGGCGGAGGTCGCTCCCCGGCCGGCGCCGAGGCAGCCCGGGGACTCTGCACGCGAGGAGAGCCGTCGCGGGAGCAGTCCACCCCGTCCGCGGACTGGGCCGTCTGCAGGACCTGCTCATCAGGCATGGCTCGGTGCGGGGCGGAGGGGAGACCCGACTCGACAGGGGCTAGCCTGCGTGGGCCATCGCCGTCACCGGCTTCATCCGCGACGCCACCAGCGCCGGGCCGAACGAGATGGCCGTCACGACCGCCGTGATGAAGGCGCCCGAGATGAGCGTCCAGCGCACCGTCGGAATCAGCACCAGCTTCTCGGACAGCAGCACGAACTGCACGCCCTGCGGCAACGGAACCTGCACGGCCGTCAGCAGCGCCGACAGCACCACCCCCGCCAGCGTCCCCACCACCGTCGCGAAGGCCCCGAGCAGAAAGCCCTCGGCGAGGAACATCGCCAGCACTGACGGGCGCTGCATGCCGATGGCGCGCAGCGTGCCGATCTCCCGGGTCCGGCCGCGCACGCTGATCCACATGACGATCATGATGCCGACGCCGATGACCGCCAGCAGCACCACGGCGAGGAAGAACGAGAGCGCGCTCATCAGGTCCACCGTCCAGGCGATGAAGCTCACCTCGTCGTGCCAGGTGGTGAGGTCGAGCTTCTGGCCCGTCCAGCCCTCGCGCGAGATGTTCTCGAACTTGAAGAAGAAGGCGCGCGGGTCATCGGGCATCACCTGGTAGCCCGCCGCGAGCAGCGCCTCACGAACGCGGCCCTGCACGCGCTTCACCTCATCGAGGTCCGCCGAGGGCAGGTACACCTGCAGCGCTCCGGTGGTGTCGTCGTTGAGCTGGTAGAGCTTCTGCAGCGACTTCGCGTTCATGAAGCACGAGAACTGGCTCATCATGCCGAGGTTCTTCGCGACGCCGACGACGGTGAGGTCCACCGTGTTGTTCACCCCGCGGGTGGTGGGCGTCGAGGCCGTCACTGCGTCGCCGACCCGCACCTCGAGCCGCGCCGCCTGGTCCTCGAAGAGCACCACCGAGTTGGGCTTCGCGAGGTCGGCGAGCGAGCCCTCCTTCATCCGCAACACCTTCTCGAGGCCCTGCTCCTCCTCCACCGAAACGCCAGACAGCCCGATGACCGTCGAGCCCTGGTCGCTCACCACCTTCGCGTAGCCCCGGCCGCGACTCACGACGTAGAGCGCCTCGGGCGCCGCGCGCTTCACGACCTCGCGCACCGACTTCGCCTTCGTCACCACCGGCGCCCCCTGCCCCGCCGTCACCTTGAAGAAGCCGGCGACGTTCACGTGGCCGCTCATGAGCGTCGTCGACGCCTCGATGAGCGAGCGGTTCATGCCCTCGGCCACGCCCAGCATCATCACCAGCAGCGCCGAGACGAAGGCGATGGCGCCGGCCAGCACCCCGGTTCGGTTGCGGGCCTGCCACAGCGAGAGGAAGGCGATTCGGAAGAGGATCATCGGCTCACTCCGTCGGCTGCATCGCGGTGATGGGCTTGACGCGCGTCGCGAGCCAGGTCGGGAAGATGACGGCCAGCACGCTCACCACCATGGTGACGACGAGCGCGAACACCAGGCCCCCGCCGCTCAGCTCCGGCCTCAGCACCGGACCCGAGAAGAAGAAGTACAGCTCGTCGCGGAAGGCGGGGATGCCGCGGCTCGCGAGCCAGCCCACCACGCCGGCGCCGGCGAGGAGCCCCAGCGCGCCGAACACCACCGACAGCACCAGCGTCTCCACCAGCCCCATGGCCACCACGAAGCCCCGCTGCGCGCCGATGGCCCGCATAGTGCCGATGGTCTGCGTGCGCTGCAGCGTCGCCACCGTCATGCCGAGCGTCACCACGATGAGCGCGACGAACGCGAAGGCCGCGACGATGAGGAACAGCGCGAGGCGGAAGAAGTCGATGGACTTGCCCAGGAAGCCCGACGCCGACTGCCAGCTCACCGTCCACACCGACGGCCGCCCGCCGCGCAGCAGCGCGTCGATGGTGGCGACGTCTTCCGAGGCGAGGGTCGGCCGCTCGGTGCGCAGCGCCTCTTTCAGGGCGAGCAGCGCCTCGGTGCTCTTCGGCGCGCCGCCACCGAGCCGCTCCTCTTCAGCGGCGAGGACCTGGCCCAGCGACAGCCCCAGCATCAGCGGCAGCTTCCCGGTGGCCGCGAGCGCCTTCGCGCGGTCGATGACGGCCTTGTCAGCCGGCGGCTTCGTGGCGGCGAAGACCTGCTCGAGCTCGCCCATCGTCAGCGCCAGCGCCGCGTCCGAGCCGTCCTTCAGCAGCACCGCCGCGTGCAGCACGACGCCGGTGTCGATGTCCTCGAGCGCGAAGGTGTCGGTCTGCTTCTTCACCTCGCGCGGCTGCACCGCCTCGGCGATGCCTTCGGACTTCGCGTCGCCCACCACCTCGGCGTCCTCACCGAACAGCGCCGCCTCGGCGTCTTCCCGCTCGACCTGCTTCGCGCCCACCTGCGCCTTCATCGCCTCGGCCTCGGCCTTCATCTCGGGGCTGACGATGCCGTAGAGGTCTCTGAAGGTGACGATGTCGATGAGCGTCGTGAGCCCGGCGAGCGGCGACTTCTCGAGCCCGCGCAGCTCGAAGATGCCATACACCTTCACCGTCACCGTCGCCGCCGAGCCGTAGCGCGCGAGGCTGCGCAGCGTCACCGTGTCGCCGACCTTCGCGCGGTACAGCGACAGCATGGGCGCCAGCTCGTCGTAGAAGAAGCGGTAGCGGGCGTCGAAGGTCGCCTCGGTGACGCCGAAGAACGCCTCGAGCAGCTTCGGCAGGTCGCGCTCCTCGCTGCCCAGGTGCGCCTGGAGCTTCTTCACCGCCTCGGCGGTGGCGAGCCCGTCGAGCTGCAGGGCAATCTCCCGGGTCTGCGACTGGTTCTCGCGCACGAAGCGCTTGAGCTCGGCGTCGCTCTCGTCGGCCAGGCTGCGCCCCGCCTTGCGCGCCTCGGCGATCTTGTCGAGGCGGCGCGCGTTCTTCAGCTTGAAGTACTCCTCGAGGATGAAGCGGGGAATCAAGAGCCCGCGGTGGCCCGGCGGCACGGGCGTCCCCTCGACCAGCTGCATGCGCGGGAACGACTTCTGGAAGACGTCGAGGTCGGTGCCGAGGCAGCGGAAGAAGAGCAGGTCGCCGTCGGCCACCATCGGCGCGACCCGGTTCTCGAGCAGCTCGAGGTGCGCGAACGGGTCGTCGTCGAACGAGGCCCAGAAGGCGTCCTGCGAGGCCGCCTTGACCGCCTCCACCATCTTCGGCTCCAGCGTCGAGCCGTCAGTCAGCTCGAGCTCGGTGACGAGGTCCTTCTCGAGCACCGCGACGATGTTGCGCATGTGGCGCTTGAGGCTGTCGGCGCGCGTCGTGAACTCGGCGTCGGGCAGCTTCGGTCCGTCGCTGCGCTGGACCCGGTACAGGTTGCGCAGCCGCTCGAGCACGACGTCGATGGTGTTCCCCGAGGTGACCTGCGCGGTCGCGCTGCCCATCGGGACGACGGCCTCGACGTTCGGCACCGCCAGCAGCCTGGCCTTGAGCGCCTTGAAGTCGTCGAGCGGCGTCAGCTCGGAGTCGGTCCCGTCCACCTTGCCGTAGACCTCGAGCGTGTCCTTCGAGCGGGCGGAGTAGACCTGCACGTGGCCGACGAGGCTGTCCACGATGCTGCGGCTCAACGAGCCGTCGAGGGTCGAGAAGAGCGAGCCACCGACGACGAGCAGCGCCGTCCCGAAGAGCAGCACGGAGCCCACGAAGACATTGAGCGCGCTCGAGACGATGTTCGCCATCGCGATGCGGACGAGGACCTGCAGCTGGGTGAACATGCCGGGCGCACCATAGCGGCGTGGACGGGAACTGGCTCGACCGCGGTGCGCGGCGCTGGCACAACGGGGTGGTGAGGACCCTGGTCTGCTCCACCTGCCTCCTGCTGGCGTGCGTCACCGGCTCCGCTGACGTCCGCGCACGGGCGAAGGCCCTCGAGCAGGACGCGCCGGCCTGCCCGTCCTTCGTGGAGTTCGAGCAGGTGCTCGCCAGAGAGCGGAGGGCCCTCGACGCCGCCCCGGGCGCGGACCTCGTGCCTGCGAGCCAGGCGCTGTCGAACGCGAGGAAGCGGTGCGCGCAGGCCACCATCGACGGGCTCTTCGAGCGGCAGCAGCGCTCCGGGCGTGGGGCGGCGGCGGCCGAGGTCGAGGCGCTCGCCAGGGCCCTGGGGCGCGACGAGGCCGTGCGGGTGCTGCGAGCGCGGTGGGGCGCCGACGCCGACGGCTTCCTCGGCGAGCTCGAGTCGGCAGCCTTCTCGCCGGGACCGACTCCAGCGCAACCCCCGCCGCAGGAGCCGGTCTCGCCCGCCCACACGCCCGAGCCCCCGGGGGCCGACGCGTTCGGTGAGGGGGCGGCGTGCCTGCGGCGCCCGTCGGCTGAAGCAGCGCGATGCGTCGCGGACTGGCGTCGCGATGGCGCCGAGGAGCAGGAGCTCGACGCCGCGGTGGCTCGCCTGGTCGCGCGCGTCCGGCAGGAGACGAAGCTGCTGGACGACGAGGGCCGCGCGGCGCTCCTGGGCGATGTGCTGCGGGGCCTCGCGCTGCCCAGGGAGCGCGCGGTGCTGGCGCCGCTCTTCGCCGACCTCGCGAAGCTGACCGACGTGCTGGCGAAGCGGGCCGAGGGGTTGAGCGCGAGAGGGCAGCCGGAGCGGGCCGCCGCGCTCGTGCGCCCGCTGTTGCTCGTCGACGAGAGCCGCCGGCGGGTGGAGCCGTTCGCCCTCGAGGCGAGCCAGAAGCACGTGACGCTCGCCACCGAGGCGAAGCAACGCGCTCACGCGGCGCAGCTCCACCGCTGGTTCGCGGCCTGGTTCCTGGGAAAGGACGCGCCGCTGCCCGCGCTCGACGTCAGCGCCTGGAGCGTCGCCTCGTGGGTGTGCCAGTTACCGCAACCGGCGCTGCCCAGGCTCCCGGCGGGCATGGGCGGACGGTTGGTGGGCCGGTGCCGGCAACTGCCGAAGCCCGAGCAACGCGAGCTGGACCCGGCGCTGCGCACCTTCGACCTCGAGGCGTCGCTGCCGCGCGTGCGCGTCGATGTGGACGTGACGCTCACCTGCGGCGGGCGGACGACGACGAAGCGCCTGACGACCGACGAGGTGCTCGTCGAGCAGGGCCTGACGCCCGACGTCGAGTCCACGCGCCCCGGCGTGCTCGACACGCAGGTGGTGACGCTCGTGGGCTCGGCCGAGAAGGCGTGCGCGGCAACGGTGGCCGACGAGGCAGCGCGCGAGTGCCAGCGGCTCGACGGTGACCCGCTCGACGTGACCCAGTCCTTCACGCGGCACGCGCTGCGCCTCTCGGCCTGGCCGGCCTGCTTTCAGACGTGGTTCCTGCAGCGCTACGGCGTGCCGCTGCCAGCCCTGCGGTAGAACCGGACAACCCATGCCCACCAACGCTGAAACGTCCGGCCAGGATCAGTCGTCGTCAGAGACGAGACCGTTGGCTTCGGCGATTCCGTACTCCACGGTCTCGAGACACTCCTCGAGAAACGCAACGAGATCCTGGTACCCGGTCGTATCTTCGGGGTCCCACTCGACGACCATCAACTCTCCCAGAGCAGCGGGCTGGGTGGGATCGAGGAAGACCCAGCTGTTTGGCTGCCCGAGGTTCGCGATCGGAATGGCCTCGCGTGTCTCTTCGGCGCCCGCGCGGGAGCTTCTTTCCCGCCAGACCGCAGCTCTCGCAGCCCACTTGCCTCCCGGGAGAAGGTCGCCGATGGCCAACATGTCACCGGGATAGGCCAACCCGCGATAGCCATCGTGAAGCTCGAGGAACGCGCGATAGGAGGGCGGCAGCGCTCGCCCAAGGTGGCGCTCGTAAGCGGCAAGCGCTTCGTCCGTCGCAGGTGGGCCTGGGACGAGGCGAACGTGAGCGTAGTCGGGCAGAGAGGAGAGCTCCTTCAGCCTCGTCTCCAGCGCTCTGATGACGTCAGCCACCCGCCTCTCGATCTTCTTCATGGTCCAACCTTCTACCTCGCTGGCGTTTCGAGGGCGCCGGAAGTGCTGACGAACCGGGTGACAAGCCGTGCGAGACTCGGGCGATGCTCGACCTCATCCTCGATGGACGCCAGCAGGAGCTCGACAAGCGCCGCGCCGAGCTCGCCAGGCGACCCTCCGCGGCCCGCTCGCTCGTGCAGCGCCTCGAGGCCGAGGTGGCGAAGGCTCCGCACCAGCACATCACCTTCGACTCGACTGGCCACGCCACCGTCGCCGGCGCCGGCCACCGCTTCGACGGCGGGCGTTTCTCGGTGTTGTCGCTCGGCGCGCTGCACGAGGCCGCACTCCTGACGCGGGAGAGCGCGGCGCCACGGGTGAAGCTCTCGGTCCTCGCGGGCGCTGACCCGCTCACCGACGTCGGGCTGCTGCAGGCCACCGCGCCGGAGGGCTCGCTGTTCCAGGTGGCCTCGCAGTTCAACTGCCTCGAGGCGCCCGACGCGATGCTGGTGCCGGTGCATCGCTACTTCACGGACCCGACGCAGGGCCCGCGGGCGTCCATCTCGGCCTTCCCCGGCACGCTCGTGCGTCACTACGCGGCACCGGCGAGCGACGGCTCCCGCTTCGTGCAGACCGACGCCCGGCAGCTCGACCTGCTGGCGAACGCGCTGCCGGCATCGGTGGGCCGGGTCGAGAGCGGCTACCTGCTCTCGCAGAACCTGAAGGACTTCGAGGCGACGGCGCGGACGCTCGAGGCGCGCTTCGACGACCTCTGCGTCGGCGTACACGAGCGGGTCGAGGTCGTCTTCGGCGCCAACTGGGACGGGCCGGTGAACGCAGGCCAGCGCATCGCGCAGGTCTTCACCTCGACGTTCGCCGGAGGCGGCTACAGCAACGCGCGCACCGAGGGCCCGCTGCTCGACGTCTGCCGGGTGCTGCTCCGCGCGGCGTACGCGGGCACCCTGTTCGCCGCGGCCTCGCTCGGCACGCGCACCGTCGTGCTGACGCTCATCGGCGGCGGCGTCTTCGGCAACCCGCACCCGCTTATCTGGGAGTCGATTCTGTGGGCGGTGGAGCAGACCGACGCGCTGGTGCACGGCCCGCTGCACGTGGTGCTGAACGGCCGCGAGGTGGAGCAGACGCTGGGTCGTGACCGGCTCATCGAGACGACGCGCGCGCGCGGCGGCGTCTTCGTGCGCGTCGATCAGGGGCACCTCGAGGTCCGCTGACGGCGCCTCAGAGACTCGGCCGGCCCATCTTCACCCCGTCGGGCCAGGGCGAGCGCGCCAGGACTCTCAGCGCTGGCGAAGCGGCTCGCGGGCGGCCTCATGCCCGTCGGGCCAGGGCGAGCGCGTCAGGACTCTCACCGCTGGCGAAGCGGCTCGCGGGCGGCCTCATGCCCGTCGGGCCAGGGCGAGCGCGCCAGGACTCAGCGCGGCTGAACCGGGGACGCCTGGTGGACGGGCTGCTGGACAGGCGTGGACGGGTGCACCGGCTGCGTCGCGTGAACCTGCGCCGCGACGTTCACGAGGGCGCCGAAGAGGTGGAGCAGCGCCAGGCCGGCTCGTGGCTCCACCGCGGTCACCTGCCTCGGGGCGGGCGGGGGGCATGGCGGGGACGGTGCGGGCGTCACCTGCTCCGTCGCCACGGCGACCCGGGCGACCTGAAAGCTCTGCGGCGTCGACCACTCGGGGTACGCCTCGACCTCCATCGCGGGCGCTGCCGCGACCGACTCCGAGGAGACAGGCCGCGCCTCGAGTGTCTGGCCTCCAGCGCCGCGCGTGCTGCCGGGACCTTCGCTGCCGAGGCTGACTTCCGCGCCCATCGACACACCAACCGCTGCCGACACCGAGGCGCCACCGGTCACCTCCGAGGCCGAGGCACCTCCAGACAGTTCACTGGCGCGCCCCTCCTGCGACGGCACCTGCGTCCAGGCGCCTCCACTCACTCCACCCGCGCGCGTCTCCCGCCCCGCCACCTGCGTCGAGGCACTCAGGTCACCCGCCACCCCAGCGCGCGTCACCCGCTCCTGCGAGGACGTCACCTCGACCGAGCCCGACGCCGCCGCGAACGCGCTGCTTGCAGTGGCCGTGTCCGCGACCTCCTCACAGGACTCCTCCGCCACCATCGGCACCGACGTCACCGGCCCCGGCCCCGAGCCCCCGAAGGACCCACGCGAGGACTGCGGCGCCCGGCACACCAGCGCACGCTTCGGCGCCGGCAGAACGGGAGCGGAGACCTGAACTGCTGGTGCTGCGACGGCCACCCCCGCTGAGCCCTCGACCCGCGCCTCACGACGACGTTCGTACTCCGCGTAGTGGGCCTGACGGACCTCCTCACGCCTCAGGGCCTCTCGCTGCTCGACTTCGACCCTCGCGAGGACCTCCACCCGCGCAGCCTCCGCTCTCGCGACCGCCTCCACCCGCGACGCCTCTCGCCGTGCCTCGAGCTCGGCGGCCCACGCGACCTTGCGACGCTCCGCCTCGAGGAACACCTGGGCGCGAACCCCGGCCTTCCGCGTCTCCTCGGCCGCGAGCCACGCCTGCAGCTCGGGCCCTCCGCGGCGGGTCAGCTCGGCGACCCACGCCCGCTCGTCCACCGTCGGCTGGAACACGCCCTGCTCGACGGTGAAGACGACGTCGCGGCAGCTTCCCCGGGGCGTCGTGAGGCCCGCGAGGGTGATGTCGATGACATGGCCCGCACCCAGCGCCGTCGGCACGTCGAGCCGCTCGTTCGTCCACGCAGCGTCCAGGACGATGGTCTGGCTCGTCGCGACCACGGGGAGGACTGCCGGCACTTCGACCTGCACGCCCTCCGCGGCGACCTGAACGGCGCCCATCAGTTGCGGCTCCGTGGTGAACCGCTGCAGCGGGTACGCGCGCCCATCGACGTGCAGCCGGGCCTCGCCGCTCACAGGGGCTGGAGCGGCCACCGACACCCGCACGTACTCGCCCCACCGCGCCCCCAGGGACGCCCGGCGGATGCCGATGGGCCCGCAGAGCCCATCTCCAGTGCGCGTGATGACCAGGTCGCGACTTGACTCGAGCCGTGCGTGGTGAAGCGTGCAACCGCTGGAGACGACGAGCACCACGGGCAGGAGCGAGCGAAGCACGACCTGCAGACGACTCGACCCGCCAGATATTCAAGGGTTGAACACGAGCCTGCCGGTGAAGCCGCCGTCGCGCAGCGCCCAGAAGGCCCCGGGCAGGTCGGCGAACCGGCGTCGCGTGACACGGGGACGCACCACGCCTGCGCGCGCGAGGCTGATCAGCTCGGTGAGGTCGCTCCGGGTGCCGAGGAACGCGGGCGCGAGCGTCACGCCACGCATCACCGTGTCGAAGAGCGAGAGGTCGAAGCGGACCGAGGGTGAGGCGGCCGCCAGCACCAGCGTGCCGCCCCGGCGCACCGCGCGGAGCGCCTGCTGAATCGCCTGCGTCGACGGCGTGCACACGATGAGCGCGTCCACCGACTCCATCGGGAAGGGCTCCGGGCAGGCAGCCTCACCCGCGAGCGCGCGCCGGTCTGCATCGACGTCCCACGCAGCGACCGCCAGCCCCTGCGCCGAGGCCACCTGCACCACGAGGTGTCCCAGACCGCCGACGCCGATGACGCCGAGCCGTCCGCCCTGCCCTACACCCGCCGCGCGCACCGCGCCCATCGCCGTCCAACCCGAGGCGAAGAGCGGCGCCCACTGTGACGCGTCGTCGCCATCGCCGAGCGGCACCACCGCGCGGTCCGTCGTGACGGCGTGCTGCGCGAGGAAGCCGTCGCGGTGCCACCCGTGCAGCACCGCCTTCGGGCACCACCGCTCGAGCCCACGCTCACAGAGCCCACAACCACCACAGACCGACGCGAGCGGCGTCAGCCCCACGCGCGTGCCAATCGCCACCCCGGTTCCACCCCCAGTGGCCTCCACGACGCCGACCGCCTCGAAGCCGGGAATCAGCGGAGTGCGCGGGAGGGCGTCGAGCTGGAAGAAGCCGAAGTCCGCCGCGCCCGCGCCACACGCCTCGAGGCGCACCAGCACCTCGCCGGGCCCTGGCGCCGGAACGGCGCGGGCGCTGACGACCGGCGCTTCCCTGGGGTGCGTGAAGGCGACGAAGCCCGACATGACGCATCACTCTGAGAGGCACGACACCGCATCGCAAGGCACTTTCCGCCGTCGGCAGGAGTGTGCTCAGGTCGGCGCCCCACTCGAAGGAGCCACCCATGCCGACCGTCAAGAACCCCAACGCCAACGTCTCCGGAGCACTCCTCAAGGCCCTCTCGACGAAGGGCTCCACGAAGCAGCCGAGCCCCATCTCGAACAAGGAGTGGAGCGACATCAAGAAGGCCGCCGTCTCCGAGCTGCGGACCTCGAAGAAGCCGACGGCGACGCTGAGCGAGGTGAAGACCTCGTTCGACATGGCGAACCGCCTCACCGAGGGGAAGTACAAGAAGCAGTTTGGCGAGCTCGCCGGTGAGCTGACGAGCGAGGCGAAGAAGCGCCAGGAGAAGCTCAAGCAGCTCGACACCAGCAACTGGGGCGTCTCGACGGGTGGCGGTCGTGGCCGGAACACCGGCGTCTCGACCGGCGGTGGCCGTGGCCGCAACACGGGCGTCTCCACGGGCGGCCGTCGTCCAGCTCCTGCCCCGCGCGGCTCGACGACCTGATTCGTCGCGGTGGGCATCACCACCTACCCGAAGCTCGTCTTCGGCACGCGCTACCCGGCGATTCCGCACCTCGCCGGGAGCGCCTTCAGCGAGGGCGACGTCGTGCTCTCGCCGCGGCAGACGCGGGCGGTCCTCTCGCGGCCGTTCGTCGCGTACGAGAAGCTCGACGGCCTCAACGTGGGCTTCAGCTTCGTGCGCGGCGTGCCACGCATCCACTCCCGCATCCACGGGCTCCTCACGCTCGACCGCATCGGACCTGGCCTGTGGCCGATGGTGGACTTCGCGTTCGACCGGCTCGGCGCGCTGTGGCGGCTGCTGGGGAATGACCTCGTCGTCTACGGGGAGTGGCTCGAGGGCGCGCCCATGCGGCTGCCGTATCCGCGCCGTGACGTGCCCTTCGTCGCCTTCGACCTCGTGCACCAGGCGCGGAGAACGTTCCTGGGCCCGCAGCGGTCGCACGAGCTGCTCTCACGCGCGGGCTTCGAGGTGCCGACGCCGGTCTTCCGGGGCACCGTGCGCGACGTGGAGTCGCTCTGGCCCCTCACGCGCACCTCACGCTTCGGCGGACCCGCCGAGGGCCTCATCGTGGTGCAGGGGCAGCGCTGCTTCAAGCTGGTGCGCCACGACTTCCTCGAGCGCGCACTGAAGGCTCCGGCAGCGCCGCGTCGTCCTCCGCTCCCCAGGGCGGGCGGGCGCGCAGGCTCGGTCTCCAAGCGCTTCGGGGCTGATCAGCGCGGCCGTCAGCAGGTCGAGGTCGAGCGCCTGCGGCGCGTCGGTCGCCTGGGCCCCGGGCTGAGGTCCGTGCGCGGTTCGGCGGTGGTGATGGGCCGGCTCGGCGGGCGCCGGTTCGGACGTGGCGTGTCGCTCGACGAGGTCGCCGCGGTCGGCCGCTCGCTCTCGGCCTTGCACCGCGTGGCCACCGCGCTGCCCCTCGACGCCCTCCCAGACCGACCCTCGGCCCACCTGACGCGCGCGCTCGACGCCCTCGGCCCCCGTCATGGGTGGGCACTGGCGACGAAGAAGGCGCTGCTGCCGCTGCTCCGGACCCTGGAGCGCGGCCTCGTCTCCGAGCGGGTCGTCTGTCACGGAGACCTGAAGCCCGAACACGTGCGGCTCCAGGACGGCACCGCGCGCTTCCTCGACTTCGAGTGCGCGCTCTCCGCTGACGCGGCGTGGGAGCTGGGCGCGGCCTTCGAGCGCCTCGACCTCGACGCCCGCCAGCGCGTCACGCTCACCCGCGCGTACGAGTCGGAGGACGGCACCCGCTTCCTGCGGGCGTGGCTGAACCGACTCGCGTGGATGGTGGTGCAGCCGGTGCTGCTGCGTGACGCGACGCTGTCGGGCTCGGGCCGCCGCATCGTTGCCCGCAGTGAGGTGCGGGCGCGGGCGCTGCTCGAGGCGCTGTCGGGCGTGCGGTTGCCGAGGCTCAGCGCTGGCGAAGCGGCCCGCGGGCAGCCGTAGGCCCGTCGGGCCAGGGCGAGCGCGCCGATAACCCAGCGCTGGCGAAGCGGCCCGCGGGCAGCCGTAGGCCCGTCGGGCCAGGGCGAGCGCGCCGAAACTCAGCGCTGGATGAACGAGTAGTTCTGCGTGCGCATCGCGACGCCCTGATTCGTCACGCCATCCCAGCTCAGCGCCATCACCTCGAGGGTCAGGACGACCTCGGTACCGACCGGGAACGAGGGCTTCGCGTCGAGCGGCAGCTCGAGGGGATTCGGGAGGCCAATGTCGAAGAAGTTCTTCGGCTGTCCCTCGGGGTTGACCAGGAAGCCTCCTCGCTGCTCCTTCACGCGGGCGCTGAACCGGGTCTGAGTCGCACCGGTTCCCCACGTGTATTGCACCGGGCTCACGAAGACCCACGTCGAGCCCCGCTTGATGAGCGTGGCGTCGGTCGGGCTCAGCGTGATGGTCGGATCCGTCAGCTCAGGGCCACAGGCGGACGACAGGAGGGACAGCGAAACGAGGACGGCGAGGCGGGTGGTCATGGCGGGCTCCGATGGTGATGAGGGGAAAGAGGTCAGAAGATCCACGAGAAGCTCAGGTCGACCGGCACGGCGAAGCTGGAGCCAGCCCAGACGTGGCGGTACTCCGCGAGCGCGCGCAGTTCGACGAGGGCGCGACCGAACCGAAGGCCGACGCCTGCGCTGCCACCGACGAGGGGTCCGCCGTTGCGGCTGCTGAGGAAGACCCCGCCACGGGCGCGCAGGGGGAGCGAGACGCTGAAGTCACCGTTCTCGTAGAGCGGCAGCATGAACCCCGCCGAGAGCGCTGCGGAGAAGTGACGAATGGGAGCTGCCATCAGCGCCAGCGTCGCCGGAGCAACCTCCGCCATCAGCTCGAAGCGCCCGAAGAGCACGCCGATCCGGAGCTCCATCGGAATCTGCGCGCTGAAGGCTTCGAACTCCTGTGGCTGACCGAGCAGGTACCCTGACGACTTCGTCCACATCGGACCCGCGCCAGCCATCGCGCCGAGGACGAAGTGCACGCCGGTGAAGTACCGCGGCGTCTCGTCCGCTGGTGAGGTCTCGGTGACGACCTCGGCCGCTGGCGGTGGCTCCTCAGTGCGGAGAGACGGGGCCGGCTCAGCGGGAACCGACGGGACAGAACGCGAAGGAGGCGCAGCAGGGGCGGGCCGGGGCGTGCAGACCCTCGAGGTGCAGGCCAGTGAGGAGAGGCAGTCAGCGTCGGTGCGGCACGACTCGCCTTCTTCGCCAAGGACGGGAACAGCAGAGAGGAGGACGATGAGTGGGGTGGTGAGCATGGGGGGCCGTCGTGCAGATCGGCCGCCGGCCCAACTCCCTGAAACGACTCCTTCCGTCTCGGCCACCATCCGCGATCTGAGACGGGTCCCGGTGTCTTCGACGTGATTCTGGGCACCTGGGTGTGTGCCGGCCTTGCACAGGGGCTGATCCGCCGCACTCACTCACACCCTTTCGAGGACCCCATGCTGACCACCCTGCTCGTTACCGCCTTCCTTTCTCAGACCGCTGACGCCTCGCTCGGCGACGTCGGCGAATCGTGCCGCGCCCGCTCCGATTGCCGCGCCGGCCTCAAGTGCGTGAACTCGATGTGTACGGCGCCGATCGCGGCCACGAAGGAAGGCCTCTCCTGTGAGGCGACGTCTGACTGCTCGAGCGACGGCTCACTGCGCTGCGTGGCGAAGGTCTGCAAGGCCCGCAGCGCCGCTCCCGTCGACACCACCGCAGGGTTCTCGCCGCCGCCCCCGCCTCCCGAGCCCTACCAGCCTGCGAACGCGCGCTTGACGGAGCCGCCTCCTCCGTCGTCCCGCTCGGCGACGCTCATCGCCCAGGCGCCCCCGCCCATTCCGACCCGCGGTGGGCTGAGCCTCTCGCAGCAGGTCATGCAGCTCGAGAGCGACATCGACGGCATCAACGCGCAGCTCCGCGGCATCGACACCAGCTGGCCCGGTGGTTCCATCGCGCTCGTCGTCATCGGCGCGGTGCTCTCGCCGGCGGCGCTCGTCGGGCTCATCCTGATGGTCTTCCCGCCCGTCGGCATCCCGTTCCTCGCGGTCGGCCTCGGCGGCGTCGCGATGATCATCGTCGGCGCGGTCGGCGGCTCCCGAGCGAAGGACGAGGCGGTCGCGCAGCGCGAGGAGCTCATCCAGCGGCGCCAGGCGCTCGAGCGGGACCTGTCGAACCTGAAGCGCACCGCAGGAGCGCCGAGCCGCGCCGACGCCGCCATGCTGACCATCGCCGCCTTCTGAGTCAGGCCTTCGGCCGGGGGAGCTTCGTCACCTTGACCAGCTCCCTCGGCGTCGGCGGTCGCGGATCCGGCGCGTCGAACGGCTCCTCGACCAGCTCGAACAACCCATTGTCGAAGGGCTCACCGGGAGCGGCCTCCTTCAGCACGAGGCGCTCCCGCTTTCCTTCTGCCTGCAGTGCGCGCGCCCGGAAGTGGCAGTACGGGTTGTTGCCCGGTCGGCCGAAGAACGCGTGCGCGGTGAAGGTGCAGCCGCCGAGGCAGGTCGCGGCGAAGGGGCAGGAGCGGCAGAAGCCCCAGAGGTCGTCCACCGTGCGCGCCCGCGCGAAGGCGAGCGGCTTCGTCTCGTTCCAGATGGCCTCGAGCGACTGGTTCGCGAGCGAGCCGCCGAGGTAGTGCCGGCTCTGCAGCGACGGGCAGCCCTTCACACCGCCGTCGGCCTCGATGCCCATCACGTACTTGCCGGCCTGGCAGCCCATCCAGTGGTCGGTCATGCCCTTCGCAGGCGAGCGCAGGGCGGTCTCCTCGGGGCCGAAGTACCCCAGGTTGTTCCCCGGCATCAGCAGAACGCCGTCGACGAAGCCGCGCTCCTTGAGCGCCACCAGGCGGGGCATGAGGTCGAGCAGGTCCCACGGCTGGAGCAGCATCGCGGGCCGGTCGGACGCGCGGCCGATGGGCGTCGTCAGCATCACCTGCCAGGCGCTGATGCCACAGGCGCGCAGGTGCTCGTAGAGGGGCTCGGCGTCGGCCTGGTTGAGGCGGTTGAAGTTCGTGTTCGCGGCGGTGCGCAGGCCCACGTCGCGGAAGGCGTGCAGCGCGGCGGTGGCCGAGGCGAAGCTGCCGGGGCTCGCGCGCATGAGGTCGTGCGTGACCTCGAGCCCGTCGATGCTCACGGACACCGAGTGGAGTCCGGCCTCCCGCATGGACCTCGCGAGCGCTGGCGTGATGCCGCGACCACCCGTCGTCATGGTGGGGCGGATGTTCTTCGAGCGCAGCGCGCGCACGAGCTCGAGGAAGCCCGGGTGCAGGTAGGCCTCGCCGCCGATGAGCACGACCTCGAAGGTGCCCATCGCAGCGAGCTGGTCGACGACGCCGAGGGCCTGCGCGGTCGTGAGCTCGCCTTCGCGCGCGGTGCCTGCCCGCGAGCCGCAGTGGGTGCAGGGCTGGTCGCACGCGAGGGTGAGCTCCCAGACGACGTAGCTGGGCCTCAGCGGCGTGCGGACGTCGAAGCGGCGGAACACCTCGTCGCGAGCCGACGAGGCGGAGTCGTCAGGGCGTGCCGCCATCGGTGAAGCAGGAGCTGGTGCGGTCCTTCCGCGGGTCGCCGCCATCGGGCAGCAGCGTGTCACAGGCGCCCAGGCAGCCGTTGTTGCCGCCGTCGACCTGCTTCGAGGTACAGGGCACGCCGTAGAGTGCCATCTGGCTGCCGCAGTTGCTGAGCGCGAGCGACACCAGGCTCGCCGCAGCCACCACTTTGAGGCCCTTCTTCCTCCGCGTCACCGCGCAGTTCGGACAGACGTCGAGGGTGTCGGGGACGAGGCCGTTGCACGACAGGCATTGCTTCACGCGGTCACCTCGGGGTGCGGGGGAACGGCAGTGTGCCTCCCTGGAGGCGTAAGGGCCAGCCCGTTTCCCAGCGCTCGAGACGCCCCCTCCATGAGCGCTGGATGAGGTCCGCCCCGCGAGCGCCACGCCGCGCCGCTCCAGTGTCCGGTCCACCGGTCACTCCACCGCGCCACCTCACCGCGATGACTGGCCCGGGGGGCGGGGCGACCGGGGCATGCGCGCTGCAATGGAGCTGATCAGCCGCAGCCGTTCCCCCTCTCCTGGAGTCCACCATGAAGCTCGAGAAGCTCCTCCGCAGGACCCGTCCGAAGATGCAGCACCTCGCCCACCGCCTCGCGAAGCGCGCCCCGAAGGCGGCCGCGACCGCGCTCGAACGAGGTGGACCGCTCGCGCAGCGTGGGCAGAAGGTCGCCGCCACTGCTCTCGAGCGGGCTGGTGACGCGTTTGCGCAAGGCCCGAGGGTCGCCGCGACCGCCATCGAGCGTGGCGCCGACGCGTTCGACGCGCCCACCCCGAAGGGCCCCGAGCTGAGCGCCGCGCCAGCGTCGAAAGCCGTCTTCGGAGGCGCTCCGAGCTTCACGGGCTTCGACGCCTCGAAGCTGGGCGGGGAGCTCAAGCGGCTCGACGGCGTCGCGCAGTCGGCGAAGTACACCTTCGCGAAGCTCGCGCAGGCGTCCGGCACCATGCCGCGCACGAAGGCCGAAGCGGAGCAGTGGTTCAACGAGCACATCAAGCCGGGCCTCGAGAAGGAGGGCTTCGGCGTGGACTGGGTGCAGGGCGACAAGGCGCTCGTCCGCACGCGCGAGAACCCGCAGGGCGAGGTCGTCGACTTCCTGCGCGGCGCGGACTCGAACGACCCGAACTACACCGCGCTCGCCTGGCAGTCCGAGGGGCCGAGCGGTGGAGGAGGCCCGGTGCCGAGCGGCGTCACCGGCAAGGCCGCGGCTGGAGGCTCGGGCTTCGCCGACCGGAGCTTCGTCATGTCGCTGCTCGCGAACTACCCGCCGACGAACGAGGGCATTCAGCGCGCGGTCGCCGAGCTGCGGAAGCACCCCGGCTACGAGCACGTCGTGGTGCTCGAGCACCCGCTGCGCCTGGACAAGCTCGACTTCGGCAAGGGGCATGTCGTGGACGTGGTGGTGGGCTCTGGCGGGCCCAACCCGAGCTGGGGCTGGATGCCGGAGTAGGCGTCACTCCCAGTGGCGTTCGCCGGCGCGCGCGCGGCGGAGGACGTCATCGAGCATGTGCGAGAGGGGGCCTGGCAGCTCGTCCTCGCGGAAGCAGCGCACCTCGAGAATCTCCACGGGGTTCATGGGCGGCCGCCTCGGCTCCGAGACGGTCGCCTCGACGACGACGGTGACGGCGTGGAAGCGCGGGTCACGGCGCGGGTCCGAGTAGACGCCCAGCAGGTCACCGGCAGAGAGCAGCTCGACGCCGGCCTCCTCCATCAGCTCGCGCGGCAGGCCGCTGCGCAGCGTCTCGCCCCACTCGAGTGTTCCGCCGACGAGGGCCCACTCGCCCGTGTCGCCGCGGCGGATCAACAGGAGCCGGCCATCGGGCGTGCGGGCGTAGACGACGAAGCCGACGACGGGGCGGCGCAGGAGGTGGCGGAGGACCTCCTTCATCACGCCGAACAGCCCGCGGGGGATTCGCAGCATCAGAACGTGGCGGTGACGCCAGCGGCCGCGCCACCCGGAAGCGGGGTCACGAAGGCGGTGACGGGCGCAGCCGGCGAGTCGAGGAGCACGAGCACGATGCCGCCGGCGAGGAGCGCCGCGCCGCCCAGGAAGCCGACGAGGGCGAGCGTGCCGGCGCTGTCAGCGCGCTTCTGAAGTATGGAGACGGCTGGCGCTTCAGCGGCGGTGGGAATGCCGTACGCCTTCATCACGGCGCGCGCGTCGGAGGCGATGAGCTGCTGCCCGAGGCCGAACCCTGCGAGGCCGAGGCCGAGGCCCGCGACACCGACGCCGACGGCCGACAGGAAGGTGCGTTGGGGCGGCTCTGCGAACGCGTTCACCGCAATCAGGACCGTGAGGAGAAGGCTGAGCCGGCGCATCAGGGTCAACGGAATAACACGACGGGGCGGGCCGGCTCACGCGAAACCCGGCCAGGCTGTGAAAGCCGGTGGGATAGGCTGCCGCCGTGCTCGTCAATCGCCCAGTGCTGGCTGCATGCGTGCTCCTGTCCGGGCTTGCAGCGGCGACCCCTGACAAACCACGGCTGGTCATCCTCGAGCTCGTCGGCTCCCGCGATGTCGAGCCCGCCGTTGCGAAGGCCCTCACCGAGGCGCTGACGGCAGCCGCGGGCAGGACGGGGCTCTTCCAGGTGACGAGCCAGGCCGAGGTGGCGAACCTGCTCGGCCTCGAGCGGCAGCGGGAGCTGCTCGGCTGCGCGGAGTCCTCGTCCTCGTGCACGGCTGAGCTCGCTGGCGCGTTGGGCGCTCAGTTCCTGATGAGCGGCTCGGTGACGAAGCTCGGCCAGGACGCCTTTCAGCTCTCGCTGCAGGTGCAGGACACCGCGCGCGCGATGACGCTGGGCCGCGCGTCCCGCATCGCCTCGGACCTCGCGTCCCTGCGCGCGCTGGTGCCGGTTGCGTTCGCCGAGGCCAGCGCGACACCGCCGCCGCCGTCGCCCAGCCGCGTCGTTCCCGTGACGTTCCTTGCGGCCGGTGGGGCCAGTGTGCTCGCGGGCGCGGGTCTGCTGCTGCAGGGCGCGTTACTGGAGAACACCCTGGCGGCCGAGCTTCGCCTGGGACGAGAGGAGCCAGCCGTACCGCTCAAGCCCGTCGCGGATTACCGGGCGCAGCTCGGCACCATCTCGGCGCTCCGGATCGGCGGTGTGGTGGCTGCTGGTCTGGGCGTCGCCGCGATGGTGACGGGAATTCTCCTCTGGCCGCGCGGAGAGGGCATCGTGGTCGCGCCGCTCCCTGGAGGACTGATGCTGGCGGGGAAGTTCTGAGATGCGGGGCTTCGTTCTCCTCACGCTGCTCGCCGGGTGTGCCAGGGTCGACCTCGAGGCGGGAGCTCCGTTTCTCTGTACGCCGGATGGCGGCGCGGACCAGTGTCCCGGTGAGTGGCATTGCGGGCTCGAGGGGCGCTGTCTTCGCGACGAACCAGGACCCTGGCGCTGTCGCGACAACGCAGACTGTTATGGCTGGCAGTGCGGCCTCGATGCGATCTGTCATGCAAAAGGGCCGGGGCCCTGGATGTGCCGCACGAACGACGAGTGCTTTGGTTGGCATTGCGGCGTCGAAGGGAAGTGTTACGACCGGGAGACGGTGCGAGGCGTCGCGTGTCGTGACGACCGTGACTGCTCGGGGGATGCGGGCTGGCGGTGTGGCCCGGACGCCCGGTGTCTCGACACCGGCGCAGAGGCGCTGCGGGTGGCCGAGCTGCCAGCGGCGACGCTGATTGACCGGAACCCTCCGCTCTGGGTTGGGTCGCCGACGCACGTTGAGCCGGCGCCACTGGGCATCGACGGCTCCTGCATCACGACACAGTTCGATGTCATGACGACTGCCGGCGTCTACCGAATGGAGTTCCCAGCCGCTCGCTCCTTGAGCTGTCGGCAACGGGGAACGACCAGCCGATTCGTCGCGCTACCGAACCACGCGAGGTCGTTGGGGACGACGCGGGATGGAACCGTCGTGCTCCTCGAAGACGGCGGCTGGGCGGCCGTGAACTGGTCTGATGGCGGCGTGACGCGAGGGGTCTTCCCGAGCGGGGTGGAGTCGCTGCGCTCTGGCTTCAGCAGCATCTACGGCCTCGGGCCGGGGAGCGTCGTTCGCTGGACGCCCAGCGGAGTGGATTCCGTGTCGGTGACCGGGCGCATCTTCGACGCGGTCGAGTTCAGTTCTCGGGGAGAGCTTCAGCTCGCAGCAGTGACTTCCGAAGGCCTTCGAGTGGGAACCGTCGATGGAGGTCTGCCCATCGTGGCACCGGACTGCCGCAGCTGGAGCCGGATAAGCAACGACTTCGTCGGTCCTGTCGTCGTCGAATCGCGCGCACGCGGGGCAGTCTTCTCTTCGCTGTTGTCCTTCATGAGTCCTGGAGCCATGCCACCCGCGTGCATGGCGACGCTGATGTCTTCGCCGTTCTTCCTGGGAGCACAGGGCACGACCGACTGTGAACCGGTTGCGTGGCGATTCGACAACCTGGCGCTTCAAGCCTGGTGCAAGCGATCGTCGCGAAGCTACGTGGGCGCGCTTGAAGACGGCGGCGCTTCGGAGGTGCTCGACGACGTCGCGGTCAGCACTGATGCGAGAACCGGAGCCTTCGCAGGTGCGTGGCCCGTCTTGAGGCTGATGGAGTCGAGTGCTCGCACAACACCGCTGTTACCGACTCGACCGCCATCGTCAGCAGTCACCGTCAGCGACGAGGTTCACGGCTTCGTGCCGGCCGAGGTCGTGCCCGCGGGATCGGTGGGCGACCAGCCGTACAGCGTCGTGCTCACGCGAGGTGGTCCCTGGGTGGAACGCCTTCCGGTGAAGGAGCCAAGCGCTGTCTCGGGGCGACCGGGATGGGCTGTCGGTCAATTGCTGGCTCAAGCCGATGCGGGCTCGTCTTCTCTCTTCGCCTGGAACGTCGATGTGCAGGTTCAGCCCACGGCCGTCTGGTCATTCCCGGGGACTGCGACCGCCGCTACTGGAAGAGAGCTGGCAGACGGGGGTGCGCTGACGTTGGTCGCAACCGGTGACGCGGTTCGGTTCTTTGACGGGAGCCGTTCTGGCGTTGCCTTCGTTCCCGCTCCTCACGCGACCGTGACGTCGATCGCCCTGGCTCCGGACTCCCTTGGGACACGCTTCGCCGGCGGTTACGTCGTCGCGAGCGGACGGGTCTTCCGCTTCCGCGCGGACAACCCGGTCGTGTGGCGAGTCGATGAACTACTCGTGTCCGACGACGAAGCCGTCGAGGTGTTCTTCGACGGTTCGCGAGCACGCGTGGGGTTGCGAGATGGCAGTGTTGTATCCCTCCCGACACGCGTTCTGGTCGCACCGCCGACGACCGCTCGCGCTCTGGACTTCGAGCAGTACTGCCAACACACATTCGTGCTGACCGAGACCGGCCTGGAGCATCTGAGTGTCACGAGTGGATTCCCGGTGGGCCAATGGAGCCCGGTCATCGGTCGCCCCGCCACTCCCGGGGCTCGCCGGGGCTTGCTGTACACGCGACCTGGAAGCCTGCTGGTCTTCTGGTTCGATGGCCGAATCACGGAGCTGCGCGGCCTGACTTGTGAACCGTGAGCCGCTCAGGGGTGGCTTCGGCCGCGACCGAGGGCAGGTACGCGAGCAACACCGCGGCCTGTGCGCGAACCTCTGCGTCGTCGTCGTCGAGGCCTCGACGCGCGACGCGAGCTCGAGCACCGAGCGGCGCCACTTCCGGTCCTCGTAGCGGGTCGCGAGGTAGGAGAGCAGCGCGAGCAGGTCGCCGCGGCCAGGCGTCGTCGGCTCCAGCACCAGCTCGACGAGGCACCGGGTCGCCTCGGGCGCGCCACCCCAGTGGCTCCCCTGATGGATGACGCTCAGAGACAGCTCCCGGAGCGCCTCCGAGCGGGCGCGCGACCCGCCGCCCAGGAGGGCCCGCAGATGTCCGGGCGTGTCGGTCGCATCGCCATAGGCGTGCTGGAGCTGCGGCCAGGGTGCCTTCAGCAGGAGCTCCTCGAACGCCGCGAGGCTCATGTCGGCACCGTGGCGTCTGTGCCCGCGAGGCGCAAGCGCTCCGTGGATCGCCGGTCACCGCTCAGCGAGCGCTTCGAGGAAAGGCAGAGCGCCTCGCCCCGCGGCCCAGCTGAGGAACCCGCGGCGAGGTCGCCACCGATGAGAGACTCTGCGCTTCCTGCCGGTGCCGCGGTCTGCTGCGATGCGCCGCGGATGCGAGAGCTCCTCGTCAGCCGCCGCAGTGAGCTGCGCCTCGCGCGCCTGCGGGAGGTCGCGGCCAGCCTGCCTTCCACCGGCGACGTGCTGCTCCTCGCGTCCACCTTCGAGGCGGGCGCCGAGTTCACCCGCGCGCTCCGGCGCCCGCTGTTCGGCTGGCGGCGCACCACGTTGTTCCGCTGCGCGCTCGAGCTGGCCCGCCCGCAGTTGCTCGCGCGTGGCCTCACCTCGGCGGCGGGGCTGTCGCTCGAGGCCTTGTGGGCCCGCGTCACCTGGGAGCTCGGCGAGTCCCAGCTCCTCCACCGCCTCGCCCCGCTCGAGGGAAAGCCCGGGCTCTCGCGCGCGCTGGCGCGCACGGTGGGTGAGCTGCGGCTGCTCGAGGTGGCGCCGGCGGCCGTGGAGCCCGCGCTGGCCGACGCCATGCGACGCTTCGACGACGCGCTGGGCGCCTCGAGGCTGGCCGACAAGGCGATGGTGTACGCGCTCGCGCGCGAGGCGGTGTCGTCGCTGCCGCGAGCGCCGCTGCTGCTGCTCGACGTCGCAGTGGGCCACGGCCTCGAGGCCCGCTTCGTCGAGGCCCTGGTGGCGCACTCGACGCGGGCCGTCGCCGTCGCACCCGCGGACGACGAGACGACGCTCGAGGTGTTGACGGCGGTGCTCGGCGCTCCACGCGTCGCCGAGCCGACGGACAGCACGCCGCTGACCGAGCTCCAGCGCAACCTCTTCGTCGCCGGCTCGAAGCCGTCGGCCGCGCAGTCGCTCGACGACTTCTTCTCGGCGCCCGGCGAGGCGCGGGAGTGCGTCGAAATTGCCAGGCGTGTCGTCGCGCTCGCGAAGGAGGGCGTCCGCGCCGATGACATCGCCGTGCTGTTGCGCAGCCCGGGCGCCTACCGCGCGCCCCTCGAAGATGCGTTCCGCCGCGCGGGCGTGAGGGCGTGGTTCTCGTCCGGGCTCCCGCACCCCGACGGCGCTGGCCGCGCGCTCCTCTCGCTGCTGCGCTGCGCCGAGGAGGGGTTGTCGGCGCGTCGCTTCGGCGAGTACCTCTCGCTGTCGCAGGTGCCGCCGCTCGACGCCCGGGGCGCTCCTCCTGCCGCCCCCGCCCGGCCCTGGGCGCGCCCTGACGGCCCTGACACGCTGCTGCCGGCGAGCCCCTTCGCCCCGCCAGCACCGCCGGTCCCCGAAGAGGTGACGGACGTGGAGGCGCCGGCCGTGCTGGGCCAGCTCCGCGCGCCACGCCGCTGGGAGAAGCTCATCGTCGAGGCCGCCGTCATCGGCGGAACCGACCGTTGGCGTCGTCGCCTCACCGGGCTGCGACAGCTCAAACAGAGAGAGCTCGCGAACCCCACCGCCACCGAGGCGCAGGTGGAGCGGACGAAGGGCATGCTGCGCGACCTCACGGCCCTCGAGCAGTTTGCGCTGCCGTTGCTGGACGTGCTGGCGGCGCTGCCGAAGCGCGCGAGCTGGGGGGAGTGGCTCGAGGCGCTGATGAGCCTCTCGACGCGCGCGCTGAAGGACCCATCACGCGTGCTGGCGGTGCTGCACGAGCTGGCGCCCATGAAGCCCGTGGGGCCGCTCGAGCTGTCCGAGGTGCGCACGGTGCTGGCGCAGCGCCTCGCCGAGGTGACCGAAGCGCCGCAGGGCAAGCGGCCGGGGCACGTCTTCGTCGCGCCCGTGGACGGCGCGCGGGGCCTCTCGTTCCACACCGTCTTCGTCCCGGGCCTCGCCGAGCGCGTGTTCCCCCAGAAGCTCCGCGAAGACCCGCTGCTGCCAGACCGGACCCGCGAGCAGCTGTCGCCGAAGCTCGAGGTCGCGCAGCGCCGCATCGCCACCGAGCGCCTCGCCCTCCTGCTCGCCGTGGGCGCCGCGAGGGAGCGCGCCATCCTCTCGTACCCGCGCATCGACTCCGAGCACGCCCGACCGCGGGTGCCGTCCTTCTACGCGCTGGAGGCGGCGCGCGCAGTGCAGGGGGCGCTGCCGGGCTACGAGGTGCTGCAGCGGCAGGCCGAGGCGTCGGCGAACGTGCGGCTCGCGTGGCCCGCGCCGGCGAAGCGCGAAGGGGCCATCGACGACACCGAGTACGACCTCGCCACCATCGACAGCGTGTTCCGCGCGACGGGCGCGGTGAAGGGGCGCGCGCGTTACCTCGTCACCACCAACCCGCACCTGGGGCGGGCGCTGCGGGCGCGGTTCGCGCGGTGGCAGACGAGCGCGTGGACCCCGCACGACGGCCTCGTGAAGCCCGCCGCGCTGGCGAGGAAGGCGCTCGAGGCGCACCTGCCCACGGCCCGGCCCTTCTCACCCACCGCGCTGCAGCTCTACGCCGAGTGTCCGTACAGGTTCTTCCTGTCCGCGGTGCTGCGGCTCGAGCCCTTCGAGCTGCCCGGTGAGCTCGAGGAGCTGGGGCCCCTCGAGAAGGGGTCGATGGCGCACGCGGTGCAGTTCCAGCTGCTCACGGCGCTCAGGCGCGACGGGGTCCGCGTGACGGACGAGACGCTCGAGCCCGTGCTGCGTCGGCTGCACGAGACGATTCGACGGGTGGCCGCCGACGTCTACGACGAGTTCAAGCC
>JAEUJQ010000071.1 GCA_016793095.1 Myxococcaceae bacterium | reverse complement strand
CTCCTCGCTCCGTGAGGAGACCGACCCGTCCATCGCCCTCAACGGCTCCACGCCCTCGGTCCTCTACCTCACCGGAGACGGCTACAGCGGGTCTCCCAACAGGCCCGTCATCGCCATCCGCACCGGGCCCAACACCTGGACGCGCAACGTCGTCCCCGGCGCCAACGTCAGCTCCAACAACGTCTACCCCTGGGGCGAGCTCGCCATCGACTCCACCGGCCGCCACCTCTTCGCCGTCGATGACGAGACCATCACCAACAACGCCCACCTCGTCGCGTGGACACCCTCCCTGCGCACCTCGGTCCAGCTCACCCCTCAGACGATGTCGGGGCGGCAGTCGTTGTCCCTGGCGGGCGCGAACCGCCTCTACCTGCTCGGCGGGAGTGGGTTGTTCGACGTCTCGATGGCCGCGAGCTTCCCATCGACGACGATGACCCGCTCCCTCGTCGAGACCTTCACGACGAGCCAGCACGTGGTGGCGACGGACGCGGCGGGGCTCCCTCGCCTGCTCGTCAACCACGGCTCGACCCTCGAGGTGGTGCGGCCCGCGAGCTCGCCGGGGTTCTGGCAGTGGACCGAGCTCGGACCGGCGGAGCCCGGGCGCATCGACGTCTCGGTGGACGGCGCCAACGAGACCCGCGCCTGCTTCGTCCGCGCCGGCAAGCTGATGCTGTATTGATGGACGATTGGGCCGACGGGCCGGTGTTCGTCCGCCTCGGCAGGTTGCTCGAACGCGCTTGATGACGTCCGAACGTCGAACGACGTCTGGGGGTCGCGCGTTGAGAGGCCGCGGGGAGCCCGGCCACGTGATGGCAGGCGCGCTCGTGCCATCGGTCGAGCTCGACGCCCGCCGGACTCCTGCCTCGAACCGGCTGGGTCCTGCGTGCCCGATGCGAGCGGTCCGACGCGTGGGGCGCGGGAGCGGTGCTAAGCAGGCGACGTGCGGTGGCTTGTCTTCACCTCGGTGCTCCTCGCGTGTTCCGCGCCACCCGGTCCCGTCGATGCGGGCCGCACCCCGGTGGATGCTGGCCCTCCGCGCGTCGTCGATGGCGGACTCGTCGGGCCGTTCGCGATCGGGCTCGTGTCGGTGTCACAGGTGGTTCGCGACGAGGGGAGCCGCACCACGGCGTCGACCCTGCTGTCGGCCGTCTTCACCGAGGTCGGGCCGCTGACGCCGAACCCCTGCGTCGAGCGGCGTGAGGGCGCTTGCCTGGTGCGCATCTGCAACCTCGGCGCGGCGCCTCTTGGCACCACCGTGAGCGCGGGTCCGCTGACGCTCACGGGCCTCCTGCCGCGCGAGGTTCCCGACGGCGGCCTCGCTGCGCCCGACGCGGGCGACGAGGACGGTGGTGTGCGGTGGGTGCTGCAGCCGCTCGACTCCGGGGTCGCCTCGCTGCAGGTGCCACAGCGGCTGTTCTTCGGCGGCGACACCCTCGGCGTCAGCGCCGGCGGAGACGCCGTGCCCGCGTTCGTCAGCCCGCCGCTGACGACGCCCGCGCAGGTGCTGGTGTCGAAGCCCCGTTGCACCCCCGGGTGTCCACCGGTGCGCCGCGACGTGCCCCTCGAGGTGGCGTGGTCAGGCGTCTCGTTCGCGACGGTGCGCGTGGTGGTGAACACGCCGCAGGTGTCGGTCCGGTGTGACGCGCCGGCCGAACAGAGCGCGCTGCAGGTGCCCGCCGCGCTCCTGGCCGAGCTGACGCCGTCGGTCGCTCCGGGAGACGCAACCCTCGTCGTGGTCGCGCGCACCGCCGTCTCGTTCGACGCCGGCGCCTTCGACGTCACCCTCGCCGCCGAGACGCCCACCTTCCTGCCGGTCGAGGTGCTGCCATGACGCCAGCACGCGCGCTGCGGACCTGCCTCTCCGGGTGAAGCGCCGACCACTGCTCCCAGACCAGCTCCGGGTCGAGGTCGGCGTAGCCGCGCTCGCGCTCGAGCTTCGCGAGCATGCGGGGCTCGACGGCCATCACCGACGCGCGGTCGCGAATCGCGAGCACCTCGGCCTTCGTCAGGCGGCGCCCCTTCGAGGCAGCTTCGAGCAGCGCCCTCAGCGCAGGCATGAAGCTGAACGAGCCAGTGTGCTCGCGCGCGGTCGAGCCGCTCGGCCCGAGCCGCCATACGCCGTAGGGGTTGTGACACGGGTGCTCCGCCGGGTACCCGAGATCGGGCCAGCGCTCGACGCGGCGCCGGGCCGTCGCTTCGTCGAGCCTGAACGTGTGGCCCGACAGCAGCGCCGGGTCCTCCTCGAGTTGGTAGATGTTGAGGGCCGAGCCGACCCGCTGCAGGGCCTCCCGGTCGTCGTCGAGCGGCAGCCGCACGTCGGGCCTCGAGAACGCCTGCATGCCAATCGACTGCAACGCGCCCTTCTCGGTGAGGAACATCACGGCGCCGTGGTGCCAGCTCCGCGCGTCGTCAGCGCGAAAGTGCTCGAGCCACTCGTCCACCAACCACCCCAGCTTCGACTGCTCGACGCGCACCGCGAGCGCGCCCGCGTCGCGCAGCTTCTCCACCATCGCCACGAGCTCGATGCGCCCCTCGAGGAGGTCCACATGACTCGACAGCACGAGCGCGCCGGGCGCTCGAGCGAGCTGCCTCACGCCACGGGGTGGGACGGTGCCGAACGAGAACGCCTCGCCGAACTGGCCGTCGTTGGGCGCCCACTCGACCTCGACGCGGGGCCCTGCGCCGACGAGCTGGTCACCCTCGAGGGCCAGGCCGCGCAGCGCCTTGTTCCACTCGCGCAGGGAAGCGCAGCGCCCCGGGACGAGGAGCGTGAGGCGGACGAACGAGCTCACTCCAGCAGTCTACAGGGCTCCCCGTGCCCTCAGCTGACCGAAGGCGCTTCGACGACGACCGGCGGCCGGCGCGCGGTGCCGAAGAGCAGGTCCCACAGCGGGAAGGTGCCGGCGAAGTTGGTGTTGAAGTCGGCGGGGTCGGCCCCATGGTGCGTGCGGTGGAACCCGGGCGAGGCCAGCACCCAGAAGAACGGCCCGAACGGCGCGCGCACGTTCGCGTGCAGGAACGTGGTGAAGGCCTTGCGCAACACCACCACGCTCGCGAGCTCGCCCAGCGACACGCCCAGCAGCGCGCCTGGCACGCCGACCGCGACGCCATGAAGGACGAAGTCGACGGGGTGCTGCCTCCACGCGTCGAGCCACGAGAGCTCGACCGCCTCGTGGTGCAGGGCGTGAAAGCCCCACAGCCACGGCACGCGGTGCATCGCCCGGTGCACCCAGTAGCCGGCGAGGTCGGACAGCACGAAGACGAGCCCCACCGTCGCCAGCGTGCGCGCTCCTGACGAACGGGCGAGCGCGTCGAGCACCGGCGCACCCACGGCCTCCATCAGCAGCGTGTCCACGAGGAAGAGGGCCGCGCCCACGCCCATCGCTCGCAGCCCCGGCCGGTGCGCCGACGCGGGGAACAACCACTCGAGCGGCACGAAGAGCCCCGCCATCAGCGCGAGGAACACCAGCGCGCCGAGCGCCGTCGCGAGCATCGCGTCAGTAGCCCTCGAAGCGGCCGAAGGTGATGCGCTTGCGGGTCGGCTTGCGCGGCTCCTTCACCGGCTCCGCGAGCGCGTCGAGCTCGTCGACCGGAGCCTCGACCTTCACCTGCAGCTTCTTCATCACGACGGGCGTGGTCACGCTGACGTCATCGGACTCCTCCAGCCCGCGGCCGCGCGCCTCGGCGATGTCCGAGACGACGATGGAGGCGAGCGCCAGGACCGAGGCGACCATCGCGAGCACAGCAGCCAGGACGGCGGGCACGGAGCGGGCGGGACGGGTCATGGCGGGTTGAAACGCACGGACTGCGGGGGTCGATCTATCGCGGCCAACCGCCCGTCTTCTGGGCGGAAACCCGAGGGCTGTCCCACCTTGTCAACCTGGTGAGTCTTTCTCCTGTCGTTCCCCACCACCTCGGAGCTCCCATGCGCGTCGAGTCACGTTCACAGCCGCAGTCCGCCCCATCGACGCGAGGTGACTACGCCGCGCCTGCGCCGGGCGCGGACCTCGCGCGCGGTCACAGCGGTCCGCAGGTGCTCGAGCTGCAGAAGAAGCTCAACGCTGCCGGCATCCAGCCGCCGCTCAAGCTCGACGGCCTGCTGGGCCCGAAGACCGAAGCGGCGCTCATGAAGCTCACCGGCTCGAAGACGTTCGACGCCACCGCGCAGTCCGCCCTCTCGACCCGTCTCCCGTCCGCCGGGAAGGGTGACGACTTCGAGACGACGTCGTCGAAGCCCACGTTGCCCGAGCCTCCCGCCGCGCAGGCCGTCAACGTGGCGACCCAACCGCCTCCTGCGGGCAGCGTCGCCGAAAAGACGCTCGCCATCGCGCAGCAGGAGCTCGGCGCCGTCGACCCGCGAAAGACCGGCGCCGACGGCCGGTACCACGGCTGGCAGAAGCTGCAGACCATCTTCGAGCAGGCCACGGGGTGGCGCCCGTCCGACAAGGACGTGCAGGCCTCGAGTCAGCCCGGTGGGAAGTCGTGGTGCGGCATCTTCGCCTGCAACGTGCTGCAGCAGGCCGGCGCCAATGTGAAGTGGGACCTCACGAAGGGGAAGATGGTGGGCGACGTGCAACACGTGCTCGCGCCGTCCTTCAAGGACTATCGTACCTACAAGACCGAGCGGCAGGCGTTCGAGGCGTCCATCAAGCCGGGCGACGTCATCACCCTCAACGGCAAGACGAACCACCACGCCATCGTCACCTCGGTGAACCCCGACGGCACCGTCAACACCATCGACGGCAACAAGCCGCACATCGGCGAGGGCAAGTTCAAGCTCGCCGACGTCACCTCGTTCTACCGGCCCACCGCCTCGTGAGGGCCGGAGGCGGTCAGTACTCCCACTGATCGCCGAACGTCGTGGTGCCGTTCCAGCCGCTCACCAGCGTCACGCGGTTGCGCGTGGGGTCGAACTCCATCGAGTGGCCGTTGCGCGCGTCAGGCGACGTCGAGGGCGTCAGCTGCGTCCACGTGCTGCGATCGAAGACCCAGGTGTCACCGTAGAAGGTGGCCGAAGCGGAACCACCGGTGGAGCCGCCGAAGAGCAGCACCTTGCCGAGCACCGGGCTGTAGACCATGTCGTGGAAGACGCGACCGACCGGGGCGGTCGTGACGCTCACCGTCGTCCAGGTGGTGCCGTCCCAGCTCCAGGTGTCGGCGCGGTTGCCGCCGGCGCCCAGGCCCCCGAAGAGCACGAGGCGACCGCCCATGAAGGCCGGGTCCCAGGCCAGCGCGACGCCCTCTCGCGCGGTCGGTCCCGCACTGGCCACGTTCGCCCAGGTGGAGCCATTCCACGTCCAGGTGTCGGCCATGTAGGTCGCGCTCGCGCCGTCGATGCGACCGCCGAAGAGGACGATGACGTTCCGCGCGGGGTCCCAGGCCATGCGGTGACCGGAGCGTGCGCCAGGTGAGGACACGGGCGTGCGTTGGGTCCAGTTCGCGCCGTCCCACTCCCAGGTGTCGCCGAGGCGGGTCCCGGTGTCCGGGAAACCACCGAAGAGGATGACGCGCTGCCGCGCGGGGTCGTACGCCACGTCGTGACCCGAGCGGGGGGGCGGCGAGGTGAGCGGGGTCATCATCGTCCAGCCGGAGGGCCCGAGCTCCCACGTCTCGGCGGTGCGTGCGGTCGCGCCGCGGCCGCCAAAGAGGACCAGCCGCTGACGCATGGAGTCCCACGCCACCGCGGTGGCATAGACGGCCGTCGGTTGAGTGATGGTGCGCGTCGTCCACGAGGTCGGGCTCGTCACGCAGACGCCGAGGACACAGAGCTGGGTCGGAGCACACGCCGGGTTGGCCCCACAGCGGCAGCCGCCAGCCGAGCAGGAGTCGGCGTTGGAGCCGCAGGCGACGCACGAGCTGCCGGACGCTCCGCAGGCCGCGGCCGAAGGTGGGGTGACGCAGGTGGTGCCCTGGCAGCACCCCGTGGGACAGGTCGCCGGCGTGCAACCGCAGGAACCGCCGACGCATGGGGCTCCACCCGCGCAGGGCGGGTTCGACCCACACAAGCACTGGCCCGTCACGGAGCACGTGTCCGCGCTCGTTCCGCAAGCGCTGCAGGCCATGCCGGGGGCGGCACAGGTTGCTGCCGTTCTCATCACGCAGGAGGTGCCCTGGCAGCAGCCCGCAGGACACGAGGAGCTGTCGCAGACGCACTGGCCGCTCACACAGCGCTGTCCGGACGAGCACGCCGGGTTCGTGCCGCACAGGCAGGCCCCGTTGGTGCAGACGTTCGCCGTAGGACCGCACGAGACGCACGCGCCGCCGTTGATGTTGCACGAGCTGTGCGCCATCGCGACGCAGTTGCCTGCTGCCGAGCAACACCCCGACGGACACGAGATGCCGTCGCAGATGCACATGCCGCTCTCGCAGCGCTTGCCCGGCGCGCACGCGGGCCCGGACCCGCACATCGCGGCGCCGCCTGCCGTGCCGCCAGCCGTCCCACCAGAGGCGCCGCCTGCCGTCCCTCCACCGCTCGCGCCACCGGAGGCGCCGCCAGCCGTCCCTCCACCGCTCGCGCCTCCGCCCGCTCCACCCGCAGCTCCGCCGCCCGAGCCGCCCGCGACCGCGCCTCCGCCCGCTCCACCCGCAGCTCCGCCGCCCGCGACCGCGCCCCCGCCCACACCGCCGACGAGCAACACGCAGGTGTTGATCTGACAGACCTGGTTCTGTGCGCAGGCGCGGCATGACGCGCCATTGCCACCGCAGAAATCGACGCTGCTCCCGGTCCGGCACTGGCCGCTCAGGTCGCAGCACCCGAGGCACGAGTCGGCGCACTTACGGGCTGGCGGCCCGCACGCGCTGAGCCCCAACACGACACCGAGGAGGAGTGGATGAACGAGACGCATGGAGAACCTCGGGAGCACTCTCCCATGACTCCGGCCATCGGGAGACACCTGATGAACGGGCCAGGTGCAACTCGAGGAGGACGAACGCTCAGCGGCTCCGCAGGTTCCTCCTCGCGACCTCAGCGCCGACCCGACACGACGGATCCGGCAGCAGGGCGAGACACGACTCCCAGGCGTCGAGCGCGGGCCCCCAATCTCCACGCGCGCCGTGTTCCCTGGCGATGCGCTTGAAGTCGTCCGCCGTCGTCGGGCGGACAACCGGGGCGACCCCAGCCGCGCCGCGGATGATGGTCGGCACCGGCCCTGCCCGCTGCACCTCGACGACGGCTGGCTGGGTCTCGACGCCCGCTGCGGTGAGCGTGGTGAGCCAGAGCGTCACCGCCTTCCGGACTGTCGTGCTCCGCCCTGGCACGAGCCGGACGAGCGTGTTCCCCGACGCCCGCCGCCCGCTTCACGCGGCCGTCTCCACCGGACTCGACGAGGAAGACGGGCCCGAGCCCGTCTGCAGCGCGGAGCGTCACCTCGTAGTCCGCGGCAGCGTCCAGGTTCAGCAGCGCGAACCGTTGTGACTCGTCCACCGACACCACGAGGTCGGGCCCGGCGTTCCCGAGCGTGGTGTGCAGCATCGGCGCGCCCTTCACCTTCGTCGCGACCTCGACATCGACGCGCTCCCAGAAGAGGCGCACCTGCTGGTCGAAGACGAAGAGCGTCGTGTCGATGGACTCGAGTGGCACCCAGTCGCTGCCCACCATCGCGGTGACGAGGCCCGTTGGGGTGCGGGTGGCCGCGATGAGCCGGGGCGCCCCGCGCTCGGCCGTCCGACGCCGAACGAAGAGCGCTTCACGCTCGAGCGCAGGCGAGAGCACCGACCGCAGGTGAAGGCCTCCGCTCTTCTCGATGTCCACCGAGTGCGCGCCGGACACCAGGCGGAGCTCGGCCGGGTACTCCGTGACTGCGCGCGCGACCGGGGCCGCGTCAGGGGCAGGCAGGGCGTCGGGGGCGGGCACGGGGCCAGCTTTCGCCTTCGCTGGCAGGGGCGGTAGCGACGGAGGCGAGGGGGCGGTGACGATGGCGTGGTCGTCGGGGTCGCTCGACACCAGCGCGACGAGCCCGACGACGAGGGTGGCCGCCAGCGCCCCGCCGACGAGCCACAGGCCCGCGCGCCGTTGCTCGAGCCGGGTCTGCGCGTCCGTCATCGCCGGGCGTCTGGCCGTGGGCGCCGGCTCGTCGAGCGTCACCTCATCGAGGGGCCGTTCGGGGGACGTCGAGCGCGTCGTGGCCAGCGCGGGCCGCTGCGGATCGGTGAGCTGACGTCGGGCCCACGCCGAGAGCCAGTCGCGAAAGACCGGCTGGACGGTGGCGTCGAGGCCGCGCCGCGCGAGCTGGTCCGGCTCGAGCCAGGCGAGGTAGCTGGTCACGCCCGAGGAGAGGGCGATGGGCGCGTTGGCGGCGAGCCAGGCGGTGAGGGCCTGCTGCAGCGCGAGGGCGGTGGGGGTGCGCGTCTTCGGGTCAGGGTCGATGGCCGCGTCGATGATCTCGGCGAGCGAGGCCTCGATGAGCGGCGACGACACGCGCAGCCGCCGGCCCGCCGAAGCGACCTCGACCAGCCGCCCTTCTTGTGGGTTGTGCCCGCTGATGAGCTCGGCGAGCACGAGCCCCGCCGCGTAGACGTCCACCTGCCCGCTCTGCGCCTCGGCCCGGGCCTGCTCGGGCGCGGCGTAGTCCGGCTTGCCACGGAAGATGCCAGGGGCGGTGTATTGACGACCCTCGAGGCGCGCGCGTGCGACGCCGAAGTCCGTCACCTTCACCTGCCCCTCGTAGCTGATGAGCACGTTCTCGGGGCTGATGTCGCGGTGGATGATCTTGAGCGGCGCGCCCCGCTCGTCCGCCCGCGTATGGGCGAAGTGCAGGCCCTTCGTGACCTCGATGATGAGGGCGACGGCGATGGGCGCGGGTACGCCCGGCAGGCCGCGCTCCTTCGTGCGCTCGAGCAGCGTCGCGAGCGACAGGCCGTCCACGTACTCCATCGCGAGGAAGTACTGGCCGTCCGCCTCGCCGAAGTCGAAGACCTGCACCAGGTTGCCGTGCGAGAGCTGCATGGTGAGGCGCGCCTCGCTCACGAAGAGCCTGAGGGTGTGCTCGTCCGCCAGGACCGATGGGAGCAGCCGCTTCACCACCACCTGCCGCACCGCGCCCGCGGCCGCCTCGTAGCGCGCGAGGAACACCTCGCCCATGCCGCCTTCGCCGAGCTTCTCGATGACCTCGTAGCGCCCCAGCCGCATCGCGGGCTGACGCTACCCCAGAGCGCGCGTGTGAGGGCTCGCCCGCAGCCCAGCCACGGGGCGTTCACCTCGGCGCGGAGCAGCGCGATGCGCGCGTCGAGGCCGCGAGCAGGCGACCATGGCCCGCCACGCCCCGGTTCAGCCCTTCCACCTCGAGTCCGTGACCACGGAGCTGACGACGAAGACGCACGCGTCGGCTCCGTTCAGGAAGCAGTAGTCCTGGCTCACGGTGGCCGGGACACCGACGCACGCCAGGGCGGCGCTCACGATGCCCTCCTCGAGCACGCAGTGGTGAGGCGTCGTCTTCTCGAGCCGCGCTCTTCCGGGAGAGAACTCGAGAATCCTCCACCCGCCGATGTCGTCACCGCGGTTCGCGCGACGATAGATGGCGTCGAAGCCGCTCAAGATGTCCCAGGCCGAGCGCGCCACCGACTTCACGTGAACCTCGTGGCTGGCGACGAAGAGCTTCCGCCCCATCTGACGGAGCCCGTTCGCGCCGATCCGTCCGTACAAGGCCGAGAGCACCTCATGCATCAGCTCGATGGGGTACCAGCCGTTCGGCTGCACCTGCAGGAGGCGCCCGTGCAGGTCAGCGCCCAGCGTCTGGCGCGGCATCGAGACGACGCCGAGGACCGCGAGCAGGTCAGAGCCGATGGTCTCGTGGTTGGTGCCGAGGTAGCCCCGGGGTCGTCGGCCAGCCGCCATGGGGTTTGTTTAGTCGTCAAAGGCCCGCGCGTCGCGTCAGGTCAACCTGACACCTCAGGCATCACACTCGGACGGCGCGTCAGAGAACTCGACCCAGCCCTTGAAGACGAGCTGGCCCTCGTCGGTGAACGTCCCCTCGAACGAACGCGCCTTCTTCAGCTCCGCGTGCTCGACGGGGAAGAAGAGCGTGAGGGTGCGCCCGGCGAGCGCCCACTTGCCGTAGACGGTCTTCCTTCGCTCCAGCGGGTTCCCGTCCTGGTCGAACACCTTCATCGTCAGCGCGAAGCCCTGGTCCGAGAAGGTGAGCTCGTGAATCGAGCCGAAGACCCCGGCCCCGACGCTCCACCAGCGCACCGAGTGCAGCAGCTTCGTGAGGTCGCCCTCGCGGCTCGGCGACAGGCCCTTCCACGACTGGAACGCGAGCGTGTCGCGAACGCCCGCGAGGTCAGGGTCGACGAGCGCCTTCTCGAGCCGGCCCGGGTCGAGGGTGATGGCCTGCTGCACCGCCTCCACCACCGCCGACCGGTACGCGTCGAACTCGCAGACGCGCCCGGCCTTGCGGAGGAGCGCCAGCGTGCAGCCGAGGTTGAACTGCGCGAGGGCCCGCTGGCGGGTCAGCTGGACGGCGTCTCTCACCGTCGGCCCCGGAGCCTCACGTTCACCGGCGCGTATGGCCGCGCGGAACTGCTCGGCGGCCTCCGGGTACTTCTGAGCCCGGTACAGCTTCATGCCAGCGCTGTTCGCGTCGAGCGTCGGTGAGGCGGCGAGGAGGAGCGGGAGCAGGAGCATGCGAGCCTCCGCCAGGCATCAGTACGTGGCCGACAGCCGCAGGCGCCCGAGCCCCACCGGGCCCATGGGCTTGCCGGTGGCGTCGCTCAGCGCGGCGCCTGGCAGCAGCAGGCCGCCCTCGAGCACGGCGTTGACGGTGAGGCCGAAGTCGAAGCGGTGCTTGATGGAGGCGCCCAGGTCGAGCTCGGTGCCGAGCAGCCCCGTGCCGTTGCCAGCGAGGAAGTTCACCGGCACGCCGCCCGAGAGCACGCGGGTGTTGAACGGGTCGGTCAGCGGGGCGGTGGTGAAGGCGAAGAGCGGCCCGCCGTACACGTCCACCAGGCTCGCGAGGCGCACCCGCGCGCGGGGGAAGAGGTACCAGGCGCCCGTCACCGCGCCGCCGGTCGGTAGCAGCGACACGCCCTCGGGCGCGACGCCCACCAGGTTCGCGTCAGCCGCGCGCCAGGCGCTCCGGGCGCTCTGCCAGCCGATGACCTGGTCGAAGAGCACCAGGCCCACCTTGTAGTCGCGGTCGAAGCGGAAGTTGGTGAGCTGGTCGTCGTACGGGTTCGAGTCACCCGACGCGAAGCCGCTGTCGAGGAGGAAGCCGAAGCGACCCACCTTGTAGCTGGCCTTGAGGGCCGCGCCGAGCTGCCGCACCTGGATGAGGGGGTTCTCGGGCGTGCGCGTCTGGGTGGTGGTGCCGGTGATGCCGGCGACCTCGGCGCCCACGTCGAGCGCGTCGAAGAAGCGCCACTGCGCCGAGGCGTCCACCACCAGCACGTCGGTGGACCGCTCTCCGGTGATGGAGTTGAGCGGCCGGCTCGAGCGGTAGATGGCGAACAGCCCGAGCACGTTCTTCTCGTCGACGTTGAGGCGCACCCCGAGGATGCCCTGCAGCGCGCGGTCGCCGTCGAACAGGTCCACCGTCGAGTCGCGCACGACGAGGTCGAACGCGGCGACGGGCTCAACCGCCACCCACCCGCCGCCCCACGACATGAAGGGGCGCGTCAGCAGCAGGGCTCGCGCGGCGAGGGAGCCGAAGTGCTGGTGCCCGAACTCGCCGGGCTCCGAGTCCTTCGCGCCCGCGTTCGCCAGCATGCCGAGGCCGAAGTGGTTGGTCTGCAGCCCCAGCCGCGCGCCGCCCCAGCTCCAGCGGTACTCGGCGTAGAGCTGCCGCAGCTCGGCGGGCTTGAGCGGCGGGAACGAGACGCGTGAGCCGACGAGCGAGCTGCCAGGCGTCCCGTAGAGCGCGCCGGTCACCACGTCGAACTCCGCCACGAGCCCGAGCCGCCAGTACCGCAGCTCGGGGTTGATGCGGAGGCGGGACTCCAGCGGCGTCGGCGACAGGCGGGTGCCATCGGCGTCGAGCGGGAACGCGTTCACGAACGAGCCGACGAGCCGCACCGAGCCGTGCACCGACACCGAGACCCGCTCCTTCTCCTTCGCAGGCTCGGCTGCAGCGGGGGGCTCAACCACCGCGCTCGGGCTCACGCCGCCGTCGCTGGCCATCACGACCGGCTCGGACATCACCGCTCCGGCGTCCTCCTGCGCGACGGCCGCAGGCGCAAACAGGGCTGCGAAGAGAAGAATGGTCCGTTTCATGAGTGCCCCAGCTCCCCGTGGGTGCGAAGGCGCCGCCTGACCACGGAGCCGCCGAAGGTGCAAGCGTTCCTGCCAGCCGGTGCGCCGGCGTCAGGCGCGTCGCACAGCCGAGCGGCGGCGCGCTCGTCTCGAGTCCTTCCGCCCGCCACCAGGCCCTCGGGCCTTCGCCAGGTTCTCGGCAACGCGCGCCCTCACGAGCTGCGTGAGGGCCTTCAGCGGCAGCGGCTCATCGAGCTCGAAGCGCAGCGTGCCCTTGCCCGACTGGTACTTCGCGAGCGGGCCCTCCAGCGCCATCGCCCGGCCCCCGTAGAGGGCCACGTGCGTCGCGTAGGCGCCCAGGTGCACCAGGTTCTTCCCGAGCACGAACGTTGGAACGCCGTACGCCAGCTTCTCGGTGGCCTTCGGCGCGACCCTCTTCACGAGCGCGCGGAGGGTCGCGACGTGCCTCTTCGCCTCGCGGGGGACGGCGGCGTACCAGGCGGCTACCGGGTCAGTCGGCTTCATGCCGAGCCTCTGCCACGGGCGCCGAGCCGCGACAACGCGCGTATTGTTTCTGCGCCGACGGTTGCGCTGGCCGCCCCACTTCACGTACCTCCCGGCGCCATGCGGTCTCTCACCCCCGTCGTCGTGTTCACCCTCCTCGTCTCGTGCGCCCCCGCGCCCCAGGGCCTGCGCGCCGCCGAAGACGGCCCCGGCCCGAAGGTGGCCTTCGACGTCTTCCACCTGCCGCTCCCCGAGATTCCCCTGCCGAACGACTTCGCGACGCGCTTCGACGCGCTGTCCCCGACGAAGCGCCGCATCAACGCCGCCATCGAGGTGGCGCCCACGCGGTGGGAGCGACGGATTCGCGCCGCCCTCGACGGCGTGTCGGGCTGGGGCACGCTCGCGCCCATCACCGTCTCGTTCTCCGAGCCGCTCGACCTGAACGCGCTCGTCCGCCGGCACCAGGCGCCCGGTGACGTCGCCGACGACGCGCTCTACGTGCTCGACGTGACGCGGGGCTCGCCGGGCTTCTGCCAGCCGGTGCTGCTCGACCTCGGCCAGGGCCACTTCCCGCTCACCGCCGACGAGCGCACCTACTTTCCCGAGGAGCCGCACGGCTCGTTCGAGCAGCTCCTCTTCGAGCAGGAGGAGGAGGACCTCGACGGCGACGGCGTGATGGACGAGGGCGAAGACACCGACATGGACGGCGTGCTCGACCACCCGAACACGCTCGACAACAAGACCGGGGGGCCCTTCGACGTCATCGGCTTCTATGAGCACGAGACGAACACCCTCATCGCGCGGCCGCTCGAGCCGATGCGCGAGGGCACCACGTACGCGGTGGTGCTGACGAAGCGCCTGGTGGGGAAGGACGGCAAGCCTGTGCGCTCGCCCTTCCCGGCCATCAACCACCTGAGCCAGACGCAGGCGCTGGGCGCGGTCGGCGAGTGCCTCACCAACCAGGGCCTGGGCCTCGACGACGTCGCCTTCACCTGGTCGTTCACCACGCAGAACGTGACCGCCGACTACATCGCCGTGCGCGACGGCTTCATGGGCCTGGGGCCGCTCGCCTTCCTGAAGGACAAGTACCCGGCGGAGATCGCCACCCTCGAGGAGGCGCGCCGGTCGGAGGGCCGTGGCACCAACACGAAGATCGTCCCCGGCTCGCAGTTCCTGCTGCTGGGCGAGCAGCTGCTCTCGTTCGTCGGCGGCGACCAGGTGTCGGACGGCTCGAAGGAGCTCTTCCGCGGGTGGCTCAAGAGCATCGACTTCTTCGCCGCGCCCACCATGCAGTCGCCGCAGTTCTTCCCGCGCAACGACAGCGAGGGCAAGGCGCTGCCCTTCTACGAGCAGACGATGAAGCTCGAGCCGCTGGCCGGCGTCGCCGAGGCGCGCGAAGAGACCGTGCCGATGTTCCTCGCGGTGCCGAAGAACCGCACCGGGCCCGCGCCGGTCGTGCTCTTCGTGCACGGGCACACGGGCTCGAAGCTCGACTCCATCATCTTCATGGGCCCGATGGCCCGCTTCGGCATGGCCACCATCGGCCTCGATGCGGTGAGCCACGGCGTCGGCATCTCGCCCGAGGACATCAACCTGTTCTCAGGCATCGTCGAGAGCTACGGCATCACGCCCCTGGCCAACGCCATCTTGCGTGGCCGCGCGTGGGACCAGAACGGCGACTCCATTCCCGACCCGGGCGCCGACTTCTTCACCGCCTACGTGCCGCACAGCCGCGACACCGTGAAGCAGACGGCCTTCGACGTGCTGCGGCTGGTGCGCGTGCTGCGCTCGTTCGACGGCGTGAAGAAGTGGAAGTTCGACGTGAACAAGAACGGCCAGGAGGACGACCTGGCGGGGGACTTCGACGGCGACGGCCAGGTGGACCTCGGCGGCCCGACGGTGCCCATCTACATGGCGGGCGCGTCGCTCGGCGGCATCATGTCGAGCCTCGTGGGCGGCATCGAGCCCGAGTTCGACGCCATCCTCCCGGTGCTGCCCGGCGGCTACCTCTCGGAGATCGGCGCCCGCACCGCGCTCGGCCAGGTGAAGAACCCGCTCGTGCTGCGCATGTTCGCGCCGCTGTTCCTCGTGCGCGACGGCCCGGCCAACCCGACGCTGTCGGTGATGTACCCGAGCGGGGTCAAGAACGTGGAACTCAAGCTCGCGGCGCTGCCCGCGCTGACGCCAACCAGGACCATCGCGGTGCTGCGCAACCTGAACACGAGGGACTGGCGCTGCGCGCGCGTGCAGAAGAACGGCCACCTGCGGCTCTCGGTGCCGGTGGACGAGGGCGACCCGCTGCAGCTCGAGCTGTACGACGACGTGCTGCCGAGCCAGCCGAAGACGGGCTGCGACCCGACGGGCTTCACGCCCGTGAAGGTCATCGACACCATCGACCGCGAGGTGAAGGTGTTCGGCAACGTGGTGCCGGCAGGGACGAAGCTGTACGCGTTCGCCGACGGGTATGGGCTGCGGCGCGGCTCGCCCGAGCTGCGGCGGCTGCTGGCGCTGGGGCAGATCGCCCTCGAGTCGGCGGACCCGGCGAACTTCGCGCCCTTCTACGACGGCACGCGCACGCTGAAGTACGGCGACGGCTCGGAGGTGAAGACGCGCGCGCTCCTGGTGCCGATGGCCGGCGACCCGGGCGTGCCGATCTCGACGGCGAACGCGCTCATGCGCGCGGCCGGCTTCTTCGACGTGCGAAAGGTGGACCCGCGCTACGGCAAGTCGACGCAGCAGCAGCTCATCGACGTGGGCTTCGTCGAGGGCGTGGAGCGCACGCGCCGCTACCTCGACAGCCAGGGCCGTCCCGCGCTGATGGACGTGGACGTGCTGCAGGCGGTGCGGCCGGGCGCTGACGACATGTTCGGCGTGCCGCGCCTCAACCCGCCGCTGCGCGCGTTCGGGCCGAGCGAGAAGATCGGCGGCGTGGTGGGCGGCCTCATGCCGTACATGGACCCCGAGGGCGCGCACAGCTTCCCGATCCCCGACCCGGGCAAGTCCTTCGACCTCGGCTCGTTGCTGCTCAACACCTTCGGCGCGTACCTGAGCTCCGGCGGCACGAAGGTGCCCCTCGAGCCGTGCGTCGAGCGCTCGAGCTGCGCCTGGTTCCCACCGATTCCTCCCTGAGCGTCGCGGGCGAGAACGGCGCGGGTTCGTCAGCGCTCACAGGCGCGACGGCACTCGGCGACGCACTTCGACTTGTTGTTCGCGGCGGCGCAACGCGAGTTGCAGGACCGCTTGCACTTCGTGACGGCATCGTCGCCAATCGCGAGCGGCGCCGCGGTCTCGGTCGCGCAGTCGTCGTTCGACGTGGCCGACGGAGCCTTCGCGGGAACTGGCGACCACAGGAGGACGAGCAGCGGGACGCCGACGAGCTTCATGAGCGGACACCTCGAGGACGGGGGTGGACTTGCAGCGGCTGGCCCAGCGTAGTCGTCAGCGCAGTCCACGGCGGTTGACTCGCGTCGGCCATGTCGGCGCCGTGGCGCTCCGCGACCCGGGCGAACCGGGAGACGACCCTCGCGGAGCGCTTCACGCCGATGGGTAGTAACTGTACGCTCGTTCAGGTGTCGGAGATGCTCTCTCAGCAGCGGGTGCTGGTCGTCGATTGCCAGGCGGCGGGGAGCCAGCTGCTCGAGCTGAGCTGGACTTCGAGTGACACGGGAGCGGCCCGCGCGCGGCTCCTCAAGCTGCCCGCCGGCGCCCGGGTTCCTCCCGCGGTCGTGCGGGTGACCGGCATCACGGAGGGGCTCTGCGCAGGCGGCGTGGAGGCCGCCGAGGCGTGGCGGGAGCTCACGAGCGAGGCCGCGCGTCTGGCGCCACAGCCCGCGCCAGCGGTCGCGCACTTCGCCCGCTTCGAGCGGCCCTTCCTCGAGCGCCTCGCTGGCGGCCTGTCTCCGCTCGACCTGGTCTGCACGCACGAGCTGTCGCTGCGCCTCGTGCCCGACCTGCCCCGCCGGGGCCTGCGCGCGCTCGCCGGCTACTTCGGCCACGCGGTCGGTCCGCTCCGTCGGGGCGCCGCGCACGTCGAGGCCACGCTCGTGGTGTGGCGGCACCTCGTCGGGTTACTCGAGGAGCGCGGCGTCACCACCTGGGACGGGCTCAAGACGTTGCTGGCGCAGCCGGTCGAGCGGCGCCGCTCCCGACGCACCTGGCCGATGCCGCGCGCGACCCGCCTCGCCCTGCCGCACAAGCCCGGGCTGTACCGCATGCTGCGCACCAACGGCGACGTGCTCTACGTCGGCAAGGCCGCGTCACTGCACCACCGGGTGAACAGCTACTTCCGCAAGCAGCGCGGCGGGCACGAGCGCACGCTCGAGATGCTGGCGCAGGCGCGGGGCCTGTCCTTCGAGGTGACCGCCAGTCCGCTCGAGGCGGCGCTGCGCGAGCCCGATGAGATCAAGCGCCACCGGCCGCCCTACAACGTCGCGCTCACCGAGCGGGAGCGCGCGGTCTGGTTCTGTTCGCCCGACCTCTCTCAGCGGGCGCCGTCCCCGAGCGCCACCTGCAGCCTCGGGCCGTTCTCGTCGCCGGAGCTGCTCGAGCAGGTGGTCGCCGCGACCCGTGGCGCTCCCGAGGCGCTGGGCCGTGGGCGGTGGGCGCCCTCGAGGGACGTGTTCACCCAGGGCCTCGAGCTGCTGCGCGTGCGGCATGGCGAGGTGAGCCCCCACCTCGCGGTGTCTGGCGTGCTGCGGCTCGGAACGCGGCTGTGGATGGAGGGCCGGCGCGGCCGTGAGGAAGAGGACGACGACGCGGACCAGACGCGCGAGTGGACGCCGGCGCTGGTGGCGAGCGCGCTGGAGTGGCTCGCGGTGCGCGTGGCGCTGGCGCGGCGGAGAGCGCGGTGGCTCACTCGGCTCACCGAGGCCTCGGTGGTCTTCTCCGACGATGGCGTGGACGAGGCCCGGCTGCTCGTCATCGACGACGGCGCGCTCACGGTGGAGACGTCGGTGGCCGCGGGCACGGCGCCTCCGCTGCCGGCGCACCACGCACGCACGGGGCTGCGCCGACACGAGGGCTTCTCGGTCGCGCGCTTCGACCGCCTGCGGGTGCTGACGACCGAGCTCAAGCGGCTGGTCGCGGCGAAGCACGCCGTCGCGGTGTGCCTCGGCCCACACGCGACGTTCAGCAGCGCAGGCCTGGACCGCGTCCTCGGGTGGCTCTGATGAGCGCCGTCGTCACGCCTCGCGGTCCAGCTCGTCCTCGCGTCGCCAGGCCGCGTAGCCGAGCTCGTCCTGCCAGTGGGCGCTGGAGCGCGCCGCGCTCAGGTGCCGCGAGCGTCGTCACCCCGCGCGGCGAACCTCGCACCGGGTCGCTGTGATGCGCGTGCTCTTCGTCTCCGACACGCACCTGGGCTTCGACCTGCCGGCCCATGCGCGGGTCAACCGCCGGCGACGCGGCCACGACTTCTTCGACAACTTCGAGCGGGCGCTGGCGCCGGCGCACGCGGGAGACGTCGACGTGGTGCTCCATGGCGGAGACCTGCACTTCCGCGCACGCGTCTCTCCGGCGCTCGCGGCGGCCGCGCTGGAGCCCCTCCTGCGGGTGGCCAGAGCCGGCGTGCCGGTGCTGCTCGTGCCCGGCAACCATGAGCGCTCGCGCCTGCCGTTCCCGCTGCTCGCGCTGCATCCCCGGCTGCACGTGTTCGACCGGCCGCGCACCTTCGTGCTCGAGGCGCGGGGCGTGCGGGTGGCCTTCGTGGGCTTCCCGTACGCGAACCAGGTGCGCGAGCGCTTCGGCGCGCTGCTGGCCGGGACGGGCCACGGCGCCGTGCAGGCCGACGTGCGCGTCTTGTGCCTGCACCAGTGCGTCGAGGGCGCGACGTGTGGACCGGGCACGTTCACCTTCCGCTCGGGTGACGACGTCATCCGCCGCGCCGCGCTCCCCGCGTCCTTCGCGGCAGTGCTGAGCGGCCACGTTCACCGGCACCAGGTGATGCCCGGCGCGCCGCCCGTCATCTACGCCGGCTCCGTCGAGCGCACCTCGTTCGCCGAGGTGGAGGAGACGAAGGGCTCGGTCCTCCTGGAGCTCACGGACGGGCTGGTCCGGTGGACGTTCGCGCCGCTCCCGGCGCGGCCGATGCTCGTGCGGGCCGTCGACCTCGCGGGACTGTCGGCGAGCGACGCGCGGCGGGTGGTGGCGGGCATCATCGACGCGACGCCGGCTGACGCGGTGCTGCAGCTGCGCGTGCAGGGTGGGCCCGGCGCCTCGACAGACTGGCTCACCGCGGCGGCGCTGCGCGAGCTGAGCGGCGAGCGGAACGTGTCGCCCGTGCTCGCGTGGGTTCCGCGCGCGTCACCGCGGGTGCCCTTCGAGCCGCCCTCCGTGCGCCGACCGCGGCAGCTCGCGTTGGGCTGGGGCTGAGCGCGCGAGCGGCCCCTTGAGCAACCGGGGCATGACTCGCACAATCCCGCCGATGCCTGACTCCCTCAGCGTCCTGTGCGTCGAGCCCGAGCGCGCGCCGAAGCGAGGCAACTGGCCCACGAAGAGCGACGCCGAGCACACCTACGACTCGCTCCTGGCGCTGGTCGAGAAGTGCAGGAGCGACGTGCTGGTGCTCTTCACCTCGCCCTGGGATGACTTCTCGTACGGGGTGTTCGTGCGCACCGGCGCCGAGCTCGAAGATGACTGGTCTGTGCTCTCGCTTTCCGCCAGCGGCCGTCTGCCGAAGACGGAGGCCACCACCGAGGCCCTCGACCTGGTGGCTGACGCCGGTCGCTTCGTCGACGCACTCACCCACGCAGCTGGCGGTCGAGAGGCCTACGGCCAGGCGAAGCAACTGTGGCTGCCGCGCGCCGTCGCCGACGCCGAGGCCCTGCTCCTCGTTCTCCAGTTCGTGGCGCCCCTGCTCGAACAGGAGGAGGCCGCCCGAATCGTGCTGGTGGGCAACGCGCACGTTCAGGTCACCCTCGACCGCAAGCGCGGCGTGCGGCTCGACCCGCTCTCCGTTCGCTTCGCCAACTCCCGCGGCGATGCGCTCGCTCGGAAGTTCTTCCGACCCGCGGCGCCCTGCGACTGGCGCCCCCCGTTGGACGGGAAGCGCGCAGCGGCCCGGCGCAACGAGCTGCGGAAGAAGGGTGACCCGCTGGGCGAGCTCCTGGCCGAGCTCGAGGAAGAGGCTGGTGGCTCGGCGCTCACCCGCGGCTCGGCGCAGTCGAGGGCCGACGCCGTGTTCGACGACGAGGTGACGGCCGAGCAGCTCATCGAGGCCCTCGGGGCGCGGGCGAACGCCGGGCGGCGCTTCGAGTCGGCGAGAGAGTCGATGTACATGCGCCTGGCCCGCCGCTTCCCGGGGGCCGCCACCGCGCCGCTGCTCGCGGCTCTGCCGACCGAGTCGCCGAAGGTTCGCGCCGTCATCCTCGAGGCGTTGAGCTGGATCGACCACCGCGACGCCGCCCGTCCGGTGGTGAACGAGTTCCTCGACGGGTCGCCCGGCCCGTTGCGGGACCGGTTGGGCACGCTCGTCTGGCGTCAGCGCGCCGGCGTCGAGCTGCTGGTGAGGCGACTGGTCGCCGCCTGGAAGGCGGAGCCCGAGCTCGAAAGACGCATCCTCGCCCTCGTGCGCGAGGAGTACCTGAGCATCGAACGCGCGTGGATCGCCGACGCTCCCGATGAGCTCGCCAGAGTGCTGGCGCCGCACCTGAAGTGAGCTGGGAACCGCTCACGGCCAATTGCAGGTGAGCGCGCTCCGTTCGGCTAGAGCACCACCAGCGCCTGCTCGGCGAGCGCCCAGGTGTTCGGCTCCACGTCCCACGTCACGCCGTCGAGCTCGAGCGTGCCCGTCACGACGCCGTAGATCTGATGAAAGTCGCGCTCGACGATCCACAGGTCGGCGCTCTGGTTGCGCCGATGGAAGAGCCGCTCGAAGCCCGGCGGCGGCGAGATGGTCAGGTCGACGCGCGCTGAGCGCCCGGCCTTCGCGGGCGTGAAGACGTGCCATGGCCCGAAGTCCCTCCCGCCCCCGAGGGTCTCGTACTCGAAGCGCAGCTCCTCCACCTTGGCGAAGCGCCCCTCGACCCAGAAGCCGTGGTTCTGAGTGTTCGCGAGCGGGCGGCTGCGCGGCAGGTCGATGGCGCCCTGCACCGAGAAGGTGCGCACCTCACCCGTCGCCCGGCTGCGTGCGCGCCCCGAGGTCGCGACGTAGTTCCAGTGCAGCGTCGTGCGCTGGTGCCCCACGGTGCGGTCGTAGAGGCCCAGCGAGCCGGGCTGCAGCGTGTGCTCTTCAGCCGCGACGGTGACGGTGCCCTCGTCGAGCCGCACGTTGCCCCAGATGCCGAGCGCGCCGTAGCCGTCGTGGAACCGGTGAATCTGCGTGAGCGGCGGTTGCAGGAACTCGGTGGCCCTGCCCTTCACGCGCAACCCGTTCGCCTTCACGTCGAACACGAGCGCGCCGTCCACCAGCGACATCGACGAGCCCGTCTGGGAGTCCGCCAGCGTCGTCACGGCCGGGTCGCACGTCAGGCTCTTCGAGAACATCTGCACCACGTCTTCGCTGTGGAACGCGCCCGTCTGCTTGTCGGTGACGACGACGGCGATGTTGCCGGCGAAGTCCGTGCGCACCATCTGGAACACCACGTAGAAGCGCGGGTCGTCGACGTTCACGTGCAGCCACGACTTCAGGTTGTAGGCGTTCCCAGCGGCGGCCGACTGGTTGAACGCGCCAGTGAACGACTCGTACCAGCCGCCCACGTAGACGCCGCGCGGGTCGACGAGGGTGGCCGGCGAAGGGCGGCGCTCGAGGTACCGGTCGCCGCTCGTGTCGATGGTGTCGGGCACCGGCGCGCAGGCGGAGGCGAGGAGGACGGCGAGGGCGACGCGCGACATCAGAAGGTCCTCCCGATGAAGAGGCGGGGCTGCACGCCGGCGCCGAAGAGGCTCAGCATGCCGCTCACCTGCACGCCGAGGGTCCACGGGCCGAGCGGCTTCTCGAGCGCCAGGTCCACGTAGCCGACGGGCAACACCGGCGACACCCGCGTCCAGTAGGCGCCCACCGAGACGCCCCCGCGGGGGCGCACCGGGCCGAGGTCCTTGAACACCGACCAGCCGACGCGCGCGCCCACCATCGGGTCCGCGCGTCCAGCGGGGAAGAAGAGCATCCACTCCACCCCAGCCTCGAGCGCCGACCAGGCGAGGTCGTGCCGCCACGAGAGCTGCAGGTCGGTCGCGCCCACCCGCAGCTCGTTGTTGAGGTTGGCCATCCACGCGCCACCGGCGGCCAACTGAATGCCGTGAGCTCGCGCCGAAGATGCCACCACCGCGACGAGGAGAAGGAGGAGTCGGAGCCGCATGACTGACCGCCTTTCTCATTCCCTCGACGGAGTCGCCACGACCCGACGGTTTCCCTTCGGAGCGGGTTGCGTTCTCGTGAGGCACGGCGTCGACGCGGTCGCAGCCCTGGCGTGCGCGTGGGAGTGCGTCCGCGCCGACGCGGCGGTTTTGTGGTTCGGTAGCCACGTGCTCGGGGTGGCCACAGCGTGACGGCCTTCGTCTTCGTGACGACGATGCTCGCGGCCGCGCCCACGACGATCGCGGTCTCGCCGGCGAGCGCGTGTTCGCCAGGGGGCGTGCTCGAGCGGGAGCTGCGCCGTGCCCCTGTGCGCTTCGTCGAGGGCGAAGCTGAGCTCACCCTGCGGCTCGATCCCGAGGGCGGTGGACATCGCCTGCGCGTGACGGACCTCGAGGGGGTGACGGCCATCGAGCGTCTTCTGCCGACGCCGTCGTGTGACGAGGCCGCCGTCGCCGCCGCGCTCATCATCGACCGCGCGCTCAGAGACATCGTCGTGCGACTGCCGGCCCAGGACGGCGGGGCGCGCCCACGCAGAGAGGTGTCGACGAAGAACGCGGGAGCGGGCGACCCTGCGGCGAGGAGCGCGACGGCCGAGCCAGGGACGACCGGCGTGGCCGAGCGGACTACGACCAGCGCGGGGCCCTCGGCAGCTCCGCCGGCGGACCGTCTCGCGAACGCTGCGCCGGTGGACGCGGCGAAGACCCCGGCGACCGACCGTGGGGCGGTGAACGCCACGCCCGACCCGACGAAGACTCCGGCGGCGAAGACTCCACCGACGGACCGCGCGGCGGTGAACGACATGCCCAGCCCGACGAAGACTGCGGCGACGAACGCCGCGCCAACCGACCCGGCCAGGACGACACCACCGGGGGCGAGCGCGAAGACGCCGGGCGCCCTGCCACCGCGAGTCTCGCCGCCGACGACGCGCGACAGCACCACTCCCGACCGCGACACGACCCCCGAGACGCCACCCATTCCACCACCGTCGCGTCCTCCATCCGGGTCGCCAACGACAAGCGCACCGCCGCCGATCGGCGCCCCGGCCCGCACAGCCGCGACTGAAGCGCCGCCGGTTCCGCCGACCGGCTCCGCCCCGCCAGCGAGCGCGGCCACGAGGGGCACGACGGCGCCCGGCGCCGGCCCGCCGACCCCGCTGAGCAACGCGACGACGACCGGCCCGACGCCACCGCCCGTCTCCACGCCCCCTTCGCTGAGCAGCGCCCCTCCGCTGGTCTCGGCCACACCAGCTCCCGTCATCACCGACGAAACGAGCGGCATCAGCCCGGCACCGTCAACCGTCCTCGTCAGCACGGCGCGCGAGGTGGCTCCACCGGTCGAGCAGCATCCCCGCCCGAGCGGCCCGCGCTTCGAGCTCACGGCCGGCGCCGGCTTCTCGACGCCGACCCCGTCGACGCTGAGCCTGCTCCTCAGCCTCGACGCCGCGTTCAGGCTCGTGGGGCCCTGGCGCGTGGGAGTCCTCGGCGCGTTCTCGTTCGGCGGCTCCACGCCCGTCATCGACGAGCAGAACCGCACCCGTGGCGCGCTCGCGACGCAGTCGCTCTTCGTCCTTCCGCACGCGATGGCGTGCCTCGACACCCCGGTCGAGCTCTGCGCTGGCCTTCGCGGTGGCCTGCGCTTGTCGGCCGGCACCGCGGGTGGCCCCTTCCTGTTCCAGACGCGTACCGTCTTCGCCCCAGCGCCCAGCCTCGGCCCCGGCGCGCGCGCGGCGTTCGCCATCGGACCAGTGGTCATCGCGCTCGACGTCACCGGCCTCGTCAACCTCGCGACACCGGCGCTGGCCGTCGAAGGCCTCGCCACGAGAGTCGAGACGCCCCGGTTCGAGCTGCTCGTTCACCTGAGCGCTGGCGGCCGGAGCCGCTGAGTCACTTCGCCGTGCCCTCGAACGTGAGCTTCACCGTCTTCTTCTGCTCGTCGAGCTCGGTGAAGGGGGTGACCTCCAGCTCCCCCTGGTCCTTCCGGGCGCGCTCGCGCAGACGCTCCAGGTCTCGTCTCACGGCCGCGGGGGAGAACACGGCGCCCTTCTTCGTCTCGAGCCCCTTGAGCGCCGCGGGGGTGAGCGCGCCCTTCAGCACGATGTCGCCGACGCGGAAGAGCGGCCCTTCGGTGATGGTGAAGGTGACGTCGGTCGCTCCAGACGGCAGGGCGAGGCGCGCGTGGCTGACGGACGCAGCCACGTAGCCGCGGTCGAAGTACGCATCGTTGAGCCGCAGCGCGTCCTGCGCGACCACCTCGGAGCGCACGGGGTTGCCGGGCTTCGTCTGCACCACCTTCTCGAGCTCCTTCACCGCGATGGCCTTCGCCCCCTCGAAGGAGAGCGCCTGGACCAGGAAGCGCGGGCCCTCGGTCACCTTCATCACCAGCTCGACACCGCCGGCCACGGGCTTCGGCTCGAAGTCGATGGCCGCCTCGGCGTAGCCCTGGCTCTCGTAGAACTGCGTCGCGAGGTCGCGCAGGCGGGCCCGCTGCGTCGCGGTGTCTCTGAAGCCCTTCACCTCGAGCTGGTGCCGCAGCTCAGGCGTCAAGGCCGGCGCTCCCTCGAGGCGCACGGTGGTGACGAGCGCCCGCTCGACGACGACGTAGGTCAGCCTCACGCCCTTCGACGGCAGCACGTCGCCATACACCCGGGCCTCGCGGATGAGCCCGGTCGCGAAGAGGGCAGACAGGTCTGACCGCACGGCGTCCTCGTCGCTCTTCGTGCCCTCGCGCGGCGCCAGCTCCTCTCTCAAGCGCAGGGACGTCTCGTCACCGGCCCCGACGAGGCACACCTTCTCGACGCGCCCGCCCAGCACCCGGCCGGGCATGAAGGCGGCGCGCTCGGGGGCGGTGGTCGGGCACACGGTGGCGACGGGAGTCGACGGCGGCAGGGTCGCGGCTGGCGCTGGTGGGGTCGTCGCGCAGCCGATGAGGGCCGCCGGCGCGAGCAGCAAGGCTCTCATTCGAACACCTCGATGACGGCGCGCTTGCGCAGCTCGACCACCAGGCTGGTGCGGAGCGCCTCTCGTTCAGCGTCGGACGAGATGGACACGCTGCGCTCTTTCGAGCGCGTCATCAGCCAGCGCAGCTCGAGCAGCTGCGACCGCAGCACCTCCCGGTACTCGGCCAGCGACATGCCGTGACGCGTGACCGCCGCCTCGAGCGCAGCGCGGTCGAGCTTCGCGCCCTTCGCCACGCCGTCGATGGCCGCGTCGATCTCGGCGTCGGTCGGCGTGACGCGGAAGTCCTTCGCGATGAGCTTCGCGTCGATGAGGTCGAGCCGCGCTCGGGCGAGCGCGCGCAGCCGCTGCTGCGGAGCCTTCGCGTCGGGGTCATCGCGGCTGGCCCGGCGCTCCACGTCCGACTGGAAGACCGGCTCTCCGTCGACGACCGCGGCGATGCGGTCGACCAGCACCGGTTGGGCGCTCGCGGCGAGCGCGACGAGAGGGGCGACGACCGACGGAAGGACACGCATGGGGCGCGGATACTGGCATGCTTCTCAATCGAGGCGGTCGCGGGCGTGGCGGAACGAGAAAGGGCGGACCGATGAACGTCCGGCGAGGGTCAGGACATTCATCTGCGGACGACCCCATGCTGGCCGCGCACACCTCACAACCCCTCGACCTTCCTGCTGAACTGGCAGGGCCGGGGGCGCTCGTCGAGCGCTGCCGCGCGGGGGATGAGGCGGCCTGGCGCTCGCTCTACGACGAGCACTTCGAGTTCGCCTGGCGCACGGCGCGTCGCCTGGGCCTGCCGGAGGCCGACGTCGAAGACGCAGTGCAGGAGTCGTTTCAGGTCGCCTGGCAGCAGCTCCCCACCTTCACCTGGGGCCGGTTCACCACCTGGCTCTACCGCATCGTCGCGAACGTGGTGTCCGCGCGGCTGCGTCGGCGGCGGGTGCGCGACGTCTTCGCGGGGCTCTTCGGCCGCGCCGAGCCGGGCGAGGACACCATCGACGGGCGGCTCGAGGCGCGCCACACGCTGCGCAGCGTCGAGCGCATCCTCCGGCGGCTCTCACGCGAGAAGCGCGAGGCGTTCGCCCTCTTCGAGATTGAAGGCCTCACGCACGAGCAGATCGCCGAGCTCACCGGAGCCCGTGTCGAGACCGTGCGCACCCGTCTGTTCTACGCGCGGCGCGAGTTCCAGGCGCTCGCCCGCGAGCTGGGAGTCGAGCCATGAGCAGCCATGACTGGCGTTCCGAGTACCGCGCAGCCACCGAGGCGCCCCACCCGGCGGCCAGGGAGCGGGTGTGGCGCGCCATGCAGGCGCCTCGTCGCCCGCGGGCGACCCTCGTCCTCGCGCTCGCCGGGTGTGCGGCTGCCGCGGCGGTGGCGCTCGTGCTCTGGCCCCGCGAGGAGTCGCTCGAGGTGCAGCACGAGGGCTTCGCGTACGTCAGCTCCTCGGCGCGCCTCGAGCGCGAGGGCGCGACGCTGACGCTGCGCTCCGGTCGCCTCGTGGTGAGCGCGTGGCAGACCCCCGTGACGGTGAAGGCTGGTGCTCGCACCGTGGTGGTGGACTCGGCCATCGCGGCCCTCGAGGTCGCCGGCGAGCAGGTGTCGATTACCCCCGTCGAGGGCGTGCTCGTCATCGACGGCGAACGGCGGGTCGCCCGCGGGGGCGTGGGCTCCGCTGACGTGGAGCGCCTGCGGTCGCTCGAGAGCGCCGACGCGCCGGTGCTGCGGGCCGACGCCGACGCCGAGCGCGCGACCGTCGAGCAGCGGTGGGACGACGCGAGCCGCGCGCTCAGCGTGGTGGCAGGCTCGCGCTCGCTCAAGGCCGAGGCCGCGCTGCTCAAGCGGGGTGAGCTCGAGCTGCGCCACCAGAAGCAGCCAGCCCGCGCGTTGAGCTCCTTCGACGAGGGTGACGCCCGCTTCCCCGGCGGCACGCTGGGCCCCGAGCGCGCGCTCTCGGCCCTCGAGGCGACGGTCGCGCTCGCGCAGTGGCCCGAGGCCGTGCGGCGCGCCGACGCCTTCCTCTCGCGCTTCCCGTGGAGCGAGCGCGCGGACGAGGTGCGGGCGGTGAAGGCCTCGGCGCTGCACGCACAGGGGCTGCTCGAAGAGGCCTGCGCGCTCGCCGCCAGCCTCTCACGTCCGCCGTCCTTCGCCGCCAACTGCGCGAAGTGACGCCGCTTTCGCGCCGATGAACGTCCTTCGAGGGTGAAGACATTCATCTGCGTACGCCGTTTCAGGGAGACCCACACATGACCTCGTCGAAGCTCGTCGGCTGTTGTTGTTGTCTGCTCCTGCTCGCTGCCTGTGGAACGCAGAACGTCGGCTCGCGGTACGTGAAGAGCGAGAGCGTCACCGCCGCTGATGGGAAGACCATCGCCGTGTCCGAGAAGGACAGCGCGCTGCTGGCGGGCACGACGCTCGAGGTCCCCGCTGGAGCCCTCGCTGGAGACACCGTCATCACCCTCGAGGTGGGCCTCGACAGCCTGCTCGACGAAGACACCGCCGCGGGGCCCGTCGCCACCTGGGGCCCGGCTGGCACGCGCTTCTCGAAGCCGGCACGCATGACCCTGCCTCTGTCGCTGAGCGAGTCTGGCGACGAGATCTCCGTGCTGGTGCGCGAGGCGGACGGCACCCGGTTCGAGCTGCCGCCGTCGGCCGTCACCGTCGACGCGCAGGGCCGGGCGACGTTCACCATCGACGGCTTCACCAGCTTCCAGCCGCTGCGGCGCAGGCCCTGTCAGTCGAACTCGCAGTGTCACTCGAGCCAGGTGTGCCGCAACGGCCGGTGCCGTCCAGCGAACAACCAGTGCCGCGCGGACGCCGACTGCCCCGCGTCCTCGCTCTGCGTGCAGGTGCCGTGCGCGGGCGCGCTGAACTGCCCCGGCACGTGCCAGCCGCGACCGCCGACGTGCGCGAACTGTCCTCCCGGCTCGGCGTGCGTCAACGGCGTGTGCGCGACCGGCTGCGGCATCGTGCAGGGCTGCCCCGCCGGCCAGACGTGCCAGAACAACGTGTGCGTGGTGAACGGCTGCCGCGCGGACGCCGACTGTCCCCAGGGGCAGCGGTGCGACGCGGCGACGGGCCGGTGCGCGACCCCGCCTCCTCAGTGCGGCGCGAACACCGTGTGCCCGGGCGGCGCGCTCTGCGTGAACGGGGCTTGCGTGGCCCAGTGCAGCGCGATGCGCCCCTGTCCGCAGGGGCTGGTCTGCAGCCCCAACGGCGTGTGCGTGCCGCTGCCGCCGCCCCCCTGCGGCCCGGTGCCGATGGCGTGCCCGGCTGACGCGATGGTGTGCCCCGACGGCAGCACCGTCACCCGCACCGGCCCCAACTGCAGCTTCCCTCCCTGCGGCGGCACGGTGTGCCCGGCCGACGTTCGCCAGTGCCCGAACGGCAGCTCCGTGGGCCGCGTCGGCCCGAACTGCGACTTCGCGCCGTGCCCCGGAACGGTGGTGGCGTGCCCGCCCGGCCTCGCCTGCGTGAACGGCCAGTGCATCGGCGGCTGCATGAACGTGCCGTGCCCGCAGGGCCAGGTGTGCGACCCGGCGACGGCGCTGTGCCGCCCTCCGCCCACGTGCGTCACCTCGCGGGACTGCAGCCAGGGCGCGCAGTGCGTGAACGGCGCGTGCATCTCGACGGGCTGCGGAGCCAACGGAGTCACCTGCCCACCCGGCACCACCTGCGATCCGTCGCGGGCGCTGTGCGTGCCCAACCCGACCGGCTGCACGAGCGACAGCCAGTGCCCGCTGGGCGCCTTCTGCATCGCCGGCCAGTGCGTGAACTCGGCGCAGTGCGACCCGATGCGTCCGTGCCCTGCTGGACTCGCGTGCATCAACGGCGTCTGCACCTCGACGGGCGCCTGCATGAGCGACGCGAACTGTGGGCCGAACCAGGTGTGCCTTGCCGGCCGCTGCACCGCGCCCGTCACCTGCGCGAATGGCACCGTCTGCCCCGGCGGCCAGACCTGCCTCAACGGCATGTGCGTGAGCCAGCCGCTCGACGGCGGCATCGCCTGCCCCGCTGACGCGATGATGTGCCCCGACGGCACGTACGTGACGCGCACCGGCCCCAACTGCTCCTTCCCGCCGTGCGGCTCGGGCGTGGTGGACGCGGGCGTCGCGTGCAACTCGCAGACGTGCGGCGCTGGCCAGACCTGCGTCAACGGCATGTGCGTGAGCCCGCCCATCGACGGTGGCATGGCGTGCCCGGCAGACGCGATGATGTGCCCGAACGGCACGTACGTCACCCGCACCGGCCCCAACTGCACCTTCCCTCCGTGCCCCGGCAACGTGGTGGACGCGGGCGTCGTGCAGTGCAACGCGATGCTCGCGTGCGGCCAGGGCCAGACGTGCCAGAACGGCGTGTGCGTCGCGGCCTGCGGCGGCGTCGTCTGCGCGCCGGGCCAGACGTGCCAGAACGGCCTGTGTCGCTGAGCGCAGGGGAGTCGTCGTCGACATCGCGGCGGGCGGCGTCGTCTGCGCGCCGGCCAGACGTGTCAGGACGGCCTGGGTCGCTGAGCGCGCTGAGTCATCGTTGAACATCGCGGCCCGGGCGGAGCACGTCTCCTCCCGGGCCGTCGTCTTCGAGCGCTTCAGGGCTGAGACCGCGGAGCGCGTTCGTCTCAGCGCTCCCGCGAGAAGCCCCTCCTGCCGGCCCTCCGACTCGCTGAACGGCGCGTCCGTTCACCTGACTCCCGCTTCGCTGGTTGAACGTGCGGAGCCAGCGCGCTGCGGCCGGAGCGAGGCGACTCCCGACGGAGGCTGGTGTCCGCGTGTCTCGGGCAAGCGCGCTGCGGCGGGAGCAGGCAACTCCTGACGGAGGCTGGTGTCAGCGTGTCTCGCGCTGCGGCCGGAGCAGGCGACTCCTGACGAGTGGCTGGGGTCAGAGCGTCTCGGGCAAGCGCGCTGCGGCCGGAGCAGGCGACTCCTGACGAGTGGCTGGGGTCAGAGCGTCTTGGGCAAGCGGGCTGCGGCCGGAGCAGGCGACTCCTGACGGGTGGCTGGGGTCAGAGCGTCTCGGGCAAGCCGGGCTGGGGCTTCTTCTGCCGGCGCGGAGGCTGGTGCTCTCCCTCGGGCGGACGCAGGCCTGCCTGGTCCACCACGGACTTCGCGGCGAAGATGGGCGCGCCGGCCCTCAGCGCGAGCGCGATGCAGTCCGACGGGCGGGCGTCGAGCTCGATGCTCTTCCCTCCCTGCTCGAGGGTGAGCTTGCCGAGGAAGGTGCCGCCCTTCAGGTCGTCGATGACGATGCGGGTCACCTTGCCGCCCAGCGCCTTGATGGTGGTGTCGAGCAGGTCGTGCGTCATCGGTCGTGGCGGTTGCTGGCGGGCGAGCTTGAGCTTGATGGCGTTCGCCTCGAACTCGCCGACGAAGACGGGCACCACCGTCTTCTCGTTGCGAGGAGCGAGCAGCACGGCCTGGCCTTCCTCCATCGGCACGACATCGACGACCTCCATCTCGACCAGCACCTTCTCACCGGCGGACGCGGCGACTGACAGCAGCACGACGGACGTGAAGAACGCTCTCATGAGGGCCTCGCTGGGGAGCCAGCGTAGCCCGCCAACGACACGAAGGGCGGTTGCCACGGCGGCGCTCACCTGTCGCGGGCCTCCCCATGGTGAGATGGGGCCATGGGCACCCCGGGGCCACGCTTCTGGCAGGTCTTCTTCGAGGTCTACGAGCACCTGCCGCGACAGGGCCCGGGCAACCGCGCGTGCGCGAAGCGGGCGCTCGAGCTCTGCGCCGACCTGCCCACCGAGCCACGCGTGCTGGACCTCGGGTGCGGTGTGGGAGGCCAGACGCTGCACCTCGCCGAGCTGTTGCCTGGCGCGCACCTCACCGCGCTCGACAGCCACGCGCCGAGCATCGAGCGGCTGCGGACCACGGTCGCGGCGCGCGGGCTCGAGGGGCGGGTGAGGCCGCTGGTCGGTGACATGGCGCGCAGCGGGCTTCCGGCCGGGCACTTCGACCTGCTCTGGTCCGAGGGGGCGCTCTACAACCTGGGCCTCGAGAACGCGCTCGGCGTCTGCCACGGGCTGTTGCGACCGGGTGGCACCGTCGCGTTCACCGACGCGGTGTGGCGGAAGGAAGGCGCGCCGCCCGAGGTGCGCGCGGGCTTCGAGGCCGACTACCCGACGATGGGCCGGGTGGCCGACGTCCTCGCGGCGCTGGCCCGCACGGGGTTCTCGCTCAACGGGCACTTCACCCTGCCCGACGAGGCCTGGTGGGACGACTTCTACACGCCGATGGAGCGCCGCATCGCCGAGCTCGAGGTGACGCATGCAGGCGACCCCGACGCGCTCGCGACGCTCGAGCAGCTCGCGCAGGAGCCGGAGCTGTACCGACGGTACTCCGACTTCTTCGCCTACGAGTTCTTCGTCGCCCACCGGTGACAGCCGCAGTCGCGCTCACGCCCGCGGCGGCCTGTTCGCCAGCGCCTCGAGCTCGGGCCGCTCGAGGGTCTCGACCTCCAGCAGACGCGCGGCGATGGCATCGAGGGCGCCGCGGCGTTGGGTCAGGACGTCCTTCGCGCGGCCAGCGGCGGTCTCGAGCACGCGCGCCACCTCGCCGTCGATGCGGCGGGCGGTCTCGTCGCTGAAGTTGCGCTCCTCGAGGCCCGCGGCGCCGCCGAGGAAGAGCCCGCCCTGCGCCCGCCCGAAGACCTGCGGCCCCAGCGCTGACATGCCGAAGCGGCACACCATCTGGCGGGCAATCTCCGAAGCGCGCTCGAGGTCGTTCTGTGCCCCCGTCGAGACGGACTCGAAGACGAGGGCTTCCGCGGCGCGCCCGCCCATCAGCACCACCAGCGCGTCCTCGAGCTGCGGCTGCGTCATCAGGTAGCGGTCCTCGAGGGGGAGCTGCAGCGTGGCGCCCAGCGCGCCCACCGAGCGGGGGATGATGGTGACCCGGTGCACCGGGTCGGCGTGCGAGACGCTCATCGCCACCAACGCGTGCCCCGCCTCGTGCCAGGCGACTCGCCGGCGCTCTTCCTCGCGCATCACCAGGCCCGCCTTGCGCAACCCGAGCTGAATGCGGTCGAGCGCCTCGTCGAAGTCCTGCTGCTCGACGACCTCGCCGCTGCGGCGCGCACAGGCGAGGGCCGCCTCGTTCACCACGTTGGCGAGGTCGGCGCCCACCATGCCCGAGGTGCGCTGCGCCAGCACCCTCAGGTCCACCCCCTTCACCTTCGTGAGCTTCGCGAGGTGCACGCCGAGAATGGCCTCGCGCCCCTTCACGTCGGGCCGGTCCACCAGCACCTGGCGGTCGAAGCGGCCCGCGCGCAGGAGCGCCTTGTCGAGCACCTCGGGGCGGTTGGTCGCGGCCATGATGACGATGCCCACCCCCGGGTCGAAGCCGTCCATCTCGACCAGCAGCTGGTTGAGCGTCTGCTCGCGCTCTTCGTTGGCCGCGAAGATGCCGGTGCCGCCGGCGCGCGTCTTTCCGACCGCGTCCAGCTCGTCGATGAAGACGATGCAGGGCGCACGCTCCCGGGCCTGGGTGAAGAGGTCGCGCACGCGGCTGGCGCCCACGCCCACGAACATCTCGACGAACTCCGAGCCCGACATCGAGAAGAACGGCACGGCCGCTTCACCGGCGACGGCGCGCGCGAGCAGGGTCTTGCCGGTGCCCGGCGCTCCCACCAACAGCACCCCCTTCGGAATGCGGGCGCCCAGGGCCCGGTACTTCGCGGGCGCCTTGAGGAAGTTCACCACCTCGAGAAGCTCCGCCTTTGCCTCGTCGACGCCAGCGACGTCCGAGAACGACGCCTTGTTCTCGCTCGAGCGGTCGTAGATCTTCGCCTGGCTCTTCCCGAAGCTCATCGGCCGGGCGCCCCCCTTGCCGCCGCCGAGCAGCCCGCCGGTCGCACGGAAGAGCAGCACGAGCATGACGATGGGGAAGATGGACGACACCACGGCCGCCCAGAAGGCCGACTGCCGCTCGATGCGGCCCGTCACCTTCACGTCTTTCGCGAGCAGGCGCTCGAGCAGCCCGCGCTCGTCGAGGTTCGGCAGGCGCGAGGCCACCATCACCCGACGGCGACCGTCAGCGTTGGACCCGACGAGCACGGCCTCGACGCGGTCGTTCTCGAGCAGCACCTCGGCGACCCGGCCCGCGTCCACCGCCGCGAGCAGCTCGGTCCACGAGGTCTGCGTCACCTCGTCGAAGCGGAGCGTCCGGCTCCACAGCAGCGAGGTGACGCCGAGCGCGAGGAGGAAGAGGCCCAGACGGATCCACGTGGCGCGAGTCATGGCGGGCGAGCCATAGCCCAGGTGGCGCCACTCCAGACACCACACAGCGCGAGGGGCGACCCCGCCTCACGCGAAGCCGCCCCGGGCCCGTCACCGACTGCTCGCCGCGTCAGTTCAGCGCCTTCTCCATCACCGCCTTCGCGTTGTCGGAGACGTTCGCCGAGTCCTTCGACATGCGGAAGATGAACTGGCCCTTCTCGAAGGACATGTTGCGCAGCGTTCCCTCGTTGCTGCCGTCGTCCTTCTGGGCCGGCTTCACGCCGGAGAAGAGGCACTGAATGCCGGTCAGCTTCTTGGCGATGGCCTTCTTGTAGGCGGGTCGATCGCACAACGTGGTGATGGCTTCGACGACCGGATCGCACCACGAGTAGAACGCCATGCCCGACCACTCCTCGGGCTTGAAGTTGTGGAAGTCGGTCTTGACGGCGGTGAGCTTGGTGCCGCACTTCTCGTTCAACGACTTGAGCGCCTTGCCGACGGACTCGTCGAACTGCTCCTTGCCCTCTTCCTGAGCTGGCTTCAACTCGGGGTCTCCGGCGAACACGACGGTGGCGACGAACAGCGACACGGCGAACATGAGCTTCTGGTGCATGAGTCTCCCTCCCGGGGGCTGATGAGGCGGCGCAGCTTGTCCGGAGGCAGCGAGCCGGGCAAGCACGAGTCGACGGTCCAGGACCGCAGAGACGCGACGGCCGCTGACTCCGGGGAGGAACCGGCGGCCGGTACTCTCGTCACTGCCTGCGTCGGGCTGAGCTCACTTGCCCGCGGGGCAGGGCTTCAGGATGCGCAGGTGAATGCGCTCGTTGCGGTCGCGTACCGCGGCGAGCTTCGCGGGCTCCATCGCCTTCTCGGCGTCGCTGCCCGGATCCGGCTCGTCCATCGCCGGCTTCTCGCTGCCGTACCCGTAGGTCTTCTTGATCTTCGACGGGCTCACCTTGCCGACGTTGATGAGGTGGCGGGTGACGGCCTGCGCGCGCTTCGCCGAGAGGTCCTTGTTCTTCTTCGCGTCGCCGACCTTCGAGGTGTGGCCTTCGACCTCGACGGTGATCTCGGCGCAGCTGTTCATCAGCAGCACCATCGCGTCGAGGCTCGCCTTCGTCGAGAGCTTGTCGAGCGCGAGCTGATCCGTGCCCTCCTTGAAGTCGAGGGCGCCGTAGTCCGCCTCACCAGCCTTCGTCGCGTCCATGACAGGAGGCGCGTCGGCAGCGGCGGCCGCCGCCTCGACCTTCGCCTTCGCGGCCAGCTCGGCGGCACGCTTCTGGAGGTCGGTGATGAGGCCCTCGATCACGCCCGGCTGCGCCTTCAGCTTGTCCAGCGCGCCGGTGACGTCCGCCTTCACCTTGTCCATGGCGCTCTGCACGCCTGCGATCTTCCCCTTCGTGATGGCCTCGTTGACCGAGGCGGTGCCGCTCCCGATGAGCCCCTGCGCGTCGGTGAGGCCCTTCTCGAAGGCAGCGAGGGCGCCGTCCAGCTTGCCCTTGAGCTCGTTGCCTTCCTTGTCATCGGCGGCGGGCGCCGCGACCGCGCCGGCCTTGCCCTTGAGGTCAGTGAGGGTCTTCGAGAGCTCGGCGACCTGCGAGGTGAGCGAGCTGGCGAGCTCGGTCCAGGTCTTCGTGATGGGGCCGAGATCTTCGGTGCAGCCGGCGAGCGCGAGGGCGCCGAGGGTGAGCGCGAGTGACAGCTTCTTCATGGTTCCTCCTGGTGGATGAGCACGACGCGTCGGGGTTATCAGGAGGACTGCCCGCGTGCAGCGGGTTCTGCTGACCTGACTCAGCGTTCCTCGTTGCGAGCTCGTGACAGACCACTGCCGCGCCGCCCTCACGGCGCGCGCCCTTCGTCGCCGCTGCCGCTCGAGTGGCGTAGAAGTGAGCCATGAACGCGCCCCTGAGCAGCCCGAGTGCCGCCGTCGTGACCGATGCCTGGCGTCAGTTCACGCCGGGCCCGTGGACCAGCAGCATCGACGTCCGCGACTTCATCATGAAGAACGTCACGCCCTTCGAGGGGGACGAGCGCTTCCTCGAGGGCCCGTCTGCGCGCACCCAGGCGCTCTGGGCGAAGGTGAAAGAGCTGCTCGCGGAGGAGCGCCGCAAGGGCGTACTCGACGCCGAGACCCAGGTCATCTCGACCATCACCAGCCACGCGCCGGGCTACGTGGACCGCGCGCTCGAGGTGGTGGTGGGCCTGCAGACCGACCGGCCGCTCAAGCGCGGCATCATGCCCACGGGTGGCCTGCGCATGGTGAAGCAAGCGCTGGAGTCGTACGGCTACACGGCCTCGCCCGCGCTGGACGCGATCTTCCCGGCGGTGCGCAAGGCGCACAACGACGGCGTGTTCGACGTCTACACGGCCGAGATGCTGCGCTGCCGCAAGTCGGGCATCGTCACGGGCCTCCCGGACGCCTACGGGCGCGGGCGCATCATCGGCGACTACCGGCGCCTCGCCCTCTACGGCCTCGATCGCCTGGTGGCCGACAAGCGCGGCCAGCTCGAGTCGCTCGAGCTCGCGCAGCTCGACGCCGACACCCTGCGGCTGCGCGAGGAGCTGGCGGATCAGCTCAAGGCGCTCGAGGAGCTCCGGACGATGGCCGGCCAGTACGGCTTCGACGTGTCCCGCCCGGCCGCGACCGCGCGTGAGGCCGTGCAGTGGACGTACCTGGCGTACCTCGCGGCCATCAAGGAGGCGAACGGGGCGGCGATGTCGCTGGGCCGCGTCTCGACCTTCCTCGACGTCTACCTGGAGCGCGACCTCGCCGAGGGGCGAATCACCGAGGCCGAGGCGCAGGAGCTCATCGACCAGCTCGTCATCAAGCTGCGCATGGTGCGGTTCCTGCGAACGCCCGACTACAACGAGCTGTTCTCGGGAGACCCGACCTGGGTCACCGAGTGCATCGGCGGCATGGCGCTCGACGGCCGCACCCTGGTGACGCGCTCGAGCTTCCGCATGCTGCACACCCTCGACAACCTCGGGCCGGCGCCCGAGCCCAACCTCACGGTGCTCTGGAGCGAGCGCCTGCCAGCTCCCTTCAAGGCGTACTGCGCGCGGACGTCGATCAGCTCGTCGTCGATCCAGTACGAGGGCGACGACCTCATGCGGCCGCACTGGGGCGACGACTACGGCATCGCCTGCTGCGTCTCGGCGATGCGGCTGGGCAGGCAGATGCAGTTCTTCGGGGCGCGCGCGAACCTCGCGAAGGCGCTGCTCTACGCCATCAACGGAGGTCGCGACGAGCTGAGCGGCGAGCAGGTCGGCCCTCCGCTGGCGCCCATCACCGCCGACGTGCTCGAGCCCGCGCTGGTCGAGGAGCGCTTCCTGCAGATGCTCGACTGGCTCGCGACGGCCTACATGAACACGCTCAACGCCATCCACTTCATGCACGACAAGTACATGTACGAGCGGCTGGAGATGGCGTTCCACGACCGCGACGTGCTCCGGACGATGGCGTGCGGCATCGCAGGCCTGTCGGTGGTGGCCGACTCGCTCTCGGCCATTCGCCACGCACGGGTGAAGGTGAAGCGTGACGCCCGCGGGCTCGCCACCGACTTCGAGGTCGAGGGCGAGTTCCCCACCTTCGGGAACAACGACGAGCGCGTCGATCGCCTCGCGGTGTGGGTCGTGGAGCAGTTCATGGCCAGGCTGCGCAAGCAGCGCACCTACCGGGACGCCGTGCCCACCCAGTCGGTGCTCACCATCACCTCCAACGTCGTCTACGGGAAGAAGACCGGCAGCACGCCTGACGGCCGCAAGCTGGGCGAGCCCTTCGCGCCGGGGGCCAACCCCATGCACGGCCGCGACGTGAAGGGGCCGCTGGCCTCGATGGCGTCGGTCGCTGGCCTCCCCTACGCGCACGCGCAGGACGGCATCTCGTACACCTTCTCCATCACCGCTGGCGCGCTCGGCCCCAGCGCTCCGGAGCGTGACGCCAACCTGGTGAACCTCGTCGATGCGTTCTTCGCGCAGGGCGGCCAGCACATCAACGTCAACGTCTTCGACCGCGAGACGCTGCTCGACGCGATGGAGCACCCCGAGAAGTACCCGCAGCTCACCATCCGCGTCTCGGGCTACGCGGTGAACTTCGTCAAGCTCACGCGCGAGCAGCAGCTCGACGTCATCAACCGGACCCTGCACGCCGTCTCGTCATGAGCAGGCAGCCCCTCGTCGATCCAGTCGGTCGGGTGCACTCGATCGAGACCGCCGGAACGAGCGACGGCCCGGGCGTGCGCTTCGTGGTGTTCCTCAGCGGCTGCCCGCTGCGCTGCGTGTACTGCCACAACCCCGACTCCCAGCACCTGGCCGACGGCAAGAAGCGCACGGCGTCGGACGTGCTGGCTGAGCTGCGCAAGTACGTGCCGATGCTCCGCGCCGCGAAGGGCGGGCTCACCATCTCGGGCGGAGAGCCGCTGGTGCAGCCGGAGTTCACGCTCGCCCTGCTCAAAGGCGCCCGCAAGCTCGGGCTCCACACCGCGCTCGACACCTCGGGCTTCCTCAACGCGAACGCGAGCGAGGAGCTGCTCGACGCGGTGGACCTGGTGCTGCTCGACATCAAGGCGTTCTCCGAGGAGACGCACCGCAAGCTGACGCGCGTCCCGCTGGCGCCCATCCTCGACTTCGCAAGGCGCCTGGCCGCCCGGAAGCAGCGGGTGTGGCTGCGCTACGTGCTGGTGCCCGGGTGGACGGACAAGCTGGAGGAGATTGACGGCCTGGCCGCGTTCGCCGCCTCGCTGGGCAACATCGAGCGCGTCGATGTGCTGCCGTTCCACAAGCTGGGCGAGTGGAAGTGGGAGAAGCTGAAGCGCCCCTACCTGCTCCGCGACACGCAGCCGCCGAGCCTGAAGCTGCAGATCGAGGTGCGACGCCGCTTCCGGAAGCTCGGCCTCAACACGCCCGGCACGCGCCACCCGCCGAAGGCCACCTGACCTCAGCCGCGCGCGTCTCTCGCGGGTGGTGAGACCCGCGCTGCCCGCGTTGGCGTGCGCACTGAACCCGGGCTCCGTCCCGACCGGGGGTTCCCGGCGTCAAGCGCCTGGGCGCTGTGCGCACGACCGGCCCTGCGACGGAGGCTCGTCGGGGAGCGACGACGAGGGCGACGCCACCTGCGACCGCTCGTCCGCGGCATTCCTGAAACGACACCTCGTGGGTCAACGGCTACGGTGGGCGCGATGTCGCCTCGACTCCCTGCTCCCGCCCTCTGGCTGCTCCTCGCGTCGGTCGTCGCCTGCGCCCCCACCTTCCCGCTCGAGTATCGGCTCGAGAACCTGCGCGCCGACTCGCAGAAGTGGCCGGGCGAGGCGCTGGCGCACTACGCGTCGCGGCCCCAGAACGACCTCACGGCCTGCACGACCGAGAACCTTCGCCGCACCGACGACGCGCTCGTCGACCCGTTCGTCGCGGCGCTCGAGGCAGAGCCGACGGTGCCCGATCGCTGGGCGACCTGTGCGCTGACGCTCCTGCCCACGCTCCCCGCGCCGAGCCGGGCCCGCATGCTCGAGCGGCTCGCGAGGCTGACCGTCGGGCTCGCGGAGCAGTCCGACGCGAGGCGGCTCGAGGTGGTGCACCGGGTGCTCGCGGGACGGCCGCGGGAGCGCTCGGAGACCCTCGAGGCGCTCCGGGGAAAGCTGAAGAAGGTGGGCGCGAACGACCCGCGAGCCCGGGCTGCGCTGGAGGCCCTCGACGCGGTGCTCGAGCTGGATGAAGGCCTGCTCGACGGAACGCCGCTCACCGCCGACCGCGTCTTCGGGCTCTCGGACGAGAGGGTGCTGCGTCGCATCGGCGCCCGCAGCCTCGATGACGAGCTTCGCGCGGCGGCGCGACGTCGCCTCATCAGGCTCCACCTCGCCACGTCGTCGTTCCGTGAGGTGAAGGAGCGCGCGTCGGAGGTCGAGGAGGCCGTCTTCCAGACGGGCCGCTGGGCGCAGCCGCTCGCCGCGCTGCCCATGCCGGTGGCGCAGCCGGCCCTCCCCCTCCCCGCCGAGGTGCGCGCCTCGCAGGACATCGCCGGCCAGCGCGTCCGGCTGTCGACCGACCTCGAGGGCGCGGCGGCGCGGCGCATCGACGTTCGGCCCTTCCTGCGCTTCGCGGTGGGCTGGAGCCAGAGCCTGCCGCTGTGTGCGAGCCCCGACGCGCTCGACGTCACCCCGTGCATCGACGCGCGCGAGGTGCACCTCGGCGCCGGCGTCGCGACCCTCGAGCCCGACGGCACGCTGCTCGTGCCCGAGTTCATCTCGATGATGGACCTCGTCGACCTCACCCGCGCCGGGTTCGGCCTCGTCGCGCCCGTCGAGGTCGCGGGTCGCGCCGTGCAGGTGCTGCAGGTGCCCCTCACCGTGCTCCACCCGGCCCCCTTCTTCTTCGAGGGCCCCACCGCGACGGTCGGCCCGGCGGTCAACGTCACGGTGGTGCCGGTGACGCAGGCGCTGCTCGTCGAGGCGGTCGACGCGAGCGGCGTGCGCAAGCAGCTCGTGCTGCCCCGGGGCGCATCGTCGTTCGAGTTCGGCAGCCGGGGCGGCGCAGGGATTCGTGGCAGGCCAGGGAGCGCGGGCCTCAACGGGTCGACCGGCTCCAGCGGCATGTCGGCGTCGTGTCCCAGCATGTCGGGCGGCACCGGTGGTCGCGGCGGCAACGGCACGCCCGGCGGTACGGGCGGACCCGGCGGGCCCGGCGGGGACGGGGGCCTGGTGAAGGTGGAGTTCGTCTGCGGGCAGACCTGCGGTGACGAGGCGCTCGTGCGGGCGGTGTTCCGCTCGCGGGGCGGGCCTGGCGGCGAAGGCGGGCCCGGCGGCAAGGGAGGCAGCGGGGGTGCGGGCGGCTCCGGCGGCATGGGGACGAGCTGCTACTCCGGCGGCCGCACCACCTCCCTCTCCGGTGGCAGCGCGGGCCCGCGAGGCAGTGACGGTGCGAATGGCTCCCAGGGCCCTCGGGGCGCGCCGGGGCACGACGGGCTCGTTCAGGTGCTGCTGCGCTGACTCCCGCCGTCTTGACCGTTCGCTCGCGACCGTGACCCTTTCGGGCTGCGGGCCCTGGTCGCGGGTGTGGAGAGCCCGCAGCAGCCGAAGTCGAGTCCCGGGCGGCGGCAGGCGACGGGAGCCCGGCTCACCCGCCGCCAGGAGGGCAGCCTGGCGGTGGCGTGCCGCGGGAGACGGTCCAGCGCAGGCCCCCGTCCGCGACCAGCCGACACTCGGCCAGGAACGAGTGGTACGACTGCGCACACAGCGTGCAGCGGAGGGCCTGCGACGCGCACGCGAGGCCTTCACCGGCGTCGGCGCACTCGGGGCGGGTGTCGCAGCCGGCGTCGAACGGGTCGAGCGGGCAGGTGGGGTTCGCGCTGCACCCCGCGAGCCCCCCGACAGCCCAGAGCAGCAGTCTTCGCATCGGCCGACCCTCGCACGGTCGGCGCGAAGCGAGAATCTGCCTGCAGACGCCGCGGTGCTGACGCACAATGCCGACGCATGGTCCGGTGCTGCGTTCTCGTGATGCTCTTCGCGTCCGTCGCCTTCGGGCAGGAGCCGACGCCTCGCGCGCTCTTCGAAGAGGGCGCCGCGCTGTACGAGCGCGGGGAGTTCGAGCGCGCGGCCGAGAAGTTCGACGCCTCCTGGGCGTTGCGCCCCGTGCCCGTGACGAAGTTCAACGCTGCGCGTTCGTGGGAGAAGGCCGGCAAGACCCTCAAGGCCATCGACGCCTGGCAGGCGTGGCTCGCGCTCAGCCCGGGCGCCCCACAGCGGGGAGAAGCCGAGAGCGCGCTGCGCACCCTCGGTGAGAGGCTCGCGAAGCTGGGGCTGCAGGCTCTCACCATCACGACCCTGCCCGTGCAGGCGCGCGTCACCATCGACGGAGTCCCACGCGGGCTCTCGCCGGTGACGGTCGAGCTCCCGCCCACCCGGCACCTGCTGCGGCTGGACCTCGAGGGCCGCGAGCCTGTGGAGCGCACCATCGACTTCACGCTCGAGGCGCCGCGCGCCGAGTTCGTCGAGCTGGCTCCGCTCGGCACCGTGCCTGTGGCGGTGCTTCAGCCACGGCCGCTCGCGCCGGTTCCGCTCCCGGCGCCCGTCGTCCCCCTGCCCTCGGATCCGGGCTTTGCTCTGCAGCTCGGAGACAAGCAGGTGCTGGTGCACATCGTCGCCGACGACCCCGAGGTGCGGCTGTTTCGCGCGAACGGGAACCCCAACGGGGAGTGCCGCACGCCCTGCGACGTGCCGGTCGCCCGCGCTGACGACGACTTCCTCATCGGCGGGAAGAACATCACCGTGTCGAAGACCTTCGTGCTGGCGGATCATCAGCGTCGCGGCCGCGTCAACCTGAACGTCAAGACGGGGAACGCCGGCGTCGCGTTTGGCCTGGGCACGACGCTCATCTCGCTGGGCATCCCCGGCCTCATCCTCGGCACGGTGTTCTCGTTCGCGCCCGGGTCGAGCGACTCGAGCAGGACCGCCGCAGCCGTCGGCATCCTCCTGGGAGCTGGCGCGGTCGTGGGCGGCATCCTCGCGTTCGTCCTCAACGCCACGACCGTCACCTTCGAGTGACTGCCGCCCCGAACGCGACCCGCCTCCGCGCGTTCGTCCTCTATGCACGACCGTCACCTTCGTTCGACGGACTGCGGCGTCACGCGGCCCGCCTCAGCCGACCGGGGGAGTCCCTGATTGGCGTCTCGCCTTCTCAGCGGGCTTCGGCCCGGGCTCCTGGCGACGCGAGCAGGACGGCCGCAGCCGTCGGCTCGTCCTGGGAGCTGGCGCTGTCGTGAGCAGCCTCCGCGCGTTCGTTCTCAACGCACGACCGGCACCTTCGTTCGAGGGACTGCCGGCGCCCCGAACGCGGCCCGTCTCAATCGACGGGATAGTCTCTGATGATGCCGTCGCCTGCGGGCTTCTCGGCGGGCTTCGGCCCGGGCTTCGTGGGGACCGCAAACGGCTTGAGCGCGGCTGGCCTGGGCGGCGGTCGGACCTTCGGCGTGGCGCCTGGCGCGGCGGCGTTCGGCGCAGTGTTCGGCGCGGCGGTGTTCGGCGCGGCGGTGTTCGGCGCGGCAGTGTTCGGCGCGGCGGCGTTTGGCGCAGTGTTCGGCGCGGCGGCGTTTGGCGCAGTGTTCGGCGCGGCGGTGTTCGGCGCGGCGGTGTTCGGCGCGGCGGTGTTCGGCGCGGCAGCGTTCGGCGCAGTGTTCGGCGCAGTGTTCGGCGCGACCGGGTTCGGCGCGGCGGCGTTCGGCGCGATGGTGGTGGGGGCGCCGGAGGGCTCGGCGACCACGGGCTCGGCGCGCGAGGGGACGGTGGACTGGAGTCCTGCGCGGACGGCCTGCCAGACGCCAGCGCTGGCCGCGAGAACGACGAGGCCCACCAGCACGAGGCGAATGACCCTGGTTCGTGGCGGCGCCGCCGGCGGCTCGGCCTCCGGTGCTGCTCTCAGCGCAGCGATGATGCTCGCCATGGACTCGGGACGATCGCCGGGCCGCTTGGCCAGCATGCGCGCCACCAGGTCTCGCAGCGCGGCCGGGAATCCGGGGCCCAGCGGAGGCGCGGGCTCCGAGATGTGGGCCGACATCACCAGCGGCGCCGTCGCGCCCGTCAGCGGCGGCTTGCCGGTGAGCAGCTCGTACAGAATCAGCCCCAACGCGTAGATGTCGGCGCGCTCGTCGAGCGCGACGCCGGCCGCCTGCTCGGGCGCCATGTACTGAGGCGTGCCCATGATGACGCCGTGGGTCGTCTGCTTCTGGTTGGGGAGCGGCGTCACCACCTTCGCGATGCCGAAGTCCACGAGCTTCACGAAGGGCTTCCCGGCCCGTTGCACCACGATGACGTTGTCGGGCTTGAGGTCGCGGTGCACGACGCCGGCGCGATGCGCGCTCTCGAGCGCCTCGGCCATCTGCAGGACGAGCTCGACCGCGCGCGACGGCGCCATGGGGCCCTGGGCGATGAGCGCCGACAGGGGCTCTCCGTCGAGGAACTCCATGACGAAGTAGAACTCGCCGGTCTCGGTGCGCCCCGAGTCGATGATGTCGACGATGTTCGGGTGGCCCAGCCGGCTCGAGGTCATGGCCTCGCGGCGGAACCGATCGACGAAGGACGCCTCGTTGCTGAGCTCGGCCCGCATCATCTTGAGCGCGAGCGTGCGCCCGAGCTCGACGTGGGTCGCCTTGAACACCTCGCCCATTCCGCCGGCCGCGAGCCGCGACTCGAGCCGATAGCGGCCGTCGATGACCCGACCGAGCCAGGGGTCGGGGCGAGGCGCCGTTGCGTCGAGCTCTTCGAGGACGGGCGTCGCGCGCGGGTGGGTCGGATCGAAGCTCATGAACGACGTGACCAGCCTAGCGCACCGCCGCTCGAATCGATCACCCTCCCGCGGTGACCAGCATGGAGCCACCGCACCCACCGCGTCCGCGCGAGCGCTCAGCGCCAGTACGCCTCGAGCATCGCCCGCAGGGCAACCTCCGCCGCGAGGCCGCGCCCGGAGAGATCCACGCGCTGAGCCGGGTCCACCTCCATGTCGTAGAGGCGCACGAGCTCGCGCTGCTTGCCGGGGATGACGACGAGCTTCCACTTCGAGGTGCGCACCATGCGGTCCTTCGCGTCGATGACGGCCTGACGGAACGAGGGCCTCAGCACGAGGTTGTGGCGGAACGTCGGATCGACCTCGAGCGTGTCCGTCGCGCCGGCGAGATCGACCACCTCGGCGCGCTCGGCGTCGCTCAGCCCCGTCATCGCCCGCGCCTTCGGGAAGAAGAGGTAGCAGGTCTCGGCGAACGCGGTGAGGTCGAGGTCATCGGTCTCGCCGCGCACCAGCGGCGTCAGATCGACCCCCTGCATCGAGGCCGGGGGCGCCTCACCCAGCAGCGAGAGCACCGTCGGTGCGACGTCGGCGTTCCGGGTGATGGCGTCGATGGAACGCGCCGAGCGCGACGGCAGGCGGACGAGGAACGGAACCCGCGTGCTCTGATCTCCTCCGAAGAAGTTGGTGCCGTGGCCGAGCGTCGAGCCAGGCTCGTAGAGGTCCTCTCCGTGGTCGCTGGTGATGATGACGATGGTGTCCGCGAGGCCGCGCGCCTCGAGCCCGCGCAGCACGCCCCCGACGACGTCGTCGAAGTCGGCCACCGCCCCGTCGTAGAGGTCGCGGATGTGCTGGATGACGTCGGGCGGCACCGTCGGCGAAAAGCCGGTGGTGATGAGCTCGTGCGCCCGCACCTCGACCTGGTAGCGGTGCGGCCCCTCGTAGTCCGCCGCGGTGTAGCGACGGTTGAACGGGCGCCTCGCGTTGTACGGCAGGTGCGTCGGGCTCGCGAACAGCACGCCGAAGAACGGCCGGCCGGCCGACACGCTCTCGTCGATGCCGTCGAACAGCCGCTCGGTCAGCACCTCGGGGCGCGCGGCCCAGGCGAGCGACGCCCGACCGGGGATGAGCAGGTCACCGACGGCGCCTGGCGCTGCGGAGAAGAAGAGCGCCGGCAGCAGGTGCGCGCGCATGGTCGCCTCGAGCAGCAGCGCCTCGAAGTTCTGAACCGGCCCCACGTCGCGGCGTGCGAAGCCGTAGTCCACCAGGTCGAAGTGGTTCCCCACCCAATCAGAGGACACCACGGTGTCGTAGCCGAGCGCCGCGAGCCGCTTCGGGAGCAGGTCGGGGTTGCGCTCGACCGCGGCGACCTCTTCCTTCGACGGGTACATGCTGCGCAGCCCGTGACGCGGCGGGAATTGACCGGACAGCAGCGTCGTCCACGACTCGAGCGTGCTGGCGGTCGCGACGTGGTGGTTGCGGAAGTCGATGGCGGTCTTCGCGAACGCGTCGAGGTGCGGCGTCAGATCCCCGCGCGTCGCCCCGTGGGCACCCAGCCGGTCGTACCGCCAGGAGTCCGCCGCGAGGATGAGCACGTTCGGCCGCGCGAGCTGCCGGGCCTGTGGAGGTGACGGTTCATAGCGCGCGCCTGCGAACACGAGCGCGACGGCCAGCCCTCCGGTCACCCGCCACCTCCGCTGCCGCACGAGCGACGCGAACGCCACCGCGACGAGGGCCAGGAAGGCGACCGTCAACAGCTCGAGGCCGTGCACGCGCTCCACCAGCGAGAGGTCGACCCGCAGCTTGCGCTCGACGCTGTCGAAGAAGCCGGGGCTGAGCCACAGCGCGGGGCCGAGCGCGACGAGCAGCACCAGGACGTCGAGCGCCACCACGGTCAACCAGGTCCGCCAGCCCGCGCTCGTCCGAAGCCATGGGCGCACCAGCAACGCCAGCACGAGGGCGATGCACGCATAGGCGGGCAGCACCCGCAGCTGCGCGAACACCGCGAAGCTCAGGTACGGGCCGCGGGCCAGCGCAGCGAAGCGCTCAGCGACGCCCGACGACTGGGAGACGAACGAGACGACCGACGCGCCCCACGCGAGCGCACAGAGCACGCCCTGCACCAGCACGAGCTGTCGGAAGGACGGCCGCTCCACGCCGCCCGCCCTACCCCAACGCGCGGCGCGGCGGAATCGAGCTGCCCCGCGCGACCAGCCCCAGGCCCTCGCGCCGGGAGCTCAGCGCTTCGCGTGCACGTCGAGCGTGATGCGCACGTCGTCCGAGATGAGGTTGTCGGGCTTGCCCGGGTAGGCGATGCCGAAGTGCTGGCGGTTGATGGTGAACTCGGCCTTCACGTCGGCCTGCGCGTCGGTGAGCGTGACGTCGGCTGGGAAGGTGATGGCCTTCGTCACGCCGCGAAGGGTGAGCTCGCCGGTCACCTCGACGCGCGTGCCTTCTCCCCTGGTGAAGGACGTGGAGACGAACCGCGCCGTGGGGAACTGGTCCACCGCGAAGAAGTCGGCGCTCTTGAGGTGCGAGACGAGCTTGTCGCTGTCGGAGAACACCGAGCTCAGCTCGAGGTCCACTTTCACGCGGCTCTTCGTGAGGTCGCCGTCCACCACCTCGAGCGCGCCCTTGAAGGCCCTGAAGCCGCCCTCGTGCTTGCCCGTCACCTTCGAGCCCACCCACGAGACGGACGAGCCGTCGTGGCTGAAGGTGAACGGCACGGCGTTGGTGAGGGGCGGGAGCTCGGCCAGGGTCTGCTTGAGGACGGGAGCCGGCGCGGCCTCGGCCGGCTTCGACTTCTCGGGACAGCCAGCGGCGACGACGGCGAGCAGGGCGAAGGGAAGAACGCGCATGCCGCCTCATGACACGAGGCGCCCCTTGGTTTCACGCCCTTCTGCTGCCCGGTCGGCGGGCCCGACGCAGGTCGTGCTGACGCCGGGCGATTCCTTGAATAAGGAAGCGCCATGCGTTCCCACGAGGCTGACCTGCTCTCCCGCGCCCATGCGGGCGACGAGAAGGCGATGAATGACCTGCTCGCGAAGCACCAGAACCAGGTCTACCGCTACGGGCTGCGCATGTGCGGCAACGAGAACGACGCCGCCGACGTGCTGCAGGAGACCCTCATCGCCGCGTACAGGAACCTGCACTCGTTCCGCGGCGACTCGAAGCTCTCGACGTGGCTCTACCAGATCGCGCGCAGCTTCTGCCTCAAGCAGCGGCGGAGGCGCGAGGGCGAGCCGGCCCAGCACGACTCCCTCGACGAGGGGCCAGCGAAGCAGCTCCCCGAGGACATCAGCACCTCGGACTCACGGACCCACGCCAGGCAGGTGAGCGAGGTGATTCAGGCTGCGATCGGCACGCTGCCCGAGGACTATCGCGAAGCCCTCGTGCTGCGCGACGTCGAGGGGCTCTCGGCCGAGGAGGCCGCGGAGGTCGCAGGCATCGAGGTCGGCGCGCTCAAGTCACGACTCCACCGCGCCCGGCTGGGCCTCAAGCAGCGGCTCTCGGCAGTGCTCGACGCGCCGGACTCCGGCATCGAGTGTCCTGAGCTGGCCAACGAGCTCGCCGCGTACGCCGCCTCCGAGATCGACCAGGCCGCGTGTGAGCGCATCGAGGCCCACCTGACGAAGTGCGACCGCTGTTCGGCGGCGTGCGAGTCGCTCAAGCGAACGGTGTCGATGTGCCGGGCGATTCCCGGAGGCGAAGTGCCAGCGCCGGTGAAGGCCGCGGTGAAGCAGGCGCTCCGCCGGGCCGGGCTCGAGAGCACCGCCTGAAGCGATGAGTGGACGAACCCTCGTCGTCGGTGACGTCCACGGCTGCATTGACGAGCTCGTGGAGCTGCTCCGCGTCGCCGGCTGGACGAAGGCCGACAGGTTGGTGCTGGCGGGAGACCTGGTCGCGAAGGGACCGGACTCGGCGGCGGTCGTGCAGCTCGCGCGTGAGCACCAGGCCCTCGGCGTGCTGGGGAACCACGACGCGCATGTGCTCAAGGCGCGTGACGGGAGAGGGGATGCGCTCAAGGGCACCCACCGGGCCGTCGCCGAGGCGCTCCGTGAGGCCGACTGGACCTACCTCGAGCTGCTGCCCTTGTTCCTCGACTTCGCGGAGCTGAACACCCTCGTCGTCCATGCGGGTCTGCTGCCGGGCACTCCCGTCGACCAGCAACCGAAGCACGTGCTGCTCAACCTGCGGAGCTTCGACGCGGAGGGGAAGCCCTCGATGCGCGCGGACGGTGGGACGCCGTGGGCCGAGCTGTGGCCAGGGCCGCGCTTCGTGGTGTTCGGCCACGACGCGCTGCGGAAGCTGCAGCGGGCTCCACACGCGCTGGGCCTCGACACCGGCTGTGTGTACGGAGGCCACCTCTCCGCCGTGTGGTTGCCTGAGGGACGGCTGGTTCAGGTGGCGGCCCATCGCGCCTGGGCGCCGATCGAGTGATGATGGGTGCTCATGCGCCTCGTCCGAATCTCTGCCGCGATGCTGGTGGTGCTGCTCGGCTGCGACGGCATCACGACCACCGAGTGCTCGTCGTCCACCTGCTCGGGCTGCTGCGACTCGAGCGGGCTGTGTCAGCCCTCTACGCCAGCCACGTGCGGTGTCGATGGCCTGACCTGCGTCGTCTGTGACGCCACCCAGGTGTGTAATGGCCGGGGCATCTGTGAGCCGCGGAGCACGGCGGGCGGTGGCGCGGCTGGCGGTGCGGCAGCCGGTGGCTCGACCGCGGGAGGCTCTGCAGCAGGCGGCTCTGCGGCGGGTGGCTCGACGGCGGGCGGTTCCGCAGCAGGTGGCTCGACCGCAGGCGGTTCTGCAGCAGGCGGCTCCTCAGCAGGCGGCTCGGCAGCTGGTGGTTCCGCAGCAGGAGGATTGACGGCCGGTGGCTCCGCAGCAGGTGGCTCGACCGCAGGCGGTTCTGCAGCAGGCGGCTCCGCAGCAGGCGGCTCCGCAGCAGGCGGCTCCGCAGCAGGCGGCTCGGCAGCTGGTGGTTCCGCAGCAGGAGGATTGACGGCCGGTGGCTCTGCAGCAGGTGGCTCTGCAGCAGGTGGTTCCGCAGCAGGCGGCTCTGCAGCAGGCGGTTCCGCAGCAGGTGGTTCCGCAGCAGGTGGTTCCGCAGCAGGTGGTTTCGCAGCAGGTGGTTCCGCAGCAGGCGGCTCCGCAGCAGGCGGCTCGGCAGCAGGCGGCTCGGCAGCAGGTGGTTCCGCAGCAGGTGGTTCCGCAGCAGGTGGTTCCGCAGCAGGCGGTTCCGCAGCAGGCGGGTCGGCAGCAGGCGGTTCCGCAGCAGGTGGGTCGGCAGCAGGTGGCTCCGCAGCAGGCGGGTCGGCAGCAGGTGGTTCGGCGGGAGGTGGCTCCGCAGCAGGTGGTTCGGCAGCGGGCGGCTCGGCAGGCGGTTCAGCTGGGGGCTCCGCCGGTGGTTCCGCTGCCGGTGGCACGGCATTGCCGACCTGGGAGGCCGAGATGCTCCAGGCGCACAACACCGTTCGCGCGAACGCGATGCCCGTCCCCTCACCTGCCCTCGCGCCCCTCACCTGGAACGCCTCGGCGCAGGCAGTCGCGCAGTCCTGGGCCAACACCTGCACCTGGGCGCACAACGGTGGCCGCGGCAACCTGGGAGAGAACCTCTACGCGAGCGCGGGCGCGACGACGAACACCGCGTCGGTCGTCTCGTGGGCCGACGAAGCGCAGTACTACAACCTCGCGACCAACACGTGCACGTCGGGTCAGCAATGCGGTCACTACACGCAGCTCGTCTGGCGAAGCACCACCAGCGTCGGTTGCGCACGTCGCACCTGCACCACAGGGAGCCCCTTCGGCCCCATGTGGCCGACGTGGCAGATCGTCGTCTGCAACTACTCGCCGCCCGGCAACTGGTCCGGCCAGCGTCCATACTGACCGCCGCTGCGACGCTTGACGCTCGCGGTGCGGCCGGGGTTGTGTCCCCCGCATGGACCGCCTCGCCGCCGACGCCGCCCTCGCTGGACTCGACCTCGTCCCCTTCGCCGAGAGCGCGGTCGCGCAAGCGAAGGAGCTCGAGCGGCGACTCCTCGACCACGACATTCCCGTGATGCTCGCGAAGCCACCGGCGAAGGCCTGCTGCGCTGGCGGGTGTGGCTGCGGCGCGAAGGTGCAGCTGCTCGTTCGCGAGGCGGACGCGGCCCGGATCTCCCAGCTGCTGCAGGCGGAGTGGATTGAAGCAGTCCGTCGCGAGGGCACCGTCAACGAGGGCCTCGTCCCGCTGCGCACGCCGCAGGAGCACGAGGTCATCTGCCCTGCCTGCCAGTTCGTCGGCGCGCTCGTCGAAGGCGCGTGTCAGGACTGCGGCCTGGTCCTCGAGTGACGCGCGCGGTCGCCATCGCCGCGCTCGTCCTCTCGGCGTGCCCCTCACCGCTGCGCAGGCCCGGGTCCACCGACGTCGTCGTCTCGGGCTCGGTCACCTGGGGCGGCTTCAACCGGCGCGCGGACCCGCTCGGAGCCGTGAACGTGACGCTCTGGTCCACCGCCGCGCCAGTGAAGGCCACGACGGCCGCCGACGGCGCGTACCGGCTCTCGACGCCCGCGCCACGCGTCGTCACCGCGACGCTGAGCGCCTGGGCCGAAGGGTTCGCGCCCCGTGCCTCGTCTCTGCGCGTCGGTGAGTCCACCGAGCTGCAGCTCTCGTTCGCGCTCGAGCCGCTCGAGCCGCTCGACTGCGTCGACACGGCCTGCACCGACGGCATGGGGGACCTGCGCTGGAGCGACGCGCCGTCTGGCGCCGCCGCCCTCGGCCTCCCGTTGACTGACCGGCTCGCGCCCAGCCTCCCCGGCGCCGACACCGTGCTCGCAGCCGCTGCTGTCGAGCTCGACGCCGGCGCTCCACTGTCCGGTGCGCTGCGACTGCGGGTGCCGAAGAGCGCGTGGCGGAGCGTGGTGGACGCGAACGCGGGCACCGGCGTCATCGAGGTGAACACCGGAACGCTCGGGCCCGGCGACCGCGCGTGGCGGCCCGGGCCGCAGGCGACGCTGCGCACCGAGACCGGCCACCTCATCGCCGAGGCCCAGCTCGACGAGATCCGCGAGGGGCGCTTTGCCCCGGGCGTGACCGCCCTGGTGACGCCGGTGGCGCGTGGCGTCGTGGCCGTGCTCGGGGCGCCCGCCGAGACGGGCTGCGTGGAAGGCCGGGTCAGCATCGACGGCGCTCCGGCAGCGGGCCTCACCGTGCTGCCATCGAGGGGACAGCCCGCGGCGTCCGACGCCACCGGCGCCGTGTGCTTCGAGGCGCCACTCGCTCCCGAGCCGCAGCCCGCGCGCGTGCAGTACGCCGGAGTCGTCTACGCCGCCACCACCGTCCCAGCCCCCACGCAGGCCGGCGCCTGCGGTTCAGCCGCCTGCCGCGCCCTCGGGAATCTCCCGGTCCAGAGCAGCACGGCCTCGACCGTCGCGCCCTGTCAGATCTCCGTGCGCGTCGTCGATGAAGAAGACCGGCCCCTCGGCGGCGCCATCGTCATCGGCATGGATGACGGCCTCACCCAGGCGTCCTTCGCGTCCATCTGCGGGAAGACGGGCACGCGCTGCACGCTCACCGGCGCGACCGACGGTGAGGGGCGCACCTCCCTCGTGGTGCCGGTCCAGACAGGCGTCGCCCTTTCAGCGAAGGCCCAGCTGCCGACCGGCGCCCGCGCGGGCCAGGTGGTGCTGTCCGCCTGCCCACGCGAGCCCGTGACGGTACGCGCCGCGACCGGACGTGATGAGGCGCAGGTGACGGCCCGGTTCACCGGCACCACCATCAGCTGGACTCCTGCCACGCCCGCCTTCCGCCTCGCGATCGAGCGCGACGGCGGCGTCGTCTGGAGCCTCGCCTCGAGCACCGGCCTCGCGCCGCCCGTGACCTGGCCCACGGCGCCCGTGGGCTCGGAGGTGGTGGTGGCGCCCGTCGGCGCACCGGGTGTCGGCGACCTCGTGCAGCTCACCTTCGACTCGGTGAAGGCGTCGGGCGTCGTGGTGCGCGGCGCGACCAGCGCCGTCCGCGAGTGAGGCTGAAGAAGACGTGCCTGGCAGCCGGCTCGTCACTACCACCGACCTGTGCACGCGCTGGTCCTGAGCGCCCTCGTCGCCAGCTCGGCCGGGGCGGAAGAGGGGCAGGGGCCTTCCCGCGTCCGCCCGGCACGCGCCCCCACCTTCACCAGCACCCGGCTCAGCGTTCAGCCCCATTGGCCGCTCGCGTCGTTCGAGCTGAGCGCCGTCGTCACCGGCGCACGGAACGTCTTCTTCGGGCTCGATCTCGTCGCGGGCGTTCCCCTCGGCTGGCCCACGAAGGCGCGACGACGCGACCGGCTCGCCTCCGGGTGGGTCGTCATGCCGCTCATCGAGGGCAGCTACGGCGGGGTGAGCGGCCCGCTCTGTGAGGGCGTACGCCTGTGCGGCGACCGCTTCGTCGTTGGCCCGGGGCTCAAGTTCGGCCACGGCGTCGGCGTCGAGGGCGAGGGGGGCGTCGTTCGGCCCACGCGAATGCTGTACGCGCAGCTCGGCTTCATCGCGGGCCGCGTGGACATCCGGTCGGCGCCGCTCTCTCCGGGTAACGCCTGGTGGGAGGCCGGCCTTCGCGCGCGCGTCGGCGGTCACCTCGGGTCCCTGGACGTCTCGCAGCCAGGCGGAGCCTCCAGCTTCAGCTTCAACGTCGCGGTGGTGACCGAGCTCATCCTCGTCTCGCCGCTGACGCGCGGGTGGACGGTGGGCGGGGCGATCGGCGTCGCGTTCTAGCGGTCGGTGGCGCGCGCCCCGGCCGTCATTACCAGCACGAGCATGAGACTGCTCATGGTGGGGCTGTTGGCGCTGCTCGAGTCCGGGTGCGCGGTGATCAACCAGGGAGAGGTCGGCGTGATTCGGCGGTGGGGCCGGATCGACGAGCAACCCGTGCAGCCGGGCCTCGTCTTCTTCGAGCCCGTGTCCACCCAGGTGCTGCGGGTGCCGGTGCGGCTCACGACGGTGACGGTGGACTTCACCCTGCCCTCGAAGGAGGGGCTCAACGTGGACGCGCAGATCAGCATCCTGTACCGCGTCGAGGCAGAGAAGGCGCCGCAGGTGCTCGGCACCATCGGCGAGAACTACGAAGAGGAGCTCATCGTCGCGGTGTTTCGTTCAGCGGCCGCCGACGTCTCCGCCCACTTCTTCGCGCGCGATCTCTACTCGTCGGAGCGCGGTCACATCGAGAAGGAGATCAAGAAGCTGATGACCGAGGTGCTTCAGGGCCGCGGCTTCGCCATCGACGCGGTGTTGATGAAGGCCATCGTCCTGCCAGCGGGCCTCGCGAAGGCCATCGAGTCCAAGCTGGCCGCCGAGCAGGACGCCGAGCGCATGCAGTTCCTCATCCAGCGCGAGAAGCTCGAGGCCGACCGCAAGCGCATCGAAGCCGAGGGCCTGAGAGATGCGCAGAAGATCGTGGCTGAAGGCCTCACCGACCCCGTGCTGCGGCTGCGAGCCATCGAGGCCTTCAAGGCGCTCGCGACCTCTCCGAATGCCAAGGTCATCGTCACCGACGGCAAGTCGCCGTTGCAGGTCGCTGGCGACGGCCGCTGACGGTGAACAGGAGCGTGACGCGCTCGCGACGTCCGCGCGAGCTCACGCGGAGGACTTCAGGCGACCGCGTCAACGGCCGAGGTGGCGACGCCAGGTGTCGATGGCTTCCTTCGCGTCCTGCAGGCTCACGCCCGTCTTCGCGCGGTACAGCTTGATGGCCTCGATGACCTTGCCCTTGCGAATGGCGGCGACGATCTGCGGGTCGCTGGCGACCTCCTGCGCGGCCTTCTTCACCACCTGAGCGACCTGCTCGTTCCGGCCGGACTTCGCGCGCCAGGCGTCGAGGGCCGCCTTCGCTTCCTCGAGGCCGACGCCGTGCTTGTCGCGGTAGCGCTTGAGCGCAGGAATGAAGTGCCCCTGCTTCAACAGGCTCTGCAGCTCGTCGTCGCCAGCGATCGCCTCGGCGGCGTCGATGACGACCTTCGCCCGCTTCTCGTCGCGCGAGCCCCTCCTCTGCTTCGGCGGCTCCTGGTGCGGCTCGAACACCACCTTCTCGACGGGCCGCGGCACCGGTGCGGGAGCGGGCTTCGGGGGAAGCGGCGGTGGGACGGTGGCGGGTGTGACCTCCCGCGACGGCGCGCTCACTGGGAGCGGCTCGATGGGCTTCACCGCCGCGACGGGCGGCACCGACGGAGTGGCGAACGAGAGCTCGACGGCCGGCAGCACCCGCTCGGGGCTCGGGCCCAGCACCACGGGAGTGCGTGTCATCGGCGCGAGAGGCGGGGGCACGGGCGGATACCGCGTGGGTCGCTTCTCGAGCTCGCCGTAGTCGTGAGCGCGACGCTCGCGGGCCGGGCGCTGCTGGTGCGGCGTCGTGAGCCCCTCGACGGACACGCGTGAGAAGGCAGAGAGCACGACGAGCCCGAGGAGCATTCCCACCAGCCCGCCAAGCACGAGCAGCGTGATGACCATGGGTGAACCGTACTCCAGCGACGCTCACGACTTGAGCGAATCCCGAAGCGCCTCGATGGCGTCCTTCGACTCCTTGAGGCCGAGACCGGTCAGCTCGCGGTAGCGCTTGATGGCGTCGATGAGGCGGCCCGCCGACACGTGGCCGCGCAGCTCGGCGTCGTCGATGGCGAGCTCGCCCGTGACGTGACGCTTCCGGGTCTGCTGGGCGGGCGCGGGCGAGGCGTCACCGCGCGCGAGAGCCTCGACGGCGTCCTTCGCCTCCGCGAGGCCCACGCTCGTCAGCTCGCGGTAGCGCTTGATGGCCTCGATCTTCCGGCCCGCCGACACGTGCCCGCGCAGCTCGGGGTCGTCGCTGGCCATCTCCTGGGTGACGTGGCGCTGCTCGCCCGGTGGCGCCTGGGGCAGCGGAGCCGGCTCGCCCCGCTCGAGGGCCTCGACCGCGTCCTTCGCCTCCTTGAGGCCGGCGCCGGTGAGCTCACGGTACCTCTTGATGGCCTCGATCTTCCGGCCCGCGCGCAGCAGGTCGGCCACCTCGGCCGGCCCGGTCCCCGGCGCGCGCACCACGCCCTCGGGCGGCGGCGGGCGGACGTCCGTGACCGTCACCTGGTTCCGCGCCGAGAGGACGAGCACCACCACGCCCAGCAGCACCACCCCGACGAGCCCCGCGATGGCCAACAGCGACACCATGGGCAGGAGCATGCCAGAGAGCGCCGCAACAAAGTCGACGGGCTCGTTCCAAGAAGGGGCATGCGACCCTTTTCCCTCGTCCTGTTTCTCCTCCTCACCGGCTGCGTCGCCTCGGGGCCCCGCGGCCGCTGCGACGCGACGACCTGCATGGGGTGCTGCGACAGTCGGGGCACCTGTCAGCTCGGCTCCACCGCCTCGTTCTGTGGCCAGCGCGGGGCGACCTGCGGCGTCTGCGGCCTCGGCCTCATCTGCTCGCAGGGCCTGTGCGGGCCGCCGAGCCTCTCGGTGAACCCGGGCGCGGGCGGGGGCTCGACGACGTCGGGCGGGGGACCCGGCGCGGGCGGAGGCACGCCGGGCCGAGCATGGCAGGAGCTCGCCTCGGGCACGCGCCTCAAGGCGATTCACCTCACCGGCGACGACGGCTCGAAGGCGCCGCTCTCGTGGGGCCTCAACGTGAGCGCCATCTTCTGGGACAGCCAGCTCTCGCTCTATTGCACGCCGCGTGCGCAGGGGGTGCCGACGCCGCTGTGCGAGCCGCTGGGCCTCGCGTGGGAGTCGTCCGAGGGCGGGGACTTCGCCGACTCGGGCTGCACCATGCCCGCGGGCACCGCGAACGACCCGGCCGACCTGAACCGCGCGCTCACCGCTGGGGGCCTGCCGACGAGCACCGTCACGCACCTGCGGGTGACGGACGCGCAGGGCCAGCACACGTACTTCGCGGCCATGCGCGTGCCCTCGGGAGCGCCGCGCCACTACCGCTCGTCGGAGTCCTCGGCCTGCGTCGCCTCGGGCACCTTCCGTGAGGCGGCCTGGGCCGCGGCCGCGCCGGTGCCGGTCGGGACGTTCGCCTCGATGAGCGTCACCCGCGACTGACGGCAGCGCTGCGCCCCGGGTGAATCGATTCTGCTGCGCAGGCCCCAGCCGACTCATACGACGGAGCTCGATTCGACTGCGACGCGGGGCCGGGACGATCGGCCCACGCTCAGCTGACCCTCGACGTCGGTCCGTCACCGATGGCCCGGGCCGGCCATGTTCGCGCGCCGAGCGCTCAGCCGAACTGAGACCAGAGCGACTGGTGCCCGAACCACGCCCCCATCGTGAAGCCGCCCTCGGGGTGCGCTTTGGGCCAGGCGCGCAGGGTGAAGGGGACTGCCCTGCGTGGCGGCGCCGCGTGACAGCGGAAGACGAACTCGAGCGAGGGGCTCGTGCGGCGCACGAGCGCGGACAGCTCGAACCGGACGAGCTGCTCGAGCTGTCCCCTCGCGGTCTTCGCCTTCTTCGCGGGGAACGCCGGGGCGCGCCGTCGGCGGGTCAGCGGCAGGTCGTCGAAGGTGAAGCGCACGCCTTCAGCGACGGACCGCCGCGCGCTGGTGAAGACGTCGCTCCCGTCGCCGAACGACGCCGTGGCGACGCCGAACTCGACGAGCTTCGTCGGCAGGCCACGCAGCTCCACGACGAGCCCCACGCCGGGGCCTCCGAGGTTCTCGAGCGGAACGTTCCACCATCCACCCGTGCCCTTCGAGTGGCCACTCATCAGCGCCGCCTTGCAGCGCTGGTTCAGGTACGGCTCGAGGCGCTCCGGAGGGAGGTCGGGGACGTGCCCTGGGAGCAGCCTCGGCGGTCCACGCTTCATGGCACTTCGAAGAGGGCGGCCGCGCCCATGCCGCCGCCGATGCACATGGTGACGACGCCGCGCTTGCCGCCGCGCCGCTCGAGCTCGCGGAGGATGGTGCCGACGAGCCGCGCGCCCGAGACGCCGAGCGGGTGGCCCAGCGCGATGGCGCCGCCATTGACGTTCACCTTGTCGGGCGAGATGCCGAGCTCACGCACGCAGTACAGCGACTGCGCCGCGAAGGCCTCGTTCAGCTCGAAGAGGTCGATGTCCTTCACGGTGAGCTTGTTGCGCTCGAGCAGCTTCTTCACCGCCGGCACGGGGCCGATGCCCATGATGTCGGGCGGCACGCCCACCACCACGTAGTCGATGAAGTAGCCGAGCGGCTTGACGCCCAGCTCCTTCGCCTTCGCCTCGCTCATCACCACCGCCGCCGCCGCACCGTCCGTCAGCGGTGACGCGTTGCCGGCCGTCACCGTGCCCTTCGCGTCGAAGGCAGGCTTCAGCTTCTGCAGGCCCTCGAGCGTCGTCTCGGGCCGCAAGATGGTGTCGTCGGCCAGCGTCACGTCCTTCGCGTGGCCGGCGTCGTCGAAGACCTTGACGGTGATGGGGGCGATCTCGTCCTTCAGGCGGCCCGCCTCGCGCGCCGTCGCAGCCCGCTTCTGCGACTCGAGCGCGAACACGTCCTGGTCGGCGCGCGCGACGTTCCACTTCGCCGCCACCTTCTCGGCGGTGGCGCCCATCGAGGTGTAGACCTCGGGGAACTTCTCCATCAGCTCGGGGTTGGCTGACACCTTGTTGCCGCCCATGGGCACCATCGACATCGTCTCGGTGCCGCCGGCCACGCCCACCTGGTACGCGCCCGAGCGGATGCCGGCCGCCACCTGCGCGATGGACTGAACGCCCGACGCGCAGAAGCGGTTGATGGTCATCGCGGGCACCGTGTCGGGCAGGCCCGCGAGCAACGTAGCGATGCGCGCGACGTTCATGCCCTGCTCGGCTTCGGGCATCGCGCAGCCGAGCACCACGTCTTCCACCATCTCCTTCTGGAGGCCCGGCACGCGCTCGATGGCCGCCTTGATGACGTGGGCAGCGAGCGTGTCGGGCCGCGTGTCTTTCAGCTCCCCCTTGAGGGCGCGGGTGAACGGCGTGCGGGCGGTGCTGGCGATGACGACCTTCTCAGCCATGGGAGTCTCCTTGTTCCGGTTTCGAAATCGCGAGGTGGGTCAGTTCCGCAGCGGCTTGCCCTTGAGCAGCATGAACTCCATGCGCTCCTGGCTCTTCGTCTCGCCGCACAGCGAGAGGAACGCTTCGAGCTCGAGCTCGAGCAGCCGCTGCTCGGTGGTGGCGACGCCCGGCGAGGTGTCACCGCCCGTCAGCACCGTGGCGAGCTTCTGGCCGATCTTCCGGTCGTGCTCGCTGATCTGATGGTTGAGCTGCATGTCGTACAGCATCATGTCGATGGTGGCGGCGCCGCTGCGGCCGGGCAGGAAGAAGGTCGCCGGCCGCGGGGGCCGGAAGCCACCCTCGGCGAGCCCGAGGCAGACCGCCTTCGCGTCGGCGAGCTGGTGGTCGCGCGACATCGAGATGCCGTCCTTCGGGGTGAGGAAGCCGAGCTCCTTCGCCTCCTCGGCGCTGGTCGCCACCTTCGCGGTGCCGATGGCGAGGAAGGCCTTCTTGAGGAACGGCAGCGCGTCCATGTCCTTCGAGCCCTGGTGCATGCCGTAGAGGTTGCGGAGCAGCTCGAGGTTGCCGCCACCGCCGGGGATGAGGCCGACGCCCACCTCGACGAGGCCCATGTACGTCTCAGCCGACGCCTGGATGAAGTTGGCGCCCATGGCGACCTCGGCGCCGCCGCCGAAGGTGTAGTTGAAGGGCGCCGCCACCACCGGAATCGACGAGTAGCGCATGCGCTGGTTCGCGGCCTGGAAGGCCGAGATGAGCTTGCGCACGTCGTCCCACTGGTTGTCCTTGATGGCCCACAGCAACATGCCGAGGTTCGCGCCGGCCGAGAAGTGCGCGCCGTCGTTGCCGATGACGATGCCGCGCCAGCTCTTCTCGGCGAGGTCCACCGCCTTGTTCATCAGCTCGATGATGTTGGTGTCGATGCTGTTCATCTTCGAGTGGAACTCGAGCTGCAGCACGCCGTCGCCCATGTCCCAGAGCGTCGCGGAGTCGTTCCCCTCGACCTTCTTGTCGCCGCGCTTCAAGAGCTCGACGGACACCTGACGCGCGATGCGGTCGACGGGCTTCGCCGACTTCGACTTCACGTCCCAGTACGTGTCGTTGACGCCGTCGCGCCCGTAGAAGGTGGTGCGCCCGGCCTTCAGCATCTCGTCGACCCAGGGCGCCACGGCGATGCCGAGCTCCTTCATGCGCTTGACGCCCTTCTCGACGCCGTAGACGTCCCAGACCTCGAACGGGCCCATGTCCCACGCGAAGCCCCAGCGCATGCCGCGGTCGATGTTGACGTAGTCGTCGGCGATCTCCCCGAGGCGGCGCGAGGCGTAGGCCAGCGTGTCGAGCGTCACCTGCTCGGCGAACTTCGCGGCCTTGTCCTGGCCGGTGAGCACGGTGCGAATGCGCTCGGGCAGCTCCTCGATGTCCTTCGCGGCGCCGAGCGACTCGAAGCGCACCTTGTTCTGCGCGCGGTACTCGAGCGTCTTCAGGTCGAGCGCGAGGATCTCCTTCTCGCCCTCGCCGCCCTTCTGCTTCTTGTAGAAGCCGCCCTGCGTCTTGTCGCCGAGCATCTTCTTCTCGATCATCTTCTCGAGGAAGGCGGGCGGCTTGAACGTGTCGCGGCACTCGTCGTTCGGCAGCGAGTCGTAGCAGTTCTTCGTGACGTGGAAGAACGTGTCGAGGCCGACGAGGTCGGCGGTGCGGAAGACGGCCGACGAGGGGCGGCCCATGGCGGGGCCGAAGATCTTGTCGATCTCTTCGATGACGAGGCCGTGCTGCTCCATCAGCTGCAGCGTGCGCATCATCCCGTAGGTGCCGATGCGGTTGGCGATGAAGTTCGTCGTGTCCTTCCCGTAGACGATGCCCTTGCCGAGGGTGCGCTCCCCGAACTCGTGCACGCGCTTCATGATGGCCGGGTCGGTCTTCTCGCCGGCGACCAGCTCGAGCAGCTTCATGTAGCGAACGGGGTTGAAGAAGTGCGTCACCAGGAAGCGCTTCTGGAAGGCGTCGCTGGTGCCCTCGGTCATGCCCTTGATGCTCATGCCCGAGGTGTTCGAGCTGACGATGGCGTCGGCGTGGACCAGCTTCTCGAGCTTCCGGAAGAGGTCGTTCTTGAGCTTGAGGTCCTCTGGAATGACCTCGATGACCCAGTCACACTCACTGACCCGCGCGAGGTCGTCCTCGAGGTTTCCGGGTTCGACAAGGCCGACCGCCCGCGGCGTCATCAGCGGCGCGGGCTTCCGCTTCACGAGGCTCGCTACTGCCGACGTGGCGAACTTGTTCCGGAAGGCCTTCGAGTCGGGCTTGTCGGTCGGCTCGGCCTTCGGCGGCACGATGTCGAGGAGCAGCACGGGGATTCCTGCGTTGGCCAGGTGCGCGGCGATGCCGCTGCCCATCACGCCCGCGCCGAGGACAGCCACCTTGCGAATCTTCATGAGGCACTCCGGGTGAGAGAAGACTGCGAAGCGGCGCGATCCATAGCGCAGGGCGTCAAGGCCGGCAGGCAATTCGGCAGGGTGGCGCGAAGTGTCTCCACTGGAGACTTGAAGTCCCTGAGAAGACGGGGTGATGGTGCAGGAACGCGGCGCGCAGGGTCCAACGGTGCTCAACTCGGCGCGCGATGGCGACGTTGAACCGCGCGGTGCGGCAGCACCTCCAGAAGCTCATCCACGAGGAGCGCGGGCGCACCTCGCGGGTGCTGGTGCGGATGCGTGCGGCTGGGGCGGCGACGTACCTGCTCGCCACGCTGTACTTCGCGAAGGTCGAGGGCCTGGCGGACTGGCAGGCGACGCTGCCCTTCTTCGCGACCTACACGGCCAGCTCGCTGCTGCTGCTCGGCATGACAGTGAGGTGGCCCGCGCTGCTCTCGCACGCAGGGCTCGCGGTGGGCCTGCTCGACATGCCGGTGATGTGCCTGGTGTCCCTGTCGGCCATCGCGTCGATGGGCGAGCCCGTCTACCTGCTCGGCTCGCTCGCCCCGGCGCTGGCGGCGGGCGTCGTGCTGGCGGGGGTGTCGCTGGACCTCGTGTCCATCGCGCTGGCGACGGTGTCGGCGCTCGGGTGCATCACGGTGCTGCTGTGGAGGCTGCACGCGCCGCCCGCTGAGCTCACGGGCCCGTCCATCACGCTCGTGTTGACGGGCCTCGGCGCGGGCTACCTCGTCTCCCGCGTGCGCGGGCTGGTCGAGGAGTCACGGCGTAAGGACTTCGCCGGCAAATACGTGCTGGGCGAGCGCCTGGGCGCGGGTGGCATGGCCGAGGTCTTCGCGGCGACGTACTCCCCCGAGGGCGGCTTCGAGCGGAAGGTGGCGGTGAAGCGGGTGCTGCCCTCGCACGCGCAGGACGAGCAGTTCGTGGCCATGTTCCGCCGTGAGGCCGAGCTGGGCGCGACGCTGGCGCACCCGAACCTCGTGCAGGTGCTCGACTTCGGGCGGCACCTCGACTCGTGGTTCCTCGCCATGGAGTACGTCGACGGCGTCACCCTGTCGGCCCTGCTCAGGGCCTACGCGGGGCGTGGCGAGCTGCTGCCGCTGCCGGCCTGCCTCTTCGTCATCGCCGAGGTGGCCGAGGGCCTCGCGTACCTGCACGAGAAGCCGTCGCCGGATGGGAAGTCGGTCGGGCTCGTGCACCGCGACGTCAACCCGCCCAACGTGCTGCTGTCGCGCTCGGGCGAGGTGAAGATCAGCGACTTCGGCGTGGCGCGCTGGCAGGCGTCGGGCGGGCTCACGGCGACGGGCACCGTGCGCGGCAAGCTCGCGTACATGGCGCCGGAGCAGCTCGACGCGGTGAGGCCCGCGCCCTCGTGGGACCTCTTCGCCTTCGGCGTCACGGCGTGGGAGCTGCTGTGCGGGCGCCGTCTCTTCGTCGCTGACAATGACGCCGCGCTGGTGCGCGCGCTGGTCGAGCAGCCGATTCCACTGCCGTCGATGGCGCGCCCTGGCCTTCCCGCGATGGTGGACGAGCTGGTGTCGAGCCTGCTGGAGCGCGACGTGGCGAAGCGGCTGCCCTCGGCGCGGCTGGTGTCGCAGCGGCTCCGGCAACTGGAGGGCCCGGAGGCTCCCTGGCCCCACGGCCAACGCGCGCTCGTCGCGGCGCTCAGCACGGTGCAATCCGCTGCGCCGGCACAGGCCCCCTCTGCGCCGGGGCCGAAGGCGCTCCAGACGGTGACGATCAACGCCGACCGCTGAGGCGAGCAACTCGACCGCTCGCGAGGCGCCCGCGGACACGCCCCGCGTGGGCTGAGCTCCGCATGGCGGCTGCCCATCGAGGCCGGGACTCGGTCGGGTCTGCGCGGGCGCCGACGTGGCCACGCCGCTGGGCTGGACGCCGGCTGGCCGTCGAGGCAACGACCCGGTCAGGTCAGCGAGGGCGCTTCGACGCGCCGCGGCTGGGCCGATCGGCGGCCCTCGACGCGACGACGCCGTTGGCTCAGCGACGCTTCGACGGGGCGGCTGGACCAAACGGCTTGCCGCTGACCAACCGTTGGACCAGCGCCTTCTGCTTGAACTCTCCAGCCTGGAGCAGCGCCGGGTCGAAGCGGCGCTCGAGCGCCTCCTGCGCGGGCGTCGCCAGCACCTCGCCGATGCCCCCGGCGTCGCCGATCGTATGCGGCCGCCGGTCACTCCAGACCGCCAGCGGTGTCTTCACCCGGCCTCTCACGACGAACGGGCAGTGCACCTCAGCGCCCCAGACGAGGTCCCGCACCGTGCAGTCTCCGCCCACGAGCAGGTCCTGGCTGCTCGCGATGGCGTGCGCCTTCAGCGAGCCGCCGACGACGAGCAGCAGCCACTTCTCGGTCAGGTCCACCACCGGCCCATCGACGGTGAGGTCGCCCGTCACCACGAGCGGCGCCTTGAGCTGAAGCGGCCCCTTGACGTGAAGCGAGCCAAGGACGAACGCTGGCTTCGTTGGGAGCGCCGTCACCGTCGGCCTGGACACTCCGGCGGAGCGCGCAAGCAGAGCCAGGTGCCACGGCAGGACGTCGTCATCGCTCCCGTGGCCACACAGCTTGAAGATCTCCTCGAGCTTCTTCGGCGCCTGCCGCTCGATGCGGGCGAGCGAGTCTGCCAGCGGCCGGCGGTCGTTCGCCCCCACGTACGCGGCCTGCCACCACGCCTGCTCCTTCGCCGGGAGACCGCGCGCCGCGCTGATGACTGAGCTGAGCTCGAGCATGTTCGCGACGCCTCCTCAGCGCGCGCAGTCGCTCCAGGCGGCGTTGCAGAACGAGGCGTCGCGCTCCACCACACGCTTCACGTCGCGCACCCACGTCTTCCCGTCGGTGGAGAAGCGCAGCGTGTACTCGTACGTCGTCCACTTCGACGCCGTGTAATAGAGCGCGCTCTTCGGCACCTCGAAGCGGAAGCGGTAGTCGTTGCCGAAGCGGCCGATGAACGAGAGCGGCTGCGGCGCCTGCGCGACGCCGTCGAGCGTGGCCTCGACCTCGGCGAACACGGCGTACGGCTTGAGCCCGCCCACGCCGTCCGTCAGCCCGGGCACGTAGACGTCCGCCTCGATCCACACGCAGGCGCGTTGCTGCAGATAGCTGTCGAGGGTGATGCTGGCGGGCGCTCCTTCGGCGCGGCTGCACGCGCGGGTGGTGGACGAGCCGGGGCGCCCCACCCACTGCACGGCCGCGAAGGCCTTCGGCTCCACCGTGAAGCGGTAGTTGGCGCCGAGGTTCGAGTCGTACGCCTCGCACGTCGAGCCCGCGCCGGTGAAGTTCCGGAACCACACCTCGGCCGAGGTCGCGCCGCGCGGCACCTGGAACTCGAAGGGCAGCGTTACCGCGGTCGAGTTCGACGGCACGCCGTTGGGCGTGTTGAAGCCGCGCACCGAGCCACTGATGACCTCGCCGCCCGGCGCGAAGCGCACATGGGCGAGGATGTCCCACGCGGGATAGCCGTTGTGGGTCCCCCGGCAGGTGGGCAGGCGGTCGAGCGCGAAGTGGATGACGCCCTTGCCTCCCGCGACGAGCGCGCCCTGCTGCGCCTGCGTGAAGCCGGTGTTGAACTCGAGCTTCGCGGGCGGCGCCGGTGGGCCGCAGACGGTCACGTCCTCCGCCACCTGCCAGCCACCCGCCGCGGTCAGCGTGTAGTTCTGGAAGTCCGTCTGGCCGCGCTGCTTGTCGAAGAGCCGAGCGCCGGTGGGCAGCTTGATGAAGGGCGCCACGTCGACGCGGGCCCGAGACATCGCCGTCGCCGACATGCCGTCCGACATGGTGTTTCTGGAGAGCGTCACCTTGTACCGCTGGTAGCCCGCCGGAGCCCCCGACGCCTTCACGCCGGTCACCTGCGTCCACGCGCTGGCGTCCTGGTTCTTGTACATGACGTAGGCCTTCGCGCCCTCGGCCACCGCCTGCGCCGAGACGTCGATGAAGCCCGTCCACACCACCGCGCAGCCCGTCGTGGCCGTGCACCTCGTCGTGTAGCCACCCGTGGTGTTCGGCGTGCGGCTCAGGGAGCGCAGCACCACGTTGCAGGAGCGGTCCGCCGCGTCTTTCCCATCGGCCCCGAGCAGCGGTCCTTCGGCCACCTCGAGCTCATCGACGCCGTCGTCCTCGACGAGCGCCGTGCCCGTCCCGCAGCCCATCAGCACCACCAGCGCACTGCCCAGAATCCGTCGCATGCCGCCTCCTGCTGTGGAGACACCTCGTGTAGGGAAGCTGCGCACTCGACGCAAGCACGGACGGACGGGGCCGTAAAATCAGGGTCTTACGCTCGCGCTCAAGACGAGGACCAGGTGACGCCACGCGCTTATTAGTGAGCGTTTCCCCATCGGTGAGCGTTCCCGTTCGCGCGTTCCCGTTCCCGCGTGGTGAGCGTTCCCGCTCGGCGAGCCTACGTTCGAACTCGGCGACGTCGGAGGCGCCAGCTCAGGGCGAACACCAGGACCGATGCGCTCCAGGGCGTCCCGTCACAGCCGCAGCCGACCTGGTACTCGGAGGGCACCCGTCGCAAGCCCCCGTCCGCAGACGTCCCGGCGTCGAGTACTCCCGCGTCGTCAGCCGCTCCAGCGTCAGACAGCGTTCCCCCATCGGTGAGCGTTCCCGCGTCGGAGAGCCCCGCGTCCGTGAGCGTCCCCGCGTCGAGTGTTCCCGCGTCGGTGAGTGGCCCCGCGTCGACCGTCTGGCCAGCGTCAGCGAGCATGCCCGCGTCGGAGAGCCCTGCGTCGGTCAGCGCCCCCGCATCGAGCGTTCCTCCGTCGTCCTGCCCTCCGTCTCCCGGCGAGCCCCCGTCCATGACGCCAGAATCGGGAGACAGCCGGCAGCCACACACCAGGCCGGCCATGTACTGCACACCGCCGTTCAGGCACGTGGGGCACCCGCCCCGCTGCTCGCAGCTCGCCTCGCAGGTGACTCCACAGGGCACCAGGCACGACACCTGGCTGCGGTCTCCCACGGTGACTTCACAGGTGGTGGTCGCGCCGCACGCCACCGTCGCGCGCGCCCCCGCCGCGATCCGACACACCCCTGAGCCGAGGCACGACACCCCAGCGTCGTTGCCGACGACGAGGTCCAGGTCGCCACCCTGGCCCTGCGTCACCCGCGCACCATCGCCCAGGCTTCCCGTACACGCGGATTGGTCACATGAGAACGAGGTGGTGGCTCCTGCATCGACGAGACACACCGTGGCTTGACTGCAACCGAGCGAGACGTTCGAGCCAGCCTGGCTGCACGACGCGGTCTGCGTGCAGGACCCCGTGCCGCCGGGAGCGACCTCGAGCCGGCACCACGCCGCCGACAGGCAGCTCAACGAACACGGGAGTCCCGCGCAGCCGAGGGCGCAGGCCGGCTCGGAGCACGTGCAACTCCCGGCATCGGGCTGACACGGACACGTCACGCCGACGCCGGCGTCAGCGCAGAACACCTGGGCGAAGGCCGGCAGCGACAGCACGAGCACCGCGGCCAGGCAGGCCCTCACCGTCGTCGCCAGCCCCGGGCTCACGGCTGCATCGTCGCGAGCGCCCGCATCGCCGCGTCGACGTCACCCTGCTGCGGCACCGACGCGGCCTCCAGAGTGTCCGCGAGCCCGATGCCCGGCACGAACTTTCCGGCCAGCACCTTCGGCGGCGCGAGCAGGTGGTAGAAGAGCTTCTCGGTCACCCGCCGCGCGAGGTGCTCGCCGAAGTTCGTCACCTCGGTGTCCTCGTTCACGAAGAGCACGCGCCCCGTCTTCTTCACCGACTCGACGATGGCGTCCCAGTCGTAGGGCCACAGCGTGCGCAGGTCGAGGACCTCGGCGTCCAGCCCTTCGGCGGCCAGCGTCTCGGCGGCCTTCTTCACCAGCGGCATGGTGCGCCCGTAGGACACGACGGTGAGCTGGCTGCCCTGGCGCACCAGCTTTGCCTTGCCGAGCGGAATCGCGGCGTCGCTCAGCTCGGGCCACTGCGCCTTCCACTTCGAGCGGTCGCCCAGGGGGGCGTCGATCATCTTCGACAGCTGCTTCTCGTCGGCCGGCTCTCCCGGAATCGGCTCGTCACCCTTCACGCGCATCAGCGCCTTGGGGATGAGGAACATGACGGGGTTCTGTTCCCTGCAGGCCGACAGCATCAGCCCGTACGCGTCGAGCGGCGTCGACGGCATCACCGTCTTCCACCCGGGGATGTGGCTCATCGTCGCGTCGAAGGAGTGCGAGTGGTAGATGCTGCCGCGAATGCCGCTGCCGACCGGCGTCATCACCACCATCGGCAGGTTCCACTGGCCGTTCGAGCTCCACAGCGTGTTGCCGGCGAGCTTGAGCAGGTCGATGGTGTTGTAGATGTAGTCGCAGAACTGAATCTCGGCGACCGGCCGCGCGCCCGCCATCGCCAGGCCCATCGCGGTGCCGATGATGCCGCGCTCGTCGAGCGGCGAGTTCCAGGTCGTCTCGAGCCCCTGGGTGCAGGTGAAGACGCCGCCCAGCGGCGGGCCGACGTCCTCTCCGAAGATGTCCGTCACGCCGAGGTGCTCCTCGGCGTAGTGCAGCGCCATGCGGATGGCCTGGGCCATGTTCGCCACGGTGGTCTCCCGGTTCGAGTGCGAAAGGTGAAAGGTCAGTCGGCCAGCGGGTCCTTGCCGGGCTCGCCTGCGTAGACGTGGTTCCAGATGGTGCCGCCGTCGGGGAAGGGCTCTTCCTTCGCCTGGCGGGCGAGCTCGGCGAACTCCTCGGTGTACTTCTGCCGCAGCCGCTTCGCCTCGTCCTTCGAGCGCACGCCGTGCTGGTCGAGCCGCTCCTCGAAGAGCGCGAGGCAGTCGGCCTCGGCGGTGACGAAGTTCGCGCCCGACGCCGACGAGTGGCCGTACAGCCGCGAGACCCGCGCCTCCACCAGGTACGGCTTGCGCTCGGTGCGCACGTACTCGAAGGCTTCCTTCAGCTCGAGGTAGGCCGAGATGGGGTCGTTGCCGTCGATGGTCTTCGCGCGCATGCCGAAGGCGGCGCCGCGGTCGCTGATGCGCTCGACGCCCTGCACCTGGCCGTACGGCGTCGAGATGCCCCACTTGTTGTTGGTGACGAGGATGAGCACGGGCAGCTCTTCGCCCGGGCGGCTCGACCACACCAGACTCGTCGCGAAGTCACCCTCGGCGGTGCCCGCGTCGCCGCCAGTCACGATGCTGATGGAGTCTCCGCCCAGCCGCTTCTGCGCGAGCGCCGTGCCGCACACCATCGCGTACTGCACCTCGATGGGGCTCGAGACCGGCGCGATGTTCCATTCCCGCTTCGAGAAGTGCCCCGCGAAGTTGCGCCCGCCCGAGTACGGGTCGGTGGCGGTGTTCTTCATCTGGCGAATGGCCCCGAGCGGGTGCTCGCCCATCGCCAGCAGCGTCGCCGACTGCCGGTAGTGGAAGTGGCAGAAGTCGAACGCGGGGCCCTGGCCCTTCTTGATCAGCATGCCCAGCGGCACGTTGAAGGCCTCCTCGCCGGGCCCGCCGATCCAGAAGTAGCCGTGGCCGGACTTGTACATCGCGATGAGGCGCTCCTCGAGGCAGCGCGCCTTCACCATCGTCTCGTGCATGAAGCGCAGGCGCTCGGGGTCCAGCGGCAGCTCGTCGCTCTTCGTGATGAGCGGCTTGAACTCCTTCACCGGCTTCAGCTTCTTCGCGTCGCGGGCCATGACGGAGCGGCTCTACTTGAGGGCGCTGGTGCTGTCGACGTTCGCAGTGGGCGCGACGCGTCGGGGCGTCGGACGACCTACAGCTTGAAGAAGCGCTCGTGCAGCTTGCGCACCTCGTCGTCGCAGTCGATCAGGGTCTTCTTCGTGTTCGCCGCCTCACAAAGCGTGTTGACGCGGGTGAGCGCACGGCCGAAGAGCTCTTCCTTGTCGGTGTCGGACTTGATGGCCTCGTTCATGCGGCTGAGCATGTTCTCGATGCTCTGGCCTTCGCGCACCTCGCGCCGGAACTCGCCGATGACGACGTCGTCGACCACCGAGTTGAGGTCGACGAACTTCGCCAGCACGCCCTTGGCCGCAACACTGTTCGCCTCGTCGCCCGCGTCGTCGCCGTCCACCAACGCTGGATCGGTCGTGTTCGCCTGGGGATCGGTGGAGTTGGCCTGCGGATCCTTCGTGTCAGGCCCCGGCCCCGGGTTCTTCGGATCCGTGCCCGTGTTCTTCGGGTCGTTGGCGGCGACCACGGTGGGGTTCTTCGGATCAGTGCCCGGGTTCTTCTCGGGCCCCTTCACGTCGCTCGGCCCCTTCGGCACGAACTTGATGGGCTTCGGCTGCTCCACCTCGGCCGAGGGCCACAGCGCATAGGCGAGCACGCCCACCAGCCACACGCCGATGACGCCGCCCACCACCAGCGGCCAGCGCTTCTTCACCTGCCGCTTCACGTCCTCGACCTGGGCCTTGACGGCGAGCTCCCGCGCCCGTTCGGCCTCGCTCTTCTCGGCGCTCTTCTCGGCCCCCTTCGTGCCCTTCGCGGCCGCGGGCGCGCCTCCCACCACCGGCTCGATGGACATCAAGCTCATCATCGTCGCGGCGTTGCGCATCTGCTTGGTGGCGGCGCGAAGGTCGGCCTTCACCTGGTTGGCGTCGGGCCGGGCGCCGGGGTCTTTCGCGAGCAGCTTCAAGATGAGCTCGGACAAGGCCTTGGGGATGGCCGGGTTCACCTCGTGCGGCACGGGCGGCTCGTGGTGAACGTGCTTCTCCATCACCTCCATCGGCGTGTTGCCCGTGAAGGGAAGCTTGCCGGTGAGCATGTGGAAGCACATGACGCCGAAGGCGTAGAGATCGGCGGGCGGACCGGCCGGGCGACCGCGCGCGTGCTCGGGCGAGATGTAGTCGGGCGTACCGGCGATGCGGGTGACGTTCTGCTGCTGGCGACGGGCGAGGCCGAAGTCGAGCAGCTTCACGTAGACCTTGTTGCCCTCCTTCACGAGGAAGACGTTGGCCGGCTTGAGATCGCGGTGCACCACGCCAGCGGCGTGCGCGGCGGCCAGCGCCGAGAGCACCTCCTCGAGGATCAGCACCGCGTCGCCCGAGGTCACCGTGCCCTCGCGCTGCATCAACTGCTCGAGCGACTCGCCCTCGAGCAGCTCCATGATGAGGTAGTGCCGCCCGTCCTCGAGGGTGCCGGCGCCGAAGATGTTGATGATGCCGCGGTGCTTGATGCTGTTGATGATGCGCGCCTCGTCCAGCATGCGATCGACGTCACGCGGGTCCGTGACGACGTCGCTGCGCAGCACCTTGATGGCGACCTCTTTGTTGATGAGCGACTGGACGGCTTTGTAGACGACGCCCATGCCGCCGACGCCGATGCGCTCCTTGATGATGTACTCCTGGAGCTTCTGGCCGACGAGCGAGTCACGCCCCGACGACAACGACGGAGGCGAAGGCGGTGGACGAGGCAGGGCCTTCATCGCCGCGTTGGAGCGCCGGCCGCTCACGTCCTGCACGCCCTGCACGTTGGGCATGCTCTGCCGGGTCGCCTTCGGGCGCGGCGGCGGGGCCGGGTCGCGCTCGACGGTGGCGGCCAGCCCTTCTTCGGCAGCGGTGGCTGCAGGGTCCTCGCCCTGCTCCGTGCGCGCGGCGGTCGCGTCGGCGCGGGGCGCTTTGATTTCACCCGTTCGCCGCTGAGGCGTCGCCGCCAGCGCCTGCTTCGAGCGGGCCGCCGGCGCGTTGGCGATGGACTTGCGCTGTGAGGTCCGGCCGTCCGGTGGCGGGGCAAGCGACGTCCGACACGAGGAGCACACGCGCGCCTCGCTCGAGTTGACCGTCCCGCAACTGGGGCACATCACGCCAGCCGGCATAGTGGCGAGGTGAGTCAACCACATGATCGGCCACCGCCGCTGGAATTCCCTGCCCGGACGAGCTTCCAGTCAGGTGACCGACTTGACAGCCCGGCGCCCGCCTCAGGGCGTGTAGCGAATCACCTGACCCGCGGTCCAGAACGGCATGTCGTACGAGGTCTGTATGGCCTCGAAGCCGTCGACCGACTCGAGCCCGATGGTGGCCTCGAGACCGCGCTCGAGGTCCGCGTCGCCAGGGTCCGTGCCGGGCGTGAGCGAGCAGGCCTGCAGCTCGATGACGTTGGTCGTCTCGTAGAGGCGCGCCTGGAAGGTCATCGACGAGCCCATGACGCCGTAGCGCATCACCTGCTCCCACTGGACGGTGAGGTGGCGCGTCGAGCCCGAGCCGAACACGCCCCCGATGACGCGGGACGAGGCGTTGATGAGGTTCAAGTCGTCCCAGAACGGCGCCACGACGCCATCGGGCGCACCGGCCGTCGGCAGCGGGTCGTTCGAGGCTGCCGTGTCGCCCATCCCCATCGCCGAGGTGAACAGCTGGAGGAAGCCGTTGCTGGACGCGGAGTAGTGCGTCACCGACTGGCCGAAGTACGAGAACGCGAAGGGCAGGGCGAGCGTGTCAGTGACCGACTCGTCAGACAGCGCAGGCGTGGTGGTGTCGGTGAGCAGCGGCACCGGCGTGACGCTCGCGAACGAGTCGCACATGCCCGACAGCATCGACACCGTGTAGGCGGGCGGTGGAATGGGGCCGACCCGCACGTCGAGGTCGAAGGGCGCGCTGGCCGAGCCGAAGGAGTCGACGATGAGCACCATGCTCCGCGCGGTGGCCGAGGTGTTGTCGTAGCGCAGCGCCTCGACCTCCGGCATGCCCGCGGTCCCTGAGCCGTTCATGTCCGCCTCGGCGAGGCAGACGAGCGGGTCCATGCGGCAGGTCGGTGCGTCTTGCACGAGGTTGAGCGCGAGATCCGCCACGCCCGAGACGGTCGCCCGCAGCCGCTGGCCGGGCCCCACGGGGACCTGGAACACGCGGTCGGGTCCGTTGCCGAAGGTGCACTGAATGGAGTTGGTGAAGAACGAGAAGTCACTCGCGTACCCGAGCAGCGGCTCGTTCTGCAGCGCGATGAAGCCCGTGGCCCCGCCGTCGGGCACGCCGCCATCAGGCACTCCGGCGTCAGTCGCCAGCGTGAGCGCCTGCGGCAGCGCGCACGTCTCGCCCGGCGGAATCGGCCCGGCGGACAGCTCGAGCGAGAAGGACGAGGTGGGCGCGCCGATGGAGTCCACCACGAGCAGCACCGGCAACGGCGAGGACGTGGGGTTGTCGACGGTGAGCGTCTCGGTCTGGTTCGAGCCCATGAAGACGGTGTCGACGCCCGCGACGCAGACCGGGGTGGTGGCCGTGCACTCCAGCGGGTCGCCGATGGCCGAGAGCGCGAGGTTGTCGTTGCTGATGGCGCGCGCGGTCAGGCGCAGGTTGGGCGGCACCACGACGCCGTAGACGCGGTCCGGCCCGCTGCCGAACTCGCAGTTGCTGCCCCGGGAGAAGTCGCTCGCGAAGCCGTTCAGGCTCTCGGCGGGCAGCACCACGCCAGCGTCACCGAAGGGCGCGGCCACCGCGGTCATGCAGGTGTCTCCAGGCGGCACCGGCCCCACCGAGAGCTCGAGCCCGAAGGTGGCTCCAGCAGGAACGGTGGTCGCGTCGACGACGAGCAGCACCGGGCGCGGCGTCGTGCCGCCGTTGTCGAGGACGAGCGTCTCGGTCTGCGTCATCCCCGAGAAGGACTGGTTGGCCGCGGCGCTGCACTGCACGGGGCTGGCGCCACAGAGCGCCACGTCATCGATGGTGGACAGCAGCAGGTTGAAGCTCGAGGTGGCGCGCGCGGTGAGGCGCAGGCCCGCCGGAATCGTGAACGAGTAGACCCGGTCAGGGCCCGCGGCGAAGGCGCAGTCCTGCGAGTTGGCGCTCGAGAAGTCACTCCCGAAGCCGCCCATCGACTCGGCGGGCAGCACCGCGACGCCGGCGTCCGAGAGCTGAACGGGGACGGCGGTGGTGCAGTCGTCGCCCTGCGCAGGGGGCGCCACGTCGATGGCGAGCGTGAAGTCGCCTTCGCCCGCCGAGTAGCCGTCGATGACGACGAAGACGGTGACCGGCACCGCGTCGGAGTTCAGGTACGTCGTCGTGTCGGTGCCCGCCGCGGCGACGTCGGCGCCCGCGAGACAGGTGGCCGGGCCGAGCACGCCGCCGTCCGGGTCGTCACCGCAGGTGGCCGGCGGGGCCGCGATGAGGTTGATGGTGGCGTCCCACGTCGTCGTGACGGACGCGGTGAGGCGCTGCCCCGGTGGCACCACCACGGAGTAGGCCACGTCCGGCGCCATCGAGGACGAGGTCGACGAGGCACAGCCTGCGCCAGAGGCGAAGAGGTAGTCATTCACCGCGCCAGCGGTCGTGGACGTGATGACGGCGCTCGAGCCGGGCACGATGACCGCGGTGGTGCACGTCTCACCGCCGCTCAGCCCCCCGCCGTCGAACACCTGCCCACCCGCGGCGCCACCGCCCATCGCCGAGCCGCCCGCGTCGCCGCCCGCCATTCCACCTGCCGCACCGCCCGCGACACCGCCCGCGGAGCCGCCCGCGCGACCGCCACCCGTCCCGCCGCTCGTGCCGCCGCCAGAGCCACCGAAGCCTCCGCCGGTCGTCCCGCCGCCCGCCCCACCCGTCCCGCCGCCGGTGAAGCCTCCGCCGGTGCGGCCGGCGTCTGTCCCTGACCGGCTCGGCCCGCACGCGACGCCAGAGACGACCAGCGCGCTGACGACACACCACGACCATCGCTTCATGAGTCACTCCCCGAAACCGGTACCGGCCGAACCGGGCCTGCCACGCGACGCGTTCCCTTCGCGACGGCGCAGCGCCCGTAGCAGAGTCGCTCCGTCGCAAACAAGCCGTCAGCGCGGGTCGAGCAACCGCGTCACGACGCGCCGCGCTCCCCAGGCGCAGGCGGGCACGCTCTGGCCGGGGAAGACGGTGTCTCCGACGCGCGCGAGTCCGGGGACGCCCAACGCGCCCGAGGGGTACCCGCGCGCCAGGGTCGAGAAGCGGAACGGGAGCCCTCCGACGCGACCGCCGTGACGGCCGGTGAAGGACGCCCAGGTGCGAGGAGTGCCGGGCATCACGACGGGCTTGTGAGCCGTCCGCACCGCGGGAAACGCCCGCGCGAGCGCCCCGAGCAGCTCGTCGGCGACGAGGCCTTTGCGCTCGTCGTGTTCGGCGTCCGACAGGGCTTCCCACTCACGCGCCGGCGTGTGGCAGCTCATGGTGACGGCGCGTTGCCCCTCGGGCGCCGCGAGCCGGTCGTCGCGGCGCGAGAGCGTGACGAACACCGCCTGGCCTCCGGACGACCGCATCGGCGCGTCGAGCAGCACCTGGTGGTAGGGCGCGGCGTCACCGAAGACGTCTTCAACGCCGAGGTACAGGGTGCAGGCAGCCCAGGCGTCAGGGTGGCGTCGCACCTCGCGCTCGAGAGGCCGGGCAAGTCCGGGCGCGACGAGCTTCGCGGCGTCCCAGTGGGTGAGGTTCAACACGACGTGCTGGGCCTCGAAGGCGCCGGTCCCCGTCTGCACGGTGAAGCCCGAGCCGTCAGGGAGCACCCGGGTGACGCGCCGCTCGAGCTCGAGTTTTCCGCCGCGCTCGACGAAGGTCGCCGCGAGCCGCTCGGGGAGCGCCGCCAGCCCGCCGTCGGGCAGGTAGAGCGGCCGCTGCAGGTACTCGACGCCGAGCGCGCCGAAGAGGTGCGGCGTCTCCCGCGCGGCACGAGGAGCAGCTCGTCGAGCAGGGCGCGGGCTTCGGTCGGCACGTCGCCTGACGCCATCAACGCTGCGTCCGTCGAGCGCAGCAGCGCGGGCACCAGCTTCCACGCCGCGGCCCTGGAGGCCGCGCGCACGACGTCGGCCGGGCCCGTGAAGGGGAAGTCGAGCTTCGTCACGAGATCCCACCCGGCGGCGCCAAGGCGCACGGCGTCGCCCCAGAAGCGGGCGAAGTCTGCGCCGAAGCGGCCGCGCAGGCGCTCGTCGTTGGCGTTGGCGTCAGTGGTGAGGGTGAGCGGCGCCTCGCGCTGCCACACGGTGAGGTTCTGCGCAGCGACGGGGGCGCGGAAGTCGATGTCGAGCTCCCTCAACACGATCCCCAGCGGCATGCCCGGCTCGAGGCCGACCAGCGTCGTGGCCCCCGCGAGGAAGCGGAACTGCTTCACGGGGAACGCCGACGCACACCCGCCGACGCGCGCCTTCGCCTCGAGCAGCACGACGTCATGACCGGCGCGCTGCAGGTAGAGCGCGGCCACCAGCCCACCGGCTCCGGCGCCCACCACGATGGAAGAGGGTCTCGCCACCGGACGACGGGTAACGCGCACCCGAGCGGCCCGCAGCGTGCTCTGCCGTCGGGATGAATCGACCTCCCCCGCCGCCCGGGCCGGCGGGAAACGACTGCGCCCGTCGCGGCTCGACCGCATGCAGGTCAGCCGTAGCGGGGCTGCACGCGCTCGGTCCTCAGCCCGATCTGCACGCGCTCGGTCGCCGCTCAGGCCCGCGTGGAGCGAACGCGCCCATCGCGGCTCGACAGCCGACTCGACTGAGCTCAGCCGTAGCGGATCTGCACGCGCTCGATCATGCCCAACAGCGCGCGCTTCACTGCGTCCGTGGTCGCGGCCTTCACGATGGCCGAGCCCTCACCCTCGTAGCCGGGCGCGCGCGGCATGCCCACCTTCGGCGTCTTGAGCTCGACGAGGGCGTCGCCAGCGGCCTCAACTGCGGCCTCGAGGCCGGTGACGGACACGACGCGCTGGCCACGGCCCTGGCCCCGGAAGAAGGCGGCGCCAGCGGCCCACCGGCGCGGCTTCGGAGTGAAGCGGTCGAAGGCGATGAGCTCGCACCAGTCGTCCACGAGGTTCGTCTCATGCGCGAGGCTCATGAGCGGCATGATGTGCACCCCGGGCGGGCGCGCGCCGACCTCGCCGACGAAGAGCTCGTCCTTCTCGGTGAGGAACCACTCCATGTGAGTGAGCGCGGTGCTGGACTCGGCGGAGCCACCCGCGAACAACGCCTGGAGCGCGGCCTCGTTCACCGGGTGGAACCGCGTCCACGGGTCGCCGTCCTCGCGCGGCAGCAGCACGCAGTACTGCATCCACTGGTTCTCGAGCGCCTCGAGCGGCGTGGGGAAGTAGCGCGTGCCTGAGCGCCACACCGTCTTGCCGCCGATGGAGACCGTCTCGCAGGTGTGTTCTCGCCCGCGAATGAACTGCTCGACCTGCACGGGGGCGCGCTCGGAGGGCACGAGGCCCAGCTCAGGCAGCGCGTCGAGGTCGTCCATGGACTCGAGGCGGTAGGTGCTGCGGCTGCCGAGACCGGCGGGGGGCTTGGCGATGAGGGGGAAGCCGAGGCGACGGCCCACGGCGCGAACGTCGTCGAGCGAGGTAGCGAGGTCGCTCTTCGCCACCGGCACGCCTGCCTCGCGCAAGACGCGCTTCATCTCGTCCTTGTCGCGGAAGCGCTTCGCGTGCGTGAGGCCCATGCCGGGAATCCTGGTGAGCTCACGCGCCTGGGCGAGCGGGAGCTGCAGCTGCTCGAGCGCGCCGGTGAGCCGGTCGATGGGGCCCAGATGCCGCGCGAGCGAGCGGCACGCCTCCGCGAGCTGCATGCCGTCCAGTGGGTTCTGCACCTGGTAATGGCCGCCCAGCAGCCGCGGCTTGAGCGTTCCGGGGATGGCGGCCGCCGGATCCTCGGAGATGACTGACACCTTGAGCCCGTCGAGCTTCGCGAAGCCCGCGAGGAAGCGGTTGGTGTTCTCGAGGAACTTCGGCGCGACGAACACGAGGTGACGCATGGGGTTGCACTCTGGCCGAAGCTGACGCCCGGTGGGAACAACTGTCGGCACGTCAACCACCGCTGGCCGCGCTCGACGACGATGGCGCGACGAGGCTGAAGAAGGGCCAGCGCTGGCTCTCGAAGGAGCCGATCTTCAACGCGTCGGCGCGAACTCGCGGCACATGCATCCATGCTCGCGGTCCGACGCATGGGCAGCAGCGAGTCAGACCGTCCAGCTTGGCACCCGCGCATCCCCCGGCTGCTCGCGGACCAACGCATGGGCAGCAGCGAGTCAGACCGTCCAGCTTGCACCCGCGCATCCCCCGGCTGCTCGCGGTCCGACACCTGAGCGACAACGAGTGTCGGACGCCGTCCAGCTTGCACCCGCGCATTCCCCGGCTGCTCGCGGTCCGAGTGCCAGACGCGGTCCGGCGTCAGGCAGACGGCCACCGAAGGAAGCCGGAGGTATCGCGCCTCGACCTTCGCGCCGACCTGAAGACGCTGTCCCCCTCGAGCGCGGTGATGAAGCCTGTGGGCCAGTGCGCTGAGCCAGCCTCAGCCTTCGCCGACGGAGTTCCCCAGGCCAGCCTGGACGATCTCGGGCGCGGGCTGGCCGGCGGGCCAGGTGACGCGGTTGTTGTTGCCGCTGACGACGACGCGATCGACCTTGCCGGTGATGACGACGGTGTTGTCGTTGCCGGTGAGTCGCAGCTCAGGGCAGTGCCCGCTGATGGTCAGCTTGTTCCGGTTGCCCGTCGCGCTGATGTCATGGTGGCCGTCGAAGGTGCGCACGTGGTCGTTGCCGAGGAGCTGAACCGGCGCGGTGAGACCGCTTGCGGGCGTGGGCACCGGGGCGATGGGCGCGGGACCAGTCCCCACGGTCGCCTGTGCACCAGGCTGAACGGGAGCGGGGCCAGTCCCCACGGTCGCCTGCGCGCCCGGCTGAACGGGAGCGGGGCCAGTCCCTACGGTCGCCTGCGCGCCCGGCTGTGGGAGCACCGGCTTGTTCTTGAGGAACGCCTCGAGCGCCGCCGCGCCCTTCGCGCCACGGGCATCGGCCTTCCGGGTGTGGAGGGCGATCTTCGCGTCGACGGCGCCACCGAACGCATCTTGCCGGGCGCTCTGCGCCAGCGACTTCAGCATCGCGGCGCGGTTCGGGACCTTGATGGGCGAAGCGACGGTGCCGTGACGACGGGGGGTCCGGGTGGCGCGGGACTCGAGGCGGGTGCGGGGCATGGGCATTCTCCTGGGAGGCGCCGGAAGTGGCGACGAGGACTCCCTGAGCAGGCGTCGTGCCGCGCGCGAAGGCGAGGGAGGACGAGGGGTTCGCCGGCCGCACCGCAGCCAGCTCAGGCTGGTGGAGTGGAGCCGTGCTGGGTGGGTGTCCGGTCGAGCGAACAGGCGCCCCGAGGCGCTCATCCGCAGCACGGCGCAGGCGTTCGTGAAGAAGCTCAGAGGCAGACGAACCCTGAGGCGCTCCGTCGTCGCACGCCTCGCCGCTGACCGCTTCTGAAAGCGCTGACGACGGCCTCCGACGACGGAGACCCATCACCTCGAGGGCGCGGCTCGTCAGGTCTCACGAGCCGAACAGGTCGAGCTGCGGGCCCTTGCGCTCGTGCTGGACGAGCTCCTGCGCGGGGCCGGCCTTCACCGTGGCAGGGTCGAACAGGGCGCGCTCGAAGACGGCGCTCACGGGCGCATGGTCACTGGTGCCGAACTCGCGCCGCGCTGTGCACGCCTTCGCCAGCGCTGACATCGCGGAGCTCGTCAGCACGTAGTCGATGCGCCAGCCGATGTTGCGCTCCCTGTGCTCACGCCAGGGCGCCCACCAGGTGAAGGACGAGGCGTCGTCTGGAGCGAAGCGCCGCCCGAGATCGGTGAGCTGGTGCGCGAGGAGCTGCTCGAACAGCGAGCGCTCGGCCTCGGTCTGCCCGGTGGCCGTCGCGTCGCGCTCCGACTCGTGGACGTCGTGAGCCGTGCGGGCGACGTTCAGGTCTCCGCAGAGCACCAGGTCGTGGCCGGCGCGCAGCTCGTCACCAGCCCAGCTCGCCAGCGCGCGCAGGAACGTGAGCTTGGGAGCGAACTCCTTGCCGCCGTTCGGGACGTAGATGGACGCCACGCGCAGGGCGCCCAGCTCTGCCACCACGATGCGCTGCTCGACGTCGAAGGACGGGTGGGTGAAGACCGGCCGCACCGGACAGCAGGAGCGCCGTACCAGCATCGCCACGCCGGAGTAGCCCTTGTGGCCATGCCAGTACGACCAGTAGCCCTCGTGGTCTCTCAGGCTCACGGGCACCTGGTGCAGCGAGGCCTTCACCTCTTGCAGACACAGCAGGTCCGGCGCCTCCTCGCGGAGGAAGTGGTGCACGTCGCCTTCGCGCGCGCGCAGCCCGTTCACGTTCCAGGTGGAGATCTTCATCGACCCTGGCCGCGTCGCCTCACGCCCCTTCGAAGTGCAGCTTCGCCTTCGTGACGGCGTAGTCCACCGCGTAGAGGTACAGCGCGAGCTGGCCCAGGCCGGTCGCCGACTTCTTCGACTCCTTCGCGGCCTTCTCGATGTCGGCCGGCGTGAGGCCCCAGGGCTCCCCGTAGATCTCGAGCGTCTCCTTGAGCTCTTCGGGCGTGGGCGCGAGCTTCTCGGCGTCGATCATCGCCGCGACCGCCAGGCCAATCTTCAGCCGCCGCTCGCACTCGGCGCGCGTCGCCCCATCTCGCAGCCACGCATCACGCGCCTCGTTCTGCTCCTCGACAGTGAAGCCGTGCTCCACCAGCAGGGGCAGTTCGGCGCGCATCCACCGGCGGCGCACCTCCTCGTCCACGAGCGCGGAGGGCACCTCGACGCCCGAGCGGCGGGCCAGCTCGTCGAGGACCAGCTCGCGCCCGAGGACGACGAGCTCATCGGCGAGCTCCTCTTCGAGCTCTTCGCGGATCGTGTCCATCACCGCGTCCATCGAGTCGCCGAGGCCGAGCTTCGGGAAGAAGTCCTTCGCGGACGGGTCGAGCGGCTTCACCTCGCGCGCGGCGAGCACGTCGACGGCGAAGCGCACGGGCGCCCCACGAAACGGCTCCGCGGGATAGGTGGCCGGCAGCGTCACCATCACCTCGAGGCTGTCCCCCACCTCGCCGGCAGCCACGGCCTCCATCAACCCGGGCAACGCGGGCATGGGGGCGAGCTCGGTCCACCACCGGAACCGCGTCGAGAAGGGCATCAGCTTGCCGTCCACGTAGCCGATGAGGTTGAGCAGCACGTCGTCGCCGGCAGCCAGCGCTTCGCCTTCAGCACGATCGCGCGAGGTGCCCGCCGACCGCGTCTTCTCGTGAAAACGGCGCGCGAGGTCCTCGGCGGTCAGGTCGTCGGGCGCGGGCACCGTCACCTCGAGGCCTTCGAGCGACGGCGCCTTCGCCTTCGGCAGGGGGATGTCTTTCGGCGTGAGCGCCTCTGCCATCGGGCTGATCTTCAGCAGCCGATCGACGCCGTTCGGTGAGGGGCCCTTCTTCTTTTTGCCTGCCATGAGTGGTCCTCGTGGTGAGACGCGCGCGGGACGATAGGTGAAGTGCGCCGCAAGCCGAAGCGCTCAAAATGCAACCGGCGCGGGCTCCTTCAGCAGGAACCCGCGCCGCGGTTAACGAAGACCGTGTGTTCTCAGAAGAACGAGCCGACGAAGCTCGAGACCAGCGAGACGCCGGCGCCGATCTGGCTCACGACGGGGATGTTGGTCGCGGCCGCGATGGAGCCCGCGGCGGTGATGACCGACGTCACCTTGCGACCGGTGCTGGCCCTCGGGTCAGCGAGCGTGGCGACGGCGATGCCCGTGTCGACCGCGGCCATCGCGATGTTGACGCCGGGAGCGAAGCGGGCGGCGGCGCGACCCACCGTGCTGGCCGTGGCGCGAGCGGCGGTGCTGGTCGCGGCACGAACCGCCGCGTTGGAGCCGGCGCTGATGGCAGCGCGAGCGGCGGCGCGAGAACCGGAGCCGGTCACGGCGCGGGCCAGCGGACCAGCCGCGCGAGCCGCGGCCTCGGCCGCCTCGCGAGCACCAGCCCGTGCAACCTGACGAGCCGTCGAGCCGAGGGCAGTCGCGCCGCTCGCGGCCATGTGCGCGGTGCGGGTGGCGGCGCGGGCGGCGGCCTCGGCCACGTTCGACGCGACAGCGGGAGCGGCACTGCGGAAGGCGTTCGTCGCGGCGCGGTAGGTGTTGTAGGCCTGCCGTGCGCCCCACGCCTGGAAGCCGGACTGCACCGTCGAGAGCCCGGAGCGAATGGTGCCGAGGGTGGACTGCGCGGCGGTGCTGATGTCCTGGCGCGACCCGGTGCGGATCGCGTTGCGGATGTCTCCGACGGCGGTGCCCACTCCGCGAATCGTCTTCGCCGCGTTCGTCACCACGCCCAGCGGGCCGGTCAGGCGCTGAAAGGCGCTGGGAGGACGACCGCCGTTGAAGACGCTCAACGCGCGGTTGTCGCGAACCGCCTGGCTCGCAACCCGGTAGCCGCGCTGCGCGAGCGTCGAGGCGGACTCAAAGGCGCTCCTGGTCTGGTCGAAGACCTTCTTGGCCGTGGTCGCGCCGCTGATGACCCGGCTGACAGTCGGCTGGTACTGGCGAACGGTGTTGACGGCGCTCGAGACGCGATTGCGGATGGAGGAGAACAGGGACACGGGGGGCTCCGACCAGAAAGTGAGAGAAGGAGAGAAACGACGTGAGGGGTTTTCGGTCGTTGAGAAAATCTGTTGCGCGACCTGTGATTTCGAGGAGTTGAGATCACTCTGGAGAGCGCCGTCAAGGGTGCTTCGCGGGTGACACTCGCGGGTGACGCTCGTGCGACCGATCTTGCGCGCTCACGCAACCCACGCCTACAACTCGCGAGACTCTAGGAGTCACTCACTCGGGGGTTGTCCGTGCGCATTGGTCCTCGTCGTCCGAACCTGCCGTCGCTTCCAAAGAGCCCGAAGCTTCCAAAGCTTCCGTCGAAGCCGAAGACGCCAGCGAAGCCGAAGCTGCCGTCGCTCCCGAAGAAGCCGAAGCCGCGTCCCGAAGTCATCATGGAGATCGGGCCCCGGCCGCCGAAGCCGCGTCCCGAGGTCATCCGCGAGATTGGTCCGCGACCGCCGAAGCCGCGTCCTGAGGTCATCCGCGAGATTGGTCCGCGACCGCCGAAGCCACGCCCCGAGGTCATCCGCGAGATTGGTCCGCGTCCGCCCGGCCCGCGTCCAGAGGTCATCCGCGAGATTGGCCCGCGTCCGCCCGGCCCGCGTCCCGAGGTCATCCGCGAGATTGGTCCCCGGCCGCCGAAGCCGCGCCCCGAGGTCATCCGCGAGATTGGTCCCCGGCCGCCGAAGCCGCGCCCCGAGGTCATCATGGAGATCGCGCCTCCCCTCCCGAAACCTCGCTGAGCCACTGAACACTCAGTGAACGGTTTGAAGCGTGGTTCCTTCGGTGCTCATCACGAGCGGAACCGCAACCGGCTCCTGGCGCGGATCGAGCGCGAGGCCATCGTCCGGTCGACGCCCGAGCGCCCCCTGTTCGCCAACGGGGGCGGGCCTGCACCGTGGATGTTGGACTCGCTGCGGCTGACGCTCACGCCGGCAGACGCACGCCTGGCTGCCGAGTGCCTCACGCCTCTGCTGCGAACCTTCGAGTCGCGACAGCTCGCCACCTTCGGCACGACTGCGGTGCCGCTGCTCCAGGCCTGCCTGCTTCAGCCTGGGGGGCCGTGGCGTGGCCTGCTCATCCGCAAAGAGCGCAAGTCACACGGAGCGAACAGGCTCGTCGAGGGGATCATCGACCCGGCTCAGCCGGTGGTGCTCGTCGATGACACCCTGGCGACGGGAGAGTCGGTGTTCCGCGCCGTGGACGCGCTGCTCGAAGAAGGCGTCGACGTCGAAGGTGTCGTGTGCCTCGTTCGTTATGGCGCCGGTGGCGTCAGCCGCGTCGAGGAGCGCGGCGTGCGCGTCGAGGCGGTGCTCGACCTCGAAGACGACCTGCTGCCGCGCATGCCGGAGGGCGTGGACCTCGGGCCCCTCAACCCAACGAAGTGGTTCGACTGGCCACCTCCGTCTGCGAAGGCTCCCGAAGACCTCTCGCCGTCGGCGCTCGCGCGCCTGGCCATCGAGACGTGGCTGCGTGACGGCACGATGCCGCGGCCTCCCCGACGAGTACGCCCGCTCCGGGACTCGCGCGGCGGGGTCTACGTCAGCCTGCGACGCCGCGACGCGATCCACGACCGCCTCGCGCGTGACGGGTACTGGACGTTCCCGGGAGAGACCGCCTGGCCCACGCCCGAAGGCATCATCCGCGCGGCGGTGCAGACGGCGCGGCGCTTCACCGAGGGCGGCTCCGACGCGACGACGCTCGCCGACTGCGCCATCGCCGTGACGTGCTTCGGACCGCTCATCGAGAGCGCGGTGGGCGAGCTCGACAACGCCAGGTTCGGCATCGTCGTGCGCAGCCTGCTTCGTCAGCGCACGATGGGCGGGGCGCTGCCGAACATGCCCGGCCTGCGGAACACCTTTCAGCAGTTCCGGCACGCGCACACGCGGAACGCGCAGCTCTATGACGAGGAGCCATACGTCCTCTATCGCCACACGCTCGAGAAGGACTCCGATGAAGGGACCGACTGGCAGCCGACGGGCGTCCCCGGGACGAAGCGGAGCCCCGTCCCTGAGCGCGCGCTGCTCGACCTCGCGCGACGTGCGCTCGAGCTCGTCACGGGGGCCCCGTCGAAAGGAAGGGCGCCGCGGCTGCCGGCCGTCGAGCAGCTGTTCCTCTCGGTGTACGTCGACGGGGCGCTGCGTGGCTGTGTCGGCGCGGACGTGACTGACGGCGAGGTGAACGCGACGCTCGAGACGCTCGCGGCCGAGGTGTGGCGCGACAGGCGGTTCGGCCGGCAGCGGCGTGGGTCCATCGCCGTCACCGTCTCGACGCTCTGGGGCGGCTTCAAGACTGACGTCGCCGACGTCGAGTTCATGTCGAAGCCGTTCCGGCTGGGCGAGCAGTGCCTCGAGGTCCTGCAGGGCGAGCGACGTGCGCTGCTGCTCCCCTCGGTGCCGCTGACGCACGACCTCGACGCGCTCGAGTACACGCAGGCGCTCGTCGAGAAGGCCGGCATCACCGGCGGCGACCTCTACTGGACCCGCTTCGAGTGTGACACCGCGCTGGCGAGCGCCTCGCGGCCGGCGGTCGGGCCGTCGAGGCAGGGCGAGCGCGCCAGTGACCCAGCGCTGGCGAGCGCCTCGCGGCCGGCGGTCGGGCCGTCGAGGCAGGGCGAGCGCGCCAGTGACCCGCTGGCGATCAGCGGTCCTGACGCCAGCGTGACGTGCGTGCGCCTGCGCCACGGCCTGCCGCCCATCGACCCCGATGAGCCGTGGGAGCAGCGGCGCACGAAGCTGCTCCGGCTCGCGACCTCGTACCTGCGGGAACACCACCGCGCAAAGGGTCCCATCGCCGGCACATACCGCCCCTTCGCTGATGAAGTGCAGACGGGGCTCGACCCGGCGCGCGTCGCCTTCGTCGCGTGGCAGAAGGCCCGGGTCGGCCTGCGGCGACAAGCCGTCCAGGACCTGCGACGCGTCCATCAGGACCGCTCGGTGCCGGTGCTGGCCTTCCGGCTGCTCTGCCGACTCGAGCTGGGTGGCCAACGGCGGGCGGCGGTGGCCGATGCGCTCGCGCTCCTCGAGTCCATCGACGCCTTCGGCCGCTTCGACCTCGGCGACGAGGCCCAGGACGCCGACCTCGACTACGCGCCCGGGCAGGCCCTGCTCGCCCTCGAAGCGGCGCTGCGACGCGGCCTGGTGCGCGACCCCTTCGACGTCGTGCCGCGCGCCGTGGCCTGGAGCCTCCGCCGCTACCGCCTCAACCACTCGCACGGCGCAGGCCCGTGGCTGATGCAGGCGCTCGTCGCGTTCGGCCGGCTCGGCGACGCCCGCGAGCTCGCCACCGAGACGCTGCGCTTTCAGTCGCGGTCCGACGGCGCCTTCCTGACAGGCCAGCAGGACGACTGCCCGGGCTGCACCTCGCTGCCACCACTCGAGGGCCTCGCAGCCCTGTACCGCACGAGGCCAACCGCACGCCTGCGCCGCGCGCTCGTGGAGGGGACCCGCTTCATCGACGCGCTGGTGTACCAGGAGAAGGACGTGGCCCTGCTGCCGAACCCGCGGCTCGCGCTGGGCGGCGTGCGCCAGTCGCACGTGTCGGGCCAGGTCCGCCTCGATTTCGTGGGCCACCTGGTGAACTTCCTCCTCGGCGTGGGCGCCTGACGCGGACAGGCGCGGGGATATGCGTGAGGTCCGCGCCGAGGGTGACCCGCTCGGCGCCTCGGCCCAGCCATCACGAACTGCGTCGCGGCCCTGTCACGGCGCGGGGACGAGCGTGAAGTGCATCGACACGGCTTCGTCCGCGCCGATGGCGACCCGCTCGGTCATCGAGGCGTAGCCCTCGGCCCAGACCATCACGAGGTGCGTCGCGGCTCCGAGCTTCGTCAGCTCGCGCGGGGTCTGGCCCACGGGCAACCCGTCCAGGTACACCTGCGCAGGTCCCGAGGCGGTGATGCGAATGGAGGCTCCGGAACCCGGCCGCGGCTCGCGCTGAATCGAGGGCTTCGGCAGTTGCTGCACGACGGGCGGCGGCTGGTAGTCCTCCTGCGGCGGTGTCACGGGCAGCGGCGGCGGGGGCTCGACTGGGACGTCGGTCGGCGTTCCCTGCGCCTCCCCGCCAGCGGTTGGCGCTGTCGTCGTCGTCTGTGGCGACGGCCGGGGACGCCGCGGCTTGTCCGTCGCAGGCTGCTGCAGGACGGCCACCTGCTCGGCGCTTCCCCCATCGACCGCGACGCCAGCGTCGGCAAGCTCAGCGAGCGCGCGCGCGGCTCTCGCCGCTTCGACCTTCTTCAGCTCGCTCGTCAGCTCGGCCACCCGGTCGTCAGGGACGTCGAGGGTCGCCAGCGTGCGCAACAACGCCGCAGCAGAGTCGTACTCGCCAGCCGCGATGGCGGCCCGGGCGGCGGAGATCTCCCGGGCCAGCCGCAGATCTGCCTCGAGCTTCGCCAACCGCACCTCGTCCGAGCGCCGGCGCTCTGGCAGTTGCGCACCCCGTCGCAGCAGCTCCTCCGCGCGCGCATAGTGCCCCTCAGCGAGCTCCCGTTCTGCTTCCCCCAGCCAGGCCTCACGCTCGGCGTCCAGGCGCCGCGACTCGGCAGCCTGACGCAGGCCCACGGCCACGCCGACACCCGTGAGGCTCACCATCAACACGATGGCGAACAGGCCCCAGCGGCGGCTCGACTTGCCCGCGGTGCTCGTCAGCCCCGTCACCACGATGTCAATCTCGTCGGCCGGCTCGTCTGCGAGCTGCTTCGTCACCAGCTGGGCCGACGGCAGGACACCGAGCGCGTCTGGTGGAGGAGGCGGCGGCGCCGTCAGCGCCGAAGCGAGCGAGCGCACCCACGGCCCGAGCTCGGCCTCCGTGCTGCCGGCAGTCTGGGACAGCCAGGCCCGGAGCGCCTCCGCTGCCGCCAGCGCCGAGGGGCACCGACGCTCCGGGTCATGCTCGAGCAGCCAGACGATGATCCGCTCGAGCTCTGCCGGCAGCCCGGGCGCGAGCGACGACGGCGGTGGGTAGTGCCCCGCGCGGATCGCGTCCATCACCTTCAAGTCGGTCGAGCCGTTGAACGGCGTCTGTCCCGTACAGGCGAGGTAGAGGCAGACCCCGAGACTGAAGACGTCAGTGCGGGGATCGCGCGTGTTGTCCGGATCCGCCAGCATCTCAGGGGCGGTGAAGCGAAGCTTCCCCTTCACCACGCCCGACTGGGTGTGCGTGATGCGCCCTTCGGCCCGCGCGACCCCGAAGTCAGCCACCTTCGCGACGCCGTCGAGCGTCACCAGGATGTTCTGTGGGCTGATGTCACGGTGAATCAGGTGCAGCGGGCGGCCCTGGGCGTCGTTGGCGTGGTGCGACGAGTGCAGTCCCCGGCACGCGCCTTCGAGCAGCCTCGCCACGTGACGCAGGTCGAGCGCGTTGACCTCCCGGGCGCGCTTGAGCAGCTGCGCCAGCGACGGCCCGTCCACGTACTCCATGACGATGTACGGAACGCCGTTCGCGTCGGAGGTGATCTCGAACGTCTGCACGATGTTCGGATGCGACAGGTTCGCCGCGATGCGCGCCTCGTCGAGGAACATGGTGACGAAGGACTCCTCGCTCACCAGGTGCGGCAGAATGCGCTTGAGCACCACCACCTTCTCGAAGCCGCCCAGACCGCGCTGGCGGCACTTGAAGACCTCGGCCATGCCCCCGGCGCCAAGTCGCTGCAGCACCGTGAAGCGGTCGAGGGAAGAGGCCATGGGTCGTCTGGCGTCGCGCGTGCAACGGATGTGCGCGAGCGGTCCTTCGTGACGGCCCGCGGCCCAGCGATACTGACGGGTTCGGGAGCCCGCGAGAAGAGTGTGGCTCAGGGGCTCGCAGGGTTTGCGCTCGGGCGGGGCCCGGAACGTCAGCTCTGCGTGTCAGAGGCCTTCGTCGGCCTGCTTCTTCTGGAATTCGGCGACGTGCTCGTTCGCCAGCAGAGCGTGCGCCCTGGACAGGTAGAGGACTGATGGCGTGAGGGCGAGGATGCGCACGGAGATGGCGGACTCGGGCGTCGTCCAGCGCGCGTCCACCGTTCCGTCTTCCTGGGGCGCGCCGTACTTCGCCACCACCAGGCCCCTCACGGTCTCGAATGAGTTGCCCGGCACGCGGACCATGACCCCACCCAGGTGGCCGCTGACGAGGATCGCCTCGACCACGACGGGCGTGTCACCGATCTTCCACTTCCACGCGAGCTGAAGGCCCTCGCTCGGCTTGAGCTTCTCGACCTTGCCCAGGGCGGCCAGCACCTCAACCGTCGTCATACCCCAGCGGAGCTTCTGCCACCCTTCCTTCGCGCGGTAGTCCTCCTTGATTGGCTGGAACCAGCCGCTCGGCGCTGGGACGGGGGGCGCGTTCACGTCGGACAGCAGCGCCCCGGGGTCCACCACGACGAAGTCGCTCGGGTCTCGCCACTTGCCGTCGTCATAGGCGACGACCGCGCCGACGTGCTCCTTGATGAGCGCCATGCCGGTGATCATCTTCTTGTCGAGCAGCCGAGGCTTCGGCTTCGTCTCCTCCAGGCTGAGCCGGGTGATGCGACCTGCCTTCTTCGCGACCGGACCTCCGTCCGCATGCCACGCCCGCCCTTCGGCCGCGAGGCGCTCGGTGTAGAGGGCGACGTCCTTGATCAGCTCCTCGGGCAGCACCGTCTTCCAGGGGATCATCGCCGCGCTGGGCGTGCTCGAGCCTTCACGCACGACGTAGGCGATGTTCCGCGCCGTCATCCGTGGCGCCAGCGCCGGGTCGGTGAGATCGACCGGCTTGACGTCGAGGCCGCGGCCGATGTGGCCGCTGCCGTCTCCGAACTCACCATGACAGTGAAAGCAGTACGTCATGTAGACCTTCTCACCCCGGTTGGGGCTCGGGTCGAAGGTGACCGTCACGCTGGACTTGTCACCGAAGCGCGTCTCATCCGCCCGCACGGCGTGCGCTATCAGCACCAGCACCGGGACTGCGACCAGCACCGCGTTCCTCGTCATCATCCGCTCCTTCTCCAACCGCTCCTTCTGCAGCGACGAACACCTTCACCCCGAGGCCGCCCCCCGCGGCCTCACCTCTCGGGCGCGCTCAGCACCCGCGGTTGCAGACGATGCGCCCGTCTGGGCAAGTCGTCGGCGCCGCTCCCGACGCACAGGTGACGGTGCACCCCGCGCCCTCGCAGCGGCACTTTGCGCTGGCGAGGCAGCTGACGGTGCAGGTCCCCGAACATTTCACGCCACACTCGGACTGGTTGTCGCAGGTCACCGTGCTCCCGGCTCCGAGGGTCCCCTCGCAGTCGGCCGAGCTCGAGCACGTCACCTTCGTGTTCGCGCCGCCGTTCACGTCGCAGCGGGCGTTGTCCCTGCACGCCACGACGCCGTTCTGTCCGACCGTGCCCGCGCAGGTCGAGTTGTCGGCACAGCTCACCGAGGCCTGCTCCGCGCCCGCCACCGTGCAGGTGGCGTTCGAAGAGCAGCTCGTCGCACAGGCGGCACTCGTACAGGTCTGCGTGCACGAACCGCTGGTGCACCCGCAGGCCGTACTGGTGCAGGCGCACCCTGCTCCCTGGCAGACCGGGACGGTCGAGCCGCCACAGCCTGCGAGGGAGAGAGTGAACACCAGGAACCCGAGGGCGGGGGACATTCGATGAGTCATCTGTCGAATCCTCAGGCGCTGACGGCGTGGCTTACTTGATGTGGCACGAGAGACAGAGCTGGCTCGTGTTGGTGGTGACGCGCAGGAAGAAGCGGTTCGGAGTGCCGTGCGGGTTGTGGCACGAGGCGCACTCGATACCGGCCGCGCCGGCCGCGGGCGCGCCGCCTCCTCCCGTCCCGAAGATCTTCACGCCCGTGGGCCGGGCGACCCACTCGGTGAGCACCACGTCCACGCCCGAGGTGATGCCGTTGTAGGTCGACGAGGCGTTGTCATACGGGTACGGCACCCCCACCGGGTGGTTGCCCGTCAGGTCCGTGCCGACGCCCGGGTTCGCGGGGATGATGTACGTCGGGTTGCTGAGCTGACCCGCCGCGTTCACGTCTGGACCCGTCATGGGGATGTTGATGCTCGCGGTCGCGTTCGCCCAGTACAGCGAGCCGATCGACACCGTGCCGTCGTGGCACGACAAGCACTTCGCCGTCGAGCCCGTCCAGGTCCGGAGGTTCGTGGGGTAGGTCGTACCACCGGTGGTTCGGCCGCCTGCTCCGAGGTCCGCCCAGGTGTAGTTGTTGGTGGACATGGTGTGGTTCCACAAGAGGAGCGAGGCCTGCCCCTTGTGAGGTGTGTGGCAGAACACGCACAACCCGTCTTCCGGCGAACCCGGGGCGACACGAACGGGGTTCGTCCCGAGCTGGAAGTTGTGACGGGTGGTCGACATCTGCGCGAACGCGCTCGTGCACCACAGCGCTGCGAACACTGCGATTGGGAGAACGACTCTTCTGGTCATGGTACGACTCCTATGGGACTGCTCCTGGTGATCCGGCGGTCCCCGCCGGGGGGTTCAACGACAGAATGAACGCGGTGAGCTGCCACCGCTGTTCGACGGACAACGACGCTGCGAAGCCGGGCATGGGCGTACCGTCGAGCCCCGTGCTGATGGCCTTGAAGATGTCTTCTGGGCGGCGCCCGCCCTTGAACGTGTCCACGCGGTGCAGGTTCGCGGGCGGCACCCGCTTCCCCTGGTGCGCGCCCGAGACGTAGACGAGGCCCGGCGCCGCCGGGCCGTCACCCTTGCCCTGCATGCCGTGACAGACGAAGCACGCCCCGGCGCCCATGAAGACCGCCGTGCCCGGCCCCGCCATCGCCGAGAGCTCTGCTGGCACGGGAGGCAGGTCGACGGGCTTGCCTGGCTGCTCGGTCTTGAAGCGTGGAGAGAACGTCTTGAGGTGCGCGATGACGGCCCACACCTCGCGGTCCGAGAGGAACGTGAAGCCCGGCATGCCCAGGCCCGGGCGGAAGCCGCGCCGAATCGAACCGAAGAGGTCGGTGTCGAGCGGCAGCGTGCCCAGCGGCGTCGAGCGGATGATGTACTGGCCGGTGGTGAAGTCGCGAGGGGGAATCTGCAGGTACTTGCCCTCGCGGCCGATGCCGTCGCCCTTCTCGCCGTGACACCCCTGGCAGGCGCCCCGGTACACGCGCGCGCCGAGCTCGAGCAGGTCTGGCGTCACTGGCGGCGCCAGGCCGGGGTTCTGCGGCCACGGCGTGATGATCCGCTTCGGCACGCCGGGGCCCGCGGGGGCGACAGGCGCTGGTGGACCCGCGAGCGCGGCGGCGGCGAGGAGCGCTGCGGCCAACGCCGACGGCGCGCGCGACAGCTCCGCGAGCCGCGAGCGCTCCGAGACGAGCAGCGAGTGCCTCACTTCTGATGACACGTTCGGCATAGGGAATCCCGGGTGGTGACGTCGAACTGCCAGAGGAAGCGCGCCTGCGCGGCGTGCGGGTTGTGACAAGAAGGACAGCCGAACTCGGTGCGCTCCTTGAACGGGTGCGGTCGGCCCTGCAGCGGGTGCGAGTCGCCGTACACGAAGCCCACCACCACGTGCCGCTCGCCCCGCTTCTCGGTGTGGCAGTTGGTGCAGAGGTCGTACGGGCGCAGCTTGAGCCAGTACTGCTGGTCGGTGCCGTGCGGGTCGTGGCAGGTGGTGCAGCGGCCAGCCGCGGCGGGGCCATGGCGCACGGCCTTCCGCTCCATCAGCGCCTTGATGTCGACGTGACAGCTGAAGCACGTCTCCTGAATCGGCCAGCGCACCTGGTACCTCGAGGGCGCGCTCGCTGGGTCGTGGCAGGGCAGGCAGGCGCCCTGCTGCACCGGGCCGTGCATGATGGGTCGCTGCATGATCTCCGCGTGACACGACGAGCAGAAGGCGCCGTCGGAGCCGCCGTCGGGGCGCTCCATGCGATGGCACTGCGCGCAGAGGGCCTCGATCTCGGGGCGGTGCACCGTGCCCGGACCGAAGCCCGCGCGGTCGAGCTCGACCGGAATGGTGCCGGTCGTGAGGTAGCGCGTGAGCACCGCCGTCACCCGCGCTCCGCCGTCCGCCGGGCCCACCGCCGCCGTGAAGGTGTTGGCGCCGGGAGAGAGCGAGACCGAGCAGTGGGCCAACCACGCGCCGCCATCCACCGGCCCCACCCGGGCGGGCTCGCTGGCGACGGCGGGCGTCGGCTGCTCCGCGACGTCGGGGGTGGGCGCGTCGACCCCGCCGTCCACGCCCCCATCGAGCGCCTCGCCTGCGTCTGGCGTGCTCACCGGCGCGCCGGAGAGCTTGAAGCGCGGACCGGTCGAGCAGCGGAGGCCCGCGTCTTCCAGCGTGAAGGTGGTGGTCTGGTCGATCTCGACGAAGACGCGCACGCGCTCCCGCGTCGATTGCCCGACAGGCCCCGGCGCCCACAGGCGCGGCGCCGCGGCCAACACGACGGTGAGGAGCGCTCCCGTCATCGCGGGTTCTCCTTCCGTTGGTGCCGATCGTACTGGCGCTGGGCGTGGCAGCCTGGCCAGCACGAGCCGCCCGTCGTCGTCTTCTGGTAGTTGAGCGGGAACTCCCAGCTCCCGAACGTGGTGGTGGTGCGCACGTGCTTCGGGTTCTCGGACGCGTGCACGTCGTGGCAGAAGCGGCAGGTGCGGCCCTTGTCGATCTTGTTGACGTGCCGCACGTGCAGGTTCTCTTCACCGTTGCGGAAGCCCGTGGTGCCCTGGCGCACGAGGCGGGTGCCACCGTCGAGCGCTCTCCACGAGAGGTCCACCGCCGGGTCCGGGTTGCTCACCGCCTTCTCGTAGAGCTCCTTCTCGGTGACGAGCCGGGTGTCGTGGCACCTGAAGCAGAGCCCGTAGTCCTCGGCCGGGCTCGCGAACGGCGTGTAGGGCGCCGCCGGGTACGAGCCCTTCAGCATGCGGAACTCGGAGGTGCCGTGCGGCTCGTGGCAATCGGGGCAGCGGCCCTCGCGCACCGGACCGTGGCGCATGGTGCCGGCGTCGTGCCGGTCCAGCCAGCCCTTGAGGTCCATGAGCAGCTTGTCGGGCGCCTGCACCTGCTTGTCGTGACAGGTGACGCACACCTTCTCGACCGGCCAGTCATGGAGCCGCCGCTCATGGTCTGACTCGTGCGCGTCATGGCAGGCGACGCACACCCGCGGGTTCTGCTTCGGGTCGAGGGCGCCGTGCTTCGTGAGCGACGTGTCGTTCTGAGCCCGCTTCGAGGGGTGGCACCGCGTGCAGGTGTCGAAGGGGCTCTGGCGCAGCCTCGCGTGCTCGTTCGAGGCGTGCGGGTCGTGGCAGTCGAGGCACAGGCCCTCGGTCACGGGCGGGTGCTGCACCTTCTTGCTGTCGCGCGTCGAGTGGCACTGCGCGCAGAGAGCCTTCCCATCGCCGGCGAGGTCGAACGTGTGCGCCGTGTCCGAGGTCGAGACGTGGCAGCCGAGGCACAGCCCGTTCTTCACCGGCGGGTGGATGATCTCCTTCCCGACCCACGCCTCGGCGTGACAGGTGCGGCAGTCGTCTCCTTGTCCAGCGGGCGCCTTCGGCAGCCTGGGCATGGGCGCGCCAGCGAGCGCGGTCACGGCGCCCAGCGCGAGCGCACACGAGAGGGCCCACCGCCCGGCCGCGGCCCCGCACGACGACGCAGCGCGCGTCATTTCCGGTGGCAGCCCAGACACAGTTCGCTCCGTTCTTTCGGGACCCGCAGGAAGTAGGTGTTCGTCGTGCCATGCGGGTCGTGGCACGAGCTGCACTCGACGCCCACGGTGCCCCGCAGCACGTCGAACCCCGAGGTGTCGCTGACCAGCTTGAGGCCGTTCACGCGCGGGTCGGGCACCCACTCGAGGGTGTTGATGGGCACCGCGCGCGGCCCGAAGCCCTTGTACTCGGAGCCCGCGTGGTCCAGCGGGTAGGGCACGGACACCGGGTGGTTGCCCATCACCGGTCCGGTCGTCAGCTCGGGGTAGGCCAGGGCCGGCCCGTTGCGGCCGCTCGCCATCAGCCCGTTGGCGGCGTTGCCGTCGAACCTCAGCGACGCCGAGGAGGCGCGGTGCGCGATGTTGATGCTCGAGACGGTGCCGTCGTGGCACGACAAGCACCGCAGCGTGCTGCCGGCCCACCGCAGCGCCAACGGCGGCCCGGTTGGGTCCGCGCGCACGTCGAGCGCCGCGTTGCGCCCCGGCCGCTTCGGGTCCCACTTCGGGCCACGCCCCGGCCACTCGAGCCGGTTGGGCACGTGGCACAGCTGGCAGAGGTCGGTGGCCTCGCTCATCGGCCGCGCCATCGGGCCGAAGAAGTTGTGCGGCGAAGCGTCGAGGCGGGAGGGCGCGCGCGGGATGACGGGCGGCTTCATCGCCACCACCGTCTGCTGGAGCGCGAGCGCGCTCACGATGGAGAGGAGCGCGCTCATGGGTTGGGGGGCCTGTAGACGGACTTGTCGCCGTCCATTGCGTCGGCGCGGCCGTGGCAGCCCGCGAAGCAGTAGTAGTCGCCCGACGGCGTGCGTCCCCAGCGCGGGCGCGTCGGGCTGTCGCCGTACTGGGGGTCGTTGCCGCTGCCCCGCGTCACGTTGGGCGAGAAGTTGACGAGGTGCGTGGGCGTGCCCGCGGGGACGTTGCGGTAGTCCGTGTTGGTGGCGGCGACGTTCGAGTGCACGTTGTAGTGGCACTCGTGGCACGACGCGTTCGTGCGGGTGACGAGGTGCACCTCGTGCAGGTTGCCGCGGCCTGCACCCACGCCCCCCGCCTGGAAGAAGTTGCTGCGGTTGCCGCGCAGGCTGGCGGAGTCGTGGCAGAGGAAGCAGAGCGCGAAGTTGTTCGCGTTGAAGCTGCCGAAGGGCGCGCTGCCGCCGCCCACCGCGGTGCTGTAGTTCGCCCGCAGGAGCCGGGGGTTCGTCGAGCCGTGCGGCCCTTTGGGACCCCCAGCGCTCTGGCGCGCACTGCCCGTGTTTCCCGCGGTGCCGGTCGCCTGGTTGTTGTGGCAGTCGGTGCAGAGCACCGTGGAGAAGCGGTTGAGCCGGTTGCCCTGCCAGTCGAGTCCGACGAGCTGACCGGCGGGCGAGTCGAGCACGTTGTTGAGGTACGTCGAGGTGTTGCGACCCGGGCCCGCGACGGGATGAAAGGCGTCATTCGTCGTCTGGAACTCGAGGCGCTTGTTGCTGCCTCCCGGTGGGCGCGTGGCAGCTGGGGCAATCATCGTCGCGAAGGAGTCGCCGTGACACCGGAAGCAGACCTCGTACTGGGCGAGGTTCACGCCGGCGTTGTCCACCACGACCGCGCCCGACAACGAGATGCCCTTGCTGCCCTCGTGCACGTTGCCCGGCAGCGCCTGCACCTGGTGCGGGTTGTGACAGTCGGCGCACTCGACGTGCTTCTGCACGTTGAGCACCGGCTCGGGCTCGGGCACCTTCGCGGTGAAGATGGGCTGGTGCTCGTCCAGCTTGAGGTTGAAGGGGTGGCGCGAGGCCTTGAGCGCCTCGGTCTGAATGTCGGGCGCAGCCCGGCTGCGGACCGGGTCGATGCCGGTGCCGCCTGAGCGGTGGCACGAGAAGCAGACGTTCTCTTCGTTCCAGGCGAGTGGTGTGCCCGACAGGTTCTGCGTGGTGAGCAGCTTCGTGGGCCCCTCGCCGTTGTGGGGCTTGTGACAGGCGATGCACCCGAGGTCCCCGACCGTCTGAGAGCCGGTCGCTGGGTACGGGGCGAGCGACGCCTCGTGGCGGCTGCCCAGCCAGCCCTGCTTGGGGTGGCAGGTGAGGCAGAGCGCTCCGCGCAGGTTGCTCTTCACGAGGAACTTCGCGGTGGGGAGGTGCGGGTCATGGCACGAGGTGCACTGCACCCGGTCCTTCGCCGAGGTCGCGCCGACCTGCAGCTTGACGGCGTCACCGCCGGGCGGCGCGATGATCTCCGGGTCCGTGGCGGGGATGGGCAGCGAGATGGGGTGGTCGTTGCGCAGGTCGGTGCCGAGGTTGCGCGGGCCCACCGGCATGGTGGTGACACCGCCCTGCATCGCCACCGTGGCCGGTCGCGTGGCGTCGAGGTTGAGCAACGCTCCCAGCGCGAGGGCGCCATCGTGGCACGACAGGCAGAGGCGGCTCGCCCCGTTCGGCCGGTCCGGAGGGGCCTCGACGGTCGAGGAGCCGTAGACGGTGTAGATGGTGCCGCCCGCCTGGTAGGCGAGGTTCCGGTTCCAGGTCGCGCGCGACTGCGAGCCGCCGTGCGGGATGTGGCAGAAGACGCAGACCTGGGTCTCGCTCAGCGCCTTCACGGGGTTCGAAGACGTCGAGGAGAGGTTGTGACGCGTGTTGCGCACGTTCGCCTGCGCGAGCGTCATGGCGGCGAACACCGCGACGAGGGCGCTCACGGCGTCACCCCCTGAGCGCTCTCCGGCGGCTTCGACTTCGGCGCGGGCTCGATGACGAAGACCTGAACGCGGCCGTTCCAGGTGTCAGCGACGTACAGCCGGCCGGTGGCGTCCGAGGTGAGGCCGGCTGGCAGCCAGAAGCGGCCGGGCTCGACGCCGCTCCCGCCGAAGATGCCCACCAGCTCGCCGGTGCTGTCGAAGCCCTGCACGACGTCGGCCGAGCCGTCCACCACCCAGACGGTCCCCGCCGGGTCCACCGTGACGCCCTTGGCTCGAGGGAGGTCGCCGAGCGAGTCCCCCAGGCCGCCGAGCGCGCGCACGAAGGCGAGCCCTTCGTCGAAGTGCTGGACGCGGAAGTTCAGGCTGTCGGAGACGAACAGGTGGCCCCGCGAGTCCACCGCGACGTGCGTCGGGAAGTTGAACTCACCGTTCGCTTCACCGCGCTGGCCCAGGGTCGTCGGCGCTGCCCCGGCCGTCGAGACGACGTGCACGAGGTGCTGCCCCGCGTCCACGACGAAGAGGCGCCGCCGCGGGCCGTCGAACGCCAGGCCCGTCGGCCTCGTGAAGGTGGGCAGCTGCCAGGGCACCTGAGCCGGAGCGCCGGTGTCCACGTCGAAGGCCACGAGCGTCGCGCGCTCTCCGTCCGCGACGACGAGGAGCTGGCCGATGAAGGCGGCGGCGAGGGGCACGGCGACGCCGTCTTTGAGCTCGCGCTCGCGACCGGCGGCGGGGTCGTACAGGCGCACCGTGCGAGCGCCAGGGTCGGTGACGGCGATGCGCCCCGTCGGGTCCACCGCGACGCCGAAGGGCCTGGCCAGCGCGTGCGCCTCGTCCGCCCCGGTGAGCCACGCCCAGAAGCGCTCGAAGCCGCTGCGCTCGATGCCGACGTGCGCGGGCAGCTCGAGCGCACCGACGAAGCGCACCTGCTGCTCACCGGCCTTCAGCCAGGTCGGGTCATCCGCCCGGCGCTCGCCGACCCGCCGCACGGGCGCGCTCGCGCACGAGGCGGCGAGGGCGAAGACGGCGGCGGTGGCGGCGAGACGGAACATGGTCAGAAATCGAACGGACGGCTGAGGCTGAGACGGACGAGGTGTTGGGTGGTGACGGAGCCGCTGACGTCGTTGCGCATGACGCTCCACGCGAGCGTCGAGGTGAAGCGGCCGAAGCGGGCAGACGCGCCGACGTTGCCGCCGAACGTGGTGAGCGGCTGGGTGTTGTCGATGACGGTCCACGCCGCCACGCCCCCGGCGCTGGTGTCGAGCCAGGGCAGCACCGGCAGCAGCACCGTCGCGTTCAGCTGCGTCACCTCACGCGCGGTCGGCGGGGGCCCGAAGGTGAACGTCGACTGGGGAATGACGGCGTTGCCGCGGCTGTGACGGGCGTCGAGGCTGCCGGTGCCCCGCCCCAGGGTCGCCTGCACGCCGCCGCCGACGGTGAAGGCCTGCTCGCGGAGCGTCGCGATGCCACCCGACAACACGTCGATGAAGTCGCGGTAGCCATCGTCGTAGCCCACCAGCGCGTAGACCTCGCTGCGCGAGTTGATGCGGAACCGCCCCGTGCCCTTCGCGTGGTGCTCGGTCCGGTTGCCGCCACGGCCAGCGGGCGCGCGCACCAGCGCCATGCGGTACTCGAGCTGGGCGTCGAAGCGGGTGAAGCCCATCGTCGCGACGCTGGCGCCCACGTCGAAGGCGCCGAGCCACCCGTCCACCAGGCCGACGCAGTTGGCGCAGTGCTGGGCGAGCCCGCCGACCGAGACCCCCGGCCGGACGTAGCCGAAGCTGCGGCCGTAGCCCGCGCGGGCCGAACCGCCCGACAAGGACCCGACTCTCGTGTTGGTGCTGGTGGCGGCGAAGCCCACGTCGGCGCTCCCCGACATCACCAGCTCGTGCTGCTCGAACGGCTGCCACGACGCCCCGACGGTGCCGCCGCCCTGCGTGCCCCAGGCCGTGGGGAACCGGGCGTCGGTGACGCGGAGCGACACGTCGGTGAAGAGCCGCGGCGTCCATCGCTGTTGGTGGCTCAAGCGCGCGTTCCGCTCCACCACGGTCGTCGGCGCCTGGCCGGGGAGCTGCACCGCGAGGCGGCTCCGGTCGATGTGGTCGGCCATCAGCGTCGTGGTGTGTCTGGGGGACGTCCAGGTGCCGATGAGGAAGACGCCCAGCCAGTCGCCGGTGAGGACCCGCGACTCCTGCATGAGGCGCGTCGTCAGGTTGACCTGGTGTTCGCCGAACTGCTTGAAGAGCGTCGCGTTCAAGGTGCGGCGCAGATCGCCCAGCGTGCGGTTGCTGCCCAGCGCCGTGTAGTTCATCTGCTCGGCGTCGAGGCGCAGGCCTGGAAGGTACTTGCCCGGCTCGAGGTTCAGGTTGACGCCGAACGCGATGGCTTCGCGGCCACCGAAGGACGCGAACGACTGCGGCCCGCCGTCCGTCAGGGTGCCGCGCGCGTAGAGCCGCACCGGGAGCGCGCGCCGCGGGAACAGCCCCACGGAGAGGTCGATGGTGCCGGTGCGGCCCGACATCAGCGCGCCCGCGTCGCCGAAGGCGTTCATGTTCATGCCCTCGAACCCGGCGGACAACAGCACCGCGTTCGCGCCGAACGGCGTGCCCGTGTAGTGAATGCCCAGGTTCTCCGACAGCGTCAGCGCGCGGGTGCCGATGGTGACGCCATTGGGCGCCTTCGTCTCGAGCGTCTGAACCTGCCCCTGCACCGAAGCCTGTCCTGACACGCCAGCCTGCGCAGCCGCCGCCCACAGCATCACGGTGACGACTGCACGACTCACGACGGTCAGGCTCCTGGCGGCGCTGCGGTGCTGTCGGCGGCGGTGGTGTTGACCAGCTCGTACACCTCGACGCGGAAGTTGAGCCCGTTGGTGACGTAGATGCGGTTCTTCCCGTCGATGGCGATGCCCGCCGGGTTCGACAAGAAGCCTGACGAGTCGCCGCGGCCGCCGAAGAAGAGCAGCAGCTTCCCGTCGCGGTTGAAGATCTGCACGACCGAGAAGAACGAATCGACGACGTACACGTTGCCGAAGGAGTCCGTCGCCACGCCCTTGGGCTTGTCGAGCTGGCCGATCTGGTCGCCGCGCTCGCCGTACTGCCGCACGAAGGTGCCGGTGGGCTCGAGCTCCTGCACGCGGGCGTTCATCGTGTCCGAGACCAGCAGCCGGCCGGTCGGCGTGACGGAGAGGAACGTCGGGAAGAAGAGCTCGCCCGGGCCGTCTCCGCGTTTGCCGATGGTGGCCTGGTGCGCGCCCGTGGACAACACGTACGAGTGCACGGCGTGGCTGCCGGCGGTCGAGGTCGAGCCGTCAGTGACGTAGAGCCGGTCGTTCCGGGCGTCGATGGTGATGCCGACGGGCCGCTCGCAGTCGGTGAGCTCGATGCGACGCAGCGGCGCTCCGGTGCGCGAGTAGTTGATGGCCGCCTTCATCTGGGGGACCACGACCCACGGGCGGTCACCCTCGAGCGCGACCCCGATGGGCACGCCACCCAGCGCTTCCTTCGAGACGATGTTCACCGTGTCCTTCTCGAGGTCGAAGATGAACAGCTCTGCGAGCCCCTGGTCCGTCACCGCGACCACGTCGCCCGAGCTCGTCACCGCGACACCCACGGGGTGGAACAACTGGCGCGGCGCCTCGGCCCCCGAGAGGCGCCGGAAGAACCGCGCCACCCCGCTCTCGAAGTCGGACGGTCCGTTCAGGCTCTTCACGAAGCGGATCCGTTCGGTGGCCGGGGGCCCTGGCCACGCGATATTCGAGCGGCTGGAAGCACACCCGGTTATGACGACAAGAAGGACAATGAAGACGCGGGGCATAAACGGGACTCGTGACTTCAAGCCGTGTGCCCTCGAGGCCTCGAGCGCAGACGCAGAAGGTGCACCACGAGGCCGGCGCTTGAGCCCACGCAACGCCGATCAGGAACTCGGGACGCACTCTGTGCAGCGGGTCTGCGGGTGGCCGTCGTCAGGTAGGCCTGACACTGACCTTCGCGATGTCTGGTGGACCTGACAGGCCAGGCGTTCAACCACGCGAGTCTGCTGCGCTAGGGTGGGTTGTCGTGCTCGCTCAGATCGTCATCTTTTTGTCGGCTGCGGGCCCCAACCCCTTCCTCGCCGAAGCGCGTGTTCACTTCCAGGCGCAGGAGTTCCAGCGGTGTCTCAAGCGGCTCGATCAAGCCGCGTCGTGGGCCTCGACGACGCGTGAAGAGGCTGAGGTCTCGTTGTATCGCGGGCTGTGCCGCTTCGGAGTTGGTGACGAGCGCGAGGCCGCCGGCGACTTCGCGCACGCGCTCCGCATCGACCCGGCAGTCACCCTGCCCGCGTGGACCAGCCCGCGAATCCAGGCCGCGTTCGACGAGGTGCGCGGGCAGGCGGGCGTCTCGTCGCCCACCGTCGCGAGCGACGGTTCGCCGGGCGTCGTCAAGTCCGTGCCGCGCCGCCTCGGGCCGGCGCCGTTCGTCGTGGCGCTGTCGGGCACTGTGGTGGCGCTGGGAGTGGGCCTGGGTCTCGGAATCCATGCGCGCACGCTCGAGACAACGAGCTTCTCGGCGCTCTACGAGGCGGACGCGCGGGCCGCTGCGCTCGGCGCCCGTGACTTCGCGACCGGCGCGAACGCTTCGTACGCGTTCGCTGCCGCGGCAGCCGTTGCGGCAGGCATTCTCCTGCTCGTCCATCTGGTGGCGCCATGACCAGCCGCCTCGCCCTCCTTCTCCCGATGGTGGCGGGCTGTGTCGTCTCGCCCGCCGACTGGGCCGGGCGCCTCTGCGATGACATGCACGCCTGCTTCGATGGGCGCGTCTGCATCGAGGGCCGATGCGTCGCGCCCGCACCGCAAGATGCCGGGACGGTCGCGGGCGGGGGAGCGGGTGGCGGAGCGACGGGTGGCGGCGCGACGGGCGGCGGCGCAACGGGCGGTGGAGTGACGGGCGGTGGAGTCGCAGGCGGCGGAGTGACGGGCGGTGGAGTCGCAGGCGGCTCAGCGGACGCAGGCACGTGTCTCACCTGGACGCAAGCTCGCGACGGCTTCACCACGACTCGGGTCGCGCCCTCCGCGTCGCTCCTCATCGAGCCTGCGAACGCCAACCGGGTGCGCGCGCGGGTCCCCTCGGCCGCGAACGCCAACGACTTCGCCGTGGCTGTCGTCTCGTCGTCCCTGCGGCTCCCTGCGAATGGCGAGGGCCAGCTCGAGGGCCGGTTCGTCGTCCCTGCCGGCACCCGGCTCGACGGGCTGATTCCCTTCGTCCGGCTGCTCGCCTCGACGGGCCCCATCGTCGAGCTGGGCTTCGACAACAACTGGGAGCTCTCAGCCTTCACCGGCGCCGCCGTGCTGCAGAGCGCTGCGGTGTCGAGGCCGCGGTCCGCTGAACGCTACGATCCGGGCACCAGCCACACCGTTCGCGTCGCCTGGCGGGCAGGAGCCTTCCGTCGGGTCTGGATTGACGGCGCGAGCGTCTTCGACGACACGCTCACTGCGGGATCGGGGCTCGACTCGACGCCGATCGCCTTCGAGCTCGGCTTCCCTCGTTATGAGGGGAGCGGTCAGGACCCCATGGAGATGACCTTGAGTGACTGGGTGCTGTGCGACACTGCGATTGGAGCCATCCGGTGACGACGGACCCGCGGGGCGGCCACCGGAAGACCGAGAAGCTCGCGTCGCCCATCGTCCGGGTTGACGCGGAGGGGAACCTGCACCGCGTCTCGTGGACCGTCCGCGTCATCGGCGGTCCCGACGCCGGGCGCGCGCTCGAGCTCACGCGAACGCTCATCGTCGGCGGCGCCGATGCGGCCGACCTGAAGCTGTCGGATGGCTCGGTGTCGGGCCAGCACGTGCAACTCGACCCCCGGCCCGACGGCGTCTTCGTGAGGGACCTGAACTCCACCAACGGCACCCTCATCGGGGGTGCGCGTATCGAGTCGGCGATCGTCGAGGGCCACTCCGTCATCTCCATCGGGCGCACCCTGCTCTCGCTCACGATGGACGACGAGCAGGACGAGACCCTCGACGGCCCGAGCGAGCTCGAGGGCCTGGTGGGCGCGAGCGCCGTGATGCGGCACCTCTTCGGGCTGGTGGACAAGCTCGCCCCGACCGAGACGCCCGTGCTGCTCCTCGGCGAGACGGGCACGGGCAAGGACGGCCTGGCCAGGGCGCTCCACCTGCGCTCGAACCGCAAGCGAGCTCCGTTCGTCGTCGTCGATTGCGGAGCCATCGCGCCGCAGCTCGTCGAGAGCGAGCTCTTCGGTCACGCCCGCGGAGCCTTCAGCGGCGCGGTCTCGGATCGGCCAGGCGCCTTCCTCGAGGCCGAGGGAGGCACGCTCTTCCTCGACGAGGTCGGCGAGCTGCCGCTCGAGCTCCAGCCCCGGCTGCTGCGGGCCCTCGAAGCGAGGCAGGTCAAGCGGCTGGGAGAGGACAGGCCGCGCGCGGTGGATGTTCGCGTCATCGCCGCCACGCACCGCTCGCTGCCTGCCGAGGTGCAGTCAGGCAGGTTCCGCAGAGACCTCTACTTCCGGCTCGCCGTCGCCGCGCTCCGGGTGCCTCCGCTTCGGGAGCGCCGCGAGGACATTCCGCTGCTCGTCCGAGCACTCCTCGTTCAGCTCGGCCGGGAGTCCTTCGACCTGAGCGCCGACCTCATCACCCGGCTGTCTGCCTACGACTGGCCAGGCAACGTGCGTGAGCTGCGCAACGTGGTGGCCCGCGCCGTCGTGAGTGACCAGGTGTCGCTCGAGCACGTGTTGAACCCCGAGAAGGCCTCTGCGCCCAGCGTGCAGCCGGTGCCTCCGCCAGTGGCGCTCGACGTGCCGTTCAAGGAGGCGAAGGACCGCATCATCGACCGCTTCACGCGCGAGTACCTCGTGGCGCTCGATCGAACCCACAACGGCAACGTGACGCAGATGGCGCGCGCCGCAGGCCTCGCCCGGACGTACCTGCACGACCTGCTGGCGAAGCACGGCCTGCGGGGCGGCGAGTAGGCACCGCTTCTTCGCGTCGAGCTCGTCGAGCGGGTCCACCTGGAGGCGGTGAGCGAACCCCCGCACGCCAGGGCCCTCGCCCGCACGGACCGCCGACACGCGGCCCGATCTGCGGCCCGTCGAAGGTGCGAAGGCAGACGACGAGCTGGCGGCGCTGTCGAAGGCGCTCGGGCACCCGGCGCGCGTGAAGCTCCTCCGGCGTGCACCATGCCGCCGAAGCACGGCCTGCGGGGCGGCGAGCAGGCACCGCTCCCTTCGCGTTGAGCTCGTCGTGTGGGTCCACCTGGAGGCGTTGCGCGAACCCCGCGCCAGGTCCTGCGGGGAGGAGGCAGCGCTACTTCGCGTCGAGCTCGTCGAGCAGATCCACCTGGAGGCGTTGCGCGGCGCCTTTCTCGAGCGTCACGGTGCGACTGGCAGCCACTCCGAGCGCGGGGTTCCTCAACTCGACGACATGTCGGCCACGGCTGAGGCGCAGCGGGGGCATCGGCGTGACACCGACCGCGCGGCCATCGACGGTGACCTGTGCCCAGGGAATCACCCGGACGTCGAGGGTGGCATCATGGTCGTCGACCGGGCCCGGGTTCTTCCGGACGTCGGAGGCGCCGACCCGTTCAGCGCCCTCGCCCGCCGTCTTCCGGGCGTCGGCGCCGTCACCACCAGCGAGTGCACCGGACGTCTTCCGGCTCGCGTCACGGTCGTCGGGCTGCTTCCGGGCGGCGGAGGCGGCGTCACGACCAGAGCCCTCGTCCGGCGTCTTCCGGGCGTCGGAGGCGTCACCACCAGCGAGCGCACCCGACGTCTTCCGGCTCGCGTCACGGTCATTGGAGGTGACGACACGCGTCTTCCCGACGTCGGAGGCGCCGTCACGCTCAGCGCGCCTGTCCGGTGTCTTCGGGGCGTCGGAGGTGGCGTCACGTTCAGCGAGTGCACCGGACGTCTTCCGGGCCGCGGTGCGGTCACGTTCTGCGCCCGCGCCTGAGGGCTTCCGAACATCGGCGGGCTCGTCATGTTCAGCGAGCGCCCCCGACGTGTTCCGAGCGTCGGTGCCATCACGTTCTGAGCCCTCGCCTGACGTCTTCAGGGCATCGAAGGTGGGGGCACGTTCAGGGCGCGCTCCCGGCGTCTTCGGTGCGTTGGAGAGGCCGTCACGTAGCACGCTCTCGCCCGGCGACTTCCCGACCTCGGAGGTGCCGTGACGGTCAGCGAGCTCCCGGACATCGGCGGTGCCGTCGCGTTCGGCGCGCCCGGGCGTCTGCTGGACGTCGCGGGCGTCATGCTCGTGCAGAGAGCCGAGCGCCTTCGCGGGCCCGATTGCCGCGAGTATTGCACCCACGACCAGAACGAGCCCCGCAGCGACGATGAACCCCGCGCGGGAGCGCCTGACCTCCGCTGGCGGCGCCGCCGAGTGCTCGCGGGTCAGCAGCGCCGTCCGCCGGGCGGGCGCCGCAGTGAGCGACTCGTCGGAGGGCGCCCCGAAGACCTCGCGCAGCGTGTGGGCGAGCGTGGCCTGCGTCACGTGGTCGCCGGCGTCGCGCGCCAGCGCGTCGAGCGCGTCGGCGAAGTCCGCAGCGGACGAAAACCGCCTGCGAGGGTCCGCGTCGAGCGCACGCTCCACCAGCGGACCCCATGGCGCCTCGAGGGCCGGGAACGGCGGAGGCCCGACGAGACACTCGGCGAGCAACACCGCAGCCGCGTACAGGTCGCTCGCGACCGACGGGGCCGCCCCCTCGAGCAGCTCGGGGGCGACATAGCCCGCCTTCCCTGCCCGTCGCTTCGCGCCCGCGAGCCCGAAGTCCAGCAGCTTCACGGCGCCTTCCCACGACACCAGCACGTTCTCGGGCGACACGTCGCGATGGAGCACGTTCAACCTTCGGCCCTGGTCGTCTCTGGCCTCATGGGCGTGCTGCAGGGCACGGAGCACCTGCGAGGTGATGGACAGCGCGACCGGCACCGGGAGCCGCGGCCTCGACGCGAGCAGCTCTCGCACGCTGCGGCCGCGCACGTACTCCATCGCGAGGAAGTACTCCCCGCCGTCTTCGACGAGCTCGAAGACCTGCGCGACGTTGGGGTGGAACAGCGCCGCTGAGACCCTCGCTTCGACGAGGAAGGTCTCGAGCACTCCCGGATCGACCGCGAGGTGAGGCTGGAGCGTCTTCAACACCACCAGCTTGGTGAAGCCCGCCGGGCCTTCCGTCTTCGCGAGCAGCACGCGACCCATGCCCCCTTCGGCCAGCAGCCGCTGGACCTGGTAGCGGCCAACGCGACGAATGGGAGACGGCACTGACATGAACTCGAATAATAACAGGATCTGTCAGCGCGGCCTGACAGCACGACTTTGGTGATAACTGCCATGAGTGCGCTAACAGCACCGCACACTCTGCGCTTGTGAATAAGGCAGAGACAAGACGTCAATGGGGCCGATCAGGCCAACCTGGTTCGTCTGCATGGAGCAGACGCACATCGTAAGGGAGAGTACGAAATGAAGCGTTTCATGATGATGGTGGTCGTGGGTGTCTCGAGCGGGGCCCTCGCTGGTGGTTTCGAGCTGAAGGGCGACGCGGCGAAGGGTGAGGCGCAGTACAAGACGATGTGCGTCTCGTGCCACGGTGAGAAGGGCGATGGGGCTGGACCTGCCGGTGGCGCGCTCACGCCCAAGCCGACCAGCTTCATCGACCCAGCGAACGCGGCCCGGCTCACGGACGAGTACACCTACAAGGTGATCAAGGAAGGCGGCGCGGCGGTCGGCAAGTCCCCGCTGATGGTGGCGTGGGCCGCTTCGATGAAGGACGACGAGCTGCGCAACGTGACGGCGTACGTCCTCAAGTTCAAGCCGGCAGCGGCGAAGAAGAAGTAACCTGCCGTACGCCACGGCGCGGCGGGTCCCCGGACCTGTCGCGTCGCACCAAGCCCCACCCTGGAGCAACGATGCACAACGCAGCGCGGAACCTGGTCGTGACTCTCTCGGTGGTGCTTGGCGCGGGCGCTCTGGCGCAACCCGCGCCTCAGCAGATCAAAGGCACGGTGGTCGAGAAGCTCGACGCCGGCGGCTACTCGTACCTCCGCCTCAACACCGGCAAGGCTGAGGAGTGGGCGGCCGTGCCCCAGGTCAACGTCGCGAAGGACGCGGTGGTGACCATCGACGTTCAGGCGCGCATGCAGAACTTCGAGAGCAAGTCGCTCAAGCGCAGCTGGCCGGTCATCATCTTCGGCACCGTGGCGGGTCCCCAGGGCGCGCCGCCACCGATGCCTGTGAACAAAGACGGCGTCCCGAACCCGCACGCGACCGGCCTGCCGAAGACGGTCAGCACGCCCCCGGTGGACGGCGTGGTGGTCGAGCGGCTCGAGGCGGGCGTGTACACCTACCTCAAGCTCAAGACGGCGTCGGGCGAGACCTGGGCGGCGGTGCCGAAGGCCGAGGTCGCGGTGGGCGCGCAGGTGCGCATCCGCAACCCCCAGCCAATGGACGGCTTCCAGAGCCCGTCGCTGAAGCGCACCTTCGACCGCATCATCTTCGGCACCCTCGACGCGCCGCCCCCGGCCCCCAGCGCGCCGACGAAGTAGCCCAGCCCGCTGGCCTCGAGCCGCCTCCGTCTGCCAGAACCCTGACGTGGCGAAGACGAAGACGGCTCCCATCGCGCTGGTGTCGATGCCGACGCTGCGCGACGACATTCCCTCCTTCCAGCTCGCGCTGCTCAAGCCCACGCTCGAGCGCGCTGGCTTCTCCGTCGTCCCCCACTCGGTGTTCCTCGACTTCTCGAGGCACGTCGGCCCGGCGCTGAACCAGGCGCTCGCCGAGGTGCGCATGGCGCTGACGGGCGAGTGGATCTGGACGAAGGCGGCCTTTGGCGCGCTGCGACCGGCGCGCGAGTACCTCGACCGCTACCGTGTCGACCTCGACGAGCTCTGCGGTCCGGCAGGCGTCACCCCGAAGGCGTTGGTCGACCTGCGGGAGCGGGGCTGCCCGGCCTTCATCGAGCGGGTCGTCGAGGGGCACGACTGGGGTCAGTACGCCTTCGTGGGCTTCACCGTCGTCTTCCAGCAGCTGCTGGCGTCGCTGGCGTTGGCGAAGGCGCTCAAGGAGAAGTGGCCGACGCTGCCCATCGTCTTCGGCGGTGCGACCTTCGAAGACGACATCGCCGCGGAGGTGATGGCGCAATGCCCCTTCGCGGACGTCGTGCACTGTGGAGACGCCGACCTGACGCTGCCCGAGCTCGCGCGGCGCGTGTCGAAGCGGCTGCCGCTCGACGGGCTGCCCGGCGCGATGTTCCGAGGGCGCGACGGGGCCGTGCGCTACGCCGGGCGGGCGCCGAACCTCGAGCAGATGGAGCTGACGCCGCTGCCCGACTTCGACGAGTTCCTCGCCCACCGTGGCGAGCTGGGCCTCGTGTCCGACCGGCCCCTCATGTTGCCGCTCGAGACCGCGCGCGGCTGCTGGTACGGCATGAAGAACCACTGCACCTTCTGCGGCCTCAACCGGCAGGGCATGGCGTTCCGCTCCAAGCCACCCGCGCAGGTGCTCGAGTTCCTGCAGGCGCTGTCGCGGCGCTACGGCACGCGGCACTTCAACGCCATCGACAACATCCTCGCGCCTGAATACGCGCAGGCCCTCTTCGGCGTGCTGGCCGAGGCGAAGACCGACCTCGAGCTGCACTACGAGATTCGCCCGACGGTGGGCCGGGAGCAGCTGCGCGAGATGCGGCGCGGCGGCCTCGTCTCGGTGCAGCCCGGCGTCGAGAGCCTGTCGACCCACGTGCTGACGCTGATGAAGAAGTTCACCACCGGGGTGAAGAACGTCGAGCTGCTGAAGTGGACGGCCTATTACGAGATTCAGAACGCCTACAACCTGCTCTACGGCTTCCCGGGCGAGACGGTGGCGGACTACGAGCTGACGGCGACGCTGCTGCCACAGCTCTTCCACTTCCAGCCGCCGTACGGCTTCGTGAAGGCGCGCGCAGACCGCGGCTCGCCCATGTTCGAGGCGCCGAAGGAGCAGCAGCTGGGCACGCTGGCGCCGGTGGCGGTGTACCAGCACCTCTTCCCGCCCGACTTCGACCTCTCGCGCATCTCGTACTACTTCGACGACACCCGCACGAACGTGCCGCCGGCCGACGCGTACGAGGCGTGCCACGAGCTGGTCGATGAGTGGACTGCGCGCTGGAAGTCGTCGGAGCGCCCGACGCTGACGTACTTCAAGACGCCCGGCAGCTTGTCGCTGTTCGACCGCCGCCGGGGTGACGGTCACGCCACGCGGTTCGACGGCCGGGCCGCCGAGCTCTACGAGTTCTGCGCCGACGCGCGCCGGACGGTGGACGTGGTGGAGCGCTTCGGGGACGACCGCCCCTGGCTCGACGCGACGCTGGCCGAGATGCTCGAGCGGCGGCTGCTGCTCGACCTCGACGGGCGCTACCTGGCGCTCGCGCTGCCGGCGAACCGGTACCACTGAGCGGCGACGCTGAGAGGGTGTCAGCGGCCGCCGGTGCACCTGCGGTGGACGCCGTGCTCGAGTGAGTCACGGCGCACAGGCCGAGCGCTGTGGCTCACTTCAGCAGCTTGCGCACCTTCTCCTTGTCGGCGCTGAACGAGAAGTGCTCGAGCAGCTTGAAGGCGTTCTGCCGGTCCACCAGCTTCTTTCGCGTGCGCTCGACGACGCCCACCTTCTCGTCCGACATCGACACCGCATCCACGAGCCGGCCCACCTGCTCCACGGTGAAGACGTGGCTCTGCGCCGCGGTCTCGACGACGCCCAGCTTCTCGGCACCGAAGCCTGCGTCATTCACCGCCGCGAGCAGCGCTTCGAAGTCGGCGTCGGCCATGCCCTGGGCAGCGGAGGTCGGGGCCGGGGCAGGCGCAGGAGCAGCAGCGCCCTTCAGGCGCACGAGCCCGCCGATGAACTGCTTGAGCTCGAGCTTCTTGTCGAGCAGCACGACGCCGTCCTGGCCGGTGACGATGAAGCGGTAGAACTGCTGGCTCCTCCCCTCGAAGGTGAAGGGCACTGAGTAGCTGCCGGCGAGGGAGCCGTCCTCCGCCCACACCTCGGCGCTCGCAGCCTCGGGGCTGAGCACCTTGATGGACGCCGCCTTCACCCCGTTCAGCGGGCCGTACTCGATGGCGAAGTTGTCGCCACCGATGGCGCGCGGCGGCGGTTGAGTGCGCGCAGCCGGCGCTGGAGCGCGGGTCGGAGCTGGCGCTGCCTTCGACGCTCCCGGCCCGACCTTCACGGTCATGCCCGGCACCTGCACGGTGACGTCTGGCGCGTCATCGTCCGGGTCCTGGGCGAACGCGAAGGGGCTGGCGAAGGCGATGGCTGCGGCGACGAGACGGTGCATGGGAACCTCCGGAGATGGGTGGCGCAGGAGACGGTGATGCCACGGGCGCGATTCAGAAACCATGGCCGCCTGGTCGCTGAAAAGAATGAATGGATCGCCTCGCGCTGGCGGCGGCAACCAACGCTCGCGACGTCCCTCACTCGTCCCGCAGCGCCTCGGCCCAGCCGTCACCCAGCTGGCTGCGCACGAGCAGGTGCAGGTCGCCCAGGCTCGCGGTCGAGAGCACGCCGCGCGCGCGCAGCTCGGCGACCGCCGCGTCCACCACGGCCGCCCGCGCGCTCGCCAGCCACCGCGTCACCGTCACCCGGTGCGTGCCATAGGTCTGCGCGAGCTGCGCGCTCGAGACCCCATCCAGGAAGTAGAGGCGCAGCAGGTTGCGCTCTTTCGGCGACAGCGTGGAGAACCCGCTGCGCAGCGCCTGCTGGAAGTGCTGGGCCGCCTCGGCCTTCAGCATCGCGAGCTCGGGCGACGCGGCCGACGCCTGCAGCTGCCCGAGCGCGGCGTCGTCGTCCCCATCGCCTGCGCGGTGACGGCCTTCGTACGACACCAGGTTGATGCCGAGCCGGGTGGCGGCCGCGCGCAGCCACTTCTTGAGGCTGCCCTTGCCCGTGTAGTCGGCGAGCTTCGGCGTGGGCGGCGAGAGGACGCGCTGGCGGACCTGCTGGGCGAGCTCGTCGGCGAGGGCCGGCCCGGCGCGGAGGTGCTGCGCCGCGTGCCTCGCCTCCGAGACAATCCACCTGTCCACCACCCCGACCGCCCCGCTGTCTCCCGAGAGCGCAGCGGCGGCGAGCAGCACGTCTGGCGGCAAGGCGTCGAGCGAGTCGAACGAGGCGCCTCGCGCTGCCCGTCCCAGCGTGCGGGCGCTCCGCTCTGCGTCGAAGGCCACTCCGGGGAAGGCCGCTCGCGCCGCCTCCAGCGCTCGACGGAGCCTGTCGTCGAGGTCGGCCACGCCGCGCCATGCCGTACCAGCCTCGTCGAGGAACGCCTCTCGCACAGCGCCACTCTACCGGGCGGCCCACGCCGCCGCGACGCCAGACCGTCAGCGCGCGGTGGGCGAGTGCACCAGGCGCAGGAAGGCCTTCAGCCCCGAGACGATCTCGCGGTTGTCGGTGAGGCGGTCGACGGTCTCCTCGAAGCGGCGGGTGACGGCCTCGAGCTGCCGGCGGCGCTGCTCGTCGGCGGCGGCGAGCGCCTCGAGGCGCTCCTCGACCGAGCGCTCGACGTGGCCCAGCCGCTCGAGCCCCGCCTCGCACCGCTGCACGCCAGCGCGCACGGCGGCCACGTCATCCCTCGGGAACGTCACCTCGGTCAGCGCCTGGGTGAGCCGCCGCCTGAGCTCTCCGTAGACGACGATGGCCGGCCGCCCGACGGTGCTCACGAGGAACAGGACCGCGAAGATGGCGGCGAGCCGCTCGCCCCACACGACGGCGCTCAACCCCAGACAGGCAGCGCTGCCCAGGTGGAGGGCGACCGCCACCTTCCACATGCGTCCGTACAGCCGCTTCGCCTCGTCCACCTGGGCCTCATCGATGGCGAGGCCGGCGGCTCGAGACCGGGCGGCCTCGGCCACCACCCGCTTCGCCTGAAAGACGAGGTTCCAGGGCATGACGATGACGACGAGCAGCCACGCGAGCGCGGCGAGCCCCGCCGCCAGCGTCGCCACCTGCACCAGGGGCACCTCGAGCCGCAGCAGCGCCACGGCTCCTGTCACCACGACGCCGAGCATGAAGCCGATGAGGTTCTTCATGTGAAGAAGTCGAGCACAGCGCATGGACGCCGGGGCGGCACAAGGCGTTCTCCCGTCGATGACTGCTGGCAATCGACGCCCCGGGTTGACGCGGGCGGCTCCGGAAGACAGCTTTCACGCCCGGCTCCCCACCGGGGTTCAACACGGAGGCACGGCTTCCAGAGCTCGTGCGCGGACTCACGTGACGTGTCCTGAAGAACAGGTGCTGGTGCAGTTCTCCGAGGGGCGCCTCGACGACGCGACCCGTGCGCAGGTGGACGCGCATGTCGATGGCTGTCGCACCTGCCGCCTCGTCGTGGCCGGCCTGGCGTCGTCCCAGCAGGTGACGCCCAGCCTCGGCAATGACAGCACGCTCGCGTCGCCCTTCACGGCCCGTCCCCGCGCGGGAGCCCGGCTGGCGGTCGGAGCGTCGTTCGGCCGCTACCAGGTCGTGGGCTTCCTCGGCGCCGGCGCGATGGGGGAGGTCTACCTCGCCACCGATCCGACGCTGGGGCGGCGCGTCGCCCTCAAGGTGTTGCGCGTCGAGAAGGGCCGCGACACGCCCGCGCTGCGAGCCCGCCTCGTCCGGGAGGCGCAGGCGATGGCGCGCCTGTCTCACCCGAACGTCGTCGCGGTCTACGAGGTCGGCGACGAGGCAGGCCAGGTGTTCGTCGCGATGGAGTTCATCGACGGCGAGTCGCTGCGCCGCTGGCAGGGGCGGCCGAACGCGTGGCGAGCCGTGGTCGCTGCCTACCTCGAGGCGGGCCGGGGCCTCGAGGCGGCGCACTCGCGCGGGCTGGTGCACCGCGACTTCAAGCCCGACAACGTGCTGCGCGGCAGCGACGGGCGGGTGCGCGTGACGGACTTCGGCCTCGCCGCCGACGTCGATGACGCGCTGGTGGCGAGCGACCCTGGCGCCTTCGCCCCGAAAGACCTGCGCCTGACGCAGACCGGCGCGCTCGTCGGTACCCCGGCCTACATGGCGCCCGAGATGCTCGCGCAGCGCGGCAGCGGCCCGGCCAGCGACCAGTTCGCCTTCTGTCTCGCGCTCGTCGAGGCCCTCACCGGGAAGCGGCCGATGGACGGGCAGACGCTCGCCGAGCTCGAGGCTGCCCGGGTCCGGGGCCCTGTCTTCCTCGAGGCTCCCGGCGTGCCGGCGGGGGTCTGGAAGGCGCTGCGCCGGGGCCTCGCCCACGAGCCACGCGACCGCTGGCCGACGATGGAGCCGCTCCTCACCGAGCTGGCCACTGCCCTGGCCCCGCCCCGTCGTTGGCCGTACGCGCTCGCTGCCGGGGTCGCACTGTCCGCGGCGGCCGCCGGGCTCGTGTCGTGGACGCTCCGGGCGCCCTCGTGCGAGGTGCCCCCCGCCGCCCTCGCCGGCGTGTGGGACGACGGTCAGCGCTCACGGGTGACGCAGGCGCTCGCGGCGATGAGCGCGCCGTTCGCCAGGGCCACCTCGGCGCGGGTCGTCCAGGTGCTCGACAGCCGCGCGCAGCGGTGGCGGGAGGCGCGCCGCGAGGCCTGTGAAGCGACCTGGGTGACGCGCACCCAGTCGGAGCACCTGCTCGACCTGCGCATGCGCTGCCTCGACCGCGCGAAGGACGAGCTCGGCGCCGTCGCAGCGCTCTTCGCGTCGGCCGACGACGGCGTGGTGACCCAGGCCTCGAGCGTGCTCGCCGCGATGCAGCCGCTGAGCTGGTGCGCTGATGCCCGGCTGCTGGCGTCGACGGTGACGCCGCCCACGCCCGCTCAGCTGCAACCCGTCACCGCCGTTCGCGAGGCCCTCGCCCGCACCCTGCCCCTCATCGCCGCGAAGCCGGGAACGGCCGTCGAGGCGCTCGTCACGCTCGAGGCGCGCGCGAAGGAGACCGGCTGGGCGCCGCTGTCAGCCGAGGTCCTCGCGCACCTCGCCGAGGCCCACCTCGCGGCGAGCGACGCGAAGAAGGCCGAGGACGCAGCGCGGCTCGCCATCACGGGCGCCGACGCAGTGGGCGCTGACGTGGACCGCGCGCGCGCCCTGCTGACGCTCATCGACGCGGTCGGCCCCGAGCAGGCGCGGTGGTCCGAGGGCGAGGCGTTCGCGCGCGACGCGCGTGCCGTCGTGCAGCGCCTCGGCAACGACACGCGCCTCCTCGCGCTGCTCGAGCTGCGCGAGGGCAAGCTGCTCTACACCCAGAGCCGCTACGCCGACGCGCTGCCGCACTACCAGCGGGCCCTCGAGTTGAGGGAGCAGCTCTTCGGGCGGGACGACCCACAGGTGGCCGAGGTGCTGCAACTGCTCGCCATCTGCACCGGCTCGCTCGGCAGGCTGGACGAGGCGAAGGGCCTGTACGAGCGGGCGCTCGCGCTTCGGGAAGCAGCGCTCGGACCCGACCACCCCGACGTCGCGGCGACCCTCAACACGCTGGGCATCGACGCGTCAGACCGGGGCGACTACGAAGCGGCGCGCGCGTACTTCGAGCGCGCGCTGGCGGTGCGCATCAAGGCGCTGGGGCCGGACCACTCCCGCGTGGGCCACGTCCTCAACAACCTCGCCGGCGTCCACCTGTCGCTGGGAGAGGCGCAGGCCGCGCAGGCGACCATCGATCGCGCCATCGCCGTCGAGGGAAAGTCCCTCGGGGCCGACCACCCGTCGCTCGCCGAGCCGTGGCAGCTCAAGTGCGAGATCGAGGCGACGCTGGGAAATGAGCAGGCGGCCGTCCAGGCGTGCGAGACCGCGCTGCGCGTCACGCTCGCGAAGCGCGCTCCGACGCACGTGCGCGTGGGGCTCGTGCAGCTCTCGTGGGGCGAGGCGCTGCTCGCGCTCGGGAAGCCCGCCGAGGCGCTCGAGCATCTGAGAGACGTTCGCGCGCCGCTGTCAGCGCGGGTCGGTCCCGATGACCTCTACCTGGTGCTGCTCGAGGCGGCCGAGGCCGAGGCGCTCGTGTCCGTCGGTCGCGCGAAGGACGCCCTGCCCAACATCGACCGCGCGCTGAAGGCCGTGGAGACGAACACGACGCTCAGCCCCGACCTGGTCGGCCGCGTGCTCGCGGTCGCCTCCCACGTGACGTGGGCCGCCGACCGGCCACGGGCCGATGCCCTCACGACCCGCGCACGCCAGGCGCTCGAGGCCCGGCCGACGTCCGCGAAGCGCCGTGTCCTCTTCGAAGCGGCGGTCGCAAAGCGCAGCCTGGCTCCACGCTGAGCCGGCGGTCGGCGCCCGCTCGTTGCCGCCGTTCGAGAGACGTTCGAGGGCCCTCGTTGCCCGAGCTGCGAGGCTCGTGTCAGCCCTTGATCAACGCCTCGAGCGCCGCGCGGTCGCTGCCGACGAGGTCCTTCACGCGGTCCTTCACGACGTCGGCGACGATGATCTCGCCAATCTCGGTCGCGACGGACTTGAAGATGCCGCGCGCCTTCATGCCCTCGCACTGCTTCAGGTTGTCGTCGGTGGGCGTGAGGAAGTGCACCGAGTCGGCCTTGTAGCGGTGAATGAGGAACAACTGGACGAGGGTCATCAGCCGCTTCTTGCGCAGCGACAGGTCGAAGTTGTTCTGGTCTCGCACCGACACGATGCTGCGACCGCGCCGGTCCTTGATGGTGTTGAAGACCACGTTGAGCAGCTTCCCGCCGTCGGGCTTGAGCAGGGCGAGCTCGAGCAGATCGGCGCCGGCGGTGTTCGGCCGCAGCGACACCTTCAGCTTGCTCGGGAAGTCGTGACGCTTGCGCCAGACCTCGAGCCAGTCCTCGAGCACCTTCGGCGGCACCTCGGTCTGCACGAGGTGCTGGAACTGGGTCGAGCCCTTGCCCATCGCCCTGGTGGTCGCCGTGCGGCCCGAGATGGAGCTCAGGCCTGCGTCGGCGCGGGGACCGCCGACGAGCGTCTGGGGCGTGCGGTACGGAGACTCGAGGAGGCGGAACTTCCGCTGCAGGCGAGCGAGCGCGAGCATGCCGTCCTGCCTCAGCGCCGACGCGAACTCCTCGGCGGCGAGGCCGTCAATCTGGTGGCCGCCGTAGGTGATGAAGTCGAAGACGAAGCCCAGCTTCCCGAGCTCTTCGGGGAAGTGGCGCATCTCGTCTTCGCTCATGCCGGTGGTGTCCCAGTTGAACGAGGGCGACAGGTTGTACGCCAGCATCTTCCCTGGGAACTTCTCGTGAATCGCGTCGGCGAACTTCTTCGCCTCGTGCAGGTCGGCGGTCTTCGTCTCCATCCACAGGATGTCGGCGAAGGGGGCGGCGGCGAGCGACTTCGCGATGGCGTAGTCGAGGCCTCCGCGCACCTGGTAGTAGCCGTCAGGCGTCTTCGCGTGCTCGCAGTCCCACCGCACGTCGAGGCCCATCGAGCGGGCCTTCTCCTGCGCCTCGAACCAGCCGACGCGGTTCGCGAACTCGAGCCACTGCGCCGGCGTCATGGCGAACTGCACGCCCTCGGTCGCGCGGAACGTCATCGCCTCGGCCACCGCCTCGGCGTAGGTCTTCACGCCGGCCTCGACCTGCCAGGCATCGACGAGCTTGTCGAAGACCTTGTCGAGCGTGTCATCGACGCTCTTCACGGCCTTCTTCTTGAAGTCCGCCACGGCCTCGACGATGGCCGCCGCGAGGCCGTTCTTCTCGAGCCAGGCGTCGGCCGCCGCGAACTCGGTCTCGGACACGGCGTAGAGCAGGTGGCCGCTGAGCTCGCCGATGCCGCTCTTGCGGAACTGCCGGAGCGTCGAGAGGACCGCGGCGCGGAACGTCGGCAGGCGCGTGTTGGTGGCCCCGAGGATGAAGGGCTGATCGCGCTCGTCGGCGCGGCCGTCGAGGAGCGTGGCCGACTCGGCGTCGGTGCGCGCGACGATGATGCCTGGCACGCCCATGATGTCGAGCTGGAACCGGGCTGCGGAGAGGCGCTTGAGCTGCTCGTCCTCGCTCACGAGCACCTTGCCGCCCTGGTGGCCGCACTTCTTCACGCCGGGCTTCTGGTCCTCGATGTGGTAGCCGGGCACGCCGACCTCGACGAAGCGGCGAACGAGGTTGCGCACGTGCGCGTCACCGCCGTGGCCGGTGTCGGCGTCGGCGATGATGAAGGGTCGGAAGTCGATCTCCGGCGTCGCCTGCCGCTGCTCCTCGCTCATGCGCGCGCGGGTGTGGAACTGGTTCTTGTCGGCGGTCAGCAGCGCGCGGACGATGGGCGCCGCCTCGTTCGGCACCTGGCTCAGCGGGTAGCTGGCGAGGTCAGGCCCGGGGTCTTCCTGCATCGAGCCCTTCGCGCTGGTGGCCCAGCCGCCGAGGTAGATGCCCTCGATGCCGAGCTTCTTCATCGTGACGGCCTGACCGGGCGAGTACGGGCCGAAGGTGGTGATGCACTTGCCCTGCGAGGTGAGCTCGAGCAGCCGCGCCCAGAAGCCCTCGGCGGCCCCCTTCGCCACCGCGTAGTCCTGGCGGATGACGCCGCGCTGCTCGACCACCTCGCGGGCGGTGTGCACGCGGGTGATGCCCTTGAAGCGAGGGCTCGCGAACCACGTCTCGGTGCTCTGGACTTCCTGCTCGAACGTCATGGCGTGTGCCTCCGCCGAGAGGTCTGCCCGTGTCCGGCGCGCAGAGCAACACCGATTGGGCGAGCGAGGCGACGGGGCGCCCTTGCCTGTCAGGGCAGCGCAAGCACTCAGCGCTGGCGAGCGGCTCGCGGGCGGGCGGATGGCCCGTCGAGCCAGGGCGAGCGCGTCGGGACCTCAGCGCTGGCGAGCGGCTCGCGGGCGGGCGGATGGCCGTCGAGCCAGGGCGAACGCGCGGGACCTCAGCGCTGGCGAGCGGCCGCGGGCGGGCGGATGGCCCGTCGAGCCAGGGCGAGCGCGCCGGGACCTCAGCGCTGGCGAGCGGCTCGCGGGCGGGCGGATGGTCCGTCGAGCCAGGGCGAGCGCGCCGGAAACTCAGTCGTGCTCGACGACGTCGCGGTTGGTGCGCTTGAGCTGGTCGAGCGTGCAGTCGCGCTCGGCCTTGTCGTCGCGCGCGCGCACGAAGACGGGCTGGAAGAGCTGCAGGTCGTCCGTGGCGTAGAGGTAGCGCACCTCGGCGACGACGCGCTGCCCGCGCGACAGCCGCACGTCGAGCGACGCGCGCACCTCGTTCGTCGTGCCGCTGAACACCTTGCCGACGTCGCGCAGGCTGCCTCGCTCGTACACTTGCATGCGGTAGGCGTTGCCGGCGTTCTCCACCAGCACCACGTCCGCCGAGGCGATGAACTTGCACTTGAGCTGGGTGCCGCCCGACGCCGGCCGGCCAGCGGTCCACGGGGCGTCGCGGCGCTTGAAGACGATGCCCTCGGCGCCGCTGCGCTGGAGCTGCTCGTACAGCGCCCGCTTCTGCGCGGTGGTGAAGGCCGTCTCGAGCACGCGCGCCGGCTCGACGAGGCCGGGCTCCACCTCGTCGGACAGCCGGGCGAAGCGCTGCGCGTAGGGCTCGCGCGACACGTCGTCACCGGCGAACTCGAGCACGTCGAAGAGCCAGTAGACGGTCTCGCCGTCGTGCCGCACCACCTCGCCGTCCACCACGGTGCCGTTGGGCAGGTGCGCGAGGCCGTGGAGCACCTCGCCGGCGAGCGCCGTCTTCTGCCCTGAGCGGTTGGTGGGCAGCACTTCACCATCGACGACGTGGCAGAGCACGCGGGCGCCGTCGAGCTTCTGCTGCGCGACGATGGCGTCGTCCCGGAGCAGCGCCTCGACCTCGTGCAGCTCGACGGGGTTGAGCAGCTGGGCGACCCGGCCCACCCGCGCGCGCACGCCCGTCACCTTGCTGCCCGAGCCCTGCCCCATCGGCGGCGCGACCTCGGCGGGCTTCGTGGTGGCGGTGAGCTCCTCGTAGCCCTTGCCCCGCTTCTCGCGGACCAGCTTCGCCAGCGTGGCCTCGGCCTTCTCGAGCGGCACCTTGAGGGCCTTCTTGCCCTCCTGGAGCGTGCTGCCGCGGCGGCCCCACTGCACCACCACGTCGAAGACGTTCGCGCCGGCCGGGACGATCCGCGCGTAGTAGACCTTGTCCGAGCTGCCTTCCTGGAAGAACAGCCTCACCTCTTGGTGGCGCACGGGCCGAGCGTAACCGTTTGGAAGCGCTCAGGGTTCAGCTGGCCGCACTTTCGGTGCATCCACAGGCAGGGTCCGGTGTCTTCCGCGCGGAGGCGCGGTCATGACTCGAGCGTGGGTTCTTCTTCTTCTTCTGTCGGGCGCGGGGTGCGGCACGGCGCCACGGCAGTGCAACGCGCGCACGTGCTCGGGCTGCTGCACGACCTCCGGTGAGTGCGTAGGCGGCAGCTCGTCGAACGCGTGCGGCTCGCTCGGGTCTCAGTGCCAGGACTGCACGCGGTCGAACCTCGTGTGCTCGGTGGGCAGCTGCACGTCGCTCGTCACGCCCATCGGCCCCGGGAGCGTCGGTGGTGGCTCTGGCTTCGGCGGCGGCTCCGCGTCGGTCGGTGGCGGGTCGGCGTCAGTCGGTGGCGGCTCCGCGTCGGTCGGTGGCGGCTCCGCGTCGGTCGGTGGCGGCTCGGCGTCAGTCGGCGGCGGCTCCGCGTCAGTCGGCGGCGGCTCCGCGTCGGTCGGCGGCGGCTCCGCGTCAGTCGGTGGCGGCTCGGCGGGCGGGGCGCCGGTGAACCCGTGTCTCACGAACAACGGCGGCTGCGACGTCAACGCGCAGTGCACCAACCTGGGCGGCGTGGCCCAGTGCGCCTGCTTCCCGGGCTGGACGGGCAACGGCTTCACCTGCAGCGACGTGGACGAGTGCGCGAGCGGCAACGGCGGGTGCCACGCGAACGCGACCTGCACCAACACGCCGGGCTCGCGGACCTGCGCCTGCCGGACCGGCTTCACCGGCAGCGGCACCTTCTGCTCGGACATCGACGAGTGCCTGAGCGGCACGGCCGGCTGCAGCGTGAACGCGAGCTGCACCAACCTCACCGGCTCGTTCTCGTGCGCGTGCCGCTCCGGCTACACGGGCAACGGCTTCACCTGCACGGCCAACACGCCGACGTGGACGATGGAGACGGTGGCGTTCTCGGGCGGCGGCCACTCGGCGCTCGCGCTCGACGCGGCCGGCTACCCGGCGGTCGTCTACCACTCCGAGAGCCCCCGCGGCGTGTACCTGCGGCGGCGCACGACGTCGTGGAGCGCGCCGGAGACGGTGGACTCTGCCACCAACGCCATGGAGCCAAGCCTCGCGGCCTCGTCCTCCTTCATCGTCGCGAACGGCCTCACGACGGTGGTGGGCACGAGCATCAGCATGAGCGTGTCGACGTGGAAGCGCTCGGCGAGCTCACCGAGCTGGTCGCCCGAGAACAGCCTGAGCGGGTACGACCGGCCCGACGTCGCAGCGGGCGGCGGGCGAGAGCACCTCGTCGCGGTGGTGCGCAGCGGCGGCGCCCTCGGCCAGGTGGGCTACTCGTCGCGCACGGTGGGCAGCAGCACCTGGAGCACGCCCACCATCCTCGGCACCGGCGCGAGCGGCTTCGGCCCGAAGGTCTCGGCGAGCGGCGGCATGGTGGTGGCGCTCTTCTCACGCAGCCCCGACGGCCTCACGCTCGCGCGCAGCAGCAACAACGGCTCCACCTGGACGACGACGACGGTGACGACGCTGCGCGCCTGGTCGTGGGACGTCGTGCTCGACCCGAGCGGCACCGTCTTCCTCGCGTACTACACGCCCGACAACGGCCACCGCATCATCCTCGAGTCGTACTCGGGCCTGTCGCGCACGCAGCAGACCATCGTCGACACGCCCCAGGGCACCGGAGCGGGCTCGATGTGGTTCTCAGGCGTGTCCATCGCGCAGAGCCCGCTCGGCACGACGCACGCGGCGTGGCTCGACTTCACGCGCGGCAACGTGGTGCGCTACGTGAGCAACGCGACCTCGACGACCGGCGACTACATCACCGAGACGGTGACGACGGCCGATGACGTGCTCGGCCAGACCAGCCTCGTCGTGGACTCGAGCTATGCGGTGCACCTCACGTACCCGGCGCCGTCGTCGTCGTGGAGCAACCTGGGCTACGCCGTCCGCCGCTGATCAGCTCGTGAGCACACCCGCGAGGCACCCGTGGGCCGCAGTCATCGGCTTCACTTCACGGCCGTTTTTCCTTCGCTGACCTCCCGCGTGAGCGGCCCCGCGGAAGTCTCGCGATGTCCGTGCACTGCGTGGCTGGCCAGTCGCTGCTGACAGGCCGTCGCGGCGGAGGCCTCGGGGTCGCGCTGAGCGCCGAGGCTCCAACACTCCTTCGCGCGCTCGGTCGCTCCCGCCGAGAGGAAGGTGTCGCCCAGGTGAGGCCCACGCTGTCGGACCACCGTCTGATGTCCCACAACCGGGAGCTGGGTGCTCGCCGAAGGCCTCCGTGTCATCGGCACGGCTTCCTGGCCTTGGCGTGGTTCTGTCGGCTGTCGCTCCCGTCAGCGGGTCAGCACTCCGGCGACGACGAGCAGCGCCACCACGATGCCCATGAGGCTCTCGCCGGCGATGAGGCCGGAGCTGACGGGCACCACGAGGCGCTCGGCCAGCTCGGGCCGCCGCCGCCGCATGAGCTCGGCCATCGCAGAGCCGAGGAACATCGCCACCGCGTTGCTGCCCGGAATCACCATGGCGATGCCCAGCCCCGACGGCGACGGCACGAAGGCCTTGAGGTGCTTCGGCGCCAGCCGCTCGGCGAGGGCCAGCACGACGCCGAGCGCGAGGCCCACCCACACCGCCGTGCGCGCCGACTCGGGCAGCGCGCCGATGCCGTTCGCGAAGGCCTTCGACACGCCGGCCCACACGAGGCACGAGGGCGCGGGCCAGGTGTCGCCGCCCAGCAGCGACGGGTCGGGGATGATGAGGTTGAACGCGGGCACGACGACGATGGCGCCCGCCACCACGCCGAAGAGCTGCGCCTGCGCTTGCTGCCGCGCGCTCGCGCCGAGCAGCTTGCCCGTCTTCAGCGTGGTGAGCAGGTCGGCCGCGTGCAGCCCGATGCCGCCGGTGACGTTGGCCGACATGATGTTGCCGCTCAGGTTCCCCGGCGTCAGCACGCCGTAGAGCAACTGGGTGACGGGGCCGAGCGCTTTGGTGGGCGTGACGTCGGTCTCTCCCGTCACGCGCGCAGCGACGAAGCCCATCAGCACCGCGAGCGGCACCGCGATGAGGCCGGCCCAGAAGGGAATGTGGAAGAGCCAGCCCATGAGGAAGATGACGACGGGCCCGAGCGCGACGAAGCCGGCGGGGAACCACCAGGCCGGGCACTCGTCGGCGTCGTCGGCGGTGGGCGCGGGGGCCTTGCGGCCGGGCAGCATGGCGGCGAGGCCCGAGAGGCTGCGCGCGACGCTCTTGTAGTCGAGCGCGAAGGTGGTGAGCCCGCTGCCCACCAGCACCGCCGCGCCGGGCCACAGCGTCCACGCGACGATGGCCTTGTAGCCGGTGCCGGTGATGGCGCCGCTCTCGAGCAGCGCGGGCGCGAGCACCACGTAGGTGAGGCCACCGCCCAGGAGCAGCGACCAGCCGGTGCGGAAGCTCATGAGCGCGCCGGCGGCGATCAGCACGACCTCGGTCTTGAGCGAGAGCGTCCACTCCTTGAGCGCCTTGCCGGCGAGCGTCACCGGCAGCTCGATGGCGCCGGGCAGGTTGAAGGGCATCCACGGGGCCTTCGCGTCACGCAGGAAGGCCACCACCGCGCCGAAGCCGGCGGACCACGCGAGCGCCCGGGCCTTCTTGCCGCCCTCGACGTCGCTGCCCGCGTCCCCGGCGTGAATCGACCTGAGCGTCTCGGCCGTCGCGGTGCCGGTGGGGAACGGCAGCTTCTCTTCGTCGATGAGCTGCCGCTTGATGGGGATGGCGGCGAAGACGCCCAGCGCGGCGATGGCGGCGAACCAGAAGATGATGGGAATCGACGGCGGCCGGTCGGTCGTCACCATGAGGAGCGCGCCGAACGCCGCCATGTTCCCGCCGCCCGTCATGAAGCCGGCGCCCGAGGCCACGGTGGTGAGCGCGTTGTTCTCGAGCACGCCGAGGGGCTCCTTCGTCACCTTCGCCGCGCCGAGGCCCTTGAAGACGGCCCACGCGAGGATGCAGGCGGTGAGCGTGACGCCCATCGACCAGCCCGTCTTGAAGAAGACGTAGATGTTCGACAGGCACATCACCGCGCCGATGAGCATGCCGGCGAGGATGGCGCGAGAGGTGAGCTGACGCTGCACGGAGAGCTCCTTCAGAGAGGCGCGGGACCATACGTCAGCGCGTCGGGCCGTGAAGGCAAGACCGCTTCAGGGCGCCAGCCGCTCGAGCCGCCAGCCCTCGTCACCGCGCGAGTAGAGGATGCGGTCGTGCAGGCGCGACGGCCTCCCCTGCCAGAACTCGACGCGTCGCGGCTCGAGCGCGTAGCCACCCCAGTGCGGCGGGCGGCCCGGAGAGAGCCCGTGGCGCACGCCCATCTCGGCGGCGCGCGCGACGAGCCAGGCCTTGCCGGGAATCGGCTGGCTCTGCGGAGACGCCCACGCGCCGATGCGGCTCGCGAGCGGGCGGGTCGCGAAGTAGGCGTCGGACACCACGGGCGCGACGCGGGCCACCGTGCCTTCGACGCGCACCTGCCGCTCGAGCTCGGGCCAGAAGAAGAGCAGCGCCGCGCGCGGGTTGGCGTCGAGGGCACGGCCCTTGCGGCTCTCGTAGTTGGAATAGAAGACGAAGCCCGCGTCGTCGAAGCTCTTGAGCAGCACCACGCGAGCGCTGGGCTGGCCGTCGGCGTCGACAGTGGCGAGCGTCATCGCGTTCGGCTCGGGCAGCTCCGAGGCGAGCGCCTCGTCGAACCACTTGTGGAACTGCGTCACCGGGTCGGCGGCGCCGTGCTCTTCGTCGAGCGCGCCGCGCTTGTAGTCGCTGCGCAGGTGGTTGAGGTCTCGCGACGCCACGCGCCGTCCCTAGCACGGCCGCCCCCGGCGCTCACTGGAACCCGCGCCGCTCCAACCGTCAGCGGTAGCGGCCCTTGAGCACGAAGGCCTCGGCGCCCTGCAGGTCGAACTGCTGCCCCGCGGCGAGCGTCTCGTGGCGCAGCACCTGGCCGGTCATGAGGTCGATGACGTCGAACTCGACGTTCCGCCGCGGCTCGAGGGTGAACCGGTCCTTGATGCCGAACGGGAAGACGACGAAGTCGACGCCCTGCACCACGCCGTATGCGCGCACGGTGCCCGTCCCACCGGTGTCGGGCCACATCGCGTTCGGCACCAGCGTTCCGTTCGGCTCGCGCGCGTACGGCTTGAACGGCGCGTCGGCCCAGTGCGCGTTCTTCTGCGTCCACGCGGCCAGGCCCGGGGGCACGAACGACGCGAGCGGCTTGAACGCCGTGAAGCCCGGCTCGGTCCAGACGTCGGTGTCGCCGCGCACGCCCGCGCGCGTGTGGAAGACGTACGCGCCCACGCCGCTCACCCACGAGGCCAGCGCGCCCGAGACGAGCTTCACCGGGTTCGTCTCGCTCGCGACCGACGCGCCCGGGCCGATGGGCTCGTTGTTCGACGCGAGCTCGGGCACGTTCTGGTAGTAGCGCCACTCCCAGGGCTGGCGCACCGCGCGCCACGAGCCCTCGATCTTCGTCGAGTCGCGGTCGAAGTGGGGCGTCGCGAGGTCGGCCACGCCGCCGCCGTAGATGGCCTCGACGGTGGCCTGCTCGTAGCCGTCGGGCGCGCTCGCCGCGACCAGCACGTCGGTGCGGTCGTTCATGTAGCGCGTGAGCGCCCGCAGCTGCGCCCGCCCCGAGTCGCCCGCGAAGCCGTTCTGCCAGGCCTCGTTCGCCAGCTCGAAGTGCATGATCTTGTGCTCGCGCCCCCGGGACATCGCGAGGAAAGTGTCGACCAGCGCGTAGCGGTCGGCCTCGTTGGGGATGTTCTTCTGCCCGTCGCCGATGAGCGTCCACTCGACGCGCAGGCCGTAGCGGTCGTACGCGAGGTCGGTGAGGCCGGCGAGGTCGGCTGCGTAGCCCGGCGCGCGCCAGTCGATCTCCCGGCCGTCCCAGTAGTCGGCGGCGGTGACGTCACCCACGACGCCGAGCGCGCGGAAGTAGTGGAAGCCGTTCTTCGAGAGCGCGTCGAGCCAGCGCTCGCAGCGGGCGCGGTCGTTCCGGTACATCCACAGCGCCGACATCCACGTGGCGCCGAGCGCGTTGAACGGCCCGTCGTCGTCGACGAACGCGCGCCCCTGCCCCCGCACACGCCCATGCCGAACGACGACGTCGACCGGCAACACGCCCGGCGCCTGCGCGACGAGGCGGAACGTCTCCCACGGCCCCGTGGCCGTACGGTTGGCGCGCACCACGTCGCCGCCTCCCCCTTCCGCGACGACAAAGTGACCGCTGCTCGTCTCGAGCGCGACCTCGTCTCCGTCCTTCACGGCGCCTGCCCCCGCGACGCGCCTCAGCGTGAAGGTGGCCCACGCGCCGGGCGTCGTGCCCGTGGCCCCCAGCGCGCCGCCTCCACCCTGCTCCGCCTGCAGGTACTGGCCGCCGTGAGCCTTCAGGTGCACGCGCCCGCCGTGCACGAGCGGGCTCGTCTCGGCCTCGAGCGTGAACGTCTCCCACACGCCGATGGAAGCGCGGTTCGCGTTCACCACGCCGCCGCCCCCGCCCTCAGCGACCATGAATTGCCCCGCGTGGCTCTTGAGCGCGACCGCACCCAGCGCGGGCCACGGTGTGCCTGCGGGCGCCTGCAGGCCGGCGTCGGGCGTCGCGTTCGGCGTTGGCGTCGGCGTCGGCGTCGGCGTGGGGTTCGGCGTCGCCGCGCCACCCGCGCGCGGGTCCGTCGCGGGATCCGACGTCGTGGTTCCCGATGGACTGCTCGTGGGGCCTCCGCAGGCCGTCAGTGACGCCGTCACGCACCACGTGAGCACTCGAGTGAACAGGTTCATGGCTCGCTCCTTCTGCAGGATCAGCGCGAGCGCGTGTAGCAGTGCGTCTCGAGACGACACTGGCGGCGCACGCCAGAAGCGTGGGCTTTGGGCGCCACTGGCACATGCGCTGCAGTCGCTGGAGGCCGATGTCGGCTCCACGACACTCCCAGCTGCTGATCAGCTCGCGGTGCATCCCCGCCTTCCTGCGTGTCGTGCGCGAACGCGGCGGAGACGCGGACGGGCTGCGGCGCCGCTTCGGCCTGCCCGACGACGTCGAGCGGCTCACCACCGCGAGCCTGGCGCCGGAGCCGCTCCGGGCGTTCGGAGCCGCCTGCGCCGAGGCCGTGGGCGAGCCATCGTTCGGCTTCACCGCGGCGCGCAAGGCCCCCCGCGGCGCGTTCGGGCTCTACGAGTTCGCCCTGCGCACGGCGCCGACGCTGCGTGAGGCGTTCGAGCGGCTCTCGCGGTTCTCGCGGCTCGTCGCCCCGTGGGCGCGGCTCGACGTCGACGCCCGCGCGCCGCTGGCCTCCGTGTCCGAGCACGTCACCGGCGTCCCCGAGGGCCTCGGGCGCGAGTACGACGAGTTCTCCCTCGGCGCGCTGCTGCTCGTCCCGCGCGCGCTGCTGGGCCCGTCCTTCGTGCCGACGCGGGCCTGGCTCGCGCACCCGCGGTGGAGCGGCGCCCCCGACGTGGTGCTCGTGGGCACGCTGGCAGTGACGCTCGACTACGGCGCCGACTCGAACGGCTTCTCGTTCGCCTCGAGCTTCCTCGAGCAGGTGCCGCGAGAGGCCGACCCGGCGCTTGGCGCGCTGCTCACCGCGCAGGCCGAGCGTGAGCTGAGCGCGCTGCCGAAGACCGACGGGCTGCTCGACGCGCTCCGGGCGCTGATGATCGCCCACCTCGAGCGCGGCGAGCCCGACCTCGAGGAGACCGCGCGCGCGTTGCACATGAGCGGCCGCACGCTGCAGCGCCGCCTCGAGGCCCTGGGCACGCGCTTCGCGAACGAGCTCGAGCAGGTGCGGCGCAGCGTCTGTCGCCGGCTCCTCGCCGACGAGTCCCTGCCGCTCGCCGAGGTGGCCTTCCGCCTCGGGTACTCCGACGTCGGCACCTTCGTGCGCGCCTACCGGGGGTGGACGGGGCGGACCCCCGGCGCCGAGCGCAAGGCGCTGCTGCTGCCCGCCGAAGGGCGTGAGCGGCCGCGCGCGTCGGCCTGAGCCGTCGCCGCGCGTGCCAGGCAGGACCTGCAGACGCGGAGCGAACTCCCGAAGCGCGGGGGCGCGCTCTCGATGGCTCGTGTGGCCGCGCGCGAAGACGGCGCGTGAGGTGTATGAGCGCCCCGTGTCTGAACCCGACCTCATCGGCCGCTACACCATCGAGCGCCCGTCGTTCTCCCGGCAGATCGCCATCGACGCCTTCGCCGCGCTGCCCGAGAGCCACCCGATGGTGGCGATGCTCGAGCTCGACGCGTCGCGCGCGCTCGCCGCCATTTCCCGGCGCCAGGCCGCGGGCGAGCAGGTCTCGCTCTTCGCCTTCGTCATCCACTGCATCGCGACGGCGCTCGCCGAGCACCCCGCCCTCAACGCGGTGATGCACGGCAGAAGTGTGGTGCGCTTCGACGACGTCGACATCTCGGTGCCGGTCGAGGTCGAGACGGACGGCGAGCGGGTGCCCCGCGAGGTGGTGGTGCGCCGCGCGCAGGACGCGAGCCCGCTGCAGGTCTACCAGCAGCTCACGCAGGCCCGAGGCGCCCAGCGCACGCAGGGCACGCTCGGCCGTGAAGACTCGTTCAATCGCCGCCTCGGCAGGCTCGCCCGGTGGGTGCCGCGGCCGCTGCGGCTGTGGCTCCTGCGACGCTTCATCTCCGACGCCTTCCGCGTGAAGCGCCTCGCCGGCACCACGCTCGTCACCAGCGTCGGCAAGTTCGCGGCCATGCCCGGGCACGCGTTCACCTTCACCACCGGCCCGCGCGCGGCGATGTTCGTCGTCGGCGGCGCCGTCGAGCGGCCGTGGGTGCACGAGGGCCAGCTCGTCGTGCGGCAGGTGCTCTCGCTGTCGGTGATGGTGAACCACGACCTCGTCGATGGCGCGCCGATGGCCCGGTTCGCCACCAGGCTGCAGGCGCTCGTGGAGTCGGCGCACGGGCTCGAGGCCTGAGCGCGACGCCGTGCAGACCGGTCGCGCCGGCGCTACCAGACCCGCGTGCCGCTCCCGCCCCGCCTCACGCACCTCGTCGGCTCGAAGTTCACGGCGACCGCCGAGCTTCACGGCTGGCGGCAGTTTCACGTCGTCGGGCTGCGGAAGGCGGGCGCAGGCTACGAGGCCGAGCTGCGCGCCTCGTGCGACGCCACCGTCGAGGTGCGGGTGCCGGCGAAGTCCCTCTTCGACCGGTCCGCGTGGCTCCCTGGCTGGCGGCCGCTGTCCGAGCTGTGAGTCGCTCAGCGGCCAGCGTCGACTCCGCAGCGCCGGGTGAGGTCGAAGGAGGGGTGGGAGAGTGGAGGGGCCGGCACGAACCGGGGGCGCAGCTCGGGACAGCCTGAGGCGGTGTGACACCCGAGGCAGAGGCGATCGCCCGCGAAGAGGCACTGCGCCTCGCTCGACGTCAGCGGCACGACGACGTGAGCGGGTCCCGTCGGCAGACAGGGCTCGACCGTCACCGACGCGTCGGCCGAACCCGAGAAGTCGTCCCTGGCCTGCCCATCGCCGAGCACGCACAGGGCAGGCGACGAGACGGAGTCGAGGACACACGTGCCCACGCCCGACACGGCGGAGCCCTGGACGCAGGTGCTCGCTGGACCACACGCATCCAGCCCCGGTTCTCCGACGAGACAGGGCGCGTCGCGGCGGGCCTCACAGCGCCCCTCGACACAGACGGAGCCATTGCAGGTGCCTGCGCAGGGCTCTCCGACGCGAGGCTGACGCGAGCACCTGCCCGCAACGCACTGGGTACCGGGCATGCAGGTCGAACGGTCGTCACACGGCGCTCCGGGGCCGACGCGCGGCAAGCAGGCCCCCCTGGCGCAGCTGAAGCCAGGCGGGCATTGCTTCTCGTATTCGCAGGCCGCGAAGGCCGCGACTCTCGGCGCGCAGAGGCCTCGCCAGCGCTTGATGCCGCAGATGAGGCCGCTCGCGCAGTCCCTGTCGTCACGGCATCGCACGCCGATGCTGCCCGTCACGCACCGACCGCTCGCACCCGAGACCTCCGGCCCCGTCGGGAACAGCCACTGGCCTGGCTCGAGCGGGTCCGGCTCCCGGCACATGGCCCCGTCGCGGCAGTACCCCTGCCTGACACAGCTCTCGCCTTCGGCCTGGAGGCCGCAACGGTTGGTGCTGAGGCACCGCCACGGTGGGGCGCAGAGCAGGTCGGAGCTGCACTCGCCGCCTTCCCCCAGCCGGGGCTTGCAGGTCACCCCGTCGCAGCCGAGCCCCTCCTGACAGGGACAGGGCCCACCGACGCCACCGAGCGTCGGCACAGCCGGCACCGCGCAACGTGAGACGCCGGTGCTCACCAGGAGGCAGGTCAGCCCCGCACCGCACTCACCCGAGCCACACGACTCTCCCATGCGCTTCCTGGGCACGCAGACGCCGCACTGCCCCTGGAACGCAACACCTTCCCCTTCGCAGACGCCTTCCACGCAGGCGAGGGGGGTGTCGCAGGCTTGCCCGTTTGGAGTTCGCGGCACCCAGAGCCCAGCACAGGCGCTGCCGGGCGGAGGCGTCGCGGCCACCCGAGCGGAATCGGAAACCGCCCACGACCAGGTGGACCACGGGAGGACGGTGTCGTCCGTGGCCGCAAGACAGCCCGGGAGGACGTCGCGATCGATGGCCAGCCGGCCGCCTCGCAACGCCGCGCGGATCCGCCGCAACTCGAGGTTCTGGTCGTTCGCGTGGCTCGCATCGCCGAAGCGGGCGATCAACTGTCGGAGCTCGACCTCGTAGTCCTCGACGCCGGCATCAGGCCGCGGGGCATTCGAACACCCGCTCGCCACCGCGACGCTTGCCATCCACAGCACCAACGCGTTCACGCGCCTCATGTCGCGCCAGTAGCGACGACGGCCCCGGCGCGCCGCTCATGTTGCGGCCCTCTCGCGACTCACCCCTCGCTGGCCGCCAGCATCGCGCGCACCTCGCCGAGTCGCGCGTCCAACGTCTTCAGCTCGTCGTCGCCCGCCAGCTGGTGCAGCACCGGCTCGTAGAACCGCCACTCGGCCGCGACGTCGACGCCCGCGCCGCGCGCCTTCGCGAGGATGGGTTGCGGCGCGCTGATGAGCTTCCGTCCCACGTCCTCGAGGAAGCGCTTGCCCAGCACCTCCCAGGTCTCCATCAGCGCGCGCCACCGCGCGGACGGCTCGGTGCGGAGCCGGCGGCAGACGACCAGCGCCGCGTCCCATGTGTGCTTCACCATCCAGGCCGAGGTGAGCTCCTGCACCCGGTCCCGCTCCTGCCGCTCCGCGCGGGCGACGAGCTGCGACTCCGGCAGCGTGAGCATGGCCCACTCTCCGGCGATGTCGTGCAGGTTGAAGATGGCGAGCGGGAACACCTCGCACCAGAAGATGGCGTCGAGCGTGGCGTCGTCGAGGCCCGACTCGGCGCAGCGCCAGCCGACGTACGGCACGCTCCAGCGCGTCTCGGTGTCGAGGAAGAGGTCGCTCATCGCGCTCCACAACGGCCGCCGCTGCTCGAGCTGTCCAGAGGTCAACGCCATCAGCCCCACGATAGGCGCTCCACGGAACGTGTCGCTCAGGCTCGTGAAAACAGGCCCCCCGAACTCATCGGATCACGGCTCGGCGCCAGCCCTCGCAACGCTCCCTCAAGCATCTGGATTATCAGGCAATTTGCGTCGTTTCCTGTCACGGAAAACCCACCGTTCCGCGGCTCGAAATGCTAGGAGAGATGTCTTCGTTCCCCGCCTGTTCCGGACCGTTCATGGACACGACTTCGCAGCCCGCTGAACCCTCTCCGTCGAAGGCTCCCGCCGAGTACAACGCCGCGAGCATCACCGTGCTCGAGGGCCTCGAAGCCGTGCGCAAGCGGCCCGGCATGTACATCGGCGACACGTTCTTCCGGGGGCTGCACCACCTCGTCTACGAGGTCGTGGACAACTCGGTGGACGAGGCGCTGGCGGGCTTCGCGTCGCGCGTCGACGTCTTCATCCACGTGGACAACTCCATCACCGTGGTGGACGACGGCCGCGGCATTCCGGTGGGGCCGCACCCGACCGTGCCCGGCATGGACACCCTCGACGTGGTGATGACGAAGCTCCACGCGGGCGGCAAGTTCGAGAACAGCGCGTACAAGGTGTCGGGCGGTCTGCACGGCGTCGGCGTGTCGTGCGTGAACGCGCTGTCCGAGCTGCTCAAGGTCGAGGTGCAGCGGAACGGCAAGGTCTACAACCAGACCTACGTGCGCGGCGTGCCGCAGGGCCCCGTCAAAGAGGTCGGCGTCACCGACAAGCGCGGCACCCGCGTCACCTTCAAGCCTGACGCCACCATCTTCGAGGTCTTCGAGTACGACTTCGACACGCTCTCGGGGCGCCTGCGTGAGCTCGCCTTCTTGAACGCCGGCCTGCACATCACCATCACCGACGAGCGCTCCGGCAAGAACCACGACTTCAAGTTCGAGGGCGGCATCACCTCGTTCGTGGAGTTCATGAACAAGGGCAAGCAGGCGTTCAACGAGAAGGTCATCTTCTTCAAGACCGAGAAGGACCTCGTCTCGCTCGAGATCGCCATGCAGTGGAACGACGGCTACGACGAGCGCATCTACACGTTCGCGAACAACATCAACACGCCCGAGGGCGGCTCCCACCTGTCTGGCTTCAAGGCCGCGCTCACCCGCACCATCAACGGCTACGCCGAGCGCAACCAGCTGTGGAAGGAGCTCAAAGGCGAGCTGCCGACCGGCGAAGACGCGCGCGAGGGCCTGGCGGCCATCATCTCGGTGAAGCTCCCCAACCCGCAGTTCGAGGGCCAGACGAAGCAGAAGCTCGGCAACTCCGAGATCAAGGGCCTCGTCGAGCAGATGGTGAACGAGCGCCTCGCCCAGTGGCTCGACGAGAACCCGGCCAACGCGAAGAAGATCGTCGGGAAGATCGGCGACGCCGCCCGCGCGCGCATCGCCGCCCGCAAGGCCCGCGAGACGGTGCGCAAGGGCGCGTTCTCGGGAGGCGGCCTGCCCGGCAAGCTCGCCGACTGCCGCTCGAAGAAGCCCGAAGAGAGCGAGCTCTTCATCGTCGAGGGTGACTCCGCAGGCGGCTCAGCCAAGCAGGGCCGCAACTCGCACTTCCAGGCCATCCTCCCGCTGCGCGGCAAGATCCTGAACGTCGAGAAGGCGCGCATCGACAAGATGCTCACCAGCCAGGAGATCGTCACCCTCATCACCGCCCTCGGCACGGGCGTGCGCGCGGGCAATGACAACGAGGGCTACAAGCCCGAAGACATTCGCTACCACCGCATCATCCTGATGACGGACGCCGACGTCGACGGCTCGCACATCCGCACGCTGCTGCTCACGTTCTTCTTCCGGCAGATGCCCGAGCTGCTCGAGAAGGGCTTCATCTACATCGCGCAGCCGCCGCTCTACAAAGTGACGGTCAACAAGAAGGACCGCTACCTCAAGGACGACGACGCGCGCAGCGACTTCCTGCTCGACCGCGCCGCCGAGCGGGCGTCTCTCGAGCTCGCGAGCGGCGAGCTGACCGGTGAGGCGCTCAAGAAGCTGCTCAAGAAGGTGACGCTCTACAACAAGCGCCTCGAGAAGATGGCCCTGCGCAAGGACAAGCGCGTGGTGGACGCCATCGTCCAGGCGGCGCACTTCACCGCCGAGATCCTCAAGGACACCTCGAAGACGGTGAAGGACGAAGACGGCGAGCTGATCAGCAACGCGCAGGCGCAGTTCGACCTGGTGCAGGGCTACCTCGAGGAGCGCTACCCCGACATCATCGACCGCATGCGCGTCGAGATGAAGGACGACCCGCAGCACAGCTCGAAGAAGTTCGTCATCAAGTCCGAGGTGAACGGCGCCTTCCGCGAGACGGTGCTCGACACCGACTTCCTCGCGAGCGCCGAGTACCGCGAGCTCTCCACCCTGAAGGAGGCGTTCCAGGCGTTCGGCCCGGCGCCCTACACGCTGCGCATCGGCGACCCGAGAAAGGCCGAGGACGTGGTGCGGCAGACCGCGCACACGTACCAGGAGGTGCTCGCGCTCGCCTACGACGAGGCCCAGAAGGGCCTCTACATGCAGCGCTACAAGGGCCTGGGCGAGATGAACCCCGAGCAGCTGGCCGAGACGACGATGAACCCTGCCACCCGCACCCTGTTGCAGGTGAGGGTGAAGGACGTCGTCGAGGCGCAGGACATCTTCACCAAGCTGATGGGCGACGACGTCGATCGCCGCCGGGAGTGGATCGAGAAGGAGTCGGTCCGCGTGGTGAACCTCGACATCTGACCCGGGCCGGCGGCACGTCAGCGCTGCGCGACGCGCACCTGGTTGCGCCCGCCGTGCTTGGCCTCGTACATCGCGAGGTCGGCGGCCTTCAGGGTGTCCGACGGCTTCTCGCCGTGGATGAGAGCCGCGATGCCCATCGAGATGGTGACGTGCGGCAGCGCGGCGCCGTCGGGCTTCTTCATGAGCGTCTGCGCGACGGTCTCGCGAACCCGGTCGCCCGCCAGCTTCGCCTCCTGCGTCGTCGTCTGCGGGAAGAGAATGACGAACTCCTCGCCGCCGAAGCGCGCCACCAGGTCGGTGGGGCGCAGGTTCTTCACCAGGGTCGAGGCCACCGTCGTGAGCACGAGGTCGCCCACGTCATGGCCGTGGGTGTCGTTGAACTTCTTGAAGTGGTCGATGTCGATGAGCGCCACGCAGAGCGACTCCTGGTCGCGCTCGTGCCGGGTGACGAGGCGGTGCAGCGTCTCGTCGAGCCAGCGGCGGTTGTGAATGCCGGTGAGCCCGTCGAACATGGCCGCGCGCTCGTACAGGCGCCGCTTCTCGATGTTCGATGACACCGTCGCGTTGTTCTTCCGCAGCCGCTCGGCCAGCTTGACGATGAGGTTGACGGCGAAGGGGTGCGACGACTGCACCAGCTCCCAGAACTCGTCCTCGCCGAGCGAGAGCACCTCGCTGTCCTCGAGCGCCACCACGAAGGCCGACGCCGCCTCGCCGGTGATGACGCCGAGCTCGCCCACCGTCTCGCCCGGGCCCAGCACCGCGATGGGGTCGGCCGTCGCCTCGCCCAACGAGACGCCCAGCTGCCCCGAGACGAGGAAGCTCATCGCCGTGCCAGGCGCCCCCTGCGAGATGAGCACGTCGCCCTTCGTCAGCCTGCGCTGCGCCCCGGTCTTCACCAGCCCCTCGCGCTGGGCCGGGGTGACTCCCTCGAGCATCGCTACGTGGTCGAGCATGGGGGGAAGATAGGACACTGGCCCCGGGAGGGAATCGTCTCGCGAACGAGGGAATGTTGGTCAACGCGCGCGTTGGGAGCGAGGATTCGCCCGTGCTCACTTCACCTCGCGCCGCCGTCGTCGTGGTGACGTTGCTGTTGTGCAGCGCCGCCGCCGCTCAGGGCAAGTCGAAGAAGGGGAAGGGGAAGCTGACCGAGCCCGAGCCTGTCGCCGCGCCAGTCGCCGAGCCCGCTCCCACCGTGCCGTCCAGCCCCGAGCCCGCACCCGCGCCGACGCCCGCCCCCGCCCCCGTCGCCACGCCTCCGCCAGAGCCGGTGTCGCCGAAGGTCGCCGTCGACCAGAAGCCCCGCCTCGCGGTGCTGCGCCTTCAGGCCCAGGGCGTGACGCAGGCCCAGGCAGAGGCGCTGACCGACGCCATCGTCTCGGCGCTCGCCGGGCGTGGCGTCTTCGAGGTGGTGTCCGTGCGCGACGTCGAGACGGCGCTCGGGGCCGAGCGACAGAAGCAGCTGCTCGGCGTGTGTGACGCCAACCCGGACGCGTGCGGGCTCTCGTTGGGGGACACGCTGTCGGCGCCCTTCGTGCTCTCGGGCCAGCTGGCGCGGGTGGGCACGGCCTGGCAGCTCACCTTGCAGACGGTGGACACGGCGAAGGGCCGCGCCATCGCGCGCGCGAACCGGCTCTCGTCGTCGCTCGAGGAGCTGCAGCGCCAGGTGCCGTGGCTGGCCGCCGAAGCCACCGGAGCGCCCCTCCCGCCGCCCCCGTCCCGCGTCCTGCCCATCACCCTGTTGGCCGCGGGCGGAGCCGCGCTGCTCGCCGGCGCGGCCTACGGCGTGGTGACGCTGACGCAGGAGAAGCAGCTCAACGACGAGCTGTGCCCCGGGGGCGTGCCGCCGGACGGGCGCTGCACCGGCACTGCGCTGCGCGACCGCTCGTTCTACCTCGAGCAGGGCAGCGTGCTGAACCGCCAGAAGTGGATCTCGGCCGCGGTGATGGCGTCGGGGGTCGTCCTGCTCACGCTGGGGCTCGTCTTCATGCCGCCGCCTGACTCCCAGGGGCGGGTGACGGCGATGGTAGTGCCGACGCTCGACGGGCTGGCCGTCACTGGAGGGTTCTGGTGATGCGCCCGCTCCTCGTCGCCGCGCTCCTCGGCGCTGGCCTGGCCTGCTCCGGCCTGCTCACCGCCCCCGGCAACGACTTCCCCTGCGACTTCTCGAAGCCGCCCGGAGCGCGCGACGCCGTCTGCTCGCCGGGTGACGTGTGCGGCGTGCAGAACCGCTGCCAGCGCTTCAAGTACGAGGGGCCGCAGTTCGAGGGCAAGCCGACGTTCCCCTTCTTCTCTGACGCGGGCGCGCAGTTGCACCCGATGGTGATCAAGAGCCGCATCGAGGCCGTGGCGCGCGTGCAAGGCCGGGGACCTGAGCGCAGTGACGAACTGGTCGTTCACACCAGTGATTCAGGCTCCGTCCGGGTGACCCCGACCAACGTCACTCCGGTCTCCCTCACGCTCCCCACTGAGCTGCTCGAAGACATCGTCCTCATCAGCCGCGACGAGCCGGGAGGCGACGGAGGCGCCAGTCCGCGCGTCGTGGGGCTCGCGGGGAACCTGAACGTGTTCTTCGAGGGCGCGCCACGCAACGGCGTGCGTGACGGTACTCGAGAGCTCTCCGCAGCGCGGCTCCGGGCTTTCCGTGATGACCCTGATGCGGGCTTCACCCTCTTCGCAATCACCCCGGACGGCCGGGGCGGACGCATCGACTACGCTGTCGAGCCACCCGTCTTCGAGACGCTCCTCACCCAGCCAATCACGCCAATCGACATCGGCCCGGGACCGTTCGTGAGAGGTCGGCGTCGAGCGCTGGTGATTCTGGCGACCGATGGGTTCCGGGTGCCCAACGAGACCGATGGCGGCACGACCCTCGTTCTTCCTGCGACTTTCCAGAGGCCCGCGGTGTTGTCCGTGGACTCGAGCGGATCGACGTTCGCGGTAGTCAGCACTCAGAACGGCCCTGTCCTGTCGACCTGGATCGCCACCCGGACGGTGACTGGCGTCGAGGTCGCGGCGGCGTGGAGCGACTGCAGGCCGTGCAAGAGGCTTGTCAGAAGTCCTCTCGCCGTACGAGCGGGGCGCGACCTCGAGGGCCCGTTCGTCGATGTGCTGTGCGAAGAGGAAGGCTTCCGGCGACTCCGAGGCACCTCGTCGACGAGTCTCGAGAGCTGCTCAGAGGAAGACGCCAATCTCCCGTTCGACTTCAGCGAGCTCGCCTCCACCAGAAGACGCATGCTCGGTGTCGACGTCGCAGTACAGGACTCCGCCGACCCCACCGGGTTCCTTGCGGGAGGGCTGCACGGGCAGATCTGGAAAGGCGACACCATCGGCGAGGCGAGGCCACTCTTTCTCGACCGTGTTCCTTCCGACGTGCAGCAGGTGGAGGCGTCAGGGGTCGAAGGACTCCTCGCGCTGACGCCGGTCGGTGTCTTCCGTCGGCCGAGGAACGAAGCCCTGGCCACGCGCACCAACGGCTTCCGTGCGATGGCGCCGGAGCGCACGCGGAGGGTGACCGCGTTCGTCCACGACTCACGCTGGGTGGTGCTCGAGGGCGGGCACCTTGCGGTGTTCCAGGGTGACGACGAACTCGGCTTCGGACCGCGGCTCGTCGACGGCCGCGGCGAGCCGGCGTCGCGGGTCCTCCGTGGCGAAGGCATCGCCGCGCTCGACGGTGGGCTCGTGTCCATGGTCGTAGCGGCCGACGACTCGCTCTACTTCGTTCCGGCGCCCGCCAGAACGGAGCTCTCGCCAGGGCTCCTCGGCGACCTCAGCATGGTGCTGACACCTGAGCCTTCATCGCTCATCCGCTCCTTCGCCCTCGAGCGCACGCCCATCGGCACCGACGGCGTCTCGCGTGTCCGCGGCTACGTCGTCACGGCCCGCAGCGTGTACGAGTTCAAGCTGGGTGGCGCACCGCTCAGGTGGACGGCCACGCCGCTGCCGTTGTCGGGAGGCGAGCCGCTCGAGGTCTGGTTCGACAACCCTCGCGGCGGCCTCGCCCGCGCCGGTTACCGCGACGGCACCATCTTCTCCATCCCGGGCGGCTTCCCGCTGACCGAGCCGCTCCCGGCCAACGACGCAGGGATTCCCGCCGCGGTGCGGGACTACGAGAACCTCGGCGGCTGGCCGTTCGCCTACACCTCGGCAGGGCTCTTCGTCGCGAGGTACGACACGCTGCCGGACGGCAAGCTCGACACGCGGTTCCCCGACGGTGGCCTCGGCAAGCTGATGACGTGGCGGGAAGTGACGCTGCCCGACGGCTCACGGCCGTGGATGAGGACGGACGGCCGCCGCGCGGAGGCTCGCCCGGGCACGCTGTTCGTCGTGGCCGACCCGCAGACCGGCACCGACACCGCGTACCGCCGCCTCTTCCACCTGCTCGTCTTCCTGCCGGACCAGGTGCTCGAGGTGGCGCAGCACGAGCGCACCAACATCTCCACGCGGGTGGAGTGACCCGTGAAGCGTCCGTTCCCGACCGCGACGGAGGCACCATCAGCTCGTGTGCCGGGCGGAGGTGCCACTCGCCAGGGCCATCGAGAACGGCGTGCTCGCGCTGCTCGCCAACTGGCAGAGGGTCGCGACGCAGCTTCAGAGAGCGCAGCAAGTCCTCGCCCAACATGAAACGGCTCTTCGCGCTCGTGGTCGGTCTCTGCGCCCCCGCGGCCTCCGCCTGGGGGTTCATCGTCTCGCAGGAGCCCTTCGCGCACCGCAGCGCCGGCGCTCAGGTGGTGATCCTTCGAGACGATGACGCCAGCGTCCTGACGGTCCAGCGCGACGTCGAAGGGCCGCGAAGCCCGTTCGCGTGGGTGCTCCCGCTGCCCGGCCCGGCGGAGCTGCGCGACGCCCGCGCGCTTCACACGAGGGACCTCGAGCATCTCCACGCCGTCACGGCGCCGCGCCTCGACGAGCTGTGGGAGCGCGACCCCTGCGTCGAGCCACGGCCCTCGGAGGAGCAGACCTTCAGCCCGGTTCTCACGCCCGCGATCGGCCTGGGTGAGTACCAACTGACGATGCTGGAGTCTCACCAGGTCGAGCCGTGGCTGAGGGCGCGGGGGTTTCTGTTGGCTGGCCTGACGGGGGCGCCGCTCTCGTCGCGCTTCTCGTGGGTCGTCGCCGAGGTCGATCTCGAGCGGGCGCGGGTCGAGAAGGACCGGTTCCGCTTGAGCCCGCTGCAGTTCCGCTTCCACAGGACCGTCGTCGACCTGCCCCTCGCGGTGATGGTGGGCGATGCGCCCCGCCAGGACGTGGTCGTTCACCTCATCACCCGAGCCGGCCGCATGACGGCGAAGGGGCTCCCTTCACTGTTCGCGCCGACGAACGTCGATCTCGAGCTGGCGTGGGCCCCGCAGTTTCCCGCGGTGTTCGCGACGCTCCTCGAAGCCGTGTGGACCCGCACGCCCACGGCGGTCGTCACGGAGTTCTCGGGGCCGGTGCTGCGCGCCTGTGAACGCTGTGGGCCTCCGCTCGAGCCCACCCTGCTCCGCGCGCTGGGCTTCGACGGGTCCCGGCTGCCACCGGTCGCCGACGCCGGCGACCTGGACCCGCGCGCGAGGCAGCAGCTCAAGTGGCGGAATGCCCGAGGCGAAGACCTCGTCGTCACACGCCTGCGTCTGCGGGTCGCGGCTGGCGCTCCCGAGACTGTGTCGTTCGTCCCTGCGCCTCCGAGCGACCCGTTCGAGTCGAGGTTCGCGGTCAGACACCATTGGACGAAGCGCGCGCGGTGCGGAGACCCGCGGTGGGGCGATTGGTCGACCACCGAGACGCGCGGCCAACCTCGCGTGGGCCCGTGGGCGCCGATGAGCGGTCCAGCGCTCCCCGCGCCTCTGCCAGAGGTCGAACGGGCCCTCGCCAGTCAGGTCGCCGGCTGGGACATCGCAGGAGCGAAGCCACCGCCGGGAACCTCGCGTCGGGGTCGGTGAGCGAGTGGTTGGACATGGCGTCGAAGCGCGCACCGTCGGTGAGGGAGCGCTGTGCGAAACGCCGGAGTCACGCAGTCACCGCCGACCAGCGGGAGTCACTGTCAGAGCGGCGCCGGCACGAAGCCCTGCGCGTCCTGCGCGAGCACCAACTGCCCGCACGCGGCGGCGATCTCCCGGCCGCGGGGCCAGCGCACGAGGCACAGCTGCCCCTGCCGCACCACGCGGTCGTGGAAGGCGAGCACCCGCGCCTCCGTCGGCGTCTCGAGCCCGGTGCCTGGGTACGGGTTGTAGGGAATCACGTTCACCCGCGCCGGCAGCCCGCGGAGCATCGCCACCAGGCGGTCGGCGTCAGCGTCGGTGTCGTTCAGGTCCTTGAAGAGCACGTACTCGACGAAAGTGTCGCGGTCGGGGTTCACCTTCGCCGCGTCGTGGAGCGCCCCGAGCAACGCAGAGATGGGCCACGTCTTGTTCTGCGGCATCACCTGCGCGCGCACCTCGTCCGTGGTGGCGTTGAGCGACAGCGCCAGCGACGCCTTCGACTCGGCGAGGAAGCGCACCATGCCCGGCAGCACGCCCGAGGTGCTCACCGTCACCGACTGCGCGCGCAGCTGGGGGAACGGGCCCTGCGTCAGCACCTCGACGGCCCGCAGCACCTCGTCGAGGTTGTCCATCGGCTCGCCCATGCCCATGAAGACGACGTTGCGGGCGGGCGCGTCGGGCGGCGCCTCGAAGCGGGCGGTGAGGTACTGCGCCACCATCTCCTCGGCCTTGAGCTGCCGGGTGAAGCCGAGCTCCTTCGTCGCGCAGAAGACGCACTTGCGCGTGCAGCCGGCCTGGCTCGAGATGCAAATGGTGCTGCGCCCCTTCGCGGGGATGCGCACCGTCTCCACCGTCGCGCCCTCGAGGTCGAGCGCGTACTTGGTGGTGCCGTCGGCCGAGAGCGAGCGCTCCTTCACCTGCACCTGCGTCACGCCGTGCCGCTCGCGAAACGTCTTCCACACGCGGTGGCTCACGCCCGGCACCGTGGCCGGAAGCTCCTTCGGCAACGCCGACAGCGAGCCGAGCCACTTGAGCAGCTCGAGCGCGCGCTGCCGGCTGTCCAGCTCGGACGTCAGCTCGGCGAGGGTCAGGCCTGGCAGGTCTCGTCGCACGGAGCGGCTCACCTCGCAGAGACGAGCGCCGCCTGTCAAACCGGACGGCGGCCTACGGGAGCGCGCCGGCGCTGACGTTCAGGGTGACGCTCGAGGGGTGCGCGGCGTCGCGGAAGAGCCGGTGCGTCGCCGCCTTGAAGTCAGCCTCGGTCGCCTTCGCCGGGTCGACGAAGGTCTGCGGGTTCAGGTCGACGAGGGGGAACCACGAGCTCTGCACCTGCACCATGAGCCGGTGGCCGGGGCGGAAGGTGTGGCTCACGTCGGGCAACGTGAAGCGCACGCGCTCGGGCACGCCGGGCGAGAAGGGCTTCGGCGTCTCGAAGCTCTCGCGGAAGCGGCCGCGCATCACCTCGGCGCGGATGAGGGTGTGCGCGCCGGCGAGGCGGGCGCCAGACGGCGCGTTGGGGCGGTCGAAGGGCGACACGTCGATGAGCTTCACCACGAGGTCCGCGTCGGAGCCCGTCGTCGAGAGCCACACATCAACGGCGATGGGGCCCACCACGGTCACGTCGCGGGTGAGCGGCGGGGTCTGGAACGAGACGACGTCGGGCCGCCGCGAGGCGAAGCGCTGGTCCTCCACCATCCACTCCCCCTCGTTCTCAAGCGAGTAGCCCGCGCGGTGCGGCACCGGCTTCTTCGGGTCCGAGAGCCACTCGTCGAAGGCCTCCTTCTCCTTCGGGGGCGCAGGGCTCAAGGCGCCGTTGGCGGCGAGGTAGAGCGGCGTCGCGGCGGCTTTCGGGGGCCAGGCGTCGTGGCGCAGGAAGAGGTTGGTGCCGGTCTCGAACACGAGCGCCTCGGCGGGCTTCTCGTCGGGGCAGGCCTTGAGCGCCTTCCGGAAGAAGGGGAGCTCGACGGACTCCTGGTAGAAGCGCGACGTCTTCCACCCGAAGCTCACGTCGCCGAGGGAGTCACCGTCGGAGCGCTGCCACCCGCCATGACGCCACGGGCCCAGCACGAGCCGCACGTCGGCGCCGGGGCTCTGCGAGTCGAACGCCTTGTACGTCGCCAGCGTGCCCCAGAGGTCCTCGGCATCGAAGAGGCCGCCCACCACGAGCACCGCAGGCTTCGCCTTCTGGTAGCGCGGCCGCGGGTCTCTCGCCTTCCAGTACTCGTCGCGGTTCGGGTGCGCCAGCGCCTCGTTCCAGAAGGCAATCTCTCCCTTGAGGTAGCGCTCGTTCGCGTTCTTCAGCGGGCCGAGGTTCAGGAAAAACTCGTACGCGTCGCCGGTCTCGTGCTCGAGGGTGTTCCACGCCCACTTGCGCACCGGCGCCGGGCGCGGTTTGCCGAAGCTCGAGAAGAAGTTGAACGTGTCCATGAGGAACAGGGCGCCGTTGTGGTGGAAGTCGTCGCCGAGGAACCAGTCGGTGACGGGCGCCTGTGGGGAGACGGCCTTGAGCGCCGGGTGCGCGTCGATGGCGGCCTGCGCAGCGTAGAAGCCGGGGTACGAGACGCCCCACGCGCCGACCCTGCCGTTGTTCGCGGGCAGGTTCTTCACCAGGAAGTCGATGGTGTCGAAGGCGTCGGTGGCCTCGTCGACGGTGCCCTTGGGCCGCACGTCGATGAAGGCGCCCTCGGACAACATGCGGCCGCGCACGTCCTGGTTCACGAAGATGAAGCCGTCGCGAATGGCCGCCGCCGAGAGCGTGTAGCGTCCGAGCAGGCGCGCCGTCTTGAGGTCCGGGTACACGTCGACGCCGGCGGTGACTCCGTAGGGCGTGCGCATGAGCAGCACGGGCCAGGTGCGCGAGCGGTCTCTGGGCACGTAGGCGACGGTGTAGAGCTTCACGCCGTCACGCATGGGGATGCGGTACTCGTACTTCGTGTACTGCTCCCTGAAGACCTTGTCGGCCTCGACGGGGTCGGTGAGCGGCGCGGCGACGAGCGGGGCTTCACACGGCGCGGCGAGGAGCGCGAGGGTGACGAACGCGAGCATCCGCGCTTCCTACTCCACCGCCCGGCCGGCGCGGCACGTCGCCGCACCTCAGTTCGGGTCCGGGTCCCACTCCACGGGCCGGGCGGGCGCGTCGGGCACGACGGGCGGGCTCACCCGGCCGCCGATGGGCGCTCCGGCGGCGATCCACGCGCGCACGGCGTCGGCGGCGCCGCGGGGCAGGCCACCGGTGAGCGGCATGAGCGCCCCGCACTGCGGCGGGCCGGCGAGCTTGCGGTAGAGCGGGCTCGCCTCGGCCTGAAAGGGCACCACCACCGGTCCGCCGCCCCGGCACGAGGACTGTGCGTGCACGAGGAGCTGCGGCGACCAGGCGTGGCAGGGCGTACAACTGCGGGTGAGCAGGGCCGCGACGTCGCGCTCGAGCAGCTCGAGCTCGGAGCCGGCGTCAACCGGCACCTCGGCGCTGGCGGTGGTGCTCGCGTCAGCAAGGCCCCCTGCATCGGGTCGCGAGGCGCGGCGCTCGGTGCAGCCGAACGAGACGACGACGGCGAAGAGCAGCGCGCGCAGCACGGCGTCATTGTCGCGCACCGGGCTTGCCTCATCGATGGGGAAGAGGCCTCGAGCTCAGGCGACGTCCGGGCGCGCCGTGAGTCAGCCGAAGCGGCGGCGCAGCTCGACGTACGTCCCCACGCACGCCTCGATGGTGGCCTCGATGGGCCTCGCGTAGCCACCGCCGAGCGTGACGACGACGGGCACGGCGCGGCTCCAGCAGAGGTCGAAGACGCGGCGGTCGCGCTCGCGCAGGCCTGCGTGCGTCAGGTGCAGCCGGCCCAGCGTGTCCTCCTTCAGCGCATCGACCCCGGCCTGGTACAGCACGAGCGACGGCGCGCTCGCCTCGAAGACCTCGGGCAGGTGCTCGTCGAGCAGCGCGAGGTAGCGCGCGTCGTCACAGCCGTCGGGGAGCTCGACGTCACGCGTGGACGTCTGCTTGCGGAAGGGGAAGTTCTTCGCGCCGTGCATCGAGAAGGTGAAGACGCGCGGCTCGCGCTGGAAGATGGCGGCCGTGCCGTCTCCCTGGTGCACGTCGAGGTCGACGACGAGCACCCGCTCCACCCTGCCCTCGTCCAGCAGCGTGGCAGCGGCGACCGCGAGGTCGTTGAAGACGCAGTAGCCCGAGCCGAAGTCCGCGTGCGCGTGGTGGGTGCCGCCGGCGAGGTTGCCCGCGACGCCGCGCTCCATCGCCCAGCGCGACGCGGCGAGCGTGCCCCCGGCCGAGGCGAGCGAGCGCGTGAGCAGCGCCGGCGACCAGGGAAAGCCGATGCGCCGCTGCGCTGCCTCGTCGAGCGTGCCGTCGAAGCAGGCGCGCACGTACGACGCCGTGTGGACCCGCAACAGGTCGCGCTCGGACACCGGCTCGGCGAGCACGCACTCGTCGCTGGCCATCACACCCAGCTCGAGCAGCCGCTCGCGCACGCGGCGGTACTTGCCCATGGGGAAGCGGTGCCCCTCGGGCAGCGGCACCTCCCAGGGGTCGGAGTACCAGACGCGCATCGTCACCATGCTGCGCCCGGCGGCGCGAACGTCGAGGCTCGATGGCATCGCGCGCCCGCAGCTTCCCGGCACTTCGGCGGGCGACGGCAGCCGCCCACCGCCCCGCCTGCGACGCCACCACCCTGCGCTCGCGAAAGGAGTGCCATGTTCGCTCGTCGGGGCGGAGGTGGCAGGTTGGGCTCGCCGCAGCGCCCCAGCGAGTCACCGCTTCTTCTTGAGATACTCGAGCACGGGAGAGCCCGCCCAGTACTCCTCGCGCCCCTTGAGCAACTGCTGCTGCTCGCGGGCCTCACGTGGCGCCAGGGGCACGATGGCGAGAGGCCCGGCCTTGAGCGCGTCGTCCACGCCCGCGATGACGGCGAGCAGGAACGCCTCGTTGGGTGAACCGCGCACGAAGGGCGCGAGTCGTCCAGACACGCTCAGCTCGCACTGCAGCCGCCCCTCCGCGTTCACGAGGGCTGACCTGCGGCCGCTGGCCACGAGCGGACCTCGCAGGTGCACCTCGTGTTTGCCCCCGCTCGTCCGGGAGACCCTCTGGATGCGCCAGTCGTCCCAGTCGAGGTCCGCCTGGACCGCGAGTCTGGTGAGCGCCGTGTTCAGAGGTCCGACGCGCGGTGCTTCGGTCCGCGCCGCCCGGGTGCCGCTCGGCCTGGTGGCGCTGCTGCGCTTTGGTCGTGAGCCCACTCGCCGCTCCTCGCAGCAAGCGCGTGAGGGTGCAAGCTGAGCCCGTCGTCGCCTCGACAAGGTGCACCGGCTCGATGACCGGCGCGGCCGGCGGCGAGGGCCTTCGCGGACACGGTGACGGGCGCGGCGAGCTGCTTGACGAGCTTCTTCGGCGCCTGCGCGCGGTAGCTCTCGTCGATCCACTGCTTGAGCAACTCGACGGGGATCTTCTCGGCGTGGGCGAACGAGGCGCTCACCCAGCCGCTCTTCCCGAGGCCGTACGGCGTGGGCTTGCAGTTCGGCATGGTGAGCGCGAGCGCGGCCGACGACGGCAGCTTGCACGAGAGGCTCAACGGCTCGCCGTCGATGCTCAGGTACGCGAACGTCTTGTCGTTGACCGCGAGGTCCAGGTGGCCGGGCCACGGGCTCTTCGTGTGCGCGCCCGGGTACGCGAGGCCGAACGTGCGGAGCGCGACGAGCGCCTCGTGGTGCGGGTGCTTCTTCTTCTTCGGCATGCGTTTCCTCCCGGCGGACGTCCCAGTGGCTCGAGGACGGCTAGACTCATCCGATGCCCCTCTTTGGTCCAGGGAAGGTCTCATGTCCCGCAGGTCGGTGGACGGTGCTCTTCGACCACGCCTTCGTGCAGCTGCCCCGGAGCTGGACGGTCACGTTCACCGCGGCTGATGGCGAGGCGGTGGAGGGCGAGGTGGAGGAGAAGAAGACGTCGTGGATCTTCCCGAATCCACCGACGACGAGGCCGCTCTCCGCGCAGATGGTGTTTCACCGCGGCTGGTGGAACACGTTCTATTCGGTGCGCGTGAAGCCGACGCGCGACGTGACCGCGCTGACCCCCTGAACGCGTCTCGGCGCCGGGAACCTCGCGATGACACCGACCGCGCTGCTCGAGTGGTCCTTCGCGCTGGTGGAGCGGCTCGGCACGCCCCTCGCCCTCCTCGCCTGGGTGACGGTCTTCGGCGGCGCGGTGGGCATGGGCGTCGCGCTCCGCGGCGTCGCGCTGCGGCCGGTGCTGGCGCCCTCGCTCGTCGTGGGAGCGCTCGGCCTCGCGGCGCACCTGCTCGACTACTTCGTCACGCTCGCCATCACGCCCGACCTCGCGATGGAGGCGAACCCGCTCTGGCGCGTCATCATCGACGGCTTCGGGCTGCCCCTCGCGAAGGCGTACGGCTTCACCGGCAAAGTGCTGCTCTCGGTGCTGAGCTTCCAGCTCTTCGCGTGGCACCTCGCCCACCGCTCGTCGCTCTTCCCCGCCACCGCCGCGTCGTTCGGCGAGTTCGTGAAGCGGCTGGGCGTGGGCGCGCCCCGGCTCGGCAACGTGCGCTCGTTCTTCGCCTTCGCGTTCGCGCTGTTCGGGCCGTACTTCTTCTACATCACCGCGATGAACGTGACGGGCGACCGCGCGCCGGCCTTCTACGAGCGCCTGCCGTCTCCGCCGGTCGCCATCGCGGCGTACTTCGTCGGCCTCACCGCGGCGTACTTCGTCTCGATGTGGCGGGCGTTCCGCTCACCCCGCGCGTGACGGGCTCACGAGCCACGCCGATGCGCGGCCAGCACGCGCCCCTGCACCGTCTTCGGCATGCGCTCGATGACGTACCGCACCGCCTCACGCGACATCACCGCGAGGTGCTCGTCGGCGAAGGCCAGCACCGCAGCCCGGTCAGCCCCGGCGAGCTCGCGCAGCAGCCACCCGACGCCAGTCTGCGCGAACCGCTCGGGAGAACGAACCGTCGTGGCGCAGGTGTCGAGCATCAACGCGGTGAAGCCCTCGAAGTTCGCGTCGCCCCGCTTCGCGAGGTTGACGAACGCGACGTTCGCGGCGCGGCGCTGCCAGAGCGACCGTGCCGAACTCCACGACGCCACATCGTCGGCGAGCTCGCGCCGGGGGAGGTCTCGCGCGACGAGGCGGCCGAGCACCTTCACGCAGAACCAGTCGCAGGTGTTCCAGTCGGCGATGAGCCCGCGGTCGAAGAGCGCGCCGAGCGCGTCGAGGTCGCGACGCTCGAGCTGACCCAGGAGGAGCTCCTGCAGCACCAGGGTGCCCGCGAGCTTGTCCTCGCAGAAGGCGCCCTCGAAGAGCCGCAGCGCCAGCTGCTTCTGGGCAGCCGGCGGCAGCGACGACGGCCCATCGGCGCGCCACCACGCGTGCACGGCCTGCCGGATGGCCGGCATCGGCACGCCGCGGAAGGGAACGGTCCCCTTCAGATACCGGGTCCAGAAGGCGCGGCTCTTCGCGGTGGTGAGGCGCTCCAGTCTGCTCCCCAGCGCCCCGGTGAGGGTCGCGAGGTCACGGTCGGTCGGCATCGGTGGGCGCTTCACAGCTTCGCGACGGCGTCCTTCGCGAGCGGCTCGAGCCCGGCGCCTCCTGCCGCGACGTGCGCCTGCAGCTCCTGCCGCATCTGGGGGCTCCAGAACGCCTTGAGGTGCTCGGCGGTCAGCTTCACCGCCTCGTCGCGGGGCTGGAGCCTGAACGCGAGCGCGATCTGGTTCGCCATGTGCACGAGCTTGTTCGAGTCCATGTCACCCTCTGCGTACGCGGTCGGCGCCGTGAAACGCCAGCACGCCATCGCGGCGCGCCACCGCGAGCAACGTCATGTCGTGCGCCCGCGCCCGCTCCACCGCGAACGAGGTCGGCGCCGAGATGGAGACGATGGTGCGCGCGCCGTACGCCGCCGCCTTGTCCACCAGCTCGTACGAGCAGCGGCTCGTCAACAGCAGCAGCCCGTCGCCCGCCGCCCTCCCCGAGCGCAGCCGCGCGCCGATGAGCTTGTCGAGCGCGTTGTGCCGGCCGACGTCTTCGCGCACCTCCTCGAGCGCGCCGCGCGCGTCACACCAGGCCGCGGCGTGCACCGCGCGCGTGAGCCCATGGAGCGGCTGGGCGTCCTCCAGGGCCGCGAGCGCCCGTCGCACCGCCCCGAGCGACACCGGCGCCGGCGCGCGCGCCACCACCTTCGCCATCGGGAAGTCGTTCAACGTCGTGACGCCGCACAGCCCACACCCGGTGCGCCCCTCGAGGCTCCGCTCCCGCAGCGCCTGGCCGCTCAGCGCCTTCGACAACGTCACGTTCGCGACGAGGCCGTCGGGCCGCTCCTGCACCTCGACCTGCGTGATGTGCGTGACGTCGGGCGCCACGCCCTCGGTGACGGTGAAGCCCACCGCGAAGTCCTCGAGGTCCGTCGGCGTCACCATCATCACCGCGTAGGGCCGGCCGCCGTAGACGACGTTCACCGGCGCCTCGATGGGCACGTCGCGCGGCTGCGAGACCTCGGCGCCCTCGAACGGGAACGCGACCGGGTGCAGCTCAACGCGAGGCATCGGCGCCTCGCTTCACCTGCCTCAGCGCCACGTCGCGGCGGCGGTCCTCCTGCTGGAACGCGCTCGGCCCGGTGGCCTTCGCCACCTGCACCGCCGTCACCTTGTACTCGGGGCAGTTGGTGGCCCAGTCCGAGTACTCGGTCGTCACCACGTTCGCCGCCGTCTTCGCGTGGTGGAACGTCGTGTACACGACGCCCGGCGGAACCCGCTCGGTCACCACCGCGCGGAGCGTCGTCTCGCCCGCGCGGCTCTCGAGCAGCACGAGGTCGCCCGAGCGCAGCCCGCGGTTCTCGGCGTCGAACGGGTGCACCTCGAGCACGTCTTCGTCGTGCCACGCGACGTTCGCCGTGCGCGCCGTCTGCGCGCCCACGTTGTACTGCGAGAGGATTCGCCCCGTCGTCAGCAGCAGCGGAAAGCGCGGGCCGGTGCGCTCCTGGGTGGGGATGAACTCGGTCAGCATGAAGCGGCCCTTGCCGCGCACGAAGCGGTCCACGTGCATGATGGGCGTGCCCAGCGGCGCCTTGTCGTTGCACGGCCACTGCACCGAGCCGAGCGCGTCGAGCTTCGCGTACGACACCCCCGTGAACGTCGGCGTCAGGCGCGCGATCTCGTCCATCACCTCGGACGGGTGCGAGTACGACAGGTTCATGCCGAGCGCGTTCGCGAGCCCGAGCGTCACCTCCCAGTCCGACAGGCCGGCGCGCGGCGGCATCACCTTGCGCACCCGCGAGATGCGCCGCTCGGCGTTGGTGAAGGTGCCGTCCTTCTCGAGGAACGAGCTGCCAGGGAAGAAGACGTGCGCGTACTTCGCGGTCTCGTTGAGGAAGAGGTCGTGCACGATGACGCACTCCATCGCCTCGAGCCCCGCCACCACGTGCCGCGTGTTCGGGTCCGACTGGGCGATGTCTTCACCCTGCACGTAGAGCCCCTTGAAGCGGCCACCCACCGCCTCGTCGAGCATGTTGGGAATGCGCAGGCCCGGCTCCTTCGACAGCGGCGCGCCCCACAGGCTCTCGAAGAGCTCGCGCGTCGCGTCGTCCGACACGTGGCGGTAGCCCGACAGCTCGTGCGGGAAGCTGCCCATGTCGCACGAGCCCTGCACGTTGTTCTGCCCGCGCAGCGGGTTCACCCCGACGCCGTCGCGGCCGATGTTGCCCGTCGCCATCGCGAGGTTCGCCATGCCCATCACCATGGTGGAGCCCTGGCTGTGCTCGGTGACGCCGAGCCCGTAGTAGATGGCTGCGTTCTTCGCCGTCGCGTACAGGCGCGCGGCGCGGCGCACCTCGGCCGCCGGCACGCCCGTGTGCAGCTCCATGGCCTCGGGCGAGTTCACCTCGCTCGCGATGAAGCGCGCCCAGCTCTCGAAGTCGGCGCCCTCGCAGCGCTCGGCCACGTAGTCCTTCTTCACCAGGCCCTCGGTGACGACGACGTGCGCCAGCGCGTTGATGAGCGCGACGTTGGTGCCGGGCTTGAGCGCGAGGTGGTGGGCGGCCTCGACGTGCGGCGTACGCACCAGCTCGATGCGCCGCGGGTCGGCGACGATGAGCTTCGCGCCCTCGCGCAGGCGCCGCTTGAGCCGCGACGCGAACACCGGGTGCGCGTCGGTCGGGTTGGCGCCGATGAGCAGCACGACGTCGGCCTTCGCCACCGACTTGAAGTCCTGCGTTCCGGCGGACGTGCCGAACGTCTGCTTGAGGCCGTAGCCCGTCGGCGAGTGGCAGACGCGCGCGCAGGTGTCGACGTTGTTGTTGCCGAAGCCCGCGCGGATGAGCTTCTGCACGAGGAAGACCTCTTCGTTCGTGCAGCGCGACGAGGTGATGCCACCGATGGCGTCTTTGCCGTACGTCTCCTGAATGCGCCGCAGCTCCTTCGCGGTGTGCGCGAACGCCTCGGCCCACGTCACCTCGCGCCACGGGTCCGTGATGCGCGCGCGGATCATCGGCTTCGTCACGCGGTCCTGGTGCGTCGCGTAGCCCCACGCGAAGCGGCCCTTCACGCACGAGTGGCCCTCGTTGGCCTGCCCGCGCTTCGACGGCACCATGCGCACCACGCGGTCGCCCTGGGTCTCGGCGCGGAAGCCGCAGCCGACGCCGCAGTAGGCGCAGGTCGTCTCCACCACCCCGGTGGGCGTGCCCAGCTCGACGACGGACTTCTCGTTGAGCGTCGCCGTGGGGCAGGCCTGCACGCAGGCGCCGCACGACACGCACTCGCTGGTGAGGAAGTCGCCGGTGCCGGTCGCCACCTTGCTCTCGAGGCCCCGCCCCTCGATGGTGAGCGCGAAGGTGCCCTGCACCTCTTCACAGGCGCGCACGCAGCGCGAGCAGACGATGCACTTCGAGGAGTCGAAGGTGAAGTACGGGTTCGACTCGTCCTTCGGCCCGGTGCGGTGCTTCTGGCCCGCCTGCCCGTAGCGCACGTCGCGCAGGCCGACCGCGCCCGCCATGTCCTGCAGCTCGCAGTCGCCGTTCGCCGAGCAGGTGAGGCAGTCGAGCGGGTGGTCCGAGACGTACAGCTCCATCACGCCGCGGCGCAGGCGCGTGAGGCGCTCGGTCTGCGTGTGCACCACCATGCCCTGCTCGGCCGGCGTCGTGCACGAGGCGGGCGTGCCGCGGCGCCCGTCGATCTCCACGAGGCACAGCCGGCACGAGCCGAACGCCTTCACGAGGTCGGTCGCGCAGAGGCGGGGAATCTGCGTGCCGGCCTGCGCGGCGGCGGCCATCACGCTGGTGCCCTTCGCGACGGTGACGGCGCGGCCGTCGATGGTGAGCGTCACCTGCTCGGCGCTCGTGACGACTGGCGTGCCCTGGTCGAAGTCCTTGCTGAAGCCCATCGGGTCACCTGCGGCGGGTGAAGTCTTCGTGGAAGTGCTGGAGCGCGGAGAGCACCGGCAGCGGCGTCAGCCCGCCGAGCGCGCACAGCGAGGCGTCGGTCAGCACGGTGCAGAGGTCCTTCACGAGGGCGAGGTTCTTCTCGACGTCGACGCCCCGCGCGACCTGGTCGAGCACCTCGACGCCGCGGGTGGAGCCGATGCGGCACGGCGTGCACTTGCCGCACGACTCGAGCGCGCAGAACTCGAAGGCGAAGCGCGCCTGCCTGGCGAGGTCCACGGTGTCGTCGAACACCACCACGCCGGCGTGCCCGAGGATGCCGCCGTTCGACGCCATGGCCTCGTAGTCGAGCGGCGTGTCGAGCAGCTTCGCGGGGAAGTACGCGCCCAGCGGCCCGCCCACCTGCACCGCGCGCACGGGTCGGCCCGAGGCGGTACCACCGCCGAAGTCGAACACGAGCTGGCGCAGCGTCACGCCGAGCGGCAGCTCGTACAGCCCGCCGTACTTCACGTTGCCGGCGAGCTGGATGGGCATCGTGCCCTTCGAGCGGGCCATGCCGAGCGCCGCGTAGGCCGCGCCGCCGTGCTCGAGGATCCACGGCACTGCGGCGAGCGTCAGCACGTTGTTCACCACGGTGGGCTTGCCGAAGAGGCCCTCGTGCGCAGGGAGCGGCGGCTTCGGGCGCACCTGGCCGCGCTTGCCCTCGAGGCTCTCGAGCAGCGCCGTCTCTTCGCCGCACACGTACGCGCCGGCGCCCACGCGCACCTCGACGTCGAAGGCCGGCCCCAGGAAGCGGGACTCCCGGAGCAGCGCGATGGCCCTGCGCAGCACCTGCACCGCGCGGGGGTACTCGGAGCGGACGTAGATGAAGCCGTGCGTCGCCCCCACCGCGCGCGCGGCGATGCGCATGCCCTCGAGGAGCAGGAACGGGTCGCCCTCCATCAGCATGCGGTCGGCGAAGGTGCCGCTGTCACCCTCGTCTGCGTTGCAGACGACGTACTTGCGGGCCCCAGGCGCGCTCGCCGCCGTCTTCCACTTGAGGCCGCAGGGAAACCCCGCGCCGCCGCGGCCCCGCAGGCCAGACGCCGTCACCTCATCGACGATGTTCTCGGGCGACAGGTGCTGCGCGCGCGCCCAGCCCTCGAAGCCGCCGTTCGCCCTGAAGTCGTCGAGCGAGAGCGGGTCGATGACGCCCACGCGCGCGAAGGTGAGGCGCTGCTGGCGCGCGAGCGCAGGGTGGGAGTCGACGTGGCCGATGGCGGTGGAATGCGTGCCACCGCCGAAGACCGTCTCGAGCAGTCCCGGCACGTCATCGGGGCGCACGTTGGCGAAGCCGTGGCGGCCGCCGTCCTGGTCCACCTCGACGAGGGGCTCGAGCCAGAAGAGCCCGCGGGAGCCGGTGCGCACGATGGTCACCTGCCGTCCGCGCGCGGTCGCTTCGGCGGTGAAGCGCTGGGCCACCTCATCGGCCCCGACCGACTGCGCCGACGCGTCTGCGGGGATGAAGAGCTTCACGACTTCCCTCCCGGCGTCAGGGAGGCGACGAGCGCGTCAGCGGCGTGCAGGTCGAGCCGGCCGACCAGCTTCGTGTCGTCGATGAGCGCCGCCGGACCCAGCGCGCAGTTGCCGAGGCAGTACGTGTTCGTCAGCGTGACGCCGTGGCTCGTGCCGCCCGGGGCCAGGCCGTGTGTGCGCTCCAGGTGAGCCGCCACCGCCTCGGCGCCGCGCGCCTGACACGCCTCCGCCCGGCACAACGCGACGACGTGCTCGCCGGGCGGGCTCGTGCGCAGGTCCTTGTAGAAGCTCACCACGCCCTTCACCTCGGCCTTCGAGAGGTTGAGCGCGTCGGCGACGACAGCGACGGCCTCGGGCGGGACGAAGCCGAAGTGGTGCTGCAGCGCCTGCAGGATGGGCAGGAGGGCGGACTGATCAGCTCCGTCGTCACCGAGGAACGCGCGGGCCGCTCGCACTTCCCGCTCGATGAGGGCCTTCGCCTGCCCGACGTCCCACGCCGTGGTGTCCATTCCCGCGAAATCCTCGTCCCCGGGGTGCACGCCCGCAAGCAGGACCCTTCGCGACCCTGACGCAGGGCGTTCTGTCGGGGCTGGTCCGACACGGGCGCCTCCCGCTCGGCCGCGTCAGCGCCAGCCGTGCGCCCGCAGACCCGCGCACCCGTCAGCGGTGACAGGGCGGGCGCGCCTTGCGTCCCGGGAGACGCGCCGATAGCTCGCCTGCCTCCATGCGCGTACCCGCCACCTCGCTGCTGCTCGTCCCCGCCCTCGCCCTCGCGCAGTTCCCCATTCCCGGCCCCGACGCCGGCGTACCCGACGGAGGAGAGGCGCCGTGGAACGTGAACGCCCCGCCGCTCCCTGGCCGCGACGTGTCAATCGACACCACCGAGGGCACGTGGATGAACGTCGACGTCAGCCCGACGGGGGACGAGGTGGCGTTCGACCTGCTGGGCGATCTCTACGTCGTTCCGCTCGCTGGCGGCGAGGCGCGCGCGCTCACGAGCGGCCCCGCGTGGGACATGCAGCCACGCTACAGCCCCGACGGGCGCTTCCTCGCCTTCACGTCGGATCGCGGCGGGGGCGACAACCTCTGGGTGCAGCCGCGCGATGGCGGCGTGGCGACCCCGGTGACGAAGGAGCCGCTGCGCCTCGTGACCGAGCCCGTCTGGACGCCGGACTCGCAGTACGTCGCCGGCCGCAAGCACTTCACCAGCCGCCGCAGCCTCGGCGCTGGGGAGATCTGGCTCTACCACCGCACCGGCGGCGAGGGCGTGCAGCTCACCGAGGCGCCGACACAGCAGAAGGACGTCGGCGAACCCGCGTTCTCGCCCGACGGCCGCTTCCTCTACTTCAGCCAGGACGTCACGCCGGGCCGCGCCTTCGAATACAACAAGGACCCGAACGGCGAGCTCTACGCCATCAACCGCCTCGAGCTCGCCACGCGTGAGCAGGTGCGCTTCGTCGCCGGACCGGGTGGCTCCATTCGTCCGACCCCCTCACCCGACGGCCGGTCGCTCGCGTTCCTGCGCCGCGTGCGCGCGCGCACCGTGCTCATGGTGGCCACCGTCGAGTCCGGCGCCGAGCGAGTGCTGACTGCGGGCCTCGATCGCGACCTGCAGGAGACGTGGGCCGTCCACGGCGTCTACCCCTCGATGGCGTGGACGCCCGACTCGAAGTCCCTCGTGCTGTGGATGAAGGGCGGGCTGTGGCGGGTGGACGCGGCGACCGGCGACGCGAAGCCGATTCCCTTCCACGTGCGCGACACGCGGCGCGTCTTCGACACCCTCACCTCGTCGCGCCCCGCCGTCACGCCCACCTTCCACACGCGCATGCTGCGCTGGACGCAGGTGTCTCCGAAGGGCGACCGCGTGGTGTTCGAGTCGCTCGGCCGGCTGTGGGTCCGCGCGCTGCCGAACGGCCAGCCCCGACGGCTCACCACGCAGACCGAGCACCTCGAGCTGTTCCCGGCCTTCTCCCGCGACGGCGCCTCCATCGTCTACGTGAGCTGGGACGACGAGAAGCTGGGCGCGGTGCGCGTCGCGCCGGCCGCGGGCGGAGAGGGGCGCGTGGTGACACCGAAGCCCGGCCACTACGCCGAGCCGACGTTCTCCCCCGACGGGAAGCACCTCGTCTTCCGCGCAACGACGGGCGGCGGCCTCGTCTCGGGGCTCTTCAGCAGGGCGCCCGGCTTGTACGTCGTGCCGGCGGCCGGCGGCGCGACGCGGCGGCTCACCACGCGCGGGGAGGACCCGCACTTCGGCGCCGAGCGCGACCGCGTCTATTTCCTCACCGTCACCGAAGAAGAGAAGGCCGACGTCCGGGCGCTCGAGAGCATCAGGCTCGACGCCAGCGAGCCGCTGGTGCACGCGAAGAGCGACGAAGCCAGCGAGTACCGCGTGTCCCTCGACGGGCGCTGGCTCGCCTTCCGGAAGAACTTCAACGCCTGGGTCATGCCGATGCCGAAGGGCGCGAAGGCGCTCACCGCGTCGCAGGAGTCGAAGGCGCTGCCGGTCGCGAAGGTGTCGAAGGACGCCGGCGGGTGGGTGCACTGGTCGGGCGACTCGAAGCGCCTGCACTGGACGCTGGGGCCGCAGCTCTTCACCCGCGCGCTCACCGACGTCTTCGCGTTCCTCGACGGCGCGGCCGAGAAGCTGCCCGAGCCGCCCACGAGCGGACTCGACCTCGGGCAGGAGGTGCCCTCGGACCTCGCGAAGGGCACCGTCGCCCTCCTCGGAGCGCGAGTCATCACCATGCGCGGCGACGAGGTCATCGCCGACGGCGCGGTGGTGGTGACCGACGGCCGCATCGCCGCCGTGGGCCCGCGCGCGAGCGTGGCGGTGCCGAAGGGCGCGAAGGTGGTGGACGTGACGGGGAAGACCGTCATCCCCGGCCTCGTGGACGTGCACTGGCACGGCGCCATCGGCACCGAGGCGGGGCTGGTGCCCGAGCAGAGCTGGCTGCTCGACGCCTCGCTCGCCTTCGGCGTCACCACCGTGCACGACCCGTCGAGCGACACCGAGACGTTCTTCGCCGCCGCCGAGCGCCAGCGGGCTGGCCTGCTCACGGCGCCGCGCCTCTTCTCGACCGGCACCATCCTCTACGGGGCGCAGGGCTGGTTCCGCGCGCCGGTCGAGTCCCTCGAAGACGCGCGCGCGCACCTTCGTCGCCTGAAGGCCGCGGGGGCGTTCAGCGTGAAGAGCTACAACCAGCCCCGGCGCGACCAGCGGCAGCGGCTCATCGCCGCGGCGCGCGAGCTGGGCATGCTCGTGGTGCCCGAGGGGGGCTCGCTGCTCGACATGAACCTCACCCAGGTCGTCGACGGGCACACCGGCGTCGAGCACGCCCTGCCGGTGGCGAAGCTCTACCGCGACGTGGTGCAGCTCTGGGCTGCGACGAAGACGGGCTACACGCCCACGCTCGGCGTCGCGTACGGCGGCCTGATGGGCGAGAACTACTGGTACGAGACGACCGACGTGTGGGCCGACCAGCGGCTCTCGAGCTTCGTGCCCCGCCGCATCCTCGACGCGCGCAGCCGGCGCCGCACGAAGCTGCCCGACGAGGAGCTCAACCACCAGCACGTGGCCGCGGGCGCGAAGCTGCTCCACGACGCCGGCGTGTCGGTGCAGCTCGGCGCGCACGGTCAACGCGAGGGCCTCGCCGCGCACTGGGAGCTGTGGATGCTCGAGCAGGGCGGCTTCACGCCACACGAGGCCCTGCGGGTGGGGACGCTCCTGGGCGCCCGCTACCTCGGCCTCGACCAGGACCTCGGCTCGCTCGAGCCGGGCAAGCTCGCCGACCTCGCGGTGCTCGATGGGAACCCGCTCGAGAGCCTGAAGAACAGCCGCAGCGTGCGCTTCACGATGCTGGGTGGCCGACTCTTCGACGCGGCGTCGCTCGACGAGGTGTGGCCGCAGCCGAGGGCGCGAGCGCCGTTCTGGTTCCAGGGCGCGTCGGGCGAGACGTGGCCGGCCGGCGCCGCCGAGGCCTTCACCGGCAGTCACGGTGACGACTGAGGTCCTGCGCGCCGGTCACTTGCGCGCGCCCGACGCCACCGAGAGCAGCCGCTTGAGCTCGACGAGCTCGGGCGGCAGCGGGGGCGCCTGCTTCCCCTGCCGGAGGTGGAAGACGAGGGCCTTCCCATCGCGCTCGACGGTGAGCGTCTCGTCGTACCAGCCCTCGTCGTTGACGAAGTCGCTGATGGAGAAGGTCGCGCCGGCCGTCGGGAGCCTGGGCAGCAGCCCGGCGATGGCCTTGCCGACCTCGGCGTCGAGGGCCCGGGGCTTCGTGGCCTTCGAGCGCGTCACCTGCGTCGGCGTGACGACGAGCTTCGTCTCGATGGTCTGCGCGATCTTGCCGTTGCCGTGGTCGACCCCCGTCGAGGTCTCGAAGGTGACGGTCCAGGCGGGGAGCGCGGCGACGGCGAAGGGCAGGAGCGCGAGCACGTGGGGTACCCTGCCACGCCCGTGACCGCCGCGCGCCCCCGCCTCGAGCTCTTCTGTGACGGCTCCGGTGAGGAGCGCGTCGGCCGGCCCGGCGGCTGGGCCTTCCTCGCCGTGCGTGACGAGACGCTCGTGCACAGCGGCCACGGCGCGGCGCCGAAGACGACGAGCCTCGTGATGGAGCTCGAGGCCGTGAGCGCAGCGCTGCGCGCGGTGCTCGCCGGGGGCTGGCACGAGGCGCACGAGGTGGTGGTGGTGAGCGACTCCCGCATCGCGCTCGAGGTGGCCGACGGGCGCTTCATGCCGAGGCCCGCCGCCTACCGCGCGCAGGCCGAGGCGCTGCGGGCCCTCGCCGTCGCCACCGGCGCCCGCACGCGGTGGGTCCGCGGCCACGCCGGCCACCGCTGGAACGAGGAGGTCGATGCGCTCGCGCACCGGGCGAAGGTGGAGGGGCAGGCGAGCGAGCGCGCGCGCAGGCGGGTCAGGAAGAAGCCGCGCTCGTGAAGACCGTCACCGCACCGGAGGCCCCGTCGACCGGCGTGAGCCACGGCCTGGGCGGCAGCGGCAGGTCGACGCACGCGAGCCGCAGGGGCCGTCTGAGCGCGAGGGGCTCCAGCTCGTCGAGCAGCCGCGCGAGCCGAGCGCCGCTGAAGGGACAGTAGAGGAAGTAGAGGGTGCCCCCTGGAGCGAGCGCCTCGAGCGCCGTGGCGTCGCCGTGGATGATGGCCACCGCGGGGTGCAGGAACTCGAGGCTCCGCGCGGCCTCGACCAGCTCGCGCTGCACCTCGAGCCCGATGACGCGCGCGCCCGTCAGCAGGTGCAGCAGCGCGGCCGCGCGTCCCACGCCAGCGCCCACGTCGACGACGACGTCGGCGGCGGTGATGCGGGCGACGTCGACGGCCTCCTGCACCGCGGCGACCGGGCACGGCAGGTACGGCACACAGCCCGAAGGCAGGTCGGGGCCGTCATCGGGGATCGAGGTCAGGCCCAGCACGGCGTCGACCCAGGCGTCGCGGTCGGCAAAGGGAACGCTGTCGAGCGCTGCGCGGAAACCGGCGGGCGAGGGGCGCGCAGCCCCGGAGATGGCCTGGCGCAGCGCCGCTGCGCGCTCCCTGAGCGTCGCGTTCACCGCGTCATGATAGCCCCTCCGGCCAGGGCTCAGGGCGCCGCCTGCAGCAACCCGAGCGAGTGCGCCAACAGGTACTGGCCCACGTAGTAGAGCGGCAGACCCGCGGCCCGGTTCACGAACGCCGGCGCCACGAAGCGGTGCCGAGCGACGAAGAGGTCGGACACGTAGAACGCGAGCGCGCCAACGAGCACCAGGGCGCGGCCTGCGACGAGCCACCGCGCGGACGCCGCGACGGCCGCCGCTCCACACAGCATCACGGAGATGGCGGTCACGTAAGCGATGACCGGCACCCGCAGCTTCCCGAGGTGCGGCCAGAGCCAGCGCAGCACCACGCCGATCATCACCACGCTCGCCAGCGCCGTCGTCAGCGTGACGAACCCTGGGGCCTCGGCGATGGAGATGAACGCCGCCGCGTAGGCGACGTGACCCAGCAGGAACGCGCCCAGCCCCAGGGTGAAGAACAGCCGCTTCGGCGAGGCCAGCAGCACGTCACCGCACAGACAGAGCGCGAAGCCGGGCAACATCCACGCTCGGAACGGCCCCGGCGCGCCGACCTGCGACCACGCGCTGAAGAGAAAGCCGCCCGACAGCAGCGCCTTCAGCACTGCGCGCGGCCACGAGGCCGGCAGCCGCTCGCTCCAGAGGAGGACGACGAGCAGCAGCAGCGCAACCGCGGGGACCCAGGCCACCACGTGCTCACAGCCCCTTCAGCGCCTGGGGACAGGTGCTCGAGCTCGTCGCCTTCGCGCTGCTTGACGCGCTTCTTCGCGCCGTCGAGCACCACCACGAGCGCCCGAAGTGTCCGCACCGGCCCATGTCATCACGGTACTCCCTTCCACCCGACCGGGCTGCGCGTTTTCGGGCGGCGACCGTCACGGCGCGCTGGACGGTGAGAGCGCCGCACCGGTGAGGAGCGCGGCGAGGCGCGCGAGGTCCTCGAGGGAGTGTGCGTCACGTTCGAGCTCGGGCACCTCGACCCACGCCGCGTCCGCCGGCAGCACGCGCGTGAAGCCGTCGAGGCGGTCGCGCTCGAGCCGGGCCTGGGTTCGCGCGGCTCGCCACGTCTCGTCGAGCCACGCTGTGCAGGCCTGGTCGGCGCCGGCCAGGCGGAGCGTCTCCTCCACCACCGCCGGGGAGGGCTCGAGCGGGCCCGGGAGCGGGTGCACCCGGTTGGCGATGGCGCCCGCGAGCGGCGCGCCGAGCCGTCGCATCGCTTCACCGAGCTCTCTCGCGCCGGCGAGCTCGGGCAGCGTCGGCGCCACCACGAGGAGGAAGGCCGTGTCCTTCCCGGTGAGGAGCGCCCTGCCCCGCTCGGCGCGCGCCGAGAGGTCGCCGAACATCGCGTCGAGGGCGATGAAGAAGCCCGAGGCCTCGCTCAAGGTGCGCGTGCCCATCGCGCGCTCGAGCTGGTGAATGAGGAAGCGCGCGCCGCCCGTCACGGCCTGCAGCGCTCCGCCGCCCTTGCGTCCCAGAATCCACCTCGACACCTCGGGCGCGAGCAGCTTCTCGAGGCGTTCGGGAGCGCGCAGGAAGTCGATGGCGCGGCCGGCGGGCGGCGTGTCGATGATGATGAGGTCCCACTCGCGGCCCTCGTCGAGGCGGCACAGCTCCTCGATGGCCATGAACTCGGTCGCCCCGGCGAAGGACGTGGACACGCGCTGGTAGAAGGGGTTCGCCAGCATCGCGTCGCGCACCTCGGCGCTGGGCGCATGCCGGGTGATGAACGCGTCCCACGAGGCCTTCAGGTCAAGCATGCCCGCGTGCAGCAGGCCGGGCTTCGTGAGCCCCTTCGTGTCCACCGGCTCGCCGACGCGACCCAGCGCGGTGAGGCCCAGCGCGCGCGCGAGCTGCCGGGCCGGGTCGATGGTGAGCACGATGGTGCGGCGGCCCAGCGCGGCGGCGGCCAGGCCAAGCGCGGCTGACGTCGTCGTCTTGCCCACCCCGCCGGTGCCGACACAGACGACGGCGCGGTGCCGCTCGAGCACCCGAGAGAGGGCGAGGCTCATGACGACACCTCGGAGCCGAGGAGCGTCGCCAGGGACTCGAGCTCAGGCCGCCCGAACGAAGCCGTGGTGAGCCGCGGCAGTCTCAGGGCGGGCTTGGCGACGCGGTGCTCGAGCGAGGTGATGCCTGCCTCCTGCAGCGTCGCCCAGAGAAGAGCGCCACCGGCGGCAGCCGCGAGCGACCGCGCGGCCTCGTCGCTGCTGCGCTGGAGACGGGCGAGGGCTTCATCGACGCCCGGCGGAGGGACGGTTCGGCACTGGTTCACCACGAGCCGCCCCACGGGGAGCCGCTGGGCCCGGAGGCGCTCGATGACCTCCGCGGCTTCCTCGAGCGGCATCACCTCGGGCCGCGCGACGACGTGCACCACGGTGAGCGCCGGGTCCGACAGGGTGGCCGCCACGCGCGAGGCCTCCCGGTGCGCGAGCCCGCTCTTGAAGGTGCCGGCCGTCGCCGCGGGCATGCCGAGCAACTGCAGGGTGTGCCCCGAGGCGCCCGCGTCCACCACCACGAGGTCCCACGGCGGCCGGCCCGACGAGAGCCCCAGCAGCTCGTCGCGTACCTTGCCGATGGCCATCAGCTCGCGCACGCCCGGCCCCGCCGAGACGAAGGCGCGGTACAGCGGGTGCGAGAAGAAGGGCCTGAGGCGCGCGCCGAAAGGCAGAAAGCGGGTGATGTACTCCGCGAGCGAGGCCTCGCCGTCGTACCAGGCGACGTGCAGGTGTTTGCCCGCCGCGACGGGTACACCGTGAACGGTCGGCCGCGCGCCCAGCAGCGCCGACAGCCCGCCCGGTTCGCCCAGCTCGAGGGCCAGCACCTGCTTGCCCGCGTTCGCCGCCGCCAGCGCGAGCGCCGCCGCGAAGGTGGACTTGCCGACGCCGCCCTTCCCCGTCACCACCTGCAGGGGCGGGTTCACCTGCGTGGATCGGAGCGGGCCCGTCATCGCCGCCCTCGTCGAGCCGAAGACGGTGCGCTGGCGCGCGAGGCGCCCGGCCGAGCGGGGAGCGTCGAGCCGCGCGACCCCGACGGCGAGCAGACGCTCGCCTGATGAGGCGCACGGACGCGCGCGCCAGTCCTCTGACCCGATGCCGACCGCGAGCACACGCTCCACTGTTGAGGCGCACGGACGCGCGAACCAGCTCGAGCGGCGGTCCTCTGGCCGGGTGCCGAGCGCGAGCACACTCTCCACTGTTGAGGCGCGCGGACGCGCGCGCCAGCACGGGCGGCGGATGACGAGCGGAGGCCAGGCGCGCTCATGCGTGGGCTCCCGGCAGGCCCGCGAGGTCGCGGTGCAGCACCGCCTCGTGCGGAGGCGCCGCCACGAAGCCCAGCACGCGCGGGTGCACCCCGGCGACGGCGAGCGCGGCGAGGTGGGCAAGGCGCTCCGACACCGGGAGGCCGGCCGGCGCGAGCGGAGCGGGCAGCCCGTCGGCCGCGCGACGCCCGAGCGTTCCATACGCGCGACCGAGCAACATCACGCCGTGTCGGTAGCGCAGGGGCACCGTCGCCGCGCCCAGCTCGGCGCTCGCGTAGTAGCGGTCGGCGAGGTCGGCCAGCCCTCGCAGCACCGGCTTGAGCCGCGCGTCGTCAGGGCGCGCCAGCACGTCGTTGGCGGACAGCCCCACGGAGGACAGCCGCGTCGCCGGCAGATAGACGCGCCCGCGGCGTGCATCGTCCGCCACGCCGAGCAGCACGTTGCTCAGCTGCAACCCGACGCCGAGGTCCACCACGCGCCGTTCGCCCTCGACGCCGCGCACCCCCAGCAGCGGCGCCAGCATCAGGCCCACCGAGGAGCTGACCTGGTAGGCGTAGCGCACGAGGGCGGCGTCATCGGCGAGGCGCACCACCCCGAGGTCTGCCGCCATGCCGTCGAGCAGGTGCCGGGCGCTCGACAGGGGCAACCCGCTGCGCGCCGCGCCAGCCACGAAGGCCGCGATGAGGGGCCTCGCCGGCGCACGGCCCTCGAGCTCGTCGCGCCACGCCTCGAGCGCCGCCCGCGCCGCCTCCGGGCCAGGCGCCTCGTCCACCGCGTCGTCGAGGCGGCGGCAGAAGCAGTACAGCAGCCCCACGTCGTCGCGGTCGATGGGCGGGATGAGCTCGGGGATGAGCCAGAAGCGCCGGGCCACCTGCACGAACTCCTCGCGACAGGCATCGACGGTGTCGGCCCAGGGGGCGTAGCCAGACCACGACGGCATCGTCAGCTCCGGCCGCCCGCGTCGAGCTCGCTCGCGAGCCGCACGTCCACGACGCCCCACAGCAGCGAGCGGTCAAAGGCTGCGCGGTTGGTGGGCAGGAGCCCGGGTGGCTCTCCGAAGCTGCGCAGCACGACCTTCGCGCCCGGCTTCGCGGCCCGCTTCACCGCGGCGAAGAGGCGCTCCCGGTAGGCCGGCGCGGCCCCGTCGAGGATGTTGGACAGCGTGAAGCCCTCGAAGCTCTGCGCCGGCTGGCCCTCGAGGAACGAGGCGGCGTCGGCGTGCACGAGCTGCACCTGCTTCACCTCGGGTGGCGGCACGTCCGTCGAGAGCTCGCCCAGCAGCAGCGCCCGCGCCCACGGGTTCGAGCGGTTCGGGCTGTTGGCGAAGCCGCGCGCGAGCCGCTGGTGGAAGACGGCGCCCAGGCGCCTCGGCAGGAAGTCGAGGAAGCGCGACGAGTACACGGCCCGCAGCGCGGTGAAGCTGAACACGAGGCCGAGCGCGGCCCGCAGCCGCCAGGTGTCGAGCCGCGCGCGCCAGAACTCCGCCTGCGCCTTCGGGTCGTCGAGCTCGAGGAACGCTCGCAGCGTGGCCGGCCACCAGCCCACGAGCGGCGCGAAGAAGCGCATGACGTCCATCACCCGCTCAGCCTTGCCCCGCACCGGCGGCTCGCCCGCGAAGCGCTGCGCCGCGTAGGCGAGCTGCACCGGGTTGATGTCGACGGCCACCACCTCGTGGTGCGGCGCCAGCTTCATCGCCGTGCAGCCCGCCGACGCGATGCACAGCACCCGGCCCGCGCCCTTGAAGGCGTCGAGCTCGATGGCCGGGTCCTCGTACATGCGGCCGAACAGCACCTGCCGGCCGCTCACCTTCGCGTCGAAGCGCCCGGCGACCCACGGCGTCTCGGCCTCGCTCGTCGTGAGCGCCGACCTCACCAGCCCTCCTTGAAGCCGGCGGCCACCCAGCCCAGCACGAGGAAGGCGAAGTTCTTCACCACCATGCCGGCGGGGTCGTGGATGAGGTTGCGCGACCAGAGCAGGCCGTTGGCGTTGAGCGTCACCAGCAGCGCGGTCTGCGCGATGGCGCACTCGAGGGGCCGCAGGCCGGAGAGCACCCACAGCCCCAGAGAGAGCTCGACGACGCCGAGGGTCACCAGGAAGAGCTTGCCCACCTTCGGGCCCCACTTCGGCACCGCCTGCACGATGGTGAGCTGGTTCGGGTCGCCGCCGAGCAGCTTGCACCACAGGCCCTCGTAGAGCCACACGCCGGCGACCGCTCCGCGCACCAGCCAGATGGGAGGGACGAGCTCGTTCACGTGGGCGTCGCTCCCTTCAGCGCGGGCGGCTGCTCGGCGTGGCGCCGCATCTCTCCGAGGATGTGCCGGTGGAACATGTGACAGACGGCGGCCTCGAGCGGCTGCCAGAGCCACCGGGGCCGCTTCGGGCTCGTGTACCGCGTCACCGCCTCGACCTCGGTGCGGCCGTCGGGCAGCTCCTTGAGCGTGTAGGAGCCGCCCATGAGGCGCATGCCGCCGCCGACGTCGAGGTCCTGCTTCACCACCGCGAAGCCGTAGTGCCGGCCCGGGTCCACCGCGGTGATCCGCTTGATGAGGTTGCCGCCCTCGTACAGGCAGAGGGCCTCGTCGCCCACCTGCTCCTTGGGGCCCTCGGTGCGGATGGGCACGGGCAGCAGCAGGCGAAGGTGCAGCGGGGGTTTCGCCTCGAGCTGCTCGTAGAACATCAGCGTGTCCCAGGCTCGCGACGCAGGGGCCGCGAACGTCGACTTCGTCACCACGACCGATTCGGAAGAGCTCACGACAGACCACCTTTCGCGCGCCTGTTAGACATGGTGGCCACGGCGCGGCAAGCGTGAGGTGCGGGCGAACCGTGGCCTCCCGCGACGTGATGGAGAGCACGAGGTCCGGTCGTCGTGAGGCGCCGACTTCGGCGAGCGTCTCGGCGCTGCACGACGTCGCCTGCGTGCGATGTCAGGGCGAGCACACCGGCGCTCGCGTTCTCGGGTTGGTGTCAAGGACACGCCGTCGCACCTCGAGGACTGACGCGAGAAGCGCGTCAAGGCGCGACGGCCGGCGTCAGTCACCAGCGCGAGCGAGCGCGTAGCGGCGGAACCAGCGCACGACATCGATGGCGGCGACGAGGCCGACGAGCCGCCCGTCGGCATCGACGATGGGCACGCGGTCGAGGTCGTGCTCGTCCATCACCTGGGCGATGTCGGGCACCGAGACGCGGGCCGACACGGCGATCGCGGGCGTCATGGCGTCCTCGACCTCGACGTCCGCTTCGCTTGCCGACGCATGCAGCTCGCACGACGACACGGTGCCGACGAGCACCATGTTGTCGTCGACGACGGGCGCCGTCGTCACCTTCGCCACCTCGAGCACCGCCAGCGCCTCGCGCACGGGCAGCTCGGCGTCGAGCGCCGTCACCAGCGGACTCATCAGCTCGCCACAGCCGTGCAGGCCCAGCCGCCGGGCCACGGTGGCCGCCTCGCTCAGGTCGTCGTCGACCTCCAGCGCGTCCACCCTGGTTGCGCAGGCCCCGAGGGGACACCACCGGGGGCAGAAGACCGCGCGCTCGCCGTCCGGTCCCACCCTCACGAGCCGGTGCGCACGCACACAGACGACGGCCTCGTCGATGTCCTCTGCCTTCATGGGTCCCCCCAACGCGCGACCTCGAGCGAAGTCTGAGCCGGGGCGCCGCGGCTGCCACGTCCCGGCGCGTCAGGACGTGACGTTCGCGCTGCTCCCTGGACCGACGACCTGCTCGTGAGGAACCTCGCGTGCTGCTGGCCGATGCGGTGTGTCAGCCCGCGCGAGGGCAGACTTCCAGACGCGCGTCCGCTCGGCGACTCAACACAGTTCGTGATCGCGCGGCTCCGGCGCCGGGACCGGACTTCCAGCAGCCCGTCCGTCTCGGCGACTCGACTCGGTTCGCGCGCGACCACTCAGCCGCCTCAGGACCTCACCGCCGATTCGCGCGCCCGGCGCCCCACGGCCTCACCTCCAGGCTGCGCGACTCGGCGGCCCCTGCTCGTGGTCGCGTGCGCCCGCCTGTGAGTCCGGCGCTTCAGGCCCTCACTCCCGGGTGACCGCGCGCAGCACCAGCTCGCGGCGGCGCTCGAGCAGCGACAGCGCTACCGGCAGCGTCAGGGCGTACACGAGCCAGGCGAGCCCGGCAGCGGCAGTGATGACGAGCGGTGTCACCACCGTGGGGCCCTCCTTCCCGGCGAGGCGCATCGCGAGCGCGAAGGGCGCGGTGCCGACCGACGCAGCGGCGAGGCCCAGCATGGACGCGGCGAAGGGCAGCTTGTCGCGGCGCTTCAGGTTCGCGTGGAACTTCACGGGGAAATACAGCGACAGGAAGTTGCCCGCCGTCAGCAGCACCGGCACCAGCGCAACCACCGAGCACAGCGCGCACGCGGCCTCGAGCAGCCCGCCGGCGCCGAAGTACGGCACGTAGAAGCTCACCACCAGCGCGCCCATCACCAGCCCGATGGCGCCGTGCACCACGTTCTTCGCGCGCAGCACGTCACCCACCGGCACGGGCGAGGCGAGGAAGACGGAGAAGCCATGCCCGTCGTACGCGAAGGCGTTCTGCGAGAACGTCGAGGACAGGACGATGGCGCCGTAGACCGCGAGCCCCCCCATCACCCACGCGTCTGCCGAGGCGCCGAGCAGGAAGACGAAGAGCGCCCGGCCCGAGAGCAGCTTGAGCAGAATCGACAACACGAAGGGCACGCTCGCGAGCAGCCGCGCGCGCGGGTTGTTCCAGAGGTCGATGGCCTCTCGCACGACGAGGGTGAGGAACGTCGTCTTCGTGCGCGCGAAGGGGTTGGCGGCGCGCGAGCGGGACGACACCGAGCCCACACGCCCCGAGTGCCGGTGGAACTCGAGCAACAGGCCCCAGGCGACGACGAGCGCGACGAGCGCGAGCTCGACGGTGGCGAGCGCGTCGGCGAGGGCGAGATCGAGCCGCCCCGCCCACCCCGCGCGCAGCAGGTGGCCGAACCACCCGGTGGGGAAGCGCCCGAGCGCGAGCGCCGCGTCCTCGATGATGGTGTCGGGCACCGCCGCGGCTCCGACCTCATTGAGGTGCAGCAGCCACTCGGTGTTCACCGCGGGGATGAAGGACGCCACCACGAGGCTCACGAGGAAGCCGCCGCCGATGAGCTCGGCGCTGCGCGCCTGCCGCAGCAGGTTCAGCATCACGTGCAACCCCACCCGCGACAGCGCGGCGTTGAAGATCACGTACGCCCCGAAGCCGGCCAGCACCACCAGCCACGAGGCCGGCGGGCGGTTCTTCAGGTAGCCCGCGGTCGCGCCCACCAGCGGCCCGTAGAAGACGAAGCTGCGCGGCTCGAACAAGCTCGCGAGCGTCGAGGCCAGCATCAGACGGAAGCTCGAGATGGGGAACGCCGAGTACCTCGACAACTCCGAGTGGTCGTCCACGCCCGCCGACAGCACCGGCCACGTCACCCAGGTCGCGGTGGTGACGAAGAGGAGCAGCCGCACGAGGAAGTCGCCCCACGCGTCGGACTGCACCACCACCGGGTGCTGCATGAAGCCGTAGAACGTCACCGCCAGCACGAGTGAGGGCGACGCCGAAGCGGCAAACGCCAACAGCCCGAGCCAGCGCTGGCGCCCGTCTGTCCGGTTGAGGCCGATGGTGAGCCGCAGCCGCCACAGCAGCACCAGGTGCCCGAGGAAGGACGGCGGCCGCAGCAGGGGCGCCTCAGCGGCCACGAGCCGCTCCATAGAAGGACAGCGAGGCGTCGCGCGCGACCGGCACGCCGATGAGCGTCTCGAAGACCTGCTCGAGCGAGGTGGCCTGGTGCCGCGCCACCAGCTCGGCCACCGGCCCCTCGTCCACCAGCTTGCCCGAGCGGATGATGCCGGCGTGCGTCGCCAGGCGCTCGGCGATCTCCAGCACGTGGGTGGTGAGGAGCAGCGTCACGCCCCGCCGCGACAGCTCGGCGAGCAGCTCGCGGATGACGCCGGCGGCGATGACGTCGATGCCCTCGAACGGCTCGTCCAGGAAGACGAGGTCGGGCGCGTGCACCAGCGCCGCCGCGATGGCCAGCCGCCGCCGCATGCCCTTCGAGTACTCGGCCACCAGCGCGCCGCCCTTGTACGAGAGCTCGGTGAGGGTGAGCAGCTCCTCGGCGCGGCGCTCGGCTTCAGCGCCCGCGAGGCCGTGCATGCGCCCGCAGAAGGTGAGGTACTGCCGGCCGGTGAGGCGCTCGAAGAGGGACAGCTCCTCGGGTACCACCCCGATGCGCGACTTCACCGCCAGCGGGTCCTTCACCGCGTCGAGGCCCAGCAGAGACAACGTGCCGCCATCGGGCGCGTAGATGCCGGTGAGCAGCGAGATGGTGGTGGACTTGCCCGCGCCGTTGGGTCCCAGGAAGGCGTAGAAGCTGCCCCTGGGGATCGTCATGTCGAGCGCGTTGACCGCGGTGAAGTCACCGAAGCGCTTGGTGAGCCCTCTCGCCTCCACGGCCGACGTCGTCATCGCGCGCCGTTCTAGCGCAGCGGTCCACGGCCGGCGGGTTGTTCGAGAATTTGAAGCCACCGCCCTGTTTCGGGTACAGGGGAGGTGAGCGTTTCTCCGTTGGCCGACGGAGCGCTCCCGGGAGCAACAGGCACCATGTCGATGACCATGACGCGCTGGGTGATGATGGGGTTCGTGTGTGGCGTGCTCGTGTCCACGAGCTCGTCGTGTGGCGGCAAGCCGCCTTGCAACACGACCACCTGCAGTACTGGTTGCTGTGACGCCACGGGCACCTGCCAGATGGGCAACACCAACAGCGCCTGCGGAGCGCGTGGCGGCGCCTGCACCGCGTGCGGGCTCGGCTCCGTGTGCATGTTCGGCGGCACCTGCTCGGGCAACAACAACTCGGGCGGCGGCTTCAGCGGGACCGGCGGTGGAGCGACGGGTGGCGGCTTCGCGACCGGCGGCGGCACCACCGGCGGTGGCTTCGCGACGGGCGGTGGCTCGACGGGCGGTGGCTCGACGGGCGGTGGCTTCGCGACGGGCGGCGGCTCCACCGGCGGCGGCTCGGTCACGGGTGGCGGCACGGCCGGCGGCCCTCCCTGCTCGCCCACGACGTGCCTTGGCTGCTGTCTGAACGGGGTCTGTCAGAACGGGAACCTGGCCCAGGCGTGCGGGCGCGCGGGCAACCAGTGCGCGGTCTGCAACACCGGCGACGTGTGCTCGGCCTTCGGGACGTGCACCTCGGGCTCCGGCGGTGGGTCGGCAGGCGGTACGCCGGCGTGCAACACGTGCCTCGCGCAGACGGGCGGGCAGCTGGTCTGCGTGCCGACGGGCACCAACCTGAACGTCACCACCTGCGGCAGCAACGGCGGCTTCTGCCAGAACTGCATCCGCAACGGCTTCACGGCGTGCACCAACGGCGTCTGCACGGGCGCGGCGACAGGCGGCGGCTCGGCGACGGGCGGCGGCTTCGCGACGGGCGGCGGCAGCCCCACCGGTGGCGGCGGGACGGGTGGCGGCGCTCCGGCGACGGGAGTCGGCTCACCCTGCACTTCGTCAGGCCAGTGCCAGTCGATGCTGGGTCCGACTGCCTTCTGCAAGACGCAGACGACCCCCACGCCGGGCTTCACGGCGACGCCCTACCCCTACGGCTTCTGCACCCTGCCCTGCGCCTCGAACGGCCAGTCCACCTGCGGCGTGGGGAACGTGTGCGCCGGCGGCGTCAGCTCCTCGCCGGCGCTCTTCAACGAGACCGACCGCTTCTGCATCAATGGCTGCACGATGCAGGGCCAGTGCCCCAGTCCTCTCTCGTGCGTCGAGGTGTCAGACGAGACCTCGACGATGACGGTGGGAGGCTGCTGGCTCGATCTCTCGGCCCCCGGCACGACCTTCACAGGCGGTGGGCTTCCCAATCGGCTTGGCCAGTCCTGCACGAACAACGCGGGCTGTTCGAACCCGCCCGACCCGGCCCTGGGCACCTGCTTCGGCGGCACCGAAGTGCCGGCGATGACCTTCGTCGGCGGGCTCTGCATGGCGTACACGGGCTTCGCGCCCGACTCGTACTGCGTCCAGGCGGGCGGACTCGAGGTGCTCCTGCGCACGCGAGCTGACGGCGGCCTCGACTTCTGGTGCGGGCAGAGCTGCTTCGCGTTGGGCGCCACGCCGCGCACGGGCTACCGCTGCGCCCCGGTCTACTACCCTGACGCGGGCCTGAAGGGCGGCATCGTGTGGCCCCAGCGGTGCGCCACCAGCTCGGACTGCTCGACGGTGATGGGTGCGACCGAGTGCAACACCGCCTACGGGCAGTGCTGCGTGACGGCCTCGTCACCGCTGACCGCGCAGAACTGCACCGGGCTCACCGGGATCTGACTGAGGGTCCGCGGCCACCGGATTCTCGGAGCGCTGATCAACCTCCGCACGACGGCCAGCGCAACGGTCCACCGCCGCGCGATGGCCAAGGTCAGCTGAGGGCACCCCTTGTCGGCGCCTGGGGATCGAGCGCCGCAGGGCCAGCACCAGCTGTGCGGCGCCGCACCCCAGACGGGCCCTCGGCTGCGCGTTCCTGGTGCTGAGGGTCTGGAGCGGAGCCACGCACTGCTTCGCCGTCGGTCACTGCGCGCTGGTGACGCGCGGGCGGAACTCGTCGGCCACCGCGTCGATGGCCTTCGCGAGCGCCTGGCCCTCGGCGAGCAGCCGCGCCTTGAGCCGTCGCCTCGAGAAGAAGAGGAAGAAGACGCGGGCGTCGCGCACCGCGGCCGAGCGCCGCTCGAAGTACCAGCGCGTGAAGAGCGCGAGCCCCGGCACCACCGCGAGGGTGACGAGGCCCGCCACCAGCCCGGCCTGCCACCACGCGAGCGCCACCAGCAGCGCCCACCAGAAGGGCGCGAGCAACAGCAGCGTCAGCACCTTCACCGTGGACTCGGTGTCTCTGCCCGGCTTCGTCACCGCCACCAGGGCGATGGGAATCCAGTACGGCACCACGAAGGCCACCATGCCGGCGAGGAAGACCGGCAGGCCGAGCAGCCACACGACGTTGCGCGCGATGAAGCGCGCCACCGTTGCGGGGCGGTACTGAAACGTGAGCTCCTCGGGCGTGACGTGCACGAGGTCGAGCCGGCGCCGGAACGCGGCCACCTCGCTCTTGAGCGCCTCGAAGCGCGCTGGCTGCTCCTGACGCAGCAGCGCCACGCCGCGCGCGAACGCCTTCTGCCGCTCGACGTCGCCGGCCCGGTCGCCCCGCTCGAGCGCGTAGAGGGCCTCGGCGGTCTCGACGACGGGCAGGTCTTCCCACGCCTCGAGGTTGAGGGTGATGGCCGACAGCGCCTTCGCGATGGCGTCGGTGAGGGCGCGCACCGCCTCGGCGTCACCAGCGCCCTGCCCCGTCGAGAACGCGCTCACCTCGAGGATCGGCCCCACCTCGACGTGCACGAGGCTCTTGAAGCGGTTCTTCTCGCCGTAGGTGATGCCCACCGGCACGATGCGCACCTTCGCACCCTTCGCCACCGCGTCGAGGGCGATGCGCGCGCAGCCCGTCTTCAGCTCGGCGAGCTGCGGCTCCGAGTGGCTCTTCCCTTCGGGGAACAGGGTGATGGCGCGGCCCTGCACCAGCGCGCCGACGCTCGCCGTCAGGGTGGCGTCGTTCTTCGTGGTGTCGCCCCCGTCCTGCTTGCGGAACACCGGCAGCGCGTCGAGCCCTCTGAGGATCCACCCCAGCACGGGCATCGAGAAGAGCGGGGCCTTCGCGAGGAAGGTGACGTGCCGGCGCACCAGGACGAAGAGCAGCCCCGGGTCCACGAGCCCGTTCGGGTGGTTTCCGACGAAGATGACGGGGCCCTCGAGCTCGAGCGAGCGCGCCGGGTCCACCACGGGCTCGACGCGGAAGAAGTTCCGCAACAGCAGCGTCACCACGAGACGGAAGGCCCGGTAGAACACGTCAGCGTTTCGGGTCGGAGCGCGTGAGGAAGTCCTGCTTCGTCTGGTACCCCTCGCGGGACAGGCGCTGCTTCTCGATGAGGTTGGCGGCGTCGGTGAGCGCGGTGGCCAGCTTGCGAAGCCCCTCGGTGAGGGCGCGCTCGAGGCGGGCCTGGCGCTCGGCCTTCGCGGCGGCGGAGTTTTCGCGGCGGAAGAGCAGTGGTAGGCGCATGGCTCGCGCGGGCACTCTACGCCCAACCACCGGAGCAATTCATGACCATCCGACACGTCGGCTTCCTTGGCCTGGGCCTCATGGGGAGCCGCATGGCGCAGAACCTCAAGAAGAAGGGCTTCGAGGTGACGGTGTGGAACCGCACGAAGGCCCGCGCGCAGGAGCTGGCCGCGCAGGGCATCACCGTCGCCGACACGCCCGCGCAGGTGGCCTCGTCCGTCGACGCGTTCTGCACCTGCGTGGCCGACGTGCCGGCGCTGCGCGAGGTGGCGCTCGGGAAGGACGGCCTGCTGTCCACCGCGAAGGCGGGGCAGCTCTTCATCGACTTCTCGACGGTGTCGGTGGCGCTGGTGCACGAGCTGGGCAAGGCGTTCTCGGCGAAGGGCGTGGACGTGGTGGACGCGCCGGTGACGGGCTCGAAGAACGGCGCCGAGAAGGGGACGCTCGTCATCATGACGGGAGGCTCCGAGGCGGCCATGGCCCGAGCGCAGCCCGTCTTCGCGGCCGTGGGTGAGAAGGTGATTCACTGCGGCACGCTGGGCGCCGGCACGCAGGTGAAGCTCGCCGGCAACGGCCTCATCGCCTCGATGCTGCAGGCGTTCTCCGAGGGCCTGCTGCTGACGTCGAAGGCCGGGGTGGACCCGAAGCGGTTCATCGAGGTGGTGCAGGCGTCTGGCTTCCGGTCGCCGTACTTCGACTTCAAGGGCAAGGCGCTGCTCGAGCACGACTTCTCGACGCACTTCTCCATCGACCTCATGCACAAGGACCTGACGCTGCTGGTCGAGAACGCCGCCACGTACCGCGTGCCCACGCCCGCCGCCGCCGCCATGAAGGAGACCTACGCGCTCGCGCGCGCGGCCGGAAAGGGCGAGCAGGACATCGGGGCGGTCATCAGCGTGCACGAGCAGCTGTGCGGGCATCGCATCGGCGGGAAGGCCTGACGGGGGAGCCATGTCGAACGTACAGCGGGTGGCAGTCGCGGTGGTGGCGGTAGCGCTGGTGGGCGTCGGCGTCTGGCTGGTGCTGAGCGACGACGCGCCTGCGCCCGGCCCTGGCGCGAGCAGCCCGACCGGGCCCTCGAGCGCGCCGCCCTCACCACAGGCCAACGCGCCCGTGGCGCCGACGACGGACCGTCCGGTCGCGACCGCGCCGACGCCCGCTGGCCCTTCGGCTGGCGGCGCCTCGAGCGCAGGTGGCTCGGGGCCGCAGGTCGAGTTCGCGCCCTCGCCCTTCGAGTCGGCCGACTCCGCCGAGCTGCAGTACGCGGCGAAGCTGGTGCTGGGAGAGACGACGGGCCCTGCCCAGTGGCTCAAGGCCGCGGAGGTCTTCCAGCGCTGCGTCGACCAGAACCCGACCAACCACTTCTGCAAGCGTGGCGTGCGCGCGGCGTGGGAGCGCCTCGACTCGGACGGCGGTCAGCCGACGTCGCTGATGAGCGGCGTGGTGGAGGTGAAGCCCGGGGCGCTCATGCCGATTCCCGCGCGCGCAGACGGGCTCGTCGCGCCCACGCGCCAGGAGCGGCTCGCGCCGACGGAGTGAGGCGGGCCTCCGGCTTCACGGTCCGAAGCCCATCTCGAACAGGTACGCGCGATTCTGTGCAGGGTCTGCGCCACGCTTCGCGATGAAGAACTCACCCTCTCGTGCGACGATGCCGTACTGACCTGACCGCAGGGCTCGGTCGATGTGCGGGCGTTCATCTGGCGCTGAGGCGTTGCCTGTGAACAGCCACGTGGCTTCCAGGACACCGTGCCGAAGGGCATAACAGTCACGACGATTCGAGACATGAGGCACGAGTCGCTCGCTGGCAACGACTGAGTCGTCAGGTGGGAGCTGCTTCGCCAGTGAGGCGACCTGCGAATACCGCAGTTGCTCCACCGGCGAGAGGCCGAAGTGGTGCACGTCGAGCGCTCCGCGCGCCTGCTGGTTCTTGACGATGGCGCCAAAGTGGACCGAGCAGAGCAGCCCGCCGACGAAGAGCGGCAGCGCCCAGCTGCGGCGCAGGCGTGGTGTCATCGACTCGAGGGCCCACACGCATCCCACGAAGAGGAACATCGTCCAGTACGTCGTGTACTGATAGGCCGTGGACAAGAGCGCGGGGTACTGGGTGGCCAGCAACGTGAAGAAGAACCCCGGCAGCACCAACAACCAGCCGATGGGACGACGAAGCGGGAGGAGTGCGAAGGGAGCGAGGATCTCGAGGACGTAGGACAGCTTCTCCCGCTCGAGCAGGGTGTTCAGCGTGAACGCCGGGTTGCCGAGAACCGTCTTCACGATGCCGCCAAACGAGTTCGACCCTTCCGGAACGAGCAACCTGTACTGGTGTACGTACCCCTCTTGCCCGTTCAGGAAGCGCGGCATGATCATCAGCTTCAGCCCGACGAAGTGGATGGCACAAATCACGCCCACGAGAGTGGCTGCAACCGGGCGCTGACCTGTGAACAGCATGCCCGCCGCGAACACGCCGAGAAGCAGCGACATGTCCTCCCGCAAGAGAAGCGTCAGGGTGATGAAGACGACGCTCGCGACCGTCTTGCGCTCCAAAAGGCAATACAGCGACGTCAGAATGAGAAGGTTGCCGATTGGCTGGTAGTGAAAATCATACAAGATACTGCCATGAAGAGGCCCGTAGGCGAGAAAGAGCAAGGCCAGCAGGGCCCCCCACCACTGGCCGAGGCTTCGCTTGCCGAGCAGGTAGAGCGGGACTGCCGCGAGCCCCACACTCGTTGCCTGCAGAACGAGCATGAACTCGGCTCGTGGAAAGAGCCGATAGAAGGGGGCGATGAGATAGGTGATCCACGTCTGGTGAAACCCGAGGTGGGTCATGACGCCGCCGAGCGGAGTGGTTCGGAAGAGCGGTGTCTGAAGATGTGCTGCGTTCCACATCAGGTTCTCCTCGATCCCGAGATCGAAGGCTGACGTGCGCAGGGCCTGGTGGTTGCCGATGGTGAAGGCTGAGAAGTAGATGGAGAAGGCGAGCGCGCCCACTCCAACCAGGACGGGCGGGAGCCAGCGTTTGCTCGTGAAGTACTCCGTCACCCGCGTGGTCCAGTTCAAGGCCAGCGGCTCGCAGCTTGCCGCTCGTTGAGCAAGGCTCGCCAGGACGAGGTTGAAGAGGAAGAGGTAGGCGAGCAACGCGAGCTCTCGCCCGGCCCACGCCTGAAGCGAGAAGAGCGGTGGCAGCAGGAAGATCATCACGAGCGGCCCAAGCCTCATCGACATCTGGTCGAGGCGCTCCCACGAGTTCCACACCACCTTCAGCGCGGCGACCCCACCGATCACCGCACCGACGGCGGCGCAGATGAAGAGCACGGTGCGACGTTCCGGTGGCAACGCGTTCGACACCAGGTACGCGTGGAAGCCGGGCGCGAAGGTCAGTGTTCCCGCGAGCAGGCCGAGCGACGCGCCGATGCCGGACAGCCAGGCGACACCCCGAGCCAAACGCGTGAACCCCGGCACCGCATCCATGGCGGTCCGTCTTATCGGCAAGCTCCGGCCAGGTCGACCCGGTTCTTGTGACACCCGGCTCTCGCGACACAAAGACGCTGCGCCCTCCGTGCGCGTTCCAGCGTGCGCGAGTCGTTGCGCGGCGCGGGAAGGACTTGAGTCCGCGCGGTGAAGCGGCCTAACTCGGTGTCATGGCCCTCTGGGGAGCAACCACCATCAGCGAACGCGACCGTCGCCTCGTCGAGCTGCTCGACGCCGCCGATTCGCTTCCACCCGATGCCGCGCTCGGCCGAGCGACCCTCCATCAGGCCGCCCTCGAGCTCGCGCGTTCGACCGAGCCCCTCGCTGCCATTCCTGGCCCAGCGGACGTCGAGGCGCTTCGGGCCCAGCACGAGGCTCTGACCGTTCGCTCGCCCATGTCGGGTCGCTGGCGTTCCGTTTCGCTCGGCCTTTTCGTGGCACTCGCAGTGGGGACCGTCAGCTGGAAGGTCGGGGTCTGGCTGCTGGCGCCTCGAAACCTGCTCGAAGGCGTGCCCTGGACGGCGAGCAGCGAGGCCCTGAAGTGCAACCCAGCGATGCACACCTGCGGAGGGACGCGGACCGACATCTTCTTCCACACGAACGCCGAGTCGAACCCGTGGCTTCGGTACGACCTCGGAAGCCCGAAGAGCTTCTCGAGCGTGACGGTGAGGAACCGGCAGGACATGGGCCTCGAGCGTTGTCTCCCGCTCATCGTGGAGACCAGTGACGATGGTGAGTCGTGGACGGAGCGGGTCCAGCGAACTGAGCGCTTCGTCGAATGGCGCGGCGAGTTTCCAGCAGTCACCGCGAGGTTCGTGCGGCTCCGCGTCGCTTCGCCACTCACCTGGTTCCATCTGGAAGCGGTGGAGCTGCACCCATGAGGGGCTGGAGGTGGGCGCGCGCGGGCCTCGTCGCCGCGATCGTCGCGGTTGAGCTGTACGCGCTGTGGCCGAGGTTCGGCGTGGCCGTTCCGCCTCCAGCATCGCTGGTACCGCACCTGCTCCGCGTCGGCGCGATGCTCGGCCTGCTGCTGGTCTCGAGTCTTCTGGTGGGTGGCCGTCTGGTCACCGTGGCCTTCGGTCGCCAGCGCCCCGATGTCTTCCTGCCGCTCTCGCTCGCCACGGGCCTGTTGGCCTTTGGCTGGGTCGTACCGGTCTGGGGGCACGCGTTTGGTTTCAGCGCGGCGACGTTCTGGTTGCTCCCCGCGGTTCTGCTGCTGGTGGGGCTGGCGGACCCGCACGAGGTCTGGCGCGCCGTCCTCAGTGCAGTCCGTCGGAGCCGCTCCTACACGCTCGTCGAAGCAGCAGCCGTCCTGGCAGGAGCAGTCGCGGTGGTGATGGTCGCGGCGCCAACGTGGACACCGGAGAACCTCAACTTCGACGCCCGGTGGTACCACCTCGGAAACGCCGAGCTGTACGCGGCTGCGGGTGGCATCTGGCGGAGCCCTGAAGGCAACCACCTGCTGACCGGGCCGCACCTCTGGAGCTGGTTGGCGACCTGGGCGTTTCTGGCCCCCGACTCCCTGTACGACCGCATCGTGCTCGCCAGTCAGATCGAAGTCGTCGCCTTCGTGACGACGTTGGCGCTCATCTCGGCGCTCGCGCGGGCTCTGCGGCCGGCAGGGAGCAGCTCCCGTTACTCGCTCGCATGGGTGTGCTTCTTCCTCTTTCCGGCGATCTTCATCTACGACACGGGCCTCATGGGCGGCGCTGACCGCTTCGCTGCGCTCTGGGCCGCGAGCGCCTTTCTGCTGTGGACTCTGGCTCGGCGTACGAACAGGCCTGGTCCCTGGGTGCTCCTGGGTGCGCATCTCGCGGGCGCAGTGCTCTGCAAGTACACGAGCGTGATCTTCCTGGCGCCCTTCAGCGTCGTCGTGGTCGTCGATCGGCTGCTCGCCTGGCGGCGTGGGAACGCCTTCCGGCCCATCCTGGTGGGACAGCTTGGAACGGTCGTCGCTGGCGCCGTGACGCTGGCTCCGTATTGGGTGCGAAACCTCGTGTTCTATGGAAACCCTGTGTACCCGTTGGCTGCCCGGCTCTTTGGTGGTGGGCCGTATGCGCCCGAGGCGGCAGTGTGGCAAGCCAGGTATGCCGTCGAGCTCTTCACACCGCCTGACTCGAGCCTCTGGTGGCGGCTCGGTGAGACCGTGCGCGCGGTCGCAGATCATCACGTCGGGCTGTACACCTGGGGCGATTTCACCGGTGGGGCGCCTGTGTTTGGCTCGGTCTTCGCCTGCCTCGCCATTCCCGCGCTTCTGACGACTCGCCTGTCCAGGGTCTGGCTGGTGATTGGCATGACGGCCGCCGGAATCGCGCTCTGGTTCAGTCTGGCGCACCAGATGCGCTACCTCGTCATCTTCGTGCCGCTGATGGCCGCAGCCGTCGCCGTGGTGGTGGTGGAGCTGTGGAGCTGGGGCTGGCTGTCGCGCCTCGCGGTGGTGGGTCTGGTCGCGCTCCAGCTTCTGGGTTCCCTCGAGCTTCCGTTCTTCGCGACGCACCGGATGAACGGCCGTCGATCTCCTCTGGCGAAGCTGCTCGAGTTCCTCCAGCGCGGCCAGGCGGAACGCAGCGCCGAGCGCTTCGCGGTGTTCCGGGACTGGTCAGTGCTGGGCGAACGACTGCCGGTCTCCGCGCGTCTGCTCATTCACTCCTACGCCTCGAGCTTTGGCATCGGCCGCGTCACGCTCACCGACGTCCCGGGGATTCAGCTTGGCTTGTCGTATGCGCACGAAGGGTCGGTGCGCGGGGTCTTCGAGCGGCTTCGGGCCATGGGTGTGACGCACGTCGCCTGGAGTGATGGATCAGAGTCTCCGGACAGCCTCGCGTCAGAGCTGCTGTTCCGGGCGTACGTTGACCAGCTGCCGAGGCAGTTCGACCAGGCGGGCTTCCACGTGAGCGAGCTGGCGGAGCCGCCGCAGGAGCTCGACGGCCCGGTTCTGGTGCTCGGCTGTCATGGTCGATACCCTGCTGGCGGCTATCCGCTCGCAGCGCTGGGCAAGCCAATCCCCCCTCCGGATGCTGTCGTCATGCCCGAGGCGCCGGCCCTGCCCTGGTCAGCAGAGGCTCCCTGGTCTGCAGCCATCGTCGCGCCCGGCTGTCCCGTCCAGCGGAGCCTTCACGGCTTCCGCCCCATCGGCACGAATCAGGGCATTCAGTACTTCCGTCGCGTACCCTGACCCGTCGCTCACGAACCGCGCCGACGCCGGGCAATGCGCATCAGATCGAGCGCCGCGCCCGCCATCGCCGACGGGTTCAACTTCGAGCCCTTCACGTCATGCCAGGCCTGAAGAGGCACTTCGACGAACTGCGTTGGTTCGATGGCCGCTACGCCCGCTGGCGGTCGCAACAGGCGCCCGATCAACTCGACGTCGAACGCCCACCGGCTCGAGAACGGCTCGGCGAGGGCCGCCTCGAGGGTTGGCGTCACCTGGAACGCCTTGGCCCCGCACTGGGTGTCGTAGACCGGCAGGGACAAGCTCCACGAGGCTGCCGTCGCGAAGATGCGGCCGAGGTAGTGCCTCGCTGCGAGGCGCTCGATCCGCCGGCCCATGAGCCGCACGCGGCTCCCGAGAGAGACCTGGAACGGCGGCTGGAGCGCGTCGAGGACTCGCTTCATCTCGGCTGGCGGCGTCGCGAGGTCGGCGTCGAGGTAGGCGATGACCTGCGGGCGGAACTTGAGCGCTTCGACCAACCCGTGGCGCACAGCCTCGGCCTTGCCGCGGTTGCGGTCGAGCTGGAGCGCCCCGATGCCGTCATTCGCCGCCGCGAACTGCGCGATGATCTCGCCCGTGCGATCGGTCGACCCGTCGTTGACGAACAGCACAGCGACCCCCTGCTCGCGGAAGTCGAGGAAGCGCTCGGGCGCGAGGCGCTTCTCTTCGTTGTAGCAGGGGACGACGATGATCTTCTTCTCGTGGGGGCCGATCATGAAGGTGTGCCCACTGCGATGAGCGAGACGCCGATCGGCAGGCGACCGCGCGAGAGCACCCGGGCCTCGGCTCCGAAGAACTCGCGCAGGGCCGCGTTGATGAGTGGGGAGACGGGCGCGAGATCGCTCCCCGTTCCCGGGCCACGGACGCGTTCGACGAGACGGGCCGCTGCGACCATCGGGAAGAGGCCCGTGTTGAAGAACGAGTCGTAGGTCACGCGCAAGCCGGCGGCCGCGAGCTGCTCGAGCAGCATCGCTCGTGAGTAGCGACGGCGGTGCTGCAGCGTCACGTCATGCTGGCTCCAGAGCAGCTGGAGTGCTGGGACGGTGATGACCACGCGCCCATTCGGCCTCAGCCGCGTAACCATCGCCCGGAGCGACGCGACCGGATCATCCACGTGCTCGATGACGTCGAACGCAGTCACGACATCGAAGGGCCCGGGCGGCAGCGTGTCAGGCAGCTCACACGGGCTCACCTCGACATCTGGGAAGAGACGCCGAGCGCGCTCGCGGGCGTCGGCGGAGTACTCCGCGCCGCTCACTCGTCCGAATCGGTAGAGCATCGGGAACATGCCGCCCGTGCCGCAGCCGACATCGAGGATCGCGCGGTCTGAAGCCGGAGGCAGCTCCCGTGTGAGCACGGCGGCGATGCACCGGCGACGACCCTCGAACCACCAGTGGTCGCGCTCGAGGCGCTCGTGCTTCTCGAACTCTGCCGATTCCATGCCGCACTCCTACCGTAGTTCCGGCTCCGTGTGGACCGGAGCCAATGGTCACAGCTCGCGTCCCATGCGGTACAGCCGCCAGATCCCGGACTCGAGGACGACCGTCGCCCGAAACCGGCCCTCTGGAACGTCGACGAGTCCGGGCTGGAGGCGATCGAGCTGCTTTCCCTGGACGAGCACGAAGTCGTAGTGAATCCCGTGCTGCGCGAGGCTGAACTGATCGGGCTGGTGCCAGTGCGGATGCGGCAGATGACGCTCCGCCCGGTAGCGCAGCGGCAGGTTGGGCGTCTGGAAGAGATACGGTGAGTATCCACCCTTGTCCGCGAGCAGGTACGCCGGCACCTGAGGCATCGTGTCGCGCACCGACTCCGGCGTTCGCTGCTGCCAGAGCACCCAGGCGATTCGACTCGCCTTGGGAACGGCTTCGATGATCGCAACGAAGGGCTCGACCTCGCGAGAGAAGCGCGCACACTGAACGGTGATGACGGCAGCCACCGCCAGCGCGACGACGGCGCCGGGCACCAGCCGCCAGACTTGCCGGCCCGCGAATGAAGCCGCGGGCAACGCCAGCCCGAGCAGGAGGATCATCGTGGCGTGGCGCTCGTGAATGAGCAGCTGGGGGAAGGGCCACACGAGGGAGGCAGGCATCACGAGGTAGAGCAGCCAGGCCGCCAGGTAGAGCGCTCGTGGACGCGCGGCGTGACCATCGCCGCCGGTCCATGCCGCCAGGGCCAGCGGCGCCAGAAGCAGGAACACGAACGCCAGGCCGAGGACGTTCCGCTCCGTCTGACCGTTCACCAGGTCCACGGTGTAATGGAACATTCGACTCATCCGCTCACCGACGTCAGGCCAGAAGCCGATGTGTTCAGGGCGCGCTCCGCCCCCCGAACCTGCTCCAAGCATCAGCCACGGAACGAGACCCAGCATGGGCACCGCAGCCAGGGCCAGCCCACGCAGCAGCACGCGGGGCCGACGGGCCTCGACGAGCGCAGCGGCGAAGACGAGCACCGACGCACCCCCAGCCGCGTGCCCATGACTCTGTGCGAGGAGCAGCCCGAGGCCCACTGTCGCGAGAAGCGACGACCTCGGAGGCTTCGCGTTCAGTGACTCGATGCAGCGCGCGAGGAAGACGAAGCTGAGCGAGACGCTGAGGGTGTACGCGATGAAGCCCATGCTGAGGCTGAAGTCCCAGCAGAGCGCGAAGCTCCAGAGGGCGAGCCGCGGCGACCGCCCGAGCGCGACCAGGAGCCGCATCGTGCTGAGGGGCACCGAGAGCAGGCAGACGGCGACGACGAACTTCGCGGCCGCAAGCGTCGGAAGCACATACGAGGCCGCGAGGATCAGGAGATAGGTGAGCCAGTATGGCGCCGGGTGCGGCTGGACCTCGAAGTGGAAGGCCGCCACGCTATCGCCGCTCCACATGTGCCGGAGGAGCGCCGACATGGCCACGTGGTTCGGGAGATCGTTGAGCGGGAGTATCGGGGTCTGGGTGAGCGGCGCGAGGACAGCGAGCGAAAGCGCAACGAAGCTGGCGAGAAGCACCGCATCACCGCGCAGCAGCTCGAAGAGGTTCGGGTGAGGCGCCGGGCTGGTGGGCTGAGGTTCCATGGGGTTGCCCTGCAGTCAGGGCCCTTGGCCCCTACGACTATGCGAACATTGAGACAACTGCTTCCTCGCCGAGACCAGACCGTCGCCGGCCTCGACGTCAAAGGACGCGGATCCTACGCCGCGTGACATCGCTCAGCTTCATCAAGACATCGCTCAGCATCATCGAAATGGGCCGACAGCCGAGTTCGTGGTATAGTTGGACTCCACCAGACGCGGGAACATTGCCCCAGCTCGGGAGGAACTCACATGAATCGCTTGACCGGGGTCTTGGCGGTTTCTCTTGTTGCGTGTGGAGCTCCGAATGAGCAGCCTACGAGTGCAGTGGAGTCGCTGAGAGCTGGGCTGATGTGTGGTTCTGACAATCGCGTGCCAATCTCGACGCTCACCTTTCCTCAAGGTGCCGTGGGAAAGATCAGCTGCGCAATGTGCGGCCCCGGGGGTCAGACGGGCACTTGCACTGCGACGATAATCGGTGGCAACAAGGTAATGACCGCAGCACATTGCCTCATCAAAACCGACGGCACCTATGCGCCCGTCGGCCAGATCTTCTTCCAACCCCAATTCGGAATTCAAACCCCCGGCGCAGGCCCGTACACGGTCTGGGCAGATCGTGTGACCTATGGACGCGACCCTGCAGATTGGGAATACTGGGGGGATTGGGCAATCATCGCGTTGGAGACGGACTTCTCCGCTCTCTTTGGGCCCAACTTCCAGCACATGGTCCGAGCAGTTCCAGGCGCAGGCTCTTTCTCGGCTACGCTGTTTGGCTATCACGGCGACTTGTTCGCGAACCGTCCAGGCGCCGAGTCTTGCGTGGTCAATGCTCAACAGGACAACTCGCTCTATCACAATTGCGACGTTATGGGGGGGGCGTCCGGCGGCCCCGTCTGGCGTCAGAATGGGCCGGTAGCCGAGCTTGTCGGTGTTCAGTCAATGAACTGCGTGGGCGTTGGCAATCACTGTAGCGATTCGACGTGCAGCGGGTTGAACGGCAATGTTGCTGCGAGTGGACTCATGTATACGTACGCGCCAGACAGCGCCCGTGGGCTCGCGACGGCAGTTGCCTCGGACGGTCGAATGACTGTCTATGCGTCGGGTACGAGCCTCATCGCGGTTCGCCAGAACACAACGACAGCAGCCAACAGCGGATTCACGCCGTGGAATTCATTCGACAGCAACACCGCCAGCGGACGGCTGGCGGCCGTCAATCTCTCTAATGGGCATCAGCAGATCTGGCGTGCTTTCGATGGCGAGTTGCGCACCAAATGGCAAGCTTGCACCGATGGCTGCTGGAGTGGGTGGGCGTCACAGGCCGTTCCGGTAGGGGTTGCTGATGTGGTTGCGACCGGGGCGGCCGGGGTGCAGACTCATCTCTTCATTCTTGGGTTCGACGGGACGATTCGCGTGTCGCACAAGCTGGGTGGGTGGAACTCCGCGTGGTCGGCGTGGGTCACGATCGGAACGCAACCGCGTTCGCGTACTCTTGGCGCGGTGTATTTTGATGGCGTTCATCAAGTCTTTGTTGGGAATGATGATGGCGAAGTCAAAACTGCCTGGGGCGTCAATGGCAACTACTCAGGGCTCGTGCAATTTATATGTCCGGCATGGGCGGTATGTCCGGCATGGGCGGTTCAACACAATAGCGCCTGGCGTGCTGTTGCAGCTGGGGTCTTGCAGGACGGTCGTGTCAGCTTCTTTGGATCGAGCTATAATGGTGACTTTGTGCAACGGATTCGGGCGGCGGACGGCTCGTCATGGAGCGCTCTGATTCCGATGCCGCAAGCCAATCCCGCCTACACAAGTGGTTTTGAACTCTTGACCACAGGGAAGGTCACGGATGGCCGTGCGCAGTTGTTTGGTGTGGCGATGAACGGCGAGGTTTTTTCGATTCGCGAGACGACTTCTGGAATGTTCACACCGAATTGGACCCGTTTCTACAAGTAGCTACTGTATCGGAGTGGGCTATCCACTCCCTGGGTTGAGGCGCAGGTCGTTCGCGCCGACAGCACTCACACTCAGACCATCCACTGGCCCCAACTCGCTCGACAGCCAGGTCGCGCTGCTGGTGGCGGCCATCCTCAAGGGCTGAGCCTCAGTGAGCGGGCTCGGGCTAGGCTCGACGCCCGTGGGAGCCTCCTCGTCCTCCGCCGGCCAGCGAGTTCTCGACGAGCACCTGAAGAAGGACGCGCCCGCGCGTGAGGCGTCGGTCGCGCGCTACATGAGCGTGGTGGCGGCGCTCGCGTCGCTCACCTCGGTCGCGCTCGGCCCGTTCATCGGGTGGCGCCTCGGGGCGCTGCTCGTCGTGGTGCTCGGCGCCATCGCGGCCTTCTTCTTCGTGCAGGACCGGGCGCTTCGGCGCGGCTGGTACCGCCCGGGCGTCCGCTGGGTGAACGTCGCCATCGAGGTGTCGGCCCCGTCGCTGCTCTTCCTCGCCGACAGCCGGCTCTCGAGCGTCGAGTACGCCCTCACCGCCCCGCCGCTGGTGCTGTGGGGCACGCTGGTGTCGCTGTCGGGGTTTCGCGGCAGCCGCGCCCTCGCCCTCGGCGCCGGCGCCATCGCTGCCCTCGAGTACTCGCTGCTCTACGTCTTCGTGGCGTGGCCGCGCCTCGGCCCCGACACGCTGGTGACGCTACGCCCACCCCTCTTCGCGGTGCGGGTGCTGCTGCTCTTCTCGGCCGGCGTGGTGACGGCGCTCTTCGTGGGCCACTTCAACCGCCGCGCCGCCGAGGCCCTGTCGGCCGTTCGCGCGAAGGACGTGATGGGCAAGTACCTCTTGCACGAGCGGGTCGGCGCCGGCGGCATGGCCGAGGTCTTCAAGGCCACCTACAGCCCCGAGGGCGGCTTCGAGAAGACGGTGGCGCTCAAGAAGGTCCTCCCGGCGTACGCCGCCGACGGCGAGTTCCTGAAGCTGTTCCGCCTCGAGGCCGAGCTCTGCAGCCGGCTGAACCACCCGAACGTGGTGCAGGTGCTCGACTTCGGCCGCCACGGCGACTCGTTCTTCCTCGCCATGGAGTACATCGACGGGCTGTCGCTCAAGCGCGTGCTCGACGTGCACCAGGCGGGCGGGCTCCCGCTTCCCGCCGTCTCGTTCCTCGCCATCGAGCTGTGCCAGGCGCTCGACTACGTGCACCGCCGCGTCGGCCCCGACGGCGCGCCGATGAACCTCATCCACCGGGACTTGAACCCGCCGAACGTCCTGCTCTCGACGCTCGGCGAGGTGAAGGTGGCCGACTTCGGCATCGCGCGCGCCGCCTCGCGCACCCACCTGACGCAGGTCGGCCACGTGAAGGGCAAGCCCGGCTACCTCGCGCCCGAGCAGGCGGCCGGAGAGCCCATCGACGGGCGGGTCGACCTCTTCGCGCTGGGCGCCACGCTGCATGAAGCCCTCACCGGGCGCCGGCTCTTCCCCGTCGGCGACGACCTCGCGTCACAGCAGGCCGTCTTCACGATGCCCATCCCCAGACCGTCGCAGCTGCGGCCCGAGGTGCCCGCGGAGCTCGACGCGGTGGTGATGGCCCTGCTCGAGCGCGACCTCACGCGGCGAACTCCGTCGGCGCGGGAAGCGCGCGAGGCGCTGCTCGGGGTGATGGGCGCCGCCTCGGCGTTCCCCTCGGGGCAGGCCGCGCTCGCCGCCGCGGTGAAGCGGGCGCTCGTCGAGTGGCCCGAGCTGCACCGTCGCGCCACCGAGGCCGCCCTCGCGCAGGCGGAAACCGATGTCGTCGCGACGCCGTGGTCAGGAAAGAATTCGCCGCGCGTGTGAGCAGGGACAGCACGCGCCCGGCCGATGAGGCCATACACGCAAACAACCTGGTTCGATTCCAGGGTCCTCCACAACGGGGGACTCGTCCATGGCGGACACCACCCTTGAACGGTGACACACCCCCGGCTTTCTCACTCGGGCGCGTGCTGACCTCTTCTTCCTGCGAAGGCGAAAGGCGCCGTCAGCGAATGATGGTGCCCGCCATGCCATAGGCGCCGGCGCCCACCTCTTCCTGCCACGAGAGGAGCACCTCAGCCCCCTCGACCACGACGCGCGGCCAACGCGCGGGCTGCGCGTTCCACAGCACGCCGCCGTCCTCGAGCGTCACGTCATTCACGACGATGTCGGGGACCATCAGCCACGGCCGGCGCGCGACCAGCGACAGGTGCAGCTCACCCGAGGGGGTCGTCCAGGCCACCAGGGCGCCTCTGCCGAAGCGCGCGACGTCGTAGTCCTGCACCCCGCCCGTCATCTGCGGGATGGCAGGGGCGTACAGCGTCTGCTGCTGGGCGGAGTTCCACCCGGCCGCTTCCACGAAGCCGTCGCTCGCGAACTGAAAAACGAGCGCGTCGTGCAGGCTCTCGCCGAAGACCACGACCTTCGCGCTGGTGAGCTGGTTCCCGAGGGTGAGCTGGTCGAAGGCCGGGCTCCAGACGCCGGGAGCCGTCAGCTGAAGCTGCAGCGGCGTCGCGTTGTCGATGATGACGGCGAAGGCCCGACCTTGTGGCGTGAAGGCCAGCTCGGCCGAGGTGACGTCGAAGAGGCCCGCCTGCAGCGTCTCGGGCGGACCGTACGAGCCGCCGTCATCACCCGGCGCCCAGGCGCGGCGCTCGACGACGCCGCCGTCCTGGCTCAGCACCCACAACTGCCGGCCGTCGGTGGCGAGCGCACCCAACATGGGCGAGAGGAAGACGGGGACCTCGCGCCAGACGCCGTTGCGGTACTCCACGAGGCCCGGCGGGTTCTCCGGCGAGACGATGACATAGGCACGACCATCGACGCTGACCGCCGACGTGGTGCGCGCGGGCTGGTTGCCCTGGCCGTTGATGTTCTCGAACACGCTCGGCGTGACGGCGCAGACCCCCGTGCAGGGCGTGGGGTCGAGCACCAGCAGCCTGCGATGGGTGGCGTCGGTCGCGCGCCCCACCAGCGCCCGACGCGACGGCAAGGACGCTGTCGGGCCCAGGCGCAGCCACGTCGGCCGCGTCATGGTGGTGGAGGTCACGCTCGGCGGCGTCACCCAGGTCGCCGGGTACGAGAGCCGGGGCGTGCCGCTCACGATGAAGGGCGCCGGTGGGTTGCCGCCGAGGTCCACGAGCGGCAGGTCGATGTCCATCGGAAATCGGCTCGCGACCGACTCGAAGGCGGCCACCACGGAGCCGCCATCGGCCACGACCGACGCGAGGGGCCCCATCGGGCCCGCGTCGAAGGCGCCCATCACCAGCATCGGCTCGTCACACTGCACCTCGAGGCTGATGGTGCTGAGCGAGACGCGACGGCAGGACGGGGGCCGCGCGTCGCGAACGTCGACGGCCACCTGGCTCGTCAGCCCGCCCGGAGTCGCCGTGACGGTGAAGTTGAGGGTGCGATGACCGGGCGCCCGGGGCGCGAACAGCTCGACCGTCGACCCCGTCGGGTTCGACAACGTCCACGCCTCGGGGCAGGTGAGGTCCCTGCCGCCGTCCGCGAGCGGGCACCCGTCTGAGAGCGGCGCCCACGAGAACGTGAAGCTCGCGTCGGGCGCGCCGCCGATGACACCTGCGTTCAGCTGCACGAGGTGCTGACCCCCGTCCTGAAACACGACCGCCGGTGTGGCCGCCGCCGTCAGGGTCGCCTGCGTGACGGGCTGGAGCGCGAGGGTGATGGTGACCGGCGCGCTCTCGAAGCCGAGGTCGTTCGTCGCCTTCACCTCGAACGTCATGGGGGTGAGGCCCGAGACGAGGGGCGCTCTGAAGGTGAACATCGCTCCGAGCGGAGACGACGGCATCTCAGGGGCGGGGCCGGTGCGCTGAAGCCACCGGTAGTCGGTGATGGGCCGGCCATCGGTGCTGACGGCTGTGGCCTGCAGCGTCACCTGCGCGCCCGGTGCAATCGTGGTCCCACCCACCGCCATCGCGGTGAGCGTGGGCGGAGCGCCGACACGCACGGTGCCGCTCGTGGCCGGGCTGTCTTCACCCAGCGCGTCGGTGACCCTCAAGGTGAAGGGGTAGGCGCCCGCCGCGTCCGGCGCAAACACCCGCACCGACGAGGCGGTGGTGTCGGGCGTGTCGAAGGCGAGCTGCAGCCCGCCGTCCGCCGCGCTGCGCCAGTGTGAGGTGAGGGGGCGACGGCCCGACGAGAACGCGCTCGAGAGCGTGCCGCTGGCGCCCGGCGCGAGCTCGAGCACCCTGGGACTGATGACGGCGACCGGTGAAGTCCCCAGGCCTCCGTCGAAGGGCACCAGCGCTCCAGCGTCGAGGTCGAGCGGCATCGACTCGCCGCGCGCCAACTGCACCGGCGGCAGCTCGTTCGCCCCCGGCAGCAACAGCACGTTGTAGAGCCGCAGCGACGTCGCGCCGTCGGCTTCGATGCCAACCTGATAGAGCTGCGCGCTCATCGTCTGCGCGCTGAAGGTGCCGTTCGCGTCGGTGGTGACCGTGAACGAGGTGGCCCCCGAGACGAACCGCACGCGCGCGTTGGGCACCGGGCTGCCGTCCTCGAAGCGAACGGTGCCCGTCACGGTGACGCTGGCCGACATGGCCTGCGGGTCCACCGCGAGCGAGGCAGCCGCGACGCGCGCCTCTTCTCCCCCGCGCACCGAGAGGTCGCGGTTCTCGGCGCGGTACCCCAGGCGGTAGAACGCGAGCTGCAGCGGCCCTTCGGGCAGGTTCTCGAGCACGAAGTCACCGGTGTCGGCCGTGGCGGTCGCGAAGGGCGCGCCCGGCACGAAGACGGCGGTGCCTGCGTGACCGGTGGGCAGCGGGTTGTCTCCTCGCAGCACCCGGCCCACCACCGTGGCGTTCCGGGACAACACCACCTCGCCCAGCGCGACGTCGCGGCCGAGGCCCGCGCCGATCGCCGACAGCTCGAGCGCGCGCTGCCGGTCCGGCGTGCCGTCGCCATCGAGGTCGAACACGAAGTACACGAGCCCCTGGCTGATGCGGACGTTGCGCAGGTCGAAGCGCCCCGTCTCGCGGTCCGCGAAGGTCTGGGTGCCGGTGTTGACGAGGGTGATGCGGGTGCCGCCCGCGGGCCGATAGCCGGTCCGGCCGGGCACCGAGTAGACGGCGGTGCCCTGAATGGAGCCGGGCCCCGGAGGTGGAGGGGGGTCGGGCAGCGTGAGTTCGATGCAACCGGCGCTGGCGAGGAGCACCACGAGGCTGACGCGGAACATTCGCGCGAGGCTAGCTCACCGCTCGCGCGAATCGATCTCCGTCAGACCGGCATTGAAGAACGCCGCGGCTCGACGACATCGCTTCAGGTGAGCTCGCTTCCCACCGCTGACGTGAATCGACCTCCGTCGGAGCCGCGACCGGCATGAACAACAGCGCACGCCGCGGCTCGACGGCATCGCTTCAGGTCTCGATGCTCACCGCTCACGGAGATCGATCTCCGTCGGAGCCGCGACCGGCATGAACAACAGTGCACGCCGCGGCTCGACGGCATCGCTTCGAGTGAGCTGTGTCAGCTCACCGACTCAGCTCGCAGGTGGTGCCGGCTCAGGCCCTGTGACCGGCGCGGGCAGCGCAGGTGGAGCCGGTGGCTCCGACGGCGGGGCCGGGTGCCGGCCGACGCCGGAGTCATCGGCGTAGCGCAGCAGCGCCGCGATGAGCGTCAGCAGCACCGGCCCCACGAAGATGCCCGCGAAGCCGAACGCGCTCACGCCGCCCAGCACGCCGACGAAGACGAGCAGCGTCGAGACGTTCGTCGAGGACGACACCACGAGCGGGCGAATGACGTTGTCGCTGCCCGCCACGAGGATGACGCACCACAACGTGAGGAAGATGGCCCAGGGCGTCTGCCCGAGCGCGAGCAGCGACAGCACGGCCGGCACCCAGACGAGCGCGGTGCCCACCACAGGGATGAGGGACGCGAGCGCGCCGATGGCGCCGAAGACGAGGGGCGACGGCAGCCCGGCGATGGCGAAGCCGATGCCGACCAGGGTGCCCTGCACCACCGCCGTCACCAGCGTGCCGACGACGACTCCCCGGGTGACGCCGCCGAGCGAGCGCGACAGCTCGTCCTTCCGCTCCCCTGACAGCGGCACCAGGTGCACCGCGCGCTCCAGCATCTCCCGGCCGTCGCGCAGGAAGAAGAACAGCAGGAACATGGTGAGGCCGAACTGGGTCACCACCGAGAACGCTCCCAACACCACCGTGCCGCCGAGCGAGGCGAGCTGCTGCAGCACGGTCTGCGCCGCGTCGTTGGCCTGCTCGAGGATCTGAGCCTTCGACAGCGAGGTGAACTCGCCGGCCGCCGACAGCAGCGACTGCACGGGCCCGAACTCGAGCACCAGCTGCAGCGCCGGCAGCTTGCGGTCGTGCGCCTCGTTCTGGAACCGGGTCAGCAGCTGGGAGGCCTGACGCAGGAAGGCGAAGAGGAACAGCGTGATGGGCCCGCTGACCAGCACCACCATTCCCGCCGTCAGCACTCCCGCAGCCAGCCCCGGCTTCGTGGGCCACCTCTTCAAGAGCCGCCGGTTGAGCGGCTGCAGCATGAAGGCCAGCAGCGTCGCCCACACGATGGGCACGAGGAACGGCGTCAGCGTGCGGAACAGCAGCCCGCCGAGCACCGCGATGGTGCCGAGCGCGAACGCGCGAGTGTAGAAGCGTGAGGGCGCCGGCTGCATCGTCAGAAGGCCGCGACGGTGAAGAGGCGCGGCGAAGACTCGAACGCGCGGTCCACCCCCGGCGCTCCGCCCGGGCTCTGCCGCAGCGTCTTCAGCTCGCGTTCGAGGCCTTCCCGCTCGCGAATGAGCTCTTCGCGTTCACTCTTCGCGGCGTTCGAGGCGGTGATGCCTGTGACGACGCCGGCGATGCCGATGGCGACCGCGGCGAGGCCGACGATGAGCATCACGACGCCGATGAGGGTGACGACCGGCGCGCCGATGGCTCCACCAGCGAGCATCACCAGCAGGCCGACGAGGGCGATCGGCGAGACGCTCCAGCCCACCCACGCCATCACCACCGAGATGGTCGGCCAGTCGTTCTTCAGCTCGCGGAGCCTCGAGTTGATGGAGTCGATGCGCCCCTGCAGCTCCAGCTCGCGGCCGCCGGCTGGCGCCACCGGGTTGTCCCGCATGGGGAGCGGAGGCGGGCCCTGCGCGATGAGGCGCGCGCTGCGCTCTTCGGTGGCCTGCAGGTGAATGCCGTCGGGGGCGGTGGACGGGATGGACGCGAGCGTGAGGGTCAGGGTCAGCGCAGTGAGCATGCCGACACTCCAGCACAAGCCCGGCGAGTTGCCGCGAATTCTGCACCGCCGCTCCGACCGCCTCTCAGCTCCTCGTGAGGAGCACGGCGAGGCCACCGACGATGATGAGGAGGAGCACCACGAGGATGACCCACGGCAGCTTCGACCTCGGGGCGATCACCTCGTGCTCGTCGGTCGCCACGGCAGCGCGCCCGGAGTCCTCGATGGGCTGCACCGCAGGAAGCTCGACGGGCTTCACCGGCTGGGTGCGGTTGATGTCGGAGGGGAGCGGCACCGTCTCCTTGAAGGCGGAGGGCTGCGGCTCGATGGTCGGCTCGGCGAGCAGGGTCTCGTTGCCCACCTTCGGCGCGAGCGCTTCCCGCAGCGGGTCGGTGCTCGAGACCGAGGAGTCACTGATGGACGGCCGCGGCGCCAGGGCCGGAGACACCGGGTCCACCAGCATCGTCCTCGCCTCGGCCCACACCCGCTTGGGCACGACGCCCGCGCCAGGCGCGGCGGGGAGGTGCACCGGCTGCGACGGCGGCTTCGGCTTCGGCGTTCCCGCAGGCGCCTGGCTCCCCGACGAGCGCCGGCCGGTCGGTGGAGCCGGACTGGCGCCGAGGGCCGGAGTCTGAACGACCGGCGGCTGGGACGAGACGATGGCCGTGGGGAGGTCAGCCGCGCGGTTGGTCCGCTCGACGGGCTTCAGCTTCTCGTCCGAGCGCGTCCGGCCGTCCATGAGGCGCCGGAGCATTCGTCGGGCGTCGTCAGCGCTCTCGGGGCGGCGGTCCGGCTCGCGGTCGAGCAGCATCATCACCCAGCTGTCCACGTCCTCGTCGATGGAGGGCACCCACTGCCGCGGCGGCACCGGGTCGAACTTCATCTTCTGACTGATGACCTCGATGGCGCTCGGGGCCTCGTGGGGAATGCGCCCGGTGAGCATCTGGTACGCGATGCCGCCCACCGCGTAGAGGTCGGTCGCCGGGAAGACCTTGGTGCCCAGCACCTGCTCGGGCGCCATGAAGGCGGGCGTGCCGATGAGGGTGCCCGGGTTGGTGGGCCGCACCGAGCCGCCCGCGCGGTCGGCCTGTCGCGCGAGCCCGAAGTCGATGATCTTCACGTGGCTGCGCGACTCGGGGTGCGACTCGAAGAAGACGTTGCCGGGCTTCAGGTCGCGGTGAATGACGCCCACCTGGTGCGCCGCGTGGAGCGCGCCGAGCACCTCGTCGAGAATCGGCGCCACCTTCTTGAAGGGCGCGGGCGCCTCGCGCTTCACCCACGCGTCGAGCGGCTCGCCCTCGAGCAGGTCCATCACGATGTAGGGCTGGCCGTTGGGCAGGGTGCCGAAGCCGAAGATGTCGACGATGCCCGGGTGGCGAATGGCGTTGACGGTGCGCGCCTCGCGGATCAGCCGCTCCACCATCTCGGGGTCGTCTGCGTAGTCGGGCTTCAGCACCTTGAGCGCGGCCGGCTTGCCGATGACCGCGTGCTGGACGCGGTAGACGATGCCCATCGCGCCAGTGCCGATGATGGACTGGACCTCGTAGTCGTCGATGCGCGAGCCCACGAGCGGGTCACGCCCCATCGGACCGCGGAAGTCGTTGATGGTCTCGTCCCCGGGCTTCATCGCGAAGGTCACCGGAGGCTAGCGCCAATGTGCGCCCAAGACACCTTTCGCGGGCGATTCTCTCCCTCGACCGCTCAGGCCGCGTTCGAGACGGGCGCGGCGACCGCACGTACGGTGAACGTCGGCTGCGCGGCGATGGCCTTCTTCACCGAGCATTGCTCGACGACGCGCAGCAGCGCGTCCTGGTACTTCTCGGGGAAGCCAGCGGGCAGCTCCACGTCGAGCGCGACGTCCTTCAAGGTGCCCTGCTCGTCGTACTGCGGCCGCTCGACGATGCGGATACCGGCAGGGTCGATGTTCCGCTTCGCGCAGAAGCCCTGCACGAAGATGCCGGCGCAGGCGCCGATGGAGGCGAGGAAGAGCTGGAACGGCGATGGCGCCGAGTCTTCCCCGCCGTTGTCGAGCGGCTGGTCGGTGTGCACGATGTGGTGCCCGAAGGCCGCGTCCACACGGCGCTTTCCGGGCAGGGTGATGATCAGCTCGCGGGTGTCTGACATGGCAGCCGTTGGATGCGCTGCGTCGGCCCGAGGGTTCAACGGGCCCGCTTCAGCACGACCGTGAGCGTGAGGGGCTGGCCCCGACGGCTGACGCGCGCGACGAACCGGGACTGGGGGAGGAGCTGGGCCAGCAGGGCCTCGGGGCGATCGACCGCGACGCCGTTGACCGACTCGACGACGTCGCCGTTCTGCAGCCCCACGAGCGCGAGGGGGTGTTCGGCGCGAAGGGAGAACAGCTTGAGGCCGGTCGCGACCCCATCCTTGAAGGCGGGGACCACGCGCACCCCCTGCAGCAGACAGCGCGGCTCGAACCCGGGTGCCCGCGCGACGTCCACCTCGGTCACCTCGCCCCGGTGCGCGAAGGCGTTGGGAGTGACGAGGCAGGAGTCCGACGGCGTGATGGCTCCGCGCAGGAGCGTCGCGGGGTGGAGTGGAGCGCTGTCCCGGGGCCCGTCGATGGCACAGCGCAGCTCGACCACGGCCCCCTTGCGACGCACCTGGAGCTGAAACGCGGCCGAGGCCTCACCGATGGGGCCGATCAGCTCATCGCCCTGCTCGAGGCCGACCGCCGCGAGGATCGACCCGGCGGCGACTGCGCGCACCCGCAGCGCCTCGCCCGCATCCACCGCGCCGGCCTCGAGCACGACGGTGTTGTCGAGGCACCCGCCGACGGTTGACGGGCGGCCGAAGGCGCTGAGGTCGAGCGTGCACGTGCTTGCGCTTCGGGCGGCCTCGACCGCTGCCCGGGCCTTCCGCGGGTCGCAGGGGCCCAGGCGCACCTCGACACGGGCTGGCTGTCTGAGGAACGCGGGCACGAGCCGGGCGCCGGCGCTCTCCAGCACCGCGCCCACGAGCGCCTCGAGCGCCCCGGCCGGCACGGCGCCTTCGGTCGAGACCCTGATGGGGAGCGACGCCGCCGCGGGAGCCACGTTCACCTCGCGACAGGTGACGCTCGAGAACCACGCAGCGACCTGCGTGACGGACGTTCCCCGCTTGAGCGCGACCTCGACGGGCGCGTCCACCGCGGGCGCCACGCAGGGCCCAGCCTGATTCAGCACCAGCATCACGAGCGCGATCACGTCTGCGCTCCCATCACGAGAGCCACGACAACTCAACCGTCGGCGGCGGCTTCGGCGTGTCAGCTCGCGCCAGCAGTGGTAGAGCCGTTCGCGTGAGGCAGGAAGACCGGCGAGACGCAGGCGTGCTGGGGCTGGTGCTCCTCGCGCTGGCCTTCGTCGTGACACCCCTGCTCCACCAGGTGGACCACGGCCACGAGCACCACCACGGTCCGGTCGCGCCCGGTGCTCCACACGGCGCCGGCTCGCTCGAGCATCAGCTGGCCGCCTTCACGGGGCCGGCCGAGGCAGCGCAGCCGGTCTTCTTCGCCGTCGCCCTCCCCCGGCAGGTGGAGCTCGCCGGTCCCGCGCCGCGAACGGCGCCACGGTTCTCCGTCGCCCAGCCGCAGGGACCGTAGGCCACAGCGCGCCCGGGTTGACGTTGACGCCGGCCGGGCCCACCAGCTCGCGCTCGCGGTCCGCTCGACGGCGTGTCTTCGACCTCGTCCTGCCTCGCCGTCTCCACGCGTGAGGTGTTCGTCCCATTCCTTCCACGAGGCTGCTCGTGCGGTGGCATCACGTCATCGTCTGCGCGTGCGCGTTGAGCGCGACGGCGGCGGCTGCGCACGAGGACGACGGCGAGGCTGACGCGGGCGTCTCCCGAGCCGAGGGCGTGGGCGTGGACGCGGGGGTCATCGACGGGCCGGCGCAGCACGAGACGACCGTCCGCGAGCGGCGGCTCTCGCGCAGCGCCTCGGAGCTCACCATCACGCAGGACGTCGTGCAGGCGGCGCCGCGCTCGGGCGCGACGGACCTCCTGCGCCTGGTGCCGGGCCTCGTCGCCTCGCAGCACTCGGGCGAGGGCAAGGCGCACCAGCTCTTCCTGCGCGGCTTCGACGCGGTCCACGGCCAGGACGTCGAGCTCAACGTCGCTGGCGTGCCGGTGAACGAGGTCTCGCATCTCCACGCGCTGGGCTACGCCGACCTCAACTGGCTCATCCCCGACGCGGTGCGGGAGGTCCGCGTCACCGAGGGCAGCTCGCGCGCCTGGCAGGGCGACTTCGCGGTGGCCGGCACCGTTCGCTACGAGCTGGGCCTCGAGGAGCGCGGCGTCACGGTCGCGACCAGCTTCGGCTCCTTCAACCGGGCGCGCGTCTTCCTCGGCGTACGGCCCTTCGACGCCCCCGACACCTTCGCCGCCGCGGAGCTGGTGCGCGGAGACGGCTTCGGGGCCCGGCGCGCCTTCCGTCGGGCGTCCGCGCTCGGTCAGGTGGTGGTGCCGCTCGACGGCGTGCGGCTGCGGCTCTTCGTCGGCAGCGCGGCCGGCGCCTTCGAGTCTCCGGGCGTGGTGCGCGACGACGCGAACGTGGCGGGGCGCGCCGACTTCTTCGACGCCTTCGGGGCGCACCAGGGCGGCGCCTCGTCGCGGCACCAGGCGCTGCTGGGCGTGGAGCTTCGTCACGACACCGGGCGCACCCTCGTCGAGGCCTTCGGCGCCCTCTCGGAGCTCTCCCTGCGCAACAACTTCACCGGCTTCACCTCGGGCGCCGAGGGCGACGGGCTCGAGCAGCGGCAGCGCGACGGCCTCGTGGGCGGCCGCGTCGAGCACCACCGTCACCTCACGCTCTGGGGCCACACGTTCTCTCTCGACCTCGGCCTGGGCGTCCGGCGTGACGGCATCACCCAGTCGCAGCGGAGCTACCGCGAGTCCGACGGCGACGCGCTCGCGCCCACCATCGACGCGCAGGTGACCCAGACGGCCGGCAACGCGTGGACGGAGCTCTCGCTGGCGCCCGGGCCCTGGCGGTTCCTGCTCGGCGGGCGGGCCGATGCGCTCGGCTTCGACGTCGTCGACCTGCGCGGTCGGCGTCCACGCGTGGGGGCGTTCGGCGTGCACTGGGGGCTCAAGGCGGGCGTGGAGCGCCGGCTCGGAGAGCGGGTCCGGCTCTTCGCGAACTACGGCGACGGCTTCCGCAGCCCACAGGCGCGCTCGCTGGCCGATGGAGAGGTGGCGCCCTTCGTCAGCGTGCGCAGCGCCGAGCTGGGCGCCTCACTGGAGCTCCCCCGCGTCGTCACCCGGCTCGTGCTGTTCGGCTCGCACGTCGCGAACGACGTCTTCTTCGACCACACCGTCGGCACCACCGTCAGCCTGGGCCCGTCCCTGCGCGGCGGCGCGTCGCTCGTCGTCACCGCCCGGCCCCTCGACGGGTGGGTCCTCACCGGCAGCTTCACGGGAGCGCACGCCCGCGTCGCGACCTCCGGCGCCCTGCTGCCGTACTTCGCGCCCCTCGTCGGGAGGCTCGACACCGGCTACTCGCGTGACGTCACCCTCGGCGCACACCGCTTCACCGGCAGGGTCGGGACGGGCCTCACCCTCATCGGCGCGCGGCCACTGCCCTTCGGCGACTTCTCCCGTGCCGTCTTCCTCGCCGACGCCCGCGCCTCGGTGCGGTGGCAGGCCATCGAGCTCGTCTTCGACGTGCAGAACGTCTTCGACGCTCGCTGGCGCGATGGCGAGTTCACCTATGCCTCACGCTGGGAGCCGGACCGCTCGAGCCAGCTGCCGGCGCGGCACTTCACCGCGGGCGCTCCCCGCACCTTCACCCTCACCCTGGAGCTGCACCTGTGAGAACGACCCTGCTGATGCTGGTGTGCCTGACGGCCTGCGGCGCCTCGACGACCCAGACCCGCCGCACCTTCCCTGTCGAGGTCGTGGTGACGGCTCCCACGACGACGCTCGAGTCCGGCTGGACGCTCAGCGAGCTGACGGGCTCGATGGCGCTCACCGAGCTGCGGTTCTTCGAAGGCAGGGTGCTGGTGGCGAAGCGCTCCTTCCTGGCGGACCTGCTCCTCGCGACGGCGCACGCGCACCCCGGGCACTACGCCCCCGGGGCGTCGATGGGAGAGGTGCTGATGCCGCTCGACCTCGACCTGTCCCGCAGAGACTCCATCGCGTGGGGCGAAGCCAACGCCGTCACCGGCCCTTACGGCTCGGCGAAGCTCGGCTTCGGCGCCGGCGGTGTCCGGGTGAAGGGCGTCGCGACGAAGGCCGGGCAGACGGTGCGCTTCGACACCGGCGCCTTCACGCGCGCGGCCGCCCTCGAGGGGTTGCGCTTCGAGCACGACATGGACACCGGCCCCGGCCGGGTGCGGCTCGAGGTGGACCTGGGCGTGCTGCTGTCCCGCGTCGAGTTCGACAAGGCCGGCGCGCCCGCGGGCCCCGACGGCGTCATCACGTTCGCCGCCGGCAGCGCGGCGCTCAACGGCTTCGACCGCGGCGTCACCGACACCAGCAGCTACCGATTCACCTGGCAGGCCATCTGAAGCACCATCACCACCCCACAGGAGTCACCATGCGAAACGTCCTCATTCCCCTCGTGCTGAGCCTCACCGCCTGCAACCCCATCTCGGTCGTGAAGGTGACGACCTGGGGCGAGGCCTTCATCGAAGACGGCATTCCGGCGTCCGCCTTCGAGGACGGCTGGAGCGTGAAGTTCACGAAGTTCCTCGTCGTGCTGCAGGGCGCGGCGCTCGCGGATGGCCAGGGGGTGGTGGGCGCCGAGCAGCCGGGCGCGAAGGCCTTCGACCTGGTGAAGAAGGGCCCCGTCGAGGTCTTCTCGGCCACCGCCGCGGCGAAGGCCTGGGAGGTGGTGCGCTACGCCGTCGGCCCGGACTCGAACGCCGCGGCGGGCAACATCGACGACGCGGACCTGGCGCTGCTGAAGTCGCGCACCGCGAGCCTCATCGTCATCGGCAGCGGCACGAAGGCCGGCGTCACCCGCAGCTTCGAGTGGTCGTTCACCAACAACACGCTCTACGACGCCTGCGAGCGCGCCGAGAACATGGGCAAGGGCGTGACGCTGGTGCCCGGCAAGGAGGTGACGGTGCAGCTCACCCTGCACGGCGACCACTTCTTCTACGACCAGCTCGGCGAGGGGGCGAAGCTGCGCTTCGAGGCCATCGCCAACGCCGACGGCAACGGCGACAACAAGGTGACGCTCGACGAGCTCGCGGTGGTGCAGCTCACCTCGCTGCCGCAGGGACAGTACGGCACGGCCGGCGCGGCGAACGTTCGCAACCTGAAGGACTTCGTCACGCAGGCCACGCGCTCCATCGGCCACTACGAAGGCGAAGGGCACTGCACGCCGAAGGCCCGCTGAGGCTCACGGCTCCAGGGTCGATTCCCGGCCCCACAGTTGCGCTCAGGCGAGAGCTGGGGTGTCTTGCCGGACGGAGCCCTCATGACCACCGTCCGCAACAACCGACCCGTCGCCGCCTCCACGCCCACGGCCACCTCCGCGCCGGTCAAGAAGGCCGACACGACGACGCCGGTGGAAGCGCCGAAGGCCGGGTGGAGCAGCGCCGGCCCCGTCAACCGGCCCGCGGTGCAGGAGCGCGCGCCCATCGAGAGCTCGCAGGTCGTCGCCGACGCGCAGGCCATTCATGACGCCTTCCACGGCGGCATGGCGGCCGGCCTCGGCACCAACGAGGACAAGCTGTTCCAGGTGCTCAGCGCGCGCTCGCCGCAGCACCTCGGCGAGGTGAAGCGCGTCTACCAGGAGCACTTCGGCAAGAGCCTCGACGCCGACGTCTCGAAGGAGCTGAGCGGACGCGAGCTGTCCCGCGCCACCGCGCTCCTCGCCGGCGACGGCGTGCAGGCGCAGGTCGAGGCCTTGAAGAACGCCACCAGCGGCTTCTTCGGCACCAATACGAAGGAGCTGCTCTCACTGCTCGAGGCCACCCCGCCACACGCGATGAAGACGGTGGCCGACCGCTTCGGCGCCCAGTTCGGCCCCCTCGACCAGGCGCTCAGCCGCTCGCTGTCCGGTCCCTCGCGTGACGCAGCGCTCGCGCTCCTCAAGGGCAACCCCGCCGCCGCCAACGCGGCCCACCTCGACGGCGCCCTCAACCTGAACCAGAAGTCGTCCGAGGTGCTCGCCCGGCTGTCGCAGCTGCCGCCGGACGCGATGGCGAACGTGGCCCAGGCCTACCAGGCGCGCACCGGCAAGCCGCTCGCGCAGGACCTCGCCGCGAAGCTGAAGGGCACCGAGAAGGACCTGGCGGTGGCGATGGCGACCGGCGACGCCGTGGGCCACCAGGCCGCGAAGCTGAAGCACGCCGTCGAAGGGAAGTTCTTCGGCCTCGGGAAGGACGCCACCGCCGCGCTCGCCGTGCTCGAGGGCCTCGAGCCGAAGGAGCGCGCCGCCCTGCAGCAGCAGTACCAGAAGAAGTACGGCGCGACGCTCGAGGCCGACGTGGTGCAGCGCTTCGGCGGCCGCGAAGGCGAGCGGCTGTCGAAGGCGCTCGCCGGAAAGCTGGACGACGTCGAGCGCGTGCAGATTGCGTTGAAGGGCTGGGGCGCCGACGAGAAGGCCCTCGACCGCGTGCTGGGCGGGCGCTCGAAGGAGGAGGTCGCGAAGCTGAAGGCCGACTTCCAGCAGCGCACCGGCACCTCGCTCGACGCCACCATCGAGAAGGAGCTGTCGGGGCGCCCACGCTTCGAGGCGCAGCTCGCGCTCCAGGGCAGGCCCACCACGCCCGAGGAGCAGCTCTCGCAGGCCCAGCAGCGCCGCGACTTCGAGCGCTCCGGCGGCTTCAACGCCGTCAGCCGCTTCGTGATGGACCGGGTGAGCGACTCCGGCGGCCGACTCGACGCCTCGACGAAGGCCGCGCAGGAGGCGCTGGCCGCCGCGAAGAAGGACGGGCACGTGGACGCGAAGGAGCAGGCGCGCGTGGCCGAGCTGGTCGCGCGCTCCACCGGCGAAGCGAAGACGTACGTCGCGCAGAAGGCGACCGCCGCGCAGGCCGCGGGCACCGTCGCTGCCGTCGCCGCCACCGTCGCCACCGCCGGGGCCGGCGCGCCCCTGCTCGTCACCGCCGCCGCGGGGGCTGGCGCGTCCGTCGCTGCGCGCGGCGCCATGGAAGGCCGGGCCTACGCGAAGGACGAGGCCGTGCGCGACGCTGCGTCGGGCGTCATCTCGGGGCTCGCGGGCGCGGCCGGCGGCGCCGTCGTGGGCAAGGCCGCGTCCACCGTCGCGGGCCGCGTCGCCCAGGAGAGCGTGAAGGGCGCCGTCACCGGCTTCATCCAGGGCTCCACGGACACCGCGCTGCGCGACGAGACGTGGAACGCGGGCCTGGCGGAAGGGCTCGCGTCATCGGGCCTCGCTGGCGGCAAGTCGGCGCTCCAGTCGGCGGCGATGTCGGGCGCGAAGGTGCTGTCCGAGCAGGCCAACCCCTGGAAGCAGAACGTCGTCGCCACGAAGTTCCCCGGCGAGAAAGAGGCTGTCGATCTCTCGAAGGTGAAGTCCGACGCCGCGACGAAGAAGTCGGCGAAGGCGCTGCTCGAGAAGCAGGGCACCTATGCGCAGCACGAGTCCATGGCGAAGTGGGCCAAACAGAACATCCCCGAGCTGAAGAAGGTGCAGACCGACGACCTCATCGGGCTGCGCGAGTACACGGCCAACGGGTACAAGGCGATGAACGAGGGGCTGCGCGGCTCTCGCACCGCGCTCAAGGAGATGGCGCCGGTGGTGAAGACGGCGGCGTCGGGCCTGAAGGACATGCCGCAGGTGAAGGGCACCGTGTACCGCGGCGCCAACCTCGACGCCGAGCGCCTCGCCACCTACAAGGTCGGCGAGACCATCGCCGAGCGCGGCTTCACCAGCACCACCGTCAACAAGGCGATGGTGCTCGGCCAGACGGTGGAGCAGTCGTTCAACAAGAACTCGATGTTCGTCATCAAGTCGAAGGGCGGCGGGCGCGACGTCAGCATGCTGTCGCAGTTCCCCGAGGAGAAGGAGGTGCTCTTCGCGCCCGGCACCGAGTTCAAGGTGCTCAAGAACGCCTTCGACAAGAAGCTGCAGAAGAACGTCATCTACCTCGAGGAGGTGCCGTGATGCCGCTGACGAAGGAAGAGGAAGCCACGCTCGCCGAGCTCGAGGCCGAGGTCGCTGCCGAAGCGCCGCCCCTGCCGAAGAACGTGCGGCCCGACCGCTTCAGCGGCTTCCCCGTGGGCATGGCCGACGACGGCACGCTGTTTCCCCTCGAGCCTGCGAAGGACGACGACGAGGACGAGGCCGCGGCTCCGACGAAGTAGGCGCATTCCCAGGCGAACCGCGCCGCTCCGGGGGCTGCTGCGACGTCCTCGCCGACGGGCACCTGCTGGTGGACAGCACGTGGATGCGACGCTCAGCTCTCGAGCAGCGCCCGCACCGTCCGCAGGTTCGCGGCGCCGTCGAGCAGGCCATCGGCGAGCAGCTCGCGCAGCACCAGCCTCGGGAGCGCCCAGACCTGCACCATGTCTTCCCACTCGCCCAGCACCACCACGGGCCTCACCTCGCGCACGTCGCGGTAGAGGTCGTTCAGGTTGTGCACGAGGCCGGGCACGTCTTCGACGTCCCACTTCTCCGTCACCACGCGCGGGCCGTCTTCCTCGCGCAGCACGTCGGGCGGCAGCTCGAAGCGCACCTCGAGCTGGGTCGGTCGCGCGCCCCGTACGTCGACGACGCGGAGCTTCGTCGCGAGTCCGCCCATCGCGTGCGTCAGCGGACCGATGGCCTCGTCAGGCGTCACGCGCAGGGAGACCGAGAGCCCGCCCACGAGGCGCCCCGCGTGGCACAACTGCACGAGCGTGCGCTGCCGTCCGCAGCCCTGCAGCACGCCCAGCGCCTTCAGTCGTTGACTCACGCTCGCCACGGCGGACCTGCTACGCGACTGCGCGCGCCGAGAGAAGCACGCGACGCGGGTCGCGCCTGCTCCGAGGACCCTCTGCCTGTCGTTCCACACCGGGAAGCCGGCTGGTTCACCAGCGACGTGTCGTCGTCCACCTCGGGAAGTGGTGGCCTGACCGGGTGAGGGAGCTGGCTCCCGCCGACCGCTACAGACAGGTGCCGAGCGCGCAGACCTGGCCCGTCATGCAGCTCGCGCCGCAGAACGTCTGCGGAACTCCGCACGTGGTGCCGCCGAGCAGGTTCGGGTTGCCGATGCCCGCGCAGACACCGATGCCGCTCACCTGGAAGCAGCACTCCGTCGGCCCGCACTCGATGCCGAGCAAGCAGAAGGCGATGCCACCGTCGGGGAACGGGGGCAGCCCACCGTCGGGGAACGGCGGCAGCCCTCCGTCGGAGCCGCCCGCCGGCACGCAGGTGCCATTGACGGTGTCGCAGGTCTCCGAGGCGCCGCAGGCGCGGCACGCCTGCCCGCCCATGCCGGGGCCGCGGCCACACTGGCCGACCGTCTGACTCCCGGGCTGGACGCACGTGGAGCCGTTGCAGCAGCCCGACGCGCAGGTGGTCGCGTTGCACGACCCTCCACCGGTGCAGACGCCGTTCATGCAGGTGCCCGCGCCACAGTCCACGCAGCTCCCTCCGTTGCGTCCGCAGGCGAGGTTCGAGTTTCCCACCTGACAGAGCCCCGTCGAGACGTTGATGCAGCCGCTGCACGCCGTGCACAGACCCGAGATGCACGTCTGTCCCGTGCCGCAGCGCACGCACGCGTTGCCGTTGCTCCCACACTGCGCGAGCGAGGGCGGCTGGCACGTCCCTCCCTGGCAGCAGCCGGTGGCGCACGTCGTCTGGTTGCACGAGCCGGCGCCGCCACCCGGACCTCCGCCCGCGCTGCCTCCGCCCGCCGCGCCACCACCCGCGCTCCCGGAGCAGCGACCCGAGGCGCAGGTCTGGTTCGCACCGCACACGAGGCAGGAGGCGCCGTTGGTGCCGCACGCCTGCGGAGAGAAGCCCGCGACGCACTGCGAGGTGTCGGTGCAGCAGCCAGCGCAGTTGTTCGAGTTGCACTGGACGACTGAGCCTCCGGCCGTCCCTCCACCCGTGCCGCCAGCCGTGCCGCCGCCGCTCCCCGTGGTGCCTCCCGCCGAGCCGGCCCCCGTGTTGTTGAGCGAGCAGACGCCCGAGAGGCACGTCGAGACGAGGCCGCACTGCATGCACGCAGCGCCGCGCGCGCCGCACGCCGAGTTGTCGAGGCCCGAGCGACACTCGCCCGTGGAGTCACAGCAGCCGGTGCAGGTGGTGGAGGTGCACGGCGGCCTCGTCGGGCCGCAGGACGACGACAGCAGCGCCCCACCCGCGACGCCGAGCAGCAGGGGAAGGAAGAGACGGCTCATGCGCAAGCTCCAGAGCTGGAAACGAGTCGGGCGGCGAAGACGACCGTCCTCACCGCCCGCAGACGTGGGGTCAACGCGTCGTTACTGGCACATGCCCGTCGTCATGTTGCACATCTGGCCGAAGGTGCAGGTCGTGCAGGTGCCGCCGTTCGCCCCGCACACCGACAGAATCGGGAGGATGGGCAGCGGCCCGTTCGGCACACACAGCCCGAGCGAGTCCTGGCAGCACTGGCCGCTGGGGCACGGCTGGCCCGGACCGCAGAGACCGGGAAGGATGCCACCGTCGAGGTTCGGCAGGCCCCCGCCGAAGCCGCCGCCCGCGCCGCCGCCCGCGCCACCCACGCACTGGCCGATGCCCGCGTCGTTCGTCGTGCACATGTTCGAGGCGCACTGCGCGCACAGCGAGGCGGCCACCCCCTGGCCACACTGCATCCCGCTCTGCATCGCCGGCGTCACGCAGTTGCCCGAGCCCTGGTCACAACACCCCGTGGGGCAGCTCGTCGCGTTGCAGCCCGACATGCCGCCGGAGCACACCTGGTTGGTGCACGTGCTGCTCGAGACGCCGCAGTTCGCGCAGAAGTCTCCGTTCTTCCCGCAGAGGCCATCCGCCGTTCCCGGCTCGCAGCGCCCGGTGGCGAGGTCCACGCAGCCATTGCACGGGGCGCACGCGCCCGACACGCAGGTCTGCCGGCTCGGGCACACCATGCACGCCGCGCCGCCCATGCCGCACTTGGACGTCACCGGCGGGTTCTGACAGGCGCCCGTCGAGGTGCAGCAGCCGCTGGGGCAGTTCTGCGCGTTGCACATCGCCGAGCCGCCAGCCGAGCCTCCCGCGCGAGCACCCCCTGCCGTGCCGCCCGCCGTCGAGCCGCCGCCCGTGGAGCCACCAGCCGCGCCACCACCCGTGCCGCCAGTCAGGCACCGCCCGCCCGTCCCCGCATCCGCGCCCGTGCTGTTCGCCACGCACGTCTGGCCCGAGCTGCACGCGGTGCACGTCTGCCCGCCGTTGCCGCAGGCCACGTCCGCCAGGCCGGTGAAACAGTTCGCGTTCTCGTCGCAGCAGCCGGGACAGTTGGACGCGTTGCAGGTGACCGGGCGGCGCACCGGACCGCAGGACGGCATGACGGCGACCGTGAGGCCCACCAGCGTGCCCAGGACGAGGGCTCGAACGACGGCAGCAGACAGCTTCATGTGTTGGTTCTCCTGGATTCGAGGAACTCCCACGGGAGCTCCTCACCTGCACGGCCGCAAGTAGGGCGATCGTCTACACACCCTTCTCCCGACCGACAAGTCCGCGACCAGACCCGATGTATGCCGGGAGTGACACCTCGCGTTGACAGGTCTGTTGATCTCTTCTGCGCACCTGAGCATCCTCCGCCCCCGCTTCTGGCCGGAGCGCACACCCTCGTGCACACCTGAGGTCTCTGTCATGCGTCACACCCGACTCCCGCACACGCTCCTCGTCCTGTTCGCGGCTGCCCTTTCGCTGTGGGGCTGCAACTGCGGCGGCGGCGGCGTCACCACCCGGTTCGGCGAGCTCGTCATCGTCTGGCGCGACCCGGCGTCGGGCGAGGTCGTCCGCTCCCGCGACGCGGTCTACGACTTCGGCACCGCGCTCGTCGGCGAGACGAAGACGCTCGTGATGACCGTGCGCAACGACGGCCAGGGCCGGCTGACCCTCAACTCCCTCGAGCGCACGGACGGCGACCAGACCTCCATCGCGCCCGACAAGCAGGTGACCGGCGCGCCCTTCAGCGTCGACTTCAAGCCGGACACCGAGCTGAACGTCGGCGAGCAGGTCGAGTTCACCCTGTCGTTCAGCCCCACCGCGCTGCAGGGCGGCTTCCTCTCGAAGCTGAAGCTGATCTCCTCGGGCACCCGCGCGGAGGACTCCACCGCCCTCGTGACGCTCAAGGCCCAGGGGGAGAAGGGCGCGTGCGAGCTGCCGCAGCTCATCGACTTCGGCAACGTGCCCGTGGGCGAGACGCTCTCCTACACGCTCGACTACCGCAACACGACGAGCGTCACCGCGCAGGGAGAGGCGGGCCCCATCACCGGGAACGACGCCGCGGCCTTCGGCTACAAGAACGCAGGCCTGCCCGGCACCGTCATCGTGCAGCCGATGTCCACCTTCAAGGTCGAGCTCACCTTCACCCCGACGGAGAAGCGCGAGTACCAGGCGCGGGTGACGCTGCGGGGCGCGGGCGGCTGTCCCCCGGTGGACGCCATCATTCGCGCGGTGGGCAGCGACGACGTGCTGACGTGGACGCCCGACAAGCTGAGCTTCGGCCTCGTCTCGCCGGGCTTCGAGTCGGTGAAAGAGGTCGTCTTCACCAACACCTCGAACGTCCCCATCACGCTCACGCAGGTCACCGCGTCGATGCCGACCGACTACTTCCACCGGGTCACGCCGGGCAGCGACCCCACCACCTTCGTGGTGCCCGGCCGCGGCATGCCGACCCGCATGCGCGTGGCGTGCTCGCCGTCTGGCCTCGGGGCGCGCCCGCCGTCCACCCTCACCTTCCGCACCGGCCTCAACAAGACGCCGCAGGGCACCATCCTGCTCGAGTGCACTGGCGGAGGTCCGAAGATCCGCGTGACGCCGCGCCCCAACGTGGCCTTCGGGCGCGTGGGCTTCTTCGCGGGCAACATGACGTTCTCGGTGAACCGGCGCGTGAACGTGCAGAACGTCGGCGTGCCGCCGCGCATGCCGGACCCGTCGTTCAACCTCTTCCTCGGCTCGGTGGACCCGATGAGCGGCATGGTGGGGCAGCTGCCGCTCTTCGAGCTGACGCCGAAGAACGCCATCACCGAGATGGGGGAGTTCAGCGTCAGCCTGTTCAGCAACTACGACCCGATGGTGGGCATCGCGCCGGTCGCCGGGCAGAACTCCCTCGACCTCGTGGTGACGCTGCGGCCGAAGTCGGTGGGCCGCAAGGAGGCCGAGCTCGTCATCTTCTCCAACGACGGCGCCGACCCCGAGGTCAAGCTGCTGGTGTCCGCCGACGTCGAAGAGCTGCCGCCCTGCAACTACCGGGTGACGCCGATGACGGCGAACTTCGGCCTGGTGACGCCGGGCACCACGAAGGACCTGCCCATCACCATCACGAACCTGGGGACGGCGGCGGGTGACAAGTGCTTCCTGTCGGGCATCGACCTCGCGGCCGGCAGCAACCCGGCGTACTCCATCGTGGGCGGTCCGGTGGCCGAGAAGGAGCTGCTGCCGCAGGAGTCGTGGCAGGTGGTGGTGCGCGTCGCTCCTCCGGGACCGGTGCCGATGACCATCACCACGCTGACGGGAGAGCTGCAGTTCAACGTCACCTCGCCGGCCATGCCCCAGACGCGCGTGCCGCTGCGAACGTCGGTGGGGCCGTCGTGCCTCGCGGTGACGCCCGACCCGATGGACTTCGGCACCGTGAAGTACGTCGCGCCGCCGGGCATGCGCTGCTCGAGCGCCCCCCGCACGCTCACCGTGTACAACGTGTGCAGCTCGCCGGTGACGCTGCGCAACTTCACCCTGCAGGCCGCCGCCGGTCAGCAGCCTGGAGGCCCGAACTGCGCTGGCGGCACGGCGTGCCCCGAGTTCTTCATCACCCAGACGCCGATGATTCCGATGACGGGCTACCAGCTCAACCCGAGCCAGCTCGTCACCTTCCAGGCGCGCTACTCGCCCATCGACATCGGCAGCGACACGGGCGCTGTGGCCATCGAGGTGCTGCAGTCAGGCCAGACAGTGACGTACCTCGTCGGGCTCTCGGGGCGCGGCGACCCGAGCGGCCAGCAGACCGACACCTTCATGCAGGACATGCAGCCGAAGGCTGACATCCTGCTGGTGGTGGATGACTCCGGCTCGATGAGCGACAAGCAGCAGAGCCTGTCGATGAACTTCTCGTCCTTCATCCAGTACGCGGCGTCCGCAGGCGTCGATTACCAGATCGGCGTCATCACCACGACGGCTGATGGCAACACCTGCCCGCCGGGCTTCCCCATCTGCCCGCCGCCGCCGTCGACGCTGGGCGAGGGCATTCTGCGCACCATCCGCCCGGGGCAGGCGAACCAGGTCGGCCCCATCCTCCGGTCGAACACGCCGAACGTCGGCCAGGCCTTCCAGCAGCTCGTGAACGTCGGCACTGACGGCTCCGGCACTGAGCAGGGCCTCGAGACGGCGGTGATGGCGCTGACGCCGCCGCGCATCGTGAACGAGAACGCCGGCTTCCTGCGCACCGACGCCAACCTCGCCATCGTCGTGGTGTCGGACGCCGGGGACCAGTCGAACCAGCCGCTGAGCTACTACGAGAACCGGCTCATCAACGTGAAGGGCTTCAACCGGCTCTCGATGTTCACCTTCAGCACCATCGGGCCGTTCCTCGGCTCGGCGCCAGGCAACTGCACCTACGACGGTGGCGGCGACGCGCAGCGCTACGGCACGCTGGTGACCCGCACCGGCGGCGTGCGTGAGGAGATCTGCACCAACAACTGGGCGACCGCGCTGCAGGGCCTCGGGCGCACGGCGTTCGGCTTCCGCACCATGTTCTTCCTCGGCAACTCGCCCGACCTCACCGGCGGCAACACGCTCACCGTGCAGATCAATGGCTCGAACGTCTCGGGCGGCGGCGCGTGCATGAACGGTCAGCCGACGATGGGCGCCTGGTGCTACGACTCGGCCGCCAACGCGGTGCGCTTCACCGCGATGACGACGCCGGGGCCCGGCCAGACGCTGACGGTGCAGTACCAGACCGCCTGCTTCTGAGCGCTGCACTGAGCGCTGCACAGCGTGTCGCCAAACCTGCCCCAGCTCGTGAAGAGCGCCGCACGTGCTCGAGTCGGTGCGCCGCGACGCATGGGGTCGAGCACCCACCAATCGACCGGGGCCGCGAAGGCGCTGCCCTTGTCGCGGCGGACTTCCGATGTACGGGTGGACGCATGGAAGCCACCGAGATCGACGTCATCGACGAGCGCACCTCAGACGCCAGGCTGCCGGACGCCTGCCCCACTGCGAGGGAAGGCTCGACGTGCGGGTCTCTCCCGAGGGTGCCTTCACCTGGTGCGGGCACTGCCTGCTGATTGGCCGCGGAGACGTGCAGCAGCGCGACGACGGACTGGCGCTGTCGCTGCGAGCGAACGCGCTCGCGTGACGAGCACGTGGCTTCACCTTCCAGTCAGGCGGACACTGCCGCTGGGCATGAACGTGCTCGCACCACCTCTGGTCAGGCTGCGAGCGAACGCGCTCGCGTGACGAGCACGTGGCTTCGCCTTCCAGTCAGGCGCACACTGTCGCTGCGCACGAACGTGCTCGCACCACCTCTGGTCAGGCTGCGAGCGAACGCGCTCGCGTGACGAGCACGTGGCTTCACCTTCCAGTCAGGCGGACACTGTCGCTGCGCACGAACGTGCTCGCACCATCTGGTCAGGCTGCGAGCGAACGCGGCAGGTGGCTTCGCCGGAACTCACAGCGCGAACGTCGCCGGAGCTGTGGCCGCACCGGCTCTCCCGGCGGAGTCTCCTCCGCGTCGCTCGGCGCCAGCGCCCACGTGCGCAACGGCGCGCTCCCACCAGCGTTTGGCCTGGACCCGCCGCAAAGCCGCGGTGACGTGCGATGCTCGGCCTCGTATGCGCGTGACCCTGACCCCCGTCGTCCTCCTCCTGGCTGCCGGCCCTGTGCTGGCAGCGCCGATCGATCCGCTGCCTGACGTGACGAAGATGACGAACGCCGAGCTGCTCGAGGCCGGCCGGACGGCGAAGCAGACGAAGGACCTCAACCGGGCGGCGTTCCTGTTCTCGACGTGCCTCGACCGGTCGCCGAACGACCTCGACTGCATCATGGGTATGGCGGGCACGGTGGCCCTGCGAGGCAACGCCTTCGACCGCCAGAGCGACCGCGAGCTCGCCCGCACGCTGTACGAGCGTTTCCTGGTGCTCGCGCCTCTGGACGACCCACGCGTGCCACGAGTCCGCGCCTCGCTGGAGATGCCACCGGCGCCCGCGATTCCCGGCAGCGCGCCGGTGGTGATGCCGCCGAAGGTCGCGCTCAAGAAGAAGGAGACCAGGTCCATCGCCGTGTCCACCATCGTGCGCCTCACCAACGACGATCCCGCGGTGGTGGACGCGACGCTGGTCGACCGCTCGACGCTCAAGCTCACGGGCCTCAAGCCCGGCGTCGCGAACCTTCAGCTCTACGACCCGGATGGCAGCTGGCACGCGATGCGCGTGACGGTGAAGTGAGCTCTCGAGGCCGTCACCCAGCGTCTTCGTGGAAGCGCCACGGGGGCGTGAGTGGCCGAAGCGTCGCCCGGTGCGCCGCGGCTGTCTCCTGCACCTGGTGAAGGTGCGCCTCGCCGAAGCGGTCGAGCGTGGAGAGCAGCTGTCGCATTCGCAGGTTCTTCGACAGCCGCGCGCGGTGCCTCGCGAGGAAGTCCCAGTACATCGCGTTGAGCGGGCAGGCGGTGGGTCCCACGCGTTGGTCCGGGTCGTACGCGCACCGCGCACACGGAGCCTCCTCCCGTGCTGCCGCGGGCCCGCGCCCCTTCGCCGAGAGCCCCGACTGGCGCTTCACGTACGCGGCTGACGCGACGTAGGGCTTGGTGGTGAACGCGTCGGTCGCGTGCAGCCCCATGCCCACGACGTTCGGCAGCTCGACCCACTCGTACGCGTCCACGAAGGCCGCCCAGAACCAGTGCGACACCGCGCGCGGCTCGAGCCCCGCCAGCGTGGCGTAGTTGCACAGCACCATGAGCCGCTGAATGTGGTGCGTGTACCCGGTATCACGCACGGCCTCGACGGCTTCCCGGACGCACTGCAGCGTCGTGCGCTCAGGCTCCCAGAAGAAGTCTGGCAGCGGCAGGGTCGCGCCAAGGCCATTCACCGTGCGCAGCCCGGGCATCAGCCACCAGTACACGCCGCGGATGAACTCGCGCCAGCCGATGACCTGCCGGATGAAGCCCTCGGCGCTCGCGAGCGAGACGTGGCCCTTCTGGTACTTCTCAGCGGCGGCGCGGGCCACCTCGTCGGGGCGCAGCAGCCCGAGGTTGAGCGGCACCGACAAGAGCGAATGAAAGAGGAAACGCTCGTCGCTGCGAATCGCGTCTTCGTAGGGCCCGAAGTCGGCGAGCCGCGCCTCGACGAAGTGCTTCAGCCAGGCGAGGGCCTGCGCTCGCGTCACCGGCCAGCCGAAGCCGTCGAGGCGACCCCACGCGCCGACGTCGTCGCGAGCGACCCAGCGCATCACCTTCTGCGTCAGCGCGTCGGGGCTGAACCAGGGCACCGGCGGCACCTTCACGCCGCGCGCGTGTGCGCGGTTCTCAGCGTCGAAGCTCCACTTGCCGCCCACGGGCTTCCCGCGGCCGTCGACCAGCAAGCCGAGCTGCTGCCGCATCAGCGGGTAGAACTGGTCCATACGCAGCGCGCGGCGGTCCTTCGCCCAGTCGAGGAAGAAGGCGCGGCTGGTGAGGAAGTGGCCGCCCGGCCCACCGTCGTCGTGGAGCGTGAGGGGGAGCGAGGTCGTGAGGGCCCGGAGGCGGGCGTCGATGGCCCACTCCTTCGGCGCCATCGCGTGCAGGGCCTTCGGCTTCGCCCACGCCGCGAACGCCCGCACACCGCTTGCGTAGTCGTCGGCGAGGCGGTGCTCGACGTGGAAGCCCGCGGCGCGGCGCTCCTCGACGAAGTGCCGCACCGACGAGACGATGAGCGTCAGCTTCTGCCGGTGCCAGGGCAGCGCGTGCACCTTCGCCCGCGTCTCGAGCACGAGCAGCTGCCCCTCGGCCGGCGTCTTCGGGAAGGCGGCCAGCGTCGGGTCCTGGTCCCAGGGAAGCACCACCGTCACCCGGTCTGCGCCGGCGGCAGGGCGCGGCGTTGCGTCTTCCACCGGGCGCGGCGTCGACATGAGCCCTGCACTAACCGGCGTGTCGCAGGCGCGCACGCGCGACGGGGCGCGGGCCTCGCCGCCTCAGCGCGCCTCGTCGGGGAAGAGCGGCAGGCCGGCGCTCAACCTGAGGCCAGCACGGGCGGTCGCCAGCTCGGTGCGCGCCTGAATCTGCGCCACCTCGGCCCCGAAGACGTCGCGCTCGGCCTGAATGACGTCCACCTGCGTCGCCACGCCCACCGCGTAGCGGTCCTTCGCGACCTGGCTCGCGCGCTGCGCCGCCGCCACCTGCGCGATGACGAGCTCGGCCTTCTGGCGCGCCGTCTCGAGCCGGTTCCAGTCCTGGAACACCTGGTCCCTCGCCTGGAGCCGCGCCTTCTCGGCCGCCAGCTTCGCCATCGACTCGGCCTGCGACTGCACCTGCATGTTCATGAAGGTGGGCACGTCCACCCGCCACTGCAGGCCGATGCCCGCGTTGTAGACGGCCGACTGGTTCTGGAAGCCGGTGGCGTTGGTGAAGCGCTGGGTGAACTGACCGCTGACGATGGGCACCAGCGCCAGCCTCGACGCGGTCGCCAGTCGGCCCGCAGCCTCGGCGTCGCGGTCTGCTGCCTTCACGGCCGGCAGCTCACCCGCCCGGTCCTCGAAGCTGGCGACCGGCGGCTCCGGGTGCAGGTCGTCGTTCGGCAGCGCCACCTCGGCGGGCGGCTCGAGGAACGAGACCGTCTGCAGCGTGCGGCGGGTGGTGGCCACGAGGGACTCGACGTCGGCCACCGTCTGCTTCGTGCGCGCCACCTCGGCCTTCGCCCGCATCTGCTCGAGCTCGGTGGCGGCGCCCGCGCCGGCCCTGATGTCGATGAGCTTGAGCTGCGCCTCAGCGACGCCGACCGAGCGCCTCGCCGACTCCCGCACGGCGAGCGCCGCGGCGTAGCCGTACCACGCGCCCACGACCTGCCGCTTCACCAGGTCCCGGGTGAGCTGCTCGCGTTCGGTCGCGGAGAGCGACGCGGTGTTCGCGGCCAGCGCCCGGAACCACCGCGTGGTGTCGATGAGGGGCACGTCGAGGCGCAGCACCGCGTCGAGCTGGTCCTGCGGCACGATGACGAGCTTGTTCACCATGCCCGTCGCGGGGTTGGGGAAGTTCGCGACGGCTTCGAACTGGTTGTGCGTCCACGTCGCGCTCGCCGTGAGGCTCGGGAAGAGCGCGGTCCACGCGGCGCGGAACTCGGCCTCGGACCGCTGCCGCTGCTCGAGTGAGAGGCGCCGATCGACGTTCTGCTCGTCGGCGTTGGCGAGGAACTCCTGCAGCGACTTCGGCTGTGCGCCGGCCTGCGCCGCGACCAGCGCCACCACCACGCCAAGCGTCTTCACTTGCCCACCTCCGCGTGCGTCAGGTCTTCGGGCGGCCGCTCGAGCACCGTCTCCTCGCGCCGGTACCGCTTGAAGAAGAGGATGACGTCGTCGAAGAACGAGTACGCCACCGGCACCGCCAGCAGCGTCAGCACCAGCGACAACGTCTGCCCGCCCACCACCACGCCCGCCGTCGCGCGGTTGAAGCCGGCGCCGATGCCCTTCGAGGTGACGAGGGGGATCATGCCGGCCACGAAGGCCAGCGTCGTCATCAAGATGGGGCGCAAGCGGTCCTTGTTCGCCTGCAGCAGCGCCTTGTACCGCCACGCCTTCTCGAGCTGTCGCTTCACCGAGCGGGGGTTCGACGGGTCGGCCTTCGCGAGCGCGCGGTCGAGGTCGGCCGGCGGCACTTCCCGGTCGAGCAGCTCGTGCAGCTCGCTCTTCGTGACGCTCCACGACTGCCGGCGATCGACGAGGCGGTACGCAGCGTCGAGCAGCGCGTGCCCGGCCTCGCGCAGGCCGTTGGTGTGGTCGATCTGCAGGATCGCGTTCTTCTTCACCACGCCGAACAGCACGAAGATGCCGAGGCCCGAGTACAGGTCGAGCGCCTGGTCGAAGAGGATGACCGAGAGAATGGCGTACGGCAGCGTGAGCGGCAGCGAGATGAGAATGGTGACCGGGTGCAGCCACGACTCGAACTGCGCCGCGAGGATGAGGTACATGAAGAGCATCGACGCGAGCAGGCCCATGACGAAGCTGATGCCGACGTCGCGCATGATCTTCGTCTGGCCGACCGGCTTCACGGTGAAGCCTTGCGGCATCGACTTGACCTCGTCCTCGAGCACCGCCTTCACGGCGTCGCCGATCGCGCCCTCATTCGCGCCGGGCTTCGCGTTCACGAGGAAGGTGACCTGCCGCTCGCGCTGGAAGCGCTGAATCGACGCTGCGCTGGTCGAGGGCTCGAGCTTGACCACGTCCGCCAGCGCGACCAGCCCCACCTTGCGGCTGGGCACCGTCAGCAACTGCATCAGGTCCTCGTTCGAGCGGTACTCAGGCAGCGCGCGCAACCGCACGTCGTACTGCTCGCCACCCTCTGCGAAAGCCGACACCTTCTGCCCGGCCACCAGCACCTGGAGCGCCTGGGCGACGTCGCTCACCTGCACGCCGAGGTCAGCCGCTCGCCGCCGGTCCACGCTGACGCCCAGCTCTGGCTTGCCGACGATGAGGGTCGAGTCGACGTCAACCGCGTCAGGAATCTGCTTGAGCTTCTCGAGCACCCGCACGTTCGCGTCCGACAGCAGCTTCAGATCGGGCCCCGCCATCAGGTACTGAATACGGGCGGTCGCTCCACCGCCGCCGAACTCGTTCACGTCGCCCACCGTCACGCGCAGATCCTTCGGCAGCGCAGGCACGATCTTCTCACGCACCACGCCCTTGAGCGCGTTCTGGCTGATGGCGCGTTGGTCGGGCGGCACCAGCTTCACGTAGATGCGCGCGAGGTTCGGCGTTCGGGCACCGTCATCACCCACTGTCACGAGCGTCGCGGTCACCTCGGGCAGCTCGCGAATGAGCCGGGCTACCCGCTCGCCGACGAGCTCGGACGACGCCACGCTGCGCCCCTCTGGCAGGCGAACGGCGACCTCGAACTGCGCGCGATCATCGACCGGCAGGAAGCCCTTGCGCGCGGCCTTCGCCAGCGGCCCCATCGACACGAGCGAGGCGATGGAGGCCAGCAGCACGATCCACCGGTGGCGCAGCACGAAGCCGAGCAGCGCGCCGTAGCCACGCTCGACGGGCCGGTAGCCGACATCGACGATGCGCTCAAGCACGCTCTTCGAGTGGTCGCCCGCCTTGCGCTGCTTGAACCAGTACGCCGCCAGCATCGGCGTGAGCGTGAAGCTGACGAACAGCGACACCGCGATGCTGAACGACATCGTGATGCCGAAGCCGCGCAGGAAGCGCCCCGGCACACCCGAGATGAACGCGATGGGCAGGAACACCGCGATGAGCGAGAGCGTCGTCGCGAGCACGGCGAGGCCGATCTCCCGCGTGCCCTCGACCGCGGCCCGCTTCGGGTCGTAGCCCTTCTCCTCGACGTACTTGAAGATGTTCTCGAGCACGACGATGGCGTCGTCGATGACGATGCCGACGGCCAGCGCCAACGCCAGCAGCGTGATGGTGTTCAGCGTGAAGTCCATCAGCTTCATCAGGGCGAAGGTGCCGATGATGGACGTGGGAATGGCGAGCGCCGCGATGACCGTCGAGCGCACGTTGCCGAGGAACAGCAGCACGATGATGGCGGCGAAGAACGCCCCGAGGATGAGGTGCTCGGTCACCGCCTCGGTGCCCGTGCGCACCACCGCCGAGCCGTCCCGCTGGACCTCGAGCGCGTAGCCCTTCGGCAGCTCCTTGCGCACGTCCTCCAGGCGACCCAGCACGGTGTCCACGACGGTGATGGTGTTGGTGCCCGACTGCTTGCGGATGGAGAGGATGACGGTGGGCTCGCCGTTCCACCGCGCTGCCGAGCTGACGTCCTCGACGCCGTCTTCGACCGTCGCCACCTCGTCGAGCCGCACCTCGCGGCCCTGCGCGTTGCGCACCACCACCGCGCGCAGCTCGTCGAGGTCCTTCACGCGGCCGTTCACGCGCACGGTGAGGTAGTCGCGGCTCACGTCGAGGCGGCCACCGGGCAACGAGAGGTTCTGCGAGCTGACCGCCGCGCCCACCTCGGCCGGCGAGATGCCCAGGGCCTTGAGCTTCACCGGGTCGATGAGCACGTTCACCTGGCGCTTGCGGCCGCCGATGATGGTCACCTGCCCGACGCCGTTCGCGGACTCCAGGCGGCGGCGCACGATGCGGTCGGCGATGTCGGTGACCGCCTTCACGTCTTCGCCCGGCGCGCGCAAGGCCAGGTAGAGCACCGGCTGCGCGTCGGGCTCGATCTTCTGAATGATGGGCGGGTCGATGCCCTTCGGCAGCTCCATCAGCACCGCGTTCACCTTCTGCTGCACCTCCTGCGCGGCCACGTCGATGTTCTTCTCGAGCAGGAACGTCACCACCACCGTCGAGATGCCTTCGGACGACACCGAGCGCAGCTCGTCGATGCCCGAGATGGTGTTCACCGCGCCTTCGATCTTGTCCGAGATGTCGGTCTCGACGTCCTCGGGCGCCGCCCCCGGGAGCACCGTGGTGATGGTGATGGCGGGGAAGTCGATCTTCGGGAACTGGTCGACGCCGAGCTGGCGGTAGAAGACGCTGCCGACGACGAGGATGACGAGCGAGAGCACCGTCGCGAAGACGGGCCGCTTCACACACAGCTCAGCGAGCCATTGCATGGTCGAGCCCTCTCACTGAATCGCGGCGCCGTCGGACAGCCCGGCAGGAGGTTTGAGGATGACGCGCGTGTCGGGGCCGAGCGGCTCGAGCACCGCGATGCGCCCGTCCTTGACGATGCCCGTCTTCACCACCAGCTCGATGGCGCGCGACTCCTTCGCGACGAAGAGGCGCCGCACGGTGCCGTCCACCTTGATGGCGTCCACCGGGACGGTGGGCTGCTCCTCTTCGCCCACCACGAGCTTCACCGTGGCGAACATGCCCGGCTTGAGCGCGCCGTCGTCGTTCTTCGCGCTCGCCTCGATGATGAGGTCGCGCGTCTGCGCGCGCAGGGCAGGGCTGATGAAGCGCACCGTCGCGGGGAACTTCCGCTCGGGCCAGCTCGAGACCTCGACGTCGAGCGCCTGGCCCTCTCTGACGCGGCCGATGGCCGGCTCGGGCACGCTGATGCTGATGCGCGCCGGGTTGACCGAGTACACGCTCGCCACGCGGGTGGGCGGCTGCACGTACTCACCGACGTTCACGTAGCGCTCGCCGATGACGCCGTCGATGGGCGCGCGGATGACGGTGTCGCCGGCCAGCTTCCCCGCGAGGTCGGCGTTCGCCTGCGCGGCGTTCGCCTGGTACAGCTGCGAGGTGCACTGCGTCTTCAGCCGGTCGAACTCGGACTTCGCGATGGCGCCCTGCGCGAAGAGCGTGTCGGCGCGGTCGCACTCCTGCTTCGCGAGGGCGACCTGGGTCTGGGCGGCCTGACTCTGCGCGAGCGCGGCCGCGGCCTGGAACCCGGCCGCTCGCGAGTCCACCACCGCGATGGCCTGGCCGGCCTTCACCGGCATGCCGCGCTCGACGTAGGTGGCCGTGACGCGCCCCGAGACGTTCGCGGCGATCTCGCTCTGGCGGTCCGCCACCACGCTGCCGACGAGCGTGAGCAGGCGCGGCATCTTCTCGTGCGTCACCGCGCCCAGCTCGACCTTCACCGGAGCGAGCGCTGCTGGCTTCGGCTTCTCGGTGACGGCCTCTTGCGGCTTCTTGCAGCCCGTGACCACCAGCAACATCACCATCGGAAAGAGGACTCTGGGCATGGAGGACTCCGGGGGATTCAAGCCCGCACCTGGCGGGTCGTGGGCGCGCGCCGTCGAGGTGCGAGCGCGTCGGTGAAGAAGACGGCGAGGCCGTGCAGGTACGCCCGGTGCAGCTTCGTCGCCATCGACTGACGCGAGAGGTGGGCCGTGAGGGTGCGGACCTGCAGCGCGCCCAGCATCGACGAGGCGGCGATCTCAGCGTCGGCGAAGTCCACGAGGCCGCGGCTCTTCGCGGCGGTGAGCCAGCGCGCGATCCACTCCACGGCCTTCTTCGGCCCGGTGAAGTTCGGCTGGCGCCACAGCCGCGCGTCGATGCCGCTCTCGCGCAAGGCCATCACGCAGGGGACCACCTGGGCCAGGAACTCCCAGTACGCGGTGAGCATGGCCTCGAGCTGAACGAGCAGCGGCCGCTCGTCGGGGGGCTGCGGCTGGACCCACTGCGACTCGTCCGGCGGCCGGAGCGCGGCGATCATCAGGTTCTGCCGCGACCCGAAGCGCTTGAGCAGCGCCGGGCTGGTGACTCCCAGCGCGTCCGCCACGAGGTCCAGCGACACCGACGGGCCGTGCTGCAGCACCGCCGCGCGCATCGTGCGGAGGATCTGCTCGTCGGTGATGAGGCGCGGGCGGGCCATGGAGTTGGTTAGTCAGTGGTTCCTAACGAACGCTGCGTAGTCCTGTCTGGCGAGGTCGGCAAGCGCCTTTCGCGGCGGTCGCCGGGTGGTCGAGCCGTCCGGGCGGGAGTGAACGAGGAGATTCAGGCGGTTGAGACGCGACGGTCGTCGTTCTTGAAGAAGTGTGTCGGGGCTCAGAGCCCTTCGACCACCAGGGTGCAGAGGGGGCAGGCCACCTGCGACCGGATGGCGCCCGTCGGCAGGTGCTCGCCAACGCACCAGCCGCCCAGCTCGCGCGCGAACCAGAACTGCCGCGACCCGCTCCGCGCGCGGTAGAGCTGCCCGAGGCCGCGCGAGGGGGCGCTGACCGACAGCTCACAGCTCGCCCCGCGAATCGGCACGAACGAGAGCAGGTCGTTCACCGCCAGCGTCGGCGTGACTCCTGGCCGGCACTCGACGCTCGAGAGGCTGGCGGTGAACGCGTTGGTCGAGCAGTCGTCGGCGACGCACAGCACTGGCTCGGCACCGCACGACGCACACTCGGCGCGCGCGTCAACGGAGCAGGTCTTCGCGGCCACCGAGCACTCGGCGACGCAGCGGTTCGCGACGCACGAGAAGCCGCCGCCGCCCGCTCCGCACCACCGGGTCGCCCACGACGTGCCGCGACAGTCTGCTGGCGACGAGCACTCCACGCCTCCGTCAGCCACGGGCCCGCCCCCATCGGCGCCTGCGGCCGCGCCCGCGTCGGCCACGACACCACCGTCGCCTTCCTCCACCGGCACCAGGCACTGGCACGCTCCCGAGAGCGCGACGACGAGGAGCAGCGCTGAGGGACGCACCATATGGGTCGCCTGTAGCAGGCTCGGGCCCGCTCGACGCGAGTGCCCGGTGGGTTGATGTTGCAACACAGCTACAACTCGCCTTGACAGCGCTGGCAGCCCCCTCCTATCTGTGGCTTCGTGGCTCGCCTCGTCCAGCGTGCGGTGATCAGCCGATCGGCGCTCGCGCTGGGTCTGGTCGCGCTCGAGCTGCTCGTGGTCGGGCACATGGCCTTCGAGCGGCACACGGTGAGCACCTCTGGCTCGGTCGTCGAGCTGCACGCTTCGCTCGACCTGCACGCACACGAAGACCGCAGCCTGTGCGAGCGCGACGGCGACGACCTCGAGGGCCCGCAGGACACGCTCTGTCAGGGCACCCCCGAGACGCTGACGCGCTCGACTGGCGAGGCACGGGACGCGAGCGCCCAGGCCCTGCAGCTCGCCCGCGGTCGGCTGCCCGAGGTTCACCGCTCGGGCGTGGCCGTCTGGCGGACCGCGCCCAAGGCCTCTCCGCCCGCGCTCGGCTGAGCGCCCGGGCCCGCTGCCCGTCCGCTCGTCGTCCGCTCCCCTGTCCCGCCCGCGTGCAGTCGCCGCCGGCGCGCCGTCCTGCTCACCGCTGGAGGTCTCTTGCGACCGTCACGCCACCTCGCCTGTCTGCTCGTCCTCGTGCCCGGGCTCGCGCTCGCGGGAGAGGTCATCCCTCCCGAGGTGCTGACGCGGGTCGCCGCGAGCGCCCCCCCTGACGCGCCCCCGCCGACGCAGGACCACGTGCTGCTCGAGTTCACCGTCACCGTGAAGGGCCGCGCCGGCGACATCGTGGTGCTCGAGTCCGCGGGCCCGCTGTGGGACGACGCCGCGCGCGAGGCGCTCTCGCGGTGGACCTTCAAGCCCGCCGTGCACGAGGGCACCGAGGTGGCGAGCCGCACCCGGCTGTCGTTCGCGATGCCGGCCGTGTTGCTGCCGCCGCCGACCGACGCCGGCCTCGACGACGGAGGCATCGACGTCATCGACGCGGGCAGCCCCGAGCACCCGCCCCACCCCTCCGAGGTCGTCGAAGACAACCTCGACGGCGGCCACGCAGACCACGTCATGTCCACCGTCATCACCGAGCGCCTCACGCCGAAGTCGCGCGGCGCGAGCGACCTCTCCATCGAGATCGGCAAGCTGGCGCTGGTGCCGGTGCAGACGGGCGGCGAGCGGCTCAAGCTGGCGCCCGGCGTGCTGCTCACGAACGAGGGCGGCGAGGGCCACCCCGAGCGCATCTTCATGCGCGGCTTCGACGCGCGTGAGGGCCAGGACCTCGAGCTCACCGTCGACGGCGTGCCCGTCAACGACTCGGGCAACCTGCACGGCAACGGCTACGCCGACCTGAACTTCATCATCCCCGAGCTCATCGAGAGCCTGCGCGTCATCGAGGGCCCGTTCGACCCGCGCCAGGGCAACTACGCGGTCGCGGGCAGCGCTGACTACGAGCTCGGCCTCACGAAGAAGGGCCTCACGGTGAAGGGCTCGTACGGCTCGTTCAACACGCAGCGCCTCGTGCTGCTGTGGAGCCCCGAGTCGGCCTCGTCGAAGACGTTCGGCGCCGTGTCGCTGCAGCGCTCCGACGGCTTCGGGCAGAACCGCGGGGCCCAGTCGGCGCGGGCCGCGGCGGGCTACGAGGGCCGGCTGTCGGAGACGACGTCGTTTCGCGTGCAGGCCATCGGCTACACGGCGGGCTTCCGCTCGGCGGGCGTGGTGCGCGACGACGACTTTCGGGCGGGGCGCCTCGGCTTCTACGACACCTACGACCCGCGGCAGGGCGGCGAGGCCGCGCGCGCGAGCCTCTCGGGCGAGCTGCACTACCACCTCGGCGGCTTCACCGCGCACCAGCAGGCGGCCGTCATCTTCCGCTCGAGCCGGGTGCGCGAGAACTTCACCGGCTTCTTGAACGACGTGCAGCTCGCGCGGCAGTCCCCGCACGGGCAGCGCGGCGACCTCATCGACCGCGACTCCGAGGCGCTGACGCTGAGCGCGCGGGGCTGGGGCAAGCTGCGCCGGAGCGTCTTCGGCCGGAGCCAGGAGCTCGAGCTGGGCTACTTCGCCCGCTACGACTCGGTGGCCGGCCAGCAGCAGCGCGTGCTCGCCGGCGCCGACGTCAACACGCCGTACGCGAAGGACTACGACCTCTCCTCGCGGCTGTCCGACATCGGGCTCTACGGCGACCTCAACCTCTCCTTCACGCCGTGGCTCGCCCTGCGCGGCGGGGTGCGCGCGGACCTGCTGACGTACCTCGTGAACAACGCGTGCGCGGTGGCCGACGTGCGCCGGCCCTCGGCGAGTCACCCGCCCGGCGACGCGAGCTGCCTGTCGCAGCGGGACTTCGGCCAGTACCGGGAGCCCACCGAGCGCACCTCGGCCTTCGGCGTCGCCGCCATGCCGCGCGCGACGCTCCTGGTGGGCCCCTTCAAGGGCGTCACCGTCACCGGCTCGTTCGGCGACGGCGTGCGCAGCATCGACCCGCAGTTCGTCACCGAGAACAAGGAGACGCCCTTCGCCTCGGTGCGCGCGTGGGAGGGCGGCGTCATGTACGCGGCGAAGTTCTTCGACGACTGGCTCGACGTGAGCGCGCGCGGCGTCGTCTTCGGCACCCGCGTCGACAAGGACCTCATCTTCAGCGAGCAGGAGGGCCGCAACGTCATCGGCGGCAGCACCTCGCGCCTGGGCGCCCTCGTGCAGGGGCGGGCGCGGGGCGGCTTCTTCGACGTGCAGACCCACGCGACGTTCGTGCGCTCGCAGTTCGACGACACCGGCCTGCTGGTGCCCTACGTGCCCGACCTCGTGGTGCGCGGCGATGGAGCCGTCTTTCACGACCTGCCCTGGAAGCTCGCGGGCGCGCCGGTGAGGGCCAGCGCAGGCGTCGGCGTCACGTACGTGGGCCGGCGCGCCCTGCCGTTCGGCCAGCGCAGCGACGTCATCTTCGTCACCGACGTGAACGGCGAGCTCTCGTGGCGCTTCGTCACGGTGGGCCTCTCGGCGACGAACCTCTTCGACGCCCGCTACCGCCTCTCGGAGTTCAACTTCGCCTCCGACTTCCGCACGACACCGCCCCTGCCGACGCTGGTGCCGGTGCGGCACTTCACCGCGGGGGCGCCACGCGCCCTCATGCTCACGCTCGCGTTCAACGTGGGAGGCGCGCCATGAAGCGGCTCGCCCTCGCCGTCCTCTTCACTGGCTGCCTCGACACCACCGGCAACGCGCTGGTGTCGTTCACCGCGACGGCCAGCGCCGCGCCCGACCTCGGCGCCGTGCAGGGCCAGCCGCTGTCCTTCACCACGCCCCGCGGCTTCGACGTCACCCTCACCACCGCGCGCGTCTGGGTGGGCGCGCTCTACTTCTCGACAGTGGAGCCGACGACGGCCTCGGGGGCTACCGAAGCGCCGTGCGTGGTGCCGGGCGTCACCACCGGCGAGGTGCGCGGGGGTCTCGAGGTCGACGCACTCGACCCGACGCCCCAGCCCTTCCCCGTCGAGGGCCTGGGCAGCGACCTGCCGACCCGCTCGGCATCGCTGTGGCTCACCGCCGGCGACGTCAACGCGAGCGATGAGCGCACGGTCGTGCTGCGGGTCGAGGGCACGGCGTCACGGGCCGGCACGGTGTGGCCCTTCACGGCGAGCTTTCGCATCGGCACGAACCGGGTGACGCCTCCGCGCAACCCCGCGCTGCCCTCGTCGAACCCCATCTGCGAGCAGCGCATCGTCACCCCCATCGGTTTCGACGCGACGCTGTCGCAGGGCGCGACGGTGCAGCTCTTCGTCGACCCGCGCGCCTTCTTCGCCTCGGTGAACTTCGCGACGCTCGAGCAGGTGTCGACGAGCCCGCCGCTCTTCCGCTTCCGCGACGAGACGGCCACGGCCGACCAGGCCGACACCGCGCTCTTCAACGGCCTCAGGGCCAATTCCGGCCCGTACCGGCTCGAGGTGAGCCGCTGACCACAACCAGACGAGGAGAACAAGAGATGAGGACGAAGCTGTGGAGCACGGTGCTGATGATGGGGCTGCTGGCCGCTTGCGGTCCGGGGAGACCGTCGACTGACGCCGGCAGTGGTGGTGGGAGCGCTGGCGGAGGGAGCGCCGGGGGCGTGAGTGGCGGAGGCAGCGCGGGTGACGCGGGCGTGGCCTTCCGCGCCTTCACGGCCCCGTCGACGACGCCGGCGAGCGGCGCCTTCCTCTTCACGCTCACGGCCGAGGCGAGCGCGACCGAGGGCTTCGGCTTCCCCCCGCCGGCGGGCGCGATGGAGCCGTGGTTCATCGACGGCTGGGAGGTGCGCTACGAGCACCTGCTCGTCACCGTCGACAACCTCACCCTGTCCGAGAACCCTGACCTGACACCGGCGAACCCGGGCATGACGGGGCCGGCGGTGGCGCGCCTCACCGGGCCGTGGGCCGTCGACCTCGCGAAGGAGGGCCCGCTCGACGCGAAGGAGATGGAGGGCAAGGCGTTCGCCCTCGCGCGCCTGCCGAACCAGAACCTCAAGGCCGGCTCGCCCGCCTTCTCGACGACGGCGAAGTACGCCTTCGGGTTCGACCTCGTGGCCGCCGACGCGAGCCCCATCGACGTCAACCTCGACGCCGACGCGAAGGCCGCGTACCGCGAGATGCGCGAGAAGGGCTGGTCGTACTGGGTGAAGGGGACGGCGACGTGGAAGGGGGCGATGAGCACGCCAGTCTGCCGGTCCACGAACGCGGCGTACGACTTCAACCGGCTGCCGAAGGTGGTGCGCTTCTCGTTCGGCTGGCGCGTGCCCACCACGTACAAGAACTGCAAGAACCAGGAGCTGATGCCGGCCGACAGCCGCGGCGTGCAGCTGGGCGCCAACGGCGCGGAGGCGACGGTGCAGATGACGCTGCACAACGACCACCCCTTCTGGGACGCGCTCGAGGAAGACGCGCCGCTGCGCTTCGACGCCATCGCCGCGCGCAAGTCGGTGGCCACCGGCGCAGCGCCCGACGCCACCGTCACCACCGCGGACATCACCGGCGTCGACTTCGAGGCCGTCACCGACGCGCAGGGGAACCGGGTGCCGTTCCGCTCGTGCGGGCCGGCGCAGATGGGGGAGCGCACCATGGGCAACCTCGCGCTCGACCCGAAGGGCGTGCCGGTGAACCCGGCCGGCGGGGCGCAGGGCCTCAAGGACCTCGCCGACTACATGGCCTACAACCTCTCGACGTTCGGCCACCTGAACGCCGGCGAGGGCCTGTGCGTCGTCGAGCGTCAGTACCCGTCGCCGCAGTGACGCCACGGCCGGGGCGCTGGTCCGCCTGACGGTGGGCCGGCGCTCGGCGCGTGCGTCGCTGCACGGGAGTTCGCCTCGTGCACCACCGGACGTTGCAGCGCTTCGAGCGCCTGTTCGACCAGCAGCTCTGGTGTCTCGGCCGCGACGTGCTGCGCCCGGGCGACAACCTGCTGGCGGCGCGAGGCTTCGAGCGAACGCCCGCGCCACCCGGGGCCGCGACGTCGAGCCTCTGGCGCCTGCGCACCGAGGGCTCGGAGGTCGAGCTGAGCTCGCTGGGCGTCCGGCTCACGCGCGGCGCGACGACGCTCTTCGTCTCGCGCAACACGACGCTCAGGCAGGTGCGCGAGGCCGACCCTGCGCTCGTGGCCGGGCTGTGCGCGTGGTTCGCGGCGTACGAGGACTGGGTGCGGAGCCGCTGCGGAGACGGGTGGCGGGCGCAGACGTTGTCCGAGCGGACCCGCCGCGCCGCCGTGCCCGCGGCGGCGATGCGCGATGCCTGGCGTGAGCTCGAGCGCCAGGCCCGACAGGACGGCTCACCACCGCAGCAGCTGCTCCCAGGGCGCCAGGCCGAAGGCGACCCCCAGCGCGGCGCCGCCCAGCACGTCCGTCACGAAGTGCACGCCGAGCCACACCCGTGAGAAGGCGACGCCTGCGGCCCAGACCGTGACGGCCCAGGCGAGCGGGTGCCCTGACGCGAGCAGCGCGGTCGCGAGACAGATCGCCGTCGATGCGTGCGTCGAGGGGAAGGAGCGCGCCTTGCCCGGCGCCCAGATGGCCGCGCGCACGCCAATGTCCGCCATGAACGGCCGGCGTCGGCCGGTGAGCACCTTCAGCGCGCTGCCCACGAGCAGCGTGACGAAGGCGCCTGCCATGCCGGCGAGGAACGTCTCCTGCGCGGGCATCACGTCGTGGCCGGTCCGGTGCAGGAGCCAGAGCGCACCGCCGAGGCCAAACCACACGCCGCCGGCCCCCGACCACGAGAGCGCCTGGCAGACGACGTTCACCGGGCAGTTGCGGCGAGCCTGCAGCGCGAGGCTGACGCGGGCATCCCATGCGGCGATGGCGTCGAGCGTGCGCGCCGTCATTCGAAGGCGAGACTGTACTCGACCGGCGTGGCGCTCGAGGTGCCGACGCACACCGCGTACGTCCGCCCGTACATCGTGAAGTACGAGTCGAACAGGTTCGCCGTGAGGCTGCCGGTGGTGAAGACGGGGTTGAAGAGCGACGTGCTCGACACTGGCGTGCCGTTGGCCGCCACCACCACCACAGAGAAGCGACAGGCGGCGCAGCGCGACTTGTCCCAGGTGAGCTCGAAGCTGGACGACTTCGTCACGGCGACGCGGTAGCAGTCCTGCACCCGGTCCGACGCGGTGCCGATGGTGACGCCGTTGGGGTTCCGGTACGTGTGCGAAAGCGTCGTGCCCTGGTCCTGCGTCGAGAAGCTGCCGAGGAGCGCGCGCCCGGTGGCGAGGCTCTGCGTCGCGGCCGACGGCGAGTCGTTCGGCTCCACCTCGGCCGTGAAGAGGCCCTGGTCTCCGCGCAGCGAGGCCGCGACGAGCCCGCCCTCCTTGTGCGTCGTGCTCTGCGTCGAGCTGCTCATCAGGCTGAACGTGTACGTGTAGCCGGCGGGGCCGATGCCGGGCAGGTAGAACTCCTTCTGCGTCAGGTTCGTCTCGGGGTCCGAGCCGTTGAAGCACTGGCCGCCGACGCACACGACGTCGCTCGTGCTCGCCGACCGCTCGAGGACGATGCCGCGGCCGCTCACGATGGCGTTGGAGAAGGACACGTTCTCGCGTGCGAGGAACACGGTGTTCGACGGCAGCGTCGCGAAGAAGCCACCGCCAGCGACGAGGCTCGTCTGCGTGTTGATGATGGGCGTCCACGCCTCACCGCCGTAGCCGAGGAAGCCGCCGTCGACCGACAGGGCCTGCCAGCGCGGGCGGAACTCACCGGGCGAGCCGTACACCGTGACGGGGAAGCCCGAGCGGTCGCCGAAGGTGCGCGCCGCGCCGAGCGCCACGCGGAACGTGCCGCCGCTCGAGGACGTCGCCATGCCGTAGCTCGACTGGCGGGTCGTCCACCGGTAGTCCCAGAAGGCGCCCTCGGCGAGCGGCACCGTGAAGCTGATGGGCCTCGCGTTCGTGCCACCGCCCGCGCCGCCGCCGGACGCGCCGCCACCGGTGCCGCCGCCCGTCCCGCGAACACAGACCCCTGCCTGACACTGCAGGCCGACCTGGCAGGCGGGCTCGACGGCGCACGGGCACCCGAGGCTGCCAGGCGGACACGCGGTGGACTCTCCGCAGCTCGAGGCCACCTGCAAGCCACTCACGACCACGATGAACGATGCGATCGCACGCATGGAGGACCTCTCCTCGAAGGTGCGACGCGCTCCGACGGGCACAAGCAGGCCAGGCGCCAGCGTCCCAGCAGACCTACTGCATGGCAGAGTGTCCCCTCATGGCCTCGGCGACGAACCTGCCGTTCCGCGGGTTTCAGCTCGTCCGTGTCGATGAGGGCCACACCCGTCCGGCCAGGCCATGGCACTCGGCGACGCGCAGCTTCGACATGGCCCGACCGATGCGCCGGGCACGGCATCCGTTCGCCCCAGCTCACAGTGAGGTTCGCCGGCTGCGACGCGCTTGCAGGCGCATCAGGCGTCGAGTGCCTCATCACGGGGGCGCGGTGGGGACGAGCTGGAGCCGACGACTCTCATGGAGCTCCCTCACGCCGCTCACGAGCGCTCAGCGGCGCCCCGCGCAGCGCTCGAAGGCGGCCGCGGCGGACGCCCACTCGGCCGGCGACGCTCCTCCGGCCTCGAGCGCCTGCCGCCCCTCCGAGAGCAGCGCGCAGTCGCCCTTCGCGAGCCCGAGCCCCAGCAGCACCTCGCCCTGCTCGGCCTTCGTCGCGTTGCCCAGGGTGAGGCCGGTCGCGCGCTCGAGCGCCGCCGCCGCCTCGGCCCGCTTTCCGAGGGCCAGCGACGACAGGCCGATGCCCGCGAGCACCTCGGCGAGCTGCGGGTGCTTCGCGCCCCGCGCCGCTTCGACCGCAGAGAGGAGTTGCTGCTCGAGGGCGAGCGCCTCGGCAGGAGCGCCACGCCCCCGCAGCAGCATCGCGCGCAGCCGCTGGACCTCGACCGAGTAGTGGTGCGCCGGGCCGAGCCTCGGCACGACGAGGGCCTCTGCGCGCTCGCACTCGACGCCCGCCTCGTCCCAGCGCCGCTGCCAGCGCAATGCCCAGCACAGGTTCGCGTGCGCCATGCCCACCTCGTGGTGCTCGGGGCCGAGGTGCTTCTCGCCGATGCGCAGGACGCGGGTGAAGACCTCGACGGCGCGCCGCCACTCGCCCCGCACCGCGTAGACGTTGCCGAGGTGGTTCAGCGTGTAGCCCACCTCGAGCGACTCGGGGCCCATCGACGCCGAGCCGATGGCGAGCGCCTCCTCCCCGGCGCGCAGGGCGCCGTCGAGGTCGCCGCTGCGCCGGCACGCCATCGAGAGCGGGTTGAGCGTCGCGGCGAGGTCGGGGTGCGCGGGGCCGAGCAGCTCGCGCTGCGACCGCGCGGCCTCGTCGAGCAGCGCCCTCGCCTCCTGGTAGCGGCCGAGGTCGCTGAGGATGCGGCCGCGGCGCACCATCGACTGCGCGAGCCCGAGCGCGCCCGGCGGGCCGAGGGTGGCCAGCAGCGTCGCGCGGCGCTGCTCGTGGTCGAGCGCGTCGCCCAGCTTCCCCGCCTCGCGCAGGATGATGCTGTGGCTCGCCTCGAGGTCGGCCTCGAGCCGCGGCGCGCCTCGCAGGCGCTCGATGAGCGCGCGGGCCAGCGTCACCCACTCGAGGCCCTGCTGCAGGTTGCTGCGCCTGAAGCCGGCGACGTAGGCGAGCTGCGTGAGCGCCGCGACCGCCTGCTCGTCGTCACGGCCGCGCGACGCCTCGGCGAGCGCCTGAACGAGCACGCCGTTGCTGCGCTCGAACTCGTTGGTGCGCTCGAGCATCGTGCCCTCGAGCACGAGCGCCGCGGCCGCGAGGGGCGCGTAGCCGAGCGCGCGGGCGTCGGCCGCCAGCGTCGAGGCCCCGGCGGCCGCGTCGGCAAAGCGGCCGGCGTGGGCGAGGGCCTTCAGCCGGGCGAGCTCGTCGGTGAGGTGGCCGAGCCGGGTGCGGTCGGCGGGCAGCGGCACCCGCTGCGACACGCGGTCTCCAGCGCAGGCGCCGGGCCCGGGGAGGCTGGACACGGCGTCGAGCGCCCGCGCGGCGAGGGCGGCGTCTCCACCGGTGAGGCCGTCGAGCAGCGCCTGCGCCTCTTTCAGCTGCGCGTCGAAGCACTGCATGCGCTGGTCGAGCAGCCCCTCGCTCTGCTCCTTGCGCTGCGTGGCCTGGCAGGCGGCCGTACGCGCGTCGACCCACCCGCGCGCCCAGGCCTCGACGAGCCGCTCCAGCGGCGCCGCCGAGGGGGCGAGGCCGGCCGAGGTGAGCGCGGCGCGCAGCGTGTCGGCGCGGGCGGGGCTCCAGACGGCGCGCATGAGGGTCGCGGAGCCGGCGCACGCATCGGCGCGCGGCGCGAGGACGACCGCGAAGCCGGCGGCGGCGACGGTGAGCGCGGCGACGGCCAGCCACGGGCGCGACCGGCGTGGCTCGAGGGCCTCGAGCAGCTCCTTCATCGAGGGGAAGCGCTGCGCCGGGTCGGCCCGCAGGCCGCGCCGGAGCGTCTGCTCGACCTGTCGGCCGAGGCTCGCCGGCGGCGTGAGGCGGGCCTGCGCGATGCTGGCGAGCAGCTCGTCGACGCTGCGGCCGGCGAAGGGCCGCCGCCCGGTGAGGGCCTCCCACAACGAGACGCAGAAGCTGAACTGGTCGGACCTCGCGTTGACGACGCCCGCGCGCAGGGCCTCGGGCGACATGTACGCCGGGGTCCCCAGGGCGACACCCGAGTGCGTCAGGTGCATGACGCCGGGCGGAGGCGCCGCCGGAGGCCTCGCGTCGCCGCCGACGTGCGCGAGGCCGAAGTCCGAGACGCGCGCGCGTCCGTCGTTTCCGATGAGCACGTTGTCGGGCTTGAAGTCGCGGTGCACGAGGCCCGCGTCGTGAGCGGCGAGCAGGCCGGCGCCGGCGGCTCTGAACACCTCCACGACGGCCGCCGCGTCCGGGCGGCCGAGCAGCCACTGCCTGAGCGTCTGCCCGTCGACGTACTCCATCGCGACATACAGGCCGTCGTCGCTGCGGCCGACGTCGTAGACGGCGACGACGTTCGGGTGCGAGAGGCGGGCGAGCGCGCGCGCCTCACGCTCGAGCCGCTCCTGGCGCGCGTCCTCGGAGTCGGGGTGCAGCATCTTCAGCGCGACGCGCCGGTCGAGGCGCTTGTCCCACGCGGCGAAGACGACGCCCATGGAGCCGGCGCCGAGCTCGCGGAGCAGCACGTAGCGCTCCATCGACGGGCTCGCGGGCGAGGTGACGACGCGCGCGCCCAGCGTCACGAGGTGCCGGCAGGCGTGGCAGCCAGCGAGGTGGGCCGTGAGGGCCTCGACCTCGGCGGCCTCGAGCGCCCCGTCGAGGAAGGCCGAGAGCTGGGCGTCGTCGGGGCACATGCGGGCTGCTTCTACCCCGGGCCGCCTGCCGGGGCGCGTCGCCGTCGCGCGCTGCACGCGGGCGCCCTCAGTCCTTCGACTGCAGGCACAGCTTCTGTGGTGCGTTGAGGCCGCGCGGCCGGTAGCAGGACCACTCGAACATCTTCCGGGGGCAGTCGTCGTCTTCGCTGCACATCTTCGTGCAGAAGCCGAGCTGGCCCGCGCCGACGTAGCAGGTGTTCGAGTCGCACTCTTCGTTGCGCCGGCAGGTGGCGCCGAACTCGCCGCGCTTTGGCCCGTCGCTCCTCGACGCCTTCCTCTTCTCGGCCGGCGGCGGCTCCTCGTCGGCGCCCGGCTCGACGTCACGCCCGTTCACCTGTTCGGTCCGCGAGGACTTCGACCACTCGGACGAGCTGCGCTGGGTCTCGTGCTGGGCGGCGCCGGCGAGGAGCCCGCCGAGGCCCTGGGCGATGGCGCCGAGGATGGGCGGCGGCGCGGCGTCTTCCTTCGCGGCGAGGGCTTCGTCGAGGGCCTGGGCGGCGCCGTCGAGCGCCTTCACGAGCCGCTTGCCGCTCGCGCCGGGGCAGGCGTCACGGGCGACGTCGGCGGCCTGCTCGGCGGCCTTGCGGGCCGAGCGCACGGCGCTCTCGGAGGCGTCCTTGCGGGCCGCGCGCATGGCCTCGTCGAGCGCCTCGACGCGAGACGACAACTTCTTGCGGCAGGCGCCCGGGGTGTCCTCGAGCTCGGCGACGGCGTCCTTCAGCCCGTCGGCGGCGCGGGAGAGCAGCTCGCCCCTGGCGGAGGCGAACGAGGCAGTGGCGAGACAGACGACGAGACAACCGGCGATGCGGGTCATGGCTTCTCCTGGTGGGGGCGGTGGGATGGGACGTCAGCGGTGGGGTGGGACGTCACGCCCGCAGACGCACGGGGCCGGCTCAGGTCTCACGGAAACGTCGTGGGCCCGCACAACCTCGCCAGATGCTTGCAGACCCCGGCGGAAACCGGTCAGGTGCGAGCGTGCCCGGCCCTTCGGCAGAGGTCGCCCTTCTGGCAGAGCGAGCGCACGCGGCGTTCGGCGTGTCCGTCGAGATCGACCGCCTCGAGGCGTGGGTGCGGGAGGTCGCGACGAAGTCTCCGACGGCCCTCGACCCCGGCATCGTGCTCGCGTGCGGTCTCTTTCACCGCGCGCCTGACGCGCTGAAGCGGTTCGAGGACAGCGTCGCGCCCCGGGTCCGCGCGGCGCTGAAGAAGCTCGGCGCGAGCGACGCCGAGGCCGACGAGCACCTGCAAGCGACGCGGGCGCGGCTGCTGGCGGACGACGGAGGCGCGCGGCTCAAGCTCTACCGCGGCGTCGGCTCGTTCGAGGCGTTTACCATCACCACTGCGGTGCGCTCGCTGACGGACGCACACCGGGGCCTGCGGCCACGCGAGGTGCCAGACGAGGAGCCGCTCGCGAAGCTGCCCGCCGCGGTGGACCTCGAGCGCCAGCTCGCGCGCACCGGGCAGGCGAAGTTCTTCGCCGAGGCCTTCCGCGAGTCGCTCGCCGCGTTGTCGGCCCGCGACCGAGCCCTCCTGAAACTGAACCTCGTCGACGGGGCCTCCATCGACGAGCTTGCGCCCCTGTACCAGGTGAGCCGGGCGACGGCGGCCCGCTGGCTCGCGGCGGCGCGTCAGGCGCTGCAGCGCGGAACGCTCGAGCGGCTCACGGCGCGCACGAAGCTCGAGGCTGCAGAGCTCGACTCCCTGATGGCCAGCCTCGAGAGCGGCTTCGACGTCAGCTTGCGGCGCTTCGTCGCAGAGGCCGCCGGCACCGACGAGTGACGCCGCGCCGTGGACTGGCGGGCCCCCGTCGGTCGACTACAACCGCCGCATGGCCGAGCGCACGCTCATCGCGTCGGCGACCAACCTGCTCGCGCGCGGGTTCCAGGTCGTGCCGGTGGACCGGAAGTCGAAGTCCGGAGAGCCGGTGAACGGCCTCTTCGCTGTCGCGCGCGCCCTCACCCGGGCCGTCGCCTTCAAGCGCCCCGCCCGCGCCGTCGCCGTCATCGACTCCACCGCGCGCGCCTCGGCCTGGCCTGAGGTGCTGAAGGCCCAGCTGCCGCGGCTCCCCGAGCTGTGCCGCGCGCTCGGCCTCACCGTCGTCGAGACACCCGACGAGCTGCACCTCTGCGCGAGCTACGCGAAGGCCGCCGTCGACGCTGGAGACGACGTCCTCCTCGCCGCCGTGGACAAGCGCTACGCCCAGCTCGTCGCCGGGAACGTGTGGTGGTTCGACGCCAACAAGGACGTTCGCTACACCATCGAGATCGTCCAGAAGCGCTTCGGCGTGCCGCCACCACAGGTGGGCCAGTGGCTCGCGCTGGTGGGCGACGAAGACCAGGTGCCGGGCGTGAAGGGCATCGGCGCGAAGGGCGCGACCGAGTTCCTGCTCGAGCACGGCACCGTCGAGGCGGCGCTCGGGAAGCTCGACACGCTCGACGGCCGCGTGGCGAAGGCGCTCAAGGCAGTGAAGGACGAGCTGCCGGGCAAGCTCGCGCACACGCGTCTCGAGACGAGCCGGCCGCTGCCGGTGCCCTTGTCGCAGCTGGCCTGGACGCCGCCCACCGTCTCGACGCTCAACGCGCTCTACGACGCCCTCGGGTTCTCCGAGCTGCTCGTCTCCGAAGAGTCCTCGAAGCGTGCCGAGGTGTGCGAGACGGAGGCGCAGCTCGCGGCGTTCCTCGACGCGGTGAAGGGCCGCCCCGTCGCGCTGTGCGCGGTGCTCGAAGACCCGGCGCCGGCGGCCGAGCGGCTGGTGGGCCTCGGGCTGTCGGCTGGCGACGGCGCGCACTGCTACGTCGCGACGGACGGGCGTGCGTGGAACGCGCTCGCGGCCTGGCTCGGCGACGGGCGCGCGCCGAAGCAGGGCCACGACCTGGTGCCCCTGCGGGTGGCGCTCGAGCGCGCCGGCGTTCCGCTCGCGGGCGTCGTGTCGGACTCGGCCTGCCTCTCGCACCTCACCCAGCCGAGCAACTGGGCGCCGCACGACCTGCCCCTCGTCGCCCGCCACGTGCTGGGCCGCGCGCTGCCCGATGACGACGAGGTGCGCGGCGTGGGGAAGGCGCGCAAGACGTGGAGCGGTCTGTCCATCGACCGGGTCGCCGAGGTCGCTGGCGCCCGGGCCGACGCCTCCGCGGCCATCTCCACGAAGCTCGCGCCTGGCGTCGAGGGGCCGCTGCTCGACGAGTACCTGGAGCTCGAGGCCACGCTCGTGCAAATGGAGCTGCATGGGCTCCTGGTGGACGGCGCCGAGCTCGAGCGCGCCGAGGCCTCGTTCGCGGGCATCGAGCAGGAGCTCGAGGCGGACATCTCGAGGCTCGCGGGGCGCGCCTTCAACATCAACTCCTCGAAGCAGCTCGGCGAGGTGCTCTTCGAGCAGCTGAAGCTGCCCATCGTCTCGCACACGAAGACGGGGTGGAGCACCGCCAACGAGGCGCTCGAGCGCATCTCCGACGCGCACCCCATCGTGCCGCTCGTGCTGCGGTGGCGCGGGCTGCGCCGGCTGCGCGACTCGTGGCTCATCTCGCTGCGCCGGTGCATCGCCGCCGACGGGCGCGTGCACTCGCGCTTCCACCTCGCGCGCTCGTTCTCAGGGCACCTCATCAACACGAACCCCGACCTCGGCCGGGTGCCCGGGAGAACGCCCGAGATGTCGCGGGTGCGCCGGGCCTTCGTCGCGCCGCCCGGCAAGCTGCTCATGTCGGTCGACTTCAACCAGCTCGGCCTCTACGTGCTGGCGCACCTGACGAAGGAGCCGAACCTCGTGGAGCCGCTGCGCACCCGCGCGGACATGCACCGGCTCACCGCGTCGGCCATTCTCCAGAAGCCGGCCGCGGAGCTGACCCTCGCGGAGCGGCAGGTGGGCAAGGTCGTCAACTTCGCCACCTTCGCGGGCCAGGGCGCGAGCGCGCTCGGCATGCAGCTCGGCATCAGCCCGGCCGAGGCGAAGGAGTACATCGCCCGCTTCGACGCGCACTACGCGAAGGTGCGCGCGTTCCAGGACGAGCAGCTCAGGCTGGCGCGGGAGCGCGGCTTCATCGTCACCCTCGCCGGCCGGCGCTGGCCCATCGGCGGGCTCGAGTCGCTCGACTCCATGCTGCTGTCGTACGCCGAGCGGCTCGCGCGACGGGCGACGCACGAGGGCTCGGTGTCGGACGTCTCGCGACGCGCGCTGCTCGATGTGGACAAGGCGCTCAGGCGCGAAGGGCTCGAGACGGCGCCGCTGGTGCAGATCCTCGACGAGGTGCTCTTCGAAGTACCCGAAGCAGAGCTCGAGCGGGCGGCGCAGGTGTGCGCGCACGCGATGCGCAACGCGTTTCAGCTCGAGGTGCCGCTCGTCGTGGGCGTCGAGGCCGGAAAGAACTGGGCCGACCTCGAGCCCGTCACGGTGAAGTAGGTCTGTTCGGGTCTTCGTAGACGCCAGAGACTGCGACCCTCACGCCGAGGCTCGCGAGCTCGACCTCGGTACCCGGACGGTACTCGCGAAGGCCCCAAGAAGCGGCCTCGCGACGGTAGACCTCGATGCGCTGCTGCCGATGACTGACGATGACGTATTCCTGCAACGAGGCCAGGTGCCGGTAGTGAGCGAACTTCTCTCCCCGGTCCTCCGCCTCGGTCCCATCGGACGTGACCTCGAGGATGAGCGTGGGGTTGACGATGGCGTTCTGGTCGCGTGTGGATACCTCGCGGGGGCCGCAGATGACGATGCCGTCGGGGTACGTCGTCCGGTCCGTCGCCTCGACCCGAACGCGAAGGTCGGAGCCGTAGGGTGCGCAGGGCTTCCCCTTCAGCGAGGTTCGAATGAGGCTGATGAAGTTGGTCGCGTAGAGTGCGTGTTCAGGCGTACCGCCTGCCATCGCCCAGACCTCGCCGCGCAGGTACTCGTGCCGAGTCTCGGGCGTCGAGGCCTCGAGGGCCAGGTACTCCTCGTACGAGAGGAGCGGCTTTCGTTGGGCCGTCATGAGGCCGAGGATACCTCACTTGCTCGCCTCGAGGCTCCGCTCACCCGAACGGAATGAGCCGGCGGAACCCGTGCGCGAGCACCACCGGGTAGAGCGCGAGGTTGCGGGCGAGGGCGATGAGGGCTGACCACGGGCGCAGCGGCGCGCCGTCGGCGAGCGTCCTGGCGAGGCACTCGAGGTGGCGGGCTCCGAACGGCCCACGCGCGAGCGAGTCCACCAGCCGCGACGGGACGGCCGACGCGCCGGCGAGCGCGCCCGTCCAGCCGCCGACGATGGCCGCGTGCGTGTCGGTGTCTCCACCAGCCCGGATGACGAGGCGGAGCGAGTCGTGCACCTCGGCGCCGTGCGCGAAGGCCCACGTGCAGAGCCCCACCGAGTGCAGGGAGAAGCCGGTCGAGCCGAGCTGCTTCGCGGCGGCCTCCGGCTCGGCGGGCGTCTCGAGGGCTGTCGTGATGGCGGTCCGGAGCTGCGGCTCCGTCACCACCTCGAGCGCCTTCATCACCAGCTCACGCCGCGACGTCTCCTTCGACGCGCGCGCGCAGACGGCTGCCAGCTCGGCGACGTACAGCGCGGCCTCTACGGCGAGCGGGTGCGTGTGCGTCACCTCGGCGAGCCGTCGTCCCAGGGACAGCCGGCGCTCCCGGTCGCTCACCACCACGCCGACGATGGTGGCGCGCATGGCCGCGCCGTTGCCGCCCGACCGCACACCCGAGCGCGAGAGCCCCAGCCACAGCTTGAGGCAGGCCCGCAGCGTCGCCAGCCCGATGCCGAACGGCAGCCGCGCGAACCAGAAGCGCAGGTGTCGCCGGAACCGACGCACGACCGCGTCATCGTCGTCGCCCTCGGCAAGCGCCTGCGCGACGAGCGCGGTCTGCTCGGTGTCGTCCGAGACGAAGCCGGTGCGGAACACCAGGTGAAACCGGTCGAGCGCGCCGAAGCGCCGCGTGATGGTGGCCGGCGAGAGGTTCTCCATCGGCAGCCCGAGCGCGTCACCGACGGCGCAGCCATGGAGGCAGCCGAGCACGCGCTCGAAAGGAACGTCCGTCCGCACCGGGGGAACGTAGTGCACCTCACCGCGCGCAGGCGAACCACGATGGACGCCGAGCGCTCCGCACCACTCGGGCAGGCACGAGTCCGTCATCCGTGGCACACCCGTGACCCGGCTCGAGACCAACTCCGTTAGGGTGTGCGCTCACTCCTCGAAGAAGGAACTCCATGGACGTCCTTACCGCCCTCAGCAGTCAGTCCAACTACAGCAAGAGCCAGCTCCAGTTCATCCTGGCGGGCTGGGTGCTGGCCGGCGCCGTGGAGGGGGAGCAGAAGATTTCCCTCGCCGACGGCGACGTCGCCGAAGAGTCGTATGACAAGGCCTCGCTGTATTCGCTCCTCTATGCCCTGTACCGCGTCATGGAGGGCGCCCGCACCGAGCACGGCGTTCCCTACGACTTCACCTTCAACACATGGGGCTACGTGTGGCCCGCCGCGTGGGGCGACGACCCGGTCTCGAGCACCGACCCACAGCGCTTCGGCCGCACCGCGTACACGGGCCTGTACCACTTCCCCGACGTGCGGGCGTACCTGGCCGGGCGCGGTGGCAAGGTGCACGTCACCGAGCTGGGCTGCGGCACCGGCGCGGGCGCGCACCACGTGTGCAGCCAGGTGCTCCCCGACTGCACCTACGAGGCGGTCGACATGCAGCAGGCCGCCATCGCCACCTGCGAGCGCAAGTTCGTCGGCGAGCTGAAGGGACGCCTCACCGCCACCTGCAGCGACGTCACGCGCCTCGACCGAGCCGCCAGCAGCTCCGACATCATCGCGGTCAACGAGACGCACGTGACCGAGATGGTGGGCGTGGTGACCGAGGAGGACGAACGCTTCTTCGGCAAGGCCCACCAGCTCCTCAAGCCCGGCGGCTACCTCGTGTGGGGCAACGCCATTCCCGACGCCACCTGGGACCCATGCTTCAAGCTGCTGGAGCGCCTGGGCTTCAAGATCCGCGAGGCCAACGACGTCACCGCCGAGGCGGTCCGCGCCCGCGACCTGGACAAGGCCCGCATCGACGCCTACGTGTCGCAGTGCATCGACGCCTTCCACGCCTTCAAGGTGCCCGTGCTCGGGCGCCGGCGGCGCGACCAGGCAGACGTGGCCCTGAAGAACTTCGCCCGCAACCCCGGCACGCGCCTGTACCAGAACATGGCGGACGGCACCGACACCTACCGCGTCCTGGTGGCAGAGAAGGTCGCGTAGCCGCGGGCGTGATGGTCATCGGAGCGCTGACCGTCACGACGTGAGCGGCTCCGCCTGCGCCGGCGCGTTCTTCACGGCCGCCGGTGTCGCGCCGCGTTCGAGCCACAGCAGGTACACCGCCGGGTACACGAGCAGCTCGAGCACGAAGCTCGTGACCAGACCGCCCACCATTGGCGCCGCGATGCGCTTCATCAGCTCTGCGCCGGTGCCGGTGGCCCACATGATGGGCAACAGGCCCAGCATCGCCGCGCACACCGTCATCGCCTTCGGTCGCACGCGCTTCACCGCGCCGTGCACCAGCGCCTCGACCCGCTCGGCCCGCGTCGAGAGCGCCCCCTTCGCGCGCGCCTCCTCCACGGAGAGGTCGAGGAAGAGCAGCATGAAGACACCCGTCTCGGCGTCGAGCCCCATCAGCGCGATGAGGCCGACCCACACCGCGATGGACAGGTGGTAGCCGAGCAGCTTGAGGAGCAGCAACGCGCCGATGGCCGAGAACGGCACCGCGAGCATCACCACCATCGCCTTGAAGGCCGACTTCGTGTTCGCGTACAGCAGCGCGAAGATGAGCAGCACGGTGAGCGGCACGATGAGCAGCAGCCGCTCCTGCACGCGCAGCATGTTCTCGTACTGGCCGCTGAAGACGAGCTCGACGCCCACCGGCACCTTCACCTGCCGCGCGACCGCCGCCTTCGCCTGCGTCACGTACGCGCCGAGGTCGGTCTTCGCGGTGTCGAAGTCCACGTACACGTAGCTGGCCAGCAGGCCGTTCTCGTCGCGCAGCATCGCGGGGCCGGTGGTGACGCGCACGTTCGCCAGCGCCGAGAAGGGCACCTGCCCGCCGCCGGGGATGGGCACCAGCACGCGCTCGAGCGCCGACGGGTCTTCCCGGTAGTCGCGGGCGTACCGCACCGAGATGCCGTACCGCTCGCGCCCTTCCACCGTCACGCTCTGCACGTCGCCACCGATGGCCGTGGTGATGAGCTCGTTCGCGTCGGCCACCGACAGGCCATAGCGGGCGAGCTGGTCGCGCCTGAGCTCGAAGTCGAGGAAGGCGCCGCTGGTGACGCGCTCGGCGTACGCGCTGCGGGTGCCGGGCACGCTCGCCACTGCCGCCTCGACCTCCGCGGCGACGCGCTCCACCGTCGCGAGGTCGGCGCCCAGTACCTTGATGCCGACCGGCGTGCGGATGCCCGTCGACAGCATGTCGAGGCGGCCCTTGATGGGCATCGTCCACGCGTTCGAGATGCCGGGCAGCCGCAGCAGCTCGTCGAGCTCGGCCTCGAGGGCCTCTTCGCTGAGGCGGTCGGTCCAGACGGCACGGAGCGGGCGCTTGAGCCACTCGGGCGCCCACGGCGAGTACCAGCGCGGCTGCTCGCGCCACTGGTCCTTCGGTTTGAGCACGATGGTCGTCTCCATCATCGTGAGCGGCGCCGGGTCGGTGGCGGTGTTGGCCCGGCCGGCCTTGCCGAAGACGCGCTCGACCTCGGGCACCGTGCGCAGCAGCTTGTCTTGCACCTGCAGCAGGTGCTGTGCGTCGCCCGCCGACAGGCCTGGCTGCACCACCGACGGCATGTAGAGCAGCGTGCCCTCGCGCAGCGGCGGCATGAACTCGGACCCGAGGCTCGCGTAGAGCGGCACGGTGGACGCGACGAGCGCGGCGGCCACGGCGATGGTGGCGACCGGGTGCCTCAACACGAAGCGGCACGGGCCCTCGTAGAGCCGGTGCAGCAGGCGGCTCACCGGGTGCTCCTCCTCGGCGCGGTAGCGGCCCACGAGCGCCGCGGTGAGGAGCGCCGACAGCCAGCGCGGCTTGAACGTGAACGGGTCGGCCCGCGCGAACAGCATGCGCAGCGCCGGGTCGAGCGTGATGGCGAGCAGCGCGGCGATGGCCATCGCCAGGTTCTTCGAGAAGGCGAGCGGGCGGAAGAGGCGGCCTTCCTGGTCCACCAGCGTGAAGACGGGGATGAAGGCGACCGCGATGACGAGCAGCGAGAAGAACACGCCCGGCCCCACCTCGAGCAGCGCGTTGAGCCGCACCTGGTGGAAGTCCTCCTTCCGTCCGTCGGCCATCCACCGGTGGATGCGGTTGTACGCGTTCTCGACCTCGACGATGGCGCCGTCCACCAGCACGCCGATGGAGATGGCGATGCCGGCCAGCGACATCAGGTTCGCGCTCACCCCCATCAGCTTCAGCGGGATGAAGGACAACGCCACCGACACGGGGATGGTGATGATGGGCACCACCGAGGACGGGAAGTGCCAGAGGAAGACGAGGATGACGATGGAGACGATGAGCAGCTCCTCGAGCAGCTTGTCGCTCACCGTCTCGATGGCCGCCTCGATGAGCTCGGAGCGGTCGTAGGTGGTGACGACCTCGACGCCCGCGGGCATCGACGGCTTGAGCGAGTCGAGCCGCGCCTTCACCCGGTCGATGACGGCGAGCGCGTTCTCGTGCGCGCGCATGACGACGATGCCGCCCACCACGTCGCCCTCGCCGTCGAGGTCGGCCACGCCGCGCCGCAGCTCGGGGCCCAGCGTCACCGTCGCCACCTGCTTCACCGTCACCGGAGTGCCGGCGCTGCTCTTCAGCACGAGCTGCTCGAGGTCCTCGACGCGCTTCACGTACCCGCGCCCGCGCACCATGTGCTCGCGACCCGAGAGCTCGACGAGGCGGCCGCCCACGTCTTCGTTGCCGGCCCGCACCGCGCGCACGACGTCGCCCACCGTCAGGCCGTACGACGCCAGCGCGTTGGGGTTCACGTTCACCTGGTACTGGCGCACCTGCCCACCCACGGTGGCCACCTCGGCGACGCCCGGCACCGACTGCAGCGAGTAGCGAAGGAACCAGTCCTGGTAGCTGCGCAGCTCGTCGGTGGAGTGCTTTCCGGTGCGGTCGACGAGGGCGTACTGGAACACCCACCCCACGCTCGACGCGTCGGGCCCCAGCTGCGGCTGCACGCCCGGCGGCAGCTGCCCCTCGAGCTTCGACAGCGACTCGAGCACCCGGCTGCGCGCCCAGTACGGGTCGGTGCCGTCCTCGAAGATGACGTAGACGAAGCTGGCGCCGAAGTCGGAGAAGCCGCGAATCGCCTTCACCTTCGGCGCGCCGAGCAGCGCAGTGACGAGCGGGTACGTCACCTGATCTTCGACGAGGTCGGGGCTGCGCTCCCAGCGCGCGGTGATGATGACCTGCGTGTCGGCGAGGTCGGGAATGGCGTCGAGCGGCATCGTCTTCATCGCGTGCCACGAGAAGGCGAGCGCGACGATGGTGGCGCCGATGACGAGGAGCCGGTTCTGGGCCGAGAACCGGATGACAGCGCGGATCATGGCCGGTGCTCGTGCTCGAGGGTCGCCGAGGGCAGCGTCGCCTTCGTGGACGCGAGCCGGGCCAGCGACGCCCGCAGGCGGGACTCGGACTCGACGAGGAACGTCGCCCGCGTCACCACCGCCTCGCCGGCCTCGAGGCCCGACAGCACCTCGGCGAAGTCGTGCGTCACCTCTCCCACCACGACCTCCCGCGGCTCGAAGTGGCCGTCGGCGCGCGCAACGAAGGCGAAGTCGCGCTGGCCACCACGCACGAGGGCGTCGGCTGGCACGCGCAGCACCTCGCGGGGCGCCCGCGCGATGACGAGCTCTCCGAAGGACTCGGGCCTGAGCGCGCCGTCGGCGTTCGGCAGGGCCACCCGCACTCGGGCCGTGCGCGTCTGGGCGTCCAGCACCGGCTCGACGAAGCGCACGACGCCCTCGAACTCGCGGCCCGGGAACGCCGCCGTCGAGAAGCGCGCGACGAGGCCGGGCGTGACGAAGCGCAGCTCGGTCTCGTAGACGTCGGCGAGCACCCACACCGACGAGAGGTCGGACACCTCGAGGGGCATGGCGCCGGCCTCGAGCCGCGCGCCCTCGACGACGTCCTTCTTCGTGACGACGCCGGAGACGGGCGAGGTGAAGGTGATGACCTGCGAGGCGACGCCGTCGCGCTCGAGCCGCGCGAGCTCGGCCTCGGGCACGCCCCAGAGCTCGAGCTTGCGCCTGGCCGACGACGCGACGGCGGCGGCGCCGCTGCGGTGCGCGAGGAGCCACTCCTGCTCGGCGGCGAGCACCTCGGGGCTGAAGAGGGAGAAGAGGGGCTGGCCCTTGCGCAGCGGCTTGCCCACGAAGTCGACGAAGAGGCGCTCGACGTAGCCGGGGACGCGCACGCTCACCTTGCGCACCTGCGTCTCGTCGACGGCGACGCGGGCGCTGGTGCGCAGGGCGCCGCCGAGGGCGCCGCGGTCGACGACGCCGCGCTCGAGGCCGATGAGCTGTTGGTGCGCCGGGTCGATGGCGATGACGGCGAGCTCTGAGGCCGGGGCCGCGGCCTTCGCGTCGGCCTTCACCAGCTTCATGTTGCAGCTGGGGCACTGGCCCGGCCGGTCCTGCATCACGCCCGGGTGCATCGGGCACACGTACGTCTCGCCGGCGGCGGCGGCCTTTGGCGCGGGCGCATCGGCCTTCACCAGCTTCATGTTGCAGCTGGGGCACTGGCCCGGCCGGTCCTGCACCACGCCCGGATGCATCGGGCACACGTACATCTCGGCGGCGGCGGCCTTCGGCGCGGGCGCATCGGCCTTCACCAGCTTCATGTTGCAGCTGGGGCACTGGCCCGGCCGGTCCTGCACCACGCCCGGGTGCATCGGGCACACGTACATCTCGCCGGACTCCGCCTTCGTGGGTGGGTCGGCCTTCACCAGCTTCATGTTGCAGATGGGGCACTGGCCCGGCCGGTCCTGCACCACGCTCGGGTGCATCGGACACAGGTAGGTCTCGGTGGCTGCGGTCGCTGATGCACCGGCGTGGACGCGCGAGGTGACGAAGACGGCGCCCGTCGCAGCGAGGGCGGCAGAGACGAGCGCGAGGAGAAGGGCGCGAGTGGTGCTCATGGGTCACATCCCCGGCGTGGCCGGGCTCGAGGTGGAAGGCGGAGCGGAGGTGGGCGCGGTGGACGAGCGCTCGTGGTGGGCGATGGCGAGCAGCAGGGCGTCGGCGGTGAGCTGCAGCACGTCGTCGGTCGCGGCGAGGTAGGCGCTGTCGGCCTCGAGCACCGTGGTGAGCGGCGCGCGGTTCGTCTGGAAGGCCGTGAGCGTGGCGGCCGTCGCGGTCCGCGCGTCGTTCACCAGCGCGCGCGCCTGTTCGAGCTGCGCGACGAGGCTGTCAAAGGAGAGGGCGCGCTGCTCGTCGGCGAGGGCCAGGCGCTGCGTCACGTCGTCGACGCGGCGCTCGGCGGCGAGCAGTGAGGCGCGCGCTTCGTCGAGCGCCTGCGCGCGCCGGGGCAGGCCCGACACGGGCAGCGGCGCGCCGAGGGAGAGGCTCCACATCGGCTCGAGGGAGCCGCGCACCATGACACCCGCCGACACCGAGAGGTCGGGCAACCCCGTCGTGCCCGCGAGCTCCACCCCGTGTTCGGCCGCGCGGCGACCGGCCCTGGCCGCGTCGAGCTCGGGAGCGCCGGCGGAGGACCCGTCGAGCCGCGCGGGCAGCAGCACGGCCTCGAGCGGCGGGAGCACGACAGGCGAGTCGAGCGGCTTGCCACGGGCGCGGTTGAGGGCACGCAGCGCGTTCGCCGACTCCCGCTCGAGCGAGCGACGGCGCTGGGCGAGCCGGCCCACCTCGAGCCGCGCGCGCAGCACGTCGGCCTGCATGCCGTCGGCGGACTCCTGCCGCACCTGGGCGAGGGCGGCGGCCTGCGCGACGAGCTTCTCGAGGGCGCCGAGCTGCTCGAGGCGGGCGCGCAGGAGCTGGAGCTCGACCGCGGAGCGCTGCACGTCGGCGATGATGGACAGGCGCGCGCGCTCGACGGCGGCCTGCGTCTGGCTGGCCCTGGCCTCGGCGACGGCTGCCGCGAGCGATGGCTTGCCGGGGAAGGGAATCGTCTGCGACGCCATGACGCTCACCCAGCTCATCTCGTTCACGCCCACCTGCCAGCGGCGGAAGCCGTCGTTCTGCACGCCCACCTGCAGCATCGGGTCAGGCCACGCCTTCGCCTGTGGGACGCGGGCAGCAGCGGCCGTCACCTCGGCGCGCGCCTCTTCGAGCTCGGGGCGCGACGCGAGGGCGTCATCGACGAGCGCGCCGACGGCCGGGTCGAACGTCCATGCCTCGGTGGCGAGCGCGGGCACAGCGACGAGCAGAAGCAGGCGCAACACCGGCCTCATGGGCCTCGCGAGCCGGCCTCCGCCTCGCAGCATCGCCGCGTACGCTGCGGGCGGGCATGCAGGCTTCAAGCGCGCCGCGCGAGCAGGATTCCGACCGGCGGCATCGCCACGAGCCGCGCGCCCTGCGGCCAGGGAGCGTGCGGACTTCAAGCGCGCCTCGCGAGCAGGAGCCCACCCGTCAGCGTCGCCGCGAAGCCCAGCGCGAGCGCGTACACGCCGTTGATGCCGACGCACGAGCTGCCCATGGAGCCGACGAGGAGCCCGAGCGCCGCCGCCGCCGCGACCACGAAGGAGCGCTCGTTCTGCCGCGCTGCCCAGCGGCTCACCACCACGCCGGCTCCGACACCGCCCAGCGCGCTCGCGGCGAGGCACACCTGCATGCAGAGGCTGCCGAAGCACGCGTGGCCGTAGCGGTTGGCGCAGAGTGAGAAGACGAGCGGCACGAGGCCCGCGGCGACGCCGGGCACGAGCGCGCGCTGCAGCCCGCCGCCCCGCCAGAGCAGCACGCCGCCGATGACGAGGCCCGCGCCGCCCACCGCGCAGGTCGTCAGCCACCGCGCCGAGAAGACGGCGGCGACCGCCACCACGACGAGCAGCGGCGAGACGCCCCACAGCGCGCGACGCACCCGGGCCCACTCGTAGGCCCGGCGGGCGCGAGACTCGAGGAGGGCGGCGGACCACGTCACGCCTGCTTAGGCACGAGCGGGCTCAGGCGTGACATGCAGGCGTCGCTCGACGCAGAACCGCCCGGACTCCGTAGGGAATCAGGGCGTCACAAGAAGCCGCGGCCCACCGCGAACTCCTCGAACGCACGACGCTCCCATGGACGGTCCAGCAGGTCTCCCAGCGCTCCGCGACGAGGGCCCTTCACGAAGGGCACAGCCTTCACGTCCGTGACGTGCACCTGAACTGCCGTCCCGAGCGGCACCGGCAAGCCGAGATCTGCGACGAGGTCGTTCGCCACTTCCCCGCCGAACTGAAGCGTCGCGTACGCCTCGGGCGTGTCCCATGCGTTCTGGATGCGGGTCCTCGGTCGGGCGAGCGCGCCATGGACTCAGCGCCGCCGGACGAGGGCGCGAAGGCCCTGCGGCACCAGGCCGACGGCAAACCCTGCCACCATGCCGACGATGCCCGACGCGCCTGCGCAGGAGCAGCCCATCGCCCCCGTCAGCATCGAGAGGGCCGACGCGCCCGCGAGGAACGAGAGGCCCAGGCCCCGGCGCCGCGCGATGGTCGAGACGATGACGCCGGCCAGCACCCCGCCCGCCGTGCACGCCGGCAGGCAGTACGTCGAGCAGTGCCCCGAGGCGCAGAAGTGGCCCCGGTTGGCGATGATGGCGAAGCCGAGCGGCAGCAGGCCCGAGAGCACGCCCGGCAGCACCGCCCGCCGCAGCGCCCCGCCACGCCACAGCGCGACGACACCCGACGCGAAGAGCACCCCGCCGAACACCGCCGCCGACGTCATGCGCCGGTTGAGCCAGGTCGCGAGCACCACCAGCACGAGCGCCGGCGCGAAGCCGACGACGGCGCGGAGCAGCAGCGCCCGCTCGTAGCCTGCGCGCGCCTTCCGCTCGAGGGTGGCGAGGTCAGTCGAGGCCATACAACCTCCGGAAGGCGTCTTTGAGCCGGGTGAGCGCGCGGGCCCGGCGCTGCCGCAGCGTGGCGCCCGACGCCGGGGTGGCGCGCTCCCAGTACGTCGCGAGCAGCGTCTCCTGGTCCGACGCGGACAGCGTGCCCATCGCCGTCATCGCCGCCTCGAGGAGCAGCCGCCGCTCCTGCTCCTCCACCGCCGCGCCCTCATCACTCTCGCGCGCTCCCGCTGCCGTCTTCGTCCGCTGCCGCGCCTGCTTCGTCTTGAGCGTGCGGCACTCCCAGCTCGCGATGCCCAGCGCCCACGGCAACGCGGGCCGCGCTCTGTCGTACTCGTTCGCCCGCTCGAGCACGCGCACCATCGCCGTCTGCGCCGCGTCCGCCCCGTCGGCCTCCGAGCCCATGAGCCGCGTGCAGAGCCTCAGCGTCGGCTCCCACAACTGCTGGAAGACGGGCGTGAAGGCCGAGCGGTCGCCGTCGGCGAGGCGCGCGAAGAGGGCGTCGAGGCTGTCGGGCGCGGCGCTCACCGGTGGGCGTGTTTGCGCAGAGGCCCCGTCGGAGTGCAAGCGAGCCGGTCACCCGTGCGGCGAGGCGCGCGGCACCGCCGTCGCACGTCACATCACGCGCGCGAGGTGGCTGCCGAACTCGTCGATGAGGATCTGCAGGCGCGGGTCGTCCTTCTGGCTCGGGTGGTAGATGGCGTGAACGGGCAACGCGGCGACTGGCTCCTTCACGAGCCGCACCAGCGCGCCGTCGGCACGTGGCGCCTCTCCGAGGAACGTCGGCAAGAGCCCGAACCCGGCACCCCAGGTGAGCGAGTCCACGATGGCGGTGCGGTCGTCGACGATGACCGACGGCCTGATGCCGGCGAGCGTCTTCGTGCGCCGGAGCAGCGCCTCGTCCCCGGGCGCGGCGATGAAGGGAATGCGCTCGGGCGCTTCGTTCCTGAACCTGGCGCTCGCGTAGACCCACATCGACGCGGTCGAGAGCCGGCGCGCCTTGAGCTCGGAGTCGGGCAGCGGGCCACCGCGCAGCACGAGGTCGAAGCCGTCGCGCACGAGGTCCACCGGATCGGCCTGCAGCTTGATCTCCAGGCGGACACCCGGCAGCCGCTTCCGGAAGCCGGCGATGATGGGCCCCGCGAGCACCCGCCCCATCGGGACCGGCACCGAGACCCGCAGGGTGCCGCTGGCTGCGCTCGAGCTCACCCCGAGCCGCGTCGCGCGCACGACCTGCAGCACCTCGCGCGCGTGGTTGGCGAAGCGGAGACCTGCCTCGGTCAACGAGACGCTGCGGGTCGTGCGCTTCACCAGCGGTTCGCCGACGCGCTCCTCCAGCGTCGAGAGCCACCGGCTCGCGGTCGCCTTCGGCAGGTGCAGCTCGCGCGCCGTCGCGCCCAGCGAGCCGAGGGCAGCGAGCCGGTCGAAGAAGGCGAAGTCCCGCACCCGCAGGTCGTCGAAGCGGTCACTCATGGTGGGTCCGTTTTCCGGAACAAAGCGTCGCAGTTCAAGAGCCATGGACCAGCTTTCCGGGCCGTTATGGTGGGCGAACCAACGGAGGCGTCATGGACACGGACACGGACATCCTCATCATCGGCGGGGGCCCCACGGGCCTCGCCGCGGCGTGCGAGGCGAAGCGGCACGGGCTGTCGGTGCGCATCATCGAGCGGCAGTCGGCGCGGGCCACGCTGTCGAAGGCGCTCGTCGTGCACGCCAGGACGATGGAGGTGCTCGAGGTGATGGGCTGCGCTCAGCAGGTGCTCACCGCGGGGCAGCGCTTCCGCGCGCTCAACATCCGCCCTGCCGTGGGCGCGGCTCCCGTCCGCGTCGACCTGCTGAACCGGGCGTGGGGCGATACGAAGTACCCGTTCTGGCTCTCGGTGCCGCAGTACGAGGTCGAGCGGGTGCTGGAGCGACGGCTCGAGGCGCTCGGCGGCCGGCTCGAGTGGAGCACCACGCTCGTCGGCCTCTCGCAGACGCAGACCCACGTCGAGGCCACCCTCACCGCGCCCGACGGCAGCCTCGTGACGCACCGGGCGCGCTGGCTGCTCGCCTGTGACGGCGGGCGCAGCGAGGCGCGCGCGCTGGCCGGGCTGGCGCTCGAGCGTCAGGGCCTGGGCGTCACCTTCGCGCTCGCCGACGTGAAGACGCGGTGCGAGCTGGTCGAAGACGAAGGGCACGTGGTGCTGTCGCGCGACGGCGTGCTCCTCGTCGTCCCGATGCCCGAGCCCGGCCTCTGGCGCCTCATCGCGCAGGTGCCGGCGGACTTCGACGCCGCGAGCCAGGCCGCGTGGACGACGGTCACCCGGCAACGCCTCGGCGTCGACCTCGGCATTCACGCGCTCGGGTGGACCTCGCGGTTCGACCTCACTGGCGGAGTCGCGAACCACTTCCGCGCGGGCCGCGTGTTCCTGCTCGGCGACGCGGCCCACGTGCACAGCCCCGTCGGCGGTCAGGGCCTCAACACCGGCGTGCAGGACGCGCACAACCTCGTCTGGAAGCTCGCGCTCGTCGAGCAGCAGCGCCTCTCGAGGCGCGAAGGAGAGCGCCTGCTCGACTCGTACGAGCGCGAGCGCCGTCCGATCGCCGCGAACATGGTCCGCCTGACGACGGTGGCGACCCGGCTCATCACGCTGACCAACCCGGTCGCGCGGGCGGTGCGTGGGCTGGTCGCGCGCGCCCTCCTGCGGCTCCCGGTCTTCGCGAACCGGCTCTCCCGCGGCGTGGGCATGCTCGACCTGAAGACCGACGGCGCGCCACGCCTCGAGAACCCCGAGGTCTCGCCCGGCAGGCGGCTCCACGACCTCGTGGACCCGACGAGACCGACGCGGCTGCGCTGGAAGGGAAGCGAGCTGCTCGTGCGGCCCGACCGGGTGGTGGTGACCAACGAGCTGATCAGCCCTGCCCTCGCGGTGCAGGTGGAGGTGCACCAGTGAGCCACGTCGCGCCGGCCATCGCCCTCCTCGCCTTCGCGACGATGATGGGCAGCCTCGTCTGGTTCTTCTTCGCGCAGACCCCGCTGCTGCTGAGGCGGCTCGGTCGCGACCGCTTCGTTCCGCTGCAGCTCGCGCTCGTCTCGCCGCTCTTCAAGGTCGCGCTCGCGCTCTCGGTGGTGGGCGCAGCCGCGTCGTGGGGCTCGGGTGCATCGGCGCACGTCGTCGGCCTCGCCCTCGCGGCGGTGCTGCTCTCGACGGCGCTGGTCGCGGTGGTGGTGCCTCGAGCCGTTCGCGCGGGCGGCGCGAGCCTTCGGGAGGTCGTTGCGCCGGACGACCAGACCGCGCTCGGCCGATTCACGGCCGATGGCGGCGGCGACGCCACGAAGGTCTGGCACCGCGTGCTGGGGCTGATGACGGTCGCGCTGGTGGCCGTCGGCGCCGCCCACCTCGTGCTGAGCCTGCCGCACCAGACCCTCGAGGGAGCAGCGCACGCTCACCACGCCGACGGCCCGACGACCGCGCCTCGTGGCCAACGCTGGGAGGCCAACCGCGAGACCGTCGAGGGCGTACGCACCATGCAGGCGCTCGTGACGAAGGCCCAGGCAGACAGGCTGACGACCCTGGAGGCCGCCTCGGAGCTGCGCATGGCGTGGAGCGGCATCTTCGAGCGCTGCACGATGACGGGACCAGCGCACGAAGCGCTGCACGGCTTTCTCGTGCCGCTGGGAGGGCTGCTCGGCGAGCTCGAGAACGCCTCGGACCGCGACGGCGCCAGGGCGGTGCTGCAGCGCGTGTCAGCGCAGCTCTCCACCTTCGACCGCGACTTCGTTCAGGCGAGCGAGCAGCCTGCGCTCAGGGGTACTCCCAGGTGATGCGCAGGCGCGGCGCGCCGGTCTGTTCGCTGATGGGCCCACCCGCGAAGCGGACATAGTCGAGCATGCCGTTGTTCGAGCGCTCGGTGAGGAACTCGAGCCGGAACTGACTCCGACTGCCCCGCGCGAAGTCGGCGAAGACGGCCCGGGTGACGTCGAGCGTGCGGTCGCCGTACCAGGCCTCCGTCGCGAACTGCTTGTGGAAGCCAACGGCCGCGCAGCCCGGCGGCGGCGGCACCACCAGACAGCTCGGGAGCACGGGCGCGTCGTAGTCGGCAGGCTCGTGGGTGCCTCCGACGTCCACCGAGTCGGCGAAGAGCGGGCCGAGCGAGGTGAACGGCTGACCGCCTCCCTCGGCGATACGCAGCTTGAGCGTCGCCTGCGTGATGACGCTGGACGCCGGCACCATGGTGAGCGGGAAGTGCAGCAGCGTGCGCACGCCGTTGCCGTCCTCGTCCGCTTCACCGGCCCACAGCGCGGCGGAGTTGAAGGAGCCGGTCTCGAAGACGGAGCGCGACAGCCCGGGGCTCCCCCTCACCTCCGCGGTGCCCTGACGAATCACGGACGCCGTACTCGAGAAGGCCGACGCCAGCCGGTTGCCGGCCAGGTCATCGGCGCTGGTGGAGATCTCGAGCCGGGCGGTAGCGCCGTAGTCGAAGCAGTCGGCGCCCGCCGCGCGGAGGATCGTGAGTCGGGTGGCGTCACGGCTCCACTCGGGCGTGAACGCGATCGGCTTCGTCGAAGGGGCTGTCTGCTGCACCGACACCGCGGCCTGGGTGGAGGCCACGTCCATCGTCTCGGAGAAGGTGATGACGAAGGTCCAGTCACACCGCGGCAGCCCGGCGCTCCCGCTGAGCGGGGTCACGCGGGTGACCTGAGGGAGCGTGGTGTCTGGCACCGCGGCGGTCGTGAACTGCGAGGAGAAGGCCGAGAGCAGCGTGTTCCCCGCGCTGTCCCTCGCGCCGGTGCCAACGCTCACGAGGTAGACGGACGTCGGGTCGAGGTCGGCGGTGGGGTCGAACGTCATGACACTCCCGGCCAGGTCCCACTTGAAGGTGCCGACGACCGGGGCGCCGCCCTGCTTGCGGAGCGCGAACGCAAACTCCGTCGCGCTGACGCTCATCCGTTCGCTGAACGTGACGGACGTTCTGGCGGAGGGAGCAACGCCCGTAGACTGGTCGGCGGGCGAGACGCTGCGGATGAGCGGTCGGGTGCTGTCGGGCAACGCACGGGTGGTGAAGCCGAACGTGGTGGTCCCCGTGAGCGCGTTCCCGGACGCGTCGTTGCCAGCGATGGTCGCTGTGTAGCTCGTCGAGGGTTCGAGCGGCGTCGAGGGCGCGAAGGTGGCTACCTTCTCCGAGGCGTCGAAGGTGGGCGCGTCGAGCGCGTGCACAGGGACGAGCTGCACCGAGACGCTGCCCGGGTCCATCCGCTCCGAGAAGGTGATGACGAGGCCTGCGTCGAGCGCCACGCCGACTCCCATCGGCAGGAAGGCGTTCACGATCGGCGCGGTGACGTCAGGCGGGCCGCGGGTGGTGAACGAGAACGTGGCCAGGCCGGCGAGCGCGTTGCCCGCGAGGTCGGTGCCGGTGACCGTCAGCGTGTAGGTCGTCGACACGGCGAACGGGGCAGAGGAAGTGAAGCTGAACCGCGTCCCTTCGCCGTCCATCACCGGAGCGGAGAAGGCGACAGTTGGCGTGGCCGAGAGCATGACGGACGCGGGGGCCATCGCCTCCGAGAAGGTGAGGAGCACGCTGCTGTCCACGGCGACGGCGGTCGCGCCCGTCGAGGGAGTGGTGGCCGTCAGCGTCGGCGGAACCACGTCCACCAGGCCGCCGCCACTGCCTCCGGCAGTACCTCCTCCAATCGCACCACCTCCGGCGCCGCCATCGGGACTCACCGGCGGAGTGCCGCAGCCGAGCAACAGGACGAGGACGAGCGAGGTGGAGTGACGGTTCTCACCGGCTTTGACCCCTCTGCGGGGAAGTTTCTCACGAGCATTGACCCCCCTCGGGGTGGGGATTCTCAGGGGCATTGACCCCTCTGCACCTGCGCGACGCGGCTAGGCCGCCCGCACCAGCCATGTCGGC